>NZ_AUBC01000019.1 GCF_000429045.1 Salinarimonas rosea DSM 21201
CGCCCGCCGCACCCTTGCAGACGCGGCCTGAGAACACCGCTTACGGCTCGTCGCCTTCCTCTCCGAGGAATGCTGTGCGGAGAGCGGCTGCGGTCCGACGTCCCGACGGAGCGCGCGCGAGGAAGCCGTCTAGCGCTTTTTCGCGCTCCGCTATTTCCAAGTTTCTGGAACTATGGACATCGAAGGAGGGCATCATGAACGCATCTACCGGCCCGGCCGAGCTCCCGGTCGCCATCCTCGGCGCCGGCCCCGTCGGCCTCGCCGCCGCCGCGCACTGTGCGGCGCGCGGCCTGCCGTTCGTCGTGATCGAGGCGGGGGCCGCCGTCGGTGCGCACGTGCGCGACTGGGGCCACGTGCGCCTGTTCTCGCCCTGGCGCTACGACATCGACGATGCCGCACGCCGGCTCCTCGCCCCCACCGGCTGGACGGCGCCCGATCCGGACGCGCTGCCGACCGGTGCCGAGCTCGCCGACCGCTACCTCGCGCCGCTCGCGGACGCGCTCGCCGCTCACGGCCGGATCGAGACCGGGGCGCGCGTCCTCGCCGTGACCCGCGCGGGCATGGACAAGGTGAAGAGCGCACGGCGTGCCGAGGCGCCCTTCCGGGTCGACGTCGCCCATGCCGACGGCCGCCGGACCCGGCTCGCCGCGCGCGCCGTCGTCGACGCGACGGGCACCTGGAGCACGCCGAACCCGCTCGGCGGCGCGGGCGTGCCGGCGCTCGGCGAGGCCGAGGCGGCGGCCCGCATCGCCTACCGCATTCCCGACCCGCTCGGCCGCGACCGCACGCACTATGCGGGCGCCCGGACCCTCGTCGTCGGCGCCGGGCACTCCGCCGCGAACGCCGTCCTCGAGCTCGCCGCCCTCGCGGCGGAGACCGGCGCCGGCGCGGTCGCCTGGGCGATCCGCGGCGCACGACCGATCCGCGCCTTCGGGGGCGGCGCCGGCGACGAGCTTCCCGCCCGCGGCGCGCTCGGTGCGCGGCTCCGGGCGCTCGTCTCGCAGGGCCGGGTGCGGCTGGAGACGGGCTTCCTCGCGGCGGCCCTTCGCGAGGACGCCGACGGCGCGCTTCTCCTGTCGGACGAGGCTGGGCGCACGATCGGTCCGTTCGACCGGATCGTCGCGCTCACCGGGCAGCGGCCGGAGCTCGGCTTCCTGCGCGAGCTGCGCGTCGACGTCGACCCCTGGCTCGAGTGCGCGCGGGCGCTCGCGGGCGACATCGACCCCAACGTCCACGCCTGCGGCAGCGTCTCGCCGCACGGGCACGCGGCGCTCGCCCACCCCGAGCCCGGCTTCTACGTCGTGGGTGCCAAGAGCTACGGCCGCGCGCCGACCTTCCTGATGATGACCGGCTACGAGCAGGTCCGCTCCGTCGTCGCCGCCCTCGCGGGTGCGCGCGAGGAGGCGGACCGGGTGGAGCTCACGCTGCCGAAGACCGGCGTGTGCACCACGGATCTCGCCGACGGCACCGACGCCTGCTGCGCTCCGGCCCCGGAGGGCGCCCGCGGCTGCTGCGGCGGCGAGCAGCCGGCGACGCCGGTCGCGGCCTTCGTGCCGTCCTCGACCCCCGCGCCGGCGACCGCCGGCGGCTGCTGCGGAGCCGCCGCGTGAGCCCTCCCCAGGCGAGCCCCGCCGCCGCGGGAGCCGATCCCCGAGCGGCGGCCGAAGCGGCGGCCGCACCGACGGGGCCGTCGCGCGCGATGGTCATCACGGTGCTGGGCATCACCCAGATCCTCGCCTGGGGCTCGACCTTCTACCTCCTCGCCGTGCTCGCGCCGGTGATCGCGGGCGAGACGGGCTGGCCGAAGACCTTCGTCGTCGGAGGGCTGACCCTCGGCCTCGTCGCGGCGAGCCTCGTCTCGCCGCGGGTGGGGCGCGCGGTCGAAGCGACCGGCGGGCGGCCGGTTCTCGCGGGCTCGGCGCTGGTGATGGCGGCGGGGCTCGCCCTGCTCGGGCTCGCGACGACGCAGGCGCTCTACCTCGCCGCCTGGCTGGTGATCGGGCTCGGCATGGGGGCGGGCCTCTACGACGCCGCCTTCGCCACGCTCGGGCGCCTCTACGGATCGACGGCGCGCTCGGCGATCACCGCGCTCACGCTCTTCGGCGGCTTCGCCTCGACCGTGGGATGGCCGCTCTCGGCCTACCTGGTGGAGACGCTCGGCTGGCGCGGCGCCTGCTTCGCCTATGCCGCGATCCACGTCGTCGTGGTCGCGCCGCTCTACCTGGCGCTCCTGCCGCGCCGGCCCGGGCCGGCGCCGGTCGCGACCCCGACGCTCTCCGCGCACGCTGCCGAGACCGCCGCTCCGGCGGCCGCCTCGGCCTCTTCCCTCGGCGGCGACCGGCTCCTGCGGCTCACGCTCTCGGCGGCGCTGACGGTGAGCGGGCTCGCCACCGCGGTGCTGTCGGTCCACCTCATCACGCTCCTCCAGGCCCGCGACCTCGCGCTCGCCGCCGCCGTCGGCCTCGCCGCCATCGTCGGCCCCTCGCAGGTGGCCGCGCGCGTGCTCGAGGCGTGGCTCGGCCGGCGCCATCACCCGATCTGGACCGCGGGCGCGTCCGCCGCCCTCACCTTCGCGGGCGTGGCGATGCTCGCGCTCGGCTGGGCGATCCTGCCTGTCGCGCTCGTGTTCTACGGCGCGGGGATCGGCATCCGCTCGATCGTCAAGGGCACGCTGCCGCTCGCGCTGTTCGGCCCGCACGGCTACGCGGCGCTGATGGGCCGCCTCGCCCTCCCCCAGCTCCTCGTCGCGGCGCTGGCGCCGCTGGCCGCCGCATGGCTGCTCGAGGCGGCGGGCGCGACGGTGCTCCTGTGGGTGCTCGCCGGCGTCACCGCCCTCGACGGCGTGCTGATGGGGCTGATCCGGCTGCAGATGCGCCGGCGGCCCGCCTAGCTCAGGCCGCCGCGCGCGCCCGTTCCCGCAGGAAGTCGGGCACCGCGGCCGCCGGCATCGGCCGGCCGAAGAGCCAGCCCTGGGCCTGGGCGCAGCCGCGCGCGGCGAGGAACGCCGCCTGCGCATGCGTCTCCACCCCCTCCGCGGTGACGGCGATCTCGAGCGCGCGGCCGAGCTCGATCACGGCGGACGCGATCGCCGCGTCGTCCGGATCCTCGATCAGGTCGCGCACGAAGCTGCGGTCGATCTTGATGTCGTCGACGGGAAAGCGCTTGAGGTGGGTCAGCGAGGCGAAGCCGGTCCCGAAATCGTCCAGCGCGATGCGCATCCCCGCCTCCTGGAAGGCCCGCAGCGTCGCCTCGACGGCCTCGCCGCCCAGCCCCAGGAACACGCTCTCCGTCACCTCGACGTCGATCCGCTCCGACGGGACGCCGGCGCGCGCGAGCTGGGCGAGGACGCGCGGCGCGAGGTCGGGCCGGCGGAACTCGGCGGGGGCGAAGTTGACCGCGATCCGCCCGCAGGCGAGCCCCGCGTCCATCCACCCGCGCAGGTCGGCCGCGATGCGCGCACGCATGCGCTCGCCGATGGCGATGGCGAGCTCCGGGTCCTCGAACGCGGCCGCGAAGCCGTAGGGCGTGACGACGCTGCCGTCCGCCCGCCGCCAGCGCGCGAGCGCCTCGAAGCCGGTGATGCGGCCGGTCTCGAGGCTCACCTTCGGCTGGTAGTGTGGCTCGATCGCGTCCGCCCCGAGCGCCTCGCCGACCTCGCGCAGCAGCGTCACGCGCCGTTCGAAGCCGTCGCGCAGCCGCGGCTCGTAGACGACCAGCCGGTTGCGGCCCGCCTGCTTGGCCGCATAGAGCGCGAGATCGGCGTCCTTGACGAGCTCGCCGGGCGCCGTGTCGTGCTCGGGGCACAGCGCGAGGCCGATGCTGATGCGCCCCACGAGGACGCGGTCCCGGAAGAGCACCGGCGCGCGCATCGCGCCGAGGAAGCGCGCGGCCGTGGCCTCGGCCAGCGTTCGGTCGGCGCGGGCGAGGACGACGGCGAACTCGTCGCCGCCGAGCCGCGCGACGACGTCGTCCGCCTCGACCTCCGCGCTCAGCCGCCGGGCGACCTCGACGAGGAGCGCATCGCCGGCATCGTGGCCGAGCGTGTCGTTGACCTCCTTGAGCCCGTCGAGGTCGAGGAGGAGGAGCGCCGCCCCCGCCTCGCCGGCGCGCCCGCTGCGCGAGGCGGCCCGCGCGGCGATGGCCTCGAGCCGGGCCTGGAACTGCGCGCGGTTCGGCAGGCCCGTGAGCGCGTCGTGGTTGGCCGCGCGCCAGACGCGGCCCTCTGCGAGCTTGCGCTCGGTGATGTCGACGACGGCGGCGAGCAGCGCCTCGCGCCCGTCGATGTCGATGGCGGACGCCGCGAGCAGCACGTCGCGGACCTCGCCGTCGGGCCGGCACAGGCGCGCCTCGAATCCCTCGACGCGGCCCTGCGTCGCGACGGCGGCGACGAAGCGGGCGCGGTCGTCCGGGTTCGCGTAGAGCCCGGGCGTCGCCCACACCTCCTCCGCCTCGTGCCCGAGATAGCACCGTCCGGCGTCGTTGAGCGCCAGCACGCGCCCGCTCGCGCGCTCCGACACGAGGAGCGGGATCGGCACCGTGCGGAACATCCGCTCGAACATCTCGCGGCTGTGGGCGAGCTCGCCGTTGGCGAGCCGCTCGCGCTGCGTCGCCGCCCATTCGAGCCGGCGCAGGCGGTTCGATCGGTTGACGACGAGCAGGAGCGCGACGTTGAGCATGAGCAGGCCCAGGGCGAGGCCGAGCCCGGTCGTCTTCACGCCGGGCGGCCCCTCGCCCAGCACGGAGAAGCCGACGAGCATGCAGATCGAGGCGAAGGCGCCGGTGGCGAGCGCCGTGCGGAAATGGTTGGGCACGACGAGGTAGAACATCGTCGGCAGGACGACGACCACGAAGAGGGCGAGGTCGGAGCGCGCCGACACGAGGAGCCCGACGGCGATCGAGACGACGACCTGCCAGAGCACGATGGCGTGCTCGAGCCGCCCGCTGCGCTGGAGCCGCAGCACCGCGGCGAGGCACGCGAGAGAGGCGAGGATCGTGGCGAGCCGCGCGGGCACGGCGACCCAGAAGTGCGGGTCGCCGGCGAAACGCCAGTCCGACACGAGGAAGATCGTGTTGACGATGGCCGATGCGATCAGGAACAGCCGCGCCTGCCGGGCGGTCTCCGGCAGGCGCTCGGTCCGGAACGCGGCTTCCGTTCCGGGATTGCGGAATTCTCCGCTGAAGGGGCTGAGGGCATAGGCCGGCATGACGGCTACGCTTCGCACGCGCCGGTATAATGCCCGTTAACACCACCCATGCGCGGATGCGCAATCCGGATGGGCTATCCCTGCAGACGGGCGAGCGCTTCCGCCACCTTGGCCTTGCGCGCGAGCGTCTCGTCGAGCCGCTCGCGCTGCTCCTCGACCACCTCCTCTTTCGCGTTGGCGAGGAAGGCGGGGTTGTCGAGCTTGGCGCGGATCTTCCGCTCCTCCCCCGCGAGCTTGCCGTCCTCCTTGGCGAGGCGGGCGCGCTCGGCGTCGAGGTCGACGATGCCCTCGAGCGGGAGCGCCGCGCTCTCGCCGCGCACGACGAGGAGGATGCTCGCCTTCGGCGCGGCGTCCGCCGTCCCGATCTCGGACAGGCGCGCGAGGCGGCGGATCATGTCCGACCACGCCTGTGCCCGGGCGCGCACCTCGGCCGAGGGTGCGATCAGCAGGAGCGGCACCTGCGCGCCGCCGGGAACGCCGGTCTCCGAGCGCGCGGAGCGGATCTCGGAGACGAGGTCGACCACCCAGCCGATCTCGGCTTCCGCCGCCTCGTCGCGCAGCGCAGCGAGGTCCGGCCAGGCGGCGAGCGCGAGCACCGGCTCGTCGCGTGCCGGGCCTTCCGCCCCCTTCACCGCCCACAGCTCCTCGGTGATGAAGGGCATGAACGGGTGCAGCAGCTTGCAGACCTGGTCGAGCAGGAAGGCGGCGGTGGCGCGGGTCTCGTCCTTGGCCGGCTCGTCCTCGCCCTGGAGCACGGGCTTGGCCAGCTCGAGGTACCAGTCGCAGAACACGTTCCAGGTGAAGCGGTAGGCGGCGGCGGCGGCATCGTTGAAGCGGTAGGCCTCGATCGCCGCCGTGACGTCGGCGAAGGCGCGGGCGCATTCGGAGAGCGCCCAGCGGTTGAGCGTCTCCGTCGCCGCCTTCGGGTCGAAGCCGGCGACGCGCGCGCAGCCGTTCATCTCGGCGAAGCGCGCCGCGTTCCAGATCTTGGTCGAGAAGTTGCGGTAGCCCTCGACGCGGGAGACCGCGAGCTTGATGTCGCGCCCCTGCGCCGCCATGGCGGCCAGCGTGAACCGCAGCGCGTCGGCGCCGTACTGGTCGATGAGCGAGAGCGGGTCGATGACGTTGCCCTTCGACTTCGACATCTTGGCGCCCTTCTCGTCGCGGACGAGGGCGTGGATGTAGACCGTGTCGAACGGAACCTCGTCCATGAAGTGAAGACCCGCCATCATCATCCGGGCGACCCAGAAGAAGATGATGTCGAAGCCGGTGACGAGGGTGCTCGTCGGATAATATCGCGCCACCTCCGGCGTCGCGTCCGGCCAGCCGAGCGTCGAGAACGGCCAGAGCGCGGAGGAGAACCAGGTGTCGAGCACGTCCTCGTCGCGGACGAGCGCCACGTCGCGGCCGTGCTTCTCGCGGGCCTGCGCCAGCGCCTCGGCCTCGTCGTAGGCGACGAAGACGTTGCCCTCCTCGTCGTACCACGCCGGAATCTGGTGACCCCACCAGAGCTGGCGCGAGACGCACCATGGCTCGATGTTCTCGAGCCATTGGAAGTAGGTCTTCTCCCAGGTTTCCGGCACGAAGCGCGTGCGCCCGTCCTTCACCGCCGCGAGCGCGCGCTCGGCCAGCGGCTCGACGTTCACGAACCATTGGTCCGTGAGATACGGCTCGACGACCACGCCCGAACGGTCCCCGTGCGGCACGGCGTGGACGTTCGCCACGATCTCGACGAGGAGCCCGCGCGCCTCCATCAGCGCCACGACACGCTCGCGGGCCTCGAAGCGGTCGAGGCCGTCGAGCGCCATCGCCTCCGGCTCGGGCGCGGCATCGCGCAGGAAGTCCTCGTTCTCCTCGAGCGAAACGCGAGCCGAACGGTCGAAGATGTTGACCAGCGGCAGGGAATGCCGCTTGCCGACCTCGAAATCGTTGAAGTCGTGCGCCGGCGTGATCTTCACCGCGCCCGAGCCCTTCTCCGGGTCGGAATACTCGTCGGCGACGATGGGGATGCGCCGGCCCACCAGCGGCAGGATCGCGAACGTGCCGACGAGGTCGGCGTAGCGCTCGTCCTCCGGATGGACGGCCACTGCCGTGTCGCCGAGCATCGTCTCGGGGCGCGTGGTCGCGACCGTTATGAAGCGCCCTTCCTGCCCCTCGATCGGGTAGCGGAAGTGCCAGAGGTGGCCCTTCTGCTCGACCTGCTGGACCTCGAGGTCCGAGATCGCGGTCTGGAACTTCGGGTCCCAGTTGACGAGGCGCTTGTCCTTGTAGAGCAGGCCCTGCCGGTAGAGGTCGACGAAGACCTTCAGCACCGCCTTCGAGAGCCCCTCGTCCATGGTGAAGCGCTGGCGCGACCAGTCGCAGGAGGCGCCGAGGCGCTTGAGCTGGTTGACGATCGCCCCGCCGCTCTCCTCCTTCCAGGCCCAGACCTCCTCGAGGAAGGCCTCGCGGCCCATGGTGCGGCGGTCGGTCCGGTTCTCCGCGGCGAGCTTGCGCTCGACGACCATCTGCGTCGCGATGCCGGCGTGGTCCATGCCCGGCTGCCAGAGCACGTCGCGCCCGCGCATGCGCTCGAAGCGGCAGAGCAGGTCCTGGAGCGTGTTGTTGAGCGCGTGCCCCATGTGGAGCGAGCCCGTCACGTTCGGCGGCGGGATCATGATCGTGTAGGGCTTCGCGTCCGCACGCTCCGGGCGCCCGGCCCGGAACGCGTCCGCGTCCTCCCAAACCGCCGCGATACGCCCCTCGACGGCGGCGTGGTCGAACGTCTTGTCCATCATGAGATCGGCCGATCGTGTCTCGAAACGAATACGCGCCCGTGGTGCGCGCCTGCGGGCCCCGGCTAGAAACCGGAGGCGGGCGCGCAAGTCAACGGGTGGCGGAGCGTGCGCGCGGGTCAGCGACCGCGGGATACGCGCTCGATTTCGGCGCGCACGAGGCGCTCGACGATGCTCGGCAGGTTGTCGTCGAGCCAGTCCTTGAGCATCGGCCGCAGCATCTCCTTGACGAGGTCCTCCAGCGTGCGGCCCTGGTTCGAGAGCACGGCGTGGGCGAGCATGTTGAAGGAGCCGCCGACGGCGGCGTCCGTCGCCTCCGAGAGCAGGCGTTCCTGGTCGAGGGACCGGCGCGGCGGCGGCTCGGGCATCGGCGGGGGCACGAAGGGCGCGGGCTCGTCGAAGACGGGCTCGTCCTCCTCCTCTTCCTCCTCGAAGGCCGCCATCGCGGGCTCGGGCTCCGGCTCGGGGAGCGCGTCGAAGTCCGGCTCGGCCGAGAAGTCGGACGTGCGGAAATCGATGTCCTCGTGCTCGAGGTCGAGCGGCGAGGGCTCGGCGGCCGCCTTCGCCACCGGCTCGGCCACGGTGCCGAGGTCGAGCACCTCCTCCTCTTCCTCCGGCTCGGGCTCCGGCTCCGGATCGTCCCCGAACATGTCGTCGACGGCGGACTGCGAGTTGCCGGCCGAGCCGTCGTCCTCGGGCTCGTCCGCCTCGGGCTCCTCCTCCGGCTCCGGCTCCGCGGAGGACGCCTGGTCGTCGGCGATGATCCGGCGGATGGAGGCGAGGATGTCCTCCATCGTCGGCTCTTCGGACTTGGCGCTCTTGGGGCTGGCCGGGCTCATGAAGCACTCACGTATCGCGATTCCACGCGCCGAGCATCGGTCGGCATGGTCAATGAAAGCTTAACGCGAGGGGGTGATGCGGTGCAAAGCGGCTTTCGACACCATCCACCGCGGGTTACTGGCCGGACGGAGTCTGCGTCCCGTACCAGAGGCCGTCGACCTGCTCGAAATGCACCGAGGGGTCGTAGAGCTGGACGTTCAGCGCGAGCCGCGGCGGCGTCAGACGGCCCATGGCCTGGACGACCGAGTAGGCGGCGACCACGCGGTCGCGCTGGGCCGTGATCAGGTTGACGCGCGCGTTCAGCAGCTCCTGCTGGGCGTTGAGCACGTCGAGCGTGGTGCGCTGGCCGACGCGGGCCTCCTCGCGCACGCCGGTGAGCGCGGTCTCGGCGGCGGAGACCTGCGCCTGCGCGGCGACGATCTGCGCCGTCGAGGCCTCGTACTGCCCGAAGGCGGCGATCACCGCGGCGCGGACCTGGTCCCGCACCAGCTCCACGTCGAATCGCCGCTGCTGCGCGATCTCCTTGGCCTGGCGCACCCGCGCCGAGACCTCGCCGCCCTGGTAGAGCGGCACGTCGAGGCGCGCGACGATCTGGGCGGAGGTCGAGCGGTCTCCGGCGATGTTCGAGCTGTAGCGGTGGCTCACGGAGCCCTGCACGCCCAGGCTCGGCAGCAGCTCGCCCTCGACGAGGCGCACCTGCGCCTGCGCCGCGTCGAGCGCGTGGCGCGCGGCGATGATGTTCGGGTTCTCGGCGAGCGCGGTCTGGACCGCGGCGTCGATCGTGCCGGGGATGAGGTTCTGCGGCACGCTGCCCGGCTGGAGCTGGCGCGGGTCGACGCCGACGATGCGGCGATAGACCGCGATGCTCGAGCGCAGGTTCGCCTCGCCGAGGCTCACCTGCGAGCGCGCCGCGGCGACGCGTGCCTCGGACTGGGCCACGTCGGTGCGCGTCACCTCGCCGACATCGAATCGGTCCTGCGTCTGGCGCAGCTGCTCGCTCAGGACGTCGCGGTTGTTCGTCTGCAGGTTGAGGATCGCGGTGTCCCGGAGCACGTTCATGTAGGCCTGCACGGCCTGGAACAGCACGTCCTGGACGGAGGCCTCGAGATTCTGGCGCGCGGCGAAGACCTGGCTCTCGGCCTGGCGCACCGAGGCCGCGGTGCGGCCGCCGTTGTAGATCGACTGGTCGATCTGGAGCCCGATTCCCCGCGGGGTCAGCGCCGATTCGGTGCGCACGCCGCGCACGTCGCGCTCGCTCCACGTGCGGCCGACATCGGCGCTCGCGCTGATGCGCGGGCGGTAGCCGGCGAGCGCGCGGGGCACGTTCTCGTCCGTCGCGCGCACGCTCGCCCGCTCGCCGTTGATGATCGGGCTCGCGGTGTAGGCCCGCGCGAGCGCGGATTCGAGGGTCTCCGCCAGCGCACCGCCCGACGGCACGATCGAGAGCGCGGACGACACGCCGAGCGCGGCGGTGATCAGCGCTGCGTTCCAACGGGCGGATCTGGCGCGGGGCATCATGTATTTCCTAACTGGCCCGGCCCGCGAACCGAGTGTCGGCCTCGCAGGCTCCGAGCTTCACGCATGAGCGTCCGGAGGGCGATCCCGATCACCGTGCGTCGACGGATCGGCGGGAGGATTCCCGAAACACGGGTGCAGAATACGGGCAAGGCCCAGCCGGGCAATCCCGAAGCGCCACGCTGCGGCCATTTCGTCGACACCCGTTGCCCCAAAACCACGCCCGCCGGGCGTCCGATGGACCACTTCGGCGGGCGCCGGGCGGCGGCGCCGATCAGAAGACGAATCCGAGTTCCTCGCGGAACGGCCGCAGCAACGGCGCGGCGGCGTCGAAGACCGCACGCGATCCGAACGTGTCCCCGGAGCGCACGAACAGGCTCGCGCGGCTCGTACGGCTGCCGTCGCCGACGATGACGCCGAGCCGCCCCTCCTCCGCGAGGCACTCGAGGAGCGCCTGCGGACGCACCTGCACCGCGCCGTTCACGTAGATCACGTCGAAGGGCGCCGCATCCGGGCAGCCGCCGTCGAGGGGACCGACCACGACCTCCACCGAGCCCGCCCCGTGCTCGGCGAGGAGCGCGCGGGTGCGCTCGGCGACGCCGGCGTCCGATTCGAGGATCGTCGGCCGCGCGCCGAGCCGCTGCATGACGACCGCCTCGTAGCCGAGGGCGCTCGCCACGACGAGCGTGCGCTCGCCCGCACGCACTTGCAGGTTCTGGAGCAGGCGCCCGAAGATCATCGCCGGCAGCAGCCAGCGCCCGCCGTCCTCGGTGTGCGCCACGGGGAGGCTCTGGTCGGAATAGGCGAGCCCCTTCGCCTCGTCCGGCGCGAAGGCCTCGCGCGGCACCTCGTTCATGGCCGACAGGATGCCGAGATCGGTGATGTCGTAGGTGCGCAGCTGGTGATCCACCATCATGCGGCGCACGCGGGCGAAGTCGATCATCGGAGCCTCTCGGATCGGGTCGGCGTCTCTCTGCGAACGTCGTGGCTTTTGGTGGATCGGCCCGCAAAAGGCAAGCGGGCGCGCGAGGCTCGCGGACACGCCTGCCCCGGGCGATCGCCCGACGCCGCCGGTGACGGACGCCGTGGCCTCGCGCAACACACTTACCTAAGGTCGTTCTTCTTGACAATTTGGAGCTGCGGCGCCGAGTATGGCCACGCTCGGCGTCGACCGGGCCGGGGGCGGTCGCTCCCGGGCCGCGAGCTCAGACCGCGTTCCCTCGCGCCCGTGCCGAAGGACGAGCAGCCCCATGGCCTGGAACTCGAAGTGCCCCAATGGCGGGCCGATTCCGTTCGACCCGCACGCGGCGGTCGCCGCGGCGGATTTCACCAATTCCGTCTACGTCAACACGGCGACGGTCGGGAGCACCAAGAACCTCACGCGCTACGCCTACACCTATGTCGACGTCCCCGACGGCAACGGCGACACGTGGCGGGTGTGCGTCGTCGGCCATGCCCATTGCGTCGACGACGGGACCCGCTGGATCGCCGGCAACACCTTCATCTGCGGCTGGGACGGCTTCGACGTCCAGACCAGCGCCGCCCATCTCGCGCAGATCGTGGCGCTCCCGGCGAGCCGCGGCACCTTCCCCGACGCCGCGCGCTACCCGGTGAAGCTCACGGGCGCCGGCGCGACCCCGAACGTCGCGGCAGGCGGGAGCACGTCCTCGGCCCCGCCCGAGGCCGGCCCCGTCCCCCTCCGGCCGCCGAAGACCTCGACCAGCGCGCGCAACATCCCGATCGCGAAATACTTCGTCTTCAACGAGACGGGGAACATCATGATCGCCTCGACGGTGCAGGGGGACGCCGCCATCACCCAGGCGGCGCAGGATCTGTTCCAGGAGGTGACGGTGTTCTTCGCCGCGCTGACGAAAGCGGTCTCGAGCACGCTGCGCCCGTCGGCGAAGAACAAGGCGAATCCGGACTTCCTCGACTACTACACGCTCTACGACTACGAGCCGATCGAGGCCATCGTCGCTCGCTCGGGCATGTTCGTCGCGATGAACCGCGAGGACTACCTGTTCGAGAGCAATGCCGGCTCGACGACGTTCAACACCGACCTCATCGCCTCGATCCTCGGCTTCGCCGCCACCGACGGCGCGGACGTGGGGGCGCTGACCGAGGTGCTGCGCTCGATGGGCAAGCAGGCCACCGTGTCGTGGAAGCGCAGCGGCAAGTACGACAAGATGGGGCACCTGACCTTCGTCTGCGAGTACCTGCTCGGCATGCCGATCGTCAACGTGGAGTACTACTCCATCGACGAGGACGTGGTGAAGACGGTCGTGCACGCCGGCCCCTGCGTCTCGGTGACCGACACGAGCATCAAGCTCCAGATCCACAAGAGCAGCTTCCTGTTCGTGCCGCCTCAGTGGCTGCGCAAGTATTCCGGCGACCTCGCCGCCGTCGCCGACATGGACGACTTCCACCAGCTGGTGAAGGACCTCCAGTCCTATATCACCGGCACGCCGGTGATCGTGTCGGTCCGCGACGGCACGGGCGACGATGCGTCGATCACGCTGACCGATCAGTCGAAATACGTCATCGAGGGCATGAACTTCGGTGCCTTCACGCCCCAGGGCGCCAAGACGAGCGGCGAGGTCACGATCGGCGGCGTCAGCCAAGGCGTCACCCAGGCGGACTGGACGACCGATTCGATCACCTTCACGGCCACGAAGAGCACCGTGCAGCGCGGCGGCAAGGCGGTGGACGCCGTCGGTCCCGTCGTGGTGCGCCTGGGCGGCGACGGCCCCATCACGCAGAGCGAGGTGATCTACACGATCCCGGGGTGATGCGCGCGGCGGCCGAAACGGGAGGTCACGACCCGGGCGGTCGAGCTCCCCCCGGCCGACGCGGCGCGAGCGCCGGCAGCGACAGGAGCACCACGCCCCAGGCCGCGCCGGCGATCAGCTCGGCGTGGAGGATGGGGACCTGCTCCGTCAGCCGCCAGGCCGAGCGATAGGCGAGGAACAAGGCGGTGGCGAGCGCGAGCCATCCGAGCAGGAGCGCGCGCAGCGACCGCCCGAGGATCCGGCGCCGGGCGAGCCAGGCGCCGGCGATCACGCCCGGCACGAGCGCCACCGCCATGCGCACCCACAGGTTCGCGGCGTCGCTGCCGAACACGAAGAACAGGTCCCCGAAGGGCGAGCGCGGCTCCTCGGACGGCAGCCGGCCGAGGTCGAAGATCGTGCCCCACTCGAAGGTCCGCCAGACGAGGTAGCTGCCGGCGAGCCAGCCGGCGAGCGTCAGCGCCTCGCGCCAGGGCCGGAAGCGGCGCAGGTGGACGGCCGCGAGCAGCGCGAGGACGCCCGACACGTACCAGAGCCGCCGCCCCGGCGGGTCCCCGAGCGCCTCGACCCCGCCGCCGGAGACGCGGTTGAGCACGGCGACCGCGAGGACGACGAGAGCGGCGTAGCCGAAGTCCAGGGATCGGCGGAGGGCGGATGGGATGCGAAGGCTCATGTCCGCACGGAATGCGGCGGAGCAGTGCGGTGTTCCGCGGGACGACAGCGATGTTCGACGAGACCTGGAGCGGCTCGAAAGCGGATGCGCCGACGCTCCGTCGCCAGCTCAGGCTGCGACCTGTCGGAACTGGTCCGGATCGCTGTCGGCGGGCACGACCCTGTCCGCTTCCTCATTGAGGAGCGCCCGCAGGCTGGCCTCCGTCCCACCGTAATCCGCTAGCGCCACGACCAAGCGCGGGTGATCGTCCGCCGATCGCACGTCGCGGAGCTTCAGGCTCGCGCTCGCCACCGCACTGAACGCGGGCGACACGAACGTGAACAACGCTGCTATGCGCTTTCCCTCGTACAGTCCGGCATCGAAATCCCAGGAGCGCCAGGTGCCGCGCACACCATCCAGATCGAATGCGACGCGTTCGCCGAACGCCGAGCGGAGGCCGGATCGGAAACGTTCCTGCGATCGCTTCCGACGCATGGTTTCGAGCGCCGCTGCCGTCCGATCGACAGCTCTCGTCGAGACGTTGGCGATGACGGCCACCGCACCGGGGAGCGCCTCCCGCGACACGTTCGCTGCGAAGATGCTGCGCTCGCTCAGGGAGACGCCCAGCCGGGCAGCCTCCGTCCGTGCGATGCCGGCGAACGTAGCGCCGGCGCCCATCGTCTCGGCGATGAACGCCCCCTGCCCGTCGTCGGTGACGACATAGCCGCTCTCGTCCGCGTCGATGCGCACCACGACCGCGGAGCCGTTCGGATAGCTGACGGCGGTCGAGACATAGGCCGAACCGCCCTCCACCGTCGCAAACGACAGTGCACGGGCGACCTCCTCGGCGATGTCGGACAGAACGGTTCTTTCCAGCGTCTTCACAGCAGCACCCTCGCCCATGGTGGCGGCGGCACGCCCGGCATATCGGGGCAATTCCACAGTTCGGCACAGAGGTGAACATACTCGGAAAAGGATTCTATCGCACGCGGCAAAGGCGCAATCACGCCTGGCTCGCTTTGCGTGAAGACGGCTAAGGGGCGCTCTCGATTCAGTTCGAACGGATGCCACCGGTCGCGCAGCACGGCGAACCGATGAGCACCCGGAGCGTCGCCTGCGTTTCGATGCTCCCGCATCGGTCGCCACTCCACTGGACACAGCCTCAAGGCCTTCCGGAGTGGCGGCAGCCTGACGGTGATCTGCCCATACACGTCGCAGTCCCAAGCCGATTGCGGAGTCGACAGGAGAAGCGAGACGCCGCCACCCAGCACACCGTCGAGCCGCACTGCAACGACCAAGTCGAGACGTACACCCTCACGATGGTCGCGCTGAACCCACTCCGGCGCAGCATCGAAGGTCGTTCGAGCGGAGACGACGCGACCGAGGTACGAGATGGTCTCAGCGTCGCCCAAGCGTGCCCCCGCGATTGAGTCGCGTCGACACTCGAACTATGCGATTGAAATGCCGGTATCAGCCCCGACAACGCTGCAACGACAAACCGGCAGCGCGGTACCCGTACGTCGCGGGGGCTCCGAACGTACGGCTGATGTGGAGGCCTCGCCCGGAATCGAACCGGGGTGCAAGGATTTGCAGTCCTCTGCGTAACCACTCCGCCACGAGGCCCCACCCGCGGCGTTTCCGTCGCGGGCCATCCTCATATCAGCGGCGCGGGCGCGTTTGCAAGGGCGAAATCGGGGCGCGTGCGCCCCGCCCTCCGCGCCGGTCGCCGCCCCCGGCCGGCCGGCGTCAGGCCTTCTCCTTGAGCACGCCGCGGCGGATCTGGTCCTCCTCGATCGACTCGAACAGCGCCTTGAAGTTGCCCTCGCCGAAGCCGTCGTCGCCCTTGCGCTGGATGCACTCGAAGAAGATCGGACCGATCACCGTCTTGGTGAAGCGCTGCAGCAGCACCTTGGTGAAGCCGCCCTCCAGCACGCCCTCGCCGTCGATGAGGATGCCGTCGCGCTGGAGCCGGGCGACGTCCTCGCCGTGCTCGGGCAGGCGCTTGTCGATGCGGCCGTAGTAGATCTCGTTGGGCGCAGGCATGAACTCGACGCCCTTGTCGATCAGCGTCTCGATCGTCTCGTAGAGGTCGTGGGCGCCGAGCGCGACGTGCTGGATGCCCTCGCCCTTGTACTCCTTGAGGTATTCCTCGATCTGCCCGGACTCGCCCGCGTCCTCGTTGATCGGGATGCGGATCTTGCCGTCCGGCGATGTCATGGCGCGCGAGTGGAGGCCAGTCATCTTCCCCGAGATGTCGAAGTAGCGGATCTGGCGGAAGTTGAAGAGCCGCTCGTAGAAGCCCGCCCACTCGTTCATCCGACCGCGGTTCACGTTGTGGGTCAGATGGTCGATGTAGAACAGCCCCGCCCCCGTCGGATGCGGGTCGCGCTCGCCGGTCCAGACGAAGTCGACGTCGTAGATCGAGCCCTTCGCCCCGTAGCGGTCGACGAAGTAGATCTGCAGCCCGCCGATGCCCTCGATCGCGGGGATGGCGAGCTCCATCGGGCCGATCTGCGTCTTGGCGGGCTTGGCGCCGAGCTTGATCGCACGCTCGTAGGCGTGCTTCGCGTCGACCACGCGGAAGGCCATGGCGGGCGCGCAGGGCCCGTGCTCGGCGGCGAACTTCGCCGCGAAGCTCTCGGGCTCGGAATTGAGCACGAAGTTGATGTCGCCCTGGCGATAGAGCGTCACGTTCTTCGAGCGGTGCTTCGCCACCGCCGAGAAGCCCATGCGCTTGAACAGCGCGTCGAGCTTCTCGGGCTCCGGGTGGGCGTACTCGACGAACTCGAAGCCGTCCGTGCCCATCGGGTTGTCGTCGGTGATCTGCGGCGGCGGCGCGTCGTGCGGAAAGGGACCCATTGTCTTCCTCCTCTGATCTCGTTCGCGTTCTTGCGACGCGGGGGTTCAGGCCGCGTCGGGCTGGTTCTCCGGGGCGGCCGCCGCGAAGGCGGGATGCGCGGCGCAGGTCTCCGCGACGGCGCGGATCCGCGGGAAGGCCTCGAGCGGCACCGAGAACCGTCGTGCGTTGAAAACCTGCGGGACGATGTGGAGATCCGCCATGCCGGGCGCCTCCCCGAAGGCGTAGGGCCGCGGGTCGATCAGCCGCTCGATCGCGGAGAAGCCTTCCTGGATCCAATGCGCGTACCAGGCGTCGACGGCGGCCTGGTCGGCGCCGAGCCGCTCCTTCAGCCAGCCCAGTGTCGCGAGATTGTTGAGCGGATGGATGTCGCAGGCGACGATCGCGCACACGGCGCGCACCCGCGCCCGCTCGAGCGCGTCCTGCGGCAGGACCGGAGGCTGCGGCCAGCGCTCCTCGATCCATTCCAGGATCGCCGGCGACTGGATCAGCATCTCGCCCGCGTCCGTCTCGAGCGCCGGCACGCGCCCCTGCGGATGGCGCGCGCGCCACGCCTCGCTGCGGTGCTCGCCCTTCAGGAGATGGACGGTCGCGTGCTCGAAGGGCACGCCCTTGAGGTTCAGCGCGATTCGCACGCGGTAGGCGGCCGAGGAGCGGAAATAGCCGTGGAGCTTCATCGCGAGACCTCCGAGGCGTCCGCGGGATCGAGGTCGGGCGCCAGGCTGCGCATGCGGGCGTCGAGCCGGTCGATGAGCCCGAACAAGGTCTCGCGCTCGTCCGGCGAGAGCCCCGTGAAGACGGCGCGCTCGAACGCGAGCGCCTCGGGCGCCACCGCCTCGTAGATCCCCCTGCCCTTCGGCGTGAGCGCGAGCAGCTCCTCGCGCATGTCGTCGGCGTTCGGGCGACGCTCGACGATGCCGCGCCCGGCCAGCGAGGCGACGGCCCGCGAGACGGTCGACTTGTGCATCACCGCGTGCGCCGCGATGTCGCGTGCCGTGCGCGTCTCGAACTGGCCGAGCGTCGCGACGATGCGCCATTGCGGGATCGTGATGCCGAAGCGCTCGGCGTAGATCCGCGCCAGGGCGTTCGACACCGTGGTCGCGAGCACGTTCAGCCGATAAGGCAGGAAGCGCTCGAGCGTCAGCGGCTCGGCGCCGTGCACGGGCGCGTCGGCGTCTCGGGGAGCGTGGGCACGCATGTCGTCGGGGGATGACCGCATCGTTGACAGAAATCGGTTGCTGGTGCAACCATTATGCCCATCACGGCCATCTTGGCAAGGGTGCCGGCCCGATCCTCGCAATCGCGCCGGGCGCGCCCGCGCCGCACGGGGACGAGAGAGCGCCATCGAGACGGCCCGAGGGAGAGCATCCCTCGAGGGAACATCCGCGGAGACATCCATGACCGTCCACCAGACCACCGGCTTCACGAGCCCCGACCTCCAGGGTCGGGAGACCGCGATCAAGCCCGACTACATGTCCGGCTTCGGCAATTCCTTCGAGACCGAGGCGCTGGAGGGCGCGCTGCCCGTCGGCATGAACTCGCCGCAGAAGATCAACTACGGCCTCTACGCCGAGCAGCTCTCGGGCTCGCCCTTCACCGCGCCGCAGGCCACGAACCAGCGCTCCTGGCTCTACCGCATCCGCCCCTCGGTGAAGCACTCCCACCGCTACGCGCGGGTCGACCGGGGCTTCATCCGCACCGGCCCGTGCCGCGAGGACGCCGAGACCGCCATCGGCCAGATGCGCTGGAACCCGGTGGCGATCCCCGACGAGGCGCTGACCTTCGTCGGCGGGCTTCGCACCGTCACCACCGCGGGCGATTCGGACACGCAGGTCGGCATGGCCGCGCACCTCGCCTTCGTGACGCGCTCGATGGAGAACGAGTACTTCTTCAACGCCGACGGCGAGTATCTCGTCGTGGCCCAGGAGGGGCACCTGCGCTTCAAGACCGAGTTCGGCGTGATCGAGTTCGGCCCGGGCGAGATCTGCGTCGTGCCGCGCGGGGTGATCTTCAAGGTCGAGCTCGTGGACGGGCCGGCGCGCGCCTACGTCTGCGAGAACTACGGCGGCCAGTTCACCCTGCCCGACCGTGGGCCGATCGGCGCCAACTGCCTCGCCAACCCGCGCGACTTCCTCACGCCGGTGGCGGCCTACGAGGACGTGGAGGAGGAGAGCTTCCTCTACGTGAAGTGGGGCGGCGACCTGTTCGTGACCAGGATCGAGCAGTCCCCGCTCGACGTGGTCGCCTGGCACGGCAACTACGCGCCCTACAAGTACGACCTGCGCCGCTTCTCCCCGGTGGGCGCGCTGCTGTTCGACCACCCGGATCCGTCGATCTTCACGGTGCTGACCGCGCCCACCGAGACGCCCGGCTCGGCCAACATCGACTTCGTCATCTTCCCCGACCGCTGGATGGTGGCGGAGAACACGTTCCGGCCGCCCTGGTACCACCGCAACCTGATGAGCGAGTTCATGGGGCTCGTCTACGGCGTCTACGACGCCAAGCCCGAGGGTTTCGTCCCCGGCGGCTTCTCGCTCCACAACCAGATGCTGCCTCACGGCCCGGACATGCAGGCCTTCGAGCACGCCTCGAACGTCGATCTCGGGCCGACGAAGCTCGCCGGCACCATGGCCTTCATGTTCGAGACCCGCTTCCCCCAGCGCGTGACGGCCTGGGCCGCGGGGCTTCCCGAGCTGCAGGACTCGTACATCGACTGCTGGCAGGGCCTGAAGAAGCACTTCGACCCGAGCCGCCGCGAGCCGAAGTGAGGCCGAACGTTCGAATGCGCCCGGAAATCGAGCCGGCGGGCGCCACCGCGCCTGCCCTACCGACGAGAGCGCTCGGCGCGAGACGTGTCGTGCGGCGGCGGTGTTCGATCGACCGGTCGCGAGGCTTGGTCCCGTCCTTCCCTGTAGGGGAAGGTGGATCGGCGCGAAGCGCCGAGACGGATGGGGCACGCCGACAGGCGTGTTCGGCGAAGCCGAAACGGGCCGCCCCGGGTGATCCGGACAGGATGCGCGCGCCTCCGTTTCCACTGCGCGGAACGCGCGTCCCGCGCGCCCCATCCGTCTCGGCTTCGCCGAGCCACCTTCCCCTACAGGGAAGGAAAGCAGCCGGCATCGCGGCGGCCTCGAGGACCGCCGCGATGCGGATCGCCTCACCCGCGACCGCGGGTGCGGGCCATGAAGTTGTCGAAGGCGAGCTCGTTGACCGGCCACCACAGCAGCGCGTCGTCGCGGAAGGCGCGGTAGCTGTCCCACGAGCGCTTGAACGCCTCGTTGGCAGCGGCTGTCTCGTCGTAGTAGGCGTTCGCCGCCGAGAGCGCGGCCTCCATGACGTCCTGCGGGAAGTAGCGCAGCTCGGCGCCCTTGGAGACCAGCTCCTTGAGCGCGCCCGGGTTCACCGCGTCGTACTTGGCGAGCATCCAGTTGTTGGCCGCCTCGGAGGCGTGGCGCACAATCGCCTGGTAGTGCGCCGGCAGCGCGTTCCAGGCCTCGAGGTTGAAGGCGGCGTGCAGCATCGC
Organism: Salinarimonas rosea DSM 21201; assembly: GCF_000429045.1. Lineage (GTDB taxonomy): Bacteria > Pseudomonadota > Alphaproteobacteria > Rhizobiales > Beijerinckiaceae > Salinarimonas > Salinarimonas rosea. The sequence continues at coordinate 20,152 of NZ_AUBC01000019.1, forward strand.
CCCGCCCTCCCAGAAGCCCGGCGCATAATAGTACTTCGCCACCTCGTGGAAGCCGAGCTTGAGGTCGTCGTAAGGGCCGACGAACTCCGTCGCGTCGATCGTGCCGCGCTCCAGCGCGGAGTAGATGTCGCCCGGCGCGATCTGCTGGGGCACCACGCCGAGCCGCGCCATCACCTGGCCGCCGAGCCCGCCGATGCGGAACTTGAGGCCCTCGAGGTCGGCGAGCGAGTTGATCTCCTTGCGGAAGAAGCCGCCCATCTGCGCGCCCGAGTTGCCGCAGGCGAGCGAGATCGCGTTCATCGGCGCGAGCACCTCGTTGATCAGCCCCTCGCCGCCGCCGAAGTGCCACCACGAGTGCTGCTGGCGGGCGTTGAGGCCGAAGGGCACGCCGGTGGCGAAGCCGAGCGCCGGCTCGCGGCCGAAGTAGAAGTACAGCGGCGTGTGGCCGGCCTCGATCGTGCCGTTCGAGACCGCGTCGAGCACCTGCAGCCCGCCGACGATGTCGCCCGGCTTGAAGGTCTGGATGGTGAAATTCCCGTCGGTCGCTTCCGAGACGTAGCGCGCGAACGTCTCCATCGTGCCATAGATGGTGTCGAGCGAGTTCGGGAAGCTCGACTGCATGCGCCAGGTCACCGTCGGCTGGGACTGCGCGATCGCCGGGGCGGCGATCGTGGTCGCGGCGGCGGCGACGCCGGCGCCGAGCCCGGCGGTCTTCAGGAACGCTCTTCTGTCGGGATTGGTGGTCATGGGCGGGTCCTTCTCCGGTCGTTTCCCCTGATGGTCAGACAAGCACGAAAGGTGCGCGCTACGCCATGAAATTAGCCTCTCTCAAGCACGGCCGCGACGGCCGCCTCGTGGTCGTCTCGCGCGACCTGACGCACGCCACGGACGCCTTCCCGGTCGTCGCCACGCTCCAGGCCGCGCTCGACGACTGGGAGCGCGTCGGGCCGCGCCTCGAGGACCTCGCCGAGAGCCTCGAGCACGGGGCCGTCCCCTCCTTCCGCTTCCACGAGCACGACTGCGCCTCCCCCCTGCCCCGCGCCTACCAGTGGGCGGACGGATCGGCCTACGTGAATCACGTCGAGCTGGTGCGCAAGGCGCGCGGGGCCGAGATGCCGGAGAGCTTCTGGACCGACCCGCTGATGTACCAGGGCGGCTCGGACGCCTTCCTCGGCCCGCGCGAGCCGATCCGCATGGCCGACGAGGCCTTCGGCATCGACTTCGAGGCGGAGATCGCCGTCGTCGTCGGCGACGTGCCGATGGGCGCGACGCCGGAGGAGGCGGCCCGCGCCATCCGGCTCGTGATGCTCGTCAACGACGTCTCCCTGCGCAACCTCGTCCCCGGCGAGCTGGCCAAGGGCTTCGGCTTCTTCCAGGCCAAGCCCTCCTCCGCCTTCTCCCCGGCGGCGCTCACGCCCGACGAGCTGGGCGAGGCGTGGGACGGGGGCAAGCTGCGGCTGCCGCTGCTCAGCTTCGTCAACGGCAAGCCCTTCGGGAAGCCGAACGCTGGCGTCGACATGACCTTCGACTTCCCCCGCCTGATCGCGCATGCCGCGCGCACGCGGCCCCTGTCGGCGGGCGCGATCATCGGCTCCGGCACGGTCTCGAACAAGGACGAGGGCGGCGGCCCCGGCCGGCCCGTCGCCGACGGCGGTCTCGGCTATTCCTGCATCGCCGAGATCCGCACGGTGGAGACGATCGCGTCGGGCGAGGCGCGCACGCCGTTCCTGAAGTTCGGCGACAGCGTACGCATCGAGATGAAGGACGAGGCCGGCCACTCGCTGTTCGGCGCGATCGAGCAGGTGGTGGAGAAGAGCTGAGCTCTCGTTGCCTGGCAGTGGCGGTGCATCGGCGCCGCAGGCGGCGAAACGGATGGGGCGCGGCGAAGGCCGCGCTCCGGAAAGCGGAAATCTGGAGCGAGACATGTCGAAGAGCTTCGCCTCGACGGGCGACACGACGGAGAAGCAGGTCACCTTCTCCGAGATCGGGCCGGACCTCTACGCCTACACGGCGCAGGGCGACCCCAACTCCGGCATCATCGTCGGCGACGATTGCTGCATGGTGATCGACGCCCAGGCGACGCCGGCGATGGCGCAGGACGTCATCGCCCGCGTGCGGACGGTCACGGACAAGCCGATCCGCTACGTCCTGCTGACGCACTACCACGCAGTGCGCGTGCTGGGCGCCTCCGCCTACGATGCCCAGGGCATCATCGCCTCCGACCTCACCATGGCGCTCATCCAGGAGCGCGGGCAGCAGGATTGGGAAAGCGAGCTCGGCCGCTTCCCGCGCCTCTTCCGCGGCGCCGAGTCGATTCCCGGCCTCACCTGGCCCAACCTCGTCTTCGACACCGAGATGAGCGTCTTCCTGGGCAAGCGCGAGGTGAAGCTCTACCACCTCGGCGCGGGCCATACGGCGGGCGACGTGGTGGCCTGGGTGCCGGACGCGGAGGTCATGTTCTCCGGCGACCTCGTCGAGTATCACTCCGCCTGCTATTGCGGCGACGCCCACCTGCGCGAGTGGCCCGAGACGCTGAACGGCATCCGCAACGCCGACCCCAAGGCCCTCGTGCCCGGCCGCGGCGACGCGCTCGGCGACCGCGCCACCGTGCGCGAGGCGATCGCCATGACCCGCGACTTCGTGCAGACGCTCTACACCCAGGCGGAGCTGTCGGTGGCCAGGGGCCGCAGCCTGAAGGAGACCTACGACGCGACGCGCTCCGTGATGGACCCGCGCTTCGGCTCCTTCGCCATCTACGAGCATTGCCAGCCCTTCAACGTCGCCCGCGCCTACGACGAGGCCTCGGGCGTCGACCATCCCACGATCTGGACCGCCGAGCGCGACCGCGAGATGTGGGCCGCGCTTCAGGGGTGATCCGGGTCAGCCCGTCCCGGCAGGGGACGGTGGATCGGCGCCTCGGGCGACGAGACGGACGGGGCGCGGCGAAAGCCGCGCCCCGCGCATGCGGCAACGGACGGCGGCTCCGCGGATGGGCCCGCCCCGAGCCGCGTCGCGGCATGCCCGCCCCACGAGGCGGGAGAGAGGTCGGAGCATGGTGCAATGAACGCCCGCAAGTCCCTCTACCAATTCGCCTACCGCCGCTCGCCGGACCAGGACGGCGCCGTCGCGCGCCGTCCCGTCGTGGTGATCGGCGCCGGCCCCGTCGGTCTCGCCGGCGCGATCGACCTCGCCCAGCGCGGCATACCCGTCGTCCTCCTCGACGACGCGGACCGGATCGGCGAAGGCTCGCGGGGCCTGTGCTACGCCAAGCGCACGCTGGAGATCCTGGACCGGCTGGGCGTCGGGCGCGCCTGCGTCGAGAAGGGCGTCGGCTGGAAGCTCGGGCGCGTCTTCCAGGGCGAGGACGCGCTCTACGCCTTCGACCTCCTGCCCGAGACCGGCCACGCCATGCCGGCCTTCGTGAACCTGCAGCAATACTACCTCGAGCACTTCCTGGTGCAGCGCGCGAGCGAGCTCGAGACCCTGGAGATCCGCTGGCGCAACGAGGTGACCGGCATCTCGCACCTCCCCGACGGCGTCGCGCTGACCATCGACACGCCGGACGGCCCCTACACGCTCCAGGCCGATTGGGTCGTCGCCGCGGACGGCGCACGCTCCCCGACCCGCGCCATGCTCGGCCTCGACTTCGTCGGCGAGGCCTTCGAGGAGCGCTTCCTCATCGCGGACGTGCGCATGTCGGAGGCCTTCCCCACGGAGCGCTGGTTCTGGTTCGACCCGCCCTTCCACGCCGGGCGCTCCGCGCTCCTGCACAAGCAGCCCGACGGGATCTGGCGCATCGATCTGGGCCTCGGGGCGGACGCGGACGCAGCCCACGAGCAGAAGCCGGAGGTGGTCGGCCCGCGCATCGCGCGGATGCTCGGCCACGAGGACTTCGCGCTCGAGTGGGTCTCCGTCTACACCTTCCAGTGCCGGCGGCTGGAGCGCTTCGTGCACGGGCGGATCGTCTTCGCGGGCGACGCGGCCCACCAGGTCTCGCCCTTCGGCGCGCGCGGCGCCAATTCCGGCGTCCAGGACGCGGAGAACCTCGCCTGGAAGCTCGCGCGGGTGATCCGGGGCGAGGCGCCCGCGGCGCTGATCGACACCTACGACGTCGAGCGGGTCGCTGCGGCGGACGAGAACATCGGCCATTCCACCCGCGCGACCGATTTCATCGCGCCCCGCTCGGCGCAGGAGATGCGCTTTCGCGACGCCGCGCTGGCGCTCGCGCGCACGTGCGACTTCGCCAAGCGGATGGTGAACTCGGGCCGGCTGTCGACCCCGACAACCTATCGCGACACCCCGCTCTCGACGCCGGACGCGGAGCCCTGGGCCGGCTCCGCACGCCTCGGCGCACCGCTTCCCGACGCGCCGATGGAGCGCGCGGACGGCACGCCCGCCTGGCTCCTCGCCGAGATCGCCGGGGACGCGGTCGAGATCGTCATGCCCGACGGCGCCGACCACGGCCCGCCGCCGGACGGGGTGCGCCGGATCGTGATCGGCAAGGACCTGATCGACATCGAGGGGCGCTTCCGCGAGCGCTTCGACGCGGTGCCGGGCGCGACCTGGCTCGTGCGCCCGGACCAGCACCTCGCCGCGCGCTTCCGCCACGGGGATCCGCAGCGCATCGCCGCCGCCGCGCGCCGCATGCTGGGAGACGTCGCATGACCGAGAGACGAGACGCGCCGGCCCCCGCCGGCCTCGACACGACGAGCCGCCTTCCCGACCCGGACCGCGCCTACCGCGCCCTGATCGACGCCCATCGTGGCCTCACCGACGAGGAGAGCGCCGCCCTCGACACCCGCCTCGTGCTGATCCTGGCCAACCAGATCGGCGACGAGACCGTGCTGGAAGAGGCGATCGCGCTGGCCAAGGGGCTGTCCGACGGCTGACGCCGGCGCCCCGCCGTGGAGGCTCGTCGGGGCGGCGAGCCGCCCTCCCCGTCGACACGCGCCGCGAGCCGCGTATGATCCTGCGCGAAACGCCGCGAAACGGCGACCACGAACGACGACGAGGACACGCCATGCCCGCGCGCCGCCGCATCTCTTCCGCCGAGCTGCGCTCTCGCCTGTGGTTCGACAACCCGGACAATCCCGGCATGACGGCGCTCTACCTCGAGCGCTACCTCAACTACGGCCTCACCGGCGAGGAGCTGCGCTCGGGCCGGCCGATCATCGGCATCGCGCAGACGGGCTCCGACCTCGCGCCCTGCAACCGGCACCACATGGAGCTGGCCAAGCGCGTGCGCGACGGCATCACGGCGGCGGGCGGGCTCGCGCTCGAGTTCCCCTGCCACCCGATCCAGGAGACCGGCAAGCGCCCCACCGCCGCGCTCGACCGCAACCTCGCCTACCTCTCCCTCGTCGAGGTGCTCTACGGCTACCCGCTCGACGGCGTCGTGCTGCTGACCGGCTGCGACAAGACCACGCCCGCCTGCCTGATGGCGGCGGCGACCGTCGACATACCGGCGATCGCGCTCAACGTCGGCCCGATGCTCAACGGCTGGATGGACGGCAGCCGCACCGGCTCCGGCACGGTCGTCTGGGCCGCGCGCGAGCGGCACGCGGCGGGGGACATCGACTTCCAGCAGTTCATGGACATCGTCGGCTCGTCCGCGCCCTCGAACGGCCACTGCAACACGATGGGCACGGCGTCGACCATGAACGCGCTCGCCGAGGCGCTCGGCATGTCGCTGCCCGGCCAGGCGGCGATCCCCGCGCCCTATCGCGAGCGCGGGCAGATGTCCTACCTCACCGGCAAGCGCATCGTGGAGATGGTCTGGGAGGACTTGAAGCCCTCCGACATCCTCACCCGGGAGGCCTTCGAGAACGCCATCGTCGCCTGCTCTGCCGTCGGCGGCTCCACCAACGCGCCGATCCACATCAACGCCATCGCGCGGCACGTCGGCGTGCCGCTCGATTGCGACGACTGGGAGCGTGTCGGCTTCGAGATCCCGCTCCTCGTCGACATGCAGCCCGCGGGCCGCTTCCTCGGCGAGGAATACTTCCGCGCCGGCGGCCTGCCCGCGGTGATGGCCGAGCTGATCGAGGCCGGCAAGATCCACGAGGACGCGCTCACCGCCAACGGCGCCACGATGGGCGAGAACTGCCGCGGCAAGCACTCCTGGGATCGCGAGGTGATCCGCCCCTACGGCGCGCCGATGCGCGAGAAGGCGGGCTTCCTGCACCTGAAGGGCACGCTGTTCGATTCGGCCATCATGAAGACGAGCGTGATCTCGGACGATTTCGCGAAGCGCTACCTCGAGAACCCGGACGACCCGCTGGCCTTCGAGGGGCGCGCCGTGGTGTTCGACGGGCCGGAGGACTACCACGCCCGCATCGACGACCCGGCGCTCGGCATCGACGAGGACACGATCCTGATCATGCGCGGGGCGGGGCCGATCGGCTACCCGGGCGCCGCCGAGGTGGTGAACATGCAGCCGCCGGGCGCGCTCATCAAGCGCGGCATCCGCGCCCTGCCCTGCATCGGCGACGGCCGCCAGTCCGGCACCTCCGCCTCGCCCTCGATCCTCAACGCCTCGCCGGAGGCCGCCGCCGGCGGTGGGCTCGCGCTGCTCGAGACCGGCGACCGCGTCCGCATCGACCTGAACAAGCGCTCGGCCGACATCCTGCTCCCCGCCGACGAGCTCGAACGCCGCCGGGAGGCGCTCGCCGCCAGGGGCGGCTTCCCGCATCCCGCGAGCCAGACGCCCTGGCAGGAGATCCAGCGCGGCATGGTCGACCAGCTCTCGGACGGCATGGTGCTGAAGCCCGCGCCGAAGTACCAGCGGATCGCGACCACCTTCGGCGTGCCGCGGGACAACCATTGAGGCCTCGACACCGCCGCTCGGGGCGGTCGGCGCCCGCAGGGCGACGGGTGGGGGCGAACGGTGGCGGCCGACACTCCGGGTGCGCGCCGGGTGCCGATGCCGGCTTTCTCCTTCCCTGTAGCGGAAGGAGAAGGACCGGCGCGCCCGTCGAGCAGCGTATAGGGAGGCGCCGCGGTTGCGGCCGCCTCTCCGCCGTGATCTCCTGTCGCCACGCTAGCGCAGGAGCCCGTCCGTGAGCCTCGAATACCTTCTCACCTCGCTGATCGTCATCCTCCTGCCCGGCACGGGCGTGCTCTACACGCTGGCCTACGGGCTCGGGCGGGGCTGGCGGGCGAGCGTGCTCGCGGCGGTCGGCTGCACGCTCGGCATCGTGCCGCACATCGCGGCGAGCGTCGTCGGGCTGGCGGCGCTGCTGCACACGAGCGCGCTCGCCTTCCAGGTGGTGAAGTATCTCGGCGTCGCCTACCTCCTCTGGATGGCCTGGACGATGCTGCGCGAGGGCGGGGCGCTCGACGTCACCGAGAACAAGGCGCCCACCCCGCCGATGCGGATCGTGACCAGCGGCTTCCTGATCAACATCCTCAACCCGAAGCTGTCGCTGTTCTTCCTGGCCTTCCTGCCGCAGTTCGTCCCCGCGACCGCGCCGGCGCCGACCCTGACGATGCTCGGGCTCGCCCTCGTCTTCATGGGGCTGACCTTCGTCGTCTTCGTCGGCTACGGCGCCTTCGCGGCGGCGACGCGGGCCTACGTGATCTCGAGGCCCGCGGTGGTGACCTGGCTCAAGCGCGGCTTCGCCGGCGCCTTCGGGCTGCTCGGCCTGCGGCTGGCGCTGGCCGAGCGCTGAGGCGCCGGGTCCCGCCGCCTCAGCGCGAGGGGCGCGGGGTGCCGGCGGTGAGCCGCGCCCGGCGGCGCTCGCCCGGCAGGCCGAAGAGTGCCGCGAGGATCGGCCAGGCGACGAGGAAGCCGCCCGCGAACGCGCCCGCCGCGATCAGCGCCATGGCCACCAGGTCGATCGACGCGACCAGGTGCCGGTGGCCGGCATCCGTGAGCCACGGCGCCAGCGCCACGCCGGCGAGCGCGGCGAGGACGCCCAGAGCGAGCGCGCCCCTGCGCGGCGCGCCGCGGAACGGCGCGCGCGCCAGGACGAGGAAGCCGTAGAGCGCGACCAGGGCGGCGAGCGCGAGCAGGCCCACCCAGAGCCAGGTCCCGAAGGTCTCCTGCGCGATGGCGAGGAGGGTGTGTGGAGAAAAGTCCTTCATCGGTCGTCCTCCCTCAGGCGAGCCCGCGCAACATGGCGTGGTAGGTCGGCATCAGCGCCTTCTCCTCGATCACCCAGGCGACCCAGCTCTCCTCGAGCGGATCGATGAAGGGGAAGGACGGCGTCAGGTTGTTGTCGTAGTCGAACTCCACCAGCATCGCCGTGCCGACCCGCGTCACCAGCGGGCAGGACGTGTAGCCGTTGTACGAGGCCGCGAGCTCGCGCTCCTCCAGCCACGAGACGATATTCTCGCAGGCGACCGGCGTCTGCCACTTCACGCTGGCCGCAGTCTTGCCCTTCGGGACGCCCGCGACGTCGCCGATGGCGAAGACGTTCGGGTAGCGGGTGTGCTGCATCGTGTGCTTGTGCACCTCGACCCAGCCGTCCGCGGCGAACGCTCCCTCCTGCCAGGAGAGCCCGCTCTCGCGCACCGGGCGCGGGGCGCGCATCGGCGGCACCACGTGGATGAAGTCGTAGTCGGCCTCGACGAGGCCGTCCGGCGTGCGGTAGGTGGCGCGCTTGCGGCCGGGCTCGATCGCCGCGAGCACGTGCGAGGGGCGCCAGGAGACGTCGCGCCCGGCGAAGATGTGCTCGACCTTGGCCGCCACCGGCGGCACGGCGAAGAGCCCCTGGTTGTGGGCGAAGTAGGTCAGGTTCGCCCGCCCGCGGGTGCCGGCGCCGCGCAGGCGGTCGTCGGTGAGGAGCGCGTACTTGAGCGGCGCGCCGGCGCACTTCATCTCGGTCGCCGGGCGGCCGAAATGGCCCTCCCCGCCGGTCTCGACGAAGGCCTGCATCGCCTGCCAGGAGGCGCCCGCCGCCTCCGGTCCCGCGTAGATCGAGGCGATGCCGTCGCGGCCGATCAGGTCGCGGCTCATGCCGTCGATCGCGTCGTAGGCGAGCTCCAGCCCGGTGGCGACGACGAGAACGTCGTAGGCGACGGCCTCGCCGGTGGTCGCGACCACACGGCGGGCCTCCGGGTCGATCTCGGCGACGTCGGCCTTGATCCAGGAGACGCGCTCGGGGAGGAAGCGGGCGTTGCGGTCGACGGTGCGGCCCGGCGCCCAGACGCCGGCGCCCACCAGCGTGAAGCCCGGCTGGAACCAGTGCGCCTCGCGCGCATCGAGGATCGTGATCGTGCCGTTCGGCAGCAGCGCGGAGAGACGCGCCGCGGCGGTGAGCCCGGCGGCGCCGGCGCCGGCGATCACGACCCGGACGTTGCGGTTCGAGACCCGCGCGGCCCGCGCGGGGGAGACCGCGAGCGGCAGGGCGCCGATCGCGGCGGCGCCGGCGAGCGCCTTGAGCGCGCCGCGTCGGCTGAGGCTGGACGGGCCGGCGGCGGCGCCCCGGTCCCTGATCGTCTCGGCATCCCTCATGACGTCCCTCGGACTTATTGTCTAGAACATGCTAATATTCGCATGTTCTAATCCCGTGGAACAGTCGGGATGTTCCGGATGCGCTCAGGCCCCGCGGATCGCGGCGAACACCGCCTGCGGCGTCGCCGGCATGTCGAGATGGGCGATGCCGCAGGAACGATGGAGCGCGTCGACGACGGCGTTCATCGTGGCGGGCGCGGCGCCGATCGTCCCCGCCTCGCCGGCGCCCTTGATGCCGAGCACGTTGGTGGCGCAGGGCACGTTGCGGGTCTCGAAGACGAAGCTCGGCACGTCCGCCGCGCGCGGCAGCTGGTAGTCCATCAGCGAGGCCGTCACGAGCTGGCCGCCCGCGTCGTAGACGACCCGCTCGTGCAGCGCCTGCCCGATGCCCTGCACGACGCCGCCGTGCACCTGGCCGACGAGGAGGAGTGGGTTGAGCGTCACCCCGAAATCGTCGACGACGACGTAGCCGACGATTGCCACCATCCCGGTGTCCGGGTCGATCTCGACCTCGCAGACGTGCGTGCCGTTGGGATAGGTCGCCGCGGGCGGCTTCCAGGCGTGCGAGGCGGAGATCGGCGCGCCCGCCCGCGCGGCGAGCTCGGCGAAGCCGATCGCGCGGTCCGTGCCGGCGACGCGCACGGCGCCCTCGGCGATCTCGAGATCGGCGGCGGCCGCCTCGAGCGCGTCGGAGGCGAGCGCCGTCAACCGGGTCGCCACCTGCTCGGACGCGCCGGCGACGGCCGCGCCGCCGATCGGGATCGAGCGTGAGCCGCCGGTGCCGCCGCCCGTGGCGATCTCGTCGGTGTCGCCCTGGTGGACGCGGATGCGCTCGAGCGGCAGGTCGAGATGCTGCGAGACGAGCTGGGCGTAGGCGGTCGCGTGCCCCTGCCCGCTCGACTGCGTGCCGATCGTGACGACCGCGCTGCCGTCGGGCTCGATGCGCACGGTGGCCTCCTCCGGCCCTCCGCCGGCGCAGGCCTCGATGTAGCTCGCCATGCCGATGCCGCGGATCCGCCCGCGGGCGCGGGCGTCCGAGGCGCGCGCCTCGAAGCCGTCCCACCCCGCCAGCTCCATGGCGCGGCGCATGTGCCCCTCGAACTCGCCGCTGTCGTAGGTGCGTCCGGTCGCGGTGCGGTAGGGCATCTGCTCCGGGCGGACGACGTTCTTCGCGCGCAGCGCGTCGGGGCTCGCGCCGATCTCGCGGGCCACGTGGTCGACGAGGCGCTCGATGACGTAGGCCGCCTCCGGCCGCCCGGCGCCGCGATAGGCGTCCACGGGAAGCGTGTTGGTGTACCAGCCGCGGATGCGCGCGTGCACCGCCGGGATGTCGTAGACGCCCGGCGTCATGGTGGCGCCGCCCGTCGGGATGAAGGGCGCGAACTGGGAGAGGTAGGCGCCGAGATCCGCGTCGATCGTCACCCGCATGGCGAGGAACCGACCCTCCTCGTCGAGCGCCATCTCGGCATGGGTGCGGTTGTCGCGGCCCTGGGCGTCCCCCAGGAAGTGCTCCGTGCGGTCCGCCGCCCACTTCACCGGTGACCCGAGCTGCTCGGCGGCGAGCGCGCACAGCGGGTACTCGCGGAAGACGAACATCTTCGTGCCGAAGCCGCCGCCGACGTCGGGCGTCACCACCCGCAGCGTCCCCGGCTCGCGGTCGAGTATGCCTGCGACGATGTCGCGCACGCTGTGGCTGCCCTGCGAGCCGAGCGTCAGCGTGATCCGGCCGGTGTCCCGGTCGATCTCCGCGAGGCAGGCACGGGGCTCGACGTAGTTCGTCACGAGCCGGTTGTTGACGAGCGACAGCGAGACGACCCGCGCGGCCGCGGCGAAGGCGGCGCTCGTCGCATCCGGGTCGCCCACGCTCGAATCGAACGCGAGGTTCGTGCCGACCTCGGGCCAGACCAGCGGCGCGCCGTCGGCCTCGGCGGCGGCGATGCCGACCACGGGGTCGAGCGGCTCGTAGGTGGCCGGAAACGCGTCCGCCGCCTCGCGCGCCTGCGCGAGCGTCTCCGCGACGACCATGCCGACGACGTCGCCGACGTGGCGGACCGAATCGGACGCGATCACGGGATAGGGCGGCGTCGCCATGCGCGTGCCGTCGGAATTGCGGGCGGGCGCGAGGCAGGGCAGCGGCTTCAGGCCCGCGACGTCCGATGCCGCGAGGACGAGGCGCACGCCCGGCATCGCGCGGATCTCCGCGAGATCGCCGACGCGCAGCGTCGCGTGCGCGTGCGGGCTGCGCACCACGACGGCGTGGAGCACGCCCTCGGGCGCGAGATCGTCGGTGTAGGTTCCCGCTCCGGTGACGAACCGGACGTCCTCGACGCGACGCGCCGCCTGGCCGACGCCGAATTTCATGGGGCGCATCGCGGTCCTCCTGCTCGATCCCGGATGTCGAGAGGGTGGCGCCGCAGCGCGCCGTGTCAACCGGCGTCGTGCCCGGAACGCTCCGCGGCGGCATGGGCATCCGCGCCCGAGGCCGCCGGCGCGTCCTCGCCACGCGCCACGGGCTCCCCGCCGAGGATCCAGTCCTCGATTCCGCCCTGGTAGTTAGCGACGTCGGAGACGCCCTCGGCCAGCGCCGCGTGCGCGGCGTGCTGGGAGCGCACGCCCGCCGAGCAGGTGAAGACGAGGCGCCGGCCGTCGCGCGGCAGGCGGGCGGGCTCGAAGGCGTCGAGGGGATGGGAGACGGAGCCCGGGATGTGCCCGCGCGCGAAGGCCTCCGGCTCGCGCACGTCCACGAGGAGAATGTCGCCGGCGGCGAGGCCGCGCTTGACGTCCTCGCGGGTCAGGGCCTCGGCGTCTCCGGTCTCGAAGGTCAGCATGTCACGTCACTCCCGTCTGCCGTGCATCGGAGATGCAATGCGCGGCTTGCACATTTGGTCGCGATCGATTCAGGTTTCCGGAACCGCCGCGGGCTTATGCTGACAACGCGAAACCACCCAAGTGCGCACCATGCTCGATTTTCAGGTCCGACGCCGCTTCGCCCTGATGCGCCGCTCCTTCGCGACGCTGGGGTTCTCCGGCGACGCCGCCGGGGCGGCGCGGTCGTCCGACCTCGTCTTCGACGACAGCGGCGTCACGCCCTCGCTGCTGGAGCAGGCGAACGCCGTCGACTGGCGCTGCGACGAGGGCGATGCCGCCGACGGCGTCTCCACGCCGACGCGCGAGGCGGTCTTCCGGCTCGCCTATGCGATCCGGCGCGAGGCCGACACGCTCGACGAGCTCGCGCCGCGCGCCCGCACGGCGGCGCGGCGGCTCTCGCGCGAGGAGGCCGACATCGCCGAGGCCCTCGGCGGGCTCGACCCGCAGGACCTGCGCCCCGCGCTCGATCTGGCCACGCCGCCGGTTGCGAGCCTGGTCGGCGAGGTGGCGGCGACGGCGCTGTCGGTCTCCCTCGCCGCGGTGCGCGCGGGGGCCTCGGCCCGCGGCTTCGCCGAGGCGTCCCGACGCGTGGCGGATCTCGCGGCGCTGCTCGATGGCGCCTGGGCCGGCATCGAGGGGCTCGTCGCCGCGATCGAGGAGCGCTCGGCGGACACCGCCGCGCTGGCCGCCGACCTCCGCCGTCGCGGGGCCGGGCTCGCCGCCGGGCAGCCGGAAACGGGGCCGCGGGACGTCGCCGCGCTGCGCCGCCTCGCCCGCGAGACCGAGGCGGTGGCGAGCCGTATCGCCGAGACGGCGGAGGATCTCGCCCGCGCCGTGCGCGCGCTCTCCGACGGCCTCCTTGCGCTCGTGCGGCGCCAGCCCGAGGGAGAGCGCCGCGCCACGGCGCGCGTGTCGGTGGACCTGCCCTGCGAGGTGCGCGTGGCGACGGGCGTCGTTCGCGGGCGCGTGCGCGACCTCTCGATCACGGGCGCGCTCGTCGCGCTCGAGGAGCCGGTGGTGCTGGCCCCCGGGCAGCCGCTCTCCTTCCGCCTGCCCGACGTGGCGCCGCTCGTGGGCTCCGTCGTCGAGGTGGACGACGCGAGCCTGCGCCTGACCTTCGACCTGCGCCACGGCGCCAACGCCGGCGCCGCACCGGCGCTGGAGCGGCTCGTGCGCCTCGCGGACGATCGCTGAGCGCGCCTTCCAAATCACCTCGCGATCCCGTAGGGAGGAGCCGTCGTCTCATCGAAAGGCGCGTGCGTCCTTGCCCTCCCCCGCCCGCGCCGCTCCGCGCGCGCTCCTCGTCGTCGTCGCCTATCTCGGGTTCGTCTCGCTCGCCCTGCCGGACGTCGCCCACGGCGTCTCCTGGCCGTTCGTGCGCGAGGCGTTCGCGCTGCCGCAGAGCGGGCTGGGGCTGATCATGGCGGGGACGGCGGCGGGGTTCTTCGTCTCCTCCTTCTTCGCGGGGCGGCTGCTCGAGGCCTTCGGCGTCGGGCGCCTGCTCGCCGGCTCGACGGGCCTCGTCGCGGCCGCGCTCGTGGGCATCGCGGTCGCCCCGAGCTTCCCCGTCTTCCTCGCCGCCGCGCCTCTGGTCGGGCTCGGCTCGGGCGCGATCGATTCCGGCCTCAACGCCTATGCGGCGGCGCGCTTCTCCGCCCGCCACATGACCTGGCTCCACGCCGCCTTCGGCTTCGGCGCCGCCTGCGGGCCCTTCCTGATGACGGGCGCACTCGTGGTCGGCGGCTCCTGGCGGCTCGGCTACAGCACGATCGCGCTCATCATGGTCGCGATGGCGCTCGTCTTCCTGTCCACCCGGGGGCTCTGGCGCGCCGATGCCGGCCGCCCGATCGCGGCGGGCGACGGCCCGTCCGGCGAGAGCGCCGCGCCGGCGCGGCCGACGACCCGCGCCGCCCTCGCCCACCCGGTCGTGCGCCTGCAGATCGCGATGTTCTGCATCTACGTCGGCGTCGAGTACGGCGCGGGGCTGTGGATCTTCACCGTGCTCAGCGAGGGGCGCGGCCTGTCGGTCGAGCTCGCCGGCACCATGGCCGGGCTGTTCTGGGGCGGGCTGTTCGTCGGGCGCGTCGGCTTCGGGCTCGTCGCCGATCGGCTCGGCGAGGATCGCTCCGTGCGGCTCGGCCTCGCGGGCATGGCGCTCGGCGCCGGCGCCTTCGCGCTCGCGCCGACGCCGATCGGCCTCGCCGGCATCGTGCTGCTCGGCCTCGCCTGCGCCCCCGTCTACCCGATGCTGATGTCGCGCACGCCCGCACGGCTCGGCGAGGCGCTCGCGGCGCACGCGATCGGCTTCCAGGTCTCGGCGGCGATGCTCGGCGGCGTGATCTTCCCCGCGCTCGGCGGCCTCCTCGCCGACGCGATCGGCCTCGACGCGGTGCCCTTCATGGTCCTCGCCTCGGTCCTCGCGCTCGTCGCCCTCAACGTCGCGCTCGAGCGCCGCACCGCCTGAGCGCCCCCCGTCAGTCGAGCCGCCGGCGCAGGAAGCTCACCACCGCCTCGGCGAAGGCGTCGTTGGCGTCCCCCGCCACCATGTGGCGCGCCTCGGCGACGTCGACGAACTCCGCGTCCGGCGCCATCGCCAGGAAGTCCCGCGCCGCCTCGGGCGTCACCAGCTCGCTCGAGCCGCCACGCACGAGGAGCGTCGGCACTGCGAGTATGGCCGTGGCGTGATGGAGCCGCGCCTCCGCCCGCTCCCAGTCGGCGTTGACGGAGCGCGGGCCGTCGAGGAAGTCCGGGTCCCAGTGCCAGCGCAGCCGGCCGTCGGGCGAGGCCCGCAGGTTCTTGCGCAGGCCGTCGAGCGAGCGCGGCCGCGGGCGGTGCGGCAGGTAGGCCGCCACCGCGTCCGCCGCCGCCTCAAGCGAGACGAAGCCCTCGCGGGCGTTGGCGCGCATGAAGCCCTGGATCTTGTCGACGCCGCGGGGGTCCATCCGCGGGACGATGTCGACGAGGGCGAGCCCGCGGAACGGTGCCGGCGCGCCCTCCGGCGTCTCGCCGAGCGCGAGCAGCGAGGCGATGCCGCCGAGCGAGGCGCCGATCGCCACGGGCGCGATGCCCTCACCTTCGCCCTCGCCGGCGAGCGCGCGGCCGACGGCGGCGGCATCCGCGGCGAAGTCGAGGAAGGAATACGCTCCGCCCGGCGCGCGGTCGCTGTCGCCGTGGCCGCGCTGGTCGAGGCACACCGCCCGCCAGCCCTCGGCCGCGAGGCGCCGCGCGGTCCCCTCCCAGGCGTGACGGGTCTGGCCGCCGCCGTGCAGCAGCAGCGCCGTGCGGGGTCCCTCGCCCCGGATGTCGGCGACGAGGCGGTTGCCGGCGGCGCCGGTGAAGCTGCGCGTCGCGGTCACGGCCGCTCCTCCAGGAAGGCCAGGACGCCGGCCTTGTGCACCTTGTCGCCGACCGCGAGGTTGTGGTCGCGCCCGGGTATGTCGAGCGCCCGCGCACCGGGGATCAGCGCGGCGAGCGCCGGCCCCGAGCCGGCGACGTCGTCCTTCGTGCCCACCGACACCAGCACCGGCATCGACAGCGAGGCGACCTCCTCGCGCGAGAGCGTCTGGCGCGAGCCGCGGATGCAGGCCGCGAGCGCGGCGAGGTCGCTGCCGGTCTGCTCGGCGAAGGCGCGGAACATGCGCTGCATCGGGTCGGAGAGAGCGTCGAGCGAGGGCGCCTCCATGGCGTCGGCGATGCCGAGCGGCAGGCCCACGCCCTCGACGAGGTGGATGCCGAGGCCGCCGAGAAGCGCCGCGCGCACGCGCCCGGGGGCCATCAGCGCCAGGTGCGCCGTGATCCGCGCGCCCATCGAGTAGCCCATCACGTCCGCCCGCGCGAGGCCGAGATGGTCCATCAGCGCCAGCACGTCGCCCGCCATGACCTGCGAGCCGTAGGCCTGCGGCTCGTAGAGCTTGGCACTCTTGCCGTGGCCGCGATTGTCGAGGGCGATCACCCGGCGCCCGGCATGGGCGAGGGTCTTCGTCCACATCGTGTTGACCCAGTTGACCGCGTGGTTCGAGGCGAAGCCGTGCACGAGCACGATCGGCTCCCCGCGATCGTCGCCCGTGGGCGCGAGGTCGATATAGGCGATGTCGACGCCGTTCGAGGTGAAATGCTGCATGGGACCGGGTGGCGTGTTGGCGGGGCGCGCAGACTAGTGCGGATTTCAGCCGAAGGGAATCGAATGCCGCGCGCATCGGCGCCGCTATCGACCTCGATGCGCGCCACGCACGCCCCCGCCGCCGGACCCCGCCCCTGATCCGCTACGCGGATCGTCCCCGCCCCGACGGGGCGGGAGCGGGTGGCGGCTCCTCGCTCCTCCCCCATCGGGGGAGGTGGATCGGCGCCGAAGGCGACGAGACGGAGGGGGGTGCGCCGAAGGCGCGCTTCGGCGAAGCCGAAACCGCACGCTCGGAGCAGCGGGACCTCTCCTCGTCACCGCCCCGCCAGCGCCCCGAGATCCACCGGCGCGAAGCGCGTCGTCTCCACCGTGGTGGTGACCTCCTCCACCAGGACCTCGCGCCAGCCGCGCAGCCGCTCCAGCGTCTCGCGCACGAGCACTTCCGGCGCGGAGGCGCCCGCCGTCAGGCCGATCACGGAGACCTCGGCGACGAAGCGCTCGTCGAGCTCGGTGGCGTCGGCGATCATCAGGGCCGGGCGCCCGAGCACCGTGGCGAGCTCCTTGAGCCGGGTGGCGTTCGACGAGTTCGGCGCGCCGCACACGACGATCCGCTGCGCCCGCTCGGCGAGGACCCGCAACGCCGCCTGGCGGTTCTGGGTGGCGTAGCAGATCGTCTTCACGTCGGGGCCGACGATCGCCGGGAAGCGGGAGCACAGCACCGCGATGATCTCGCGGGTGTCATCGACCGACAGCGTGGTCTGGGTGACGTAGGCGAGGCGCTGCGGGTCCTCGGGCTCCAGCGCCGCCGCCTCCGCGACGCTGCCGACGACGTGGACGGTGCCGTCGATCCGCCCGAGGATGCCTTCGACCTCGGCGTGGCCGACATGCCCGATGACGACGAGCGCGCGTCCCTCCGCCGCGTGCCGGCGGCCCTCCAGGTGGACGCGCCGCACCAGCGGGCAGGTCGCGTCGATCACGTCGAGCCCGCGCTCGGCCGCCCGCCGCTCGACGGCGCGCGAGACGCCGTGGGCGGAGAAGATCGTCACCGCGCCGTCGGGGATCTGGTCCACCTCGTCGACGAAGACGACGCCCTTGGCGGCGAGCTCGGAGACGACGCGGCCGTTGTGCACGATCTCGTGGCGGACGTAGACGGCGCGATCCGTCGCCGCGCGCGCCGCCTCGACCGCCCCGATCGCGCGCTCGACCCCGGCGCAGAAGCCGCGCGGGGCGGCGAGCAGCACGGTCAGCGGCGGGCGCGTCATGGTGCGCTCCGCGCCGGGCGCACGAGCGGCGCCCCGGCCGCCCGCGGCGGCGGGGCGGCGAGGAGGTCGCGCGCGGCATCCTCGCCGGAGATCACGGCGGCCTCGATCGTCGCCGGCAGGCGCGAGAGCCAGTCGCCCGCGAGGCGCAGGTTGACGCAGGGCGCGCGCGGCCGCGGGCCGTCGGGGCCTGCGGCCTGGCGTATCGTCGCCCGCTTCTCCTTGACCACGCGCTGCTCCACGGGCTCGCCGACGGGTACGCCCGCCGCGCGCAACGCGGGGGCGACCTCCTCCCAGATACGCGCGGCCAGCGCCCGCGGATCGCTCCCCACCGCCGCCGCGGCGGCGGAGACCGTCACCGAGACGTGGTCGGGCCGGGCGAGCGCCCAATGCGCCAGCGCGTGGCGCAGGCCGACGAAGCGCGGCCGCGCCGGCCCGGCGACGCGGTAATGCGCGTTGACGATCGGCTCGTAGGCGTCGGGCACCGGCAGCGCCGGGAGCAGGCGCGCGATCTCGGCGGGCGGGAGGGCGAGAACGACCCCGTCGCCCGGCCCGATCGCCACCGTGCGATCCGCCATGACGAGCCCGACGACGCGATCCTCCCGCACCTCGAGCGCACGCAGCCGGGACCCCAGCGCGATCCGCCCGCCGGCGCGGGCGAGCGCCTCCAGCGCGGGCGCCACGAGGTCCGGCCCGAGCCCGCGCTCGGCGACCCAGAGGCGCGCACCGCCCGGGCGGACCACCTTGCGCAGCGCCCGCCCCAGACGGCGGGCGGAGGCGATCTCGACGGGCGTGTTCAGCACCGCCACCGTGAGCGGCTCGACGAAGCTCTCGAGCAGCGCCCGCCCGGCGAAGAGATCGCCGATGGCTCGGTCCGGCAGCGGCAGGGCGAGGCGCGCGAGGCGCGGCAGGTCGGCGAGGCCGAGCCCGTCCGGCCGCAGGCGCGGGCGCAGCCAGGCGAGCGGGTGGAGCCCGACGTGCCCGAGCCGGCCGGTGGCGGCATCGTAGACCGGCAGGCCCGCGGGCTCCGGCTCGATCCAGCGGGAGCGCGCGCCGATGCGCTCGAGCAGGGCGAGCGCGCGCGGGTTGGCGCCGAGCAGGGCATGGGTGCCGTTGTCGTGCCCGAAGCCGTCCGCGGGCGAGATCGTGCGGCAGCGCCCGCCGGCCTGCGGCGCGGCCTCGTGGAGATGCACCTCGGCCCCGGCCCGGGCCGCGTGGAGGGCGGCCGCGAGCCCGGCGACGCCCGCGCCGACGACGTGCAGGCGGCCGCCCGCGCTCATCGGGCGCCGCCGGGCAAGCGCATCGCGCGCAGGACGAGGCGCGCCTTCTCCGGCTTCGTCAGCCGCAGGCGCGGCCCTCGCGGATGCGCGAAGCCGCGGGCGCCGAGCTTGGCGAAGAGAAGGCGGTAGCCCTCCATCATCACGATCGCGGGCCTGAGCGCCCGCCGGTCGAGCGCGGCGAGCATCCGGTCGGCCTGCGCGAACCCGGCCCGCGCCTCCTCGGCGAGCGCCGCGCAGGCCTCGGCGAAGCGCGGATGCGCCACCATCTCCGGCGCGTCGCCGTCGGCGATGCCGAGCGCGGCCAGCCGGTCGAGGGGGACGTAGACGCGGTCGATGGCGGCGTCCTCGTCGACGTCGCGCAGCACGTTGACGACCTGGAGCGTGCGCCCGAGGACGAGGGCGAAGTCGTGCGCCCCCGGCGCGCCGAAGATGCGCACCGAGAGCACGCCCACCGCGCCCGCGACGCGGCGGCAGTAGAGGTCGAAGGCGGCGGCGTCGGGGATGCGCACGCGCTTGCAGGCGTCGCTCTCCATGCCGTCGAGGAGCGCGTGGAACTCGTCCCGCGGCAGGTCGCAGGCCTTCATCGCCCGGGCGAGCTCGCGGCCGATCGGGCCCGTCGGCGCGGCGGGAAGCGCGTCGATCTCGCGGCGCCAGGCGTCGAGGAAGGCGCGCTTCTCGGGCAGCGGGGCGGCGCCGTCGGCGATGTCGTCGATGACGCGGCAGAAGGCGTAGAGCGCGTAGTTGGCGCGGCGCCGCTCGGTGGCCTGCGCCGCCATGCCGAGCTTGAAGGACGAGCCCGAGACGGCGACGATCTCCTTCACCACCCGCGGATCGCTCGACCCGTGCCGCCGCGCCAGCGCCCCGGGAAGGCCGGTGACGGCGGCGGCGACGTCCCGCTTGCCGAGCGCGATGCGCGTCGCGACCGGATCCCCTGCCCGCAGCTTCGCGGCGAGCCGGCGCGCCAGCGCGAGGGTGAGCGCGCTCTCGGCGGCGAGCCGCCGCGAGCGCACGCGCTCGGGCAGGCTCGCCGCGCGGGCGAGGAGGTCGTCGACCCGGTCGAGCGCCGCGTCGAGGATCGGCCGTCGGCCGGACGAATTCGCCGGTGCGAAGAAGGCCGCCTCGCCGCCGGCCTCCTCCATCCAGGGCCCGGGCAGGTAGACGCGGTCGAGCGCCGCGCGGTCCTTCTCCAGGTCCTGGAGGTGGTTGAGGATCTGCAGCGCGCTGCACAGCGCGTCCGCCGGCGCCTGCGCCGCCGCGTCCTCGCCGTGGAGCCGCAGCAGGAAGCGCCCGACCGGGTCCGCCGACCGCCGGCAATAGGCGAGAAGCTCCGCCCAGTCGCCGTAGCGGCTCTTCACCGCATCCTGCCGGAAGGCGTCGAGCAGCGCGAGCGCCTCCTCGACGCCGGCGCCGAAGCGCCGGTCGGCGGCGTGCAGCGCCGCCGCCACGGGTTCCGCCGGATCGCCCGCGCGCAGCGCCCGCTCCATCCCCGCGAGCCGGGCGAGCTTCTCCTGCGGCGCGGCGGCGGGATCATCGGCGACGTCGTCGGCGGCGCGCGCGAAGCGATAGAAGGCGAGCACCGGCGCGCGCAGGGGGCGCGCGATCAGCCGCGAGGCGACGGGGAAGTTCTCGTCGCGATGGGTCTTCGTGGGGGCGGGCGCGGCGGCGATGCTCATGCGCTCATTGTGCCGGATAGACGCGCCCCTTCCAACCGCCCGCACGGCCGCGGCCGAGCTTCAGGAGCGACGCCCATTGGATGGCGAGGCCCACCGAGACGGTGGCCGGGTGCAGCGGCACGGTCCACCAGCTCTCGCGCGTCGCGCGCGTGATCGCCGCGCGCATGCCCAGCGAGAGGACGAGCGCCCCGAGCGCCGGCGCGAGCGGGCCGATTCCGAGGAGCGCGAGGAGCACCAGGAGCGGCGGCAGCACGTGGCCGAAGCCGAGCAGCGCCGTCCAGACCGGCAGCTGCCCCCACGACGCCATGCCCTCGTGCGCGTTCTTGATGAAGCCGGCCCAGGCCGGCCGGAAGCCGTCGTACATGCGGCAGGCGGCGAGCTCGGCGCCGAGAACGACGTCCGTCATGCGGCCGTGGTCGCGCAGGCGCCGGGCGAGCTGGATGCCGTCGTGCAGGAGGTGGCGAATCGATTCATGGCCGCCGATCGCGTCGTAGGCCTCGCGCGGGAACAGCATCGTCTGCCCGCACGCCGCGCCGAGCCCCCGGTCGGGGCGCGTGCGCATCATCGGCACGGGCAGGTAGCCGAGCATCAGGAAGTTGATCATCGGGACGGTGAGGAGCTCGCCCCAGGTCTTCATGACCTGCCGCGGCACGGCGCTGACGAGGCCGAGCCCCTTCTCCTGCTGGTGCGCCACGAGCGAGGCGGCGGCGCGCGGGGCGAGGCGCACGTCGGCGTCGACGAAGAGGAGATGCGTGCCCGACGCCGCGTCCGCGAGCCGCTGGCAGGCGTGGACCTTGCCGGTCCAGCCGGCGGGCAGCGGCGGGGCGCGCTCGAGCCGCACGCGATCGTCCCGCGCGGCGAGCGCCGCCACGATCTCGGCGGTGCGATCGGTCGAGCCGTCGTCCATGACGACGACCTCGACGGCGACGCCCTCGCTCGCGAGCGCGCTCTCGACGCAGGCGGCGATGTTCGCCTCCTCGTCGCGGGCGGGGATCAGCACGGAGACGCGCGTTCCCTCCCCGGCCGCGCGGAAGGCGGGCGTGCGCATGGCGCCCAGGTTCACGGCGGCGAGCAGCGCACCCAGAGCTGCGAAGGCGAGGGCGAGGATGGCGATCACCGTCACGGTCGGTCGTCTCCGGGATGAGGCCGGCGCCCGTGCGCGGCCTCGTAGCGCTCGCCCTTCATCGCCGCGAGCGCGCGCTTCCAGGCCCCGTAGACGCCCCCCACCCCGGCCGCGCCGGAAAGGACGGTCTCGAACCGGGCCGGGTCGCGGGTCGCGACGTCCGCCGACAGGCGGTCGAGCACGCCGGTCAGCCGCTCCTCCAGATGGGTGCGCCGCGCCTCCCGGTCCAGGGCGAGGAGATCCGCGCCGCGCTCGGGCTCGCCGAAGGCCAGGAACGCCTCCGCGCCGCGCTGCTCCCAGAACTGGTACTCCATCGCGAGCGGCACGAAGAGCGCATGCGGCGCGATCTCGGCAAGCCGCGCGACGCCCGGCCGCAGCCCGATCGGGCGCGTGCGCACGTCCATGAAACGCCCCTGCGCCGCGAGCCAGATCGCCGCGTCGTCCCGCGTCAGGATGTCGGCGGAGGCGGCGAGGAAGTCCGCGGCACCCTTCGGGCTCTCGAGGTCGATGCCGTAGGCGCCGATGCGCTTCATGAAGCCGTAGGCCTGGAGCATCTCGGCGTCGATGGGGGCGTAGGACTGGCGGTCGGGGAAGAAGGTGTCCCCGGCCAGGATGTAGGTCGCCGCGTCCCACCAGGCGGGGTGGTTCGTATACAGCACGAGCGGCGCGGCCTCGCCGGCGAAGCCGGGGACGCCCCATGGGGGAATCCACAGCGCGTTCATGTGCTTCTTGAAGTAGCGCTTGAAGTAGAAGGTGAAGAATCCGAGCCGGCGCGGATCGCGCAGGGTGGTGGGCCGCTCGGCCTCGGGCAGCCGCGCGGCGAGGCGGCGCGCCTTGGCGCGGGGGTCAATCATGCGCCCCCTCCTCCCCCATCGGGGGAGATGGATCGGCGGCGAAGCCGACGAGACGGAGGGGGGGCGCCGCAGGCGCGCTTCGGTGGAGCCGAAATCGGACGCGTCGAGCCGGGGGACCCCGCCCCTGATCCGCTCCGCGGATCGTCCCCGCCCCGACGGGGCGGGAGCGGCGCGGCGCCCACCGCCTCACGACGCCTTGGCCAGCCCGCCGCCGCGGGCGTCCTGGTCCAGCGCGTCGGCGGCGATCCAGCCGGACATCATCACCATCGGCATGCCGGGGCCGGGATGGGCCGCGCCGCCGGCGAGATAGAGCCCCTCGATGTCGCGCGAGCGGTTGCCCGGCTTGAACGCGCCGAGGAACCTGCCGTGGCTCGCCAGACCGTAGATCGCGCCGTTGAGCACCTTGTAGCGATCGTGGATGTCCTGCGGCGTGAGGTGCCGCTCGACGACGATGCGCTCGCGCAGGTCCGGCATGCCGCCGGTGCGCTCCAGCTTCTCGATGATCTTCTCGCGGTAGGGTGCGAACATCTTCGACCAGTCGTGGTGCGGGCGCAGGTAGGGCGTGTGGACGAGCACGTACAGCGCCTCCCCGCCCTCGGGCGCGACCGACGGATCGGTCGCGGCCGGCGCGGCGAGGTAGGCCGTCGGATCCGGCGCGGGCTCGCCCTTGTCGTAGATGTGGTGGAACTCCTCCTCGGGATCGCGGGAGAAGACGAAGTCGTGGTGCGCGAGATGGTCGTAGCGCTTGTCGAGCCCGAGATAGAGCACCACGCCCGAGCAGGCGGGCTCGAAGCCCTTCTTGTCGTAGCGTGCGCCGACATCGCCGCCGACGAGCTCGCGGTAGGTGCGGATCGAATCCATGTTCGATACGACCTTCTCGAAGCGCTCGGTCTCGCCCGCCGCCGTCTTCACGCCGGTGACGCGCTTGCCGGAGAGCTCCATCCCGACGATGTCGGTGGAGGGGCGCAGGGTCGCGCCGAGATCGGTGGCGAGCTTGGCCAGCCCCTCGGCGACGGCGCGGGTGCCGCCCATCGGGTACCAGACGCCCTCGGCCACCTGCATGTGGGCGATGGAGCACAGCACCGCCGGCGAGCCGTAGGGGTTCGAGCCGACGTACTGCGTGAAGTGGTCGAGCATCTGCGAGAGCCGCTCGTCCTTCACGTGCGAGCGGATCGTGCCGGCGACCGAAGCGCCCATCCGCAGGGCCATGACGTCGCGCAGGGTGTTGGGGTCGAAGTTCTTCTTGATGTTGATCGTGTCGAACAGGTCCTCGACCGGCTTCCAGAAGAAGAACCGCTCGGAGATCTCGTGCAGGTTCTTCGACTTCGCGATGAAGCGCTCGTAGCCCTCACCGGCGCCGACGCCGGGCGCGAAGGCGTTCATGTCCGCCTTCATCTTGTCGACGCTCTCGCACAGGTCGAAATGCGTGCCGTCCTCGAAGAAGCAGCGCCACTGCGGGTCGAGCCGCACCAGGTCCATGTACTGCGTGATGTCACGCTTCGCCTCGGCGAAGATGCGGTGCAGCACGCGGGGCACGGTGAGGATCGTCGGGCCCATGTCGAAGCGGAAGCCGCCCTCGTGCAGCACCGCCGCCTTGCCGCCGACCCAGGCGTTCTTGTCGAAGAGCGTCACCTCGTGCCCGCGCGCCGCGAGCACGCAGGCGCTGGCGAGGCCGCCGAGCCCGCCGCCGATCACCGCCACCTTCTTGGAAGACCCACTCACGTCACGCTCCTCTCGCTGGCCGGTCCCCCGGGCCGCTTCGTCCGCCGCCGGTGCGCTCCGCTCACCGGCTCTGTCGCTCGATCGCCTGCTGCACCGCGTCCTCGTCGTCGAGCGGCAGGCGCCCGAGCCGCACCGACACCGTGCCGCCGGTCGACGGCAGCTCGAAGGCCGCGCCGCTGAAGGTCGGCGGCGAGAACCGCCCGACGTCGTTGGAAAAGCCGTAGGGCTCGCTCGGCAGGCGCCAGACCAGGACCGGCTGCGTGTCGAGCGCACCGTTGCCGTTCACGTCCTGGTAGGCCGCCACCGCCCAGCGGCCGGGCTGCACGCCGTCGAAGCGGAAGGAGAGCGTGCCGCCGCTCGCGCGCTGGAACTTGCCGATCGGGCATGTGTCCCGATCGAGGGCGCGATCGCACAGGCCCACGAAGACCGGCCCCTGCCCGGCCGCGACGCCGCTCACCCGCACCACGAGGGAAGCGGCCGCGGCGTAGGCCGGCGCGGCGGCGAGGAGGGCGGCACACAGGAGCGCGATGCGGAGGGGCACGTCGTCGTCCTTCTTCTCAGGCGCGGGCGGGCGCGCCGGCCGCGCGCCGGAACAGCGAGCGGCCGGGCCGCGCGCGCTCGGCGGCGAGGTCCTCCAGCAGGAGCCGCGTCGTGATGCGCGCACCCTCGTAGATCACCGGCAGCCCCGAGCCGGGATGCGTGCCGCCGCCGACGAGGTAGACGCCCTTGCCGAAACGGTTGTGCGGCCGGAAGTATAGCATCTGGCCGAGGTCGTGCGCGAGGTTGAAGGTCGCGCCCTCGCTGACGGCGAACTCGTCCTGCCAGCCCGCGGGCGTGATCACCCGCTCGTAGCGGATTCGCCGCTCGATGTCGTGGAGGCCGAGCACCTTCAGCCGCTCCAGCGTCTTCGCCCGGAAGGCCGCCGTCTCGGTCGCCCAGTCGGTGCCAGAGCGCAGGTTCGGTACCGGCACGAGCACGTAGAGGCTCGAATGGCCCGCCGGCGCCATCGAGGAATCCGTGCGCGCGGCGTTCTGGACGTAGAAGGACGGCTTCGTCGGCAGCCGGCAGCTCGAGATCTCCTCGATGTTGTTGGCGTAGTCGTCCGACAGGAGGATCGTGTGGTGCTCGAGGTCGCCGAGATCGCCCTCGATGCCGAGATAGAGCATGAAGGTCGAGCAGGAGATGCGCGACTTGTCGAGCTTCCGGTCGGGCCAGCGCGGGCGATGCGCCTGCGGGATCAGCCGGCGCGCGGCATGGGCGAAGTCGCCGTTGACGACGACCGCGTCCGCCGGCTTGCGCTCGCCGTTCACGACGAGGCCCACGGCGCGGTCGCCCTCGTAGAGGATCTCGTCGACCGGCGTGTCGAGCGCGATCGTCACGCCCATCTTCTCGGCGAGCGTCGCCATCGCGTCCGAGACGGCGCCGCAGCCGCCGATCGGGTGGAACACGCCGTGCTCGTACTCGAGGAACGAGAGGATCGTGAACAGGCTCGGGCACTGGAAGGGCGACATGCCCAGGTACTTCGTCTGGAACGAGAAGGCGAGCCGCACCCGCGGGTCCTGGAAGTAGCGCTTGAGGTCCCCGTCCACGCTCGAGAACGGGCGCATCATCGGCAGCGCCTGGAGCATCGCCGGGGAGACGACGTCGAGCGGGCTGTCGAAGGGCCGCTCGAGGATCGGCCGGAAGAGCTCGAGCTTCTTGCGGTTCTCCTGCATGAAGCGCGCGACGTTCTTCGCGTCCTCGGGCGCGATCGAGGCGATCTCGGCGGCCATGCGGGCGATGTCCGGCGTGGCCTTGATGTCGCCGCCGCCCTCGAACACGACGTGGTATTGCGGATCGAGCCGAACCAGGTCGACATGGTCGGACAGCCGCTCGCCGCAGGCCTCGAAGATCTCGGCGAGGATGCGGGGATAGAGGAAGAACGTCGGCCCGATGTCGAACTTGTAGCCGCCCGGCGCCGTCACCGTCTTGGTGCGGCCGCCGACCTGGGCATCCTTCTCGTAGATCGTCACGTGCGCGCCCTGCTTGGCCAGCAGCAGCGCCGCGGCGAGGCCGCCGGGGCCGGCGCCGACGATCGCGACGCGCGCGCCCTTCGCCTCCTCCATGCCTGCCGACGCGTCGCGCAGGTCGGCGAGTTCCGCCGCCGCGTTCTCGGCGTGCCCGAAATCGGACGCCAGACCCTCCGGGTTCCTCATCGTCGCTCTAACCCCCGACACCAACGCGCGCTCGAATCCGCGGCATGTTCGCCGTCTCCTCAACACGTACGCTGCGGCGCACCCGCAGGATCACACCCGGAGGGCAGGATCATTCGGCGCGCGCGGAGCGACGCCGATCCCCGAGGGCGCGGGGGCCGCCCTGCGGGTCGCCCTCGCCAACGTCTCGTCGATCGCCGCGAGGATCGCGTCCCGAGCGAAATAGTGGACCATGTGCCCGAGACCAGGGAGGAGCGCGACGCGCGCGCCCGGAATTTCCGCGGCGAGGCGCTGGGTGTGCAGCGCGGCGGGCAGCGCCTTGTCCTCCGCACCGTGGAGGAGCGTCACCGGCACGTCGCAGCCGGCGTAGCGCGGCATCAGCTCCGCCGCGGCCGATCGCATCACCGCGAGCTCGGCGGCCGCCGCGCGGATCTGCCCGGGTCGCTCGCCGTAGGCGAAGGGGTAGTCGGCGAGCATGCGTGGCGGGATCGGGTGCGGGTCGAACAGGCGCGGGTAGAGCTTGGGCGCGAGCCGCCGCATCGTCTGCGGGCCCAGCGTCCAGGCGAGCAGATGGCCGACGACCGGCATCGCCGGCAGGCCCATCGCCGCGACGTCGCCGCGCTCCTGCGGATAGTAGAAGCCGGACATCAGCACCGCGCCGGCCACCGCCTCCGGATGATCGAGCGCCATCGCCAGGGAGAGCAGCGCCCCCCAGGAATGCCCGACGAGGAGCGGCCGCTCGACGCCGAGCTCGGCCAGGAACGCGCGCAGGAGATCGGCCTGGTCGCGCGGGTCGTAGGGCCGGCCGGAGGGGCGCGACGAATGGCCGTAGCCCGGCCGGTCGGGCACGATGCAGCGCCAGCGCGTCGCGCAGGCGTCGATCAGGCCGGAGACGAGCATGTCCTCGAGGCAGGCGCCGTTGCCGTGCACGAACAGGATCGGCGGCGCATCGCCGGGGTCGCCGTCCGTCGGGCCGACGTCCACGTAGTGCAGCCGCACCCCCTCGACCTCGACGAAGCGCCCGATCGGCGGGTGCATCTCGCGCGTGACCCGCCGGGTGTGGAGCCAGGCGTGGAGCGCCGAGCCGCCCGCGGCGAGCGCGACCGCCCCCAGCGCGGCGCCCGCGATGCGGGGAGGGTCGATCTCGGCCATGGGAATGTCGTCTCCGGTGGGTCGGCGGTGAGGCTAGCGGCAACCGCGGGCCACGCCCATCCGTTCCGGCTGCGACCCGACGGCGCGCGCGGCCCCGCCCCGGTCAGCTCCCGAACACCGTGTTGAGCTGCGCGCCCACCATCACGAAGGTGGTGCGCTTGGGCACCTCCTTGAGCGACATCGCGCCGATGTAGGTCATCATCGAGCGCACCCCGCCCATGATCTCCTGCATCGTGCCGTCGACCGGCCCGCGATAGGGCACCTCGACGGTCTTGCCCTCGGAGGCGCGGTAGGCGGCGACGCCGCCGGCGTACTTCTTCATCGCCGTGTCGGAGGACATGCCGTAGAAGATCATCTTCGCCGGCTGCTCGACGCCGTCGACCGTCTCGCGCACGATCTCGCCCTCGCACTCGTCGTGGCCCGCGAGCATGCCGCCGAGCATGACGAAGTCCGCTCCCGCGCCGTAGGCCTTCGCGACGTCGCCGGGAACGGTGCAGCCGCCGTCGGCGCAGACGAGGCCTTTCAGCCCGTGCGCGGCGTCGGCGCACTCGATCACGGCGGAGAGCTGCGGGTAGCCCACGCCCGTCATCTTGCGGGTGGTGCACACCGAGCCCGGGCCGATCCCCACCTTGACGACGTCGGCGCCCGCCAGGATCAGCGCCTCGGTCATGTCGCCGGTGACGACGTTGCCGGCCATGATCACCGCGTCGGGGTTCTCGGCGCGCGCCCTCTCCACGATCTCGACGAACTTCTCCGTGTAGCCGTTGGCGACGTCGATGCACAGGAAGTGCACCGGCGCCCGGCGCTTCACGGCGGCGAACTTCTCCCAGTCCGCCTCGGCGGTGCCGATCGTGTAGAAGGTGTTCGCCGCGTCCGGGCCGTTGAAGAAGTCGGCGAGCCTGTCGGCGGGATAGTGCTTGTGCAAGGCCACCATGGCGCCGTGGCGGGCGAGCGCGGCGGCCATGCCCATCGTGCCGGTGACGTCCATGTTGGCGGCGATCAGCGGGAAGCCCGTCCAGGTGCGCCCCGTGTGCATGAAGCGCAGCGTGCGCGTGATGTCGACGGCGGCCCGCGAGGCCAGCGTCGAGCGTTTCGGGCGGATCAGCACGTCCTTGAAGTCGAGCTTCGGGTCGTTCTCGATGCGCATTCTCGTGGGCCTCCCGAGGCCTCTGCGATCGGCGTACGCGTGGGTTGCGCGGGCTCTCGAAACCCGCGCGACGCACGCCGCGATCCGTGTGGATTTCGCCGCAGACTAGCCGCTCGCGTGCCGGCGGACAATGGCGGGCGCGCGCGCCGCGTTCCGGCGCCCGTCACGTCGCCCCTCGCCCTTCCACTCGACAAGCCGAACGCCCAACTCTAGAACGGCCCCACGCTTTCGGCGGTGTCCCCCCGCCTCCCCTTTCGCAGAGTGTCTCCATGAGCGGCGTCAACCAGATCCGGTCGGCCTTCCTGAACTACTTCGCCGCGAACGGGCACGAGATCGTCCCCTCGTCCCCGCTCGTGCCGCGCAACGACCCGACCCTGATGTTCACCAACGCCGGCATGGTGCAGTTCAAGAACGTCTTCACCGGCGTCGAGAAGCGGCCCTACACGACCGCGACGACGGCGCAGAAGGTCGTGCGCGCGGGCGGCAAGCACAACGACCTCGACAACGTCGGCTACACCGCGCGGCATCACACCTTCTTCGAGATGCTCGGTAACTTCTCCTTCGGCGACTATTTCAAGGACCGCGCGATCGAGCTCGCCTGGAACCTGATCACCAAGGAGTACGACCTCCCCGCCGAGAAGCTGCTCGTCACGGTCTATTCCGAGGACGAGGAGGCGGCGGGGCTGTGGAAGAAGATCGCCGGGCTCCCCGACAGCAGGATCATCCGCATCCCGACCTCGGACAATTTCTGGCAGATGGGCGACACCGGCCCCTGCGGCCCCTGCTCGGAGATCTTCTACGACCACGGCTCGCACATCCCCGGCGGCCCCCCCGGCTCGCCGGACGAGGACGGCGACCGGTTCATCGAGATCTGGAACCTCGTGTTCATGCAGTACGAGCAGCTCTCGCCGGAGGAGCGGGTGAACCTGCCGCGGCCGTCGATCGACACCGGCATGGGGCTCGAGCGCATCGCCGCCGTCCTCCAGGGCACGCACGACAACTACGAGATCGACACGATGCGCCTGCTCACGGGCGCCGTGGAGACTCTCACGAACGTCGACGCCAAGGGGCCGCAGAAGGCCTCCCACCGCGTCATCGCCGACCATCTGCGCGCCTCCGCCTTCCTCGTCGCCGACGGCGTGCTGCCGTCGAACGAGGGCCGCGGCTACGTCCTGCGCCGCATCATGCGCCGCGCCATGCGCCACGCGCAGCTGCTCGGCGCGCGCGATCCGCTGATGCACCGCCTCGTGCATCCCCTCGTGCGCGAGATGGGCGAGGCCTATCCCGAGCTGGAGCGGGCGGAGCCTCTGATCCGCGAGACGCTCGAGCTCGAGGAGCGGCGCTTCCGCAAGACGCTCGAGCGCGGGCTCGCGATCCTCGACGACGAGACGAAGGCGCTCGGGCGCGGCGACGAGCTCTCCGGCGAGACCGCCTTCACGCTCTACGACACCTACGGCTTCCCGCTCGACCTGACGCAGGACGCTCTGCGCGCCCGCGGCATCGGCGTCGACAAGGCCGCCTTCGACGCCGCGATGGAGCGCCAGCGCGAGAAGGCCCGCGCCGCCTGGGCCGGCTCGGGCGAAGCCGCGACCGAGACCGTCTGGTACGGCATCCGCGAGGCGGTGGGCGCGACCGAGTTCCTCGGCTACGAGACCGAGCGCGCCGAGGGCGTCGTCGCCGCGCTCGTGCGCGACGGCGCGCGGGTCGACACGATCGGCGTCGGCGACACCGGCCTCCTCGTCGCCAACCAGACGCCCTTCTACGCGGAGAGCGGCGGCCAGGTGGGCGATACCGGCATCATCGCCGGCGCGGGCTTCCGCGCGCGGGTGACGAACGTCGAGAAGAAGCTCGGCGACCTGTGGGTCCACCACGTCACGGTGGTGGACGGGCACCTCGTCGTCGGCCATGCCGCGGAGTTCACCGTCGACCACGCGCGGCGCGCCACGATCCGCGCGCACCATTCGGCCACCCACCTCCTGCACGAGGCGCTGCGCCAGGTGCTCGGCGATCACGTCCAGCAGAAGGGCTCGCTCGTGGCGCCGGATCGGCTGCGCTTCGACATCTCGCACCCCAAGCCCATCGGCGAGGAGGAGCTCGGCCGCGTCGAGGCGCTGACGAACGCGCTGGTGCTGCAGAACGAGCCCGTGGTCACCAAGCTGATGGGCGTCGACGACGCCATCGCGTCCGGCGCCCGCGCGCTCTTCGGCGAGAAGTACGGCGAGGAGGTCCGCGTCGTGTCCATGGGCACGAACCGCGACGGGGCGCTCGCCGGCAAGCCCTACTCGATCGAGCTGTGCGGCGGCACGCACGTGGCACGCACGGGCGAGATCGGCATGGTCTCCATCGTCGGCGAGAGCGCGGTCGCGGCCGGCGTGCGCCGCATCGAGGCGCTCACCGGCGAGGCCGCGCGGCGGCACCTCGCGGAGGAATCGAAGGCGCTGCACGGCGTCGCGGGACTGCTCAAGACGACCGTCGACGAGGTGCCCGGGCGCGTCGCCGCCCTCGTCGAGGAGCGCCGCAAGCTCGAGCGCGAGCTCGCCGATGCGAGGAAGAAGCTCGCCATGGGCGGCGGCGGGGACGGCTCCGGCGCGTCCGACGTGCGCGAGATCGCGGGCGTGAAGCTCATGGCCCGGGCGGTCGAGGGCGTCGCGCCGAAGGACCTCAAGAGCCTCGTCGACGAGGGCAAGCGCCGGCTCGGCTCGGGCATCGTCGCCATCGTCGGCGTGTCGGACGACGGCAAGGCCGGCGTCGTCGTCGGCGTCACCGAGGACCTCACCGAGCGCTTCGACGCGGTGGCGCTGGTGCGCGCGGCCTCCGAGGCGCTCGGCGGCAAGGGCGGCGGCGGGCGCCGCGACATGGCCCAGGCCGGCGGCCCCGACGGCGCGCAGGCGCCGGCCGCGCTGGAGGCGATCGTCGCGGCGATCGGCTGAACGCCGCCGACACGCTCCGACCGCCTCCTCCCCGCAGGGGAGGACGACGGCCGCAGGCCGGAGGGTGGGGAGGGCGGCGATACCGCTCGCCGGAACGATCGAACCGCCCCACCGCCCGCACCTTATCGGTTGCAATCGCGGCCTCTTCCGCTATGTTCTGTATGAGAACAGAACAGGAATGCTCGCCATGCCCGCCGGCCCGACGGGTCGCCCCGTCTCCACGGTCCCCGTCGCACGGATCCAGCAGCTGCGCCACGATGCGACGCGTCAGGAACGGCGCATGTGGGCGGCTCTGCGCCGGCTTCGCCCGGCCGGCTTCCATTTCCGGCGCCAGGTGCCGATCGGCCCCTTCGTCGTCGACTTCGCCTGCCTGAAGGCGCGGCTCGTTCTGGAGATCGACGGCGCACATCATGGCGAGGCGCCGCACGAGGCGCGCGATCGCCGGCGCGACGCCGACCTGCGCCGCGAAGGCTTCCGCGTCGCCCGCTATTGGAACGGGCAGGTCATGCACGAGCTGCCCGACGTGATGGACGACGTCTACGCCCGCCTCACGGATCCGGCCCGTTATTGGTCCTGATCGGGCAGAGGCGGCACGACATCGGCGCCGGCCACCGACCGCCACCTCCCCGCAGGTGAGGACGGAGGGTGGGGAGGGCGGCGATACCGCCCGCCGGGACGATCGAACCGCCCCACCGCCCGCGCTTCGCGCGGACTCCTCCCCTCCGGGGAGGACGCGGGGTCGGCGCATGTGGCGAACGCCGACGACACGCTCCGACCGCCTCCTCCCCGCAGGGGAGGACGACGGCCGCAGGCCGGAGGGTGGGGAGGGCGGCGATACCGCTCGCCGGGACGATCGAACCGCCCCACCGCCCGCGCTACGCGCGGACTCTTCCCCTCCGGGGAGGACGCGGGGTCGGCGCATGTGGCGAACGGCGACGGCACGCTCCGACCGCCTCCTCCCCGCAGGGGAGGACGACGGCCGAAGGCCGGAGGGTGGGGAGGGCGGCGACACCGCCCGCCGGGGCGATCGAACGGCCCCACCGCCCGCGCGTGCCGCGCGGACTCCTCCCCTCCGGGGAGGACCCGGTGTTTAGGCCGCCTCCTCCGCCCGCGCATCGAACTCCGTCGCCAGCCGCGCGGACGCCCGCTCCAGCAGCACCGGTTCGTCGACGATGCGCACCGCCCGCGGCTCGGGGCCGCCGAAGGCCTCGCGCGGGGGCGCGAGGCCGAGCAGGGTCGCGGTCGCGATCGCGGGCAGGTTGACGCCCGCCGCCGCGGAATAGCCGACGCCGCCGGCATAGCGGGTGTTGACCTCGAGGAGCTTCGGCACGCCCTCCCCGTCCGCCTTCGTCTGCACGTTGACGAGCCCGTCGAGGCCGAGCGTGGCCACGACGGCCTCGGCCAGGTCGATCTCGGGCCCGCGGGTCGTCACGACCTGGTAGGCGCCCGACTTGCGCCGCGCCGCGGCGGCGACGAGGCGACCCTCGTCGCAGACGACGTCGACGGAGTGCTCGTCCCCCGGCAGGTAGTCCATCACGACGAGCCGGTCCCGCTCGCGCGCGGCCGCCCAGGCGGCGGCGAACACGTCGGGGTGGACGACGCGACGGTCCGGGTCCTCCAGATGCGCGAAGGCGTCAGCATGCCCGTCGAGGCGCCAGAAGCCCCGGCCGTAGACGCCGGACGCGGGCTTCACGCAGGCGCCGTGCGCGCCCGAGAGGGTCGCGAGCGCATGGGAGAGGCCGGCGGCGTCGACCACGGCGATCGTCTCCGGCACCGGCAGGCCAGCCGTCCGCATCCGGGCGGCGAACAGGTCCTTGCGCGCGCAGGCTTCGAGCGCGTCGGGCGTCGTCGCCCCGCAGGCGAGGCGGATGCCCGCCGCCGAAAAGTCCTCCCGCGCCGCGGCGAGCGCCGCGCGCTCGCGCATGGCGAGGACTGCCCCGACCGCGGAGGCGCGCGCCTCGGCGAGGAGCCAGGCGGCGTAGGCCGCGCCCTCGGCGCGCGGATCGGGTCGCGCGGGCTCGCGCAGGGCGACGTCCGCCCCGTCGAGGATGTCCTCGCGGTCGTCCGCGTGCGAGGCGAGGACGCGCAGGCCCGCGGGAGAGGCGGAGGGCGCGGCGGCGCGCGCGAGCCGGACCACCGCGCGCTGGCTGGCGTGGCCCTGCGTGAACAGGATCGTCTTCATGACGACATGAACCCGTCATCGAGAGAGAGCATGTGCGGAGAGCCGGCGCGCGGATACGCACCGGCCGATTCGCCGCCTGGCTCGGCGCGTTCGCTCGTCGGATGGGTGTCTCGGCGGGTCGGACGGGATGAAAACACCTGCGCGCGACGCGAATTCGGAAAGAACGTCTCGCGCAGTGTTTCCAAGCTTTGCGGCTTGACAGCATTCTCTAGCGGAACCACTTAACGGCGCAAGGGAAATTCGACGCGCGACCACGTTCGGACGAGTCGCGCGTCTCGGAGGGAGGCACGCATGGCGATCTCGTTGTCCAAGGGCCAGACCATCTCGCTCGCCAAGGAGAGCGCCGGCCTCTCGAAGGTGCGCATGGGTCTCGGCTGGGATCCGGTGAAGAAGAAGGGCGGCTTCCTGTCCGGCCTGCTCGGCGGCGGCGGCGGCGGGGACATCGACCTCGACGCGTCCTGCCTGATGTTCGACGGGGGCAAGCAGCTCGTCGACATCGTCTGGTTCCGCCAGCTCAAGTCCGGCGACGGCGCCGTCGTCCATTCCGGCGACAACCTCACCGGAGAGGGCGACGGAGACGACGAGACGATCGGCGTCGACCTCGAGCGCCTGCCCGCCGCGGTGCAGACGCTGGTCTTCACGGTGAACTCCTTCCGCGGCCAGACCTTCAACGAGGTCGAGAACGCCTTCTGCCGCCTCGTCGACGAGCGTGCGCGCAAGGAGATCGCCCGCTACACTCTCACCGAGCAGGGCGCCCATACCGGCGTCGTGATGGCCGTCCTCAGCCGCGCCTCCGGCGAGTGGACGATGAAGGCGATCGGTGCGCCCGCGAACGGGCGTACCGCCCAGGATCTTGCGGGCGCGGCCACCGCTCATATCTGAGACGCAGCCGTCGAGGCCGCGCGAACGGAGGGGTGAGACCGTGACGCAGCTCACGAAGGGCGCGAACGCGCCGGTGAACGCCAGCCAGCCCGTGGTGCGGGTGCGCTTCGCGCCGTCCGGGCCGGTCGCGGAGATCGACGTCTCCGCCTTCCTCCTGCAGGGGAGCGGCAAGGTCTCGGGCGACACGGACATGGTGTTCTACGGCCAGCCGGAGGGGCCCGGCGGCGCCGTGCGGCTCACCTCGCAGAACGCTCCCGCCGCGGGCGGCGTCAAGGAGACCACGTTCTCGGTCTCCCTCGGCGCGATGCCGGCGGGCGTCGAGAAGGTCGCCGTGACCGCGACGATCCACGGTGCCGGGCGGGGTGTCTCCTTCTCGCAGGTCGCGTCGCTCGAGGTGGCGGTGCTCGACGGCGGCAGCACGGTCGTGACCTACCCCGTCGAGACCGCCGGCATGGTCGAGACGGCGCTGATCCTGGGCGAGCTCTACCTGCGCAACGGCCAATGGAAGTTCCGCGCCGTCGGCCAGGGCTTCGCGGGGGGGCTGAAGCCGCTGGCCGAGAGCTTCGGCGTCTCGGTGGACGACGAGCCCGAGCCCGCGCCACCGCCGCAACCCGCCCCCTCCGCCCGGCCCCCGAGCGTGCCGCGCGTCGGCGCCGCGAGCACCGGGAACAGCGGTGCTGCACCCGCTGCGGCACCGTCGATCAACCTCTCCAAGGTGACGCTCACCAAGGAGCGCAAGTCGATCGA
This sequence comes from Salinarimonas rosea DSM 21201, assembly GCF_000429045.1. Lineage (GTDB taxonomy): Bacteria > Pseudomonadota > Alphaproteobacteria > Rhizobiales > Beijerinckiaceae > Salinarimonas > Salinarimonas rosea. The sequence continues at coordinate 55,740 of NZ_AUBC01000019.1, forward strand.
CCTGACGAAGAAGGCGTCGGGCGGCTACGGCGAGGTGCGGATCAACCTCAACTGGAACCGCAACCAGGCCCCGCCGTCGGGCGGCGGCGGCTTCTTCGGGTTCGGCAAGCCCAAGGGCGTCGATCTCGACCTCGGCTGCCTGTTCGAGCTCGCCGACGGCCGCAAGGGCGCCGTGCAGGCGCTGGGCGACTCGTTCGGCTATTTCGACGGGCCGCCCTACGTCCAGCTGTCGGCGGACGACCGCACCGGCCAGAGCGCCGACGGCGAGTGGCTGCGCATCAACGGCCGGCACTGGGACGAGATCCGCCGCGTGCTGGTCTACGCCTTCATCTACGAGGGCGCGCCGAACTGGGCGGCGACGGACGGCGTGGTGACCGTCTACGCGCCGGACCAGCCGCCGGTGGAGGTGCGTCTCGACGAGACCTCCAACATGGGCATGTGCGCCGTGACGCTCGTCGAGAACGTCGGCGGGCAGATGCGGGTGTCGCGCGAGATCAAGTATTTCCAGAACCACAAGCCGATGGACGAGGCCTACGGCTGGGGCATGCGCTGGACCCGCGGCTCCAAGTAGACCCCGGCAGGGGCACGGAGCCGACCGGCAGAACGGAGCGCGCCCGGCGCGCCTCGCCCCGCCGCACCGTGCGCCGCACGGGGCGGCCCATTCACGAAGAGGGAAGGACCAGGACCATGGTGCTCGACTGGCTCAAGACGAACGTGACGAAGGCCCGCGAGGCGCTGCAGACCGAGGTCGGCCGCTTCAAGAACCGCGAGTTCATGGAGGCGGTGGTGGCCGGCTGCGCCCTCGTCGCCGCCGCCGACGGGGACATCTCCTCGTCCGAGAAGCAGAAGATGATGAAGTACATCGAGAACTCGGACGAGCTGAAGGTCTTCAAGCTCGAGGAGGTGATCGCCTTCTTCAAGAAGATCACCGAGAAGTTCGAGTTCGATGCCGAGATCGGCCGGGCCGAGGCGCTCAAGCACGTCGGCAAGCTGCGCGACAAGCCGGACGCGGCCCGCGTCATGGTGCGCGTGTGCATCGCCATCGGCGCCTCCGACGGCGACTTCGACGACAAGGAGAAGGCCGTCGTTCGCACGATCTGCCGCGAGCTCTCCCTCGACCCCGCCGATTTCGATCTCTGATCCGGCACGCGCGGGCAACGCTCCCGTCGTCCCCGGCGCGCGCCGGGGACGACGGGTCGTGGCCTTCCCCTGCCCTCTCCCCAATCGTACCACCTTCGGAGCCCCGCGTACCCCATGAACGAGCTCGGCGACTACCAACTGACCGTCCTGGCCTTCGGTGCCATTGCGTTCGGTCTCTTCCTCCTGATCAAGGGAGGCGACTGGACGGTCGATGCCGCCGCCTTCATCGCGGAGCGCGCGGGGCTCTCGAAGCTCTTCATCGGGGCGACGATCGTCGCCTTCGGCACCTCGGCGCCCGAGCTGTTCACCTCGGTGAACGCCAACCTGACGGGCTTCCCGGGCATCTCGCTCGGCAACATCGTCGGGTCGAACATCGCCAACATCCTGCTCATCATCGGCGCCACGGCCGTGGTCTTCACGCTCCAGGGCAAGCCGCGGGAGCTGTTCCGCGACATGGCGATGATGCTCGTCGCCACCGTCATCCTCGTCGCGCTGATGCTCTACGGCATCGTGCCGCGCTGGGCGGGCTTCGGCATGTTCGCGCTGCTCGCCGCCTTCATCGCCTACCAGTACTGGAAGGACACGGGCATCGCGGACGACGACGTCCACGACGAGGACGCCGACGAGAAGGGCATCGACACGCCGCTCAAGGGGCTCGGCTTCCTGCTCGCGGGCCTCGCCGCGCTGGTGGTCGGCTCCGAGATGCTGGTGCAGGGGGCGGTGGCCGCCGGCAACGCGCTCGGCGTGCCCGAGGCGGTGATCGGCCTGACGGTGATCGCCGTCGGCACCTCTCTGCCGGAGCTCTCGACCTGCCTGGCCGCGGCCCTGAAGCGCCAGACCAACATGATCATCGGCAACATCGTCGGCTCTAACCTGTTCAACATCCTCTCGATCGTCGGCATCACGGCGATGATCAAGCCGCTCGTCGTCGACGCGACGCTGGTGGACATCGACATGTGGGTGATGGCCGGCGCGACGGCCGCCTTCGCGGCCTGGATGCTCACGGTCTCGCGCATCGGGCGCGGCATGGGCATCGCGATGCTCGCAGCCTATGCGGGCTTCATTCTCTTCGCCTATCAGGACCTGCTTTTCGCCTGACGGGCATGCGACTTCACGAGGCGGCCGGCGGATCGCCGGCCGCGCAACAAGAGGAGACGATCATGGGTGTTTCTCTCTCGAAGGGCGGCAACGTATCCCTTTCCAAGGAGGCTCCCGGCCTGACGAACGTCATCGTCGGCCTCGGCTGGGATCCGCGTGCGACCGACGGCGCAGAGTTCGACCTCGACGCGAGCATCTTCCTGGTGAAGGACGACGGCAAGGTCCGCTCCGACCAGGATTTCATCTTCTACAACAACAAGATCGGCGGCGACGGCTCCGTCGAGCACACCGGCGACAACCGCTCCGGCGAGGGCGAGGGCGACGACGAGCAGGTCAAGGTCGACCTCTCCAAGCTCCCCGCCGAAGTCAAGAAGCTCGTCTTCTGCGTCACGATCCACGAGGGCGAGAGCCGCAAGCAGAGCTTCGGCCAGGTCTCGAACGCCTTCATCCGCGTGATGAACGCCGCCGGCGGCGCCGAGATCGCCCGCTACGACCTCTCGGAGGACGCCTCCGTCGAGACGGCGATGATCTTCGGCGAGGTCTACCGCCACGGTGACGAGTGGAAGTTCAAGGCCGTCGGCCAGGGCTTCGCCGGCGGGCTGGGCCCGCTCGCCAAGCACCACGGCGTCAACGTGGGCTGAGCCCCCTCCCCGCGTATCGACGCGATCCGAGAAGGCCCGTCGCGCCACGCGCGGCGGGCCTTCGCGCGTCAGGGGAGCCGCACGATCCGCGTCACCGGGCCGAAGCTCTTCTCCAGGATGCGGGCGCGGGCCTGCGCCAGCGGCTCGCTCGCGACCGCCATGTGCCAGCCGTTGGCGTGGAGCAGGGTCGCCTCGTCGCGCATGATGCCAACGTGGCCCTTCCAGAAGACGAGGTCGCCGCGGCGGAGCGGCGCGCCTTCGGGCACGGCCTCGCCGAGCGCCGCCTCCTGCATGTCCGTGTCGCGCGGGCAGGCGCGCCCGGCGGCATGGAGCGCCGCGCGCACCAGGCCCGAGCAGTCGAGCCCCAGGCTCGAGACGCCGCCCCAGAGATAGGGCGTGTGCAGGAAGCGCTCCGCCACGGCCACGAAGTCGGCCTCGGGCGCCGCGTCGCGGGCGGCGAGGTGGGGCATGTGGAGCCAGCCGGCGCCCGGCGCGTGGGCGAAGTCGCCGCGGGTCTCGACGATCGCCACCTCGGCGCCGAGGCTCAGCCAGCCTGCGATCGGCAGCTTCATCGACGGGCCGGGATAGAGGAAGGTGCGCAGCGCCGCCACGCGGTGCGTGGGGGCGGGCTCCGCCTCGCCCAGCGCATCCGCGGAGAGCCAGCCGACATAGCCGTCTCGCGCGAGGCGGACGAAGGCGAAGCCTTCCTCGTCGACGTCGAGCACGTCCACCGCCTCGCCCATCAGCGCCTGCGTGTCGATGCCCGCGTCGAGCCGCGGCTGCGGCCGCAGGTCGACGAGCGGCGCGCGCACGCGCTTGGGGGTCGGCGCGGCGTAGCGCGCGGCCGGGACGATGCCCTCGAGGGCGGCGTCGGCGAGGTCCGGGCGGGCGAGGGTGAGGCGGCGGTCGGGGGTCATGCGCTGTCCGGGAGATGCGGGTCGAATGTCCTTCCCTGTAGGGGAAGGTGGATCGGCGCGCAGCGCCGAGACGGATGGGGCACGCTGCGAGGCGTGTACGGCGCAGCCGAAGCGACGCGCATCGACGGCAGGCGACGGACCCCGGCCCTAGCCGGCTGCGCCGGCATTCCCCTCCCCTACGGGGAGGGACGCGTCAGGCGGCGACGCCCGCCATCAGCAGGCCGAGCTCCCCTTCGTTCGTCTCCTCGGGCCGCCGCTCGCCGGTGATGATGCCGCCGCACATGGCCAGGATGCGGTCGGAAAGGCTCATGATCTCGTCGAGCTCGACCGAGACGAGCAGGATCGCAACGCCCTCGTCGCGCAGCGCGATCAGGCGCTTGTGGATGAACTCGATGGCGCCGATGTCGACGCCGCGCGTCGGCTGGCCGACGAGCAGGACCTTGGGGCCGCGCTCGATCTCGCGGGCGAGGACGAGCTTCTGCTGGTTGCCGCCGGAGAAGCTCGCGGTCCTGAGCCGCGGCGCCGGCGGACGCACGTCGTAGAGCTCCATCTTGCGCTGCGCGTCGGCGATCATCCGCCCCTGGCTCAGCATCGGCCCGGTGCCGTAGGCGGGGTCGTCCGTGAAGCCCAGCGCCGCGCTCTCCCAGGCCTCGAAGGACGGCACGAGGCCCATGCGGATGCGGTCCTCCGGCACGTGGAGGAGGCCCATCTGCCGCAGGCGGTGCGGGTCGCGCTCCCCGGCCTCGAGCACGCGCCCGCGCACCGCGATCGTGCCGGCAGCGATCGGCCGCATGCCTGCGATCGCCTCGAGCAGCTCGCTCTGGCCGTTGCCGGCGACGCCGGCGATGCCGACGATCTCGCCGGCTCGCACGTCGAAGGAGACATCGATCACGCGCATGACGCCGAGCGTGTCGGCGACCGAGAGGTTGCGCACCGACAGCATCGGCTCGCCGGGATGATGCGCGCCCTTCTCGACGTGGAGGAGCACGTGGCGGCCGACCATCAGGTCCGCGAGCTGCGCCGGCGAGGTCTCGGCGGTGCGGACCGTCGCCACCATCTCGCCCCGGCGCATCACCGAGACGCTGTCGGTCGCGGCCATGATCTCGTGCAGCTTGTGCGTGATCAGCACGATCGTGACGCCGCGGGACTTCAGCGTCCGCAGCAGCTCGAACAGGCCCTGCGCCTCGTGCGGGGTGAGCACGGCGGTCGGCTCGTCGAGGATCAGGATCTCGGCGCCCCGGTAGAGCGCCTTGATGATCTCGACGCGCTGCTGGAGACCCACGGAGAGGTCCCCCACCAGCGCGTCGGGATCGATGGTCAGCCCGTAGTCGGCGTCGAAGCGTGCGAGCTCCTTGCGCACCTTCGCCTCGCCGCCCGCGAGCAGCTGCCCGCCCTCCGCGCCGAGCATGACGTTCTCGACGACGGTGAGCGTGTCCACGAGCATGAAATGCTGGTGGACCATGCCGATGCCCGCCGCGATCGCGTCCGCCGAGGAGCGGATGCGCAGCCGCTGCCCCTTGACCCTGACCTCCCCCGTATCGGCCTCGTAGAAGCCGTAGAGGATCGACATCAGGGTGGACTTGCCGGCACCGTTCTCGCCCACGATTCCGTGGATCGTGCCGGCCTCGACCCGGAGGTTCACGTCCTTGTTGGCGTGGACCGGGCCGAAGCTCTTGTTGACGCCGACGAGCTCGATGGCGGGGGGCGACGCGGAGGACATGGACGGGCTGGCCCTTACGCTCGTGCGTGCGTGACGATCACATCGACACGGCGGGGCAGGACGAGTCCGTCATGTAGTCGTGCACATCGATCTCGCCGGCGATGATCTGCCGCTCCGCCTCGGCGACCGCGTCCTTCATCTCTTGCGTGATCAGGTTCTCGTTGTTCTCGTCGAGCGCCCAGCCGACGCCGCCCTCGGCGAGGCCCAGCACCTGCACGCCCGGCTCGAACTCGCCCGCCCGCGAGGCGGTGAAGAGCTGGTAGGTGGCGTTGTCGACGCGCTTGAGCATCGAGGTGAGCACCGAGCCCGGATGCAGCATGTTCTGGTTCGAATCGACGCCGATGCCGAGCTTGCCGGCGTCCGCCGCCGCGCGCAGCACGCCGATGCCGGTGCCACCGGCCGCATGGTAGATCACGTCCGCGCCCTGCTCGATCTGCGAGCGGGTGAGCTCGCCGCCGCGGACGGGATCGTTCCAGGCCGCGCCGGTCGTGCCGGTCATGTTGACCAGGACCTCGGCATCGGGCGCCACGGCCTTGACGCCCTGGGCGTAGCCGCAGGCGAACTTGCGGATGAGCGGGATGTCCATGCCGCCGACGAAGCCGACCGTGTCGGACTCCGAGGCCATCGCGGCGAGCATGCCGACGAGGTAGGAGCCCTCGTGCTCCTTGAAGACGTAGGAGGCGACGTTCGGCAGGTCGACGACGGAGTCGATGATCGCGAAGTCGGTCTCCGGGAACTCGGCGGCGACGCGCTCGAGCGCGGACTGCTGCGAGAAGCCCACCGCCAGGATCGGCTCGAAGCCCTGCTCGGCGAAGCGGCGCATGGCCTGCTCGCGCTGGGCGTCGTTCTGGGGCTCGAACTCGCGGAAGTCGATGCCGGTCTCCTCCTCGAAGCGCGTGGCCCCGTTGAAGACGCCCTCGTTGAACGAACGGTCGAACTTGCCGCCCAGGTCGTAGATGATGGCCGGGCGCACGTCCTCCTGCGCCGCGGCCGGGCCGAAGGCGGCGAGCGTGAGCGCGGTCGCGCCCAGGAGGGCGGTGATCGTCTTCTTCATGTGAGCGAACCCCTCTTGCGGAGCGGAGGCGATGCCCCCGTTGAGCGCCAAAGTGGCACGGGCTTTCGCGCACAGTAAAGCCCGTTCGCGTCGCACCGCCGCGATATTCACGGCCGACGCGTGGACCCGCCGCGTCGCACCGCGGCGGCGCGGAGGTGGACGTCCGCGAGCGCACGGCGCGCGGCCGCGATCCGTCGGTCGGCGAGCTCCCCCGAGAGCGCCCGTACGGCGGCGAGCGCCGACTCGATTCTGGCTGCCGCGTCCCCCTCCCGGTGCCTGCCCGACGTCTCCTGCATCCGTCTGCTCCCCGCGCTCGCGCGCGCCACGTCCATGATGATTGCGCGGCGCGTCATCGCCGCCCTTTGCGGCAGGCTCGCGACCCGGATGCGGCGCGCCGGCGGCACTTCCCCTTCGGAAGCGCTTCACGAGGACGTGTAAAAATTGGGCAACCATGCTGTCCTTTTCATCTTGGATTTTGCACTGCACGCGCCTATCTTCCGATCGTGGACGATGCGATCCGTCGCCCGGCCACATGCCCTCCTTGGGCGTTTCCTCCCTAGACTTCAGGCCGCCGTACCCCGGCGGCTTTTTTTTGCGTGGCGGCGCCACGAGGGGTCGAACAATCGCCACGTGCCGTCGCTCGGTTGCCGAGACGCGGACCGCGCCGGCGGACGGCGGCGCCTGCCGGACACGGCGGCGTGCGGCGGTCGGTCGCCGAGAGCGGGCGGTAAGCCGAGGGAGTGCGCGACCCCGGAGCGCGGGTTAACCGTGCTCGCGATTGAGCATTGCGGCCGCGGCCGGCAGATGGTGCATCTCACACGCTGGAACGGTGTGAGCGAGCGAGATGGGATCGACAGGCGATATCCGGCTCTACTGGAGCCTCGGCAAGGCGGTGGTGTCGCTTCTGCTCGCCCTTCCGCTGCTCCTGGTCTCGGCCCTGATCGATCTCATGGCGGACGGGCCGTTCTGGTCCCATCCGGCGACGCTGCTCCTGGCGCCGCCGCCGGCGCTCGCGGCCGCGTACCTGCTCGTTCTCGGCCTGTGGGAGCTCTTCGACCGGATGCCGGTGATCACGATCGGGCCGTCCGGCATCCGCTCGCGGCCCTGGCTCTCGGCACCGCTCCCGTGGAGCGACGTCGCGAGCGTGGCATCGATCCGCATCGGGCGGCCGTTCCGGCCGAGCCTCCGCGCGCTCGGCATCCGGCTCCGGCCCGCCGCGCGCGCCGGTGTTGCCGGGCGCTACGCTCCCGCTCCCGGCTGGCGCGACGCGTTGCAATACGACATCTACCTTCCCGTCGAGCGGCTCGGACTCGCTCCGGATCGCGTGGTCGAGGCGATCGAGGCGTTCGCCCCCGGCATCGTCGAGCCGGACGACGCGCGGGAGCGCCGCGCCTACGGCTACGGGTTCGGCAAGACCCTCGGTCTGGCGCTCCTCACGGCACCGATCGTCGCCCTCTTCGCGTCCTTGGGCGCGTACGGATGGGCGATGGAGCCGCCGCCGAGTCGCGAAGGCCCCATCTTGGCCGCAGTGCTCGTTCTCTTCGCCGCCGGCATGGTCCTCACGGTGATCTGGCGCTTCGCCTCCTCGAGGCCCATCGTCGTTCTCGCCCCCGAGGGCCTGCTCTACACGCACTACATGAAGTGCCCGCTGCCCTGGACCGAGATCGCGAGGATCGAGCGCGACACCCGCACGAGCCGGCACGGTCGGTACGTCTACATCGGCCTCTTCCTGAAGAACCCCGCCGCCCATCCGCACCTGACGCGGCGACGGCTGCCGGGCATTCTCAGCCACCTCCAGGGCCGCTTCGATGCGGTGCTCTGCGTCAACCTCGTCCGGGACACCGGCAAGGCGGGCCTCTTCGATGCCCTGGCGCGCTTCCACAAGCGTTACGGCGCGCCACCTCCCCCGTCCCCCTCGCCCGCCCCGTCCTCCTCGTCGCGGAACAGCACGTAGGCGAAGGCGATGCGCGAGATCGCGGTCATCGCGGTGAGCCCGGCGAAGGCGTAGGCGATGATGGGGAACCAGTCCGGGACGAGGATCATCAGCGCGAAGGCCAGGATCGTCTCCGTGCCCTCCGCCAGCCCGGCGGTGAAGTAGATCGATTTGATGCCCCGCGTCGCGGTCTCCATGCCGCGCTTGGCGGCGACAGCGGCGAAGGCGAGAAAGCTCGCGCCGTTGACGTAGAACGCGAACAGGATCACCGCCGCCGGCAGGCCGAACGCCGCCGGGTCGCGCAGCGCGAAGCCCAGCGGCACCGCGCCGTAGAAGACGAAGTCGAAGACGATGTCGAGAAAGCCGCCGCGGTCGGTCTTGGCGCTCGCGCGCGCCACCGCCCCGTCGAGCCCGTCGCACAGGCGCGAGAGCGCCAGCATGGCGAGCGCGACGGCGTCGGCCGAGACCGCGATCGCCGCCGAGCAGGCGAGCCCGAAGGCGAGGCCCGCGATGGTGATCGCGTCCGCCCCGACGCCCGCACGGGCGAGGATCGCACCCATCCGGTCGAGCGGCGGGTCGATCAGGCGGCGCATCACCCCGTCGAGCACGGATGCCCTCCCGTAGGCGTTCGCGGATTGCCGCGATTGACGATGGGCATGTGCCGGCTTACCACCTCGTGCATCATTTCACCTCGTGTCCGCACGGGCCGGACGCGCCCGGGCCGACCGTGCCGGAGGCCGCTCATGTACACCGCCGTGACGAACGGCGTCCGCGTGACCGTGACGCCGTCCTACATGGAGGAGCAGTCCCGCCCCGAGGAGGGGCGGTACTTCTTCGCCTACACCGTCGAGATCGTGAACCTCAATCCCGAGCGCGTGCGCCTACGCGATCGTTACTGGAAGATCGTCGACGGCCGAGGCCGCGTGCAGGAGGTTCACGGATCCGGCGTCGTCGGGCAGCAGCCCGTGCTCGGCCCGGGCGAGATGTTCACCTACACGAGCGGCTGCCCGCTGGACACGCCCGACGGCACGATGCAAGGCCATTATCGCATGGAGCGTGGCGAGGGCGAGGTCTTCGAGGCCGAGATCCCCGCCTTCTCCCTCGACGCGCCGGACGCGCGCCGCTCGCTGCACTGACTCTCCCCCACCCGCCCCGGAAGGTCCCCGCCTCGATGAGCCCCGCTTCCCTGTCGCCGCTCGAGATGCTCGAGCGGCTCGTCGGCTTCGACACCGAAAGCCAGAAATCGAACCTCCCGCTCATCGACTTCGCCCAGGACTGGCTCGCCGCCCACGGCGTCGAGGCGATCCGCCTGCCCAACGCGGCGGGCGACAAGGCGGCGCTCGTCGCCACCATCGGGCCGCGGGTCGACGGGGGCATCGTGCTCTCGGGCCACACCGACGTCGTCCCCGTCGCGGGCCAGGCCTGGTCGAGCGATCCGTACCGCCTGCGCGTGGCGGACGGGCGGGCCTACGGGCGCGGCGCGACCGACATGAAGGGCTTCGACGCGCTCGTTCTCGCCCTCGTGCCGCATTTCGTCGCCGCGGACCTCGCCCGGCCGATCCATATCGTCCTCTCCTACGACGAGGAGACGACCTGCCTCGGCGTCGTCGACGCCATCGCCGCCTTCGGGCGCGCCCTGCCGCGCCCGGCCGCCGTGATCGTCGGCGAGCCCACCGGGCTCGAGGTCGCGGACGCGCACAAGGGCGTCGCGATGTGCGAGACCCGGGTGACGGGAACGGAGGCGCATTCCTCGCGCATCACCGAGGGCGCGAGCGCCGTGATGGCCGCGGGAGCGCTCGTTGCGCGGCTGAACGCCCTGGGCGACCGGCTGATCGGCGACGGCGACCCGACGGGGCGCTTCGATCCGCCCTTCTCGACGCTCCACGTCGCCACCATCGCCGGCGGGAGCGCGCGCAACATCCTCGCGCGCGTGTGCGACATCGGGTGGGAGATCCGCTACATTCCCGGCGTGGACATGGGCGCGCTCCAGGCCGAGGTCGAGGCGCTCTCGCGCGCCGTGGAGGAAGAGCGGCTGACGCGGTGGGGACCGTTCGGGACGATCTCGAACGTCTGGTCGGTCGACGTGCCGGGGCTCGCGCCGGAGCCGGGATCGGAGGCGGAGCGGCTCGCGCTGCGCATCGGTCGCCGGAACCGGCCGGTCACGGTCTCCTACGGCAGCGAGGCGGGCCGCTTCCAGGGCGCGGGCCTGCCGACCGTCCTGTGCGGGCCCGGCGACATCGCCCGCGCCCACAAGGCGGACGAGTACATCACGCTCGACGAGCTCGCGGACGGCGAGGCGTTCCTGCACCGCCTCGCGGCCGAGCTCTCCCGCTGAGGCATCGCGCACACGACGCCGACCTCCGCGCCCGGGAGGCGCCGTCGGCATCGCGGCCCCGCGACTGCTGAAGGCGACGGGGCGGTGGACGAGGTTCGTGCCCCGGCGGCGCCGTTTGTTCGGCAGAGCGAGGTGGAGCAGGAGGCGAGGTCCGGCGCCGAGGCCCGACCGCCCGATCGCCCGATCGCCCCGAGGTGAGGCCCCCCGGCTTGCTTGCAACTCGCCTCGGAGACGAAGATACGGGGCTCGAGCGCGATGCGCCGGCTCAGCGCCGCGCGCGGGTCTCGCGCGGGGTCTCACCGAAGCGGGCCCGGTAGGCCTGGGCCGTGCGGCCGAAGTGCCAGAGGCCGAGGTCGAGCATCAGCGTCGCGACCCCGCGGGGCTCCGCCGGGTCCACGAGGCAGGCGCGCAGCGCGTCGAGGCGCCGCTCGCGCACCACCTCACCGATGCTCCGCCCGAGGCTCCGCCGGAATGCCGCCTGGAGGGCCCGCAGCCCCGTCCCGGCGGCTTCCGCAAGCGCGACCTGGTCGATCTCGTCGGCGAGATGCGCGTCGATGAAGGCGAGCGCCCGCGCGACGGCTCGCGGCGGCGCCGGCGCCGCGGCCTCGGGGGCGGCGGCGTCGGAGGGCTGCCCGAAGAGAAGCGTCGCCAGCGCCGCGTCCAGCACCTCCCCCATCCGCGCCAGCGCGGCGGGCTCCCGCACCCCCGCCTCGGCCAGGGTGGCCAGGCGCCGCATCTGCGCGACGATCACCGGCCCGACGCCGCGCTCCAGGTCGAGCCGCGGCGCGAACACGAGCGCTCCCTCCCGCCGGTCGAGCAGGCGCGCGGCGGCGCGCTCCACGTGAGCGCGCTCCAGCATCAGGATGAGCTGCGAGCAGGAGCGAGACCAGCGCATCGTCACCGGCTCGGTCGGCGAGAGGATCGACGCGGCCCGCCCCGGTCCGGTCTGCGTCTCGCGGCGGCCACAGGCGATCGTCGCCTCGCCGGCGAGCGGAACTTGCACGAGGTAGAAGCGATCGAGGCAGCCGGGATCGATGGCGACGTCGCCGCCGTAGGCGACGAGATTGATCGCACCCGCCCGCGCCTCGCCGACGCTCACCCCGCAATGGTGATGGCGCGCATTGAACGTCCGCTCGCGCGAAAGAGCCGTGAGACGATGGGCGCAGAAGATGCGGCCGACCTGCTCGGCGGCTTCGTCGACGTCGCGCGTGTCGACCTTCGCGTAGGCGGACAGCAACGGCTCCGGCATTGCGCGACCTCCCTTCGGGAAGGACAGGTCGAGGAGCCTAGCAGGTCGGGCATCCCGTGTCAGCGTCGCGCATTCGCGCGATCGATGCTTCGCCCGGGGGATAGTCGGTTCGCGCAGCGGATAGACGGCCAAGTCCCGCCCGCGCTTCACTCGTCGTCGGGAACAGACGCGGCCGCACGAACCGGAAAACCGGCCGGCCGCGGGAGGAGAGCGACATGGACACGACTCCAGCCAACTTCGCCCCCGTCATGACCGAGCCGGGCATCACCCGGGCCGGAACCGGGGTGCGCTCCGTCGAATGGTCGATCCTCGGCCACACCTACTGGCTGAAGACCGAGGGGCAGAGCTGCTTCTCCTTCGAGACGCTGGATCCGCCGGGCACCTTCGTGCCCCCGCACGTCCACCCGACGCAGGACGAGTTCATCTACGTGCTCGAGGGGCGCTTCGACCTCTACCTCGACGGCGAGCACCACCAGGCGAACCCGGGAGACCTGGTGCGCATGCCGATGGGCATTCCGCACGGCTACTACAACCTCACCGACCGGGACGCCCGCGCCCTGTTCTGGGTGAGCCCGGCCCGGCGCCTGCGCGAGCTGTTCGACAACCTCCACAACCTCGGCGACCCGGCCGAGGTCGTCCGCCAGTCGGCCATGCGCGAGGTCCTCTTCCTGAAGCCGGAGGAGATGACCTTCGATCCCCTGACGATGTCCTGAGGACCGGTCGCGCACCCGCAGCCGACGTCGGAAGAGCTGGAGAACCATCATGACGACACGCAAGCGCGTGTGCGTCGTCGGAGCCGGCGTGTCCGGCCTCGCGGCGGCGAACGCCTTCGCGCGCCACGGGCACGAGCCGACCGTCTACGAACGCGCCGCCGATCTGGGCGGGGTCTGGGAGCCGTCGCGTTCCTATCCGGGCATCAAGACCCAGAGCCCCAAGGACCTCTACTGCTACACGAGCCGGCCGATGCCGACCGGCTATGCGGAATGGCCGAGCGGCCGCGAGGTCTACGAGTACCTGCGCGGGTTCGCCGAGGAAAACGGGCTCATGGCCCACATCTCCTTCGGTCGCAGCGTCGTGCGGGCCGAGCGCCGCGAGGGCGGTGGCTGGGAAGTGCGCACGCGCTGCCGGAACGGCGGCGAGGCGACGTCGAGCTTCGACGCGCTCGTGGTCGCCTCGGGCACGTTCAACGAGAAGAACAGCCCCCGCCATCCCGGCCAGGAGGACTTCGAGACGAACGGCGGACGGGTGCTCCACTCGAGCGAGTACACGGACCCGGCCATGGTCGCGGACAAGGACGTCGTCGTGCTCGGTTTCTCGAAATCCGCGACCGACGTCGCGGTGAGCGCGGCGAAGGCGGGCGCACGCTCGGTTGCGATCGTCTACCGCGAGCCGGTCTGGCGCATCCCCTACCGCTTCGCCGAGCGGATCAACTTCAAGCACATCCTCTACTGCCGCGCGTCGGAGGCGATGTTCCCCGGCTGGAACACCGGCGGCGCCGGACGCGTCGCCTACGCGCTCGCCAAGCCGGCGATCTGGGCGAACTGGCGGGCATTGGAGACGCTGCTCGACCGGCAGTTCGGGCTCACGAAGCTCGGCATGCGCCCCTCCGTCCCCATCGAGGACGCCATCTCCTGCGGCCTGCCGATCGCGACGGAAGGCTTCTACGAGATGCTGCACGCCGGCCGCATCACCGCCCATCGCGGCACGTTCGAGCATTACGAGCCCGGCACGGTCGTCCTCACCGGCGGCGAGCGCCTCGCGATCGACGTGGCGATCCAGGCCACCGGCTGGACGCTCGGCGTCTCCTATCTGCCTCGGGACGTGCTCGACACGATCCGCGAGGCCGACGGTCAGTACCGCCTCCACCGGCTCGCCGCGAGCCCGGACGTGCCCGACCTCGGCTTCGTCGGCTTCAACTCGAGCTTCGCCACCGTGCTGACGAGCGAGATCTCGGCGGAATGGCTGGTGCGCTACATGGACGGGACGCTGGCGCGCCAGCCGACGCCCGAGGCGATGAACGCGGCGATCGACGCGCACCTCGCCTGGCGGCGCAGGGTCCGGCCGGCGGCACAGGTCTATGGGGGGCTGTGCTCGGCACCCTACCACTTCCGCTATCTCGACGAGCTCCTCGCCGACATCGGCTGCCGGGAGCGACGCGGCGGCATCCTCGCCGAGACATTCCTGCCCCCGAGCGCGGCCGCCTACGGGCGCTATCTCGCGAGCGCTCCGGCCTACCGCGCCGCCTGATCCTGCCCGGCCTTGTGGGCGAGCCGGATCGGCTCGGGCAGGCGGTATTTCTCGGTGGTGCGCAGCACGAGCGCGACCGCGCCGTCGAGATCGGCGTGGTGGCCCGGCGAGATGAACATCGGATTCATGCGCGTGCGCGTGCGCACCGCCATGCCGATCGTCTCGCCGTCGTCGGTGAGCGGCGCCATCGCGCCCTTGTCCTCCGGCAGGAGCGCGAAGCGCCCGCACAGCCGCGTCTTGCCGCAGCCGACCGTGGGGCGCCCCAGGAAGAGCCCGAGATGGCAGGCGGTTCCGAAGCGCTGCGGGTGCGCGATGCCCGCCCCGTCGAAGAGGAAGACGTCGGGCTCGTGCTCCAGCTTCTCGAACGCGTCGAGGAGCGCCGGCCCCTCGCGAAAGCTCGTCATCGCCGGGGTGTTGGGCAGCCGCACCGTGCCGCGGCCGTGTACGGTCTCCACCGGCTGGAGATCCGGGAAGGTGGCGACGACGACGACGGCGTGAGCCTCGTCGTCCTTGATGACGACGTCCGATCCCGCGATCAGCCGGATGGCGTCGAGATCGAGCGGCGTCGAGACGTCGACATCCCCCTTCAGCGCCTCCTGGAGGCGCAGGGCGGCGTCGACGTCGAGATCCCAGTCGTGGCGGCGTTCGAGCTTCATGCGATGCCGAACGCCGCGAGGGTCCGTAAGGTTGCGGAGGGGGATTAGGCCGGGATCGACGGCGATCGGCCTCCCCTCAGGGGGCGAAGCGGAAGTGCATCACGTCGCCGTCGCGCACGACGTACTCCTTGCCCTCGAGCCGCATCTTCCCCGCCTCGCGCGCCCCGGCCTCGCCCTCGAGCGACACGTAGTCGTCGTAGGCGATGGTTTCGGCGCGGATGAACCCCTTCTCGAAGTCGGTGTGGATCACGCCCGCCGCCTGCGGCGCGCGGGTTCCGTTCGCGATCGTCCAGGCGCGGGCCTCCTTCGGACCGACCGTGAAGTAGGTCAAGAGGCCCAGCAGCTTGTAGCCGGCGCGGATCACGCGGTTGAGGCCGGGCTCGGCGAGGCCCACCGCCTCGAGGTACTCCGCCTGCTCGGCCTCGGGGAGGACGGCGATCTCGCTCTCGATCTTGGCGGAGACGACCACGGCCTGTGCGCCCTCCTCCTTCGCCCGGGCGAAGACCCGCGCCGAGAAGTCGTTGCCCGCGTCGGCGGAGGCCTCCTCGACATTGCAGACGTAGAGCACGGGCTTGGCCGTGAGGAGCTGCAGCATGTCGAAGGCGCGGCGCTCCTCCGCAGTCACCTGGACGAGCCGTGCGGGCTTGCCGTCGCGCAGCAGCACGAGCGCGCGATTGCACAGGTCGAGGCTCTCCTTCGCCTCCTTGTCGCCGCCCTTTGCCTTCTTCTCGAGGCCGGTCACGCGCCGCTCCAGGCTGTCGAGATCGGCCAGCATCAGCTCGGTCTCGATGGTCTCGATGTCGGCGACGGGGTCGATCTTGCCCTCGACGTGGGTGACGTCCTCGTCCTCGAAGCAGCGCACCACGTGGGCGATGGCGTCGACCTCGCGGATATTGGCCAGGAACTGGTTGCCGAGCCCCTCCCCGCGCGAGGCGCCGCGCACCAGGCCGGCGATGTCGACGAAGGTGAGGCGGGTCGGGATCACCTGCGCCGACTTGCCGATCGCGGCGAGCGTGTCGAGCCGCTCGTCGGGCACGGCGACGTCGCCGACATTGGGCTCGATCGTGCAGAACGGATAGTTCGCCGCCTGCGCCGCGGCCGTCTGGGTCAGCGCGTTGAAGAGGGTGGACTTGCCGACGTTCGGCAGCCCGACGATGCCCATGCGAAAGCCCATGTCCGTCCTGCTCGTCTCGTGTTCAGATCTCGTGAGGCGCGACCTCGAAGGGACTGATCACGGTCACGCCTTCGAAGCGGGTTTCGTGTACCATGTCTTCGCTTCGGGTGAAGCGGCAAATCTCTTCGCGTGCGCTCGGCTCACTTCGGATCGTCGTCGTAGATCTGGTCGCGCGTCGGCGCCCTGCCGTTCTCGTCGAGAAGATCCATGGGCGGCCCGGCGAGGAAGCGCTGCATCGCGATCGTCTGTGGTGTCGGACGCGGCTCGCCCAGGAGATCCGCGATGAGGTCCAGCAAGCCGATACCCCGCAGAGCAGCTTCGTTCCTCAGCTTGTCCAAGACGATGAGATCGTCTCGATCTTCCAACTCCACGGTGGACCTCCTATCGCCCCGGATGGATGAATGACATGAGGGGGCGTTCCTCAAGTCAACCGCCCTTCTCCCCCGGCCGCTTCACGTCGCCCCAGCCGCGCCCCTCCATGGCGAGGTGCACCTTGTTCTGGAACGAGGCGTCGTCGCCCTTGGCCAGCAGCTCGGCGTGGTCGGCCACCGCGCGGCAGAGGTCCTCCACCCACGGCTGCTCGGACTTGGCGAAGTCGTTGAGGACGTAGCCGTGGACCAGCGCCTTGTCGCCGGGGTGCCCGATGCCCAGCCTCACCCGGCGGTAGTCGTTGCCGCATTGCGCGGTGATCGAGCGCAGGCCGTTGTGGCCGGCGTTGCCGCCGCCCTTCTTCATGCGCAGCTTGGCGGGGGCGAGGTCGAGCTCGTCGTGGAGGACGGCGACGTCGTCGAGCGGGATCTTGTAGAAGCGCATCGCCTCGGAGACCGCGCGCCCGCTCTCGTTCATGTAGGTGAGCGGCTTGAGCAGCAGCACACGCTCGCGCCCGACGAGCGCCTCGGACGCCTCGCCCTGGAAGCGTCGGCGCCAGGGGGCGGCAGCGTGGACGCGGGCGATCTCGTCCACAGCCATGAAGCCGATATTGTGCCGGTTGCCGGCATAGCGCGTGCCGGGATTGCCCAGCCCGACGATCAGGCGCACGGGCCCCTCCCCTTCGACGGCGAAACGCTCCGGCCCTGCGGCCGGAGCGCTCGATCCGAACAGACGTCTCAGCCGGCGGAGGATCAGCCCTCGTCCCCGCCGCCCTCGGCCTTCTCGGCGGCCTCCTGCTGCAGCTGCTCGCGCACGCCGGCCGGGACGGCGATCGTCGCGATCGTGAAGTCGCGATCGGTGATCGTCGGCGTCACGCCCTTGGGCAGGGTGACGGCCGAGATGTGCAGGCTGTCGCCGATG
The DNA here is from genome assembly GCF_000429045.1 of Salinarimonas rosea DSM 21201. Lineage (GTDB taxonomy): Bacteria > Pseudomonadota > Alphaproteobacteria > Rhizobiales > Beijerinckiaceae > Salinarimonas > Salinarimonas rosea. The sequence goes on from NZ_AUBC01000019.1 coordinate 73,194, forward strand.
TCGAGCGTCGAGATGTCGATGTCGATCGAATCCGGGATCGCGTCGGCGGGGACGTTCAGCTCCACCGTGTGGCGCACGACGTTGAGCGTGCCGCCGCGCTTGATGCCGACCGCCTTCTCCTGGTTGACGAAGTGCACCGGCACCTCGACCGCGATGGTCTGGCCCTTGCCCACGCGGAAGAAGTCGACGTGGATCGGCATGTCCTTGACGGGATCGAGCTGGTAGTCGCGCGGGATCGCGTGCTCGGTCTCGCCGCCGACCTCGATGTCGAACATCGTGGTCATGAAGCCGCCGGCGTAGATCAGCTTCTTCATCTCGTTGAAGTCGACTGCGATGGCGCGGGGCGGCTTGCCGGCCCCGTAGACGACGGCGGGCACGCGGCCTTGACGGCGAGCTTCACGGGCGGCCCCCTTGCCGACCCGATCGCGCGCCACGGCCTGGAGAGTCTTGGTCTCGGACATGGTCGTGGATTTCCTCGATAGTGCTGGAAACGCCGAAGGCCGCCAACGCGGCGGCCCGGCGCGCGCCCGTGCCTCCAAGGGTGTCTAGCGGGCGCGGGCGGCTTATAGGCGGGTTCGGCAGGAAGGGCAAGGCGGAACGCCGCGCGCGCGGCATTCACGAGCGCTGCGTGAGCGGCCGCCCCTTCAGGCCGCGAGCCCGAGCCGCCGCGAGCGGATCGCCTCGACGATGCCGCGCTCGACATGGGCGAGCGCGACGTCGAGCGCCGCGTCCTCCGCCATCGCCCGGCTCGCCTCGCGGGCCTCCTCGCGCGCGGCCTCGACCTCGTAGCGGCGCAGGAGCACGAGGAGCTTGCCGGCCTCCTCCGCCGGCAGCGCCGCGCAGGCGGAGAGCACGCGCTCGACCATCCGCCGCGAGAGCTGCGCGCCGCCGCTCGCCCGGTCTCCCTCCGGCTCGCGCAGCGCCGACAGGGCGGCCTCGAAGGCCGGCAGCAGGGCGGCCGGCAGCTTCGCGCGGCGGTACAGCGCCGGGAAGCCCGCGCCGCGCGGGTCGTGCAGCAGCGCCACGACGCGCTTCGCCGGCATCTCCGCGAGATCCGCGAAGGCGGCCTCGGCGAACGGCATGGCGCGGGAGAGGACGGCGCGCAGGATCATGGCCGGCGTGAGCTGGCCCGAGCGGCGCAGGTGCACGACGAGGCGCATCGCGTCCGCCTGCGCACCGGCCGAGAGCGCGACCGTGGTCTTCTCCCGCGCCTCGCGCACGACGCGCGCGCCGCGCTCCGCCGAGAGCCAGCCGCAGCCGACGACGAAGCGCTCGAGCCGCGCCGCCACGGCGACGGCGATCGTCTGGCGCACGTCGACGGGGCAGTCGGCGCGGGCGAGCAGCGCCTCGCGGATCGCGGGTTCCTCGCCGAGCCGCTCGTGGATGCGGGCGAAGGTCGAGGGCGCGAGGCCCGCCGCGGGATTGCCGAGGAGCTCCTCGACCGCCTGCGGGCAGGCGATCTCCGCGAGCGCCGCCGAGACGGCGGACGAGAGCCGCGGACGCAGCGCGATCGCGGTCTGCACGAAGTCGTCGCCGAGCGCGGCGCAGTCGACGAGATCGGCGTCGGTCAAGAGCGGCGAGCGCGCGAGGACGAGGGCGGCGATGCCGCTCTGGTCGGAGGCGAGCGCCACCACGATGTGGCGCGGCGCCTCCGGCGCGTTCGCCACCGCCTCCGCCAGCGCCCGGCGCACGAGCGGCGAGGGATCGTCGAGCATCGCGGTGAGCGCGGTCTCGGCGTCCCGGCGGTCGGCGTGGGCGAGGTCGCCGTAGAGATAGGCCCGCGCGAGCGCGCTCACCGCCTCGGCGCGGTCGCCGGGGGAGGCCGTGCGGGCCCACAGGAGGAAGCGCCGGACGATCATCGCGCCCCCCGAGCCACGGCGGCGAGGTCGAGCGGGCCCTCGACGCGGCCGGCGGCGCCGCGGATCGGCGCCGTCGAGGGCGCGACCGGCGGCGCGGGCGCCGCGGCGGGCGTCGGGAGGGCACCGTCCGGCGGCGCGCTCCACAGGCTCGCCACCGCCCCGGAGACCGGGCCGGGCGCTGCGCCGTCGGTCCGGAACAGGCCGTGGAAGGCCGGCCCGTCGCGGCGGGCGAAGGCGAGCGGCGCGTCGGCGCCGAAGGCGGGCGCGGCGCCGTCGGGCGCGGGCGCCGTTCCCGCCGTCGCGGCGTGCGTGCGGGCCGCCTCGTGCGCGTCCGCGATCGTGCGATAGAGCGCCGCCGCCGAGCGGGGCGCACCCGCGCCGTCGCGGAACAGGGCCGGGTTCGCCTCCGCCGCGCGCGGGAAGAGCGTCTCGGCGGGGGTCTGCGGGCGTTCGCCGGCGGCGCGGATCAGCGTCGCGGCGCCGGTCGCGCCGAGCACGTGGGCGACGGCGAGGTCGGCCTCGCTCGGCGCCCCGCCCAGCGCCGATTCGAGCGCGGCCGCGTTGCGGTTCGTCAGCGCGCCGGCGAGCTGTGCGGCCAGCCGCGGGTCCTCGCGCAGCGCCAGGATCTCGGCGCGCTGCGCGGGATCGGGCACGTGGTAGCGTCCGTCCGCCCCGCGCACGACGGCGCGTGCCTCCTCGGCGAGGCCCAGGCGCGGCCCCTCGCTGTCGACGAGGCCGAGCCAGGTCTGCTCGATGAACTGGAACAGGCCCGTCGCGGACGACGTGCTCGCCTGCGCGGAAGGATCGAGCGCCGATTCGCGTTGCGCGGTGGCGAGGAGGTAGTCGAAACTGAGCCCGCTCGCCCGCGCTCCGTCGCGGATCGCATCGACGACGGGCGGCGGCACGGCCGTTGCGGACGGGCTGGTCTGCGCGGGAAGCGAGGTGAACAGGAACATGGCGCGCCGCGGGTCCTCGGGCCCGGTCGCGGCCGACGGGCGCGGCTCGGGTCTGGGCTGCATCATCGCCCGATCATGGTAAACGAAGGCTTTAGAGGGCGCCGCGAGCGCACCCGCGAGGAGGATGAACGGCATGGTCGACGAGGCGCGGCGCCACCCCAGGGGCGGGATCTACTTCGAGGACTTCGAGCCGGGCACGGTCATCCCCCATCGCCTCACCCGCACGGTGACGCAGATGGACAACATGCTGTTCTCCAACATGACGCTCAACCCGCAGCCGCTCCACATCGACGCGCATTTCTGCGAGACGCAGACGGAGTTCGGGCGCCCGCTGATGAACTCGCTCTTCACGCTGGGCCTGATGATCGGCATCTCGGTGAACGACACGACGGTCGGGACCACGATCGCCAACCTCGGCATGACGGACGTCACCTTCCCCGCACCGCTGTTCGAGGGGGACACCGTGCGGTGCGAGACCGAGGTCGTCGAGAAGCGCGAATCGCGATCGCGACCGAACGCCGGCATCGTCACCTTCCGCCACAGGGCCTACAAGCAGGACGGCACGCTCGTCGCGCAGTGCACCCGCCAGGCCTTCATGCTCAAGCGCCCGGCGGCGTGAGGAGGCACGGATGCGGTCGTATCTCTTCGTTCCCGGGGACAGCGAGAAGAAGCTCGAGAAGGCGCTCGGCGCGGGGGCCGACGCGCTGATCGTCGATCTCGAGGATTCCGTCGCGCCCGCCGAGAAGGCCCGCGGGCGCGCCGTCGCCGCCGCCTTCCTCGCCCGCGCCGCGGCCGTGGAGGGCCGCCCGCGCCTCCTGGTGCGCGTGAACGCGCTCGACACCGATCTCATCGGCGCGGATCTCGACGCCGTGATGCCGGCGTCGCCCGACGGGATCGTGCTGCCGAAGGCGGCAGGCGGCCAGGACGTCGCGCACCTCGCCGCGCTGATCGCGGTGCGCGAGGCGGAATACGGCCTGCCGGACGGCGGCACCGTCATCCACGCCATCGCCACCGAGACGGCGCGCGCGATCTTCGGGCTCGGCACCTACGGCGGCGCGAGCCACCGCCTGCGCGGCCTCGCCTGGGGCGGCGAGGATCTCTCGGCCGATCTCGGCGCCGAGAGCAACCGCGACGAGGCCGGCGCCTGGACGGAGCCCTACCGGATCGCCCGCAACATGATGCTGTTCGCGGCCGCAGCGGCGGAGGTCGACGCCATCGATGGTGTCCACACCGCCTTCCGCGACCTCGACGGCCTCGCCGCCGAATGCCGCGCGGCGCGCCGGGACGGCTTTGCGGGCAAGCTCGCGATCCATCCGGCGCAGGTGCCGGTGATCAACGAGGCCTTCACGCCCTCCCCCACCGAGGTCGCCCGCGCGCGCGCCATCGTCGCCGCCTTCGAGGCCGACCCCGGTGCCGGCGTGGTTGCGATCGAGGGCGAGATGATCGACATGCCCCACCTCAAGCGGGCCCGGCGGGTCCTCGCGCGGGCCGTGTGACGCCGTCGCTCCGCCCCCGTCGGGGAGGCGGCGGCGCGCGCGTTACCCTGGCGTGATGTCGAGCGGCGGGGCGGGCGGCGGGGCTTCGAGCGCGGGGCCGCGGCGGGTCGGGGCGCCGGCGCCGAAGAGGCGGCGCAGCACGCCCGGCGCGATCGCCGAGAGCGGGTTGATCGTCAGCGCCGGGTCGGAGACCGGGCCGGCGACGCGGAAGTTCACGGCGAACAGCCCCTCGTATTGGCTCCCGCCGAGGATCGTGCCGAAGACCGGCACCTGCGCGAAGGCGTTGTTGAGCCCGTAGGCCGGCACGTAGCTGCCGGCGATGTCGAGGCGCTGCGCCTCCAGGTCGACCCAGCCCTCGAGCGTGAAGCCGAGCTGCGGGCCCCACATCCGCGCGTCGGCGAGCGTCAGGACCGAGCCGTCGCGGATGAAGTCGACCTGCGCCTTCGTGAACAACGCCTCGCTCGCGTCGACTGCGGGGCCGGAGAGGCCGAACCGAGCGTCGCTGCCCGCGCTCGCCGGCAGCTGGCGACCGACGACGCTGCGCAGCGCCGGCTCGTCGCGCAGCACGAAGTCCCACAGGATCAGCTGGCCGGGCGCGCGCGCGCCGTCGAGGCCGACCTGCAGGGCGAGCCGCCCGCCGATCATGCGGTCGTAGAGGTCGAGGAAGCGCAGGGTCGCGCCGGCGTCGGCCGTCTCCACTGCGAGACGCCCGTCGACGATGCGCGCCGTCAGCGGCCCGCCCGGGTAGCGGGCGTCGATCGTGCCGTCCCGAACGGCGCCGTCGACGACACGCAGGCCCGCCGCGACGTTCGTGAGCACCTCGCCGCCGAAGCCGCCGAGAATGTCGACGCGCGCGTCCAGCCTCGCGTCGAGGGCGGCAGCGCCGTCGTCGCCGCCCCCACCGTCGTCGCGCAGGTGCGTCATGATCGGGCGCAGATCGAAGACCGATCCCGTCAGCCGCGCGGCCCAGGCGCCGCCCTCGGTGCGCGAGACGGTCAGCGCAGCGTCGTCGCCTCGGGAGAGCCGTGCGGTGGCGAGATCGAGGCTCCGGAGCGCGCCGTCCGGGCCGACCCGTCCGCCGCCGCGCAGCACGACGGGACCCGATTCGAGCGCGAGATCGCGGAAGACGATCCCCTCCGGGTCGGTGGCGAGGCTGACCGCGAGCGTACCCGGCGCGCCCGCGGCCTTGGTCCAGCCGGGCAGCAGACCGTCGAGCCGCGCCCCGGCGAGATCCGCGGCGATCGTCGCCGAGAGTGCGTCTCCCGGCCCGAGCCGCGCCTCGACCTCGAGGGCGACCGGCCCGCTCGCGGCGCCCTGCGGCACGAGCCCACGCGCGGCGAGGAGGCCCGCGTCGACGCTGCCCGAGACGCGCGCCTCGCCGGGGCTCCCGCGGGGATCGACGAGCGCGACCGTCACCGGCGAGCCCGCGATCGTCCCGGTCCCGTCGAGCCGCAGCGTCCCGTCGGGATCGAAGCCGAGGGCGAGCGAGCCGTCCTCCAGGCGTTCGGCGTCGCCGACGAGCGGCGCCGAGACGTTCTCGAGCCGGCCCGTCGCGGCGATCGGCAGGCGCGCCACCTCGACCGGCTCGCCGATCGGGAAGGAGAAGGCGACATCGAGCGCGACATCGCCGGCCACGGCGTCCGGATCGAGCGCGAGGTCGGCCGCGCCCGAGAGCGCGGGCGTGCGCAGGAAGGCGGCGAGCGCATCGAGCCCGCCCGTGGCGGAGAAGGCGATGCGCGCCGGCGAGGTGGATTCCCAGTAATTCTCCAGGCGGAAGCGGCCGTCGCTCGCGTCGAGCCGCCGGCCGTCCGCGGTGAGGACGTGGGCGCTCGTCGCATCGACGAAGGCGTCCTCCCCGGTGACGGTGCCGCTGACCACGGCGTCGCGCAGCGGCGGGAAGTCCTCGTCGAGCACCAGGCGCACGCCCTCCATGGCGAAGCGCACGTCGATCGCCTCGGGCGGCAGCGGCTGCTTCTCGAAGAGGCCGGCGAGGTCCTCGCCGGTGAGCGCGACGGCGACGTCGAGGTCGGTGACGGTGCCCCTCGTCAGCGCCCGGCGCAGGAAGAGCCTCGGGATCGGTGCGACGAAATCCGGCCACAGCGCGAGCGCGGCGCGCACGGGCAGGTCGACGGCGTCGAGCGCGACGCGCAGGCCGCCGCGATCCTCGGCGCCGCCGAAGGACGCCATCAGCGCGAGATCGACACCCGGTCCGGCGAGGGAGAGCTCCTCGACGACGACCCCGTCCGACCCGCCGCGTGCGGCCACCGACACGCGCGACAGCGCGAGCGTCGGCTCGGCGTCGGTGGCGCCGCGCACGACCGCGTCGCCCCCGGCGAGGGCGAGGCGCCAGCGGCCGTCGCTCCCCTCGGGCACGAGGGCGCCGGCGAGAGTCACGCGGGTGCGCCCGCCGGCGATCTCGACGTTTCGCAGCGCGAGCCGCTTCTCCCCGGGCAGCCAGGTGGCCTCGGCTGCGAGCCGCTCCACCGGGACGAGCGGCATGAACGGATCGCGCGTGCGCAGCCAGCCGGAATTGCTCTCGAGGCGGGCCGAAAAGCGGCGCAGGTCGCCGTCGGGACCGATCGCGATCGCCGCCTCGCCGGTGAGCGTCAGGTCGCGCGAGCCGAGCGCATCGGAAAGGCCGGTCACCAGGGTGAGGTCGCGCACCGGCATCGCCTCGACGGCGAGCCGGGCCGCGCGCCCGCCGTCGGGCTCGCGTCCGACGGAGCCCTCCACGCTCCAGGCGCCGCCGGGGCCGTCGAAGGTCGCCTCGATGCGGCGCATCGCGCCGTCGCGCCGCACGCGCGCATCGACCCGCGCGAAGCCCACGCGCTCGCGGCCGTCGGCACCGACGAGCGTGAGCCGGGCATTCTCGAGCCGCGCCCGCGAGAGCCCGCCCAGCGGGCTCGCCTCGTCGAGGATGCCCGCGAGCGCGCCCGCCACGGCGGCGACCGGGCCCACCGCGGGCAGGTCCGAAGCCGGCGATTCGCCGGCGGGCCGGATGGGCGCGGCGACCGGCTCGCCGCCGTCGGGCGGCAGCAGGGAGACCGTGCCGTCCTCCGCCACGAGGACGCGCAGCTCGACATCCGAGAGCACGACCGCCCGCGGCACGGGCGCACCCGTCAGCAGAGAGAGCGCGCCGACCGATACGATCGCCCGCGGGGCATGCGCGATGCGCGCGCCGTCGCGATCGGTGAGGTCGAGCCCGTCGACGGCGAGCGCGGGCGATCCCTCGTGGAGGGTCAGCGCCGAATCGGCGAGCGACACGCGCCAGGCGGCGCCGAGCCGATCCTCGACCGCGGCGGCGACCCGCTCGGACAGCCCCGCGATCTCGAGCGGCGCCGAATCGAGGCGCAGGTAGAGCGCGCCGCCGAGCGCCACGAGCCCGGCGACGAGCCAGAGCTTGAGGACGAGCAGGCGCCGGCCGACGCCGCGGCGGCGCTTGGCGTCGCGCAGCCCGGCGCTCCGACCGAAACGCCCGCCGCGCAAGGCGCTCGGGCGCAGATGGGTCACCTCCTCGTCCACGCGCTGGTCCGCTCCGGCCACACGCCCCGTGGGGGATGCCGCGCGCGCGTGCGCGGGGCTGGCCCCGGGGTGTGATCCCTGCTTGATTGCCCGCCGTACACGGCGCGCGTTCCTCGCGCGACGACCATATCGCAAAACCGACGAAAGGATGGCACATGGCGCTCGTCATCGGCGACCCGGCTCCCGCCTTCACCCTCCCGGCCGACGGCGGCCGGTCCGTCTCCCTCTCGGACCTGAGGGGCAAGACGGTGGTGCTGTACTTCTACCCCAAGGACGACACCTCCGGCTGCACCAAGGAAGCGCAGGCCTTCAACGGCATGCGCGACGCCTTCGAGGCCGCCGGCGCCGTCATCGTCGGCGTGTCTCCCGATTCGGCGAAGAGCCACGACAAGTTCAAGGCCAAGTACGAGCTCGGCTTCGACCTCCTCGCCGACGAGGAGAAGGGCATGCTGGAGGCCTACGGCGTCTGGGTCGAGAAGAGCATGTACGGCAAGAAGTACATGGGCGTGGAGCGCACGACGGTGCTGATCGACGCCGAGGGCAGGGTCGCCAGGGTGTGGCCCAAGGTGAAGGTCCCCGGCCACGCCGAGGAAGTGCTCGCGGCGGTGCAGGCGCTCTGAGCCGGCCGGGTGTGTTTCCCGTTTGCGGGATCTTAACCCTAACGGGTGTTGAATAGCGTCGAGTTTCCGCAAGGGGATGCGACGCATGCACGACGGACGAGGACGCCTGCGGGGTGAGCGCCTGTCGCACGACCACGTGGTCCGCGAGCGCGACCTCGTGCCGCGCGCGAGCGCACCGCCCCGCACGCTCTTCGCCGTCGGCCCCTTCGCCGCCGCCGCGCTCGGCGTCGTGCTCACGCTGCTCACCGCCTGGGCGGCGGGGGCGACGTGGTACATTGCCTCGCGCGAGGATCTCGTCGCCGAGCTGTTGCGCCGCCAGGCCCTGACGGAGGCGCGCTACGAGGATCACCTCGGCGCCCTGCGGGCGCGGCTCGACCGGGTCGCGAGCCGCAAGCTGATCGACCAAGATACGATGGAGCAGCGCGTCGCCTCGCTGGTGAGCCGACAGGTCGAGGTCGAGACGCGCCAGGCGGTGCTCGCGGACCTCGCCCAGCGGATCGCGCCGGCGGCGGTCACGGGCGCCATCGCCGGCGCGGCGGTCCTGCCGGACGCGGCCTCGGCCTTCGCGCCGCTCGCGAGCCCGCCCGCGCGACCGGAGGACCTCGCGCCTCAGACGCGTCCCCGCCCCGAGCCGAGGCCCGCGCCCGGCCCGTTCGAGCTGCGGCTGCGCGGCGACGCGACGGGCGAGACGGCCGTGGAGCGCGCCGCGACGCTCGCCCTGCCCGCCGCCGCCAGCGTCGGCGCGAATCTCGATGCGGCCGAGCGCTCCCTCTCCGTCGTCGAGGAGGGCCAGATCCGCGCCTTGGAGCGCATCCGCCTGCAGGTCGAGCTCGAGGCCGGCATCATGCGCGACGCGATCGAGACCGCCGGCCTCGATCCCTATGCCCTCGAGCCCGCCCATCCCGACGTGCTCGCAGCCGAAGGGATCGGCGGCCCGTTCATCCCGATCGGCATCGACGCGGAGGCCGGCGGCTTCGAGGCGCGGGTCGCCGAGCTGCAGGAGAGCCTCGTCGCCCGCGACCGCCTGCGCCGCACGACGATCACCATCCCCTTCGAGCGCCCCGTCGACGGCGACATCGCGGTCACCTCGAACTTCGGCGTGCGCTCCGATCCGTTCACGCGCCGCCCGGCCTTCCACGCCGGCATCGATTTCCGCGCGCGCACCGGCGAGCCGGTCTACGCCACGGCGGCCGGACGCATCGTCGCCGCCGGGCGCGCCGGCGGCTATGGCAAGCTCGTCGAGATCGACCACGGCAACGGGCTGACGACGCGCTTCGCCCATCTCTCCGCGATCACGGTGAGCGACGGCGCGGAGGTCGCCGCCGGCGACCTGATCGGGCGGGCCGGCTCGAGCGGCCGCTCAACCGGTCCGCACCTGCACTACGAGACCCGCCTCGACGGCCGCGCCGTCGACCCGTGGCGCTTCCTGCGCGCGGCCGAGGTGCTCGCCGAGCTCAAGGGCGGTCTCAGCCCGGACGCGACCCGCTGAGGTAGCCCCCGACCGCCTCCACCATCTCCCGCGACCCGAACACGAGCGGGCAGCGCTCGTGCAGCGATCCGGCCTCCAGGTCGAGGATGCGCCGGCGCCCGTCCGTGGCGAGCCCCCCGGCCTGCTCCGCGAGGAAGGCGATCGGCCGCCCCTCGTAGACGAGCCGCAGGCGCCCGCGCGCGTAGCCGGCGCGTGCGTCCGCCGGGTAGAGGTAGACGCCGCCGCGGGTGAAGATCCGGTAGGTCTCCGCCACGAGCGAGGCGATCCAGCGCATGTTGTGGTCGACGCGGAGCGGCCCCTCGCAGCCGGCGAGGCAATCGGCGAACCAGGCCGCGAGCGGCGGCTCCCAGTGGCGGCGGTTCGAGGCGTTGATCGCGAATTCCCGCGCGCTCTCTGGCACCCGAAGCCCCGCCCGCGCGAGCCGGAACCCACCCGAGACGCGGTCGAGCACGTAGAGATCGACGCCGCGCCCGACGCTCAGGACGAGCGTCGTCGCCGGCCCGAAGACGAAGAAGCCGGCCGCGCACTGCCCCGTGCCGGGTGCGAGGAAGGCGGCTCGCGGTTCGGCGCCCGCGCCGGCTTCGACGATCGAGAAGATGGCGCCCACCGGGGCGTTGACGTCGATGTTCGAGGAGCCGTCGAGCGGATCGATCGCGACCGCGAGCGGCGCGCCCGGCGCGAGCACGTGCACGTCCTCCCGCTCCTCGGACGCGACGGCGGCGACCGGCGCGCCCGCGAGCGCCGTCAGGAACAGCTCGTCGGCGACGGCGTCGAGCGCGCGCTGCGCGTCGCCCGCTTCGTGCCCCTCCCCGATCTCGGCGCCGAGCGCGCTCTCCAGCGCGCCGCGAGCGACGAGGCCCGAGAGCTCGGCCGCGGCGGAGGCGAGCGCGAGGATGGTGCGCGCGATCGCCTCGCCGTGGAGGCCGTCGGTCGGAAGGCGGGTCTCGAGCGGGGCTCCCACGCGCATGCCCGGGTCTCCTGTGCCGCGGCGGTGGCACCACGCCTATTGCAGATGGCCATCCGTGGCAACGCCGCGGGGAGCGCGGGTCGCGTCAGTCGATCCGCCCGTCCCGCGACATCAGGATGGCGATCGCCCGCGTCTGCGGGCCGGAGGCGAGCACGATCATCAGGATCGAGGTCAGCGGCACGGCGAGGATCGCCCCGGGCATGCCCCAGAGCGCGCCCCAGACGACGAGGGAGAGCAGCACGACGAAGGGGCCGAGATTCGACGAGCGGCTCAGCCAGCGCGGCTCGAGCCAGTTGCCGACGTAGACCTGCGCCGCCACCAGCAGGCCGAGCCCCACGAGCGTCGTCGCGAGCGAGCCCGTCTGCGCCAGGATCTGCAGCACGACGAGCGCCACCGCCGCGAGCGAGCCGATGTAGGGCACGTAGTTGGCGAGCGCGATGAACAGCGACCAGAACACGGCGAACTCGACCCCGAGCAGCATCAGCACGCCGAAGGAGAGGACGCCGAGCACGAGGTTCACCGCCGTTTTCGCGGACAGGTAGGAGGTGATCTGCCCGTTGATGCGCGCGAGGACCTCCTGCGATCGCCCGCTCGGCGCCCTGTCACCGGCGATGGCGCGCAGCTTCTTGGGCATCACCGTCCGCTCCGGCAGGAGGAAGACGACATAGGTCACGATGAGGACGAGGTACGCGCCCGCGTTCGCCAGGGTGTTGAGGATCCACAGCGCCGCGCGGCCGGCGTCGATCCGGTCGATCGTGAGCGCCCGCACCCCCTCCCACAGCGCGGTCCCGGTGGCGCCGAAGGGGGCCGCGACCCGGTCGAGGAGCTCGCGCAGGTTCGACTCGTAGGCGGGCAGCACGAGGGTGAGGCCGCGCAGGTTCGCCGCGGCGAGGAGCCCGAGGAGCGCGAGCGCCGCCAGGAAGGTGATCACCGCCACCACGTAGCGCAGCCAGGTGGGGGTGTGGCCGAGGAGCGGCGCGCGGCCGAGCGCATCGACCGCCCCGACGATGACGTAGGTCAGCATGATCGCCACGACGACCGGCACGAGCACGGTGCGGCCGAGATGCAGGATGACGCCGACGAGCGCGCCGAGCGCCACGAGATAGAACAGGTCCCGGACCGCCATCGGCTCACGCCCTCTGCCGTCCCGCCGCGGCGCGACGATGCGCCAGCGCGATGCGGGGGTCAACGCGCGGCGCCCCCATTTCTGCCGCCGTGCTCGAACCCGGCGCGCGCTCGCGCATTCGTGCTCCCGTCCAACAACCGACGGGAGACGCTCATGACCAGGAATTGGCTCACCACCACCGCCGCGGCCTCGCTCGCCCTCGCCCTGATGGCCGCTCCGGCCGGCGCCCAGGCGTACAACGACTGGGACGCCAACACCGACGCCGTGATCGACCAGACCGAGTGGAACACCGGCTGGGCGAACCAGGGCCTCACCGGCTCGATCGACGCCGACGGCGACGGCTCGATCACGCGCACCGAGTTCGAGGAGGCCCGCGGCGACGAGGCGCGCTTCACCGAGCGCTACGGCGAGACCGCTTTCGAGGACTGGGATACGAACGACGACGACATGCTGAACGACGAGGAGCTCTCGGCGGGCATGTACTCGGCCTACGATGCCGACGACAGCGGCGGCATCGACGAGACCGAGTTCGGCATGTGGGAGGACGACGTGGGCGAGGAGGGCCTCTTCGACATCTGACGTCCTCCTGCTCCGCCGGGATCGAGCGAGGGGCGTGCTCCGGGAAGCCGGGGCGCGCCCCCTGCGCGTGCGGACTCAGCCGACCTTGCGGCTCGCCTCCTCCACCGCGAGCTCGATCTCCGTGCCCCAGTCCCGGCAGAGCTTGCGCACCGGCTCGGGCGGGGGGGCGTCGGTGAAGAACGTGTCGACGTCCTCCAGCGAGGCGATGCGCACGGGCGCGCTGCGCGAGAACTTCGAATGGTCGGCCACGAGGTAGGCCCGCCGCGCCTGGCGCAGGATCGCCTGGGAGACCCGCACCTCGCGGAAGTCGAAGTCGAGCAGGTCGCCCTCCAGGTCGAGCGCCGAGGCGCCGATGACGGCGACGTCGACCTTGAAATGCTTGACGATCTCGAGCGTGACGTCGCCGACGAGCCCGCCGTCGGGCCGGCGCATGACGCCGCCGGCGACGACCACCTCGCAGCTCTCGTTGGCGGAGAGGATGTTGGCCACGTTGATGTTGTTGGTCACGACCATGAGGTTGCGGTGCGACAGCAACGCGCGGGCCACCGCCTCCGTGGTCGTGCCGATGTTGAGGAAGAGCGAGGCGTCGTCGGGGATGGCGCGGGCGCAGGCGCGGGCGATCGCGTCCTTCTCCTCCGCCATCAGGCCGCGGCGGTCCTCGTAGCCGATGTTGGCGACGCCCGAGCGCAGGATCGCGCCGCCGTAGACGCGCGTCAGCTCGCCGGCCTCGCAGAGCTCGGTGAGGTCGCGGCGGATGGTCTGGACGGTGACGTCGAAATGCGCCGCGAGATCCTCCACGACGACCTTGCCGTGCTGGCGGGCGAGATCGAGGATCTCCTTCTGGCGGAAGTTCTGAGCCATGCCGGCCACGCTCCGTACCTGCTCTCCGGCGCGGACCGTGGCAGGACGCGCGGCGAAAGGCAACGCGCATGGCCCGCGCATCCGCGAAAGCGCCGGCGCGCGCTCCGCTGCCCCGGATGCGTCGCGGGAGGCGATTTCACGCGCGAACGCAGTCGATACGAAAATTTGCGAAAATAACGGTTGACTCACCGAAGCCGAGACGCGACGCTCAGCGAAAATAAGCGAGAGGGACGGAACGTCGTGTCGGAGGAAGCCGGAGGCCGCGAGGCCTTCGATCTGTTCATCATCGGTGGAGGCGTGAACGGCTGCGGCATCGCCCGCGATGCGGCCGGCCGGGGCCTCTCGGTCGCGCTCGCGGAGATGAACGATCTCGCGTCGGCGACATCGTCGGCCTCGACGAAGCTCTTCCACGGTGGGCTGCGCTATCTCGAGTACTACGAGTTCCGCTTGGTGCGGGAATCGCTGATCGAGCGCGAGACGCTGCTGCGCGCCATGCCGCACATCTCCTGGCCGCTGCGCTTCGTGCTGCCGCACCATCGCGGCCTGCGTCCGGCCTGGCTCCTGCGGCTCGGCCTGTTCATCTACGACCACCTGGGCGGCAGGAAGGTCCTGCCCGCCACGCGCTCTCTCGACCTCGCCCGCGATCCGGCGGGCGCGCCGCTCAAGGACGACTTCGCGCGGGGCTTCGAGTATTCCGACTGCTGGGTCGAGGACAGCCGCCTCGTCGTGCTCAACGCCCGGGACGCGGAGGCGCGCGGGGCGCGCATCCTGCCGCGCGCCAAGGTCGTCTCGGCGCGCCGCGAGGGCGGCCTGTGGACGATCGACATCGCCCACGCCGACGGGCGGCGGGAGACGGCGCGGGCGAAGGCGCTCGTCAACGCCGGCGGGCCGTGGGTCGCGGACGTGATCGCGGGCGTGCTCGGCATCAACTCGTCCGAGAAGGTGCGCCTCGTGCGCGGCAGCCACATCGTCACGAAGCGGCTGTTCGAGCACGACCGCTGCTACATCTTCCAGGGCGGCGACGGGCGCATCGTCTTCGCCATTCCCTACGAGACCGACTTCACGCTGATCGGCACGACCGACCGCGACCACGAGGGCGGGCCGGGCGAGGCGAAGGCGACGGACGCCGAGATCGACTATCTCTGCGGCTTCGTCTCGGAATACCTGAAGACGCCCATCGGCCGCTCGGACGTGGTCTGGACCTATTCCGGCGTGCGCCCGCTCTACGACGACGGTGCGAAGTCCGCCACGGCCGCGACGCGCGACTACGTGCTCTCGCTCGACGAGAACGGCCCGCCGCTGCTCAATGTCTTCGGCGGCAAGATCACGACCTACCGTCGCCTGGCGGAATCGGCGATGGCCAAGATCGCCCGCTTCTTCCCGCAGGCGTCCGGCCCGTGGACGGCCGGCGTGCCGCTGCCGGGCGGGGACTTCCCCGTCGACGGATTCGAGCGGCTCGTCGCCGATCTCGCGCGCGACTATCCCTTCCTCGGGCCGTTCTGGGCGCACCGGCTGGTGCGCGCATACGGCACGCAGGCGCGCGACGTGCTCGGCGACGCGACGCGCGCGGAGGATCTCGGACGCGCCTTCGGCGCGACGCTGACCGAGCGCGAGATCGTCTGGCTGATGGAGCGCGAGTACGCCGCGCGCGCCGAGGACGTGATCTGGCGGCGCACGAAGCTCGGGCTGCGGCTGACCCGCGAGGAGGCGCAGGCGCTCGACGCCTTCATGCGCGATCGCGGGACGGCGGTTCGCAGCCTGGCGGCGGAATGACGGGAGGCAACACGCGCATGACGCTCGTGCTCGACAACGTGTCCAAGGTGGTCGACGGACGCACCCACATCTACCCGACGTCGCTGACGCTCGAGAAGGGGACGATGAACGTGCTGCTCGGGCCGACGCTCGCCGGCAAGACCTCGCTCATGCGCCTGATGGCCGGCCTCGACAAGCCGGCGACCGGCCGCATCGTCTGGAACGGCGAGGACGTCACGGACCGGCGCGTGCAGGACCGCAACGTCGCCATGGTCTACCAGCAGTTCGTGAACTATCCCACCCTGTCCGTGTGGGAGAACATCGCCTCCCCGCTGAAGGTCGCCCGTCGCCCGAGGGCGGAGATCGACGCCGCGGTGAAGAAGACGGCGGCCCTGATGAAGCTCGACGGGCTGCTCGACCGCAAGCCGCTCGAGCTCTCGGGGGGCCAGCAGCAGCGCTGCGCGCTCGCCCGTGCGCTCGTGAAGGACGCGGGCCTCGTGCTGCTCGACGAGCCGCTCGCCAACCTCGACTACAAGCTGCGCGAGGAGCTGCGCGCGGAGATCCCGCGCATCTTCGAGGAATCGGGCGCGATCTTCGTCTACGCCACGACCGAGCCCGAGGAGGCGCTGCTGCTGGGCGGCAACACGGCGACGCTCTGGGAGGGTCGCGTCACCCAGTTCGGCCGCACGCCGGACGTCTACCGTCGCCCGGCCGACGCGGTGACGGCGCGGGTGTTCTCCGATCCGCCGATGAACTTCCTCAAGATCGCCAAGGCGGGCGACCGGCTCCTGTTCGGCGAGGGCCAGAGCGTGCCGGCGCTGGGCGCGCTCGGCGCACTGAAGGACGGGCGCTATCTCGCCGGCTTTCGGCCGAACCATCTCGAGCTCGAGCCGCCCCATCCGGGCTGCCTCGCCTTCCCGGCGGTGCTCTCGGAGACCGAGATCACCGGCTCGGAGACCTACGTCCACATCGATCACGGCGGTGAGCGGTGGGTCGGCCTCGTTCACGGGGTACGGGCGCTCGAGCACGGGCGGGCGCTGACGGTGCATGTCGACCCCGCCCACGTCTACGTCTTCGAGGAGGACGGCGCGCTCGCCGCACCCGCCTCCTACGCGCTCGCGGCTTGAGGAGGCGCAAGGTGGCCCGCATCCATCTCTCGAACCTCGCCCATTCCTACTCCGGCACGCCGCGATCGGAAGCCGATTACGCATTGAAGCGTCTCGACCTCGTCTGGGACGACGGCTCCGCCTATGCGCTGCTCGGCCCGTCGGGCTGCGGGAAGACGACGCTGCTCAACATCATCTCCGGGCTGATCATCCCCTCGGAGGGACAGATCCTGTTCGGCGAGGAGGACGTGACGCAGCTGCCGACGGCCGCGCGCAACATCGCCCAGGTGTTCCAGTTCCCCGTCGTCTACGACACGATGACGGTGCGCGAGAACCTCGCCTTCCCGCTCGTGAACCGCGGCGCCGACCGCGACTACGTGCGCCGGCGCGTCGAGCAGATCGCCGACATGATCGGCATGGCGGACGTGCTCGATCGCGCGGCGCGGCGGCTCACGGCGGACGCCAAGCAGAAGATCTCGCTGGGCCGCGGCATGGTGCGCGAGGACGTCAACGCCATCCTGTTCGACGAGCCGCTCACCGTCATCGACCCGCACATGAAGTGGGAGCTGCGCACGCAGCTCAAGGCGCTCCATCGCGAGTTCGGGCACACGATGATCTACGTGACGCACGACCAGACCGAGGCGCTCACGTTCGCCGACAAGGTCGTCGTCATGTACGACGGCCAGGTCGTGCAGACGGGCACGCCGGCGGAGCTGTTCGAGCGCCCGGCGCACACCTTCGTCGGCTACTTCATCGGCTCGCCGGGGATGAACGTGATCCCGGCGCGCGTCGAGGGGACGTCCGCGCACGTCGAGGGCGTCGAGATCCCGCTCGACGCCTCCTACCCCGCCCTCTCGGGCAAGGTCGAGATCGGCGTCCGCCCGGAATTCCTCACCCTGTCGAAGGACGGCCCGGGACTGCCGGTGCGGGTGCGGCGGATCGAGGACGTGGGGCGCCACCGCATCGTGCGGCTCGAGTTCTTCGGGCGCGAGATCAACGTCGTCGTGCCGGAGGGCCGCCCGGTCTCGCAGGAGATGAACCGCGTCGTCTTCGACCCCGCGCGGGTCGGTGTCTACGTCGAGGATCGCCTCGTCGAGGGGCGCATGCTGCAAGGGCGGGCCGCGTGATGGACAAGACCGTCAACCAAAAGGCCTGGTTCCTGGTCCTGCCGGTCCTGGTGCTCGTCGCCTTCTCGGCCGTCATCCCGCTGATGACGGTGGTGAACTACTCGTTCCAGGACACGTTCGGCCAGAACGTGTTCTTCTGGGCCGGTTTCGAGTGGTTCGAGCAGGTGCTCGCCTCCGAGCGCATCCGCGACGCGCTCGGCCGCCAGATCCTGTTCTCGGCCATCATCCTCGCCATCGAGGTGCCGCTCGGGATCCTGGTCGCGCTGTGCATGCCGAGGAAGGGGATCTGGGTCTCGGTCTGCCTCGTCCTGATGGCGCTGCCGCTGCTCATCCCGTGGAACGTGGTCGGCACGATCTGGCAGGTCTTCGCGCGCGTCGACATCGGGCTGCTCGGCCGCACGCTCTCGGAGCTCGGGATCGACTACAACTACACGCAGGATGCGCTCGACGCCTGGATCACCATCATCGTGATGGACGTCTGGCACTGGACCTCGCTCGTGGCGCTGCTCGCCTATGCCGGCCTCGTCTCGATCCCCTCGGCCTACTACCAGGCCGCCAAGATCGACCAGGCGAGCCGCTGGAAGGTGTTCCGCTACATCGAGCTGCCGAAGATGCAGGGCGTGCTGCTCATCGCGATCCTGCTGCGCTTCATGGACAGCTTCATGATCTATACCGAGCCCTTCGTCCTCACCGGCGGCGGCCCCGGAAACGCGACGACGTTCCTGTCGATCGACCTGGTGAAGACCGCCATCGGCCAGTTCGACCTCGGTCCCGCGGCAGCGTTCTCGCTGATCTACTTCCTCGTGATCCTGTTGATCTCGTGGGTCTTCTATACGGTGATGGTCAACCTCGACAAGAAGGAGGGCGTGTGATGGCGCAGGCCGCTGTCGTCCGGGCCCAGGGCGCGACGCTCGCGCGCACCAGCGCCGCCGCCGGGCCGCGCGTGAAGACGTCCGCCGTCGTCATGACGCTGTACCTCGTCTTCCTGCTCCTGCCGATCTACTGGCTCTTCAACATGAGCCTGAAGGACAACAGCGAGATCCTCTCGTCCTTCTCGCTGTGGCCGCAGGAACCGACGCTGGACAATTACCGCACGATCCTCACCGACGCGTCCTGGTACATGGGCTACGTCAACTCGATGATCTACGTGGTGATGAACACGGTCATCTCGGTGACGGTGGCGCTGCCCGCGGCCTACGCCTTCAGCCGCTACCGCTTCATGGGCGACAAGCACCTGTTCTTCTGGCTGCTGACGAACCGCATGGCGCCGCCGGCCGTGTTCGCCCTGCCCTTCTTCCAGCTCTACTCGGCGGTGGGGCTGTTCGATACCCACATCGCGGTGGCGCTCGCGCATTGCCTCTTCAACGTGCCGCTCGCGGTGTGGATCCTGGAGGGCTTCATGCGCGGCGTGCCCAAGGAGATCGACGAGACGGCCTATATCGACGGCTACTCGTTCCCGCGCTTCTTCGTGAAGATCTTCATGCCGCTGATCGCGAGCGGCATCGGGGTGGCCGCGTTCTTCGCCTTCATGTTCTCCTGGGTCGAGCTCTTGCTGTCCCGCACGCTCACCTCGGTCGACGCCAAGCCCATCGCCGCGACCATGACCCGCACGGTCTCGGCGTCGGGCCTCGACTGGGGCGTGCTCGCCGCGGCGGGAATCCTGACCATCGTGCCGGGCGCGCTCGTGATCTGGTTCGTCCGCAACTACATCGCCAAGGGCTTCGCGCTCGGCCGCGTCTGAGGAGGAACTTCCATGGACTGGATGGCCTGGACCTGGCCCACCGCGATCTTCTTCATGGTCATCGGCGCGCTCCTCGTGACGATGACGATCATCGCCGCGCTCCGTCCGGAGACGCCGCGGGTCGGGATCCTGCGCATCGAGACGACGCGCGGCGACCGGCTCTTCATCAGCCTTCTCGGGTCGGCCTTCATCTCGCTGGCCTGGCTCGGAATGTTCGGCCCGCCCCTGTGGGGTGCGCTGATCGCCTGCCTGATCTACGCCGCGGCGGTCTTCCGCTTCGTCTGATCGGGTCTGCAACCTGCCGGCTGCACGCCAGGAGCCGGCGGCTCTCTCAACGACAACGGTTCGGGAGGACCACGAATGCGCAAGTACCTGACGACATCGGTCGCCGCGGCGGCCCTCTTCGCGATGGCGACGCCCGCCTTCGCGGACATGGAGGCCGCCCGCGGCTTCCTCGATGCCGAGATCGGCGATCTCTCCAGCCTCTCCCGCGAGGAGCAGGAAGCGGAGATGCAATGGTTCATCGACGCGGCAGAGCAGTTCCGCGGCATGGACATCCGCGTCGTGTCGGAGACCATCACGACCCACGAGTACGAGAGCCAGGTGCTCGCGCCGGCGTTCTCGGCCATCACCGGCATCAACGTCACGCACGACCTGATCGGCGAGGGCGACGTGATCGAGCGTCTGCAGACGCAGATGCAGACCGGCGAGAACATCTACGACATGTACGTCAACGATTCCGACCTGATCGGGACGCACTGGCGCTACCAGCAGGTCCGCAACCTCACCGACTGGATGGCGAACGAGGCCGCGGACGTCACCAACCCGAACCTCGACATCGAGGACTTCGTCGGCATCAGCTTCACCACCGGGCCGGACGGCAAGGTCTACCAGCTGCCGATCCAGCAGTTCGCGAACCTCTACTGGTTCCGATACGACTGGTTCACCGATCCGGAGATCATGGCCGCCTTCAAGGAGGAGTACGGCTACGACCTCGGCGTGCCGGTGAACTGGTCGGCCTACGAGGACATCGCCGAGTTCTTCACCGGCCGCGAGATCGACGGCCGCACCGTGTTCGGCCACATGGACTACGGCCGCAAGGACCCGTCGCTGGGCTGGCGCTTCACCGACGCCTGGCTCTCCATGGCCGGCGCCGGCGACAAGGGCATCCCCAACGGCCTGCCCGTGGACGAGTGGGGCATCCGCGTCGACGAGAACTCCCGTCCGGTCGGCTCCTGCGTCGCCCGCGGCGGCGCGACCAACGGCCCGGCCGCCGTCTACTCGGTCGAGCGTTACGTCGACTGGCTGCAGAACTTCGCGCCCCCGGCCGCCGCCGGCATGACCTTCTCCGAGGCGGGCCCGGTCCCGGCCCAGGGCGAGATCGCGCAGCAGATCTTCTGGTACACCGCCTTCACCGCCGACATGGTCGCCGAGGGCCTGCCGGTCGTGAACGAGGACGGCACGCCCAAGTGGCGCATGGCCCCCTCGCCCCGCGGCGCCTACTGGGAAGAGGGCATGAAGCTCGGCTACCAGGACGCCGGCTCGGTGACGCTGATGAAGTCGACGCCGGAGGATCGCGCCAAGGCCGCCTGGCTCTACGCGCAGTTCATCGCCTCGAAGACCGTGGACGTGAAGAAGTCGCACGTCGGCCTCACCTTCGTGCGTGAATCGACCATCCAGCACGAGAGCTTCACCGAGCGCGCCCCGATGCTCGGCGGGCTCGTCGAGTTCTATCGCTCGCCCGCGCGCGTGCAGTGGACCCCGACGGGCACCAACGTGCCGGACTACCCGCGTCTCGCGCAGCTCTGGTGGCAGGCGATCGGCGACGCGTCGTCGGGCGCGACCAGCGCCCAGCAGGCGATGGACAACCTGTGCGCCGAGCAGGAGCAGGTGCTCTCGCGTCTCGAGCGCGCCGGCGTGCTGGGCGATCTCGGCCCGGTGCTGAACGAGGAGCGCGACCCGCAGTACTGGCTCGACCAGCCCGGCGCGCCCAAGCCGGCCCTCGAGAACGAGGACCCGCAGCCGATCACGATCGGCTACGACGAGCTGATCCAGAGCTGGCAGAACAACTGAGCCGGAAGGCTTGCGAAAAGGGGGCGGGGCCGCGAGGTCCCGCCTCTTCGTCATCCCGGGTCCCGAAGGGAGCCCGGGACCCAGAACCACAGGTGTTCTGCTCAGCGTGCGCGGGAGCGCGCGCGTCCACGAACGCCGCGGGACCCGTCCCCGCCGCGGCGCCGGCGCGCCGCTCGATCGGCACCTGCGGTTCTGTCATCCCGGATTGCGAAGCAAGTCCGGGATGACAGAACCGCGTCATGACCGAACCTCCCGAGAAGCGCCCCGATGCCCCTCCCCTCATTCACCTTCGGCCCCTCCGGCCAGATCGTCTTCGGCCGTGGCCGCGCGGCGGAGGCGCCGGGGCTCGTGGCCGCGATGGCGCGCCGCGTCGTGCTCGTGCACGGGCGCGACTCGGCGCGAGCCGGCTGGCTCCACGAGGGCCTCGTGGCGTGCGGTGTCGCCGTCACGGCGCTCGGCTGCCCCGGCGAGCCGACGTTGCCGCTGCTGGAGGACGCGCTCGAGACCGCCCGCGCTTTCGCCCCCGACGCCGTCGTCGCCATCGGCGGCGGGGCCGCGATCGACCTCGGCAAGGCGCTCGCGGCGCTGATCCCCCAGGAGACGGCACCGCTCGACCACCTCGAGGTCGTCGGCCGAGGCCTGCCGCTGGGGCGCGCGCCCCTCCCCTGCATCGCCCTTCCGACCACCGCCGGCACCGGTGCGGAGGTGACGAAGAACGCCGTCGTCGGCGTGCCGGAGCACCGCCGCAAGGTGAGCCTGCGCGATGCGCGCATGGTGCCGCGCCTCGCCATCGTCGACCCGGCGCTCACCGACGGCCTCCCCCGCGCCCCGACGCTGGCGTCGGGCCTCGACGCACTGACCCAGGTGATCGAGCCCTATCTCAGCGCACGCGCGAACCCCTTCACCGACGCGCTCTGCCGCGCCGCGATCCCGCTGGCGCTGCCGGCGCTGGCGCGGCTGATGGAGGCCGAGGACGCGGACGCCCGCGACGCCATGGCGTTCGTGAGCCTGTGCGGCGGCCTCGCGCTCGCCCATGCCGGCCTCGGCGTCGTCCACGGCCTCGCCGGGCCGATCGGCGGGCTGGCCGACGCGCCCCACGGCGCCGTCTGCGGCGCGCTGCTGCCGCACGCGCTCGAGGCCCTCGACGCCGCGGCCGCGCCCGGATCGGAGCTCGCGCGGCGCCTCGCCGAGGTGCGTCCCGATCTCGCGCCGGCGCTCGGCGTTTCGCCCGAGGAGACGCCGCGCGCGCTGGCCGCCTTCTCCGCCCGCCACGGCCTGCCGGGCCTCGCAGCGCTCGGCGTCGATCCCGCCGACCACGAGACCCTCGCCGAGATGGCGGAGACGTCGTCCTCGATGAAGGCGAGCGCGATCGCCTTCGACGCGCCCGCCCTCGTCGCCGTGCTGCGCGCGGCGGCCTGACGCGCGCCGGCCTCGGAACGGCGCGCGCAGGCGTCGGTTCTCCCGCGACACGCATCGCGAGGAGATCCCATGCGCACGCACCGTCCCCCGAGAGTTCCGCTCGCAGCGACGACGGCCCTCGTCGCAGGCGCGCTCGCCGCCGGCGCCGCCCCGGCGCAGGAGCCGACCTTCCCGACCATCGCCGAGGTCGAGACGCTCTCCACCGACGCCGGCCCGATCGCGGTCGAGCGGATCGCGGAGGGGCTCGTGCACCCGTGGGGCATGGCCTTCCTGCCGGACGGGCGGCTTCTCGTCACCGAGCGGCCGGGCCGCCTGCGCATCCTCGCCACCGACGGCACGCTGTCCGAGCCGATCGAAGGCGTGCCGGAGGTGTTCGCGCAGGGCCAGGGCGGGCTGCTCGATGTGGCGCTCGACCCCGATTTCGCCGAGAACGACCTGGTCTGGCTCAGCTTCGCCGATCCCGCCGCCGGCGGCGCCGCCACGGCGCTCGGCCGCGGGCGGCTCGTCGAGGGCCGGATCGCGGGGTTCGAGACGATCTTCCGCCAGGAGCCGGCGACGTCCGGCGAGAACCACTTCGGCAGCCGCATCGTCTTCACGCCCGACGGCCACGTCTTCCTCGCAATGGCCGAACGCTTCGAGTTCGAGCCGGCGCAGGACCTGTCGAACACGCTCGGCACCATCGTGCGCCTGAACCGCGACGGCTCGATCCCGCAGGACAACCCCTTCGTCGGCGACCCGAACGCCGAGGACGCGATCTGGTCGTACGGCCACCGCAACATCCAGGCCGCGGCGCTGCATCCGGACACCGGCGAACTCTGGGTGGCCGAGATGGGCCCGATGGGCGGCGACGAGCTCAACCAGCCGGAGGCGGGCCGCAACTACGGCTGGCCCGTCGTGAGCTGGGGCCGGCACTACGACGGCCGTGACATCCCCGATCCGCCGACGCATCCGGACTTCGCCGACGCGGCCCTGCAATGGACCCCGGTGATCGCGCCCGCGGGCATGATCTTCTACACGGGCGACCTCTACGAGGCGTGGCGGGGGGACGCGCTGATCGGTGGCCTCGTCTCGCAGGGTCTGGTGCGCGTCGACTTCGAGGACGGGGAGGCGCGCGAGGAGGCGGAGCGCATCCCGCTGGGTACGCGCGTCCGCGACGTCGTGCAGGGCCCGGACGGGCGCGTCTTCGTCCTCTCCGACCAGCAGGACGGCGCCGTCCTGCGGCTCTCTCCGGTCGAGTGAGCGAACGCGCCGCGCGACCGCGGGCCGGAACCCGCGGCGCGCTCCCGCATTCGCGCCCCGCGTCGATGGGCCGGGAGCGATTTCCAGGCAGGAGGCATCATGAGCGACGAGACCACGTTTCGCGAGAACGCCGCACGCGTGGCGCAGGAATACCGCGCGATTCAGGAGCGCATCGACCGGGCTGACCGGACGGGGCAGAGCGGAAGCGCCGGCCGCGAGGGCCCCATGCAGGCGGGCGCACGGCCCTATCCCGAGCTGCCCTATGCGAAGACGCATCAGGACAAGCCGGGCTCCGAGGCCGACCTCGACCCGCGCCCGCTCTACGATGCGCCGTTCTACAGGGGCTCGGGCAAGCTCGACGGAATGGCGACGATCGTCACGGGTGGCGATTCCGGCATCGGCCGCTCCGTCGCCGTGCTCTTCGCCCGCGAGGGCGCCGACGTCACGGTCGTCCACCTCGCCGAGGACGAGGACGCCGAGGAGACGCGCCGCGCCGTCGAGGCCGAGGGCCGGCGCTGCCTCGTCCTGTCCGGCGACGTCTCGGACGAAGCCTTCTGCCGCTTCGCCGTCGCGCGCACCCTGGAGGCCTTCGGCCGGCTCGACGTGCTCGTCAACAACGCCGCCTTCCAGGAGCACGCCATGGCGCTGGAGGACATCTCGGAGGAGCACTTCGACCGCACCATGCGCACGAACCTGCGCGGCTACTTCAACATGACGAAGGCCGCCGTGCCGCACCTGCCCTACGGCGGGTCGATCGTGAACACGGGCTCGGTCACCGGCATCATGGGCAACAAGACGCTGCTCGACTACTCGATGACCAAGGGCGGCATCCATTCCTTCACCCGGGCGCTGGCGAGCCAGCTCCTGCCCCGCGGAATCCGCGCGAACGTGGTGGCGCCCGGGCCCGTCTGGACACCGCTCAACCCCGCGGACGCCCCGGCCGACATCGTCGAGAATTTCGGCGGCGGATCGCCCATGGGCCGCCCCGCACAGCCCGAGGAGCTGGCGCCGGCCTACGTCTTCCTCGCCTCGCCGCAGACGGCGAGCTACATCACGGGCGAGATCCTGCCCGTCGTCGGCGGCTATTGAGGCCGCCGATCAGCGCCGCGCGAGCCGGACGCGGGCGAGCTTGAGGCCCACGAGCACGAGCGCGCCGTAGACGAGCGCGCCCGCGCCGGCGAGGAGGAGGAGGTGCGTCTCCGCCTCGAGCGACGGAAGTCGTGCGGCCAGCGTGCCGGCGGGCTCGCGCAGCGCCAGGACCGCGCCCGCGAGCGCGAGCGCGCCGGCGAGGCTCACCGCCACGGTCTTGCCGAGCATGGCGTCCGGCGCCGTCCAGCGCCGGCGTCGCGCGAGGACGAACAGGAGCCCGACGTTCACCCAGGCGCCGATCGCCGTGGCGACCGCGAGGCCCGGTGCGCCGAGGGGCTCGGTCAGCACGATCTTGAAGGCGACGTTGACCGCGACGCCCGTCAGCGAGGCGAGGACCGGCGTCGCCGTGTCCGAGCGCGCGTGGAAGCTCGCGAGCCCCGCCCGGATCAGCACGACCGCGGGGAGCGCCGTCGCATAGGCCGCGAGCACCGCGCCGGCCGCGGCGGCGTCGGCCGCCGTGAAGGCGCCGCGCCCGAACAGGGCGTACATGATGAGGTCGGGCACCGCCACGAAGGCCGCCGCCGCCGGCAGCGCCAGCACCAGAACGAGGCCGACCGCGCGGTTCTGCGAGCGGTGCGCGCCCGCGACGTCTCCCTCGGCGATGCGCCGGCTCATCTCCGGCAGGAGCACGGTGCCCGCCGCGATGCCGATCACGCCGACGGGGAGCTGGTAGAGCCGGTCGGCGTAGTAGAGCGACGACACCGCGCCCGCCGGCAGCAGCGAGGCGATGATCGTGTCGGCGAACATGGCGATCTGGACGCCGGCCGAGCCGACCAGCGCGGGACCGAGCGTCTTGAAGAACTTGCGGACATCCGGGTCGAGCGTCGGGCGGGCGAGCTTCGGGGCGATGCCCCGCGCGGCGGCGTCCCACCACACGAGCAGGAGCTCGAGCACGCCCGCCACCGCGACGCCCCAGGCGGCGGCGTGACCGGCGCTCGGGAAGAAGCCCGCGAGCAGCAGCCCCGCGACGAGGGAGACGTTCAGCAGGATCGGCGCCCCCGCCGCCGCCGCGAAGCGGTCGTGCGCGTTCAGAACCGCCGAGAGCAGCGTCACCAGCGTGACGAAGAGGAGGTAGGGAAAGGTGATGCGCGTGAGCGTCACCGTCAGGTCGAAGCGGCCGGGATCGTCGACGAAGCCCGGCGCGAGCAGGCCGACGAGCTGCGGCATGAAGGCGAGCGCCGCCGCCAGCACGAGAAGCTGGACCGCGAGCACGAGCGCCGTGATCCGCCCCGCGAAGATCCGCGCGTCCCCGTCTCCCCGCGCCGCGCGCGCCTGGGCATAGGTCGGGATGAAGGCGGCGTTGAAGGCGCCCTCGCCGAAGATGGCGCGGAAATGGTTGGGCAGGCGCAGCGCGACCACGAAGGCGTCGGTGACCGGTCCGGCGCCCAGCACGGCCGCCATCGTCACGTCCCGCGCGAAGCCGGTCACGCGCGAGAGCAGGGTCCATCCGCCGACGGAGACGATCTTCTTGAGCATGGTCGGTCCGCGCTGCCTCGGGCGCTTCGCTCTAGCGCGGCGGCGCGCGCCTGTCATGCGTCCTCACGGCAGGCGACCGAGCCGCAGCGCGATGGGCCAGCACACCGCCTTCGGCTCCGACGGATCGCCCCAGGCCTGCGCCAGCCGCTCCCGGAACACCTCGATCGGCGCCTCTCCCTGGGCGCGGCGCAGCCCGGCGAGGGCGGACCAGGTGGCGACGTAGCCGAGGAAGGCCTCGAGCGGCCAGCGCACGCGGATCGCGAGCGGCTCGTATGCGATCTCCGGGAACGGGAAGGGCAGCGACGCGTATCCGGCCTCGACGTGGGCGCGCTCCGCCGGCCAGTACGGGCCTGCCACGTTCCCGTAGAAATCGCGGACGACCGCGTCCGCCGCCGCATCCTCCGGCAGGTCGAGCGTCGCGTAGGTCACGAGCGCGATCGCCGCGCCCGGCCGGGCGACGCGGCGGGCCTCGGCGTAGAAGGCGTCGAGCGCGAACCAGTGCGCCGCCTGCGCGGCGACGACGAGATCGGCCGTGCCGGGCGCGACGCCGGTCGCCTCCGCGGGCGCGCAGCGATAGGCGATGCGCGGATGCGCCGTCGCGCGTGCGATCTGCTCGGCGCTGGCATCGACGCCCACCACCCGCTCGAACCGCTCGGCGAGAAGCGCGGTGAGCTGCCCGCTGCCGCAGCCGACGTCGAGGGCGAGCCCCGTCGCGGGCGACACGTCCGCCAGCATGCGCGCCAGCTCCGGCGGGTAGGTCGGCCTGCAGCGCGCATAGTCCGCGGAGGTGCCCGAGAAGTGATCCTTGAACGCGGGCATGCTTCGCCTCCGAATCGAGCCGCCACGCTAGCGCCGGGGCAGCGCGCGGGCCAACCGGACGCGAGCGGATGCGTGCGGAAGCTCGCCGACGGGCGGCCCGCCGACTCCCTGTCGTCGCCAAGCTACGCCGACCTGATGGAGGTGCTCTCCTGGCGCCTCGTCCCGGCGCCCGGCTCGGAGTCGCCGTAGAAGCGGTCGACGAGCCGCAGCGGAAAGCTCATCTCGGCGAGGCTGCGGTGCAGGTGCGGCTCGATCGCGGCCAGGCTCTCGCCCACCGGCCCGACGGAGACGAGCCGCAGGCCCGCGACCGCCAGATGGAAGCGATTTCCCACGAAGGCGCCGCCGAGCCCCCGCCGCCGGCCGTCGGGCTCGGCTCCCTCGGCGACGGCGACGAGCGCGTCGAGAAAGGGGCCGTTCAGCCAGGCGCGCGCGGCCGCGGGATCCTGCGCGTACGCCTCGAAGGCGGCCTCGAAGCCCGGGTGGTCGATCTCGACCCGCGCGAGCCGGCCGCGCAGGCTCCTGAGGAGCCCGCCTACCGCGTTGAGCACGCGCCCGTTGTCCTGCGCGATGACGATCGCGCCGGGCGCCGGCCGCGGCGTCGAGAGCGTCGCGACCACGCCCTGGAACACGGTCTCGTGCCGCGTGCGGCTCTTGCCGTCCGAATCGGTGTCGCGCCGGCGCTCGCTGAGGCCGAGCTCGCAGGCGCGAATCTCGACGTCGCGGTGGCGGCCGGCGACCCCGTCCGCCCAGCTCGCACGATCGTAGGGCGGCAGCAGGTCGAGTTCGCGCAGCGGCGCGAAGTCCGGCCGCTCGTCGGCGGCGGGATCGTAGCGCAGTCCGAGGAAGCCGGCGAGGTGCGGCATCAGCTCGGCCTTCACCCGCGCGGCGAAGTCGTCCTGCCCGAGGCTGGCGACGAGGATCGCGGCGGCGAGCCCGCCGAAGGCGACGAACGCGGCCAGTACGAGCCGCAGGTCCCAGTCGATCGGCAGCGCGGCCGTGAGCCCGAACCCGGCGAGGGCCACCGCACCGACGATCCGCAGGCGTCTCGTCCGCCGCCCGAGGATGGCGAGACGCTCGCGCTCGAGCTTCGGCAGGAGGGGCGCGATCTCACGCGCGAAGACCTCCGCGAAGCCGCGCTCCCACGGCGCGCTCTCGGTGAAGGGCTCGATGTGCATGGCGTGCGCACCTCCGCTGCCGTTCTCGACCGCTCCTTCGTCGGGCGCGGGCGCTTTCCGGTTCACCGGGGCGATCGACCAGCCCCGGCGTCACCCCACCCCGAGCCGGTCCATCCAGGCGAGCCCCTCCGCCGTGTCTCCGCGGGGCTTGTACTCGAGGCCGATCAGGCCCTCGTAGCCGCTCCCGGCGATCGCCTCGAAGATCGCGCGATAGGCGATCTCGCCCCCGTCCGGCTCGCCGCGGTCGGGCACGGCGGCGACCTGGACGTGGCCGACGAGCGGGAGGAGCCTGAGAAAGCGGCGGATCAGGTCGCCCTCCCCGATCTGCACGTGGTAGAAGTCGAACAGGAGCTTCACGTTGTCCCGATCGACCTCGGCCAGGACCTCGGCGATCTCGTCCGCCCGCGAGACGAGATAGCCGGGCCGGTCGTACGCGTTGAGCGGCTCCAGCAGGATCGTGATCCCGTCGGGCGCCGCCCGGTCCGCCGCCTCGCGCAGGTTCGCGACATAGGTCGCGCGCGCGGCCTCCCGGTCCGCCGGAACGGGATGGCCCGCCATGACGTGGATGCCCTTCACGCCGAGCCCGCGCGCATAGCCGAGCGCCTCGTCGAGATCGGCGCGGAAGGCCTCCTCGCGGCCCGGCAGCGCCGCGCGGCCCCATTCGCCCGGGCCGCCCGGGCGGGTGTTGAGCCCCGTCATCCGCACGCCCGCCGCCTCGAGGCGCGCGGCGAGCGTCTCGACCGGATGATCGTAGGGGAAATGACACTCGACCTGCGCGAAGCCGCAGGCCGCAGCGGCATCGATGCGCTCGAGGAAGGGCCTGTCGGGGAAGAGCAGCGCGATGTTCGCGGTGAAGCGCGCACGGGGCAGGATCCGGGTCACGGCGCGCCCTCCCCCTCGGCGACCTCCCAGCGCCAGAAGGCGTCGCCCTCCTGCGCCAGGTGGCGGTTGAGCACCATCTTGTGGACCTCGTCGGCGCCGTCGACGAGGCGCGCCTGGCGGGCGTAGCGATAGATCCACTCGAGCACGGTGTCCTTCGAATAGCCCCGCGCGCCGTTGATCTGGATGGCGACGTCCGCCGCCTCGTGCAGCAGGTTCGCCGCGGCGATCTTCGCCATCGAGATCTCCTTCCTGGCGAAGGAGCCGCGATCGAGCGCCCAGGCGGCCTTCATCACGAGGAGGCGCCCCACCTCGATCTTCATGGCGAGGTCACCGAGCATCAGCTGCACGCTCTCCCGGTCGGCGAGGTGCACGCCGAAGCCCTCGCGCTCGGCGGCGTAGGCGCGGGCGATCTCGACGCAGCGCCTGGCGAGGCCGAGCCAGCGCATGCAATGGGTCAGCCGCGCGGGCCCCAGCCGGATCTGCGTCGCCTTGAGCCCGTCGCCCACCCCCATCAGCACGGCGTCGTCGGGGACGACGAGACCGTCGAAGACGAGCTCGCAATGCCCGCCGTGCTCCTCCGGCCCCATGATCGGGATGCGCCGGACGATCTCCCAGCCGGGCTGGGCGGCGTCGAACAGGAAGGCGGTGAGCCCGCGCCGCGCGTCGTCCGACGTGCGGGCGATCAGCACGAAGTGGCGCGCCTCGGCGGCGCCGGTGATGAACCACTTGCGCCCGGTGATCCGCCAGCCGCCCGCGACCCGTTCCGCGCGCGTCGCGATCATGCCGGGATCCGAGCCCCCTCCGGGATGCGGCTCCGTCATGGCGAAGGCGGAGCGGACCGCGCCCGAGACGATCGGCGCCAGCCAGCGCGCCTTCTGCTCCGGCGTCGCGACCTTCTCGAGCAGCATCATGGTGCCGTCGTCGGGCGCGGCGGAATTGAACACGACGGGGCCGAAGATCGAGCGGTTCATCGCCTCGTAGCAGACCGCCATGCCCTGCTTGGTCAGGCCTCCGCCGCCGGTCTCCGGCCGCAGTTGCAGGCACCAGAGCCCTTCCGCCCGCGCCTTCGCGCGCATCTCCCCGAGCACGGGGAGCGCGATGTTCTCGTGCGCGTCCCAGGCGCCGGGATCGCTCTCGAGCGGGATCAGCTCGCGCTCCACGAAGGCGGCTATGCGCCGGCGCAGGTCCTCGACCAGCGGGGGAATGGTGAAGTCCATGGTCACTCCGCGTTCGGGCCGGCCATCGCCGTCAAAGCCCCGACACCAGATGCCCGCCGTCGACCGGCACCAGCGCGCCCGTCATCCACGGCGCGGCGTCGGTGGCGAGCAGCAGGAAGGCCGCGTCGAGGTCCTCCGGGCGGCCGAGCCGGCGCATCGGGATGCGCTTGACGAGCGCCTCCCCCGCCGGCGTGTCGAAGAAGCCCGCGTTGATCTCGGTCTCGATGTAGCCCGGCGCCAGCGCGTTGACGCGGATGCCGTGGCGCGCCCACTCGAGGGCGAGCGCCGCATTCATCTGCTTCACGCCGGCCTTGGAGATGCAATAGGGCGCGACGCCGCCGGCGACGCGCTCGGCCACGATCGAGGCGATCGTGACGATCGTCCCGCCGCGCCCGCCGTCGCGCCAGGCGCGCGCGGCGTGGGTCGCCATCAGCCAGGGTCCGCGCAGGTTCGTCGCCATCACCGCGTCGAACGTGTCGAGCGGCAGGTCGATGGCCGCGCCGGGGCCGCTGACGCCGGCATTGTTGACCAGGACGTCGAGGGGCGCGGACAGCGCCCCGAAGCAGTCGGCGACCGAGTGGGCGTCCGTCACGTCGAGATCGAGCGCGGCCGCACCCGCGGCGCCCGCGTCCTCCAGCTCGCCGACGAGGGTGGCGAGCCGGTCGCGCCGGCGTGCGGCGACGCTCACCCGGGCGCCGTGGCGGGCGCACAGCCGCGCGAAATGCGCGCCGAGCCCGCTCGAGGCCCCCGTGATCAGGACATGCCGCCCGGCGAGCCGCGCCCCGAGATCCATGCCGCTCCTCCACCCGCGGTCTCGCGCCGCGTCGCGACAGGTTCGAACGCCCGCGCCCCACGGTCAAGCGCCACGCTCCTGCGGCATCGGGCGCGGTCCGCGTGGGAGACGCTGCAGCGCGGGAGGAGGCCACTTGACGCCGAGCAACTCGAAGACCTATCATGCCACGATGTGCAATTGATGCGGGAGTGGGCACCAAACGCCGAAACAACATGCGGGCAGCTATATTGACTCAGGGTTGCCGTCATGTCCCATATTGCGGTGCAACATTCCGCACTGCGAGGGCCATGCCATGAACCTCTCCTTCCCGTCCGGCCACGTTCCCCGCTACGCCGACTTCGAGCTCGCCGGCCTCCTCGACGAGACCATGCGCGAGGGCGCCGAGCGCTGCCCCTTCTCGGTTCCCGCCGACCGCAAGGCGGCGCTCGCCCGGCGCATCGTCGACACCGGCGTGCGCGACCTCGTCTTCGGCTCCGCGCCGACCGATCCCGACCTGATGGCGACGGTGCTCGCCGAGCTCGAGCGCGACGGCGCCGCCGAGGGCGTACGGCTCGCCTTCATCCTGCTGCTCAATTGCTGGGAGCCGCTGTTCGAGCGGTTCACCCGCTTCCCCGACGCCCTCAAGGACCATGTCTGCATCAGCTACGGCATGGTCGACCACCGCTCCGACGAGCGGCTGTTCGAGCGCGTGCACGAGCGATTCCGTGGGCTCGGCTTCCGGCACTTCCGCGTCAGCCTGATCAACAACTTCGCACGGGGCGTCGACGAGACGGCCTACGCCCACATCGTCGGCCAGATCGATCGGTCGCTGGCACTCGGCATCGACACGGTGCGCATCAACGATTCGCTGGGCGTCTGCTACCCGGAGACGATGGCGGTGCTCGCCGCGAACCTGGTGCACGACTACCCGCAGGTGCACTTCTGCGTCCACGCCCACAACGACAAGGGGCTCGGGCTGCAGAACGCGCTGGCCTCGATCTACAACGGCTTCGACCTGATCGAGGGCGGCTTCTCGGGCTTCGGCAACCGCTCGGGCCTGCCCGCGATCGAGGTCCTGCTCGCGATCTTCGCCGAGAAGAACATCACCATCCGCGGCATCGGCATCGATCCCGACGCCGCGCGCGAGACGGGCTACGCCGCCGAGGACACGTTCCTCGTCGTGCCCAACGTCTACCGGGCTATGACGGGGCGCATCGTGAACTGGGAGAACCTCGGCGTGGCGAACATCCCCGACTACCTCGGCTCGGAGCGGCGCGCGCGCAAGTTCCTCACCGACGTCGGCACCCACGACCAGACACTGCGCGCCGTGCTGCGCGCGGCGGGCCGCCCGGCGCCGGACGAGAGCAACGGCCTCGAGCCGCTGCGCGCGGCGCTGCACGCGGAGCTCGACGCCGCCTACGTCGCCAAGCGCCGGGCCTACGAGACGCTGGTGGACGGCATCGAGGCGCTCTACGGCGCGGACGTGATGTTCGAGGACGTGGCGATCGCCCGCGCCAAGGCATTGGCCGGTTGACGGCCCTCGCCAATCGATGATCGGGATCGGCGCGTTGCCGATCCCCCGAGAAAGGTCGTGTCGGCGATGCTCCAGATCGTGGCGCCCATCTTCGCGGTGATCCTGGCGGGATACCTCTTCGCCCTGTGGCGGGGCGTCGACAAGGCGGGGACGCGGCTCCTCAACGAGTACGTCCTCTACGGCGCCCTGCCGGCGCTGCTGTTCGTCGCCGTGGCGCGGGCGGACCCCGCGGAGCTGCAGCAATGGAGCTTCATGGGCGCGACGCTCGCGGGCATCGCCGCCGCCTTCGTGCTCGGCGTGCTCGCGGCGCGGCTCGGCGGCACGGCGATGCCGCAGGCGACGATCCCCGCCATGGCGGCCTCCTACGGCACGACCGGGTACATGGGGGTGCCGATCCTGATCACCGCGCTCGGCACCGGCGCGGCGGTGCCGGCCGCCATCGCGACGATCCTCCACAATGTGCCGGTGATCATGACGGTGATCCTGCTCAACGACCTGCTGTCGCGCCGCGCCGACGGTGGCGCGGGCGGCGCAGCGGCGGTCGCGGGCGCGCTCAAGGCGACGCTCACGAACCCGCTCACCGTGGCGGTCGTGGCGGGCGTCGTCGTCAGCGTCGCCGGCGTCGCCCTGCCCGCCTCCCTCGCGCGCTTCGCCGACTTCCTCGGCGCCGCTGCGGGCCCCACGGCACTCTTCGCGCTCGGGCTCGGCCTCGCCCAGCTCGACGCCTCGGCGCTGCTCGACGGGCGGCGGATCGCGCGCATCCTGCCGCTCATCGTCATCAAGGTCGTGATCCAGCCGCTCGTCACCTTCGCGGTGGCGATCTACCTGCTGGGGATGGACCCGACGGACCTCTGGTTCGTGGCCGCGCTGATCATGGCGGCACAGCCGATCGGCGCCGGCGTGTTCGTCTTCGCCTCGAAGTACCGGCATTTCGAGGACGAGACGTCGGTCGCGATCATCGCCTCCCTGATCGTCACGCTGGTGACGCTGCCCATCCTGCTCGCCATCTACGCGAGCTGAAACGAGAACGGGACCCCGCGAGGGGTCCCGTTCGAGGCTCCGTGCCGGAGAGCGCGGCGATCAGGCCGCCTCGTTGTAGAGCTTCTCGACGTATTCCCAGTTCACCAGGTGGTCGAGGAAGGCCTTGATGTAGTCCGGCCGGCGGTTGCGGTAGTCGATGTAGTAGGAGTGCTCCCACACGTCGCAGCCGAGGATCGGCGTCGCGCCGTGGACGAGCGGGCTCTCGCCGTTGGGCGTCTTCATGATGGCGAGCTTGCCGTCCTTCACCGCGACCCAGCACCAGCCGGAACCGAACTGGCCGACGCCCGCCGCGACGAAGTCCTGCTTCATCTTCTCGACGCCGCCGAGGTCCTCGACGATCTTCTTCTCCAGCGCGCCCGGGATGGCGCCGCCGCCGTTCGGCTTCATCCAGCTCCAGAAGTGGAGGTGGTTGTAGTGCTGGCCGGCGTTGTTGAACAGCGCCTGGTTCGTGCCGTAGGAACCCTTGACGATCTCCTCGAGCGACTTGCCGGCGAGCTCCGACCCTTCCAGCAGCTCGTTGCCCTTCGTCACGTAGGCATTGTGGTGCTTGTCGTGGTGGAATTCGAGCGTCTCGGCCGACATGTAGGGCGAGAGCGCGTCGTAGGCGTAAGGCAGGGGGGGAAGCTCGAAGGACATGATACCTCTCCTGGGCCGTTCGTCTCGGTGCGCGCAGGTGCGCGCGGCGCCACAGAACTAAGCCTCGCGCCGC
Organism: Salinarimonas rosea DSM 21201; assembly: GCF_000429045.1. Taxonomy (GTDB): domain Bacteria; phylum Pseudomonadota; class Alphaproteobacteria; order Rhizobiales; family Beijerinckiaceae; genus Salinarimonas; species Salinarimonas rosea. The sequence goes on from NZ_AUBC01000019.1 coordinate 107,900, forward strand.
CGTCCGGCAACCGCCGGCGCGGCACGCCGGCACGCGAATAACGCACGAGGACGCCGTTTCGCCCCGCCGCGCGGGCGCGGTGCAAACCTTTTTCGATCTCCGCACGACGAAGTCCTGCCGGCGAGATGTCGGTACAGCTCACGTCCGGAGACCATCATGACGATTCGATCGCTCCTCCTCGAGGACCTCGTGGAGCCCCTGGAAGACGGCGCGCACGATGCCCGCCCGTCCTCTCCCGCCGCCCCGCTCGCGAGCACGCAGCGCTCCGGCATGGTGCTGCCGGCGGCGCCGGACGGCCTCGCGGCCCCGTATCGCGGCGCGGACGCCGGCGGCGCGCCGCGGGCGCCGGAGCCCTTCGGCGCGCTCGTCGGCGAGCGGGACCCGATGAGCGGGGAGCCGACGCAGCAGCTCGCGATCATCTCCGGCACGGAGTACGCCGACATCCTGACCGCCACGGCCGCGACGATCCCGGAGAATTTCATCGGCGTCGCCGCGTACGGTGGCGACGACCTGATCGTCCGCGACCGGACCGGCGACATGAGCGGCAACGACGACATCACCATCGACGGCGGCGAAGGCCACGACACGGTCGACTACTCGCAGGCCGTCGGCCGGGTGGTGGTCGACTTCCTCTTCGGGACCGTGCAGGAGCTCGCCCCGATCTGGGCGCCGCCGGGCTCGCTCGTCCGCAGCCATGACGACCTGATCTCGATCGAGGCCGTGATCGGAACCGATCACGACGACATCTTCAGCGGCAACCATGTCGCCAACGAGATGCACGGCGGCGACGGCGACGACGAGATGTTCGGCTACGGCGGCGAGGACCTGATCCTCGGCGGCGACGACGACGACTACATCGACGGCGGGGACGACGACGACCTGCTCCACGGCGGCCAGGGAGACGACGCCATTCTCGGCGGCGCCGGGAACGACCTGATCACCGGCGGCAGCGGCAGCGACGACATCCTCGGGCAGGACGGCGACGACACCATCATCGCCGGCTCGGGCGACGACCTCGTTTTCGGCGGCGCGGGCAACGACACGATCCATGTCGGCTCGGGCAACGACACGGTCTGGGCCGACGGCGACGACGACACGGTTCACCTCGCGGGCGCCGGCGACAATACGCTCCACGGCGGCACGGGGGTCGACCGGCTCGTGATCACGGGGCCCGTCGACTCCGTCAGCCTGTATCACGGCTGGGTGGACCGGCCCGACGGCTTCGATACGATCAGCGGGTTCGAGAACCTCACCACCGGGAACGACGCCCAGTCGATCATCGGCAGCGACGTCGCCAACGACATCCGGTCGAACGGCGGGAACGACGTCGTCCTCGGCAACGGCGGCAACGATTTCGTCCTCGCCGGCGACGGCGACGATATCGTCGACGGCGGATCGGGGCACGACAGCCTGCGGGGCGGCAATGGCAACGACACCGTCCTCGGCGGGTACGGCAACGACACGATCTTCGGCAACGACGGCAACGACACGCTGAACGGAGACGAGGGCGCGGACGCGATCAGGGGCGGTCGCGGCGCGGACACGATCCGCGGCGGCGACGGCAACGACGACCTGCGGGGCGGGGCGCATGCCGACACCTTCGTCTGGGGCGTCGGCGACGGCGGCACCGACACGATCGCGGACTTCTCGCTCGCGCAGGACAAGCTCTCCTTCCTGCCGGGCTTCCTCGCCGCCGGCCCGATCACATCGGTACTCGGGGCGATCGACGCGGGCGATCTCGGAGCCGCTCTCCTGGGCCACACGGCGCATGGCGGCCTGAAGGTGATCGCCTACCTCGAAGGGGTCGACGCCGACGCGCTGTCGCAGGCGATCGTCGACGGCTCGATCTTCCAGGTCGAGACGACGGGCCTCGGCGACGACGCGCCCGGCGGCTTCGATTTCGGCGGGCTCGGCGGCGGCGTGCTTCCGCTCGAGCCGCAGGGCGGCCTGCTGCTCTGATCCATCGCGAACCGGACGGCGCGCGCGGCCACCCGGCCGCGCGCGTTCTTCGTTCGGCGCTGGCGCGAACCGTTTCGCCCGCCGCCACGACAAAGCAGCATCCGCGCCGCTTCCCGCGCGCCCCGCCTGCTCCGAGGACCCTCCGATGCGCCGAGACGCGACTCAGCCTTCCCCCGCCGCTGCCGCCCGCGGGGGCGTCCTCGCCGTGGCGCTGTTCAGCGCGGTGATCAACATCCTGATGCTCACCGGCGCGCTCTACATGCTCGAGGTCTACGACCGGGTGCTGCCGAGCCGTTCCGTGGAGACGCTCGTCGCGCTCTCCGTCATCGCGCTCGCGCTGTTCGGCCTGCTCGGCGTCCTCGACGTGGTGCGCGGACGGCTCCTGGCGCGGATCGGCGCGCGGATCGACGCGGGGATGGCCGAGCGCGCCTTCGGCTTCAGCGTGCGCCTGCCGCTCGCCGCGCCGGGGGCCGACGCCCGCGCGCCGCTGCGCGACCTCGACCTCGTGCGCTCCTTCCTGGCGGGCCCGGGGCCCACGGCCTTCCTCGACCTGCCCTGGCTGCCGGTCTACCTCGTCGTCGCCTTCGCGATCCACCCGACGATCGGCTGGACCACGGCGGCGGGGGCGGGCCTGCTGATCGGCCTCGCGCTCCTCGCCGAGCGCGCCAGCCGCGGTCCCGGCGCCGCCGCGCTCGAGGCCGGCGCGCACCGCGACCGCATCGCCGAGGCGGGCCGCCGCAACGCGGAGAGCCTCGCCGGCATGGGCCTCGCCGCGCGCATCGGCGACATCTGGAACGAGGCGCACACGGCCGCCGTCGCGGCGCAGCAGCGCGGGTCGGACATCGTCGGCGGGCTCGGTGCCGTCTCGCGGGCGCTGCGCCTCGTGCTGCAGTCCGCTGTGCTCGGTGTCGGCGCGTATCTCGTCGTCGCCGGCGAGCTGAGCGCCGGGCTGATCATCGCCGCCTCGGTCCTCGCCTCGCGGGCGCTCGCGCCGGTGGAGCAGGCGATCGCGCATTGGCGCGGGTTCAATCAGGCCCGCGGCGCCTGGCGCCGGCTCGGCGACCTCGATGCGGCCCTGCCCGCGCCCCCGCAGCCGCTGGCGCTGCCCGCCCCGCGCACGGAGCTGCGCGTCGAGGACCTCGCCGTCGCCACGCCCGGCGACCGGCGCACCGTCCTCGTCGGCGCGAGCTTCGTCCTGCGCGCCGGCGATGCGCTCGGCATCGTCGGCCCGTCGGGATCGGGCAAGTCGAGCCTCGCCCGTGCGCTGGTCGGCGTGTGGCCGGCGCAGCAGGGCGCCGTGCGCCTCGACGGCGCGCCGCTCGAGCGCTACGCGCCCGAGACGCTCGGCCGCCACGTCGGCTGGCTGCCGCAGGACCCGAGCCTCGTCGAGGGCACCGTGGCGCAGACGATCTCGCGCTTCGACCCGCAGGCCCCGGCCGAGGCGATCGTCGCCGCCGCCCGCGCGGCGGACGTGCACGAGCTCGTGCTGCGGCTGCCGCAGGGCTACGAGACGCGCGTCGGCGAGGGCGGCATGGCGCTCTCCGGCGGGCAGCGCCAACGCCTCGCGCTCGCCCGCGCGCTCTACGGCGAGCCCTTCCTCGTCGTGCTCGACGAGCCGAACGCCAGCCTCGACGCGGAGGGCGAGGCCGCGCTGGCGCGCGCGATCGCCGGCGTACGGGCGCGCGGCGGCATCGTCGTGATCATCGCCCACGCCCTCTCGGCGCTCGCCGGCGTCGACACGCTCGCCGCCATGGTCGGCGGGCGCATCGCCGCCTACGGCCCGAAGGCCGACGTCCTCGCCCGCATCGCCCCGCCGCGGCGCGCGCCGCGCCCGAGCCTCGAAGTCGTCGCCGACGGCACCCGCTGACGTCCCGCGAGAGGAAACCGACATGACCAGGACCCGACAGCCCTCCCTCGCCCTGCGGGGCCCCGTCCTCGCCGGCCTCGCCGCGATCGCGCTCGTGCTCGGCGGCCTCGGCGCCTTCTCGGCGACGGCCGCGATCTCCGGGGCCGTCGTGGCGCCGGGCCGGGTCGTGGTCGAGAGCGCGCCCTCGCCGGTGCAGCACCCGACCGGCGGGATCGTGGGCGAGATCCGCGTGCGCGACGGCGCCCGCGTCGCCGCCGGCGCCGTGCTGATGCGCCTGGACGGGACCCAGACGCGGGCCGATCTCGCGGTGATCGACGCCCGCATCGCCACGCTCGCCGCGCGCAAGGCGCGGCTCGAGGCCGAGCGCGACGGGTCGGACACGCTGCCGGCTGCGATCGAAGGGGTCGACGCCGCGCAGCTCGCCGCCGAGACGCGCCTCTTCCGGCTGCGCGAAGAGACCCGCAGCGGGCAGGTGGCGCAGCTCGAGGAGCGCGTGCGGCAATCCGAGGAGGAGCGCGCGGGCCTGCTCCTGCAGGCGCAAGCGAAGGCGGACGAGGCGGCGCTGGTCGGCGCCGAGCTCGCCGGCGTGCGGACGCTGTTCGAGAAGGCGCTCGTGCCGACGACGCGCGTGACCGCGCTCGAGCGCGACCTGACGCGGCTCGAGGGCGACCGCGGCCGCTTCCTCGCGGCGGTGGCCCAGGTCGGCGGGAGGATCGCGGAGACGCGGCTGCAGATCCTCGGCCTCGACCAGGCCCGCCGCAGCGAGGCGGCCGACGAGATCCGCGCGATCGAGGGCGAGCTCGCCGGGTTGATCGAGCGGCGCACCGCAGCCCGTGCCGTGCTCGCCCGCGTCGACATCCGCGCGCCGGCGAGCGGGATCGTGCACGCGCTCGCCGTGCGCGGCGCCGGCGCCGTCGTCGCGCCGGGCGCGACGCTGCTGGAGATCGTACCCGACGACGGGCCGCTGGCCGTCGAGCTGCGGATCGCGCCGCAGGACATCGACCAGCTCGTGGCGGGCCGGGCCGCGCTCCTGCGCTTCTCCGCCTTCGACCAGCGCACCACGCCCGAGGTCGCGGGCGTGCTCGAGCGGGTCTCACCCGATCTCGTCGTCACGGACGGCGTCGCGCACTACCAGGGTCGCGTCGTACTCTCCGCCGAGGCGGCGCGGAGCCTCGGAAGCCGGACGCTCGTCCCGGGCATGCCGGTCGAGGCCTTCGTGCGAACCTCGGAACGCACGCTGCTCTCGCACCTGACGAAGCCGCTGGGGGACCATCTCGCGCGGGCCTTCCGGCAGGATTGAGCCGCACTGGTGCCGGTCGGAGGTCTCGAAGGCGTGCGTGGCATGGAACCGATCGTGCGCCCGGTCGATCCTGCTCGATTGGCAACGGCGTCCGTTCGACATACCGTGGCGGCGCCGCGCGGCCCATGCCACGAGTCTCGAAGGGAACCCATGTTCGCAGTCCTCTACGCCCTCGCCGTCGTCATGGTCGCGGGAGGCGCCTTCGCGATCCTCGCCGGCTGGGAGATCCTGCTGCTCGAGCGCGGATGGTCGATGGTGATCGCGGGGGCGACGCTCGCCACCGGCGGGCTCGTGCTGGGCGGCGTCGCGGCGGCGGCGCGGGCGCTCGCGACGCGGCTCGATACGCTCGCCGAAACCGTGCGCGCGAGCCGGCCTACGCCCGCACCCATGCCCCGCCGCCCCGCCGCGACCGCCTCGGACACGGCCGAGCCAGCGCCGTTCGCGGAGCCGCCGCCGCCCAGCCGGGAGATCGAGCCGAAGCTGCCGCCCAGGGTGCCGGCCGCGCCCGCCGGGCCGGCGCCGCTCGCGGCGCTCGGCATCGGCGGCGTCGCCGCGGAGACGGTCGCGCCCTCGGCGGAGACAGCGCCGCCGGAGCCGGAGGCCGGGCTGCCGCCGCTCGATCTCGGGCCGGCGGAGGAGCACCCCGGCGAGGAGCCGTCGGTCGAAGACCTGCGGGGTGACACGCGCCCCGCCGATGCGCCGCCGGCGCCTCCCGTTGGGGAGCCCGAGGCAGCGGCGGACGCGCAGCCCGAGGGCGTCGTCGAGCCCCTCCCGGAGCGCACGCCGGAGGCGCTCGAGGACGAGGAGTTGGAGGAAGAGGAGCCGGTCTCCGCGGTCGCGGTCGCCGGCATCGAGGAGCCGGTCCTGGCACCCCGCCAGCCGAGCCGGATCGCCGCCGAGGCGGAGGCGCTGACCCGCCGGTTCGAGGCGAGCGCGCCCTCGGTCCCGCCCCTCGCCGAGGCGCGGTCGGTCGAGCCTGCGGCGGGCCACGAGACCCCGGAAATCGACGAGATCCCGCCGACCGACGAGATCCCGGAGCCCGACGAGATCCCGGAGCCCGAGGGCGAGCCCCGGCCGGAGGAGACCGCGCTCGATGCCGTCGCGCGGGCGGTCGGCGAGCCCACGCCCCCGCGCACGCCGAGCCACGCTCTCTCCGAGGCCGCGGACGAGGCCGCCCCGGCCGACGCCCCGCGCGCCGAGGAGGCCGAGATCGGCGAGACCCCGGCGCAGGCCGGCGCCGCGCCGCCCGAGCCCCCGCACGTGGTCGGCACGCACGTCTCGGGCGCGAACCGCTACGTCATGTATTCCGACGGCTCGATCGAGGCCGAGACCCCGGACGGCCGGCTCGTCTTCGGCTCCATCGAGGAGCTCAAGGGATACGTCGCCTCCTCCGGCGAGGACCCGAGCGGGGCGAGCCAGACCGGACCGCGGTGAGGTCACTTCGGCAGCAGACGTCGTGCCATCTTCGGCTTGTGGTTCTCCGCGCCGAAGAAGACCCCGAGAACGAGGACGGCATGATCGTCCTCGTCGAGCTTGAAGTAGACAACCGCTCTGTCGGCTGTGAAATGGCGCAGGCCCGGAAACAGGTCGTCGTCGCGACGCCCGCGATAGGGCCTCTGGCCGAGGCTGTCCGCAATCTCTCGTATTTTCTCGATCCGGCGCGTAGCACGAGCACGTGCTTCTTCCGCAGTCTCACCAAACTGCCGGTAGCTTCTGAAGAGATGTCTATAGACGATCTGGAAATCTGTCAGGGCGGAACGCGAGTAGCGAACCCTACGGTTCATTCGCGCCGTGCTCCCGCGCGATCATGTCGGTGATCAGATCATCCATCTCTTCGGCCGAGACGAATGGTCCCTCCAGGCGTTCGAGCAGAACACGCCGAAGCTCGGCCCGGCTCCACGACGTCTCCTCGACGTGCTCGCGGAGCAGATCGAGAGCGCTCTCCAGGACATCCTGAGCGCTGCCGAACTGGCCGGTCTCGACCAGCTTCTCGACGAAGGCCTTGTGATTCCGGCTGACCAGGATCGGCGACGCGTCGGTCATGGCAATCCTCCGACGGCACGGTATCACGTGGCACCCGTACGGCAAGCGCTGCGTGGCCTCGCTCACTTCACCAGCGCCAGCACGTCCCTGAACGCCGGATCGTCCCCCCGCTCCGCCCATTCGAACGCCGCCATCTCGCTCGTCGGCCAGTGACCTCCGGCATGCAGCAGGCGTGCGGTGGCCGCGTGCAGGCTCGCCTCCGCGCGACTGGCGACGGCGTCGGCGACGACGAAAACCGAGAAGCCACGCGCGATCAGGTCGAGCGCCGTCTGCAGGACGCAGACATGCGCCTCCGCCCCGACGAGCACCACCTGGTCGCGCCCGTCCGCCCGGTTGGCGTCGAGCCAGCCGGCGATGGCGGGGTCCGCGGCGGCGCTGAACGTGATCTTCTCGAAGACCGGCGCCCCCTCGGGCAGCGCTGCGCGGATCGGCGCCGCGAGCCCTCCGAGCCCCTTCGGGTAGTGCGCGCACGCGGCGACGGGAATGCCGAGCAGGCCCGCCGCCCGCAGGACGATCTCGGCGCGCGCCAACGCATCCGCGCTGCGGGGGAGCGCCGGCAGCAGACGCTCCTGCAGGTCGACGGCGAGGACCTGGGCCCGGGCGCGGCGCATCAGCACGGGCGCCGGCGCCTCACGCCACGGCGCGGATGACGCGCCCGACCTTGTCGACGATCTCGCCGATCTGGTCCTCGGTGATGATCAGCGGCGGGGTCAGGGCGATCGTGTCCGCCGTGATGCGGATGACGATGTCGTGCTCGCGGAAGGCGAGATCCATCGCCTCGAAGGCGCGCTTGCCGACGCCGTCCGGCCGCGAGGCGAGGTCGATCGCGCCGACGAGGCCGACAGTGCGGATGTCGAGGACGTTCGGCAGGTCCTTCAGGGACATCATCGCGTCCGCCCAGACCGGCTCGAGCGCCAGCGCCCGCTCGAACAGCTTCTCCTCCCGGTAGACGTCGAGCGTGGCGAGCGCCGCCGCGCAAGCGAGCGGGTGGCCGGAATAGGTGTAGCCGTGGAACAGCTCGATGACGTGCTCGGGGCCCTTCATGAAGGCGTCGTGCACGCCCTTGCGCACGATCACGCCGCCCATCGGCACCGTGCCCGAGTTCACCGCCTTGGCGAAGGTGATCATGTCGGGCACGACGCCGTACCGCTCCGCGGCGAAGGCGAAGCCGAGGCGGCCGAAGCCCGAGATCACCTCGTCGAAGACGAGCAGGATGCCGTGCTTGTCGCAGATCTCGCGCAGGCGCTTCAGGTAGCCCTTGGGCGGCGGCAGCACGCCCGTGGAGCCGGCCATCGGCTCGACCACGACGGCCGCGACGGTCGAGGCGTCGTGGAGAGCGACGATCCGCTCGAGATCGTCGGCGAGGTGCGCGCCCCATTCCGGCTCGCCCTTGGTGAAGGCCTGGTGCTCGCGCGAGTAGGTGTGCGGCAGGTGGTCGACGCCGGCGAGCAGCGTGCCGAAGAACTTGCGGTTCGTGACGATGCCGCCGACGGAGATGCCGCCGAAGCCCACCCCGTGATAGCCGCGCTCGCGGCCGATGAGCCGCGTCTTCTGTCCCTGCCCCGAGATGTTCCAGTAGGCGAGCGCGATCTTGAGCGCCGTGTCGATCGCCTCCGAGCCGGAATTGGTGAAGAACACGTGGTCGAGGTCGCCCGGCGCCATCTGCGCGATGCGCGCGGCCGCCGCGAAGCCGTGCGGGTGGCCGAACTGGAAGGCCGGCGAATAGTCGAGCTCCTGCGCCTGCCGCTGGATCGCGGCGACGATCGGGTCGCGGGCGTGGCCGGCGTTGCAGGACCACAGGCCGGCGATGCCGTCGATCACCTGCCGGCCGTCGGGGGTGGTGTAGTGCATGTCCTTCGCGCCGGTGATCATGCGCGGCGCGCTCTTGAAGGCGCGGTTGGCCGTGAAGGGCATCCACCAGGACGAGAGGTCGTTGGGCGCCCTCACGTCGTTCGCCGCGCGCATCGTCGTCCCGGTATCCATGCCGCCGTCCTTCCCTCGTTCTCGGTCCTGGGCGCGCAGCGCGCGCCACGGGAGCGGATGCTAGCAGCGTCGCGGGCGGAAGGGAAAGCACCAAGGGCCGCGAACCCGGAATGGTCCGGCGCACGGGCCGATGTGCGAGCGTGAGCACGGCACCTGCGTATCATGCCGGATGAGGCACGAGACGCTTGCAATTTCCCGCCGCAGGAGCCATCTTCATCTAGACGCGACGTCGAGACCCGACGCGCGTGCCGTGGCCGGCGCCGGGAGGCGTCGAGCGCGTGCCGATGATCCGCAGGACGCGGAACCGGCCTCCGCCCCACGGCGTTCACCGATGCCCCGACGGCACTCACGCCGCCAGGCACCCCAACTCGGCATACGAGCGGCTCACCACCCGTCACGCGCCTGTCGCCAAGCAATGGCACGTTCGCGCCTCAGACGTGGCCGCCATCGATTCCGAGCCAATGCAAGAAGAACGAAGACGACACACCATGCAGTTCGAGATTCATCCCCAGATCGACCGTCGCCCCGATGGCGACACCTTCACCGTGGCGCAGCTGTTCGCCGCCGGCCGGGCCGGCAAGCGCGACCTCAGCCACATGATCGACCGCTCCTATCCCTACCAGTCGCTGCGCGAGCTGCGCTGGCACCTCGCCGAGCGCTTCTCGCTGCCGGTGAAGGGCGTGGACGTACGCGCAGCCTGACACCGCGCCTGAGCGACCGGGCCTAAGGGCCCGTGAACACGGATCGAATTCCGGTGGAAAGCGGCGGGCTCCGGCTTGCCGCTTTTCGATTCGCCCCCTAGGCTTCCGGCTCCTGTCGCAAGCTCCGGGGAGCGCTGGCATGGCCGTTTCGCTCGACGAGGCGCTCAAGCGGCTCGAGACATCGCTCGGCCAGCTCGAGGCGGCCGTGGCGCGCCGGCTCGAGGCCGAGCGCAGCCGCGCCGATCTCGAGACCGAGCTGCAGATCATGCAGGACGACCGCGCTCGCCTCGCCGTCGACCTCGAGAGCGCGAGCGTTCGGCTCGAGGCGCTCGAGGCGACGACGCGGGACGTCGAGGGCCGCGTCGGCCGCGCGCTCGCGGCCGTGCGCAGCGTGCTCGAGGACGCCGGCGTGGCGCCGCATCTGTGACGACAGCGCCGGAGGGTCCCCCCATGCCCCAGATCACCGTCCTCATCGCCGGCAAGACCTACCGCATGGCCTGCGGCGAGGGCGAGGAGGCGCGGCTCGAGGGGCTCGCCGCCATGCTCGACGCCAAGATCGGCGAGATGCGCGAGGCCTTCGGCGAGATCGGGGACATGCGCCTCCAGGTCATGGCGGCGCTCACCTTCGCCGACCTGCTCGTCGATGCGCAGGGTCGCATCGGCGCGCTCGAGGCGCAGGTCGCGGAGCTGCGGACCACCCTCGCGGGCGCGGACGAGCGGCGCCAGGCGAGCGAGGACAAGGTCTCGACCGCCGTCGTCAAGGCCGCGGACCGGATCGAGCGCCTGGCCAAGGGCCTCGCGCTCGGCCAGGGCGGCACCGGCGGCCAGCAGCCGGGCGCAGAGGCGCATCAGCCGCCTTCCCGGAACCCCGGATAGAGCGCCATCCCGCCGTCGACCACGATCGTCTCGCCGGTGACGTAGTCACTCGCGTCGCAGGCGAGCCAGAGCGCCGCCTGCGCGATGTCGTCGGGCTCGCCGACGCGGCCGTAGGGGACGAGGTCGAGGAGCGCGCGCTCGGCCTCCGGGTCCTCCCACGACGACTTGTTGATGTTCGTCTTGACGGCGCCCGGCGCGATGCCGTTCACGCGGATCTTCTCGTGGGCGTATTCCTGGGCGAGCGACTGCATCATCAGCATGATCCCGCCCTTCGAGGCCGCGTAGTTCACCCGCCCCGCCCAGGGGATGAACTGGTGGACCGACGAGATCGAGACGATCTTGCCCAGCGCCGGGCAGGTCTCGGGCACCATGCCGCGCCGACGGAACTCGCGGATCGCCTCGCGACAGGCGAGGTACTGACCCGTCAGGTTCACGTCGATGACCGTGCGCCAGTCCTCGAGGCTCATCTCGTGGGCGGGCGCGTCGCGCTGGAGGCCGGCATTGGCGACGAGGATGTGCACGGTGCCGAAGGCGCGCCGCGCCTCCTCGAACAGCCGGGCGACGTCCTCCTCCTTCGAGACGTCCGCCTGCACCGGGATCGCCCGGCCGCCGGCGTCCTCGAGCTCCTTCACCACGGCGCGGGCGCCGTGCTCGCTGCTGCGGTAGTTCACGACGACGTCCGCGCCGGCACGGCCGAGGAGGCGCGCGATGCCCGCGCCGATGCCGGACGACGCGCCGGTGACGACGGCCGCCTGGCCGCTCAGGTCGAAGAGATCCGCGATCGCGTTCATGCCGTTCCTCCGCTGCGTCTGGACGGCGGGGAAACGGCCGGAGGGCCGCTCGCGTTCGGCCGCTCGCGGTCCGGGTGGCGCCCTACTGGAACGTCGGCACGACGCGGATGACGCGTGCGCCGTCGGGGCGCGTCTCCGTGCGCGGCAGCGCCGAGGGCGCCGAGGCCGGCTCTGGCGCGGGCGGCGCGGCTCGTGCCGGCCGCGAGCCCGCGGCGCGGGCCGCGGCGGCGTCGGCGGCGCGGGTCGCCTCGGCGAGCCGGCGCTCGGCAGCGGCGATCTCCGCACGAACCTCGGCGAGGCGGGCCTCGGCTTCGTCCCGGGCCGTGCTTCGAGCCGCGGCCTCCCGCGCGGCCTCGTCGCGCGCGGCGGTCTGCGCGACCTCGGC
>NZ_AUBC01000020.1 GCF_000429045.1 Salinarimonas rosea DSM 21201
CCGCCTTCGCCGATGCCCACGCCGGCTGGCGCGCGCTCCCGCCGCTCGCCCCCGCGGCGCCGTCGGAGGGCTGGGCCGAGGCCGCACCCGCCCTCGCCGCGCTGGCGCAAGAGATCGGGCGGGCGCGCGCGGCGGTCCGCGAGGCGATGCGCCGGGCGGACGTCCTCCGGGGCGAGATCGAGCGCGAGCGCGCCGCGCGGGACGCGGCGAGCGCGGCGATCGAGGCCCGCCGCGCCGAGCGGGAGGGCCACGACCGCGACGCCGCTTGCGCCCGCGAGATCGTGGCGCGCGCCGCCACCCGCCTCCCCGATCTCGCCGATCGCCGCGCCTCCATCGACCGTGCGTGGGCGCGCGGTCTCGCCGCGACGGGCATCACGCCGGCCGATCTCGACCGCGACGGAGCCGGCGCCCTGCGCGTCCTGGAGAGCCGCGCAGCCGACTACCGCGCACGCGCCGCACGGCGCGAGGATCTCCGCGAGCGGATCGCCGCCGACCGGCTCGCAGCGGCCGCCGCGACGACGTCCGCCGAGAGCGCACGCACCGCGGCCGGGACGGCGCGCGAGGCGTTCGCCGAGGCGGAGGCCGCGCTCTCCGCGCTCCTCTCCGAGCGCGCCGGCCTCCTCGACGGAGAGGCGACGGACGCGCATCGCACGCGCCATCGGGACGCGGCCGCGGCGGCGCGGGAGGCGTACGAGACCGCCCGCACCGCCTGCGAGGCCGCGCGCAGCCGCGCCGCCGTCGCCGTCGCGGCGGTGCGCGCGGGCGAGGACGCGCTCGCGAGGGCCGCGCAGCGCCGGGACGCGGCGGGCGCCGCCTTCGCCTCCGCCTGCACCGCCGCCGGCATCCCCGAGGCCGACGCGCTGGCCCTCCTCGCGGTCGACGCGCGCGAGCGCGAGGCACTGCGGACCCGGCTCGCCGCCGCCGACGACGCCGTGCGCGAGGCGAGCTCACAGCTCGGATTCTGCGAAGCGGCGCTCGCGGACGCCCTCGCCGCCGGCGTGCCCGAGGAGGAGGCCGAGACGCTGGCCACCCGCCGCGGGGCGCTCCTCGACGGCTTGGCCGCCATCGACGAGGCGCTCGTCGCCGCGCGGGTCGCGCTGGAGCAGGACGACCGCGCCCGCACGCAGGCGGGCCGGCTCGAGCAGGAGATCGCGGCGGCCGCCGTGGTGGAGACGCTCTGGCACGAGGTCTCCGATGCGATCGGCTCCGCCGACGGCTCGAAGTTCCGGCGCTACGCGCAGTCGGTCACGCTCGACCACCTGGTCGCCCTCGCCAACCGCCACCTCGCCGCCCTGGCCCCGCGCTACCGGCTGGAGCGGGCCGGCGGCGAGAACGGCGGTGGCGACCTCGGCCTGCAGATCCTCGACCGCGAGCTCGGCGACGCGCGCCGCTCGACCCGCTCGCTCTCGGGCGGCGAGCGCTTCCTGACCTCGCTCGCGCTCGCGCTGGCGCTGTGCTCGCTCGAGGGCCGCGGCTCCTTCGTCGACACGCTGTTCATCGACGAGGGCTTCGGCACGCTGGACGCCGCGACGCTGGACGTCGCCATCGACGCGCTGGAGACGCTGCAGGCGCAGGGGCGCAAGGTCGGCGTGATCAGCCACGTCGAGGCCATGCACCAGCGCATCCCGGTGCAGATCCGGGTGGAGAAGGCCGGCGGCGGCAGGAGCCGCGTGCGGGTGACCGGAGCGGGGCTGCTGGGGGCTTGAGGTGTCATCCCGGATTGCGAAGCAAGTCCGGGACCCAGAGCCACAGGTGCTCTTCGAGCGGCGCGTGAGCGCCGTGGCGGGGACGGCCGGCGGCAGCGTGCGTGGACGCGCGCGCTGGCGCGCACGCTGAGAGATGAGTCGGCGGATCTGGGTCCCGGATCGGCTTCGCCGTCCGGGATGACACGAAAAACCCCGCGGCCGTCTCCGGCCGCGGGGCTCTCGTGTCGGTACGGCGGGCCGCTCAGGCCGCGAGCGAGCGCAGCACGTAGTGCAGGATGCCGCCGTTCTTGTAGTACTCGAGCTCGTCGAGCGTATCGATGCGGCAGACGAGCGGCACCTCGATCGTCGAGCCGTCGGCGCGGGTGATCTCGGCGGTGACCGTCTGGCGCGGCTTGACCTCGGCGAGGCCGCGCAGGCTGACCTGCTCGGCGCCCGTGAGCCCGAGCGACTGCCAGGACGTGCCCTCCTCGAAGACGAGCGGCATCACGCCCATGCCCACCAGGTTCGAGCGGTGGATGCGCTCGAAGGACTGGGCGACGACCGCGCGCACGCCGAGCAGCTTCGTGCCCTTCGCCGCCCAGTCGCGGGACGAGCCCGTGCCGTATTCCTTGCCGGCGAAGACGACCAGCGGCACGCCCTCCTCGGCGTAGCGCATGGCGGCGTCGTAGATGTACATCCGCTCGCCGGAGGGGTGGTGGATGGTGTAGCCGCCCTCGACGATGGCGCCCGTGTCGTCCTTCACCATCTGGTTCTTGATGCGGATGTTGGCGAAGGTGCCCCGCATCATGATCTCGTGGTTGCCGCGACGGGTGCCGTACTGGTTGAAGTCCGCGACCGCGACCTGATGGGACTGCAGGTACGAGCCCGCCGGAGAGGCGACGCGGATGTTGCCGGCCGGCGAGATGTGGTCCGTCGTGATCGAATCGAGGAAGAGGCCCAGGACGCGGGCGTTCTCGATGTCGGTGATCGGCTCCGGCTCCTTGGTGATGCCCTCGAAGTACGGCGGGTTCTGCACGTAGGTCGAGCCCATCTGCCACTCGTAGGTCAGCCCGCCCTCGACCTCGACTGCGCGCCAGTTGTCGTCGCCGGTGAAGACGTCGGCATAGCGCTCGCGGAAGAGCTTGCGCGTCACCGTGCGGTCGATGAACTCCTGGATCTCGGAGGCCGAGGGCCAGATGTCCTTCAGGTAGACCGGCTTGCCGTCCGAGCCCGTGCCGAGCGGCTGGCTCGCGACGTCGACCAGCATCGACCCGGCGATGGCGTAGGCGACGACCAGCGGCGGCGAGGCGAGGTAGTTCGCCCGCACGTCGGGATTGACGCGGCCCTCGAAGTTCCGGTTGCCCGAGAGCACCGAGACGGCGACGAGGTCGTTGTCGTTGATCGCCTTGGAGACCGGCGGCGGCAGCGGGCCGGAATTGCCGATGCAGGTCGTGCAGCCGAATCCGACGAGGTTGAAGCCGAGCGCGTCGAGGTCGTCCTGCAGGCCCGCGTCCTTCAGGTACTCGGCGACGACCTGCGAGCCGGGCGCCAGCGAGGTCTTCACCCACGGCTTCACGGTGAGGCCCTTGGCGACGGCGTTGCGGGCGAGCAGCCCCGCGCCGATCATCACGCTCGGGTTCGAGGTGTTGGTGCACGACGTGATCGCGGCGATCACCACGTCGCCGTGGCCGACGTCGAAGTTCGTGCCCTCGACCTTGTAGCGCTTGCCGTCGAGCGCGGTCTTGAACTCGCTCTCCATGGCGCCCTCGAAGGCGGGCTTGGCGTTCGTCAGAAGCACGCGATCCTGGGGACGCTTGGGACCGGCCATGGAGGGCACGACGTCGCCGAGCTCGAGCGCGAGCGTGTCGGTGTAGACCGGGTCCGGCGTGTCCGCCGCGCGCCACATGCCCTGGGCCCGGGCGTACTCCCGCACCAGCGCGATGCGATCCTCCTCGCGGCCGGAGACCTCGAGATAGTCGATCGTGCGCTGGTCGATCGGGAAGAGGCCGCAGGTCGCGCCGTATTCCGGCGCCATGTTGCCGATCGTCGAGCGGTCGGCGACGGGCATGTCCTCGAGCCCGGGGCCGTAGAACTCGACGAACTTGCCCACCACGCCCTTCTTGCGCAGCATCTCCGTCACGGTGAGCACGAGGTCGGTCGCGGTGACGCCCTCCTTGAGCTTGCCCGTGAGCTTGAAGCCGATCACCTCGGGGATGAGCATGGAGACGGGCTGGCCGAGCATGGCCGCCTCCGCCTCGATGCCGCCGACGCCCCAGCCGAGCACGGCCAGCCCGTTGACCATCGTCGTGTGCGAATCGGTGCCCACCAGCGTGTCGGGATAGGCGACGTCCTCGCCGGTCTCGGGGTCCTTGCGCACCCAGACCGTCTGCGAGATGTACTCGAGGTTGACCTGGTGGCAGATGCCGGTGCCCGGGGGGACGACGGAGAAATTGTCGAAGGCGGACTGGCCCCACTTGAGGAAGCGGTAGCGCTCGCCGTTGCGCTGGTACTCCAGCTCGACGTTGTGCGCGAAGGCCTTGGGCGTGCCGAACTCGTCGACGATGACCGAATGGTCGATGACGAGGTCGACCGGCACGAGCGGGTTGATCCGGGCCGGATCGCCGCCCAGCGCCGCGATGCCGTCGCGCATGGCGGCGAGGTCCACCACCGCCGGCACGCCGGTGAAGTCCTGCATCAGGACGCGGGCGGGGCGGTAGGCGATCTCGCGCCCGGCCTTGCCGCGGTCGTCGAGCCACTTGCCGACGGCCTCGATGTCGTCCTTGGTCACCGTGCGCCCGTCCTCGTGGCGGAGCAGGTTCTCGAGGAGCACCTTCAGCGAGAAGGGCAGCCGGGTCACGCCCGCGAGGCCGTTCTTCTCGGCCTCGGTGAGCGAATAGTAGGTGTAGGTCTTGTCGCCGACGGTGAGAGTGCGGCGGGCGTTGAAGCTATCGAGCGACGTCACTGGCGAATCCTCGCGTGCGCGTTGAACGGACGGTTGGTTTCGGCCTGATGCGCGGGTTGCGCGCGCCGCTCCGGGGGCGCCCGGACTTCTCATGCGCGCGAAAACGGTTAGGACGTCAGTCACGCGGCACGGCGCAGCCAAGGGCCATATAGTGCATTTGCGCGCGCCGCGCTACACGTCCGGGGTCCAGTCCGGACTAATGCTGAAGTGGATTTTCGCCGTTGCGTCTCGTCGCCGAGGATCTGGAGAGCCGCCGCTCTGGCCGGCGCATCTTCGAGGGGGTGTCCTTCGCGCTCGACCCCGGCGAGGCGCTGGTCGTGACCGGGCGCAACGGGGCGGGCAAGTCGACGCTGATCGCGATCCTGTCGGGGCGCCTGCGGCCCGCCGCCGGCCGCGTGACGCTGGAGGGCGCCGGCGAGCGCACGCTCGCCGAATGCCTCCACCTCGTCGGCCATCGCGACGGCCTGAAGAGCGCGCTCACCGCCGGCGAGAACCTGACCTTCGCCGCCGACCTGCTCGGCGCGCGCGGCCTCTCCGCGCGCGAGGCGCTCGAGCGGGTCGGTCTCGCCCATGCGCACGACCTGCCGGTCGCCTATCTCTCCGCCGGGCAGCGCCGGCGCACCGCGCTCGCGCGGCTCCTCGTCGCGCACCGCCCGCTCTGGCTCCTCGACGAGCCGACCTCGGCGCTCGACATCGCCTCGCAGGAGACGCTGGCCCAGCTGATGCGCGCACACCTCGCGGGCGGCGGCATGCTCGTCGTCGCCACCCACCAGGCTTTGGGCCTCGAGAGCCCGAAGCGCCTCGTCATCGAGCCCGCCGTGGCGCGCTCCGAGGCGGCGGACCTCGACGCGGAGGGCGGCTGGTGAGCGCCTTCCTCGCCCTCGTCCGCCGGGACCTGAAGCTGTCGGCCCGCGTGGGCGGCTCCGGCTGGCTCGGCCTCGTCTTCTTCCTGATGATCGTGACGCTCGTGCCCTTCGGGCTCGGGCCGGACCTCAACCTGCTCTCGCGGATCGGCCCGGCCATCCTCTGGATCGGCGCGGTCCTCGCGACGCTGATCGGCCTCGATCGGCTGTTCCAGGCCGACGAGGAAGACGGCTCGCTCGACCTGATGACGGCCTCGCCGCTGCCGCTCGAGCTCGTCGTGCTCGCCAAGGTGATCGCGCACTGGCTCACCACGGGCCTGCCGCTGGCGCTGGCCGCGCCGCTGTTCGGCCTCCTCGTGGCGCTCGACGGCGTGGGGATGGCGGCGGTGAGCGTGACGCTTCTCGTGGGCACGCCGGCGCTCACCTTCATCGGCGCGGTCGGCGCGGCGCTCACCGCCACGATCCGCCGCGGCGGGCTGATCCTGGCGATCCTGGTCCTGCCCCTGATGATCCCGACCCTGATCTTCGGCGTCTCGGCGGCCAACGCCGCGCGCGGCGGCGACATCCCGTTCGGGACGCCGCTCATGATCCTCGCCGCGATCACGCTCGTGACCGCGGTGGTGGGGACCGTGGGAGCGGCGCTGGCGCTGAGGCAGGGGGAGTGAAGGCCGGCGTCAGCCGTCGGCCTTCCCCTCGCCCTTCTTCTGCTCCACCGCCACGATTGCGGGGTAGGCCAGATCGAAGGCCTTGACCTCCTCGATCCGTGCCACGAGCGGACCGAGCCAGACGTAGTCGAGCGGATGGAACAGCCAGAGCCGGCTCTCGGTGCGCACGGCGATCGTGCCGTCGACCTGCTCCATGGCGACGATGTCGTCCCCCGCCTCGAGCTTCGCCTCCCAGGCCTGCTTCACCGGGTGCCAGACCCAGACCTCACGGGCGGAGCGGGCGACGATGAAGTCGCGGCTCGCGGTGGCCACCTTCCAGCGGCCGCCCGGAGGCGCCTCGGCCTTCGCGGGATCGATCGCACCCGACGGCTTGGCGCCGCCCCCCGAGCCGCCGCCCGGAGGCGCCGGGAACGGCGGGAAGGGCCACCACGGCGGCCACCAGGGCGGCGAGGCCGGTGGAGGCGGCGGCGCGGGCTCGAAGCCGCGCGGGTTTCGCGCCAGCCGACCGAGGATCGTCAGCTCGTCCTCGAGATCGTCGATCTTGGCGTCGGCGATCTCCTTCTTGCGCTCGTTGAGCGTCTTGCGCGCGGACTGGAGTTGCTGGCCCAGGCTCTGCGCCTTGCCCGCGTCGAATCCGCCGATCTGCTCGATGATCCCCTCCAGGATCGCGATCTTCTTCTCGATATCGCGTTCCTGCGCCTGCAGCTCCTCGACATAGGGATCGAACGGTCCCCTGGCCTCTTCCGCCATGACGGGCCCCCTTCACGCTCCGTTCCCGGAGACTCCCCAGGGTGGAGCGTACGGCGATGCTCGACAAGCGTAGAAAACCGTAGCCGTCGCCTCCCCTCACCGCATGGGGAGGGCGGCGGGCCTGGGCGGCGGCGGCGGATCTCACCCCACCTGCGCCTCCAGCGCCTCCATGTCCTCGTCCGACAGCCCGAAATGATGGCCGATCTCGTGGATCAGGACGTGGGCGATGATGGCGCCGAGCGTCTCGTCGTGCTCGGCCCAGTAGTCGAGGATGGGGCGGCGATAGAGCCAGATCATGTTGGGGAACTGCCCGGACATCGGCTCGCCGGCCTCGGCGAGGCCGATGCCGCGGAAGAGGCCCAGCAGATCGTATTCGCTCTCGGCCTCGAGCTCGGTGAGCGTCTCCTCGTCCGGCCAGTCGTCGACGCGCACGATCACGTTCGCGGCGAGGTCGCGGAAGGTCCGCGGCAGGCGCGCGAAGGCCTCCTCGGCGAGGCGCTCGAACTCGTCGAGCGCGGGGGCCTTGAGCGCGAGCAGGTCGTCGCCGGGATGCGCCATCGTCGTCAGTACCAGCCCAGCGTCGAGCCGAGCCACACGAGGAGGAAGACGAAGAACGGCACCGCGAGCGCCCGCCCGATCCGCCGCCCCCAGACCTCCATCGGGTCGACCTCGCCGTTCGGCCCCGCGCCGGGCGCGTCGCGCCCGCCGAAGTGATCCGCCATGCGCTTGCCGATCCTGGCTCCCGCCGAGCGGCCGATCGTCTCGGTGTCCTGGTCGACGCGCTCGAGCGTGCGGCGGGATTCCGCCGCGCGGGCGTCGTCGTCGGGGTGCGGGCGACGGGTCGGGGTGGTCGGCGGGGGGATCGGCGGGGTGGTCGGCACGAGCGCCTCCTAGCGGCGGCGCCTCACTGCGCCGCCGTCTCCATTCCCGCCATCTCCCGCACGTCCACGAACCGCCCGGCGATGGCGGCCGCGGCCGCCATGGCGGGTGAGACGAGATGCGTGCGGCCCTTGAAGCCCTGGCGGCCCTCGAAGTTGCGGTTCGAGGTCGAGGCGCAGCGCTCCTCCGGGGAAAGCCGGTCGGCGTTCATGGCGAGGCACATGGAGCAGCCGGGCTCGCGCCACTCGAAGCCGGCGGCGAGGAAGATCTCGTGCAGGCCCTCGGCCTCCGCCTGCATCTTCACGAGGCCGGAGCCCGGGACGATCATGGCCGACACCGTGTCCGCCACACGCTTGCCCTCGACCACCTTCGCCACGGCCCGCAGGTCCTCGATGCGGCCGTTGGTGCACGAGCCGATGAAGACGCGGTCGAGCGTGATGTCGGTGATCCGGGTGCCGGGCTCGAGGCCCATGTACTGCAGCGCCCGCCACTTCGAGGCCCGCTTGTTGGCGTCCGCGATCTCGTCGGGGTTCGGCACGACGCCGGCCACCGAGACGACGTCCTCCGGCGACGTGCCCCAGGAGACGATGGGCGGCAGGTTCGCCGCATCGAGCACGATCTCGCGGTCGAAATGCGCGCCCTCGTCGGTCTTCAGGCTCTCCCAGTAGGCAACCGCCCGGTCCCAGGCCTCGCCCTTGGGGGCCTTGGGGCGGTCCTTCAGGTAGGCGTAGGTCTTCTCGTCGGGCGCGATCAGCCCGGCGCGGGCGCCGCCCTCGATCGACATGTTGCAGATCGTCATCCGGCCCTCCATCGAGAGCTGGCGGATGGCGGAGCCCGCGTACTCGATGACGTGGCCGGTGCCGCCGGCGGTGCCGATCTCGCCGATGATGGCGAGGATGATGTCCTTGGCGGTGACGCCGGCGGGGAGATCCCCCTCGACGCGCACGCGCATGTTCTTCGCCTTGCTCTGGATCAGCGTCTGGGTCGCGAGCACGTGCTCGACCTCGGAGGTGCCGATGCCGTGGGCCAGCGCCCCGAAGGCGCCGTGGGTCGAGGTGTGGCTGTCGCCGCACACGATCGTGGTGCCCGGCAGGGTGAAGCCCTGCTCCGGCCCGACCACGTGGACGATGCCCTGGCGCGCGTCGCGCTCGTCGTAGTACTCGACGCCGAACTCGGCCGCGTTGGTGGCGAGCGTCTCGACCTGGATGCGGCTCTCGGGATCCGCGATCCCGGCGCTGCGGTCGGTCGTCGGCACGTTGTGGTCGACCACCGCGAGGGTACGGCTCGGCTGGCGCACCTTGCGGCCGGCGACGCGCAGGCCCTCGAAGGCCTGGGGCGAGGTGACCTCGTGCACGAGGTGGCGATCGATGTAGAGGAGGCAGGTCCCGTCCGGCTGGGTGTCGACCACGTGGTCGTCCCAGATCTTGTCGTACATCGTGCGGGGCTTCGTCATCGTCTCGACCTCGTGGATACCGTGCCGCCCGAACTTAGCGACGCGCGCGCGCCGTGCAAGGCGTCCCGCCGTCGCGTGGGGCATCCGAAAAACGAAACAGCGCGGCCTCTGTGGGGCCGCGCTGCGCACACGCCTGCCGCGCCGGAGCGCGAGAGCCGGATCACTCCGCGGCGGTGCCCGCCGCGGACGCCTGCTTGGCGGCTTCCTTGGCCGCCTTCTCGGCGGCGGCCTTCTCGGCGCGGGCCTGGTTCTCGACGTCGCGCTGGCGCTGGGCGCGGCGGTCGGTGCGCTCGGCGATGCGGGCCGACTTCCCGCGGCGATCGCGCAGGTAGTAGAGCTTGGCGCGGCGAACCTTGCCGCGGCGCACCACGTCGATCGACTCGATCATCGGCGAGTAGATCGGGAAGACGCGCTCGACGCCCTCGCCGTACGAGATCTTGCGGACCGTGAAGCTCTCCTGGATGCCGCCGCCGTTGCGGGCGATGCACACGCCCTCGTAGGCCTGCACACGGGTGCGGTCGCCTTCGCGGACGCGCACGTTCACGATCACGGTGTCGCCCGGCTCGAAGTCCGGGATGGTCTTGCCGAGCTTGGCGATCTGCTCCTGCTCGAGCTGCTGAATGATGTTCATCGGTCCAACTCCTGCCGTTGCGCGGCCGTGACGACCGGCGCGGGATTTCGGCGTCCTGTTTTGAATTGTGGGGCGCTTTAGCCGATGGCGGAGGGTTTGTCGAGAGGGGTGATGCGGCTAAGCTCTCGCTGACGGGGCGGCCTCCGACGACGAGCGCTATCACGTCCGCCGCCCGCTGCAGGAGGCGTTCGCTGAGCCAGACGCGCGCTTCGTCGCGATGACAGCCGACGACGTCCGCCGGCTTGCGGCGGCTCGGCTGGGCTGAGCGGCGGGTCAGCCGAGGCCGAACCGCGATGTCGTCCGCTCGGGTCGCATCCGGCCGTGCTCGACGGCGCGGATGCGCGCGAGCGCGTCCTCGAGCTCCGCGACGCGCAGCTCGTCGAGATCGCCGCTGCGCATCCTCATCAGGCTCTCGGAAGCAAGGCCGGAAGATGTCGCCGCGTGCTGCGAGTCAGCTGGATCCCGCTCAAGGTACGACAGGATCGCCGAGGCGAGGTCCGCCTTGCGCAGCAGGACCTCCGGCTCGGGCAGGTTGAGATCCTCGAAGACGTTGCCGGTCCCGAAGGCGGCGTCCTTCGCGTCCATGAGCTCATCTCCCTCGGCCACCGAGGCCACGTTCGGCACGAGACCGATCGGCCTCGTCCAGCATAGCACGAATTTCTTGGCGACCCTCTTCGCTCTCACGAAAAGCACGAAGCCGCGCAAGCCGCGAGACAATGCGATCCAGATCCTTCTTCGGCGTTCCGACTCCCGAACTCGCCCGCTTCTCGAAGACGTCGATCACCCACAGGCCTTCCGGGAAAGAAGCGGCTACGGCCGTTCGATAGGTGTTGCCGTCTTCCCCATCGGCAACGAGCTTCACGATGCCCCGAAGTCGCCTATCCTCTCCGAATGCCCTGATGTTCTCGTCGTGAGCCTCTTCCCCGTTCTGCAGGCGCCGGAGGCGAAAGCCGATCCGCCGCTTCACATCGTCCGGAAGTGCACCGACTTCGCGACGCGACGGCCCGAACCATCGTAGCGGCCTGAGTTCAGGCATCCGTCTCCGCTCCCGTCCTGAAGGTTCACGGGGCAGAACCGACGGCAATGACCAGAACGAGCCTACCGCAGTCGATGAATGAATGCAATCTCTAATTGCTAGTTGTTGCTTCGTGTAGCCTTAGACCACCCGCGGGCGTATGGAGGGCCGTCCCGGGTGACGAGACGGCCCTCCCCTGCCCGCTCAATGCAGCGCGGCGCCCGTCGGCTTCAGCCGCGCCGCGCGGTCCTCGCCGGCCGCGTACTCGCCGATCATCAGCCCGAGCGGGCCGACGGTCACCGGCACGGTCTCGCCGTCCTTCACGGCGCCCGACAGGATCAGCTCGGCGAGCGGGTCCTGCACGGACTTCTGGATCACGCGCTTGAGGGGACGCGCGCCGTAGGCCGGGTCCCAGCCCTTCTCGGCGAGCCAGTCGCGGGCCTCCGGGGCGAGCTCGACGACGATCTTGCGCTCCTCCAGCAGCTTGGCGAGCCGGCGCATCTGGATGTCGACGATGGCGCCCATCTCGCTCCTCTGGAGCCGGTGGAAGAGGATGATCTCGTCCACGCGGTTGAGGAATTCCGGCCGGAAGGCCGAACGCACCACCCCCATCACCTCGTCGCGCACGGCCTCGGAATCCTGGCCCTCCGGCTGGTTCACCAGGTACTCGGCGCCGAGGTTCGAGGTCATCACGATCAGCGTGTTGCGGAAGTCGACCGTGCGGCCCTGCCCGTCCGTCAGGCGCCCGTCGTCGAGCACCTGGAGGAGGACGTTGAACACGTCCGGATGCGCCTTCTCGATCTCGTCGAACAGCACGACCTGGTAGGGCCGCCGGCGCACGGCCTCGGTGAGCGCCCCGCCCTCCTCGTAGCCGACGTAGCCCGGAGGCGCGCCGATCAGGCGGGCGACGGAGTGCTTCTCCATGTATTCCGACATGTCGAGCCGCACGAGCGCCGTCTCGTCGTCGAACAGGAACTGGGCCAGCGCCTTGGTCAGCTCGGTCTTGCCCACGCCCGTCGGGCCGAGGAACATGAACGAGCCGATCGGTCGGTTCGGGTCCTGGAGGCCGGCGCGGGCGCGCCGCACCGCGGTCGAGACCGCGATCACGGCCTCCGCCTGGCCGACGACGCGCTTGGCGATCGCCTCCTCCATGCGCAGGAGCTTCTCGCGCTCGCCCTCGAGCATCTTGTCGACGGGCACGCCGGTCCAGCGCGAGACGACGGAGGCGACATGGTCGGGCGTCACCGCCTCCTCCATCAGCCCCTTGTCCCCGCCATCGGCCTCGCCGCCCTTCGCCTCGATCTCCGCGAGCTCGCGCTCGAGCTGCGGGATCTCGCCGTAGGCGAGCTCGCCGGCGCGCTGGTACTCGCCCTTGCGCTGCGCCTGGGCGAGCTCGGTGCGGGCCTCGTCGAGGCGCTTCTTGATGTCGGCGGCGCGGCCGAGCTTGTTCTTCTCCGCCTGCCAGCGCTCGGTGATCGCGGCCGACTGGGACTCGAGATCGGCGAGCTCGCCTTCGAGCTTGGCCAGCCGATCCTTGGAGGCCGCGTCCGTCTCCTTCTTGAGCGCCTCGCCCTCGATCTTCAGGCGCACGATCTCGCGGTCGATCGAGTCGAGCTCCTCGGGCTTCGAATCCACCTGCATGCGCAGGCGCGCCGACGCCTCGTCGACGAGGTCGATCGCCTTGTCCGGCAGGAAGCGGTCGGTGATGTAGCGGTTCGACAGGGTCGCGGCGGCGACGATCGCGGAATCGGTGATGCGCACGCCGTGATGCTGCTCGTACTTCTCCTTGAGGCCGCGCAGGATCGAGACCGTGTCCTCCACGGTGGGCTCCGACACGAACACCGGCTGGAAGCGCCGCGCCAGAGCCGCGTCCTTCTCGACGTGCTTGCGGTACTCGTCGAGCGTGGTGGCGCCGACGCAGTGCAGCTCGCCGCGGGCGAGCGCGGGCTTCAGGAGGTTCGAGGCGTCCATCGCCCCGTCCGCCTTGCCGGCGCCGACCAGCGTGTGCATCTCGTCGATGAACAGGACGATGCCGCCCTCGGCCGAGGTGACCTCCTGCAGCACGGCCTTCAGCCGCTCCTCGAACTCGCCGCGGTACTTCGCGCCGGCGATGAGCGCGCCCATGTCGAGGGCGAGAAGGCTCTTGTCCTTCAGGCTCTCGGGCACGTCGCCGTTGACGATGCGCAGGGCCAGCCCCTCGACGATGGCGGTCTTGCCGACGCCGGGCTCGCCGATCAGGACGGGATTGTTCTTGGTGCGCCGCGACAGGACCTGGATCGCGCGGCGGATCTCCTCGTCGCGGCCGATGACCGGGTCGAGCTTGCCCTCGCGCGCCGCTTCGGTGAGGTCGCGGGCGTACTTCTTGAGCGCGTCGTAGGCGTTCTCGGCGGACGCGCTGTCGGCGGTGCGGCCCTTGCGGATGGCGTTGATCGCCTGGTTCAGCGAGGCCGCCGTGACGCCGGCCTTGGCGAGCGCCTTGCCGGCCTCCGTGTCCTTCTCCACCGCGAGCGCCAGCAGCAGCCGCTCGACGGTGACGAACGTGTCACCCGCCTTGTCCGCGGCCTTCTCGGCGGCGTCGAAGACGCGCGCGAGCGCCGGCTGGAGATAGAGCTGGCCGCCGCCGCCCTCGACCTTGGGCATGCGCGCGAGCGCCTGCTCGACGAGCTGACGCGCGACCTTGGCGTCGCCGCCGGCGCTGCCGATCAGCCCCGACGCCATGCCCTCGGGATCGTCGAGGAGCACCTTCAGCACGTGCTCGGGGGAGAATTGCTGGTGGCCCTCCCGCAGGGCCAGGGTCTGGGCGGACTGCAGGAAGCCCCGCGTGCGCTCGGTGTACTTCTCGATGTTCATGGCGCAAACCTTCATGACGGGCGGCGGGCGCCCTCCAGGGAGGCACGCGCGCCGCAGGACGCATCATCCGGCCCTCGCGACGAGCGACCGGCTCCGCTCTCACATGGGTGTGACATTTCTGCCGCGCAAGCCGGTGCGGGGCTTTACGGAGGGGCGCTCGCCCCGCCCGGCGTCACACCGTCTTCCACAGCAGCGCGCCCACGCCGGCGACGATGAGCGCCATCCCGGCGAGCTCGCGCCGGCTCGTCGCCTGCGCGAACAGGCGCCGCGAGACGATCTGGGCGAAGACGACCTCGACGAGGGCGAGCGTGCGCACGTTCGCCGCCGAGGTCAGCGCGAAGCCGAGGAACCAGAACTGCGAGGCGAGCGCGCCGAGGAAGCCCGCGCTCGCCGACCCGCGCCATTCCCGCAGCGAGCCCACGAGCGCGCGCCGGTCGAAGAGCGCGAGGTAGACGAGGAGGATCGCCGTCTGGAGCAGGAGCGCCGCGACCAGCGCGGCCGACGCGCGCACCAGGAAGCCGCCGTCCTCGAACGCGAGGATCGCGCCGCGGTATCCCACCGCCGAGAGCCCGAACCCGGCCGCCGCCAGCAGCCCCAGCAGGGCGGGGCGCAGGCCGCCTGCGGTGAGCTTGCCCGGCGTGTGCGAGACGAGGATGACGCCCGCCGTCGCGACCGCGATGGCGGCGAGCATCGGCCCGGTGACGGGATCGCCGATCACCGCGATGGCGAAGAGGGCGGTGAGCACGGGCTCGGTCTTCAGGTAGGCGGTGACGACGGAGAAGGCGCGCTCGCGCATGGCCGCCAGCATCAGCGCGGTCGCGGCGATCTGGGCCAGCGCGCCGACGACGAGGAAACCGGCGAACCCCTCGCCGGGGCGCGGCAGCGACTCGCCGGTGGCCGCGAGCGCGACGACGAGGAAGAGCGCGGCGAAGGGCAAGCCGAAGAGGAAGCGCACCTGCGTCGCCCCGATCGTGCCGATTTTCGCCGTGAGATCGCGCTGGAGCGCGTTGCGCCCCGTCTGCGCCACGGCGGCGGCGAGCGTGACCGGGATCCACAGGAGAGTGATGTCCATCGCGCGCGTCCGTCGTCCCACGCGCGGCAGGATGCGCGCGTTTCTCGCGTGCGTTCCTGTGAGCACGCGCCCGTGCGCCGGCGCAAGTGCGCAGCGGGGAGGAGAGGAATGCATGCCTGCGTCGGCCAATTCCCGCCACGATCTGGAATTAGGCGGCACGTTTCGGTATGGTCCCCTCCAGCCGCCGGTCGCCGTCGCGTCCGTCTCCCGCCCGAAGAGCCCGGAGCCCGACCCCTGCTCATGCGTGCGCCTCTCCAAGCGATCGCCGCGATCTCGCCCGCCGCGACCACCCGTGGCCTCCTCGCCGCGATGCTCCTCGTTCTCGCCACACTCGGCCCCCTCGCCGGGCCGGCGCGCGCGCAGATCGACGACGCGCCGCTGCTGCTCGCCGACCTCGACAGCGGCGCGGTCATCTTCGAGCGCAATGCCACGATGCCGTGGTATCCCGCCTCCCTCACCAAGATGATGACCGCCTACGTCGCCCTCGACGCGGTGCGCAACGGGCGCGCGGCGATGAACTCGCTCCTCGTCGTCTCGGAGAAGGCGGCCTCGATGCCGCCGTCGAAGATGGGCTTCGCGCCCGGCTCGCAGATCACCCTCGACAACGCGCTCAAGATCATCATGGTCAAGTCGGCGAACGACGTCGCCTGGACCATCGCCGAGAATCTCGGCGGCGGCTCCGTCGACACGTTCGTGGCGGAGATGAACGCGACCGCGCGCCGGCTCGGCATGACCGACAGCCGCTTCACCAACCCGAGCGGCCTGCCCGATCTCTCCAAGCGCACGACGGCCCGGGACATGGCGATCCTGGCCCAGGCCCTGTGGCGCGACTTCCCCGGCCAGCGTGCGCTCTGGGGCATGGACGCCATCACCTACGGCTCGTCGGTGATGAAGAACCACAACGGCATCATCGGCCGCTATGCCGGCGCGACCGGCATGAAGACCGGCTATGTCTGCTCGTCGGGCTTCAACGTCGTCGCCACCGCAGAGCGCAACGGCCGGCGGCTCGTCGCCGTGGTGCTCGGCCAGATGTCGTCGCACGAGCGAACGGCGCTCACCGCCTCGCTGCTCGAGCACGGCTTCCAGTCGCGCGGCCTGTTCGGCGGCTTCGGCGGCGGGCGCTCGCTGGCCTCGCTGCCGCGCTCGGCCGTGACCTCGCCGCCGGACTTGCGGCCGATCGTCTGCGATCCGAACCGGCGCCGCGGCGGCGAGAGCGACGACGACACGGACGCGATCGTCGTCGCCGGCGCGCCCCCCGGCGCCTCCGACGCGCTGGCCTTCTTCGCCCAGCAGCGCACGACGCTGCCGCGGGTCGACCTGCCGGAGCGCCGGGCGGCCGAGCCCGTGCGCGTGTTCCTCGGCCTCCCGGAGGGCGTCTCCGCGCCGCCGACGCTGGCTGCGAGCGCGACCGCGCCGCGTCCGCTCGGCGCGGGCCTGCCGCTCGACATCCTGCCGCCGCCGCGCAACGTGCCGCTGATCCCCGGCCTGCCGCCGCCGGAGGCGCCGCCCACGGTCATGACCCGGCTGCCGCCCCCGCGCCCGGCGTTCTGACGGGGCGCGGCGGCAGCCGGTGCGCGGCCTCAGAGCGGCCAGCGCTCCAGCCGGTACGCGCCGTCCCAGAACAGGTACTCGAGCCGGGTCGCGGCCGTGTAGGCCTCGTGCATGCGCGCGACGAGCGCGGGCGAGGCGTCGCCCGCGGCCTCGTCGGTCGCCTCGATCATGCGGGCGACCGCATCGTGGAAGTCCTCGCCGGCATAGGTGTCGATCCAGGCCTGGTAGGGATTCTCCGGCGCCGCGCGGCCGTGGATGTCGCGCCCGACCTCGGCGTAGATCCAGAAGCACGGCAGCAGCGCGGCGAGCACCACCTCGTAGGGCTCCGCGAAGGCGGTGGCCGTGAGGTAGGAGACGTAGTGGTGCGCGCTCGGCTGGACCGGCGTCGCCCGGAAGGCGGCGGCGTCGATGCCGTATTGCTCGAAGAACGAGCCGTGCAGCGCCCGCTCCACCACGATCGCCCCCTCCGCCGCCTTGGCGAACTGCACGATCCGCTCGGGCTCGCGCGCCTTCGCGGCGGCGAGGGCCAGCGCCCGGCCGAAGCCGATCAGGTAGTGGGCGTCCTGGACGATGTAGTGGACGAAGCGCTCGCGCGAGAGCCGGCCCTGCGCCAGCTCGGCGTTGAAGGGCATGGTGCGGATCGTCTCGTAGGCGGCGCGGTTGTGCGCCCAGGCGTCCTCGGAGAAGGGCATGACGGTCGGCTCCTCGCGGCTGGTGATCGGCGTCCCCCGCACCTCGCGCACCCGCACGGCGATTTCCAGCCCCGTCGGCGCACGCCCCGGTGGGCTCACTCCACGACGCGCAGGGCCTTGCCCTCGAGCACCCGCAGCACGCGGCCGAGCTCCTGGCCGCGCTTCATCACGAGCCCCGAGGCGGCGACGACCGCGTAGGCGCCCTGACGGCGGGCGAGCCTGGGGTCCTTCTCGATGCGGTAGAGCGGCATCTCCGAGGCGCGGCGGAAGACGGCGAAGACGGCCTTGTCCTTGCGGAAGTCGATCGCGTAGTCGCGCCACTCGCCGGCGGCGACCATGCGGCCGTAGACGTTGAGGATGGTGCGCAGCTCGTCGCGATCGAAGGATACCCGGGCGTCCTGGCCATGCGCGGCGGGGAAGGACACCACCGTCCCGCCGCGCTTCGGCTGCGCCGTCTCGCCGTCGCTCATCGCGCCTCCTCGCCTCGGCGGCCGCTCTCTCCGGCACCGCTCGGGTCGTCCGTCGTGCTCCCGTCATGATGGAGACGGCGGGCCCGCCGTGCAAGCGTGGGCGGGCCTCGCGGCCGGCGCCGCTCAGCGCTGCGGCGCGGCCGCGGCGATGGCGAGGAAGTCCGCCGCCTTCAGGCTCGCGCCGCCGACGAGCGCGCCGTCGACGTTCGCGACCGCGAGGATCTCGGCGGCGTTCCCGGGCTTCACCGAGCCGCCGTAGAGGATGCGCATGGCCGCGACCTCGTCCGCCGGCGCCTTGGCCGCGAGCGCCTCGCGCACGGCGGCGTGCATCTCGCCGATATCGTCGAGAGTCGGCACGAGGCCGGTGCCGATCGCCCAGACGGGCTCGTAGGCGATCACGGTCGTCGCGGCGGCGAGCCCCTCCGGAAGCGATCCGTCGAGCTGGCCCCGCACGACCTCGAGCGCGCGGCCGGCCTCGCGCTCCTCCCGGGTCTCGCCGACGCAGACGATGGCGACGAGCCCGGCGCGGTGCGCGGCGGCGAGCTTGGCGCGCACGTCGGCGTCGCTCTCCGCGTGGTCGGCGCGGCGCTCGGAATGGCCCACGATGACGTGGGTCGCGCCGGCATCCGCCAGCATCTCCGCCGAGACGTCGCCCGTGTGCGCGCCCGCTGCCTGCGGATGGCAATCCTGGCCGCCGACGGCGACGCCCGACCCGCTCAGCCGCTCGGCCATGCGATGGACGAGGGTCGCGGGAGGGCACAGCGCGAGGTCGACCCGCCCGGCGAGCGCGCCCGCCTCCGCCGCGACGGCGTCCGCCTCGGCGAGCGCGGCGGCGAGGCCGTTCATCTTCCAGTTCCCGGCGACGAAGGGACGGGGCTGCGGCATGTCGTGCTCCTGTTCGGCTGGTCGGGCGTCGCCGCCGTTCCTACAGCCTCTCGCGCGCGGGCTCAAATCGACGCGGCGCGCGCATCGCGTTGATTTGCGTCCGCGCCGATGCTACCTCGGAGCCGTGGCCCCTGTGGCGGAATTGGTAGACGCGCTCGACTCAAAATCGAGTTCCGCAAGGAGTGCTGGTTCGATCCCGGCCAGGGGCACCACGGCTTTCGAGGGCCGTCGGATTTCTCGCGTCTTCGGGCCGTTCGGCCCGCCTCGTCTTTTTCTACACGTGGGACAGCATTGTTGCCCGTCCGGCCGGGGACGACGCTTCGCATGGCGCGAGCACCCGTCGGCGGACACGCTTCGCTCGATCCGGGAGTGTCCGCGCGCCCCGGACGCCGCGCCCGCCGCCCGCCACGGCTCCCGGTCCCGGTTCGTGCCGGGTCGCGGGATCGCGCGGCGTGAGGCGCCTGGAGGGCGAAACCGACGTAGCGTCGTTCTCGCGTTCGAAGTACGCTTCTGGATATGCGCTTCCGCCCCTCGCTCGGCCGGCACAAGGGTCTTCCGACGCTCCTGGCGGGCCAGGTCCCGGCCGATTTCGCCGACTGGCTGGATTTCGTCGCGATCGGGGCGCTGCTCGGCTTCGTCTGGCAGGTCGAGCCGGTGGTCTTCGCCTGGCTCGGCGTGGCGATCGGGCTGCCGTACCTGATCGTCGGGCCGGTCGCCGGCGTTCTGGCCGACCGGTGGGACCTGCGGCGCGTGCTGATCCTCAGCAATCTCGGACGGGCGGTGGCGACGCTGGCGCTGGCGTTCGTCGGGTCGGTGCCGGCACTCCTCGCCGTGGCCTTCCTGCGCGGCAGCATCGATTCCTTCTTCGGCCCCGCCAAGCAGGCGGCGATCCAGGCGATCGTCCCCGAGGACGACCGGCTGGCCGCCAACGGCGTCAGCCATGCGATCAACCAGGCCTCGAAGGTCGTCGGCCCGTCGGTCGGGGGCGCCCTGCTGATCGGTCTCGATCCGCAGGCCGTGTTCCTGGCCAATGCCGTCGTGTCGGCCGTGGCGGCGGCGATCCTGATCGGGCTGCCCCGGTCGCTGAAGCCCGCTGCCCCGCCCGGCGGCCCGGACCCGCGGTCGATGATCCGCGAGCTGCGCGAGGGTTTCGCCGAGGTTCGGACGAAGCCGGTCGTCGCGGTCAGCCTGTCGCTGATGGCGGCCGGCTACTTCGCGATCTCCGTCTACGACGCGTTCATTCCCTTGCTCGTCCGCGCCTACGGCTTCGAGGAGGGGGTGTTCGCCCTGGCGATCGCCGCGGTCGGCGCCGGCGGCGTCGCCGGTGCGCTCGCGGTCGGCGCGCTGGGCCGGGCCGGCGGCGGCTTCGGCCTCATCGGTGCCGGCTGCGTCGTCGCGGGTGCGCTGGTCATGGGGCTCGGCGTGGCGCCGCTGATCGACGTGGCGATGCCGTCGGCGACCTTCGTCGGCGTCTTCGCGCTCGTCGGCGCGGCGACCGCCGTCGTCATCGTACCGTTCCGGACCCTGCTGCAGCGGCATGCCGAGCCCTCGCGCATGGCGCGCGTCTTCGCCGCCAGCGAGGCGTTGAACGTCACCGCCATGCTGGGCGCACCGTTCATCGGCGCCCTCGTCGCCGACATCGCCGGAACCGGCGCGCCGTTCGTCGCCGGCGGCGCCGTGATGATGCTTCTTGCGGTCGCGGCGGGGATCGCCGCCCTGCGATTTCGCTGACGGCGGTCCGGCGGCGCGCCGCGGAGGCGCACCGATCGCGCATCGGAGCGGCCGCTCCGTCCGCTTCCCGGATCGACTTGCCGGGTCTACCTGCCGGCCGCCTCGCAGGCGATCACGCCGCGAACACCACCTTCACGCCGCGCTGCCTGAAGTAGGCCTGCATCGTCTTGCGGCCGGACCGGTTGTTCTGCGGCAGGCGGGCCGGGTCGAACCGGGCCTCGCCGGCGCCGGCGGCGGCGAGCGCCTGCTTGAGCCGGGCGATGTGGTTGTCGATGTCCTCGTTGTCGTGCTCGAGCGACTTGTAGATGTCCTCGGTCACCGCCGCGATCGTGTCGGCATTCATCCGTGTCGTCTCCCTGGAGCCCGTGTGCGGTCCGTCGCCCCTTCTAGCCCGCTCCGCTGACCGGGGCGACCCCCGGCGACGCGGTCGCCGCTCACGCGCGCCAGCAGGCGACGGCGTGCCCCGGCGCGACGTCCGCCAGGGGCGGCACCGTCTCCCGGCAGCGATCGACGGCGAGCGGGCAGCGCAGGTGGAACGCGCAGCCGGGCGGCGGGTCCGTCGGGTCCGGCACCTCGCCGTGCGTCGGCGCCGCGAGACCGCCCCCCGCTCGCTTCGACGCGACCACCTCCTGGACCGGCCGCGGCACCGAGGCGAGGAGCGCGCGCGTGTAGGGATGGCGCGGCGCGGCGAACAGCGCGTCCGCCGGCGCGAGCTCGACGAGCTTGCCGAAATACATCACGCCGACCCGGTCGCTGACGTGGCGGACGACGGAGAGATCGTGGCTGATGAAGATCATCGACAGCCCGAGCCGTGCCCTCAGCGAGACGATCAGGTTGATGATCTGCGACTGGATCGAGACGTCCAGGGCCGAGACCGGCTCGTCGGCGATGATCAGCGCCGGCTCCAGCGCCAGGGCCCGGGCGATGGCGATGCGCTGGCGCTGTCCGCCGGAGAACTCGTGCGGATAGCGCGCGGCGGCATCCGCGGGCAGGCCCACGAGATCGAGGAGCTCGGCCACGCGGGCGCGCACGCCCGGGACGCCGTGGACCACGAGCGGCTCGCCGACGATCGTGCCGACCGTGTGGCGCGGATTCAGCGAGCCGAACGGGTCCTGGAAGATCATCTGCACCTGCCGGCGCGCCGCCTTCAGCGCGCGCCCGGAGAGGGCGGCGAAATCGACCCCCTCCATGTGGATCTGGCCCGACGTGGGCTCGATCAGCCGCATGATGGCGCGCCCGAGCGTGGTCTTGCCGCAGCCCGACTCGCCCACGACGCCGACGACCTCGCCGCGCCGGACCGTGAGGCTGACGTCGTCGAGGGCGCGCAGCGTCGCGCCGGATCCGTCCCGGTAGTGCTTGACGAGGTGGCGCACCTCGAGCAGCGGAGCGTCGGTCGCGGTCATGCGGGGTTCCAGCAGGCGAAGGCGCGGGCGCCGTCGCTTTCCCAGGGAGGCGGCTCCGAGCGGCAGCGGTCGAGCGCGGCACCGCAGCGCTCGGCGAAGGCGCAGCCCGCCGGGCGCGCGCCCGGCGGCGGGACGTTGCCGGGGATCGAGGGCAGCGGCCGTCCCGGCGGGTTCGAGGAGGGGATCGTGTCGACGAGCGCGCGGGTGTAGCGGTGGCGCGGGGCGCCGAGCGCCGCCTCGATCGTGCCGGCCTCGACGATGCGCCCGGCATACATCACGCAGACGCGGTCGCAGATCTCGGCGACGACGCCGAGGTCGTGCGTGATCAGCAGGCAGGCGAGGCCCATGTCCCGGCGCAGCCCGTCGACCAGGGCGAGGATCTGCGCCTGCACGGTGACGTCGAGCGCCGTCGTCGGCTCGTCGGCGATGAGCAGCTTCGGCGAGCAGGCGAGCGCGATGGCGATCATCACCCGCTGGCGCTGGCCGCCGGAGAGCTGGTGCGGATAGCGCGCGAGCTGCGCCTTCGGGTTGGGCAGCCCGACGCGGTCGAGGAGATCCGCGGCCCGGGCGAGCGCCGCCTTCTCCGAGAGGCCCTCGTGGATGCGGATCGGCTCCGCGATCTGGCTGCCGACGGTGAAGACCGGGTTGAGCGACGTCATCGGCTCCTGGAAGATCATGCCGATCTCGCGCCCGCGCAGGCGCCGCATCTCGGACTGGGGGAGCCGGGCGAGATCACGGCCCTCGAACAGGACGCGCCCGCCGGAGACCGCGATCGGCGGGGTCGGCAGGAGGCCCATGACCGAGAGCGCGGTCACGCTCTTGCCGCAGCCGCTCTCGCCGACGAGGCCGAGCATCTCGCCGGGGGCGACGGTGAAGGACACGTCCTCGACGAGCGGCGTCCCGCGCAGCGACAGCGAGAGGCTCTCCACCGACAGGATCGGCGCCCGCGCGCCGGCACGCGCCGAGGCGTGCTCGAGAGCGTGCTCCGGGGAGCCGTCGGCGCCGCGAGGAGTCCCGAGAACCATTCAGAGCGTCTCCGTGACCTTCTCGAGATGCGGCGGGGCGTCGGGATCGTAGCCCATGGCGCGGGCGGTGCGGGCGATCATCATATAGGCGGGCGCGAGAAACGCGATCGCGTCGGTGACGGGATGGTCGTCGCCGATCCAGGGCAGGCGCGTCGCCGGCCCGCCGGCGAGGTGGGGCGGCAGGCCGGCGGCGTCGAGCGCACCGACGAGGGCGTCCACCGCCGCCGCGGTCTCGTCTCCGACCCGCAGGGCGAGCACCGGCGTGCGCGGCCCCACGGCCGCCCGCGGGCCGTGCGGCAGCTCCGCCGCGGAATAGGCGAGAACCGGCAGCCGCAGCACCTCCATCGCCTTGAGGGCGATCTCGCGCGCGGCGGGAAAGCCGTAGCCGCGCCCGGTGACGAAGGCGGCCGACGCGCCCGCCAGCGCCGCGCCGGCAGGCGACCAGTCGAGCGCGCAGGCGTGCTCGAGCCGCTCGGGAAGCCGACCGAGCGCCGCGCGGAGCGCCTCGTCCTCGCCGACGCGCCCCACGAGGAGCGCGCCGAGCGCCATCGCGCCGACGACGGTCTTGGTCGCGGCGACGGAGCGTTCCTGGCCGGCCGCGATCGGCAGCACCCATTCCGCCGCCTCCGCCGCCGGGGACGCGTCGTCGTTGACGATGGCGACCGTCAGCGCGCCCGCCGCCCGCGCCGCGCGCGTCGCGGCAACGAGGTCGGGGCTGCGGCCCGATTGCGAGATCACGACGAAGAGCGCCCCCGCGAGATCGAGCGACCGGCCGAGCGCAGTGACCACGGACGGCGCGGTCATGGTGACGGGGATGCCCAGCCGCGCCTCGATCAGGTAGCGCAGATGCACCCCGGCATGGCCCGAGCTTCCCCGCCCGCAGATCGCCGCGAGGCGCGGCCGTCGCGCCGCGAGCGTTGCGGCGAGGGGGGCGATCCGGCCCGGATCGGCGAGCATCCGGGCGACGACGCCGGCGGCCTCGCGGGTCTCGCGCACGAGGGCGCTGGTCTCGACGTCGTCCGTGGCGCCGCCCGCGGTCACGAGCCGGTCCTCGGCTGCGGCCCGGAGCGCACGTCCCGGACCTCGGCGACGAAGTCGTAGCGGTCCCCGCGATAGGCGGACCGGGTCAGCTCGACAGCGCGCCCGTCCGGCAGGTAGGCCCGCCGCTCGATGCGCAGCACGGCGGCGCCGGTGGGGACGCCGAGGAGGCGCGCCTCCTCGCGGGTGGCGAGCGAGGCCTGGAGCCGCTGGAGCCCGCGGGCGGGCTCGAAGCCGCGCGCGGCGAGCGCCTCGTAGAGCGAGTGCGCGACGCTGTCGGGGCCGGGCAGGAAGGCGGTCGGGACCGTCGCGCGCTCGATGGCGAGCGCCTCACCGTCGGCGGTGCGCACCCGCGCGAGGCGTACGACGGGCGCGCCGAGATCGAGGCCGAGCGCCATCGCCTCCTCGGGCGTCGCCGTGCCCGCCGTGCGCTCGATCCAGACGGCGCCGGGCTCGAGCCCGCGCCCGCGCATCTCCGCCGAGAAGCCGGCGAGCAGCGCCGCGGATTGCTGGATGCGCGGCGCGATGTAGGTGCCCGAGCCGCGGCGACGCGAGAGCAGGCCCTCGCGCAGGAGGAGATCGAGCGCCTTGCGCACGGTGACGCGGGAGACGCCGCCGATCAGGCTCAGCTCGCGCTCGGAGGGCACGGCCTCGCCCACGCGGATCGCGCCGTCGGCGACGCGCGCGCGGATCTGCTCGGCGAGCTGGAGGTAGAGCGGCGTCGGGCTCGCCTGGTCGAGGGCGAGGACGAGGCCGTGCCGCAGTCCGGGTACAGGCGCTGGCGCCGTCATTGCAGGTCCGCGAGCGCGAGGCGCAGGTTGCCGGCGCTCGCGGCGAGCCGCGCGCGCGCCGTCTCCGGCCCGGCGCCGAGCACGACGAGCACCGCGACCTTGATGTCGCCGTCGGCCTCGGCGAGGGCGGCGCGCGCGACCTCCTCCTCGCAGCCGGCGATGCGCGCGACGATCACCTCGGCGCGGCGCCGGAGCTTGGCGTTGGCGGCGCGCATGTTGACCATCATGCCGCGATAGACGCGGCCCATGCGCAGCATGATGCCCGTCGAGATCAGGTTGAGCGCGACCTTCTGCGCGGTGCCCGCCTTCATGCGCGTGGAGCCGGCGATCGGCTCGCCACCGGTCTCGAGCAGGATCGCGCGTTCCGCCGCCGCGAGGAGCGGGGCGTCGGCATTGCTGGCGATACCGATGGTCAGCGCGCCGGCGGCGCGGGCGCGCGCGATGCCGGCGATGGTGAAGGGCGTCGTGCCGCTCGCGGCGACCCCGATGGCCACGTCCGCCGGCCCGAGCGCGGCGGCGTCCATCGCGGCGATCGCGGCGTCCTCGTCGTCCTCCGCGCCCTCGGCGCTGGCGACGAGCGCGCCCTCCCCGCCGGCGATGGCGAAGACGAGCCGCTCGCGGGGCCAGTCGAAGGTCGGCGTGAGCTCGGCGCCGTCCTGCACCGCGATGCGCCCCGACGTGCCGGCGCCGAGATAGACGAGACGCCCGGTCTCGCCGAGCCGCGCCGCCGCGTCGTCGACGGCGCGCCCGATCGCCGGCAGCGCAGCGCGCACGGCGGCGACGGCGGAGAGCTGCCCCTCGAGCATGGCCTCGAGCGCCTCCCCCGTCTCCCAGGCGTCGAGATCGACGTAGCGCGCGCTGATTCGCTCGGTGGACATGATCGGCTCCCCTGCGGATGAGACCAATCTAGTGCCTTTGCCCGCCGCGAACAATACCAATAGGTGCCGAGCCCACCCGCACTCGTCCAGGCTCCCAGCCGCGGGCGCCCGAGGCAAGCCCCGCTGTCTCAGATCGTGCCCGCCTCCGCCAGCCGCGCGACCTCTCGATCGTCCATCCCGAGCCATTCCGCCAGCACCTCGGCGGCGTGCTCGCCGAGCCCCGGGGCGCCGCGGCGGATGGTGGTGGGGGTGGCGTGGAGCTTCATTGCCGGGGCGGGGAACGGGACCGAGCCGAGCGCGGGATGAGGCACGTCGACGATCATGCCGCGGGCGGCGACCTGCGGGTTCTCGACCACGTCGCCGATCGTCGCGACGCGCTCGGCGGTGACCTCCGCCTCGTGGAGGCGATGCAGGATCGTCTCGCCGTCGAGACCGGCGGCCCAGTCCTCGATGATGCGTTCCAGCGCGGCGACATTCTCGTTGCGTGCGGCGAAATGCGCGAAGCGCGGATCGGCGGCGAGCCCGGGCATCTCCATCGCCGCGGCGAGGCGGGGGAAGTGCGCGTCGCTGCCGGCGACGACGTAGATCCACGCCCCGTCCCGCGCCTGGAAGCAGTGGGAGGGCGAGAGATAGCGGTCGCGGTTGCCGCGCCGGTCGGGCTCGCGGCCGAAGAGGATGCGCTCGGGGATCGCCGTCGTCAGCATCGACAGGCCGGAATCCATCAGCGTCGCCTCGACCACCTGGCCCCGGCCCGTGCGGGCCCGGGCCTGGAGCGCCGCGAGCGCCGCCATGGCGCCGTAGAGCGCCGTGGCGTAGTCGCAGACGAAGACGCCCGCCATGGTCGGCGGCCCGCCGGGCGCCCCGGTCATCGCCATGATGCCGGAATGCGCCTGCGCCGCGCCGTCGAAGCAGGGATGGCGCGCGAGCGGCCCCTCCTGCCCGAAGCCGGAAATGCGCACCATGACCAGTCCCGGGTTCTCGGCCGCGAGCGCGTCCCAGCCGAGGCCCATCGCCTCCATCGTGCCGGGGCGGAAGTTCTCGACGACGATATCCGCCGCGAGCGCCAGACGCCGCACCAGGGCGAGGCCTTCGGGATCGCGGAAGTCGACGGCGACGCCGCGCTTGTTGCGGTTCGTCGACAGGAAGAACAGCGTGTCGCCCTC
Organism: Salinarimonas rosea DSM 21201; assembly: GCF_000429045.1. Classification (GTDB taxonomy): domain Bacteria; phylum Pseudomonadota; class Alphaproteobacteria; order Rhizobiales; family Beijerinckiaceae; genus Salinarimonas; species Salinarimonas rosea. The sequence continues at coordinate 26,453 of NZ_AUBC01000020.1, forward strand.
CACCGTCTCGCCGACGCGGCGCCCCTCCTCGCCGCCGTCGATGCGCTCGACCTTGACCACGTCGGCGCCGAGATCGCCGAGCGCCTGGGCGCAGAAGGGGCCCGCGATGTAGCGCGAGAGATCCAGGACCTTGATGCCGTCGAGCGCCGCGCTCATGCCGATCTCCCCATGTATAGGCCGCGCCGGAACGGAAACATGTTCCGACGATCGCTTGACATATACTGTAATTATACTTCAGGATGCCGCCGATGGGAGGTCTCCATGAAGGTGTCCTACTTCTCCTGGCTGCGCACCAAGACGGGTGTCGCCTCCGAGGACGTCGCGCCGCCGGACGGCTGCCGCACGGTGGCCGATCTCGTCGCCCACCTCGCCGGCCGGCATCCGTCGCTGGCCGAGATCGCGGACGCGCCGGGCGGCATGCGCTTCACGGTCAACCGGCGCTACGTCGAGGCGCATCACGAGCTCTCCGCGGGCGACGAGGTGAGCCTGTTCCCGCCGGTGACGGGCGGCTGAGGGGCGTCGCAGACGGGGCAGCCGGCCCGGCGCGGCAGCTGCGTGTGCGCCACCTCGTGGCGCCAGGCGTCGACCATCAGCAGCGTGCCCGAGAGCCCGGGCTCGTCCTCGAGGATCTCGCGGATCACCGCCGTCGCCTGCATCGAGCCGAGGAGGCCGAGCGCCGGCCCGAGCACGCCGATCTCGGCGCACGACGGGGTGAGCGCCTGCGGGGGCGCGTCCGGGAACAGGCAGCGGTAGCAGGGGTGCGGCGGGCCGAGCCAGGCCTTGAACGTGGTCAGCAGCCCGTCCGTCAGCTGCGCGGCGGCGCTCACCAGCGGCACCCGCGCGGCGAGGCAGGCGGCGTGGACGGCGTCGCGCGTGGCGAAGTTGTCGCTGCCGTCGGCGACGATATCGTAGGCGGCGACGAGATCGGCCGCGTTGTCCCGTCCGATGGCGCAGTCGTGGCGCACGATCGTCACGTGCGGGTTGAGCGCGCGCAGGGTCGCCTCGGCGCTCTCGGTCTTGAGCGTGTCGAGACGGTCGGCGCGGTGGAGGATCTGCCGATGCAGGTTCGAGACCTCGACGAGGTCGAAGTCGACGATCCCGAGCGTGCCGACGCCGGCGCCGGCGAGATAGAGGAGCAGCGGCGAGCCGAGCCCGCCGGCGCCGATCACGAGCACGCGCGCGCCCTTGAGCCGCTCCTGCCCGGCCTCGCCGATCTCCGGCAGCACCGTCTGCCGGCGGTACCAGAGCCGCTCCTCGGCGGTCAGCGGGAGGGACCGGGTCACGGCGCGGCTCCGGATGCGAGGTGATCCCGCGCCGCCGCGCGAACGCGGCGCACGACGAGGTGCAGTCCGTTGGCGCGGCTCGGCGCGAGGCTGCGCCCGGTGAGCAGGCGGTCGATCACCGCCGGCTCGTGGGCGAGGACCTCAGCGGGCGGACGGTCGTCGTAGAGCCGCAGCACGAGGGCGAGGAGCCCGCGCATCAGGGCCGAATCCGAGTCGGCCGCGACCCTCAGGCGCCGGGTCTCGGGGTCCGCCCGGGCGACGACCCAGACGAGCGACTGGCAGCCGGCGACGCGGTTGTCCTCGCAGCAGGCCTCCGCCGGCAACCGCTCGAGCGCCCGGCCGAGCGCGACGAGATGGGCGGCGCGGGCGGAGAACTCGCACAAGGCGTCGAACTCCGCCTCGATGGCGCGCTCCACCGCCTCGATCGGCTGCGCCTCGGCGATCGCGCCCATCGCCGCCGCCCTCAGCCGCGCGCCGCGCGGGCGATGCGCCCGCCGGTCATCGGCTCGGGCGCGCCCGTCGTCGTCGGGAACGAGAGCGGCAGGCCGCGCAGCGCCCGTACCGCGAGATAGGCGAAGCACTCCGCCTCGACCGCGTCGCCGCGCAGGCCCACGTCCTCGGCGGGGACGATCTCCGCGCGGGTGCGGCGCTCGAGCTCGCGCATCAGCGCCGGGTTCTTGCGCCCGCCGCCGCACACGACGAGGCGCTCCGGACGCGTCGGCAGGATGTCGAGGCCGGCCGCCACGGTCCCGGCGGTGAAGGCGGTGAGCGTCGCCGCCCCGTCCTCGAGCGAGAGGCCCTCGGCCATGTCGGCGGTGAAGTCGTAGCGATCGAGGGACTTCGGATAGGGCGCGGCGAGGAACGGGTGCTCCAGCGCCCGGGCGAGCCGCGCCTCGTCGACCCGGCCCGCCAGCGCCAGCGCCCCGTCGACGTCCATCTCGCCCCGCTCGTGGCGGATGATCCAGTCGTTGATGGGCCCGTTGGCGGGGCCGGTGTCGAAGGCGTGGAAGTCGTCCGCGCCGTCCCACCAGGTGATGTTGGCGACGCCGCCGAGGTTGAGCGCGGCGGTCCGCGGCCCGGCGCCGATGTTGCGCAGCAGCGCGGCGTGGTAGCTCGCGGACAGCGGCGCGCCGTGGCCGCCGGCGCGCATGTCGGCGGTGCGGAAGTCGTAGACGACGTCGACGCCGAGCCGCTCCGCCATCGCGCCGCCGTCGCCGAGCTGGCGGGTGTCGCCGTGGCGCCCCGGCTCGGGTGCGCGGTGGAGGACGGTCTGGCCGTGGAAGCCCACGGCCGCGACGTCCGCCGGGTCGAGCCCGGTCTCGGCCATGAAGTCCGCCACCGCCTCGGCCTGGGCGAGGGTGAGCGCGCGCTCGGCCTCGGCGAAGATCGCGGGCTCGGGTCCCTCGAAGCGCCAGGCGAGAGCCGCGCGGGTCGCCTCCGCGAGAAGCGTGCGGATGTCGGTCTTGTAGGGCGCGAGCCGCCACGCCCCGAACTCCACCGCCCGCTCGCCGTCGGTGCGGACCGAGGCGACGTCGATCATCCCGTCGAGAACCGTTCCCGTCATCAGGCCGATGGCCCAAACCGGCTGCATGCGCGTCTCCCCAGACCGTGCCGCCTCGCGACTGGAAGGCGCCCGGCCGCGGCGGCATGCGGCCGGGCGCCGAACGGGTCACGCCGCCGCGAGGCGGTGCTTGGCGTGGATCGCCCCCTCCGGCTTGCGGCAGGTCCGGCAATGGCCGACGGCGCAGCGCCCGTCGCCGTCGAGCCGCGCGCGGAAGGCGAGCCCGCGGGCGAGGACGGCCTCGGCGCTCTCCTCGAAGAGGTTGCCGATCACGCCCTCGCGGCCGTGGCTGATGACGCAGATCGAGACCTTGCCGTCGGGCGCGAGGCACATCGTGTGGCCGGCCCAGAAGCAGGCGCCCGGCGGCACCGGCAAGCGCGGGTTGACGTCCTGCATCATGCGCTGGTGGAGGCGGTCGTCCGTCTCCAGATCGGAGAGGCTCATCACCGGGTGGTGCGCGCCGCCGGGCAGGAGCGGCGTGACGAGCACGTGGTCGTCCACCCGCGAGAGCAGCGAGACGAAGCGCGGGTCCCAGCTGTCGCGGGGCTCGCCGAGGTCGATCTGGTAGACGCCGATCTCGACGTGGTCCGCGACGCGCCTCGCCCCGCGCGCCGCGTCGAGCAGCGTCTCGAGCCCGCGCAGGGTCTTCTCGAAGGTCCCGGCGCCGCGGTTGAGGTCGTGCGAGAGGGCGTTGCCGCCGTCGATCGAGACGAAGATCTTGTGGCGCACCGGCACGGCCAGCAGGCTCGCGACGCGCTTGCCCGTCAGCATCGTGCCGTTGGTGTGCCATTGCAGCTTCGCGTCCGGCAGCGCCGCGCGGGTCACCGCCAGCAGCTCCTCGAAGCGCGGGTTCATCAGCGGCTCGCCGCGCCAGTTGAGGTGGATGCCCTTCACATCCAGCGCCGCCGAGGCGGCGAGCTTGGCGAGCGCGGCGTCGAGATCGTCCGGCTCGAGATCGAGCTTGCCGTGGCTCTGCTTGGTGTAGCACAACCGGCATTCGAGGTTGCAGCGCGTGGTCGGATCGAGCCACAGCCAGATCGGCTGCGGATCGCGATGCCGGCCTCCGTCGGCGTGGGACATGCGTCCGTCCTCCGCATCAGAGTGGTGCCATACTGGTATGATCCTACCCGGATGGCAAGATGATCCCGGCGCGCGGCGCATCGCCGCCGCACGCGCCTGCTCGTCGCCGGCTTCGCCCCTGATTGTTCTCTTGGTCCGTGAGCGTACCCCGCGCCGGAGGCGGGCGCCGTGCGCGGCCGCTCCCCCTTCCGGACTTCACGCGCATTCACTTGTCTTTTGCGCTTAACTCTACCTTGACTAGGTTACCGGACATGTACCACTACGTCAACCCGGAGATGCGGCAGCGATGCCGTCCTCCGCCCGGCCCGACAGTGCGTCGCCCCCGACGACGACACCGGTGGCGATGCGCTCGGCCGCGGTCCGCGGGTAGTAGAGCGGCACGCACCAGTGGTTCTCGGCGACCCAGTCTGTGTTCGGCAGAGCGACGTCCCGACCGAAGATCCGGTGGCAGGGCAGCTCGTAGACCCGCCCCGTGGAGCGGGCGATCGGCTCGAACACGACATACTTGTAGAGCCCGCTCGTCATGCCCGCGGGCAGGCGCACGCGGCTCGGATGACGCGGGTCGAGCACCGCGCGCGCATAGGCGTTCTTCCAGGCCACGATCTCGGGCAGGCGCCGCGCCTGCACGACCCCGAGCGCGGCGCGGAACTCGTCCATTCGGTGGTTCATGCCCTGCACGCGGTAGCGCGAGCCGCGCCCGTAGTCGCGGTAGGAGCGCAGGTGCGCGATCAGCCCCTCGTCGGCGCCCACCGCGATGCCGCCCTCCCCCGTCGAGACGGTCTTCGTGGCGTAGAGCGAGTAGATCCCCGCGAGGCCCCAGCTCCCCGGCTTCGCCCCGTTCCAGGACGCGCCGGCCGCATGCGCGCAATCCTCGAGCAGGACGATGCCCTCGGCCCGGCAATAGTCGGCGATGCGGGCGACGTCGAAGGCGATGTGGCCGCCGATGTGGACGATCCAGGCGGCCTTGGGACGCGCGGCTTGCGCCTTGGCGACGAAATCCTCGTAGGAGCCGCACAGGTCGGACCGGTTGCAGTCGTAGAAGACGACCTCGGCGCCCGCGGCGAGGGCCGACCGGGGCGTCGCGAGGAAGGTGTTGGAGGGGCACAGCACGGTCTCGCCCGCGACGCCGACATAGTCGAGCACCGCCGCGGCGGCGCCGGCCCAGTTGTCGAACGCGACCGCCGGCAGGTCGTTGAGGGCGCTCCAGGTCGCCTCGAGCTCGGTGATCTCCTCGCCGTGGCTCCAGCGGCTCGAGCGCAGCACCCGGCGCCAGCGCGCCATCACCTCCTCCTCGTCGCGCTCGTCGAAGGCGACGGTGAAGGGCAGTTCCGGCGGGGCCGTGTCGTCGATCATGCCGCGATGCTCCGATGCGCGCCCGGTCACAGGACGGTGTCCTCGCCGCCGACGCCGAGCAGCGCCGCGCCGAGCGCGCGGGCCTGGGCCTCGACCTGGTTCGCGGCGTGCTGGCGCGCGGCGGCGATGTCGGCGGTGTAGCGGCCGAACGGATGCGCGCGCGACAGGCCGGACGCGCCGCAGGCCTTGAACAGGCGCGCGGCCAGGAGCGTGCAGCGCTCGGCGCACTGCGTCGCCTGCAGCCGGTAGAGCATCCGGTCGGCGACGGGCGCCTGCCCGCCCCGCTCGGCATGCGCCATCAGGCGCGCGAAGTTGATCCGCAGCATCGCCGCCATCTCGTCGATCGCCGCCCGGGTCTCGCCCGCGACCTGCTGCGCGACGGGATCGTGCGCCACCGCCTGCCCGCCGACGGCGACGCGGGCGCGCGAATGGTCGAGGAAGGCGTCGAGAAAGCCGGCGAGCGCCCCGATCGCCGGCGTCCCGATATTGCGGAAATTGAGCTGCGGCAGCGGCAGCCGGTAGAGCGGCGCCGCGTTGACGGCGAGCCCGGGGCTCGTCCCGGCGAAGCGGTCCGCGTGGCGATGCGCCCGGTGAGCAGGGACGAAGACGTCCGCGACGCTCACGTCCTGGCTGCCCGTGGCGCGCAGGCCCGTCGTGTCCCAGGTGCGGTGGATCGCGACGTCGCGCCGCGGGACGAGAAAGACGCGCAGGTCCGGCGGGCCGTCCGCCCGCGCGACCCTGCCGGCGAGGAGGAGCCAGTCGCAATGGTCGGCGCCGCTGGCGAAGCCCCACCGCCCGGAGAGGCGCACGCCGCCGGAGACCGGCTCGGCCACGCCGGTGGGCATGTACGAGCAGGCCATCAGCGCGTCCGGGTCCGCGCCCCAGACGTCGTCCTGCGCCGCCTCGTCGAAGAGCGCGAGATGGAAGGCGAGCGTGCCCATCACCCCCTGCAGCCAGCCGGTCGACATGTCCGCCTCGGACAGCGCCATCTGCACGGCGAAGAAGGTCTCCGGCGCGGCCTCGGCGCCGCCCCAGCGCGACGGCTGGAGGAGCCGGAACAGTCCCGCGTCGCGCATCCCGGCGATCACCCGGTCCGGCAGGCGCGCCGCGCGCTCTCCCTCGGCGACGCCCTCGCGCACGAGCGGGAGGAGCGCGCGCGCCCGCGAGACGGGGTCGTCGGCGGCCGGGCCCGGAGAAGCGGGATGCGTCATCGTGCACCTCCTGCCGCGGGCGCCGCGCCGATGAGCACATCCCATCGGCGATTGCGCCATTCCACAACGACGGCGGGCGATTGCGGCGATCTCGAGGCGTGCTCGCGCGCAGACGACCGACTGTCGGTATACTACCTCCACAGGACCATTCGGTCTATGCTGGCGCCTCGACCCCTCTGCGGGAGGCCGCCGCCGTGCCCAGGTTCGCGCTCAAGGGAGCCCTCGCCGACGTCGCCCAGCTGGAGGCGCGCGCCGCCGCGCTCGTGGCCATGGGCCGCCCCGTCGTGCTGGAGCTCCACACCTTCGGCGCCCGCGACGTCGACACGGCGGAGGGCCGCGCCGCCTCCCGCGCCGCGATCGCGCGGCTGCGCGAGACCGCGCCCGACGCGCGCCTCGTCCTGCACGTGCCCGTCCAGCAGGTGCCGATCGTCACCGAGGCGTTCTTCGACGTCGGGCAATGCGCGCGGTCGATCGCGCTCGCCGGCGAGATCGGTGCGCAGGCGCTCGTGATCCACCGCTACGGCGCGCTCGTCGCCGGGAGCCGACCGCCGCGGATCGGCTCGAAGGCGGAGGCCGTCGCGCGCTTCGAGGCGATCGTGCGCGACCTCGCCCGCAGCGCGCCGGACCTGACGCTGCTCGTCGAGAACGTCGGCCACTATGCGCTCCTGCCGCGGGACGGGACGAGCTTCCTCGCCGGCCCGCTCGACCATTTCTTCCCCTGGGAGATCGCCGCCTTCCGCGCTTTCCTGGCGCGCGAGGGGATCGGCAACGTGGCGCCCTTCGTCGACGTGGCGCACGCGACGCTCTCCGCCAACCTGTTCAACCGCAAGCGCGTCTGCCCCGCCGCCTGCGCCGGGGACCCGCGCTGCGCCTGGATCGACGCGGACGATCTCGACCGCGCGGCGCGCCTCCACCCGTTCGACTTCGTCGACCCGGCCATGCCCTGGCTCCACGTCTCGGACGCGGTGCTCCTCGGCGAGGCGGAAATCGCCGACCCGCGTCTTGCGGAACCGAGGCTCGTCGAGAGCATCGTCTCGGAAGGCCTCGAGATCGGGACGGGCGACCTGCCCTTCGCGGCGCTCGCGCCGCGGCTCGGCCCGGCGACGACGCTCGTGCTCGAGGTCGAGCCCGGGCCGGGCGAGAGCCACGTTGCGAACGGCGCGCAGGTGCGCTCCCTCGCGCGGCTCGCGGCCCTGCTCGGGGAGGCGTGATATTCGGGACGGATGATGCTAGGCCGGAACGGGGGAGCGGGCGGGCGCGCCGCAGGGCGCACGGAGGCACGATGACGAGCACGGCGCGCGCGGCGCGGGCGCGACCCGACGGCGGGGCGAGACCCGACGCCAAGGCCGAGATCCTCGCGGCGCTCGACGCCCGCACCGACGCGACGCCGCGCTATCTCCAGCTCGCGAGCGCGCTGCGCCGGGCGATCCAGCGGGGCGTCTTCCGCGCCGACGAGGCGCTCGCCTCCGAGCGCGACCTCTCCGCCTGGACCGGCTTCGCCCGGATCACGGTCCGCCACGCCATCGAGGTCCTCCTGCGGGAAGGCATCCTCGTTCGCCGGCAGGGGTCGGGCACCTTCGTCACCCGCCGCATCGAGCAGCCGCTCTCGGTGCTGGCGAGCTTCAGCGAGGAGATGTCGACGCGCGGGCGCCGGGCGGGCTCGATCTGGCTCTCGAAGGAGGCCGCGCGCGTCTCCCCGGCCGAGGCGCTGGCGCTGGGGCTCGGCCCGCACGAGACGGTCGTGCGCCTCTCGCGCGTGCGCACGGCGGACGACGAGCCGCTCGCCATCGAGACGGCGGCGGTCCCGACCTGGGCGCTCGCCGGTCCGGACGCGGTCGGCGTCTCCCTCTACGCCGCGCTCGCCGCGGCCGGCTGCCGCCCCGTTCGCGGCGTCCAGCGCCTGCAGGCGTCCCTCGCCACGGCCGAGGAGGCGCGCCTGCTCGCGGTCGAGCCGGGCTGCGCCATCCTGCGCATCGAGCGCCGCGCCTTCCTCGCCGACGGGCGCCCGGTCGAGCTCACCGTGTCCGCCTATCGCGGCGACCGCTACGACTTCGTCGCGACGCTGCGCGCGACCGACCAGGACGGGGGCTGATCAGGCGAGGCCGCGCACCGGCGCCCAGTGCGGCGGCGGGACGACGGGCGCCGTGTCCGCCGCCTGGTCGGCGAAGCCGCGGGTGTGCGTGCACACGCAGCCCTCCCGCGCGCGCTGCGGCCGGTCGACCGCGCCGAGGCAGTCGCAGACGAGGTCGAGCTGGAGGCGCTCGAAGCGCGGATCGAAGCGTCCCGTCAGCCAGCCGATGGCGAAGCCCGCCGCGAGCGTGCCCCCCGTCGTCGTGATCCACGACACGGTGTCGATCTGCGGGATCGCGGTGGCGATCGGGTCCGGCCGCTCGCCCCGCGCCCGCGCCGCCTCGGCCTGGGCCTGCGCGGAGAGCCGCTCGTCCGGCGACATCAGCTCCTGGGCGACCCGTACCTCGCTGATCATGCCGCGGCAGCGCGGGCAGGGGTCGTCCGGAAGGAAGCGCACGAGCTGCACGAGCTGACCGGTGACGACGCCGTCCGCGCCCTCGATCAGCCCGCCGATGTCGATCGCCGGGATGGCGAAGCGCCGGGCGACGTCCGCCACCGCGAGGCGGCTCGAATGCTGGTCGGTGCAGCCGAGCAGCAGGTCCGCCCGGATCACCGCGTCGACGATCTCGGGCTGCGGCAGCTTGCCGATATGGGCTTCGACGACGACGTCGGGCGCGAAGGCGGCGACGTGCCGGCGCGCGATGGCGACCTTCGGCACGCGCTCGACCACGTCCTGCGGCACGCTGCCGTGCAGGCGTTCGAGGTTCGAATCGGTCGCATGGTCCGCGTCGACGACGATCAGCCGGCCGACGCCGGCGCGGGCGAGGATCGGGATCGCCGCCGAGCCCGTCGCGCCGGCGCCGACGAGGGCGACGGTCGACCGCGCGAGCCGCTGGTAGGCCTCGCGGCCGAAGGCGCTCGTGAGCCGTGCCACGCGCTCGGGCGGCATCGGCGCGGGCGCGGGACGTCGGCCCTCGGGCCAGCACACGACGTCGGGACGGCGCGCCGCCGCGACCCGCGTCACGGGGCGCCAGGCGTCGCCCGTCCGCACCCGTCCCGCGAGCGCGATCTCCGGGCCGGTGTCGCCGGCGACCCGCGACAGGATCAGGCTCGCGAAGGGACGGCCGGGCGCGAAATCGGCGAGATAGTCCCCGAGATAGGCATCCATCTCGTCGTCGGCGGCGCTCGGCCGCGGCTCGGCGCCCGCGGGATGGGCGTGGACGAGCCCGACGGCGAGCGGATGGCTCTCCGCCGCCAGCGCGACGGCACGCAGGTAGCGGCCGTCGATGCGCACGGCGTCGGCGCCGCCGGCGACGGCGCCGTCCGGCGGCGGGTCGACCCCGGCCAGCGCGAGCACGAGCCCCTGCGGCGTCTCGCGCCAGCCGAGCCGGACGAAGGTGGCGCTCTCGCGGGCGTCGTCGGCGAGGAGGCGGCGCTCCAGCGCGTCGAGCTCCGGCGCGCAAAGGCGGACGAGCACGCCCGCGCTCATCGGCCGTCCGCGGCGGGCGCACCGCCCATGACGTATTGCCGCGTGACCAGGAACTCGACGTGCGGCGCGAGCGGTGCCGGGGCGTCGAGCGCGCAGGCGACGAGGGTCCCGTCCGCGCCCTGCGCCTCCACCACCGCGTTGTCGGCGGGAACCCCGAGAAGCGCGGCGATCTGCGCTCCGGTGACGCCGGGCGCGACCGAGAAGGGCCTGCGGTTGACGCGGATCGGGACGATTGCGGCCGTATCGCCGGCCGGGGCGGGCGTGCTATCCATGTGGTCCTATTCCGCGAGGGCGCCGGATGCGGCGCGTGGTCGCGAGGGTACAACCATCGGCGGTCGTGCGCCATCCTCGCGAGAGGACCGGCGGCGCCGCAGGGGAGTGACGCGATGAGCTCGACCGGCCCCGCCGCTGACGCGCCGCCGCTCTATCTCGGCGTCGACGGCGGCGGCACCGGCTGCCGCGCCCGCGTCGAGACGGCGGAGGGGACGGTGCTCGGGCAGGGCCTCGCCGGGCCGGCGGCGACCCGCTTCGGCATCGAGCGCTCCTGGGCCGCCATCCTCCAGGCCGCCGAGGCCGCCGTCGCCGAGGCGGAGCTCGGCCCGGCCGACATCGCGCGGATCCGCGCCGGGATCGGCGTCGCCGGCATCGGCCGCAAGGGGGCGCGGGAGGCCTTCGAGGCGCTGGCGCACCCCTTCGCGGCGATCGCCTTCGCCACCGACGGTCTCGTCGCCTGCCTCGGCGCGCATGCCGGCGGGGACGGCGCCATCGTGATCTGCGGGACGGGCTCCTGCGGGCTCGGGCGCGTCGCGGGCCGCGACCTGCGCGTCGGCGGCTACGGCTTCCCGATCTCCGACGAGGGCTCCGGCGCCGATCTCGGGCTCCAGGCGATCCGCGTCGCCCTGCGCGCCGCGGACGGCCGCCACGAGGCGAGCCCGCTGACCCGCGAGGTCCTGGCGCGCTTCGGCGACGATCCGCTCGAGGCCGTGGCCTGGATGGACCGCGCCACGGCGACGGACTACGCCACCTTCGCGCCGCTCGTGATGCGCCATGCGGATGCGGGCGACCCGGTCGGCCGGCGCCTCGTCCAGGCGGGCGCCGAGCAGATCGACGGCCTGGTGCGCGCGCTCGTCGACCGCGGCGCGCCGCGGGTGAGCCTGATCGGCGGGCTGTCGAGCGCCATGGAGGCCTGGCTCGCGCCGGACGTGCGCCGGCGCCTCTCGCCGGCGCTCGGCGACGCCGTCACAGGCGCGATGCACCTCGCCGGCCGCCCCGCCGGCGACGCTTCGGCCTAGCGCGGCAAGTGGCTTGCAATTGGTATTATAGCGGACTACCAATAAAAGGGCAGGCGGCCGGGATCCGCCGACAACGGGAGGACGAGACGATGAAGCGTTTGATCTCGACGGCGGCCCTCGTCGCCGCGATGAGCGTAGGCGCGAGCGCTGCGGGCGCGCAAGTGCTCGAGCTCGCGGTGGCGGATTCCCCCGCGGGTCTCGACCCGCACATCGTGACCGCCTTCACCTCCTTCCAGGTGGTCAACGGCACCGTCTACGAGGCGCTCACCGAGGTGGGTCCCGACCTGCGCATCCGCCCGTCGCTGGCGGAGAGCTGGGAGGTCTCCGACGACGGGACGACCTACACCTTCACCCTGCGCGAGGGCGTGAGCTTCCACGACGGCTCGGCCATGACGGCGGAGGACGTCGTCGCCTCGATCGAGCGGGTGAAGGCCGAGGCCATCGGCTCGCCGCTGGCGAGCCGCGTCGCCGCCGTCGCGAGCGCCCGCGCCGTCGACGAGCGCACCGTCGAGGTGACGCTCTCCGAGCCCTCCGCGCCCTTCCTGACGCAGCTCGCCTCGATCGCCGTCGTGCCGAGCGAGTTCGAGGGCGACGCGGAGTCGCTGCAGCAGCAGCCGGTCGGCACCGGGCCGTTCGCCTTCGAGGAGTGGCAGCCGAACAACTACATCCTGCTCGGCGCCAACGAGGATTATTGGCGCGACGGCGTGCCGAAGCTGGACGGCGTGCGCTTCAACATCGTGCCCGAATCCGCGACCCGTCAGGTCGGCATCGCCAGCGGCCAGTACCAGATGCTGCCGAACATCGACGCCGCGACGGCACTGCAGCTCCAGGGCCGGCCCGGCGTGGCGCTGCAGGACACGCTCGAGCTGTCCTACACGCTTCTCGGGATGAACACGTCGAAGCCGCCCTTCGACGACCCGCTGGTGCGCCAGGCGGTGAACTACGCGCTGGACCGCGAGGCCATCGTCCAGGCCGCCCTGTTCGGGTCGGGCGTCGCCGCCGGCCCGCTCTCGCCGGCGCTGGAGGCGTGGGCGCGCGACGTCTCGGAGTTCCCCTGCTACCAGCACTCCCCCGAGAAGGCCCGCGAGCTCCTCGCCGAGGCCGGCGTCGAGACGCCCGTCAAGGTGACGATGCTGGTGCTGCCGCGCCAGGACATCCGCGACATCGCCCAGGTCGCGCAGGCGCAGCTCAACGCCGCGGGCTTCGAGGTGGAGCTCAACATCCCCGAGCTCGGCACCTTCGTGCAGGACTGGCGCAACTCGAACTTCGACATCTTCGCCTCGGCGAACGCCGGCTCGGTCGATCCGGACGACTTCTTCTACCGCGCCTTCCGCAGCGGCGGCTCCACCAACGTGTTCAAGTATTCCGACCCGCGCGTGGACGAGCTGCTCGAGACCGGGCGCACCGAGCTCGACGAGGCCGCCCGCAAGGCAGCCTACGACGAGCTCCAGGGCATCCTCGCCTGCGAGGGCCCGGTGGCGCATGTCGCCTACGGCCAGCTCTACACCGCGACGCGCGAAGGCCTCACGGGCTTCGAGATCATCGCCAACCGCTCGCTGTCGACCCTCGCCGAGACGTCGACCGCGCAGTGACGAACGGGCCTCGCGCCCAGGAGCGGCCGGGCGGCCTCGCGCCGGCCGGCCGCCTCTCTCGCCGGGACACGGGATGCGCCGCTCCTACCTCCTCTCGCGCCTGACCGACCTCGTCGTCGTGCTCTTCGGCGTGTCGGTGATCACCTTCCTGATGATCCGCCTCGTGCCGGGCGACGCGGTCGCGATCATGCTCGGCGCCAACGCCGAGGTGACGCCGGAGCGGATGGACGAGCTGCGCGCCCGGATCGGCCTCGACCAGCCCATCGTCGTGCAATACCTCGACTGGATCGGCGGCGTGCTCACCGGCGACCTCGGCCAGTCCTTGTGGACGCGCCGCCCGGCGATCGAGGAGATCGCCGGCCATATCTGGCCGACGATCCAGCTCGCGACGCTCTCCCTCGTCATCGGCGCGGCGCTGGCCGTGCCGCTCGGCGTGCTGATGGCGCGCCTGCGCGGGCGCGGCTGGGAGGTCGGGCTGCAGATCGGCTCCGTCGCGGGGCTCACCGTGCCCTCCTTCTGGCTCGGGATCATGATGATCCTGGCGCTGACCACGCTCGCGCCGGGCGTGCAGATGCTGGGCTACGTACCCTTCTCGCAGGACCCGCTCGGCAACCTCGCGCGGCTGATCCTGCCGGCGATCGCGCTCGCCCTGCCGATCCTCGCCAACCTCGCCCGCCTCGTGCGCTCGGCGATGCTCGACGCGCTCCAGCAGGACTACATCCGCACGGCCCGGGCGAAGGGCGTCTCGGAGCGGTCGATCCTCTACAAGCACGCGCTGCGCAACGCGCTGATCCCCTTCGTCACCTCGGTCGGCATCATGACCGGCTACCTGCTCTCCGGCGCCATCGTCGTGGAGCAGGTCTTCGCCATACCGGGGCTCGGACGGCTCCTGCTCGGCGCCATCGCCGAGCGCAACTATCCCCTCCTCCAGGCGACGATCCTCCTCGTCACCGTGGTCTTCGTCGCGGTGAACTTCGTCGTCGACCTCGTCTACGCCTGGATCGACCCGCGGGTGAAGACCTGATGGCCACGGCTGCTCCCGCCACGGCGCGGCGCCGGCCGCCGACCGTGCTCCTCGTCGCCGGCGGCTTCCTCGCCGCGACGGTTCTCGTCGCGCTCGCGGCGCCGCTCGTCGCGCCCTACGACCCGCTCGCCCAGAGCGTGATGGCGCGGCTGCGCGGCCCGGGCGCCGCGCATCTCCTCGGCACCGACCAGTTCGGCCGCGACCTGCTCTCGCGCATCCTCTACGGCCTGCGCGCCTCGCTCGCGATCTCCTTCGGCGCGGTCGGGCTCGCACTGCTGGTCGGCGGCACGCTCGGGCTGATCTCGGCCTACTACCGCGGCTGGACCGAGCGCATCGTCATGCGCGTCATGGACGTGCTCTTCGCCTTCCCGGTGATGCTGCTCGCCATCGGCATCATCGCCGTGCTCGGCCCCGGCGCCACGACCACCGCGGCGGCGATCGCGATCGTTTACACGCCGATCTTCGCGCGCCTCCTGCGCGGGCCGGCGCTCGTCGTCGCGACGAGCGACTACGTGCTCTCGGCGCGCTCCATCGGGGCGTCGGACGCGCGCATCATCGCGCTGCACATCCTGCCCAACCTCGCGAGCGTCGTGCTCGTGCAGATGAGCCTCTTGATGTCCACCGCGATCCTGGTCGAGGCCTCGCTCTCCTTCCTCGGCCTCGGCACCCAGCCGCCGACGCCCTCGCTGGGCATGATGCTCTCGGAGGGGCGCAACTTCCTGCTGCTGTCGCCCTGGTCGGCGGTGTTCTCGGGCCTCGCGATCCTGTTCGTCGCCTTCGTGCTCAACTTCTTCGGCGACGTGCTGCGGGACCAGCTCGACCCGCGGCTGCGCTGACACGCACGGCGATGTGAGACTGCGATCGGAGGGCGCAGAGCGCCGACGGCCTCCCCGTCTCCCGCGTGCTGGTCGCCCGCCTGTCACTGCGCAGTCGGCGGCCCGGCACGATGGCGTCGAGGAGCGTTCCCGCCCGCCGGGCGAGGCCCTTTCCTTCCCCTCCAGGGAAGGAGAGCGCCCGTGGCGACCCTCGGCGCGAACCCGCGCGTGCGGGTGCCGCGGGACTTCCGTTCACGCCCGCGTCTCCCGCCGGATCGCCGCGCCGCAGCGCACGAGCTTGCGGTCGAGCTCCTCGTAGCCACGGTCGAGGTGGTAGACGCGGCTCACCACCGTCTCGCCCTGCGCCGCGAGCCCCGCGATCACCAGGCAGACGGAGGCGCGTAGATCCGTCGCCATCACCGGCGCGCCCTTCAGCTTGCGGCCGCCGCGCACCAGCGCCGAGGTGCCCTCGAGCCTGATGTCGGCGCCGAGCCGGGAGAGCTCGGGAACATGCATGAAGCGGTTCTCGAACACCGTCTCGCGCACCAGCGCCGCGCCTTCGGCCACGCTCGCGAGCGCCATGTACTGCGCCTGCAGGTCGGTGGGAAAGCCGGGATAGGGCTCCGTCGTGACGTCGACCCCGCGCAACGGCCCGGTCCCGTCGACCATCAGCCCGCGATCCGTGGGGAAGAGCCGTACGCCGGCGCTCTCCAGCACCTCGCCCACGACCGCGAGGTGCTCGAGATGCGCACCCGAGAGTTCGAGCCGTCCACCGGTGATCGCGGCGGCGATGGCGTAGGTGCCGGCCTCGATCCGATCGGGGACGATCTCGTGGCGGGCCGCACGCCAGGTGGTCGGGCCGGCGATGCGGATGCGGTGCGTGCCCGCGCCCTCGATCGTGGCGCCCATGGCGACGAGGCAGGCGGCGAGATCCTGCACCTCGGGATCGCGCGCGGCGTTGAGGATCTCGGTCTCGCCGCGGGCGCGGGTCGCCGCCATCATCGCGGTCTCCGTCGCACCGACCGAGGGGCTCGCGAGCACGATCCGCCCGCCGACGAGCCCCCCCGCCGGCGCCTCGGCGACGATCACGCCCGCCTCGATCCCGACCTCGGCGCCGAGCGCCGCGAGCGCCTTCAGGTGCAGGTCGACCGGCCGCGCGCCGATGGCGCAGCCCCCCGGCAGCGAGACCCGCGCCTCGCCGAAGCGGGCGAGCAGCGGGCCGAGCACGAGCACGGAGGCGCGCATCCGGCGCACGCTGTCGTAGGGTGCCTCGCCGTTGCGCGCCGCGGCGGGGTCGAGCACGGCCTCGTGCGGGCCGGCGTGCTCGACCACGAGGCCGTAGCTCTCCACGAGCCGCAGCATGGTCTCGACGTCGGCGACCCGCGGCAGGCCCGCGAGCCGCACAGGGGCGTCGGAGAGGAGCGCCGCCGCGATCTGCGGAAGCGCGGCGTTCTTCGCCCCGGCGATCGCGACCGCGCCCTCGAGCCGCCGGCCACCCTCGATCACGAGCACGTCCATCCCGCCCTCCCGCGTGCGCCGGCGCTTGCCGCCCCGCGCCCTGTGGTCCTATGGTGGTCTTCGTTCGGTGGGCCCGCCCAGCGAGCCACGACCGTCGCAGGCAACGCGCCGCGAGGCAAGACCACCACGCTCGTTCCCGCAAGGGTCGTTCCCGCAGCACCCGTTCCGCAGCACCCGTTCGGAGCCGCCCATGACCGCCTTCGCCATCGCGGCCCCGCGCCTGTTCGACGGCGAGACCCTCCGGGACGAGACCGTCGTCGTCGTCGAAGCCGGGCGGATCGCCGCGATCGGCGACGCCGCCCGGGCCGAGGGCCTGCCCTGCACCCGGCTGCCGGAGGGCGCCGTCCTCGCGCCGGGCTTCGTCGATCTCCAGGTGAACGGCGGCGGCGGCGTCCTCCTCAACGACGACCCGAGCCCCGCCGCCGTCGCCACGATCGTCGCCGCCCACCGGGCGCACGGGACGACCGCGCTCCTGCCCACCCTGATCAGCGACACGGAGGAGGTGCTCGACCGGCTCGTCGCCGCCGCGCCGGAGATCGCGCGCGTGCCGGGGGTCGCGGGGTTCCACATCGAGGGCCCGTTCCTCGCGCCGGCCCGGCGGGGCGTCCACCGCACCGAGGTCCTGCGCGTGCCCGGCGAGGCGGATTTCGCCCGCCTCGCCCGGCTCGCGGCCATCGCGCCGACGATCCTGACGCTCGCGCCCGAGCGGGTTCCAGACGGCGCGATCGCGCGCTTCGTCGCGGCCGGCGTGCGGGTGTTCGTCGGCCATTCGGACGCCGACGCGGACACCGTGGCGCGCGCCGCGGCGGAAGGGGCGGTCGGCGCGACGCATCTCTTCAACGCCATGTCCCAGACGACGGCGCGCGAGCCGGGCGTCGTCGGCGCCGTCCTCGACGACGCGCGCCTCGGCGCCGGGATCATCTGCGACGGCCTGCACGTCCACCCGGCGAACCTGCGCGGCGCCTACCGGCTGATGGGCGCCCGCCGCCTCGCCCTCGTCACCGACGCGATGCCCTCGCTCGGCTCCGCCGAAGGCGGCTTCGTGCTGCAGGGCCGCCCGATCCGGCTCGAGAACGGCCGGCTCACGGCCGGCGACGGCACGCTCGCCGGCGCGCATCTCGGCATGGACGAGGCCGCGCGCAACGCGATGCGCCTGATGGGCGCATCCCTCACCGACGCGCTGAGGATGGCGACCGCCACCCCGGCGGGGCTCGCCGGCCTCGGCGGCGGGCGCGGCCGGATCGCGCCCGGCGGCCGCGCCGACCTCGTCGCGCTCGACGCGGCGCTGGAGATCCTCGACGTGTGGTCGGCCTAGGTCGCGTCGACCGCGGAACGCCGCCGCTCGGCGGCGCCTCGGACCTGCGGCCACTCCCGCTGCGGTGCGCGCAGGCGCTCGAAGGCGGCCGCCGCGCGCAGGACCGCCACGTCGGCGAAGCGCGGACCGGCGATCTGGAGGCCGATGGGCAGGCCTCCCGTCGTGTAGCCGCAATTCACCGAGATCGCCGGCTGCTCGGACATGTTGAAGCCCACCGTGAACCCGATGTGCTCGAAGGGGCGCTGCCAGTCGTTCGTCGGCGAGGCCCAGTCCGCCGGGTAGGTCGGCATCGGCGCCACCGGCGAGATCAGGAGATCGAAGGGTGCGCTCGCGGCCAGCGACGCGCGGCGCATGGCGTCGATCTGCGCGAAGCCGCGATAGACCGCCTCGCCCGACAGCTCCGCCCCGCTCTGCGCCCAGGAGAAGATGTAGGGCAGGATCGCGGCGCGCTTCGCCTCCGGCAGGCCGGCGATGTCGGCCCAGGCCCGTGCGCGCCAGAAGCGGTCGAGCCCGTCGAGCATCTCGCGGGTCAGGAACGGCCCCGCCTCCTCGACGATCGCCCCCGCCTCGGCGAAGGCGGACGCCGCCCGCTCCACCGCCGCGCGCACCTCGGGCTCGACCTCGGCTCCGACGCCGCAATCGAGCACGAGGCCGATCTTCAGCCCGCCGACCCCGTGGTCGAGGTCGAGCCAGGGCAGGTCCGCGGGCGGCAGGCACATCGCGTCGCGGCTGTCGGGGCGCGAGAGAACGCTCATGTAGAGAGCGGTATCGGCGACGGTGCGGGTCATCGGGCCGGCGACGCGGCCGAGGAAGGGCGGGTCGATCGGCACGCGCCCGAAGCTCGGCTTGAAGCCGACGACGCCGCACCAGCCCGCCGGCAGGCGGATCGAGCCCCCGATGTCGGTGCCGATATGGAGCGGTCCGTAGCCCGCCGCCGCCGCGGCACCGGCGCCCGCGGAGGATCCGCCGGGGTTGAGGTCCGTGTTCCAGGGGTTGCGGGCGAGCGCGTGGAAGCTCGACAGGCCCGACGACAGCATGCCGTAGTCGGGCATGGTGGTGCGCGCCACGATCACGCCGCCCGCCTCGCGGGTGCGCGCCGCCGGCGGCGCGTCGACGGCGGAGGGCACGAGATCGCGCGCGGCGGTGCCGAGCGGCATGCCGAGCCCCTTCGTGGCGATGTTCTCCTTGATCGTCACCGGCACGCCGTCGATCGGCCCGGCCGGCTCGCCCGTGGCCCAGCGCGCCTCCGAGGCCCGCGCCGCCTCGAGCGCGGCCTGCGGGTCGAAGGCCCAGAGCGCGTGGAGCACCGGCTCGGACGCCTCGATGCGGGCGATCACCGCTTCGGTGACCTCGACGGGCGAGAGGCGCTTCGCCTCGTAGGCGGCGACGAGGTCGCAGGCCGTGAGATCGGCGAGGTCTGTCGAGGGGGCGGTCATCGGAGCGGGTCCTTCTTCGTGTGTCATCCGTTCGCCCGCGCCGCCTCCGCCGCGCGGGTGCGGCGATGGCGGCCCGGGACGGCGTCGAGGAGCGTGCGGGTATAGGCGTGGGAGGGCGCGTCGAAGACGGCGTCCGTCACCCCCTCCTCGACGATCCGCCCGGCCTGCATGACGCAGACCCGGTCCGTGATCACGCGCACGACCGAGAGGTCGTGGCTGATGAAGAGGTAGGCGAGGCCGAGCTGCTCCTGCAGGTCCATCATCAGGTTGAGCACCTGGGCCTGAACGGAGACGTCCAGCGCCGAGACCGGCTCGTCGCAGACGATCAGTGCCGGGCGCGTGACCAGCGCGCGGGCGATGGCGATGCGCTGGCGCTGCCCGCCGGAGAACTCGTGCGGGTACTTCTCCGCGGCCGACGCCGGCAGGCCCACCTGGTCGAGCGCCTCGCGCACGCGCCTCTCCCGCGTGGACGCGTCGACCTCGGGCTCGAGCGAGCGGATCGGCTCGGCCACGATGCGGCCGACGGAATGGCGCGGGTCGAGGGAGCCGTAGGGGTCCTGGAAGATCGCCTGGAAGTGCTTGCGCTCGGCCCGCAGCTCCGCGCGCGAGAGCGCGAACAGGTCGCGCCCGCGAAAGCGCACGCTCCCCTCCTGCGGGGTCTCGAGTGCCATGACGGTGCGCGCCAGCGTGGACTTGCCGCAGCCCGATTCGCCGACGATGCCCAGGCTCTCGCCGGGGCGCAGCGTCAGGCTCACGCCATGCAACGCGGTGAAGGTCGGCGCCGGCTCGAGCAGGGTGCGCCGCGGCAGTCGGTAGCGGCGCACGAGATCGTGCACCTCGACGAGCGGCGGCGCGTCCCCGCGGATGCCGATGGCAGGAGCGTTCATCGTGCGCCCTCCGGCTTCGCGACGGGCGCGGTCGCGCCGGCCTCGGGCGGGTGCGGATGCACGCAGGCGGCGGCGTGGTCCGCGCGGTCGGGCGTGCCGAGCGGCGCGAGCGGGGGCGGCGCGACGCGGCAATCGTCCTGCGCCCGCGGGCAGCGCGGTGCGAAGGCGCAGCCCGGCGGGCGATGGCGCGGATCGGGCACCTGGCCCGGGATCGCGGCGAGCCGGCGCTTGCGCCCGCTCGCGTCCCGCGCGCTGGTCAGGAGCGCGGAGCGCGGCGACGCCGCGAAGAGCCCGCGGGTGTAGGGATGCGCCATGTGGGCGAAGACGTCGCGCGTACGCCCGCTCTCGACCACGCGTCCGGCATACATCACCATCATCCGCTCGCAGGTCTGCTCGACGACGCCGAGATCGTGGGTGATGAGGACGAGCGCCATGCCCATCTCGGCCACGAGGTCCTCGAGGAGGTCGAGAATCTGCGCCTGGATGGTCACGTCGAGCGCCGTCGTCGGCTCGTCGGCGATGAGCACGTCCGGCCCGCAGGCGAGCGCGATGGCGATGACGACGCGCTGGCGCTGCCCGCCCGAGAGCTGGTGCGGGTAGAGGTCGAGCGAGAAGCGCGGGCCGGGCAGGCCGACGCGGTCGAGGAGCGCACGCGCCCGTCCCGCGGCCTCTCCCTTCGAGAGGCGCAGGTGGAGGATCAGGCTCTCGGCGATCTGCGCGCCGATGGTCTTCACCGGATTGAGCGCCGTCATCGGCTCCTGGAACACCATGGCGATTCGCCGCCCGCGGATCGCCTGCATCTCCCGCTCGGGCGTCGCCAGCAGGTCCTGCCCGTCGAGGCGAATCGCGCCCGTCGCCCGCGCGGCGCCCGGCAGGAGCCCCATGACGGCGAGCGCCGTCATCGACTTGCCGCAGCCCGATTCGCCGACGAGGCCGAGCTTCTCGCCGCGGTCGAGGGCGAGATCGACGCCCTCCAGGATCGGCGCCGCGCCCGTCGGCGCGGGGATCTCGACGCGCAGGTCGTGGATCTCGAGGAGCCGGCTCATCGCGCACGCCTCACCTTCGGGTCGAGCGCGTCGCGCAGGCCGTCGCCGAGCAGGTTGAGGCCGAGCACGGCGATGGTGATGGCGAGGCCCGGGAAGACCGCGAGCCAGGGCGCGGAATAGATGTAGGTCTGCGCGTCGAACAGCATCTTGCCCCAGGAGGGCTGCGGCGGCTGCACGCCGAGCCCCACGTAGGAGAGCCCCGCCTCGGCGACGATGGCGAGCGCGAACTGGATCGTCGCCTGCACGACGAGCACCGCCGTGCAGTTCGGCAGGACGTGCTCGACGGTAATGGCGAGATCGCTCTTGCCGGCGCAGCGCGCCGCGAGGACGAAGTCGCGCTTCCACAGCCCCAGCGCGGCACCGCGGGTGAGGCGCGCGAACACGGGAATGTTGAAGATCCCGATCGCCACGATGGCGTTCACCGCGCCCGGCCCCGCGAGCGCGGTGATGATGACCGCCGTCAGGAGCGCCGGGAAGGCGAAGGCGAGATCGGTCGAGCGCATGACGACGTCGTCGACGAGCCCGCCCCTCGCCGCCGCCAGCGCACCGAGCGGCACGCCGATGCCGGCGCCGACCAGCACCGCCACGACCGCGACCACGATCGAGACCTGCGCGCCGGCCATGATCTGGGAGAGGACGTCGCGCCCGAAGAAGTCGGTGCCCAGCGGATGCGCGAGCGAGGGCGGCTCGAGCTTGTTGAGGATGTTCAGGGCGGTCGGCTCCCAGGGCGTCCACACGAGCGAGACGAGCGCCATGCCGACGAAGATCGCCGTGACGACGAGGCCCACGACGAGGCTCGGGCTCGCGGCCGGGACGAGCCGCCCGCGCGGCTTCTGCACCGCGCCACTCATCGCGCGCCCCCCCGCGAGAGCCGCGGATCGAGAGCGGCGTAGGCGAGGTCGACGACGAAGTTCACGACGATGACGGAGACGGCCAGGAGCGTGACGAGGCTCTGCACCGTGACGAGGTCGCGCTGGGCGATGGCCTGGAACACGAGGCGCCCGAGCCCGGGCAGGGTGAAGACGTTCTCGATGATGATCGTCCCCGCGAGCAGGAAGGAGAATTGCAGTCCCATGATGGTGACGACGGGGATCAGCGCGTTGGGCACCGCATGGCGCCACAGGGCCGCCTCCCCGGAGAGGCCCTTGGCACGCGCCGTGCGGATGAAGTCCTCGCCCAGCGTCTCGATCACGGAGGAGCGCGTCACCCGCGCGAGGATCGCCGCCTGCGGCAGGGCGAGCGCGAAGGCGGGCAGGACGAGCGCCTCGAGCCCCGCGAGGAGCCCCGCCTCCCAGCCGGGAAAGCCCGAGGCCGGCAGCCAGCCCAGCGTCAGCGAGAACAGGACGACGAGCATGAGCCCGAGCCAGAAGTTCGGGACGGCGACGCCGACCTGCGCGACCCCCATCGTCGCGAGGTCCCCCGCCCGCCCGCGCCGCGAGGCGGCATAGACGCCGACCGGAATCGCGATCAGCGTCGAGAGCACGAGGGCGAGCACCGCGAGCGGCAGGCTCACCGCGGCCCGCTGCGCCACGAGGTCGGCCACGGGGACGGAATAGGTGTAGCTCGTGCCGAGATCGCCGACGAGAAAGCCGCCGA
This sequence comes from Salinarimonas rosea DSM 21201, assembly GCF_000429045.1. Taxonomy (GTDB): domain Bacteria; phylum Pseudomonadota; class Alphaproteobacteria; order Rhizobiales; family Beijerinckiaceae; genus Salinarimonas; species Salinarimonas rosea. The sequence goes on from NZ_AUBC01000020.1 coordinate 49,021, forward strand.
TCCAGTCGAGATAGCGCCAGACCACCGGCTGATCGAGGCCCATCTCGGCCCTCAGCGCGGCCAGCGTATCGGGCCGCGCCCCGGTGCCGAGGATGATCGCCGCGGGATCGCCGGGCAGCACGGCCATGGCCACGAACACGACGAGGCTCGCCGCGAAGGCGGTGAGGACGAGCGCGATCGTGCGGCCGAGGAAATAGCGGGGCAAGTCTTCTTCATCCTCTCGGCTGCGCCTCCTGTCGTCCCGGGCGCCGAAGGCGACCCGGGACCCGGAACCGCAGGTGTCCGGTGGAGCGGCGTGACGACGTCGCGGCCACTGGACGCCCGCATCGGCGCCGCGTGGACGGACGCGCTCTCGCGCGCCCTGAGTGAAGCGGCACGTGTTCTGGGTCCCGGGCCCGCTTCGCGACCCGGGATGACGGAGGTGGCGCCCTCGGAAGAGCGCCCCTCCCCCTCACTGCGCCCAGCGCGCCTCGGTGGCGTCGTTCGCCGGGATCGGCTGGTTGGTCCACAGGCCCTCGAGGTCCGCGCGCCAGACGCCGATCTTGGGCAGCGCGTAGAGGAACACCGCCGGCTGGTCCTCCGAGAGGATGCGCTGGAGCTCGCCGGCGATCTCCGCCTGCTCCTCCTGGTCGGTCGCGGCCAGGTAGCGCCGGTAGGCCTCGCGGTAGGCCTCGCTGCCGTAGTTGAAGTAGTATTCGTCGCGCGCGAAGATATCGAGGTCGCGCGGCTCGGTATGCGCCACGATCGTCGCGTCGAACTCGTAGCCGCGGAAGACCTGCTCCAGCCACTGCGCCCACTCGATCGGCACGAGCTCGACGTCGAGCCCGACCTGCTGGAGGTAGGCCGCCGCGACCTCGCCGCCGCGCCGCGCATAGGCCGGGGGCGGCAGGTGGATGGTGAGCGAGGCGCCCGCGGCGCCGGCCTCCTCGAGCAGCGCGCGCGCCCGCTCGGGATCGAAGGGGTAGGCGTCGGAGAAGTCGACGTAGCCCGGGCTCGCCGGCGTCGAGAAGGAGCCGATCGGCGTGCCGAGCCCGTTCTGCACGGCCTCGACCATCGCCTCCTTGTCGATGGCGTGGGCCAGCGCCCGGCGCACGCGCACGTCGTCGAGCGGTGCGCGCGCATTGTTGAGCGACAGCAGCACCTCGCCCTCCGTCGCACCGACGGCGACGGTGAAGCGGTCGTCGTTCTCGAACTGCGGCAGCGCCTCGGGCGCGGGGAAGTTCGGGAAGGCGTCGAGGTCGCCGGCCAGCATCGCCGCCGTGGCGGCGGACGGGTCCGAGATGAAGCGGATGACGAGGTTCTCGATCGCCGGCGCGTCGCCCCAGTAGTCGGCGTAGCGCGTCATCTCCACCCGGTCGCCCTGCACCCAGCGCGCGAAGCGGTAGGGGCCGGTGCCGACCGGATTCGTCTTGTTGGTCTCCGCCGAGCCCGGCGCCACCATCACGGCGTCGCCCCAGGCCATGTTGAACAGGAAGCGCGAGGAGGGCTGGCTCAGCGTCACCACGGCCGTGTACGGGTCGGGGCACTCGGTCGAGGCGATCGGCTCGAACAGGCCCTTCTGGGCGTTGGTCGAATCGGGCGCCAGCGCGCGCTCGTAGGAGAACTGCACGATCGAGCAGTCGAACGGCGTGCCGTCGTGGAAGGTGGCACCCTCGCGCAGGTCGAACGTGTAGACGAGCCCGTCGTCGGAGACCTCCCAGCTCTCGGCCAGCGCCGGCACCACCGACCCGTCGCCGGCGATCTGCACCAGGCCCTCGAAGATGTTGGCGTAGGTCACCTCGCGGATCGCCGCGGCCGCGCCGGCGGTCGGGTCGAGCATCGGTGGCTCGAGCTGCATGCCGAGCCGGAGCGTGTCGCGATCCTGCGCGAGCGCGCCGGCGGCGCCGAGCGCCAGCAGGCTCGCGGCGAGGGCGAGGGTGTTGAGATGCGAGGAGCGCATCGGCCGATCTCCTTCCCGTGTTCGTCGGCCGGCCCGCGGCCGGCTGCGGCGGCGATCCGCCGAGACTGCGCCGACCATGCCCGAACCGCGGCCGTTCACGCTAGCCGTTCGGCTCGTGCAGCCGCGCCCGATCATCCTGCGCGTCACGCCACGGACGTCAATCGCGCGCGGCCCTCACGGGTACAGCCGCTCCCGCGTCCAGCCGCCACCTTCGGTGGGCGTGAACACCACCCGGTCGTGCAGGCGGAACGGCCTGTCGGCCCAGAACTCGATTCGCATGGGCAGGATGCGGAAGCCCGTCCAGTGCGGCGGGCGGGGGATCTCACCCACGGCGTACCTGGCGGCGTTCGTCGCCACCGCCCTCTCCAGCGCGAATCGGCTCTCGAGGGGGCGCGACTGGCGGCTCGCCCAGGCGCCGATCCGGCTCTGGCGCGGGCGCGAGGCGAAGTAGGCGTCGGCCTCCGCGTCCGTGACGCGCTCGACCGCGCCGCGCACGCGCACCTGCCGGCGCAGGCTCTTCCAGTGCAGGCACAGCGCCGCCTGCGGGTTGGCGGCGAGCTCCTCGCCCTTCTGCGACTGCGTGTTCGTGTAGAACACGAAGCCACGCGGATCGTAGCCCTTCAGCAGGACCATGCGCACGTTGGGCAGGCCGCTCGCGTCCGCAGTGGCGAGCGCGATGGCGTTGGGGTCCTCCGGCTCGGAGGCCTTCGCCTCGGAAAACCAGGTCTCGAACAGGGCGTAGGGCTCGTCCGCCTGCGTGAAGTCACCAGCCGTTAACTCGTCCACGATTCACTCTCCGGGCCAGGAGCATCGCCCCGGGGTGCCGTCGCGGGCGCCGGCGGGACGATGCGGGACACGAGCACCCGGCGCGCCGCGCCTCGTGGGAACGAGGCGGCGCCCCGGACGGCCGCGCGAGAAGGACCCGACATGCCCCTCCCGCACGGGGTCTCTTCCGGACATGATAGGGCGAAACCGCGCCGCGGCACAGGCGCGCCGCGCGCCCTCGCGGTCGCGGGATCGTTGTGGCTCGGCGCCTGCGCGGGCCCGGGGCCGCTCGCGACCCTGGTGCCGGGAGAGCCGCTGACCACGGGCTCGATCGCCGCCGGATCGGCGGGGCGCGCCCTCACGCTCGGCCTCGGCGGCGTCGCGTTCGCGCAGGCGAGCCTCGCGCTCGCCGACGCGCTCGACCCGATGGGCGGCGGCGAGGCCGTCTCCTGGACCGACCCGGCGAGCGGCGCGCGCGGCACGATCGCCGCCGCGGGGCCGCCGCGCGTCGAGGGCGCGCTCGTCTGCCGGCGCTTCGACGCACACACGCTGCCCGTGCCGGGCGCGACGCCCACCACCGAGGCCGTCCGGCACGAGGGTCGCGCCTGCCGCGTCGCAGCGCGGACCTGGCGAATCGAGGAGGCGGCTCGTGCCGAGGCGGAGGCGGAGGGTCTCCCCGGTGCGGCGGCGACGGGGCTGCCGACGGATCTCCTGCCGCGCCCCTCCGGGTGATTGCGCAGGCGCCGGCGCGGACAGTTGCGCGCGCGCAACACCTCTCCCATATCCTCCCGCAGGGGCACGGCCGCGCCGGCCACGCCCCCGAGAGCCCGACGACCCGAGCCGCACAACCGATCACCAGGTACGAGCGATGCGCGATCCCTACGACGTCCTCGGCGTGTCCCGCCAGGCGAGCGAGGCCGATATCAAGAAGGCCTTCCGCAAGCTCGCCAAGCAGCATCACCCCGACCAGAGCAAGGACCCCAAGGCGAGCGCGAAGTTCGCGGAGCTGAACACCGCCTACGAGATCCTCGGCGACGCGGACAAGCGCAAGCAGTTCGACCGCGGCGAGATCGACGCCGAGGGCAAGCCGCGCTTTCGCGGTTTCGAGGGCTTCGGCGGCGGCGGCGCGCGCGGCGCGGGCGCGGGGCCCCAGGGCTTCGAGGGGTTCGAAGGGTTCGCCCGCGGGGCGCGCGGCGCGGCCGGGGCGGCCGGGGCGGACGACCTGTTCTCGCAGATCTTCGGCGAGGCCTTCCGCCAGGCGGAGGCCCGCGGCGCGGGCGCCGGCCCGGGCGGCTTCGGCGGCTTCTCCGGCGCGCGCGGGCCGGGTGCGGGCGGGAGCCGGCGCGCGGCCGCCAAGGGCGAGGACGTCGAGGCGACGATGAGCGTCACGCTCGAGGAGATCGCGGCGGGCGCCACCAAGCGCGTGCGCCTGCCCACCGGCCGCGAGGTCGAGGTGATGGTGCCCAAGGGCGTCTCCGACGGCCAGGTGATCCGCCTGCGCGGGCTCGGCCGCGCGAGCCCGCTCGGCGAGCCGGGCGACGTGATGCTCACCGTCGAGATCGCCCCGCACGAGCGGTTCTCGAAGGAAGGCGCCGACCTGCGCGTGCGCGTCCCCGTCCCCCTCGAGGACGCGATCCTCGGCGCCTCCGTGCGCGTGCCGACGCTCGGCGGCGCCGTCGAGATGAAGATCCCCGCGATGTCGTCCGGCGGCCGCACCTTCCGCCTGCGCGGCAAGGGCCTGCCGACCAAGACCGGCACCGGGGACCTCCTCGCCGTGCTCGAGATCCGCCTGCCGGAGGAGGCCGACGAGGCCTTGATGGAGTATGCGCGCCGCAAGCGAGGCGTGAAGGCGTGAGCCGGCTCCGTCGCCCCCGCACCTCCCCCGTCGAAAACCACCCCGTCGCCGCAACGCGGGCGCGTGAGGGGCGATTGGCGCTTTCCTGTGGCCGCCCGGTCGGCTAAAGAAGCCGCGCAGACGGCCCGGGGGGCTCCAACTAGTCGGGTGTTTCATGGCGGACGAGACCACCGCCGGCATTCTCGCCGGAAAGCGCGGATTGATCATGGGGGTGGCGAACAACCGCTCCATCGCGTGGGGCATCGCCAAGGCCGCGCACGACCAGGGTGCCAAGCTCGCCTTCACGTACCAGGGCGACGCGCTCAAGAAGCGGGTGGCGCCGCTCGCCGCGGAGCTGGGCGCGGATCTCGTCGGGCATTGCGACGTCACCGACGCGTCGACGATCGACGCCGTGTTCGCGCAGACCGAGAAGGCGCTCGGCACGATCGACTTCGTCGTCCACGCCATCGCCTTCTCCGACAAGGACGAGCTGACCGGCCGCTACGTCGACACGAGCGAGGGCAACTTCAACCGCTCGCTCGCGATCTCCTGCTATTCCTTCACGGCGATCGCCCAGCGCGCCGAGAAGCTGATGCCCAACGGCGGGTCGCTCCTGACGCTGACCTACTATGGCGCCGAGAAGTGGATGCCGCACTACAACGTCATGGGCGTCGCCAAGGCCGCGCTCGAGGCGTCGGTGCGCTACATGGCGGCCGATCTCGGGCCGCAGAACATCCGCGTCAACGCGCTCTCGGCGGGACCGATCAAGACGCTGGCGGGCTCGGCGATCGGGGATTTCCGATACATCCTCAGGTGGAACGCCTACAACTCGCCGCTTCGCCGCAACACCACGATCGAGGAGGTCGGCGAGACGGCGGCCTTCCTCCTGTCGGACATGTCGCGGGGCATCACCGGCGAGACGATCCACGTCGATTCGGGCTACCACATCGTCGGCATGAAGAACCCGGACGCCCCGGACATCGCGCTCGACAGGGACTGAGCCGCCAACCGGCCGAAGCGAGGGGAGGCACGCGCCGTGGCGGGACCCGTCCTCTACTACGTCCGCCACGGCGAGACGGACTGGAACGCGCAGGGCCGCCTCCAGGGCGGTCGGGACACCGAGCTGAACGCGCTCGGGCGCGTCCAGGCCGAGACGGCCGGGCGCATCCTGCGCGGCCTCGTGCGCGGGGACCCCGGCCGGCTCGACTTCGTCGCCTCCCCCATGCGCCGCACCCGCGACACGATGGAGATCCTGCGCGGCACGATGGGCCTGCCGCGCGACGCCTACCGGCTCGACCCGCGCCTCGTCGAGATCTCCTTCGGGGACTGGGAGGGTCGCACCTGGCCGGAGCTGCGCGACCACGATCCCGAGGGCGCCGCGGCCCGGGAAGCCGACAAGTGGGGCTACGTCCCGCCCGGCGGCGAGAGCTACGCCATGCTGGCCGAGCGCCTCGCCCCCGTCGCCGCGGAGATCGCGCACGACACGGTGATGGTCGCCCACGGCGGGGTCGCCCGCGCCCTCCTGACGCTGATCGCCGGCGCCCCGCCCGAGCGCGCGCCGCACTACGACATCTGGCAGGGACGTGTGCTGGTGGTGCAGGACGGGCATTGGCGCTGGGTCTGAGCGGCGGGCGCGGATCATCCCCCTTCACCCGCGCCGCAAAACCCCATACATCCGGCCCATGGCGCTCCCTCCCCTGCTCACCCTCCAAGACGTCGCCCTCACCTTCGGCGGCACGCCGCTGATCACCAGGGCGGAGCTGTCCGTCGCGGCCGGGGAGCGGGTGGCGCTCGTCGGGCGCAACGGGTCCGGCAAGTCGACGCTCCTCAAGATCGCGGCCGGGCTGATCGAGGCGGATGCGGGCCGGCGCTTCGTGCAGCCGGGCGCGACGATCCGCTACCTGCCGCAGGAGCCGGACTTCTCGGGCTTCCCCACCGTGCTCGCCTATGTCGAGGCCGGCCTCGAGGAGGGCGACGACCCGTATCGCGCCCGCTATCTGCTGGAAGAGCTCGGGATGACCGGCGAGGAGCCCACCGCGAGCCTGTCGGGCGGCGAATCGCGCCGCGCCGCGCTCGCCCGCACCCTCGCCCCCTCCCCCGACATCCTGCTCCTCGACGAGCCGACGAACCACCTCGACCTGCCCGCCATCGAATGGCTCGAGACCGAGCTGAAGGCGCTGCGCGGCGGGCTCGTGCTGATCAGCCACGACAGGCGCTTCCTCGAGACGCTGTCGAAGGCCACCGTCTGGCTCGACCGCGGCGTCACCCGGCGCATGGAGGAGGGGTTCTCCGGCTTCGAGGCGTGGCGCGACGCCGTGCTCGAGGAGGAGGCGCGCGACCGCCAGAAGCTCGCCCGCAAGATCGCCGCGGAAGAGGACTGGATGCGCTACGGCGTCACCGCGCGGCGCAAGCGCAACATGCGCCGCGTCGGGCTGCTCCAGGACATGCGCCGCCGGCTGCGCGAGGAGCGCCGCGCCGTCGGGCAGGTGCAGATGACGGCGTCGGAGGGCGAGACGTCGTCGAAGATCGTGATCGAGGCGAAGGGCGTCTCCAAGGCCTACGGCGGCCGCGACGTGGTGAAGGACGTCTCGATCCGCATCGCGCGCGGGGACCGGCTCGGCATCGTCGGGCCGAACGGGGCGGGCAAGACGACGCTGCTCAACATGCTCACCGGCGCGCTCGCGCCCGACACGGGATCGGTGACGCTCGGCGCGACGCTCGAGATGGTCACGCTCGACCAGCGGCGCGAGAGCCTCGACCCGCACTGGACGCTCGCGGAGGCGATGACCGGCGGGCGGGGCGACCACGTCATGGTCGGCGGCCAGCCCAAGCACGTGGCGAGCTACATGAAGGACTTCCTGTTCTCGCCCGAGCAGGTGCGCACGCCCCTGCGCGTGCTCTCCGGCGGCGAGCGCGGGCGGCTGATGCTGGCGCGGGCGCTCGCCAAGCCGTCGAACCTCCTCGTCCTCGACGAGCCGACGAACGACCTCGACCTCGAGACCCTCGACCTGCTCGAGGAGCTGATCGCGGACTATGCCGGCACGCTGATCCTGATCAGCCACGACCGCGACTTCCTCGACCGGGTCGTCGGCTCGACGCTGGTGGCGGAGGGCGACGGGCGGTTCGTCGAGTATGCCGGCGGCTACTCGGACATGGTCGCCCAGCGTGGCCGGGGCATCGGACCGCGCACGGTCTCGCCGGCGCCCAAGGCGTCATCTCGCGAGGAGCCGGCGGCCGGTGAGACCGCCACACGGGACGCGGCCCCGCGGGAGAGGAAGCGCAAGCTCTCGGGGAGCGAGAAGCACCAGCTCGAGACGCTGCCCGGCCTCATGGCCGCGCTGGAGCGCGACATCGCCAAGCTCCAGGCCGCCCTCGACGACCCGGACCTCTATGGCCGGGACCCGGCGCGCTTCGAGAAGCTCACGACGCTGATGGGCAACGCCCAGGCGAAGCTCGCGCAGATCGAGGAGCGCTGGCTCGAGCTCGAGATGCTGCGGGAAGAGCTGGAAGGGTGAGACGCGCCCCACCGTTGTCGTCGCAACGGCGGGAGCGCGCACAAAAAACGCCGCTCAGCGGCGGCGTGGGAGGGGGTCAGTCGTCGCGATGGACGCGCTCGTTGCGCTCGTGGCGCTCCTGCGCCTCGAGCGAGAGCGTCGCGATCGGTCGGGCCTCGAGGCGCTTGAGCGAGATCGGCTCGCCGGTCTCCTCGCAATAGCCGTACGACCCGTCCTCGATGCGCGAGAGCGCCGCGTCGATCTTGGCGATGAGCTTGCGCTGACGATCGCGGGCGCGCAGCTCGATGGCGCGATCGGTCTCGGAGGAGGCGCGATCGGCGATGTCCGGGTGGTTCTCGTTCTCGCTCTGGAGGGTCGCGAGGGTCTCCGAGGACTCGCGGATGATGTCCTGCTTCCACTGGAGCAGCTTGCGCCGGAAGTACTCGCGCTGGCGCTCGTTCATGAAGGGCTCGTCCTCGGTCGGACGGTACCCTTGGTCGATGAGGGTGTTCGACATGTCGGACCTTCTCGCTGCCGCCGCGCCCGAGCCTGCGCACTTCGAACCCGCCCGCGGGCGCGGCTCCTTATAGCGGAGCGGTCGCAACGGGACAATCGACAAAAGGCGGCGATTTTCGGCGGCAATCGAGGGGTTTGCACTGCACAATCGGCGCGGAGGCGCGGTTCAACCGATTGGCCTCGCGCATTCCCGAAGAATCGATGCCGGCGGCTCAGGCGCGCCCGCCGCGACCATCGCGGGCCGCGAGCTTGGCGATCTCGACCTCGGCGCGCAGCTCGATCTGGGAGAGGATCGCGTCGAGCCGCGGGTCGCCGCTCGCCTCGCGACGCTCGGCGAGGCGAGCGGCAACGCGCTTCATGTCCTCCGGCGGCACCCGCCCGCCGAGGATCGCGGCCTTGAGCCGGTCGAGGTCGTCGAGCATGTCCTGTCCCCGCCGCGCCGCCCTGCGGCGGCGTTCGGCAGGGTCCTCCTCGCCCTGGAGCGCGAGGATGGCGTCGAGGCTCGTCGTGGGGCCGACGGACGAGGCGCGCGCGCTCGACGCGCTGCTCGGCCCCTCGTCGGCGACGGCGAAGCTCGCCCCGCCCTCGCGGCGCCGCGTCCCGGAGACCGACGTCAACGGCACGCCGGGCTTGCCCTCGATGCGCATGATCCACCCTCCGCTCTCGCCGACGACGCCCCGGAGGATGGCGCGATCATGGTTAACGAAGCGTTGACGGCCCGGCAGCTCCTGCCGGTCGCGGGACGATCGTGCCGTCCCCGCACGGGAACCGCACGCCGGCTCCGCCGGTCGATTCCTTGCGCCGCCTGCGTTCTGCGCCTGGCACGGCCTTCGCGAGGGGATTGGCGTCCAGGAGGAGGACATCATGGTCCCGTCGACCTCGCGTCTCGCCGCCGTCCGTTCCGCAGCGCTCCGTCTCGTCCGCGGCGCGGTCGTCGCGCTCGCGGCGCTGGCGATCGTGCTGCCCCCCGCCCCCGCGGCGGCGGAGGCGGTGCGCCCGCTCACCACGCTGTCGCGGATCAAGGATCTCGCCGACGTCGAGGGCGTGCGCCAGAACCAGCTCGTGGGCTACGGCCTCGTCGTGGGCCTCAACGGCACCGGCGACGGCCTCAACAACTCTCCCTTCACCCGCCAGTCGCTCACCGCGATGCTGGAGCGACTCGGCGTCAACACCCGCGGGCAGAACCTGCGCACGGCGAACGTCGCCGCGGTGATGGTGACGGCGAACCTCCCCGCCTTCTCCACCCAGGGCACCCGGCTCGACGTCACCGTCTCGGCGCTCGGCGACGCCTCCTCGCTGCAGGGCGGCACGCTCCTCGTGACGCCGCTGCTCGGCGCCGACGGCGAGGTCTACGCCGTGGCGCAGGGGCCCGTCGCCATCGCCGGCTTCGCGGCAACAGGCGCGGCCGCCTCGATCACGCAGGGCGTGCCGACGGTCGGGCGCATCGCCAACGGCGCCTTGATCGAGCGCGAGATCGAGTTCGCGCTCGACGCCCAGCGCGGCCTGCGGCTCGCCCTGCGCAACCCGGACTTCACCACCGCCCGCCGCATCGCGGCGGCGATCAACGCCTTCATGGGCGCGGGCGTGGCCGAGCCGCTGAACCCGTCCTCGATCGCGATCGTGCTGCCGCAGAACTATCCCGGCAACATCGTGTCGCTGCTCACCGACATCGAGCAGCTGCGCGTCGAGCCCGACCAGCCCGCCCGCGTCGTCATCGACGAGCGCTCGGGAATCGTCGTCATGGGCCGCGACGTGCGGGTCTCGACGGTCGCCGTGGCGCAGGGGAACCTGACCGTGACGATCAGCGAGCAGCCGCAGGTCTCCCAGCCGGACCCGCTCTCGCTCGGCGAGACGGTCGTCGTGCCGCGTACCGGCGTGCAGGTCGACGCCGACGGCGACCAGCGCCTCACCATCGTCGACACCGGCGTCTCCCTGCGCGAGCTCGTCGACGGGCTCAACGCGCTGGGCGTCGGCCCGCGCGACCTCATCGCCATCCTCCAGGCGATCAAGGCGGCGGGCGCGCTCCAGGCCGAGATCGAGGTGATGTGATGAACCCGGTTCTCTCCGCCTACACCGCGGGCCAGGCGAGCCTCGCCGGCCGCCTCGAGACCGCCCGCTCCGGTCTCGCCGACGCCGGGCCAGCCTCCTCCGATCGCGCCGCGCGCGCAAGAGAGACGGCGAAGGAGTTCGAGACGATGATGCTCGAGGAGATGCTCGGGCGGGTGTTCGAGAGCGTCGGCGAGGTCGGCCTGTTCGGCGAGGCCGGGCCGGGCGCGGGGATGTACCAGTCGATGCTGGTGAAGGAATACGCCGGCAAGATCGCCGAGCGCGGCGGGATCGGCCTCGCCGACGGCGTCTATGCCGAGATCCTCAAGCTGCAGGAGACCGCCTGACATGTGGGCCGACCAACAGGACAAGCCGCCCGAGCCCGTGCCGCACGTCGGCACCGTGGCGGCCGCGCAAGCGCTCGTCGCCGAGGTGCGGGCGGTCATGCAGGAGCTCGAGAAGCTGCTCGAGGTGGAGACCGCGCACGTGCGCGCGGGGCGCATCCGCGACGGCCTCGCGCAGGAGGCGCGCAAGAGCGCGCTGACCTCGCGCTACGTCCTGGGCCTGGAAGCGCTCAAGGCCAACGCGATCGCGCTCGCGCGCTTCGTGCCGGATGCGCTGGAGCGTCTCAAGGCCGAGCACGACGCCTTCCAGCGCACGATCGAGACGAACCAGATCGTGCTCGCCACCGCCCGTGCGGTCTCGGAGGGACTGGTGCGCTCGCTCTCCGGCGAGCTCGGCGGCGGGACGACGGCGGCCGGCTACGGGCCGGGCGGCGCGGCGCGAGGCCCCGGCGGCGGCTACGGCGCGCCGGTGGCGAGCGGCAACGGCTCGCTCGTTCTCTCCAGGAGCTTCTGACCTCTGGTGCCTCTGCCCCTCGGGCAGCCTGCGAGCGGAATCGCCGCGGCGTTTACCTTTTCCTTAAACCTCCGATTCAGCGGCCCGCGCTAGGGTCGACGACGGCCGGAAGGCCGTTTGGACAGGAGGTCCGTCATGGACGTCGGCAGCGTTCAGAAGACGCCCGCCGCCGCGAGCGCGCGGCAGGCGGCGAGCCAGACCGTCGTCGCAGCGGTGCAGCGGCCCGACACGGCGACGCCGGCGCGGCCGGTGGCCACCGAGCTCGACCCCTCGCGCAGCGTCAGCCAGATCGCGGAGAGCGAGGCCGTTCGCCTCGACACGAGCCCCGGCGCCGAGGACCGGGCCGCGCTCGACGCGGCCATGAAGCGCGTTCTCGCGCGGCGCACGGAGATCGACGAGGCGACCCGCGCCGTCGTCACGCTCACCGTCGATACGGAGTCGGGCGAGGTCGTGGATCAGGTCCCGGCCGAGATGCTGCTCAAGCTGCGCGCCTACATCCGCGGCGCCGAGCCCGGCCGCTGAAGCCGGGCGCGCCCGCGGCGCCCCGGCTCGCGCTTCGACGACGGAGACGATCGATCAGGCCGCCGCCTGGCCCCTGAGGCCGGCGGCGATGTCGACGTTGATGGACACGAGGATGTCGAGGCGCTCGGCCGCGGGCTTCTCGTAGATCTCGTCCATGCGCCGGAACACGAAGACGCCGAGGCTCGCGAGGTTGCCCTTGAGCTCGATCGGCAGCGGGTTCGACTGGTCGACGATCGACGGCAGGAAGACCGACCAGATGCGCTTGTTGTACTCGAGGGCCTCCTCGCGGAGCTCGGCCTCGGAGAAGCGCTCGCGAGCGGCCTGCAGCTTCGCGGCCGCGCGCATGAAGAGGTTGGCCTCCAGCTCGCGCTGATCGACCTTCGCCGTCTTCGCCGTGCTGGCGTAGGCCTGGGCGGCGTTGTTCATCCTTGGAACCCCCGACTGCACTGTCCCACGATCATGGTCGATCGGGATTAAGTTTGGGTTGCCGACGTAAACGCGATGCGCGCGATCTCACGCGGCCTGCGCGTGGGCGATGATCGAGCCCTCGTAGGCGATCAGCTTGCGGCAGATCTTCAGCGCCCCGTAGAGGTTCTGCGCGACGAAGCGCTCGGCGATGGCCGCGAGGAAGCGCTTGGTGCTCGGCGCGGCGCCGACGATCTCGGCCGCGAGCGCGTTGAACGCCGGCGCGGCCTCCTCGAAGGAGACCTCCTCGAGATAGACGCGCTCGATGACGAGGTAGAGCTTCTTGCAGACGGTGTCCGCCTGCTCGGGCGTGATCACGTCCTTGCAGCGCAGGATCGGCGCGCGGCCGTCGACGACGAAGGTCGTGCGCGTCGGCCCGTTGGTGAGCGCCACCTTCCCGATGATGATCCGCTCGTGCGGCTTGAGCTCGATGCGCAGCGCCATGTCGGCCCCCTTCGGTTCTGCATCGCGGAGCCTAGGCCCGACGTGGTTAAGCAATGCTTAAACGGCGAGCGCCGCGCCCCTTTCGAGGCGCGGCGCTCGATCTCGAGGATCGCGATGGATCAGAACAGCCGCAGCACCGACTGGTCGCGCTGGGAGGCCAGGGCGAGCGCGGTCTGGGCGATCTGGTTGCGGGTGTTGAGCGAGGTGAGCTTGGCGCCTTCCTCGTTCAGGTCCGCGAGCGTCCAGTCGTCCGCGCCGGCGCGCAGCGTGTTGATCATGTTCGAGGTGAACTCCTGGCGCGCCGTGACGATGGCGTTGTTGGCGCCGAGCCGGCTCGCCTCGGAGCGCAGCGAGGTGATCGCCGTGCGGATCGAGGTGAGCGCGGTGGCGATGTTGGCGTTGCCCGCCGTCCCGAGCGTGCCCGCCCCGTTCGTCCAGGAGCCGACCGCGCCGGTGGTGACGCCCAGCGTCGCGGCATTGAGCACCGTGCCGCTGTTGACCGACAGCGCCAGCGAGGCGGTGGTGTCGGACGCGTCGAAACGCACGTTCAGCGTGCCGCCGTTGAGCAGGTTGACGCCGCCGTAGCCGGAGTTGCGCATCAGGTCGTCGACCTGGCGCACGACTTCGTTGAACTGCGTCTGGAGCGTGTTGCGCGCCGTGCTGTCCTGCTCGGCGGCGGCCTGGTTGGCGAGACCCTGGGCGGTCTCGAAGAGCTTCTTCATGCCCTCGATGCCGTTCGTCGCCGCGGAGATCGTCCGCGTCGCCTGCTGCATCGAATCCTGGAGGCCGGCGAGGTCGTTCGACCGGTCGCGCAGACCGGCCGCGGAGAAGAACGCGAGCGGGTTGTCGACGGCCGAGCTCACCTTGAGGCCGGTGGCGAGGCGCTTCTCCGCCTGGTTCGCCGCCTGGGTGGTCTGCTGGATGGTGAGCAGCGTGTTACGGATGCCCGAGGAAAGTGCGATCTGCATGACGAACTCCTTCTGTGTCGTCGATGAGGCTCTTCTAGCCTCTGACGCAGATTGGCCCGACACGAGTAAAGGAGCGGTTCAAGAACGTGCCTAACGTGCATTAAGACTTCCACGCGCGCACGAAAAAGGCCCGCGCGGGGCGGGCCTTCGAGTACGCGGTGAACGAATGCTTGCGGCGAACGCCGCGATCGGCGCCGTCAGATCGAGATTCGCCGCATCACGGCGGCGACGTCGACGACGATGTCGTCCGGGTGGTCTCCGGGCTCGCGCTTGCGGTTCATGCCGAGGAAGGCGGTGCGGCCGCGGCGCGCGCCGTCCCAGTCCGATGCGCAGATCGGCTCCACCCCGTGGCGCTCGAGATCGATGACGTTGAGGTAGATCGAGAAGAGCTCGTCGGCGAGCACGACGTCGCTCGCCCCGAGCAGCGTCGCCTCGCGCAGGGCCGCGTCCATCGCCGCGAGCGAGAGGAGCTCGTGCATCGTGCTCTCGGCCACGACCGAGTGCGCGTAGGCCTTCAGCCGGCGGCACAGGTACCAGGCCTTCTCCCAGGCGCGCGCGCCGAGCAGCATGTGGACGGCGACGTGCATGCGGTCGAGCACGAAGGCGTCGAGCCGGCGCAGCGCCTCGCTCCAGTCCGCGTCGGGCTCCGCGTCGCGGGCGCGGCCGAGCAGGAACTCGAGCCCGCCGCGATACATGTCCCAGCCGCTCGCGGTCTCGCTGTTGCCTTGGTGCTTGCCGTGGCGCGAGATGCCCGTGACGATCGCGTGCGGGCGGTCGGAGAAGACCACGCGCCCCGCCTCGACGGCGCGGGCGAGCGTCACGAAGAAGTGGTAGGCGGTGGGATCGGCGGGGCCGATGATCTCGGGCACGAGATCGGTGCGGATCGCGAAGACCTCGGGGAAGATCCGCTTCTCCAGCACGAGCTCGATCGCCCGGCGATAGTCGCCGCGGGCGATCTCGACGGGGCCGTCGAGCATGTAGGCGGCGCCCATGATCTTGTTGCGCTCGCGCTCGTTCATGACGAACCACGGCGCCTGGACCATCACGAGCTCGGGGTCGGCGTCGAACATGCCGACGTAGGCGGCGACGCTCTCGGGGATGAGCAGGTCGTCGTCACCGGTCGTCACCACGATCCTGCCGGCGGCGTGGCGGTGCCCGTAGTAGAAGTTGCCGAGATAGCCGAGGTTCTTCGGCTGCGTCACGCAGCGCACGCGCGGGCTCTTCTCGCACCAGCGCGCGACGACGGCCTTCGTCTCCTCGCCGGACGCGTTGTCGCAGACGAGGATCTCGTAGTCGAGGCCGGCGGCGTCGAAGTGCGCGACGTGGTGCTTGAGGCAGGTCTCGAGATAGGTCGGCCGCTCGTAGGTGGGCAGCAGGATCGTCAGGTCCGGCCGCTGCCCGCGTCCCGCCGTCGAGGTCGCCGGCGTGCTCTCGCGCGTCTTCATCGGCGGATCTCCCCTGCCCGTCAGCCGCCGGATGCGGCGAGGCCCGCCTGCATCTCGTCGAGCGTGTTCATGAGATGCACGGTGTAGGACAGCTTCGCCAGCTCGCAGGCGAGCGCGTAGCGGTCCCAGGTCTGGAAGTCGGCGAGCAGGCGCGTGCGATCCGGCTGGAGGCGCGCGTGCGGCGGCTTGCCCTCGCGCGCGGCGCGGTGGCGGTCGAGCTCGATCAGGAGGTCGACGAGCTCTGCGGCGAGCGCCGGCACCTCCCACGAAGACAGCACCTCGCGAAGCCGCATCTCCTCGGGCTCGACCAGCGCGGGACGCACCTTCGCCGGGTCGTCGAGAACCGGCACGGGGAAGGAGGCGATCGTGTCGATGTCGGGGATGAAGCGGGCGCGGGCGCAGTCGACGGTGATGCGCTTGTAGCGGAAGTCCACGCCGGTCCAGGCCTCGAACTCGGGCAGCCCGCGCGCCTCGCCGAGCCCGAACAGGTCCAGGTCGACGAGGATCGGCGCGTCGAGCACCGTCGTGTGGCCGGTCATGTGGTTGAAGCGGTGGAAGGCGCGGCCCGTCCACTCGTTGTTGCGCATCGTGAAGGAGAGATCGGTCATGTCCCCGCGCTTGACGCGGTTGTCGCGCTTGTACTGGTGCCAGATCGCGCGACGCGGCGCCGACCAGATGTCCCAGCCGTGCGTGAACAGGCGCAGCGCGTAGCTCACCTCCTCCGTCGAGAAGGCGGCGTAGGGATCGTAGGGGATCTCGGCGATCAGGCGGCCGGGGGCGAAGAGGCAGCCCGCGAGCAGGAAGGGCATGCGCACATGGCGCTCGAGCGGGGTCGCGAGCCACAGCCCGGTGAAGCGCAGCGCGCCGCTCGACTCGAAGCCGTCGGTGCGCAGCACGCCCGGGAAGAGGTCGGACAGGGTGTCGCCGGGCGTCAGGTACGGCGGCGGCGCGGAGGCGATGACGCTGTTTTCCGTCGGGCAGCCCTCGAGGTCGCCGATCAGGATCTCGTCCCAGCCCTGCTCGAAGCGCATGTGCGAATCGATCTGGAGGAAGTAGTCCTCGCCGCGCCACAGCGCCTGCGCCAGGAAACGCGCCCAGCACACGCCGAGACCGTCGCGCCAGTCGACGCGGATCTCGCGCACCTGGCCGGCGCGCGCCGGCTCCGGCACGAGGTACGCCGCGTCCTCGACGGCGTCGTGCTGGCGGATCAGCCCGACATGGACGCGGTCCGGACGCGCCGCCTTCTCGAACAGGTCGACGAGCGTCTTCTGGCACTCGGGGTCGCGGAACGAGGCGACGGACACGAAGATGCGGCCGGCCCCCCAGCCCGCGTCGAACGCCTCGGGATCGTCGGGCGCACGCAGCGCCCGCGCCGCCTCGTACTGCGCCTGCAGAGCGGGATCGTCGAGCGGGTGGGCGAGGTCGAGCGACATCGTGCGGTCTCCTTCGTCTCGCCCGGCGTCTCGTCCGGGCGAGCGCGGCCGATCAGCCGAACAGCCGCAGGACCGACTGATCGCGCTGCGAGGCCAGCGCCAGCGCCGTCTGGGCGATCTGGTTGCGGGTGTTGAGCGAGGTGAGCTTGGCGCCCTCCTCGTTCAGGTCCGCGAGCGTCCAGTCGTCCGAGCCGGCGCGCAGCGTGTTGATCATGTTCTCGGTGAATTCCTGGCGCGTCGTGATGATCGCGTTGTTGGCGCCCAGGCGGCTCGCCTCGGACCGCAACGTCGTGATCGCCGTGCGGATCGAGGTCAGCGCGTTGTTGATGGCGACGTTGCCCGCGGTCGAGACCGTGTCGGCGTTCGACCAGGAGCCGACGGCACCGGTCGTGACGCCCAGCGTCGCGGCGTTGAGCACCGTGCCGCTGTTGACCGTGAGCGCCAGCGAGGCGGTCGTGTCGTTCCCGTCGAAGCGCACGTTCAGCGTGCCGCCGTTGAGCAGGTTGACGCCGCCGTAGCCCGAGTTCCGCATCAGGTCGTCGACCTGGCGGATGATCTCGTTGAACTGCGTCTGGAGGGTGTTGCGCACCGCGCCGTCCTGCTCGGCGGCGGCCTGGTTGGCGAGGCCCTGCGCAGTCTCGAAGAGCTTCTTCATGCCCTCGATGCCGGAATTGGCCGCCGCGATGGTGCGCGTCGCCTGCTGCATCGAGTCCTGCAGCCCGGCGAGATCGTTGGAGCGGTCCCGCAATCCCGCGGCCGTGAAGAAGGCGAGCGGGTTGTCGATCGCGGAGTTGACCTTCAATCCCGTCGCCAAACGCTGCTCGGACATGGTCGCCGAGCGCGTCGTCCGCTGGATCGTCAGAAGGGTGTCGCGGATACCCGCGGACAGAGCAACTTGAGACATCGGCGCACCTCGATGACGCACGGAAGGGCTATTTCCATTAAGGTTGACCGAAATGGTAAAGATTCCGTTTCGACGTGAATTCGATTCACCATGTCTCGTCCGTTCCCGCGTCGGCGGCCCTCCCCGCCTCAGCCGCAGAACGCCCGCGCATTCGGGGTCCAGGCGCCCATGCCGCTCGAGACCATGTGGCGAATCACGGCGCAGACGTAGCGCTTCTGCGCCGGCGTGTTGCGCGGGCCGGCGTGGTAGCGCGCGACCGCGAGCGTCCAGGAGCCGTGGCGGGCGCGCAGCTGCTTGAGGAAGAGCGCCGCGTAGGCGACGTTCTTCTCCGGGTCGAGCATGTCGCCGACGGTGTCGAACTCCTGCCCGTGCCAATAATGGTTGATCTGCATGCAGCCGAGGTCGATCAGCTTCACCCCGGCCGCCCGCGAGCGCTCGAACTCGGCGAGCGCCTCCTCGCGGCTCCCCCCGAAGAACGAGCGCCCAGCGATATTCAGCGCGAACGGGTGCAGGTCGCCGCGCCGGCCCGTCTCGGTCAGGCCCACCGCGAACAGGACGGCCAGCGGCACATCGTGCGCGGCGGCGGCGCGGATCATCTCCGCCTCGCAGATGTTCTCCTCGGCCCGCGCGGGGGAGGCGTCAGAGATAGACCCCGCCGTCAGCGTCGCCGCCGCGACGAGGGCCAGGAGCGCTCGGCGCATCATCGTCGGATCTCCTTTCCAGGGTGAAGCTCTCGGGTCCGGGACGGCCGCTCTCCCCGCGGGCGTGGCCGCCGGCGGAGCCGCCGTTGGCGTGAGCGCTCGCCTGGCCGTTGCCCTGCGCGGCCGGGTCGCCCCCGGCATGGGCCTGGGACGCGGCGCGCGGGGCGTCCGCGGTGTGGATGGCGACGATCTCGCCGGCGAGGCCGGTGCGGCGCACGGCGTCGACGATGAGCTTCTCGTCCGCCCGCAGCATCGCGGCCGCCTTGGCGTCGGCGGCGGTGATCTCCATCGCGACGCCGTCGGCGGTGAGCCTGAGCGCGATCGTCACGGTGCCGAGCGAGATCGGCTGGAGCTGGACCGTGAGCACCTTCACGGGCTTGGCCGAGAGGCTCGCCTGGGCGCCGGCGGCGGCGAGGTCGGGATGGAAGGCGAGGTTCGCGCGGCCCGATCCTTCACCGCGGCCCTCGCCGAGGAGCGCGGTGGCGCCCTCGACGACGGCGGCGAGGTTCGCCGTGCCGAGCGCCGGGGGCAGATGCGTCGCCTGCGAGACGACCGTCGCCTTGAGCGCCATGCCGACGCTCGGCTCGGGCTTCGTCGCCAGGGCGAGGTCGGCGCTCTCGGGGAAGAGGGCGCGGGCCCGGGAGACGGGCGCGTCCGCCGCGTCGGGCATGCCGTCGGCGGACGGATCACCGGCGCGGGCGGCGTCGGCCTGCGCCCGCGCGGCGGCGAGCGCGGCACCGCCGCGGGCGGATCCGTCGCCGGGCCCTGCCGGCGCGGCGGACGATGGGCGGCCGGCACCGGCCCCGACCGCGATCGCGGCGAGCACCGCCAGCGGGCTCCCGGGATCGCGCGCCGCATCCGCGCCCGCATCGCCTTCCGGAGGCGGGTCGCCGTCGTGCCCGCCCTGCCCGTCCGGGCCGTCCTCGGGCGGCACGCCCTGCGCCTCCCCCTGCGCCTGGAGCGCGAGCGCGCCGGGGCGGATCGGTAGCGAGGCCTTCCCGGCGAAGAGCGAACGAAGCGCCCCGTCGTCCTGCCTCCGCGCGGGGCCGTCGTCGGCCCCCTCCCGGGCCGCCGCGCCCTCGGCCGCGGGGCGGTCGCCCTCGCGGGCGCGCCCGCCGACGTCGTCGAGCGCCGCCCCGAACAGGGCGCCGAGCCCGGAACCGCCCTTGCCGGCGCCTCCGGCCCCGTCCTGGCCGTCGAGACCGCCCTTGCCGGCGGCCCGCTCGCCGCCGCGCGGCTGCACGAGGGCGGAGAGATCGGCTCGGATCATCGACGTGCCTCCGTCAGCAGGAGATCGACCTCGGCCAGCGCCGACTCGGCGCGGCGCATGGCGGGGGTGGGCTCCGGGGTCGCGGAGCCGGGGGCTTCCGGGGCCGCGACATCCGTCGCGTCCGCGAGCGGGTCGTCCGTCGGCGGATCGTCCGGCGGCAAATCGTCCGCGGGAAGATCGGCTGCGGGCGTCTCGACCGGAGGCTCCTCGGCGTCCGGCGCGTCGACGGCCGTCACCTCCGCGAGGACTTCCGCGAGGACTTCCGGCGGCGCCTCCTCCTCCAGCACCAGCGGCGCGCCGATCCGGATCGCGAGGTCGATCACCGTCTCGAGCAGGGCGACGTCGGCCGGAGGCAGGCGCGCCGGATCGATGTCGGCGAGCGTCTCGGCGGCGAGCGCGAAGCGGTCCGTCGTCACCTGCGAGGCGGCGGCGTAGAAGGTCGCGCGCCATTCCTCGCCGGAATCGCCCGCGGCGAGCCCGTGCGCCAGCGTCGCCGCGCGCCGCGCCACCTCGGGCCGCCCGTGGACGAGGGAGTGGCGGGCGAAGAACAGGTAGAGGTCGCGCCGGCTCTCGCCGTCGAAGCGCTCGAGCATCGCCTCGAGCCTCGAGAAACGCGCCAGATCGCCGTGGAGGTCGAGCGCGGTGAGGAGCGTGGCGAAGCGCTGGCGGAAGTTGCCGGCGTAGATCGAGTGCCGGAAGCGGCGCAGGTATTGGATCGCCAGGAACTCGAGCCGCTCCACATCCCCGCTCTGGCCGGCGACGAAGACCTCCCGGCGCAGCGCCGCCTCCTCGATCAGCGTGCCGGGCGCGAGCAGCCGCGCCACGGCGAGGAGCCGCATCGCCTCCGCGGGGTCCTCGCGCACCGCGAGCGCGGACCGGGCGAGGGCGAGCTGGCCGCCGAGCATGCCGCCGATCGCGAGCGTATCGGCGTCGCGCCAGGCCTCCCGCGCCTCCGCCTCGCGCCCCTGCAGGAACGCGAGCGCGCCCAGCGCGAGCGTGCGCGGCGCGCCGAACTCCGCGCCCGAGGCGAGGATCGCGGCGAGGCTCTGCGGCGGGCCGCCGCCCAGGACGAAGGCGATCGCGGCATGCGCGTTGCGCGCGTCCGCCCAGGCCGACGGCGGCGCGGCCTCGAAGCCGAGGGCGATGTGCCCGATGAGCGCCCGCTGCGCGCGGTGCGCCTCGACGTCGCCCTGCGCCACCCGCTCCTGGAGCGCCTGGAGCGTGCGCACGAGGGCATAGGGCTCGGGCATGCCGCCCGGCGCCGCGGGCGGGACCGCGGGCACCTCGACCGGCGACACGGGCGGGGCGGTCTGCGCCGCCGCCGGAGCGGCGGCGAGCAGGCAGGCGAGGGCGAGCGGGAGCCGGAGGCGGATCACGAGCGCGCCTCCCGCAGCAGGATCTCGATGCGCCGGTTCTCGTCGGCGTAGGGGTCCTCGGCGACCTTGAGCATGCGGTCGGCGTGGCCCTCGACCCGCAGGATGCGCTCCTCGGCGAAGCCGCCGCGCACGAGCATGTAGTAGGCCATGTGCGCGCGGGCCGAGGAGAGCCGCCAATTGTCGTACGTCTCCGAGCGGAAGGGCCGCGCGTCGGTGTGGCCGCGGATGACGAGGACGCCGGCCTCGGCGGCGAGGATCGGCGCGATCTCCTCGACGACGCGCACCAGCTCCGGGCGCGGCTCCGCCGAGCCGATGGCGAACATGCCGAAGTCGGCGTCGTCCGTGAGGGAGACGAGGAGGCCCTCGGGCGTCGCCGAGACCTCGATCGCCGGGACATTCTCCGGCACGGCGGCGCCGGTCGCCTGCGCCATCGCCGCAGCGATGCGCCTGCGCAGGGCCGCGGCGCGGGCGAGCGCGGGATCGGGCGCGGGCTCCTCCGCCGCGAGACCCTCCGCGACGCGGGGCGCGTCCCGCGGCTCCTCGGTCGAGGGCTCCCCGGTGGTGGGCTCCCCGGTGGAGGGCTCCCCGGCGGGCATCTCCGCGGCGGGCATCTCCTCGGACGGCGTCTCGGCCGCCGCGACGGCGCGGATCGGCTCCGCGTCCCGCGCGGCCTCGACCTCGGCCTCGGCGACGGCCTCCGCCGCGGGCGCCTCCTCGATCACGACCGCGGCCGGGACGGCGGCGACGCCGGCCATCGCCCGCGCCTCGCCGTCGAGGGCGAGCGCGCCCTCCACCGGCAGGGCCGCGGCCTCGGTCGGCGCCGGCGCGGCGGGCGCCTGCACGTCCGAGCCGGCCGGGCCGCCGAGGCCGAGCGGCGCGGCGGCGTCCGGCAGGCCCATCGGCCCGCCGGTCCCGTCGCCGTCGGCGCGGCCCACCGCGACCTGCGGGGCGAGCTGCCAGTAGACCGGGTCGAACGGGTCGCGGAAGGCGTCGCCGCCCACGAGCCCCGGCTCGCCCCGCTCGCCGGGCGTCACGTCGATGCCGGCGGCGGGCGTCGCGGGCGCGAACGCCGCCTGGGCCGAGAGCTCGGCGAGGACGGCATAGGGGTCCTGGAACAGCGCCGTCTCCGAATAGCGCCGCTCGAAGGGCTGCTGCGACGAGGGCGCCTCGACGCGCTCGTCGTCCGCCTCGGTGACGGGCGCGTCGGAGCGCTCCTCGAGGTCGACGCCTTCGGAGGCGGCGTCCGGGTCGCGCAGGCCCTTGCGGTCGCTCGTCGCCTCGGCGAGCCGGATCGGGTTGAAATAGCTCGCGACGACCTCGCGGGTATCCTGGTCGGTGGCGTTGATGAGCCACATCACCAGGAAGAACGCCATCATCGCCGTCATGAAGTCGGCATAGGCGATCTTCCAGACGCCGCCCTTCGGCTCGTCCGCCTCGGCGTCCGGGCGGCGGCGGATGATGACGAGCTCGTGGCCCTGGTTCTCCTGCACGGCACGCGCTCCTTCAGGCGGCCTCGGCGGCGACGCGCCGGGCCCATTCCGATAGACGGGTCTCGATCACGACGTCGTCGCCGACCACGACGACGTCGGTCGTCTCGGACGGGGTGAAGCGCACGGCCGACGCGACGTCGCCGAGCCGCGCCAGCAGCGCCTCGCCGAGATCGGCGGGCCCGCTCGCGGCGAGGACGAGCGTCGGCTCGGCGCGCAGCAGCGTCGCGATGCTCGCGGCGAGGGCCGTGAGCGCACGGTCGCGCGCGGCGGCCTCCAGCAGCGGCGCCAGCGCGCGGGAGGCGGCCTCGGCGATCCGCTCCTCGATCGCCGCGAGCCCCTCGCGCACGCCCTCCGCCAGCCGCTCGCCCTCGTCCCGCGCCCAGGCGGTGCGGCAAGCTGCGAGGGCCGCCTCGCCGGCGGCGGCCGCCCGGGCGCGCTCGTGCTCGAGCACCTGCGCCCAATGCGCCTGCGCCTCCTCTCGGGCGGCGGCCGCGGCCTGCGCCGCGGCCTCCGCGATCCGCGCCTCGATCTCCTCGGGGGCCGGGCCCCGAGGGGCGAAGGCGGGGGCGATCTCGGGCCGGGGCGCGGACGGCTCCTCCCGCACGGCCTCGGCCGCGCCGAGACGGGCCGGTGCCGACCGGCGCGGGTCGATCTCGGCGAGGACGTCGATCAGGGAGGCCGGCATGTCAGGCGGTCTCCCCGTGCATCCACTCCTTGAGGATGTTCGCCGCCTGGTCCTCGTTGCGGGTGACGATCTGCTCGAGGCGCTTGATCGTGGCGGCACTGACCGAGGTCGGCAGGGCCGCGATCGCGGCGGTGGCCGCCTCGATCTGCGCGGCATGCGGCTCGCCCCGGCCCGAGGCGTCGGCGATCGCCGGCGTCGACGGCCCGCCCTCCCCGGCCTGGCCGTCGGCGAGCGCGGGGAGCGTCTCCTCGACCTGCGCCTGCTTGGGCCGATCCAGGATCGCGGCGAGCGCGGGGCGCAGGCCGAACCAGACCAGGGTGAGCGCGACGAGCAGGATCGCGAGCGCGTTGACGATGTTGCCGGCCTGGGCCATCAGCACCTCGCGCACGCCGACCTCGGGCGCCGGCTCCATGTCGACGCCACCGTCGAGGAAGCTCACCGCCGACACCTTCACCGTGTCGCCCCGCGCGGCGTCCGCACCGGCGGCGGTGGCGGCGAGCGCCTCGATCTCGGCGATCTCCGCCTCCATCAGCTCCGGCGTCGCGTCGGGTCCGAGCGCGTCGGCGAGCCGTGCGCGGTTGACGAGAACCGCGATCGAGAGCTGCTCGACGGCGAAGCCGTCGGAGGAGACCTGGACCTGGCGCGACGAGATCTCGAAGTTCGTCAGCTCCTCGCGGCGCTGCATCTCCTCGCTCGACTGCTCCCCGCCCTCGGCGGCGACGTCCTCCTCCGGCAGGTTCTGCTCGACGGTGACCGGGGTCTGGCGCGAGAGGTTCGTCGCCGCCTCGTTCTCGCGCACGATGCGGATCGAGCGCTCGACCCGGCTGTCGGGATCGAAGATCGTCTCGCTCGTCACCCTGCGGTCGGTGTTGATGTGCGCCGCGACGCTGACCTGGAAGTTCTCGAGCCCGAGATAGGGCGCGAGCGTGCGCCGCACCGAATCCTCCAGCTCCTGGTTCACCTCGCGGTTGAGCGCGGTGATGCGCCCGGTCGCCGCGCCGGCGGCGTCGTCGCCGGACGCCAGCAAGGTGCCGTCGGAGGTGAGCACGGTGACCCCCGCGACCGTCATGCCCGGGACGGCGGCGGCGACGAGGTGACGGATCGCCTGCGCCTGGCCGGCGATGTCCGCCGTCTCGGCGCGGACCACGACGGAGGCCGAGGGCTGGCGCGCCTCGCGCCGGAAGGAGCCCGGGTCCGACAAGACGATGTGCACGCGCGCGGCGACGATCCCGCGCATCTGCTGGATCGTGCGGGCGATCTCGCCCTCCAGCGCGCGCACGCGCGTCACCTCCTGCATGAACGAGGTGATGCCGAGCGAGCCGAGATTGTCGAACAGCTCGTAGCCGGAATTTGCCGAGAACGGCAGGCCCTTCTCCGCGAGCAGCATGCGTGCCCGCGCCGTCTGGGCATGGCGTACCATCACGGCGTCCCCTGCCGAGGAGACGTCGAAGGCGATGCCGGCGTCGTTGAGCGCCGAGCCGATGCGCGAGACGTCGTCGCGCTCGAGCCCGGCATAGAGCACGGTCATCTCCGGCCTGCCGAGATAGTAGGCTCCGGCGACGACGGAGACGATCACGGCGATGCCGATCGCGGCGAGCGTCAGGAGGCGCTTCGTGCCGAGCTCCAGGAGGTTGCCCCACAGGCGATCGGCGTGCTGGTAAGCGGTCATGTCCGGCCCTGGTGTCCTCGACGGCGCGGCGCACGGCCGCTTCTCGTCGGGAACCCTGGCGGGCGAAGCTTGCCCGAGCCTGACAGCCGGGCGAACCGGCGATCAGCCGTAGCGCAGCTTCAGGGCGAGGATGGTCGAGACCAGCAGGAAGGTGAGCGCGTTCGCGACGATGATCGGCCAGGAGCCGATGGCGAGCCCGTAGACGAGCCACAGGGCGAGCCCGATCGCGAACAGGCCCTGCGTCAGGGCGGAGATGGCGCGGGTCTCGCGGGTGCGGATCGTGCGCACGGCCTGGGGCAGCCAGCAGATCGTGGTCAGCGTCGCCGCGAGCGCGCCGACGATCTCGAACGACGGGAGGAGTGTCATGTGGGTCGTGCCTCGGGGGGCGGCGAAGGCTCCTCCATCGGGCCGTTCGCGCCCGCACGCAAGCGGCGCGGAATGCGCGCCTTCCATGCATCGCACGCGTATCTCGCGGCGCGGGCGGGCCGGCGAACCGCCCTCCCCCTTCGATCGTTGCCGTGGCGACATCCGTTCCACGCGCACCCGAGGGGACCGACCATGGAGATCGCGCTCGAGAAGGTCTGCGACCTGATCGTCCACGCCAGAGCCTTCGACGTGAAGGAGGGCATGACCGACCCGCAATCGGGCTCGAACGAGACCGACGACCGCAATTTCGGCTCGCTCGCCGAGAGCGGCACCGACCGTGGCGAGGAGGAGATGCGGCTCGTCATCGACGGGCTGAACACGGACGAGGCCGCCTCGCTCATCGCGCTCGTCTTCGTCGGGCGCGGCGACATGGAGGCCGCGGAATGGCCCGACGCCTACCGCCTCGCGCACGAGCGCATGGCGAGCGGCGCGCTGACGCCCGCGGACTACCTGATGGGCATCCCCAATCTCGGCGACCTCCTCGACGAGGGCCTGGCGGGGCTCGGAATGAGCTGCACCTGAGGCGGCGCGACCCTCGGCGCTGTTGACACGACGGCGCCCGGCGCCTACCCGCCGGCCTCGTCCCCCGCCCGCATGCGCCCGAGAGCGAGCCCCCGATGTCCGAAGCCAACGCCCCCGCCGCCCGCGCCGCCGCCGAGGCGGTCGCCTTCATCCCGGGCTTCTCGGCCGTTTCGGAGCGCTACGACGTCGCCCTGTGCGACGTGTGGGGCGTCGTCCACAACGGGCTCGCCGCCTATCCCGGTGCCTCCGACGCGCTCACCCGCTTCCGCCGCGCCGGCGGCACCGTGATCCTCGTCTCGAACGCCCCGCGTCCGGGCGTCAAGGTGATGGACCAGCTCGACCGGCTCGGCGTGCCGCGTACCGCCTACGACGACGTCGTCACCTCCGGCGACCTCACCCGGATGCAGGTCGAGACGCGCATCTCCGAGCCGGTCTTCCACATCGGCCCCGAGCGCGACCGCCCGATCTTCGACGGCCTGCCGGTCCGCTTCGCGACGGCCGAGGACGCCGCCTACGTGATCTGCTCGGGCCTGTGGGACGACCGCGCCGAGACGCCCGACGACTATCGACCCCTGTTCGCCCGTCTCCAGGCCCGCGACCTGCCGATGATCTGCGCCAACCCGGACATCGTCGTCGACGTGGGTGGGCAGCTGATCTACTGCGCGGGCGCGCTCGCGGCGCTCTACGAGGAGATGGGCGGCGAGGCGACCTACATGGGCAAGCCGCACCGGCCGGTCTACGAGGAGGCGCTCGGGCGCGCCGCGCGCATCCGCGGGGCAAAGATCCCCACCGCCCGCGTGATCGCCATCGGCGACGCGATCCGCACCGACATCGCGGGCGCCCGCGGCATCGGCGCCGACGCGCTCTTCATCGCCAAGGGCATCCACGCCGAGGAGCTGCGCCTCGACGGCAGCGGCCTCGATCCTGCGGTCGCCGGGCCGTGGTTCGAGGGCCAGGCGCACCGGCCGACCGCGGCGATGGAGCTGCTCGCCTGGTGACTTCCCTCTGAAGACGGGTTGTGACGCGGGGCTGGCGGCTCCGTCTCTCCGCGCCGGCAGCGCAGGCCCTGCGCGCCTTCCCGCCCGCGCGCATCGGCTTCGCGCGGGGAGTGTTCCCGTAGGCGACGTTCTCGCACAGCGCGCCAGCGGGGTGCACGAGGGACGTGCGGCCGGCGGCGCAGGGGCACGTCCCGGCACGCCAGGGTTGGTCGTGATTGCTTTCTCACGCCGATGCTTATTCTGGTTGCCACCTGAAGCACCCTCATCCTAGCTTCGATCGCCGATTGCGCACGCCGGCACGACGTGCGCAGGGCGAGGCCGTCCTCGCCCGGCAGGAACGGGGGAGCGGCATGAGCGACGGGTGCTGGGTACAATTCTGGGACGACAAGGGCTGCATGGGCGCGACACTGCGGTTCGACGCGCAGGAAGGGACGCTCTACGTCGCCGACCTGGACGACTACACGCAGTCGGACGGCGACAAGGAAGGCGACGAGCCGGATTCGCTGATGACGGGCACGCGCGCCTGGCTCGTCGTCTACAAGGACGACGGGTTCGAGGGCAAGCAGGCCATGTTCGGCCCCAACACGAAGGTCGACGACCTCGATCTCTACGGCATGGGCGGGAACATCAGCAGCTTCCGGCTCTACGACACGCGGCCGACCGGGTTCGTCGAGGCGACGCCCGGCGATCCCATCGCGGCGGAGACGAGCACGGGCGTCGTCGACTCGCAGACCGTGAACAACATCTTCCGCACCGTCACCGCCGCCGCCTTCGCGCTGATCCCGCGGATCGGCGGCGCCATCAGCGGGCTCGTCCGCGGCCTGTGGCCCGACGTCGACCAGAAGGATCAGGTCTGGGGCTCGTTCCAGAACTACCTGAACCAGTTGATCGCAGGCGTCTACTGGCAGATCACCTACGAATCGCTCAACGATATCCTGGAGACGCTCTACAAGGCCGCCAGCGATTTCGCGGAGACGCCAGACTGGGAGCCGATCAAGAAGGACAATTTCAAGAACCTCTACGAGCTGGTGAACAATTACGAATCCTTCTTCGTCGATGTCGACGCGCCGGAGAAGCGGTTCTACTTCCTGGTGCCCTTCGCGACCCTGCGCCTGGCGACGCTGCGCGAGAACCTGCAGCACTACGCGTACTACTATGGCAGCGAGCCTTCGCAGGCCGAGATCGACATCCTGACGACCGAGCTGCGCGACTCCATCGCGCTCTACCAGAACCTGCTGAGCGAGGGACGCGACCGTATCCTGCAGCGCCGCGACCAGATGATCTACGTGGACGACGAGACCGTCATCGATTCCTACAACGGCAAACGGATGCCGATGTCGATGCCGGACGATCTCGATTCACGGCGGTACTACGCCGAGAAAGTCCTCAACGCGCTCGCCCTGAAGCTCGACGAGCACATCGCCGTCAGCCAGCTCTGGCCGCATTTCGACCCGGCGGTGACGGGGCCGGTCGAGCCGCCGATCCTCGACTACGTCGACGGGCCGACGGGCTATTTCTGGTACGGCGTGGCGAATTTCAGCGAGATGGCGTCGGACGGGCGGATCACCGCGGTCACCCTGTGGACGATCGACGGCGGGAACAACCCCGCCGAGCAGAACGGCCTGGAACTCTCCGTCGACGGGGACGGCCTCGGCCGTGTCGGCGGCGAGGGCGGGACGGCGTCGACCCTCGCGCTCGCCGCCGGGGAGACCGTCGTCGCGGTCGAGGGCACGACCGACCTGCGCTACCTGCGCTTCCTCTCCAGCACCGGCGCGGATGCGGCGGCCGGCGACCCCGGCCGGGAGGGAAGCCGGTTTCGCTTCGACCCGCTCCCGGGCACGATCGACTGCCGCGTGGTCGGCGTCACCGGCTCCGCCGGCTACGCGCCGGACGAGCCGTCGTCGTTCGCGTCCGTGCGGGCGATCTCCGTGCACTGGCGCTGCGCGCTGCCGATCACCGCGCCGAGTGTCGAGCTTCTCGAGTAACGATCGACCGAGTGACGATCGAAGGCGAGCCTGGGCCCGTGACGGCATGCCTGCCGTGCGACGTGCTCGCGCGCACTGCACGGCAACGGTGACGGCCGGGGTCACGCCTCCGTCCGCCCGAGCCACATCGTCGCCTCGTCCGCCAGCGCCTGCGGCGCCCCGATCCGGGCGAAGCCGCAGGCGGACCAAAAGGCGAGCGCGCCCGCGTTGCGCGGGTGGACACCGACATGCACGGGCCGTTCGGCCACGCTGACGGGCCCGCCCTCCGCCGCGGCGAGCCGCTCCAGCCATGCGGCGAGGAGGCGCCGGCCGACGCCGCGGCCCCGGGCGCGGGGGAGCAGGTTCAGGTGCAGGTGCGCCGGATGGCCGGCGACCACGGCGTCGGGCACGATCCGCGGCGCGTGGAAGCGGGCGACACGGCGCTGATCCGCGTCCCAGCACGCGGGATCGCCTCCGGAATGCGGATGGGCCTCACGCAGGGCGGGCCACCAGTCGCGCTCGAGCCGCGCCTCGAAGGCGCGCGTCTCCGCCGTCCCCACGGCGAATCCCACCACGCCCGCGTCGTCTTCGGCGACGAGGGCCAGCCCCGGCTCCAGCGCCAGGTACGGCGCGGAATAGATCAGCCCGACGAGCCGCCCGTCGCAATGCAGAGGCGCCGCGTCCCCACCGGCGTCCCCGGTGGCCAGCGAGATCGCGAGCAGCGCCTCGCGGTCAGCGGGACGAGCCGGGCGGATCCGCATCGACGTCGTCCTGCGAGCGCAGATCGTCCGCGCGCGTTCGGACAGCCGCCTCCACGCGCGTCCGCCACGCCTCCGGCGCCTCTCCGGGCCGCGGCTCGACTACGTCGTCGTCGAAGACAACGTCGAACACCGCCTCGCCCAGAGCCGGATCGGAACCGCTCCAGAACGCGTCCCCGAGCTCCGGGCCGCTCCAGCCCTGCGGGCTGGAACGGCGCTCAGCCCTTCGGCTCTGCGCCGC
Organism: Salinarimonas rosea DSM 21201; assembly: GCF_000429045.1. Taxonomy (GTDB): domain Bacteria; phylum Pseudomonadota; class Alphaproteobacteria; order Rhizobiales; family Beijerinckiaceae; genus Salinarimonas; species Salinarimonas rosea. The sequence goes on from NZ_AUBC01000020.1 coordinate 78,754, forward strand.
CGGCTTTGCCGGCGAGATACGCTTGGTAGATCTCATGAAGTCGCCTCCCTCCCCGCCAAGCCGTGATGAGGCGCGTCGCATCACCGCGCTTCGTGTGGACGACAACGTAGAGCTCGCCTGCGGACATTCCGACCGAGACGTACCGCTCCTCGCCGTAGTGACGCCGCGTATCGGTGCGGGTCAGTGGGTCGCAGTTCAATATGCGCGCGGCGACGAGAATGTCCACGCCACGCTCGCGCAGGAGCCTCGCCCGCTTTGCCTCGTCGTACTCAAAACGCATCCGGCGCGCCTTGGATCGATGGGAGCTCGAGCCGAAGCGAAGCCCGATCCTCAGGATGCATCGAAGCAACTCAGTTGTGCAACAGAAAGTATTTAACAACCCTTACCCGCACCGCCCCACCACCCTCGCACAAGCTTCCCCACCTACACCTCTCACCACGACGCGCACGCATCAGGGGAGGCACCGGCCTTGGCTGTCATCATCGGCATCGTCATCACGATGGCCTCGCTGCTCGGCGGCTTCGCCGCCATGGGCGGGCACATCCCGGTCATCTGGCAGCCGTGGGAGTTCGTCATCATCGGGGGCACCGCGGTGGGCACGTTCATCATCGCGAACTCGCTGAAGACCGTGCGCGACACCGGCCGCGCCACCGTCGAGGCCATGCGCGGCCAGGTCCCGAAGTCGCGCGACTACCTCGACCTGCTGGGCCTCCTCTACGTGCTCACCCGCGAGATCCGCGCCAAGGGCCGCAACGAGGTCGAGCCGCACATCGACGCGCCGCAGGAGAGCGAGATCTTCCAGCGTTTCGCGCGCGTGCTCGCCAGGCCCGAGCTGACCGGCTTCGTGTGCGACTACGTGCGCCTGATGATCATCGGCAACGCGCGGCCCCACGAGATCGAGTCCTTGATGGACGAGGAGATCCAGACGCAGCGGCGCGAGAAGCTCAAGCCCTACTTCGCGCTGATGACGGTGGCCGAGGCGCTGCCGGCGCTCGGCATCGTCGCCGCGGTGCTCGGCGTCATCAAGGCGATGGGCGCGCTCGACCAGTCGCCGCAGCTGCTCGGATCGCTGATCGGGGCGGCGCTGGTGGGCACCTTCGCCGGGATCTTCATGAGCTACGGCCTCGTCGGCCCCCTCGCGCTCAAGATCAAGCACACGCGGGAGCACCAGATGCGGCTCTACCTCATCACCAAGCAGACGCTGCTCGCCTTCATGAACGGCGCGCTGCCGCAGATCGCCGTCGAGCACGGCCGCAAGGCCATCGCCGCCTCCGACCGGCCCAGCATCGACGAGGTCGAGAGCGAGACGATCTCGCAGTCGGCCCGCGGCGCGCCCGCCAACGACCGCGCCGCCATGCAGGGAGCCGCGTGAGATGAACGTCGAGAGCTTCCAGACCGCGGCCGCCGCCGGCGGCGTCTCCGACCGCCTGCTCGACGCCGCCGGGATCACCATCGACCGGCTGCCGATGCTGCACGTGATCTTCGATCGCGTGGCCACCTACTGCGCCGACGGCCTGCGCCACATGTCGGCCTCGCCCTCCTACTTCTCGGTGTCGAACATCGAGAGCGGGCGCATCGGCGACATCCTCGAGGACTACGAGTCGAACGCGGTGGCGGCGATGTACCACGCCGTCGACTGGGACACGCGCATCCTGGTGGGCTTCGACCGCGACTTCGTCTTCACGATGATCGAGGTCCTGTTCGGCTCGGACGGCTCTGAGCCGCCGGTGGACGACGAGCGCGGCTTCTCCAACATCGAGATGAAGGTCGCCCAGGCGCTGTTCGAGGAGGCCGGGAAGGCCGTGCAGGCCGCCTTCGCGCCGATCTCGCGCACGCAGCTCAAGCTCGAGCGCACCGAGACGCGCATGGACTTCGCCATCATCGGGCGGCGCAACAACCTCGCGGTCGTGGCCAAGCTCCTGATCCAGGCGCTGGGGCGCGGGGGCGAGATGTTCGTCATCATCCCGCAATCGGCGCTCTCGCCGATGCGCCAGAGCCTCGCCCACGTCGTCTCCGGCGACGTCGCCACCGCCGACCCGCGCTGGTCCAAGCAGATGCAGTCGGAGGTCTCCCGCACCGCCGTCTCGCTCGAGGCCGTGCTCGAGGAGCGCACGGTCGACCTCGGCGAGGTCGCGGCCTTCCAGGTCGGGCAGGTGATCGAGCTGCAGGCGACGCCGCGCTCGAAGGTGCGGCTCGACTGCAACGGGCAGGCGCTGTTCCGCTGCCGCCTCGGCCAGTCGCAGGGCGTCTACGTGCTCGAGGTCGAGGACGTGATCGACGAGGACCAGGAGTTCATCGATGACCTCGCTTCCGATTGAGACGCTCACGCTGCTCGATCTCGTGCTCGTCGCTGCGCTGCTGGCGACGGTCGCCTACGCGATCGGCCTGCGCCGCGAGTTCCGGCGCTTCCGCGGCTACAACGCCGACTACGCGGCGATCCTCGCCCAGACGGGACGCGCCGTGGAGGGCGTCGAGCGCGCCGTCGAGAGCGTCCAGACCGAAGGCGCGTCCGTCCTCGCGGCGCTGGGCGAGCGCATCGAGGAGGCGCGCGGCGTGATGGAGCGGCTCGAGGCCGCCCGCGACGCCGCGCCGGCTCCCGCGCCCGCCCGCGAGCCGATCGGCCCCCCGGGCGACGAGCCCGCCGAGACGCCCCCGCCCTACCGGCCGCGCCCGGACCAGAAGCCCAAGCCCTTCGCCTGGCCCACGGTCGTCGTGAGGCGCCTGCCCGACGGCGCCTGAGCCACGCCTGCCCTCGAGCCCCCCGATTTCGCGAGAGAAACCCGCCATGCCCGTGAAGAAGACCACCGCCAAGCCCGCCGATTTCGCTGCCGATCTCGCCGCCGACGCGCCCGAGACGGAGGCGCACGAGACGATCGACCTCGGCAAGGGGACGATCGACAGGGGCCGCGCCGCAGGGGCCGCCGCCGACACGATCGGCCAGGCGCGCGCCCACGGCAACCTCGACGCGATCATGCGCATCCCCGTCTCGCTCCAGGTCGTGCTCGGCTCGGCGACGATGCCGGTCGCCAACCTGATGAAGCTCGGCCGCGGCGCGGTGGTGCCCCTCGACCATCGCGTGGGCGAGCCCGTCGACGTCGTGGTGAACGGCCGCGTCGTCGCCCGCGGCGAGGTGGTCGTGGTCGAGGACGACAATTCCCGCTTCGGCGTGTCGCTGACCGAGATCGTCGGCACGCCGACGCCGGGCGCCTGAGGGGGACGACGACGATGGCGATCCCCGCGACGATGACCGGCGGCCTCCCCGGCCCGCGCGTGCTGCAGGGTCCCGAGAAGGTCGCGGCACTCCTGCTCGCCCTCGGCAAGGACGTCGCGGGGCGCCTCCTCGCCCGCTTCGATCCCGAGGAGCTCAAGAAGATCTCCCGCGCCGCCGCCGATCTCGGGCCGATCTCCGCGCCCGAGCTCGAGAGCCTCGTCGAGGAGTTCGCCGCCGACATCACCAACGGCACGAGCCTCTACGGCACGGCGCACGAGGTGGAGCGGCTCCTCACCGGCGTGCTGCCGCCCGACCAGGTCTCCGAGATCATGTCGGACGTGCTCGGCAACGCCAACCGCTCGATCTGGGAGCGCATCTCCGGCGTCTCGGAATCGATCCTCGCCGCCTACCTGCTGAAGGAGCACCCGCAGACGGCGGCGATGATCCTCTCCAAGGTCAAGCCCAGCTGCGCCGCCAAGGTGATGGGCCTGCTGCCGCACGACATGCGCAACTGCCTCATGCGCCGGATGCTGTCCTTCAAGCCCGTGGTCGAGGACACGATGCGGATCGTCGAGAAGACGCTGCACGAGGACTTCATGCTCAACTTCGCCCGCAACATGGGCACCGACACCCACGCGCGCATGGCCGACATCATCAACAAGATGGAGCGCGAGCAGATGGAGGACGTGCTCACCTCCCTCGCCGACACGCGGCCGAAGACGGCGGAGGTGCTCAAGGGGCTGCTCTTCACCTTCGAGGACGTGATCAAGCTCACGCCGCGCGCGCGCATGGCGATCCTCGACCAGATCGCGACGGACCGGATCGTCACGGCGCTCAAGGGCACCGACACCTCCTTCCGCGACGCGATCCTCTCCTCGCTCGGCTCGCGGGCGCGGCGCATGGTCGAGCACGAGCTCGTCTCGGGCGAGCCGGTGCCGCAGCGCGACGTCATCGAGGCGCGCCGCGCCATCACCGACCTCGCGCTCGAGATGGCCGGGCGCGGCGAGATCGAGCTCAACGCCGACCAGGAGGACCGCGCCTTCTACTCGTGACGGAACGGCTCGCGGGCGGAGGGGGCGATGGCCGACGACGAGGACAAGAGCTCCAAGACCGAGGAGCCGAGCGAGAAGAAGATCCGGAACGCGCTCGACAAGGGCAACGTCCCGGTCTCGAAGGAGGCGACGACCTTCGCGGCCGTGCTCGCGGCGCTCACGATCGGCCACTTCGTCATCGCCAGCGACGCGCGGGAGCTCGTCGAGTTCCTGGCACGCATGATCGACGATCCGGGAGGGCTCGCGCTCCATGACGGCACGGACGCCACCAAGCTCATGCACGTGGTCGCCCTCGGCGCGGGCGCCTTCCTCATGCCGATCGTCGCGACCCTGTTCGTCTTCGGCCTCTCCGCGAGCGTCCTGCAGAACGCGCCGCGCTTCGCCAAGGACCGCATCCAGCCGAAGCTGTCGCGCCTGTCCCCCGCCAAGGGCTTCGAGCGCATCTTCGGCGCCCAGGGCTGGATGGAGCTCGCCAAGGCCGTCTTCAAGTTCCTCGTCGTCGCCGCCGTCCTCGCGCTGCTCGCGCGCGCCGACGCCTGGCGCGTGGTGAGCGCCATGTACGCGGACCCGACCCAGATCCCCGAGATCATCCTGTCCCTGACGATCCGCCTGCTCGCCGCCGTGTGCGTGGCGATCGTCCTCCTCGTCGTCGCCGACATCGCCTTCTCGCGCCTCAAGTGGCGCAAGGACCTGCGGATGTCCAAGCGCGAGCTCAAGGACGAGCACAAGCAGGCGGAGGGCGACCCGCTGGTGAAGGCGCGCATGCGCTCGCTCGCCCGCGATCGCGCCCGCCGGCGCATGATCGCCGACGTGCCGCGCGCCACCATCGTCATCGCCAACCCGACCCACTTCGCCATCGCGCTGCGCTACGTGCGCGAGGAGGGCGGCGCGCCGGTGGTGGTCGCCAAGGGCCAGGACCTCGTCGCGCTCAAGATCAGGGAGATCGCCGAGAGCCGGGGCATTCCCGTGATCGAGGACAAGCCCCTGGCAAGGTCCATGTACGACGCTGTGGAGGTGGACCGGCCGATCCCGGCGGAGTTCTACCGCGTCGTTGCAGAACTCCTGTACTTCTTCTACTATCGCAAAAGCGAGAGAGCGAGCTGAGAAAGCGTTAACTCTATGAGTGGCAAGCGGCCGAGGTTGAAGGAACGCGAGAAGATCCTCGCCGACGCCATCCAGGGCGTCGCGGCCGAGCTGCGCCTCGTCGACCTCGCGGTGCTCGCCCGCTACGTCCATGCCGAGCAGCACGGCAACATCGACGACCTCGTCGCCTCCTCGACCGAGCTGTTCTTCAAGCCGGGCACCCTGCGCTACGGGCTGCGCGCCGACGTCGACCTGCGCTGGGGCGGCACGCCGGCGGTCTCGCTCGACCTCGAGTTCGCGCACCAGGACGTGACGGTGTTCTTCAACCTCGTGCTGGGCTCGCTCAACGCGGGCGTCGACATCCAGGCGGTGACCTTCGACGGGCCGCCGCGCTCGCCGCAGGACAACACCCGCCGCCTCGCGGAAGCGCTCGCCGACGCGCGCATCGCCCCCTGGGCCGCGGGCGCCGCCAACCAGGGCGAGGGCGACGGCGACCGCGCGTGACCCGCCGGGCCGTGCGAGGGCAAGCCGATGACCATCCTCTACATCGACGCCGACGCCTGTCCCGTGAAGGACGAGGCCTACGCCGTGGCCGCTCGCTTCGGCGTGCCGGTGAAGGTGGTCGCCAACGCGTTCCTGCGCGTGCCGCCCGATCCCACGATCGAGCGGGTGATCGTGCCCGGCGGCCTCGACGTCGCCGACGACTGGATCGCCGAGCGGGTCGCGCCGGGGGACGTCGTCGTCACCGCCGACGTGCCGCTGGCCGATCGCTGCGTCAAGGCCGGCGCCGTGGCGCTCGCGCCGACGGGAAAGGTCTTCGACGCGGCCTCGATCGGCATGGCGCGGGCGGTGCGCGACCTGATGAGCGACCTGCGCGAGGCGGGCGCCGTCACCGGCGGGCCCAGGCCCTTCTCGCCGAAGGACCGCTCCGCCTTCCGCGCCGCGCTCGACCGGGAGCTGCGCCGGGCGACGCGCTGATCAGGCGGCGCGGGCCGCCTCGCGGGCGAGCTTCGCCAGCCGGCGGGCCTCGGCCAGCGTCTCGGCCGCCTCGCAGACGAAGCGCTCGGGCAGCTCCACCACGAAGCTGCAGCTCTCGGGAAAGCGCGCCTCGCGCATCAGCCGCTCGAGCGGCAGGCCGCCCCACCCCAGCGGCAGGTGCAGGTCGCCGAGCCCGAAATGCATCTTCTCGGCCTCCGTATAGGCCCAGAACGTGTCCTCGGGCACGCCGAAGGAATCGTGCAGGTGGACGTGCGCGGCGACCTCGGAGAGCGTCACCGCCTCGGCGAAGGCGTCGCCGCCCCGCGCGCCGGCGTGGAGGAAGCCGTGGCCGACGTCCAGAGTGGCGCGCACGTGCGCGTCGCCGAGGGCCGCGATCTCGCGGGCGAGGCGCGCCGGCGAGGCCGTGTGCACGCCCGGACCGAAGGGGAAGATGTTCTCCACGCAGATCACGAGGTCCCGCGCCGCCGCCTCGACGCCCGCGCGGGCGAGCCACGCGCGCTGGCGGGCGTAGCGATCCTCGAGATCCGGAGCGTCGCCCGCGCAGAAGCCCGAGTGCATCACCACGTGCCGCGCCCGGAGCCGCGCCGCGACGTCGAGGCTCGCGCGCAGCACGTCGAAATGCAGCGGCAGGTGCTCGGGCGCGCCGAAGAAGTTGAGCCCGATCGCGGCGTGGACGCTGAAGTCCGGCGCGCGCCCCGCGCAGGCCTCGACCAGCCGCCCCAGAGGTCCCGGAAGGATTCGCGCCCGCGCCATCACGTCGAGCGACAGGAGCGGGATCTCGACCAGGTCGACCCCGAGCCGCTCCAGCCGATCGAGTTCGTGCGCCAGCGTCGTCCCGTCCGGGCGCGCCACCTGCGCCGTCATCCCGACGATGATGTCCGTCATCCGTTGCCTCCTCGCCCCGCCTCTCCGCGCGGCGCGGTGAGACCACGCGGCGATGACGGCGTGATGAAGGCGGGATGCCCGTGAGGACGCGGACGGCCCTTCGTCACCCCTTCGGCAGCATCTCCTTCACCAGCGCGCTCGCCTTGGCGAAGTTCATCCGCCCGGCGTACTCGCCGCGCAGCTTGCCGACGACCTTGCCCATGTCCTTCATCGAGGTCGCGCCGGTCTCGGCGATCGCGGCCTCGATCGCGGCGCGCATCTCCGCCTCGTCGAGCTGGCGGGGGAGGAAGCCCTGGATGATCTCGGCCTCCTCGCGCTCCTGGGCGGCGAGCTCCTCGCGGCCGTTCTCGGCGTAGACCTGGGCGCTCTCCTGGCGCTGCTTGATCATCTTCTGGAGGAGAGCGAGGATCTCCTCGTCGGTGGCCTCGCCGCGGTTGGCGCCGCGGGCCTCGATGTCCTTGTCCTTCACCGCCGCCTGGATCATGCGCACGGTGCCGAGCTTGCGCTTCTCGCCCGCCTTCATGGCGTCCTTGATTTCCTGTGTGAAGCGCGCGCGCAGCGACATCGTCTCTCTCCTGGGGTGGCCTCGTCTCGTGCGAGGCCGGGGTCGCGATTGACGGGGCGAGGCCCCGTGCTTAAGTCCAGGCCGCAAGGACCGACGCCGAGGACCCGACGCCGCGGCCGTGCCGGCGCGGCGGGATCGACCGGCTTCGCCGCCGGTCGGCCCGGATGCCGGCCCCCCATCTACGAGAGAACCCTCCGATGCCGCAAGAGACACGCCAAGCCCCGCCGCCCGCCCCCTCGCCCGCGCAGGGTTGGGAGGAGCCGAAGGCGACCGCCGTGCTCGTGCTCGAGGACGGGACCGTGCTCGAGGGCCACGGCATCGGTGCGGTCGGCGAGGCCGCCGGAGAGGTCTGCTTCAACACCTCGATGACCGGCTACCAGGAGATCCTGACGGACCCCTCCTATGCCGGGCAGATCGTCACCTTCACCTTCCCCCACATCGGCAATGTCGGCGTCAACGACGAGGACGTCGAGACGGTGAACGCCGCCGCCTCGTCGGGCGTGCGGGGCGTCGTCATGGCCGCCCCGATCACCGATCCGTCGAGCTGGCGCGCGAGCCGCGACCTCGACGCCTGGCTGAAGGCGCGCGGCATCGCCGGCATCAGCGGCATCGACACGCGCGCGCTCACCGCGCTGATCCGCGACAAGGGCATGCCCAACGCCATCATCGCGCACGATCCGGCGGGACGCTTCGATCTCGACGACCTGAAGGCGCGCGCCCGCGTGCTGCCCTCGATGGCCGGGCTCGACCTCGTGCCGCTGGTGGCGGCGACGCAGCGCTTCGAATGGGACGAGACGACCTGGGAGCTCGGCCGCGGCTACGGCCGGCGCACCGACGCGCAGCACCACGTGGTCGCCATCGACTACGGCGTGAAGCGCAACATCTTGCGCCTCCTCGCCGACGCCGGCTGCCGCGTCACCGTCGTGCCCTCGACGGCGACCGCCGAGGACATCCTGGCGCTCGAGCCCGACGGCGTCTTCCTCTCCAACGGCCCGGGTGACCCCGCCGCGACGGGCGAGTACGCCGTGCCGACGATCCGCGCGATCCTCGACAAGAAGATCCCGACCTTCGGCATCTGCCTCGGGCACCAGATGCTCGGCCTCGCCATCGGCGCCAAGACCAAGAAGATGATGCAGGGCCATCACGGCGCGAATCACCCGGTGAAGGACAAGACCACCGGCAAGGTCGAGATCGTGTCGATGAACCACGGCTTCGCGGTGGACACCGCCACGCTGCCGGCGGGCGTCGAGGAGACGCACGTCTCGCTGTTCGACGGCTCGAACTGCGGCATCGCCCTCACCGACGCGCCGGCCTTCTCCGTGCAGTATCACCCGGAGGCCGCGCCCGGCCCGCGCGACAGCCATTATCTCTTCGGCCGCTTCGTGTCGTTGATGAGGACGAACGCGGCGGCTGCCTGAATTCCGCCGCGTTAAACATACGTTAACCATGTCGGACCACCGTTGCGCCGACGCCCCGTTCCGGGGCGCGGCCTCGAGGAGATTCGTCATGCGTGCCGGCCCCCTGATCAGAGCGATGCTCGTCGTCCTCGTCGGCGGCTCCATGGTGGTCGGCTTCGCGCGCGCTCAGGGCGACACGGGCGACATCGCGCGGGGAGAGCGCATCCTCGGGCAGAACTGCGCGATCTGCCACGCCATCGGCGAGACCGGCGAGAGCCCGCACCCGTCGGCCCCGCCCTTCCGCACGCTGTCGGAGAACTACCCCGTCGAGGCGCTCGAGGAGGCGCTCGGCGAGGGCATCCTCGTCGTGCACGACGGCGTCCAGCAGATGCCGCAATTCGTGTTCTCGCCGGAGGACGTCGGCGACATCATCGCCTACCTGCGCTCGGTTCAGCCGGAGGGCTGAGGGCCGCCGGTCGGCGGCGGCCCGAGCGTCGCGGGCGCGCTCTCGCTGCGGCCCACCAGCCCGAGCTGGCGCTCGATCTCGCGCTTGAGCGCGTCCTTGATCGGCTCCACCGCCTCGAACAGCGCCTTCGCCTCGAAGAACTCCAGCACCCGGAAGGCCTGCACGGGCGGGCGCAGCATGATCTGCGGGCAGGCGAGCTTGAGCTTCGCCTGGACGATCGCCTCCTGCATGATCTCGACCGCGCCGAAGGAGACGTCGATGCCGCTCACGAGCCGCGACGGGTCGAGCGCCGGGCCGGCGGCGACGTCGACGGCGACGACGACGTCGGCCTTGCCGATGAGGTTGTCGAAGGGCAGCGGGTTCACCGCCCCGCCGTCGATGAGCGTGCGGCCCTCGAAGGCCACCGGCTTGAACAGGCCCGGGATCGCCATCGACCCCGCCACCGCGGGCACGAGGCGCCCGCGGGCGTAGGTCACCTCCGAGCGGGCGAAGAAGTCGCAGGCCACGGCCTCGAAGGGGATCTCGAGCTCCTCGATCCGCGCGGGCACGCCGCCGGGCCAGAACGCGTCGAGGATCTTCTCGCCGTCCAGGAGCAGCGGGTTGCCGAGCCCGTTGAAGACGTCGACGAGCCGCCCGACCCGCGCCTCGACGAGCCGCGCCATCACCCGCGCACGATCCTCCATGGCGTCGAGCACGTGCTGGCGCAGCGCCCGCGCCGGGATCCCGGCGCAATAGGCGGCGCCGACGACGGCCCCCATCGAGCACCCGACGATCGCTGCGGGACGGATGCCGATCTCGTCGAGCGCCTCCAGCACGACGATGTGCGCGAGCCCGCGCGCGCCGCCCGAGCCGAGCGCGAGGCCGACCGTCGGCCCGCCGTTGCGCGGCACGAGCCGGCCCTCGCGCTCGCGGGGCGTGAAGGCGGCGCGGCGGCGTGCGGCCTGGGCGCGCGTGGGGCGCAGGTCCGAACGACGGCTCACGCCGGCGTCTCCAGGAGGTCGCGGATCACGGCGAGCGTGCCGGCGGGGTCCTCCTCGGCGACGAAGTGCCCGGCCTCGACCTGCCGGCCTCCCGCGTGCGGCGCGAAGCTCGCGCGCCAGACGTCGAGCGGCGTCGGCCCGCCCTCGTCCCGGCCGGTGAGGAAGAACGTGCCCCAGGCGAGCGCCACCGGGCACAGGATGGTGCGCCCGGCCGCGAGGTCCGCCTCGTCGGCCGCGCGGTCGAGGCTCGCGCCGGCGCGGTAGTCCTCGCACATGGCGTGGATGCGCGAGGGCTCGTTGGCGCCCTTGCGGTAGGCGTCGAGCGCGCGCGCATCGAAGGGCGCGAGCGACCCCTCGCGGGTCCAGCCGGCCATCAGCTTGTCGAAGAAGGCCGCGGGATTCTTGCCGATCGCCTCCTCGGGCTCCGGCGCGGGACGGGCGAGGAACTCCCAATGCGCGGCGGGGAAGCGCCCGGCGTCGATCTCGCGCCAGACGTGGAACGTCGGCAGGATGTCGAGCATGCCCAGGTGCGACAGCCGCCCGGGATGATCGAGCGCGAGCCGGTAGCCGACCCGCGCGCCGCGGTCGTGGCCGACGAGGGCGAAACGGGCGAAGCCGAAGTCGGACATGACGCGCACGGCGTCCCGCCCCATCGCGGCCTTGGAATAGGTCTCGTGGCGCGCGTCGCCCGCGGGAGCGCTCGACCAGCCGTAGCCGCGCAGGTCCATCAGGACGACGGTGTGCGTGCGCGCGAGATCCGCGGCGATCCGGTGCCACATGACGTGCGTCTGGGGGAAGCCGTGGAGGAGGAGCACCGGCGGCCCGTCCCCGCCCTTGCGCACGAAGGCGCGACCGATCTCGGTGTCGAGCCAGTGCGAGGTGAAGCCTGGGAACAGGTCCGACATGCGCGCGCCTCCGGGCTTGCGTCGTTGATGTCGTACCCTAACGCGCGAGCGCCCGCCAACCGATATCCCGCCGGCAAAAACCCTCCGGCCAGTCGACGGCGTCGACCCCGGCATAGGCGCGCTCCCGCGCCTGCGCCACATCGGCACCGAGCCCGACCACGGAGAGGACGCGTCCGCCGCTCGCCAGCACCCGCTCGCCGTCGCGCCGCGTGCCGGCGTGGAAGACCCGCACGCCCGGCTGCGCGGCGGCCGCCGCGAGGCCGCGGATCTCGCTGCCCGTCTCGACCGCGCCGGGATAGCCGTTCGCGGCCAGCGTGACGACGAGCGCCGCCTCGTCCCGCCAGCCGAGGGAGACCTCGGCGAGGCGCCCCGCGCAGGCGGCGAGCATGGCGGCGAGGAGATCGCCCTCGAGGCGCGGCATCAGGGCCTGCGCCTCCGGATCCCCGAAGCGCACGTTGTACTCGACGAGCCTGGGGCCCTCGGCACCGATCATCAGGCCGGCGTAGAGCACGCCGACGAAGGGCGTGCCGCGTGCGCGCATCGCGGCGAGCGTGGGCTCGACGATCTCGGCCATGGCGCGGGCCCGCAGCTCCGGCGTGAGCACCGGCGCGGGGGAGTAGGCGCCCATGCCGCCGGTGTTGGGGCCCACGTCGCCGTCGAAGGCGCGCTTGTGGTCCTGCGCCGAGGCGAGCGGCAGCGCCGTCGTCCCGTCGCAGAGCGCGAACAGGCTCACCTCCTCGCCGTCGAGGAAGTCCTCGATCACCAGCGCGTCGCCGGGCCCGGCGAGCATGGCGCGCACCGCCTCCTCGGCCTGGGCCGTGCTCTCCGCGACGACGACGCCCTTGCCGGCGGCGAGGCCGTCGTACTTCACGACGATGGGCGCGCCGCGCGCGCGCACGTAGGCCAGCGCCGGCTCGGCGGCATCGAAGCGGGCATAGGCGGCGGTCGGCGCGCCGGTCTCGTCGCAGATCGCCTTGGTGAAGGCCTTCGAGCCTTCGAGCCGGGCGCCCTCCTTCGTCGGCCCGAAGGCCCTGATCCCGGCCGCGGCGAGATCGTCGACGAGCCCGGCGACCAGCGGCGCCTCGTTGCCGACGACGACGAGGCCGATCGTCGACGCGCGGCAGAAGGCGATCACGGCGGCGTGGTCGGCGACGTCGAGGGCGACGTTCGTCGCCACCTCCGCCGTTCCCGCGTTGCCGGGCGCGCAGAAGAGGGCACGACAGAGCGGGCTCTGCGCGAGCTTCCAGGCGAGCGCATGCTCGCGCCCGCCGGATCCGATGAGGAGGACGTTCATGGCGATCCGTGTAGCGCAGGGCGCGGCGGCCGTCCACGCTCCTCCCCCGAGCTCCTCCCCCATCGGGGGAGGTGGCTCGGCGGCGAAGCCGACGAGACGGAGGGGGGGCGCCGAAGGCGCGCTTCGGCGGAGCCGAACAGAGATGCGTCGCGCCGGAGGACCCCGCCCCCGATCCGCTCCGCGGATCGTCCCCGCCCCGAGGGGGCGGGAGGCGCTGTGTAGGGCCGGACAGAAGTGAGACGGAGGGGACTTGAACGGGATCGGGGATCCCGGAAGCTTGGGTTTGCGACAACACGAGCTTCAGGAGA
>NZ_KE386843.1:0-74603 GCF_000429045.1 Salinarimonas rosea DSM 21201
GCTGAGTAATGCCGATGTCAAGCCGCTCTGTAGCTCGGATCGAAGGGCTGGCGATGATTGAGGATGGCCCAGAGCACGTTCACGCGTCGTCGCGCCAGGGCGACGAGGGCCTGGACATGCCTGTGTCCCTCGCGCCGCTTCCGGTCGTAGTAGGCGCGGGAGGTCGGGTCCTTTGCGACGACGGCGCAGAAGGCGCTCTGGTAGAAGACGCGCTTGAGGGCCTTGTCGCCGCCGAAGGCGCGTCGGAGGGCGCGCGCCTTGCCGGACTGCCGCAGGATTGGCGCGAGGCCTGCGGCCGAGGCCATGGCGTCGGCCGAGCGGAAGCGGGCGATGGAGCCTGCCGCGGCGATGAACTCCGCCGAGAGAACGACCCCCATTCCGGGCAGGCTTCGGATGAGGGCCCCGTCAGGGTGGGCGGCGACGAGGGCTGCGAGTTCCTTGTCGATCTCGGCGATGCGTTCGCGTGCGGCCAGCGCCTCGACGGCGAGCTCGCGCACGAGCCGGGCGAGGGTCGCCTCGCCCGGGACGACGATGGTCTGCGCGCGGGCGGCGGAGAGAGCGATCTCGGCCAGGCGCTCGGGATCGCGCAGGCTCGGCGTCTTGCGCAGCTGCTTGACGATGCGGGCGTTCCCGGCCGCGCGGATCTCGCCGGGCGTGACGAAGCGGGTCAGCAGCACGAGCGGCCCCTTGGCGCCGAGATCGAGGCTGCGCTCGAGGCCGGGGTGGATCGAGGCGAGGAACTGGCGCAGGCGCGAGACGCGTCGCGTCTGGTCCTGCACGAGGTCGCCGCGGCGGGAGACGAGGAGCCGGATCGCGACGGTGGTCTCCTCGTCGGGCAGGATCGGCCGGAGGTCGGCGCGGGTGCGCACGAGATCGGCGATGACGCGCGCGTCGCGCGGGTCGCTCTTGCGCTCACCGCCCGCATGACCCTGGGCGGCGCGGTTGACCGCGATGCCGGGCACGTGGACGAGCGCGAGGCCGGCGGCGATCAGCACGGCCTCCAGGAAGCAGGCGATCGAGCCCGTGACGTCGAGGCCGACCCGCACCTCGCCGTCGAGGCCGACGAGATCGGAGGCCAGCGCCTCGAGCGCCTCCTGCTCGTTCGAAACCGCGCGGTCGATCAGGACGCGCGCGTCCTGATCGACCGCATGAACCCAATGGACGTCCTTGGCGACGTCGATACCGACACAGATCCGCATGGCGCCTCCCCCACGTCGACGAACCGCATCCAGGGTCTCGCCGGCATCGCCTTACGGAGCCATGATCGGCATCGAGCAATCAGCAGTCGAACCCCGGTGGCGATGTGGGTGGCGCAGCCGGCGGAGCCATCGAGGGCAGCCGGAGTGATAACCATGCCCAAATCGCCTGCGTCCCGACAGACTGGCCGAGTCGCGGCCGGAACGCATCAACTGGGTAAGGCCGAGTGAGCGGCTCGCAGATTGTGGATCAGCACGCTGCGGGACCCGCGCATGCTCCGCAGCGCCCCCCCTCCCAGACCGAAAGGAAACTCATTTCCAATGCCCGGCAGGGAAGAAGGAGGGCTCCGATTGGGAGCTTTTAGGAAGTCCCTCCGCGTGCCGATCCACATGACCTCGGTCGAGATCGGAAGTTACTGGAACGCGACGTTAGGCGCGGCTACACTCCCGGTCGCTGCTCGATCCTCATTGCTGGTGCCCGCGTGACGTCGTTCTTCGAGAACCCCATCCTCAACTCCCCCTACGCGGAGCCCTCCCGGCATCATGCGCTGGACGAGACCGGGCAGCCGCTCGACCTGCCTCCGCAGCCGGGCCGACGCCCCTCGAAGCTCCTCACCCCGGTCCCGCCCTCGCGCAAGAAGAAGGCCCGCGGCAAGCAGGCGGAGCTCTCGCTCGGGGACGCGGAGGGGTTCTCCGAGGATGGGCAGGAGTACAACCCCACCCCGATCATCAACGAGATCCGAGGCCACGTCGCCTCCTGGCGCGCGCTGAAGAACCCCGCCGACTGGGGCGTGACGCCCACCACCGCGCGGCTCCTCCAGCATTGGCGCAGCCATGACTTCCAGGGCCCGAAACCCTTCTTCTGCCAGATCGAGGCGGTGGAGACGGCGATCTGGCTCGCCGAGGTCGCCCGGCGGGAGAAGCGCTACCAGCGCTACTGGGACCACCTGAAGGGCGCCAACGAGGCGGCGAACCCCGATCTCCTGCGCATCGCGCTCAAGCTCGCCACCGGCGCCGGCAAGACCACCGTGATGGCCATGCTGATCGCCTGGCAGGCGGCGAACGCGGCGCGCACGCCCGGCTCACCGCACTACGCCCGCGGGTTCCTCATCGTGGCACCGGGCATCACCATCCGCGACCGGCTGCGGGTGCTCAACCCCGCCGACGAGAATTCCTACTATGCCTCGCGCGAGATCGTGCCGCCGGACATGCTGCCGGACATCGCCAAGGCGAAGATCGTCATCACCAACTACCACGCCTTCCAGCGCCGCAAGACGCTCGACATCTCCAAGGTCGGCAGCGCGCTCCTCAAAGGGCGCACGGGCGAGCCGATCGAGACGACCGAGAGCGTGGGCGAAATGCTGCACCGGGTCTGCGGCGATCTCCTCGCGCTGAAGAACGTCGTCGTTCTCAACGACGAGGCGCACCACTGCTATCGCGAGAAGCCCCGCTCGGAGGAGGATCTCACCGCCGAGGACAAGGAGGAAGCGAAGCAGAACAACGAGGCGGCGCGGCTGTGGATCTCCGGCCTCGAGGCGCTCGCCCGCAAGGGCAAGCTGCGCGCGGTCTACGACCTCTCGGCGACGCCCTTCTTCCTGCGCGGCTCGGGCTATCGCGAGGGCACGCTGTTTCCCTGGGTGGTCTCCGATTTCTCGCTGATGGACGCCATCGAGTGCGGGATCGTGAAGCTGCCGCGCGTGCCGGTGGCGGACAACGCGACCGGCGGCGACACGCCGACCTTCCGCGACCTGTGGGTCCATATCGGCAAGGAGCTGCCGAAGAAGGGGGCGGGCAAGGCGGGGGACCTCGATCCGCTGAAGCTGCCCAACAAGCTCCTCACCGCGCTCAACCTGCTCTACAGCCACTACGAGAAGACGTTCCGGCTCTGGGACGGCGTGATCGAGACGCCGCCGGTCTTCATCGTGGTGTGCCAGAACACGGCCATCTCGAAGCTGGTCTACGAGTGGATCTCCGGCTGGGACCGGCCGAACGAGGACGGCGAGCTTCTCAACGTGCACCAGGGCCACCTGGAGCTGTTCCGCAACTACGACCAATACGGCCAGCGCCTCGCCCGCCCGAGGACGCTGCTCATCGACTCGATGCAGCTCGAAAGCGGCGAGGCGCTCGACCCCGCCTTTCGGGAGATCGCCGGGCCGGAGATCGAGGCGTTCAAGCGCGAGAAGGCGGTGCGCGAGGGCGCGGGCGCCGTCTCCGACACGCTGTCGGACGCCGATCTGCTGCGCGAGGTGATGAACACGGTGGGCAAGCCCGGGCGGCTCGGCGCCGACATCCGCTGCGTGGTGTCGGTCTCCATGCTCACCGAGGGCTGGGACGCCAACACCGTCACTCATATTCTGGGCGTGCGCGCCTTCGGCACGCAGCTGCTCTGCGAGCAGGTGGTGGGGCGGGCGCTGCGCCGGCAGTCGTATGCGCTCAACGACCAGGGCCTGTTCGACGCCGAATACGCCGACATCTTCGGCATCCCCTTCGACTTCACCGGCAAGCAGGTCGTCGCCCCGCCGACGCCGCCTAAGCCGACGACGCGCGTCCAGGCCATGCGCGAGCGCGAGCGGCTGGAGATCCTCTATCCCCGGGTCGAGGGCTACCGCCGGGACCTGCCGGCGGAGCGGCTGAAGGCGACCTTCAGCGAGGACAGCCGGCTCCCGCTCACGCCCGAGGAGGTGGGGCCGTGCACGGTGCTGATGGCGGGCATCGTGGGCGAGAACGTCGAGATCACGCCGACCGTGCTCGAGGCCGTGCGGCCGAGCACGATCGTGTTCCACCTCGCCAAGCGCTTCGTCGAGACGAAGCTCACCGAGCCCGGCGCGGACACGCCCTATCACCTCTTCAACGACGCTAAGCGCATCGTCGGCCGCTGGCTCGACGAGGGATATCTCGTCACCAAGGGCGGCGTGCCGCGCGCGGCCGTGATGTATCTCGAGCTCGCCGACAAGGCCTGCGAGCTGATCTACCTCGCCTGCCAGCGCTCCGCCCCCGGCGAGAGCCGCATCAAGGCGGTGCCGGACCCGTACAACCCGCGCGGCTCCTCGCGCTTCGTCGGCTTCACCACCTCGAAGGCAGACCTCTGGAAGACGGACCCGGAGAAGAGCCACATCAACTACGTCGTCTGCGACAGCGAGTGGGAGGCGGAACTCGCCCGGGTGTTGGAGGCGCATCCGCGGGTGATCGCCTACGTCAAGAACCAGGGGCTCGGCTTCGAGGTGCCCTATCGCGACGGCGGCGTGGTGCGGCGCTACGTGCCGGATTTCATCGTGCGGATCGACCTCGGAGACGGCGAGGAGCTGAACCTCGTCGTCGAAACGAAGGGCTATCGCGGCATCGACGCCCAGCTGAAAGCCGAGACGATGAAGACGCTCTGGGTGCCGGGCGTGAACAATGTCGGCCTGTGGGGCCGGTGGGATTTCGCGGAATTCCGCGACGTGTATGAGATCGAGGCCGCCTTCGGGCGGCTGGTGGACGAGCAGCTCGCGCTGCATGCGCGCAAGACCGAGACGGAACCGGCATGACGATACCCACTCTGGGGCGGCTCGAGAGCGTGGACGTCCGCGCGGCTTGGGCCAACGAGGCGGCGTCCTTCACGCCCTGGCTCGCGGAGAACCTGGGCCGGCTCGGCGAGGCGCTCGGGCTCGAGCTCGCCATCGAGGCGACCGAGGTCGCGGTGGGCGCCTACCGCGCCGACATCGTCGCGCGCGAGAGCCGTGACGGATCGGTGGTCCTCATCGAGAACCAGCTCGAGGCGAGCGATCACGGCCATCTCGGCCAGATCCTCACCTATCTCACGGGCCTCGGCGCACAGCGCGTCGTCTGGGTCGCGCCGCGCTTCCGCGACGAGCATCTCTCTGCGGTGCGCTGGCTCAACGAGCACACGGTCGAGCCCTTCGCGTTCTTCGCCGTACAGGTCTCGGTGGTCCGCATCGGCGCCTCGCCGATGGCGCCGCTGTTCGAGGTGCTCGAGAAGCCGAACGATTGGGATCGGAAGGTCGTCAGCGAGACCCGCGAGGCGCGCAGCGCCGACGACGCGTCCGCGCGCCGCCTGGCGTTCTGGACCTTCGTGACCACGCGCCATCCCGACATGCTGAAGGACGGCCCGCCGAACCGCGCCTCCAACCGCTGGCGCAAGATCGAGCCGCTCGATCTCGTTATCTCGTACTATCTCGGCTCCAGCAGCGTCGGCGCCTTCGTGCGCGGCGGGCAAGGTCTCGGCTACGATGCGGTCCTCCCGCGGCTGGAGGGCCGTCGGGCCGAGTTCGACCGCCGCATCGAGGCGACGACCGGCGCCGCCTTCGAGGGGGCCTTCTCCACCAGCTTGCGAACCCAGACGGCCGACGAGGCGAACTGGCCCGCCATGGCCGACTGGCTGCACGACACCGTCGCGCGCTTCGCCGAGGCGCTCGCCGAGACCTACGGACAGGACTGATACCGATGGCCCGCACCCCCAAAGGCCCGACCCGCGTCGAGACGCTCGCCCACGAGGGCGAGCGGCGCAGGAACATCCCGACCGCCGAGCATCAGAGCTTCGCGCTGGCGCAGGAGGCGCAGAACCCCGTCGAGCCGGCGCGGTTCGAGCGGGCGCGGCCGCTCGGGCCGGGGGAGACGCGGGAGCGGGACGGGGATCGCGATCCGCAGATCGTCTGGAACGGCGCGCGCATCCGGCTCTCGAAGGCGCAGATCGAGGAGCTGACGAAGACCGGCGAGGTCTCGATCGGGGACGCGCAGCTCGTTTGGCGGGGGAAGGACGCGCAGGACTGGTCGGACCTCGTGGTCGAGGCGCCGCCGCTCTACATCCAGGAGAAGATCCACCCCAAGGCGATCATCCAGGACCTGATGCGGCGCTCGAGCGCCGGCGCGCAGGCCAAGACCGACGCGCCCGATCTCTTCGCCGACTTCAACGGCCTGCCGGACCCGGAGGCGCGGCTCGAGTTCTACCAGCACGAGCAGCACTGGACGAACCGGATGATCCTGGGCGACAGTCTCCAGGCCATGGCCTCGCTCGCCCAGCGCGAGGCGCTGAAGGGCAAGGTGCAGGCGATCTATTTCGACCCGCCCTACGGCATCAAGTTCAATTCCAACTGGCAGGTCTCCACCCTCTCGCGCGACGTCAAGGACGGCAAGGCCACCGACATCACCCGCGAGCCCGAGCAGGTGAAGGCCTTCCGCGACACCTGGAAGGACGGCATCCACTCCTACCTCACCTATCTGCGCGACCGGCTGACCGTGGCGCGGGAGCTTCTGACGGAGAGCGGATCGATCTTCGTGCAGATCGGGGACGAGAACGTGCACCGCGTCCGGGCGGTGATGGATGAGGTGTTCGGGGAGGAGAATTTCATCTGCTCCATAGCTGTTCAGAAAACAGGAAGTCAGAGCGGCAATTTTCTTCAATCGACGAGCGATGATGTGCTCTGGTATTCGCGCTCGAAAGTCGCGTCCCAAGCTAAATTTCGGCCGCTATTCTTCCTCCGTGACGGTTCGGCGACAACCGGGACGACTATCGAGAGAACGGACTTTTCCGCCTATCCGCTTACCTCGGACGGCATCAGAACCACCACGACATGTGATGTGTTCATCCATGCAAAGCGATTTCACCCGGGAAACGCGGCACACTGGAAGATTTTACCTGAGGGTCTAAAGCGCGCCGAGCGAGCAGGGCGCATTGCGCTTCAGAAAACCCAGATCCGTCTCAAATACTTCTTTGACGACTACCCAGTTCAGCGACTGGGTGACTATTGGGATGACGT
This sequence comes from Salinarimonas rosea DSM 21201, assembly GCF_000429045.1. Classification (GTDB taxonomy): domain Bacteria; phylum Pseudomonadota; class Alphaproteobacteria; order Rhizobiales; family Beijerinckiaceae; genus Salinarimonas; species Salinarimonas rosea. The sequence goes on from NZ_KE386843.1 coordinate 6,953, forward strand.
TGGCGGTGCGACCGGGAAGGTATACATCGTCCAAACATCTCCGAAAGTCGTCGAACGCTGCCTCCTCATGGCCACTGACCCCGGCGACCTCGTGCTCGACCCCACCTGCGGGTCCGGCACCACCGCTTTCGTCGCCGAGCAATGGGGCCGGCGCTGGATCACGATCGACACCTCGCGGGTGGCGCTCGCGCTGGCCCGGGCGCGGATCATGGGCGCGCGCTATCCCTACTACCTCCTCGCCGACAGCCCCGAGGGGCGGCGCAAGGAGGCGGAGGTGTCGGGGCGCGTGCTGCCGGAGCACGGCACGCGCGGCGACGTCCGCCAGGGTTTCGTCTACGAGCGCGCGCCGCACGTCACCTTGAAGTCGATCGCGAACAATGCCGAGATCGACGTCATCCACGAGCGCTTCCAGCCGCAGGTCGAGGCCGCGCTTGCCGCGCTGAACGCCGCGCTCGCCGGCCATCCCGAGCCCTTCCCGATCGCCAGCGGCGGGCGCGAGGGAAAAAAGATCACCTTCGGCGCCCCCGGCCTCCATAAGCTCCCCTCCGGCGAGGACGCGCCCGCGGGCGCGCTGCTCGAGTGGGAGGTCCCCCGCGAGGCGCCGTCCGATTGGCCGCACGCGGCGGCCGACGCGCTGGAGCGGTTCTGGACGGTGCGCATCGCGCGCCAGGGCGAGATCGACGCCGCGATAGCGCGCGCCGCCGATGTCGAGCTGCTCTACGATCGCCCCTACGAGGACAAGGGCCGCGTGCGCGTCGCCGGGCCCTGCACGGTGGAGAGCCTGTCGCCCCACCGGGTCGTGCCCGCGGACGATCTCGACGACGAGCTGATCGACGAGCTCGACGCAGGCACGGGCAAGCGGATCAAGCAGACCGGCGGCACGCCGCCGACCGAGTTCGCCACCATGGTGATCGAGCACCTGCGCACGGCCGGCGTCCACCAGCACGCGAAGTCGGACACGATCCGCTTCACCTCCCTCCAGGGCTGGCCGGGCGAGTGGATCGGGGCGGCGGGCACCTTCGCCGAGGGCGCGGCGGAGCGGCGCGCTGCGATCTTCATCGGCCCGGAATTCGGCACCGTCACCCGCGCCGCCATCGTCGCCGCCGCCCGCGAGGCCACCGACGCGCGCTTCGACGTGCTCATCGTCTGCGCCTTCGCCTTCGACGCCCACGCGGCCGAGGTGCAGCGCATGGGCCCGATGCCGGTGCTGCAAGCGCGCATGAACCCCGACCTGCACATGGCCGAGGATTTGAAGAACACCGGCAAGGGCAACCTCTTCGTCGTCTTCGGCGAGCCGGACGTGGAGGTGGAGGACGCGGGCGAGGGGCTGATCCGCGTGCGCGTCCACGGGGTGGACGTGTTCGACCCGAACACGGGGCAGATCCGCAGCGACGGCGTGGAGGGCGTGGCGGCCTGGTTCGTGGACGACGATTACAACGAGGAGAGCTTCTTCGTGAGACAAGCGTACTTCCTGGGGGCGCAGGACCCCTACAAGGCGCTGAAGAGTGCGTTGAAGTCCGAGATTGACGCCGACGCCTGGGAGACGTTGTATAGCCCGGTGTCGCGCGCGTTCCGAAGGCCGAGCACGGGCCGGATCGCGGTGAAGGTGATCAATCACTTCGGAGACGAGGTGATGAAGGTTTTTGGGGTGTGAACGATGCGCGAACCCGAAGACGTGCCGTTCGAGGTTCCTGAGTGGTCCACGCCGAGTTCTCCTTTTTCCAGGAGCACTCATAAGCCCTTTAGGCCAGAAGATTTAAAGGACACTGCGGTAGGAAGTACGGGCCGTACTGCATTTTTTGAAAAGAATATCGTTCTATTCTCTCGTGAGCTCGACGGGCGAGTACCCTTCATTTTTCGTACACCTAGCGGAGACATCAGGTCTCTCGATCTCGGATGCTTGAAATTTCTTCTGAACCGTAGAGAGCCAGAATTAGACGTAGAGCTTGAGAATGGCTTTATCGTCGCCGTCCGGCCTCGACAAATCTTGATTGACCGATACAGTTTTCTCCCGTCACTTCCGCTCCCCTTTGATGTCGATGCGCTGGTTGACGAGCGCCGCAAGCAGGAGTCTGAAAGGGTGATACGGGACGGCGCAGCTGATTTTCGTCGCAAGGTTCTTGCAGCTTATGGCAACCGGTGCGCCTTCACTGGGACGCGCGTAGAAGGTGTTTTGGACGCTGCCCACATCTACCCCTACCTTGGCATCAAGACGAACGATGTGCGAAACGGGATCGCCATGCGAGTTGACGTCCACCGGCTCTTCGACGGCCACTTGTTGTCTCTGGAACCAGAAAATGGTGGCGTCGTCGTTCGCGTCGCCTCCGACCTTTCTGGAAGCCTCTACGAAAAACTAGCTGGAAGATCTATTCGAATTCCGCCGAATAAATCTGAGCACCCCGCAGTGGAATGCCTTCGAAAGCATCTTTCCACTTTCCGCGCGAAAACTGAAGAGCGATAATATGGAAGGTGATGCATGATATTCCGCATCGCCGAGACCTTTACCGTCGCGCTCGCCCGCCTCACCGCGGACGAACAGAAGGCGGTGAAGACGGCGGCGTTCGACCTCCAGACCGACCCGACCCGCCCGGGCCTGTCGCTCCACCGCATCGATGCGGCGAAGGATCCGAATTTCTGGTCGGCGCGGGCGAGCCGGGACATCCGGCTCGTCGTCCACAGGACCGAGGGCGCCTTGCTGCTGGCGTACGTCGATCACCACGATGCCGCCTATGCCTGGGCAGCGCGGCGGCGGATCGAGGCGCATCCGAAGACGGGCGCGATCCAGATCGTCGAGATCCGCGAGAGGGTGGAGGAGATCGCGCCGCCGCGCCAGCACGATCTCTTCCAGCCGGAGGCGCCCGCTCCGGCGCCACCCCCCCTCTTCGCCGCCCTCGACCCCGACGCCCTCTTCGGCGTCGGCGTCCCCGAGGACTGGATCGCCGACATCCGCGCCGCCGACGAGGACGGCTTCTTCGCGCTGGCCCCGCATCTGCCGGCGGAGGCGGCCGAAGCCCTCCTCGAATACGCCGCCACCGGCCGCCTCGCCGCGCCGGCGCCCGTCCCGGCCGAAGCCGCCGGCTACGCCCACCCCGACGCCCGCCGCCGCTTCGTCGCCGTCGACAGCACGGAAGCGCTCGAAGCGGCGCTGGCCGCGCCGTGGGAGCGCTGGGCGGTGTTCCTGCACCCGTCCCAGGAAGCCGTCGTCGCGCGCGACTTCGCCGGCCCCGCCCGCGTGCTCGGCTCTGCCGGCACCGGCAAGACCGTCGTCGCCCTCCACCGTGCAGCGCGCCTCGCCTCCGCGCCGGGAGACGGCCGCGTGCTGCTCGCGACCTTCGCGCCGGCGCTGGCCAAGGCGCTCGCCGCCAAGCTCGACGTGCTCGCCGGCGCGCGCCCCGGCATCGTGCCGCGCACCACGGTGACCACGCTCGCCGTCCTCGCGGAGGAATACTACGAGCTGGCGGAGGGCCGCCGGCCGCGGGTCGCCCGGCCCGAGCAGGTGCGCGAGGCGCTCGTGAAGGCCGCCGAGCGGCTGGGCGTTGAGGCCTCCGAGCGCTTCCTCGTCTCGGAATGGACCCACATCGTCGACGCCTGGCGCCTGCCCGACGCCGAGGCCTACGCCACGGTTCCCCGGCTCGGGCGCAAGGCGCGCCTCGGGTCGCGGCAGCGCGAACGGCTCTGGCCGGTCTTCGCGGAGGCCCGCGCCATCCTTGCCCGTCAGGCGCTCGTCACCCGCGCCGAGGTGTTCGCCGTGGCGACGGGCTGGCTCGCGGCGCGGGCGGAAAAACCCTTCGCCCACGTGATCGTGGACGAGGCGCAGGATTGCGGCCCGCCGGAGCTGCGCTTTCTCGCGGCGCTCGCGGGGGACGGCGAGAACGCGCTGTTCCTGGCCGGCGACATCGGCCAGCGCATCTTCCAGCAGCCCTTCTCCTGGAAGGGCCTCGGCATCGACGTGCGCGGCCGCTCGGCGCCGCTCAAGGTCTGCTACCGCACCTCCCGCCAGATCCGCTCCACCGCCGACCGGCTCCTGCCCGACGCCGTGACGGACGTGGACGGCCTAGCCGACGCCCGCGCGGGCACGGTCTCGGTGTTCGAGGGACCGGCGCCGGAGGTGGCGCTTCTGGAGGACGAGGCGGCGGAGATCTCGGCGGTTGCCGCGTTCCTGCGCGGGGCGATTGCCGAAGGCCTGGAGCCCGGCGAGGTCGGCGTCTTCGTCCGCGACGAGGCGCAGCTCCCCCGCGCCCGCGCAGCGCTCGCCGCCGCCGACGTCCCGGCCCTGGAGCTCACCGCGGTTGGCGAGGAGGCGGGCACGCGCGCTTCGCTCGGCGTCATGCACCACGCCAAGGGGCTGGAGTTCAAGGCGGTCGCCGTGATGGCCTGCGACGACGAGGTGCTGCCGCTCGCGGCAAGGCTCGAGGCGGTGGCGGATGCGGTGGAGCTCGAGGAGGTGTACGTCTCCGAGCGGCACCTCCTGTATGTGGCCTGCACGCGGGCGCGGGATCGGCTGATCGTGACGGGGGTGGAGCCGGGGTCGGAGTTCCTGGCGGACATGGCGGCGCGCGGCTGACGGCGCAGACGAAGAAGAACTTGGAGGAGAGCGCCATGGCGCACGAGATCGACGGACACGGCCCGGGGCCGGCCCTCATGCCCGAGGCGAGCGATGTCGGGCGCGCACAGCTCGACCCGTTCCAGCGCGCCTTCGTCGAGGCGCCCGCCGGCAGCCTCAGGCTGCTCGCGCCCGCGGGCAGCGGCAAGACGCAATCGCTGCTTTGGCGCTGCGCCGAGCTCTCGCGGCGCGCCGACGGCAAGGGCCGCTTTCTCGTCGTCACCTTCACCCGCGCCGCCCGCGACGAGCTGCGCGCGCGGCTGAAGGCGGACGATTTCGGCGCGCTCGCCTCGTCGGTCGACGTCGTCACCCTCAACAGCTGGGGCTGGCGGCGCGTGCGCGCCAACCACCACAGCCCCCGCCTGCTCGCCGGCGAATACGAGCGCCGGCAGCTCGTCCAGAACACGCTCCAGCCGGTCTGGAAGGCCTATCCGGCCATCGCGGCGGCGATCGCCTCGCGGCCCTTCGTGATCGACAAGGTGCTCTCCGGGCTCATCGACGACCTGAAGTCGCTCGGCTTCGACCACGAGGCGGAGGGCTTCGGCCAGGCGAACGATCGCATCGACGATCTGATGCGGCTCGGCCTGCTTGCCCGGCTGGAGGCGATCGTGGATCGCCTGCACGAGCTGAAGATCCTCGAGGACACGCGCCTCGAGACGTTCCTCGAGGCCGTGATCCCGTTCTGGAAGGAGTGCTGCCGCACGATGCTCGACCAGGCGATGTTCACGATGGAGGACCAGAAATACGTGGCCTTTCTCGATGTGCGCCGGCAGATCGCGGAGGGGCGCCGCCCCACCGGCGGCTCGCGCTACGGGCAGGTGCTCGTCGACGAGTTCCAGGACATCAACCCCCTCGACCTCGCGCTCACACGCGCGATCGTCGAGCTGCACGTGGCGGACGTCACGCTCGTGGGCGACGACGACCAGGCGATCTTCGAATGGCGCGGCGCGAGCCCGCATTATATCCTGAAGCCGCACGAGCATTTCGAGCGCGCTTTCGCCACCTACGTGCTGGAGCGCAACTATCGCTGCCCACGCAACATCGTCGCCGCCTCGCAGCGGCTCATCGTCAACAACACGCGGCGCGAGCCGAAGCGCGTCGTCGCCATGCAGACGGTCGACGCCGAGATCGACGTCTTCAACGCGCCGACCTTCACGGGCTCGCTCGACGCGGTGATGGCGGAAGTGCGCGCCTTCGTCGCCGCGCAGCGGCCCGGCGCGCGGCTCGCGATCCTCTCGCGCAAGCGCGCGCAGCTCATCCCCTACCAGGTGATGATGGCCCGCGAAAACATCCCCTTCTGCGCGGCGGAAGACCTGCAGGTGTTCCTCAGCCACAGCTTCGACAAGCTGCGCCACGCGCTCCAGGCCTGCGCCTTCGCCCGCGCGAGCTTCCGTTCGCCGACGCTGCTCGACGACGTGCTCGGCCTGTGCGACCTCGTCAAGCGTTGGCCGCTCAAGAGGGCCGAGCGCGACGGGCTGCGCCGCCACCTCGCGGCCGCGAAGCCGAAAAGCTACGCCGAGGCGCTCGATGCGCTCGCCGACCACCGCGGGCCGCTTAAAGGGGTGGTGAACGAGGACGGCGGGGCGAGCCTGTCCTTCGCCGAGGCGATCCGCCGGCTCTTCGCCGCCGCCGACGTGCGCGGCGCGATCGTGGCGCTCGGCGCCGGGTTCGACGGGCTCGACCAGGATTACGGCAAGAGCCAGGAGGACATCTTCCACGCCGACCCGCCGTTCCTCTATCTCGCGGAATACGCCGAGCGCTACGGCGACGACTTCCAGACCTTCCTCGACGACCTCGAGGCCGCCCGCGAGACGCTGGCCCGGCTTCCCGGCGAGGAGGACGATGCCGACGAGACCTGGCGGCGCCCGATCCACCTGATGACGGCGCTGCGCGCCAAGGGCAAGGAATTCGACACGGTGGTCATGCTCGACGTCGTCGACGGCGTCTGGCCGCTCCGCCGCGCCGCGAGCCTCGAGGCCCGCGAGGCGGAGCGGCGGCTGTTCTACGTGGCGATGACCCGCGCCAAGCGGAGGCTCGTCCTCACGTCGAGCGGGCGGATCGGCGACGAGCCGGCGATCCCGTCGCCGTTCTTGGGGGAGGCGGGGTTGGGGTGAAAAGTGTTACCCTTCGGCGACGATGTCGAGCAGCGCTCGAAGGGCGACTTCCGCGCCATCGCGCCGGACTACCCACCCTCAGCGCTTCGCCATCGGCTGTTTTCTTGCCGAACCCGCTATGGCTGAAGACGTGATCACCTCTGTTTCTGTTGATGGCGCGCGTGACGCCCGTCACACGGCCGACGCGCTCTGCGACCGCCGCGTCTAGCCGGGGCTCCAGCAGAAACTTGAAGGCGGGTCTGGACGGCTGCGTCCGGTGGACGAAAACGATTGGGCTGTCGCCCGTTCTTGCTCTGTGTATCCGTATCAGCTTGGTGTTCGGATCTGAAAGCGGCTCGACGAAGAGGCCTCGTTTTTCGGCGAGATCGACCAGGAGACGCTCCAGGGCGGGATCGATTTTGATCGGGTTCCGGTCTTTCGAGGAGCGTCGGGTCCGGGTGTCATCGGGCGGCTGCATGGCGGTCGCTTCCCCGCCGTGCGCCACAGGAGCCGGCTCGGGGAGCGCGCCGCTTCGCTCGGCAGCGTGCCGCCGCCGCGCCCGCTCCACCCCCGCCCGCACCTCCTCCGCCAGATCGAAGAAGCGCACCGCCCCGTTCGGGTGCCGATACGCAACCGGCGCCGCGAAGCGGAGCGGATCGACGAACACCCACGGCGTCAGCCAATCGTTGGCGATCGCGTTCTCCTGCTCCTCGGGCGGGATGCGGTGCAGCTCGAAGCTCTCCGCAAGCCCACGCCGGTCGAGCGGCGGGAGTACGTCGACGAGGGTCGCGACGCCCTCGATCAGCCCGGAGCCCTTGCGCACGAGCGCGATCTTTCCGCGATTGGCGGTTGCGCTCGTGCGCAGCTCCCAGGTTTTCTGTCCGTCGAGGATCAGGTCGATCCACAGTTCGCGGATGGTCAGGCCCTTCATCGGGTTCTCCTTTTGTCTCGGTGGGAAAGGCTACGAGGCGTCGACACTCCCCCCGAACAGCGCATCCACATCCCCTTCTGCCACCGGTGGCGCGAGCATTCCCCGCGAGAGGGCCCGCTTGCGGGCGAGGAGCCGGTCCAGCGTCACGTCGAAGGACGCCTCGCACAGCTCGGGGTGGATGGCGAGGGGCAGGTGGACGGTGACCGGCTTGTCCTGGCCGATGCGGTAGCAGCGGTCGTTGCACTGGTCCTCCACCGCCGGATTCCACCAGCGCGAGAGGTGGAGGACATGGTTCGCCGCCGTGATGGTGAGGCCGACACCGGCGGCTTTGGGCGAGAGCACGAGCAGGTCGAAGCCCGGCGAGCCGGCCTGGAACCGGTCGACGATGGCGAGCCGCTTCGCACCCGGCGTCTCGCCGTTGACGATGGCGGGCTCGGCCGCGAGGCCAAACAGGGTGGCGGCTCCGGCGGCGAAGGCCTTCTGCACGGCGCGATCCTCTACGAAGACGATCGCCTTCTCGCCGCGCCCCTCGATCTCCCGCAGCACGGCGAGCACGCGCGAAAGGCGTGCGGAGCGCTCGGCCCACGACCGGGCCGAGGCGGGGTCGTAGGGGTCGAGCCCATCCGCGCCGTGGGGGTGCAGCGAGACGCCGCGCAGGGCGTGGATGGCCTTCAGCATGGCGCCGCGGTCGCGCCCGCCGGCACGCGCCGCGCGCACGACCTCGAGATAGGCGCGGGCCTGGTCGTCGGGCATTGGCGTCTCGTAGGCGCGCACCGTGCGCGGGGGAAGGCCCTCGACGTGATCCTCCTTCATCCGCCGCAGCATTGGCGCGGGCGCCGTCGGGGCCGACGCATCGAGCTTCGTCTTGAGGGCGGCGAGCGCCTCTGGATCGGCTTCCGAATAGCGCCCGCTGAACTCCCTCAGCGCCCCGAGCAGGCCCGGCGCCACCCGGTCCATGATGCACCACAGGTCCTCGAGCCGGTTCTCGATCGGCGTGCCGGTAAGCCCGAGCACGAAATCGGCGTTCATCGTTTTGGCGGCGTGGGTGTTGATGGTGCGCGGGTCCTTGATCTTCTGCATCTCGTCGAACACCGCGATCGACCAGGCGATGCGGGCGAAGGCGCGGTGGTTATCGGCGAGGGTCTCGTAGGTGGTCAGCACCCAATCGGCCGTACCGAGCACGTCGAGGTCGATCGCGGTCTCCGGCGTCCAGCCGGTGTCCTTGGGCCGCTTGATCCGGCGCAGGCCGGAGCCGAAAGCGTCCACGCGCTCGCCGAGCGCGTGAGGGGCGAGATGGCGCTCGGCCTCCGCGATCCAGTTCTGCAGGAGCGCTGTCGGCGCGACGACCAGTACCGGCCCGCGCTGGCGAGGTGCGAGACGGGCCGCCCCCGCGCGCCGGTTCTCCCGCGCCCAGGCGAGGAAGGCGAGCGCCTGAAACGTCTTGCCGAGGCCCATGTCGTCGGCGAGGAGCACGCCGGGAAGCCCGGCGCGCCAAGCGGCGAGCAGCCAGTCGAAGCCCTCCCGCTGGTGCGCCTTCGGGCGCGTGGCGACGAGCGGCGGCCCCGGTAGAGCGGCGTCGATCAGCGCGGGTCGCGGCGGGCCCGCGACGGCGTAGCCGACGTCCTCGAGGTTGTCGGCGATGATCAGACCCTCTCGGCCGACGGGCTCCGGCGGCGCATCGGGCACGACCTCGTCGGGCGCGTCGGCGGTCTCCTCGGCCGCCGGCCCCGGCGTGTCGATGCGCGTCGCCTTTTCGATCGCCGCCTCGACCTCGTCGATCGGATAGGCGGCCCCGCCGACCACGACCGCCGCCTCGCCCTCGGCGCGGGCCGCCGCTACGGCCGTCTTCGCGCCGTCGAGCTCCGCCTCGCTCACGACGAAGCGCCGCCCGCCCAGGGCGACGAGGAAGCCCTCCGGCAGCCATTGTCCCGCCTTCGCCTGCAGCCACGGCAGCGCCGGCCGGGTCCAGAGGCCAAGGCCGAGAACCCGCTCGGAATAGTGCTCCGTCTCCACGAAGAGCCCGCCCGCATCCTCGCGACCGGTCGCCTCCGCAAGGGCGGGGCGCGGGTTGCGCACGAAGGCGCGCCGGGTCGCGACATCGGCGCCGCGCATGCGCCTGACGACCTCGAGCGCGGCCTTCAGCTCGGGGGAGACGACGCAATAGACGTTGCGGCCGAGCACATAGGCTTCGCGGGCGCCGACGGCGGCGAAGCGCTCCTCGGCGAAGCGCTTCTGCCATTCCGGTGGCAGCAGCGCGTCGGCGAGGGCGTCGCGCAGCTCCCCCTCGGGCTCCTCGCCCTCCTCTGCGGCGGGCGCGTCGTCCTCGGTCGAGCGCGCCTTGGCGCGGCTCATCAGGACGGGCACGAAGTCCGGGCCGTTGCGCGTCTCGCGCACGTCGAGGGCGAAGGCGCCGGCCTGGTAGATGGTGAGGCTCGAAAGGTATTCGTCGGCGCGGACCTCCCGGCCGGTGGCGCGGGCGAGCGCGTCCTGCACCGGCCCCCACGCGGCGATGCGCGCCTCCGGCGATGCGCCGACAGTCGCGTTGTAGCCGTCCACCGCCTGGGCCAGCGCGAAGACCGGCTCCGACAGCCGGCTCGGCTCGGAGGCGATCGTGATGAACGCGCCGGTGCGCGTCGCCTGGACGACGCGCAGGTTCGCGTCGTACCAGCGGATGCGGATGCGCCCTTTCGGCTCCTCCACGCGCCCGTCGTAGGAGAGCGTCGCGGAGAGCGCGGCGAGCGGCGGAAGGCCGAGCGCGTCGGCGAGCGACCCGGGGAGCGCGACGGCGGCGGCGTGCGGGAGGAGAACGCCCTCGCCGTCGCGCCGCGCCGCGCCGTCCTCGACCGCCGCCGCGATCAGGCGCCCGGCGGCGCCCGGGGCGCCCGGCAGCGTCGCCCAGGCCACGACGGGGACCGGGCGGCGAACGAGCAGCCTCCGCTCCGAGGCCTCGATCCGGACGCCGTCCGGCGTCGCCGTCGCTGAGAACCGCGCCATCGGCTCACTCGTACTCGGAGGCCGGCACGAGCACGCCGGTCATTTGGTGGAGCTTGCGCGCGACCTTGCGCTGCCAGCTGTTGGGGCCTTCGTGGGGCCAATGCGTGACGGCGAAGACGGCCCGATCGAGGCTGTCGGTCGCGTGAGGCCATTTGAGGTTCGTTGCGACGTAGGCCGGCTGATAGAGGCGAGGCGCGTCCCGCGTCTCCCCGTCGCTCAGCACGATGCACTTGCCGCTGTGGCTCCACTCGACCACGACACCGCGCCCGATCCGCAGCAGCAGGACCGCCTGTCCGGCCTGGACGCCCGAGAAGGTGGCGAAGCCGACGTCCTTGCCGTAGGCGCGGCGCGCCTCCTGCGCCCCGGTCGCCTCGAACACGACCCAAGCCTCCGAGATCAGCCCCGCCCGGTGGACCGCCTCCCAGAACTTGCGCCGCGGCCCCCACATATGCGCCTGCCCGCGGCTGACCCGATCCACGATGTCCAGGAACTGCCGCAGCGTCTGCTCGATCAACCAGCCGCGCACGATCGCGGCCGCCTTCGGCATGCGCGCCCAACGGCCGTCCGGCAGGCGCGGGTCCTTGAACAGGTCGAGGAGGAGCGCGAGGGAGCGGTCGCGCACCGGCTTGTCGGGCGGGCTCGTCGCGAAGGGCAGAGTGAGAGCGTCGGCGACGTCCGGCCCCTGGCCCTCAAAGACGAGCTTGCCGCGCTCGTCGAGCGCGAGATCGCGCACGAGAGCGAGCCGATCCGCGGGAGCGATCGCCGTGTCGCGGGCGAGGAGCCTCAGGGCCTCCCCGGCGCAGGCGCGGGCGTAGGCCGAGCGCGCCGCGAGCGGACCGAGCCCGCGCTCGCGCAGGAGCAGGCTCGGCGCGCGCCGCTCGGCCAGCGCCTGCGCGGCGATGCGGCGCGGACCGACGCCGGGGTCGAACAGGGCGAAGAAGCCGTGCAACGCGTCCCAAGGTCGCCCGAGGCGCTCGACTGTGCGCGACAGCATGTGCGCCACCGCGCGCATGCCGGGTCGCTCGGGATCGAAGCTGATCAGGAAGGAGGCGGCGAGCGCCCGCAGGGGCCGCGGACGGGGCGCCGCTTCGATCGCGGCGAGCGCGGCGGTGAGCGCGGCGGGATCCGCGGCGATCGCCGGCTGCGTGCTCCAAAGGCACCAGGGCAGCTTCGCCAGCTCGCGCGCCGTGAGCGCGGCGTTGCGGGTGAGCCTGGCGAGGAAATCGCGGGCGAGCGCGTCGTAGTCCGCGGCCTCGCGGGGCGCCCCGAGGACGTCGGGTTCCCTCAGGCGCGCGGCGGCGGCCGCCGTCGCCGGGACCGGAGGGAAGCGCGGCGGGGGCGGCCGCTCGCGCGCGGCGCGGATCGCGGCTTTCAGGAAGGCGCTCACGGCTCGCTCTCGATGGCGCGGATGAGGGCCTCGATCTCGCCCTCCAGCTCACCAGTGCGGCGCTGGAGGCGCTCGATTCGCTCGCGCGTGTCGTTCTCCATGACGAAGCGCAGGTCGATGCGGCGGTTCTGTGCGAAGGCGTTTTCATCGTCGCCGCGATCGATCGGGCGTGAGGAGGCGTAGCCCGAGATCGACAGGACCGGCTCGCCGGTTCGGTTGAGATAGGCCGTGAGGCCGCCGGCGGCGCGCACCATCTCCTGGTACGTGTTCGCGGCGCGCTCCGCCGAGAGCGTCCAGTTGGCGCGGTCGACGCCCGTGCGGTCGGTGTGGCCTTCGATGAAGACCGTCTCGATCGACGGCCGGCCCGTCTCCCGGCAGGCCGGCGTCCCGCTCTCGGCGCGACAGGCGACATAGGGCTCGAGCGCCCGCTCCAGCACGCCGGCGATGGTCGCGACGTTCGCCGCCGCCTCACCGCGCAGGGCGGGATCGCCCGAGGCGAAGCGCACCGCCCGCTCGCCGATGCGCAGCACGTCGCTGCGGGGGCTGATCGTGACGTCGATGTCACGGGCCTCCAGGCTCTCCTTGATGTCGAGGAGCAGCTCCCGGCGCGCCTCCGCCGCCTCGTCGATCGCGCCGATCTCGGCGGCGATCTCGGCCTGGAGGTCGCGCACGCTCGCGGCGAGCCGGCGCGCCTCCTCCAGCGCGCCCTGCTGCACGTCCGTCTGCGTGCGGAAATCCAGCGCGAAGACCATCAGCATGATCAGGAACACGAACAGCACGCCGATCATCATGTCGGTCATCGACACGAAATAGTTCTCGCCCTCCTCGGCGGCGGCTCCGGATTCGTCCTCGGCCAGCATGCGCGCTCACTCCTACTCGGCGGCCTGCCGGCCGAACGTGTCGCGGAGGGCCTCGACGTCCTCGCCGAGACGATCGACGTTCTCGCCGAGCGTCTCGAGGGACGGGCCGAGCTTGTCGATCGCCTTCGCGAACGCCTCGTCGATCTCGCGCACACGCCCGGCAATCACCTCGCCCTGCGCCGCGCTCGCCTCCGAGATCGCCTTCAGCGCCTCTGCGAGCGAGCGGTCGACGCCCTCGAACCGGGCCGCGTAGTCCGACCAGGTGCGGGCGAGCTGCTCGTTGTGCCGGGTCAGCGCCTCGGCGAGGGTCTGCGCCGCCTGCCGCCCGGCTTCGAGCGTCTCCACGGAGCGCGCGACGTCGCTCGCCACCCGCTCGCTCGCCCCCGCGATCTGCTCGCCGGCCTTCGCGAACGGCGCCGCTGCGGCCTCGACCTCGCGGGCGCTCGACCCGAAGGCGGCGGCGGCGGCGCGCGACTGGGCCGCGACCTCGCCCGACGCGCGCACCTGCTCGGCGAGCGCGCCGTGGCCGTCGCGGATCGCGGCCGCGAAGCGCTCGACCTCTGCATTGATGGCCTCCATGGCGTCGGCGAGCCCGTCCCGCAGCGCCTTCGCCGCCTCTGCGGAGGCCTGCGCGACGGCGGCCGCGGCGGCGGCCTGGGCCTCCGCCGCTTTGTCGCGGGTCTGGTCGAGCTGGTCGGAGAGCGTCTGCCCGAAGGCGCCGAGCCTGCCGCCGAACTCGCCGGCCTGCGCCTCGAGCCGCTCCAGCACGCGCGCCATCGCCGCCTCGAGTCGGCCGGACGCGCCGTCGGCGGCGCTGCCCAGCGCCTCTCCGATCCGGGCGTCGGCCCCCGCCATGGTCTCGCGAATGGCCTCGAGCACCTCGGTCATCGCGGCCTGGCTCTTCTGCGCGTTCTCGCCCAAGGTCGCGCCGGCCGCGGAGACGAGCCCGTCGAGCCGTCCGGCCGCGGCGATCATGCGCGTCTCGAACTCGACGCCGCTCGCGCCGATGGCCCGCTGGACCTCGCCGAGTGACCCCTGCAGCGCCTGGAGCGCGCCCGCGAGCTCCCGCAGCTCGGCGCCGGCCCCGCCTTGCACGCTCTGCGTGAACTTCTCGACCAGATCGGAGACGCCGCTCTCGCTCGAGGCGGCGAGCCGCTCCATCGCCGTATCGATGCTGGACGTGACGGGCGCGATCGCCGAGGCGAAGGCCGTGTCGATGCGCGGCGCCAGGCTCTCGCCCATGCGCGCAAAGAAGGCTTCCGAGTTGATCGCCTTCAGCTCCGCCGCCTGGTCGCGCATCAGCTGCGTCATCTCCGCCGCCTGCGCCTGCGGCGCGGCGTAAAGCAGGTTCTTCTCCACCGCCCGGCAGAAGGCGTCGAAGGCGCCCTCCATCCAGATCGTGTACACCCGGAAGAGAATCGAGAGCGCGATCGAGCAGCCCAGGCCGGCGATCGAGGTCGCGAACTTGAAGGTCGCGACCTGAAGCAGCTCGCGGGTCGCCCGCTGCATGGCGTCGGCGTCGTCCGCGCTCGCCGCCGCGCCGGCCTTGGCCAGCGCGAGGACGAGGCCGACAAAGGTCAAAAGTAGGCCCACGCCGACGAACCAGCCCGGGATCGCCCCCATCATCTTGAGGCCGAACAGTCGCTCGCGCGCGAGAGCGAGGTTGAAGAAGGCGGACGGCCGCACCGTATTGCGATAGACGCCCCCCGGCTCACGGGGCTCGACGAGCGTCTCCGCGAATTCCGACCAGGCATGCCCCAGGAGGGGATGGCGCCCGAGCTGCGCGGAAACCGCGGGGAACGCCTCGGCGAAGGCGACGGTCGTCGGATGGCGGGCGATCCGGCCCCGCGCCGCCGCGACCGCGAGCGGGAGAAGGAGCGCGTGCATGACGAGATAGGCGGCGGCCAGCCCGGCAGCCAGCGCCGCGATCCCGGCGGCGAGGGCGAACACGAATTGCGGCCGGCTGACGCCCTCGATCTCGCCGCGGCGCATGGCGGCGTCCAGCGTCTCGACCAGGATGCGCGCATCGAGCACGGGCCAGACCAGCGCCAGGGCGTACACGACGCCGCCCACGAGCCCGAGGAACAGGGCCGCGCGAATCGGCCAGGTCCAAAGCAAGCCTTGTGTGAAGAGAAACATCCAGCAGCTCGCGCCCACATGGTGTCAGTGTTCGGCTTCCTGTACGAGCTTTCGCGGCGCGTCGAAAGCCCCATTGCCGCTCCGTCAGCCGGACGGCTCCGGCTCGGCCGGAGGTCCAGCGGGCAGAAGCAGCATTTCGGCGCTCGCCTCGGGCCGGGCGAACAGCCCCACCCGGGTCGGGAGGGCCTGCGCCAGCGCCGCGAGGAGCCGTGCGGACACGCGAGCCGCGTCGCTCGCGTCCTCCGCCTCGTGCGGGCGGGCGGCGCGGCGGCGTCCGACGGTCGCGATATGGTTGAGACGAACCAGCAGCTCCCAGTCGGCAAGGATCTCGACCTCTCCCGCGCCGCGCTCGGTCGCGCCGAGCACGACGCGGCGCGCCGTCGCGCCGAGCCCGGTCACCGCATCCCTCACGGACGCGATCAGGAGCGGCGCCTCGAGGCCGTCGAGGCGGGCGGAGCGGACCTCCAGCGCGCGTGCGTCGTCTAGCGCGAGGTTGACGAGCTGGTGCCCCACCCCGAGGACGCGGGTCGCGGCGCCCTCGCCCTTCAGGGTGCGGTCGAAGACGAGCCCCTCGTAGCGCTCGTCGACGCTCCACGACCGGCTGCGCCAGGCGTCCGGCGTCTTGAAGGCGAGCGCGCCGTCCTCCGCGCGTGCGACGCGCCGGCCATGATGCGCGAGCACGCCGGCGAAGAAGGGCTCGAGCGCCGGCAGGTCGACTTGCGGCACGTCGCGGCCGACCGCCTGGAAGTCGAACCGGGCGACGTTGCCGAACAGGTCGCGCGCCGTGTCGATCACGTCGCGCCCGCCGAAGGTGCTCGCGGTTCGGTCGAACCAGGCGGCGAGGCTCTCCCCGGAGCGGCCCTGCGCGCCCGCGTAGAGCTCGTCGAAGAACGCCTCTCCGGCGATCCCGATGACGAGCTGGGTGATGTCCTCGCGCTCCTCCATCGCGTTCGAGAGCGCGTCCTGGATGCGTTGCAGCTTCTCCGTCAGAAGGTCCCAGATCCGCGCCTCGACTGTGTCGGGGTTTCGCATCAGGAAGACGTCGACGGTCTTCGTCTGCCCGTAGCGGGAGAGCCGGCCGACGCGCTGGTGCAGCCGCATCGGGTTCCAGGGCATGTCGACGTGCACCAGCGTCGAGCAGCGCTCCTGGAGATCGATGCCCTCCCCGCCCGCCTCTGTCGAAACGAGGAAGCGCACCGCCCCGCCGTTGAAGTCGTCGGCGGCGGCCTCGCGCCCGACCGAGAGCGTCCGCGGACCGAGCGGCGTCGCGACGCCGTCGAGACGTTCGTCGCCGTTGATGAAGGTGGCGCTGCCGAAGCCGAAACGCTCCTGCAGGGCGTTGACGACGAGCGCCTGCGTCGCCTTGTATTCCGTGAAGAACAGGACCTGCTCGCCCGCCGCGATCTCGTTCTCGAGAAGGCCCAGCATGCGCTCGATCTTGGTCTCGCGCGGAATCGCACGCCCGAGCGCGAGCAGCTCGTCCAGCCGCGAGATCTCGTCGGCGAGCAAGAGCTCCGCGAAATCGCCGGCGGCGTCTTCGTCGTCGGCCTCCTCCGGGCCCGCCGTCTGCGACGCGCCTCCGGCGCGGGCGCCGGCGAGCATCGACGCGAGCTTGGCCCGCCGCTTGCCGAGCGCGCTCAGGATCGCGGCGACCGAGCTCGCAGCGAGCTTCTGGAGCGTCACGAGGACGAGCATGCGCGCGGTCTGCGCGCGTCCGCCGAGGCTGATCGCATAGGCGCGGCCGTCGAGGATGAAGGCGCTGAGCGTGTCGTAGAACTCGCGTTCATGCGGCGAGTAGGCGTAGTCGCGGCTCTGCGTGCGCACGGGCTCGAACAGCCGGCGTCCGCGCAGGTCGGTCACGGTGGCCTTGTTGTTGCGGATCATCGCCTGCGACAGGCGCGGAAGCTGCTCTGCGCGGTCCGCCTGCGGATCGAACAGGTCCGGCCGCAGCAGGTTCATGAGGCCGAAGAATCCCCAGTCCTTGCCGCGGTGCGGCGTCCCGGTGAACAGGATCAGGCTCTCGATCTTGCCGCGGTCGCGCAGCTCGCGAAGCAGGCCGTAGGCCAGCGTGTCGCCGCTGCGCTCGTCGAGATTGAGGTGGTGCGCCTCGTCCACGATGACGAGGTCCCACCCCTCGGCGTCGAGCAAGCGACCGCGCGCGCCGCGGCTGTCGGAGCGCAGCGTATGGAAGGAGGCGACCGCCATCGTCGCCGTGTCCCAGAAATTGCTCCGCGCGCTGTCGGAGGCGGAGACGTATTGCTGGAGCCTGATGTCGAACATCGTCTTGAGGCGCGCGCGCCATTGCGGCACGAGCTTCGCCGGCGCGAGCACGAGCAGGCGGCGGACGCGGCCCGAGGCGATGAGCGGCATCAGCACGAGCCCCGCCTCGATCGTCTTGCCGAGCCCGACATCGTCGGCGACCAGCCAGCGGAACGGCCAGGTGCTCGTCACCTTGCGGCAGACCCAGAGCTGATGCGGCAGGATTTGCACGCGCGAGCGCGAGAACACGCCCCATTGGTCGTTCACCGACCCGATCGCGAGCGCCTGCCCCCGCAGAACCGCCTCAACGGGATCGCCGAGCGCCCCGCCGGCCAGCGCCGCGGCGAGGCTCGCGGCCGGCCTCAGCTCGCCTGCCGGGACGCGCTGGATCGCGCTCTCGAACTCGACGACGACGAGATCGCCCGCCTGAACGACGACGACGCCCTCGCCGTGGCGATCGTGACGGACGGCGGCGCCCGGCTCGAAGGTGGGGGTCATGCCAGGCTCTCCTCGGCCACGCCTTCGTCCTCGTCGTCCCCGATCACGTACTCCCAGGGCTCGTCGGGATCGCCCCGGAGGCAACCGGCGAGCTCGCCTTGGAACTCCTTTCGAGCGATCGTCTGCAGAGGCAGGTCTCCGTCGCGCAGCAGGGCGTCCGCGCGGTCGCCGAGATGCTGCGACACGAAGTGCCAGATCGCGGGGCTCACATCCATGTCCGCCTCGTCCTCGAGCCCGGCCCCGAGCCGATTCAGCAGTTTGCGCACCCGCGCGGTCCCGCACCAGCCGTAGGGCGCCGCCGCCGCCCGCTCCTCGACTGTCCAGAATCCGGTGCGCCCGAGCTCGCGGATCATCCAATTCGCGCCGAGCCCCAAAGTCCGCACCAGCGGGGCGGCCTCGATGCCGGCCTCGCGGAAGATCGGCGAGTAGGAGGGCGTCAGGATATTCGACAGGCTCACGGGTCCCGACGACCGGACCGCCTGTGGGAAGACGGTCGCGATCCAGGCGTAGGTCGGCAGCCAGCGGCCGATCTTATAGAGGTCGACGAGCGCGCGGCGCCAGCGCCAGTGCGAGAGGTCGAGCTCCTCGGCCCCCGACCACGCGCGCAGGCGCCGGTGCCACACGGCCGGATCGTCCGGCGCGTCGGCGCGCCCGATTTCGCTCCACCAGCCCTCGGCGGCGGCGCGCTCGAGGAAGGAGCGGTGCTGTCCGTCCTGCGCACCGCCGAAGCCCTGGAAGCAGGCGAGCGCGAGGAAGGAGAACCAGCGGTCCCGCTCGGCGAGGCCGGTGCGGCCGGCGGCGCGCGGCAGCGAGGCGGGGGCGAGATCGCGGGGATAGGTACGCTCCTCGTAGCGCCGCACGAGCGCCTCCCGGTTCTCCTCCCACCAATCCCAGATCGCGCCGAGACACTCCTCCGCCGACGCGGTCGGGGCGACGACGTCGACGAGGGTCGGTGTGATCGGGGCGGGGGACCAGAACTCGCGCTCGTCGCCGATCAACTTCGCGAGGAGGGTGTTACGGCGCTCGCGCGTCCAGGCAGCCGTCAGGTCTCCAGCGGCGAGCCCTTCGAGCGGACGCATCCAATGCGGCGGGTCGCGCAGCAGCGCGTCCTTGAAGTCGTGCCTCTCGTCGTGGTCGACGAGATAGGCGAGCACCGCCTCTCGTGCATCGGGGCTCTGCGCCGTGCTCGCCCAGGCGCGCAGGGTTTCGCCGTTCGGGCCGTAGCCCGATCGGGCGATCAGCACGAAGCCGAGAGCGTTCCGGTCGTAGCTGTCGTCCAGGACGCGGTCGGGCGGGGCGAAGCGCGCGCGCAGGTTTTCCGCATCGTCTCCCGAGCGGGGCGCCACGAGGACGCCGGCGCGACGCCACGCGCCGGTCCGATCGGTGAGATGAGCCCGGCGTGCGGCTGCGAGGATCTCCGCGTACTCGACCTGGAGCGGCGGTCTCGTCAGCGCGCTCGGGTCGACCAGCGCGCCCAGCTCGGCGGCGACGGTGGGTGACACCCGCGCCTGCGCGCCGAGCACGCGGTCGATCAGGCTCGCCATGCCGAGCCGCTGCGGCTCGGCGCCGAGCCGGCGCAGGTCGTGCGCGGCGGCGCGCGAGACCAGCGGCGGCAGGTCGTCCGCGATCCCAAGACCGGCCAAGGTTCGCAGAAGGCCTTCGTCCGCGAGGGCGTCCACCGCCTCGACCATCCCCTCGCCGAGGCGGACGTGCTGCGGGAACGGCGCCGGCACGCCGGTCGGCGCGACGGGCGCCTCCGCCGCGAGCGCCGCGACTCCGCATCCCTCGCCGTGCAGATGCTGCGCGAGCGGATCGTCGAGATCGACGCGGAACAGGCCCCACAGCCGCTCGAGGAAGCGCTCGCGCGTCGCCTCGCCGGGGTCGCGGCCGATATGCGCGCAGAAACCCGTCCAGTCCGAGGTCGCGCGCACGAGGTCCTTCAGCCGCCGCCCGAGCGCCTGGCCCATGCGCGCGAACGCCTCCTCGCGATCCTCCGGGTCGTCGGCCAGAGCCGTGCGGTTGGGGCTGAGGCGGAACGGGCCGTCGATCATCCAGCCGCTCTCGACCGCGTGCTCCAGCGGCGCGGTCCACCACAGGCGCGGACCCTTCGGGAACCGAACCGGCCCGCTCTCGCCGAGCGAGACCGCCATGCGGAAGCCGTCCTCCAGGTCGAGCATCAGGGCGTCGTAGGTGCGATCTCCCACCACCGAGACGACGCGCGCGCCGGGAACGCCCGCGAGCGGCCGCTCGACATCCGCCCGCTCGAAGGACACGGACCGCTCCTCCTCCACGATCTCGACGCGCCGGATCGCCTTGGCGAAGAGCGGAACCCAGGGCGCCGCGCGCGCGAAAACGGCGACCGCCTCCCGCCCGTTCGCGACCGCGTCCGCGTCGAAGGAGAGGCTCACGAGGGTCGCCTCGGCGTCGTCGCGCCTGTGCCGCGCCGCGGCCCGCGCGCCCTCGGGCCATTGCAGCGGCAGCATGCCGCCCACGATCCGCACGCCGAGGAGGGCCGAGGCGACCCGCACCTCGCTCGCGAGCCCGTGCACGACCTTGAAGCCCAGGCCGTACTTGCCCGTCGTCGTGCGCTCGCCCGGCTTGTCGGAGCCGTGGAGCATCAGCATGTTCTCGAGGTCGCGGTGATGGCCCAGCCGCTCGCCCGCATCGCGGTCGCGGCCGCGCTCGTTGATCGGCCGGCCCCAATGCACGGCCTCGAAGCCGCTCGCCGAGGCCTCCAGGCGGAAGGCCCTCGGCGCGTCGGCGCCGTCGCGCTGGCGCGTCGCGTCGTCGGCGTTCTGGAACAGCTCGAAGACCGCGCGGCTCGGGTCGTAGCCGAACTCGACGAGGCGGTAGCGAACGAGGGCGAGCAGGCTCGCTTGCGCTTCCGGCAGCCGGACGAGCGCGTCCCAGAGCTCGCGCTCGCTGCGGCGGCGGGCGTCCGGATCCGGCTTGCTCGTCACCAGAAGCCGCTGCCGCGTCGCCGCCTCGTAACGGGCGACGAGCGGGCCTATCACGGCGTCCGCCTTCGGTTTGACCTGCCGGAGCAGGGTCGGCAACGCCTCCCGCAGCGCCGCCTGAGTGTGCTCGACGAGATCCTGCGACGGACCGCCCTGCATCCCCGGCAGCGTGGCGACGGCGGCGCGCTGGGCGTCCATGTGCAGCGCGAGGCACTCCTCGGTCACGATGCGCACGAGCCCGCGCACCGCCTCGATCACGTCCTGGGCCGAGAGGCCGTCGAGCGCGCGCTCCTGCACCTGCACCACGTGCAGCCGCAGGCGCGCGCCGTCCGGATCGCGCACGGGCGCGCCGTTCTCGTGGCCGGCGCCCACGACGAGCGCCTTGTCGTCGCCGATGGGGGCGTCGAACGGCTCGCCGGATAGGGCGACCTGGCGCGAGACGGCCGCTCGCGCCGGCTCGAGCACGATGCGGCGCGCCGCGATCTCCTCCTCGAGGCGAAATCCCGACAGGGCCGGCTCGAGGGCGGCGTCGATGCGGCCGATATGCTCGCCGATGCCGGAGATCGCCTGACCGGTCCAGGCGCGCATCGCCTCGCGCATCGGCTCGGAGCGCCCGGCGAGCGCCAGGAGCGTGAGCGCCAGTTCCGGCGGAACGCGTCCGCGCAGCCGCTCGAGGAAGAAGGCGAAGCTCTCGGCCGAGCGCCGATCGAGGTCGCCGTGGGCGGCGGCATCGATGACCCGAGGCTGGTCGCGGTCGGGGCCGCTCTCGGGCCCGTCCGCCGCGTCCGATGCCTTGGCCAGCGCGTCTGCAAAGCTCTCGTCCAGAAGGCAGGACGGCGCGAGCCCGTGGCCTCGGGCGGCCACGGCGCGGCCGCTGCGCCAGGACCCGTCCCGGGTCGGCACGTCGATGCGCGCGACGATCGCGCGGCGCTGCGCCTCGGGCAGACCGCCGAGCGCCTCGAACAGGCGTCGATAGCAGCGCCGCGCCGCCTCGGCCGCATGACCGGTCTGCGCCGCCGGACGCGCCAGCACGGCCATGGTCTCGGCGGCCGCTTCGGGGTCCTCGAACGTCTCTGCGGCGCGCAGGCTGCGCAGGACGGCCGCCCGGCCGGAGACGACCGCCTCCGGCCCGTCCATCACCGCGCGCCCCAAGGGCCAGCCGGGCAGGTGCAGGTCGACGCCGTGCGCGGCGAGCGCGCCGAGGTCGCGCGCGGTGTCGGCCTCCCATGCGACCGGGAGCCCGAGAACGCCGAGCGCCTCGACCTGGAGCGCCAGCGCGTCGATCGAATCGGCGTCGCTCGGCAGGACCTCGCTCTGGAGTCGCGCGAAGCCGGGATGCTCGCGCACCTGCGCCGGCAGGCTCGCCGCCGCGTGAAAGCTCGCCTCGTCGTCCCGGCCGAGCAGGCGGCGGCAGGCCTCGTCGACCGCCTGAGGGAGACGCAGCACGTCCTGAGGCGCGACCAGCCGATCGCCGAGCCGCAGCCAGGCGCGCGCACGCAAGCGCTCGCGCAGCACGCCGTCGAGCGGCCCTTCGAGGTCGCCGAGCGCGTCGAGCACGACGCCGCGCAAGGCGTCGGCGTCGAGGAGGCCCATCGAGAGGCCGGCGAGGGCCGCGCGCAGCTCCGCCTGCGCATCGTGAGGCGGCACGACACGCTCCTGCTGGGCGCGGGCGAGCGCGCTCGCCGCGGGGCGCACCCGTTGGAGAACGGGCCTCAGGAAATCGGGAACGCGGCGGTCGGCGGCGCGGCAGACCGTCTCGTCGAGCGCGACGAAGCGGCCCGCTTCCGTCTCGTGCAGGGGAAGGTCGGCCAGGAGGGCGTCGGAGAGCGGCGCCTCCAGCAGCGCCGTCGCGTCCTCCGGAGAGAGAGGGAGCCGCCCCGCTTCCAGCGCGGCGCGGAGAATGCGCTCGAGCGTCTCGGGATCGATGGGCGCGAGCCCGATCGCGGGGCGATCCTGCTCGTCGATCGCGCTCACCACGTCGCGGGGCGCGACGAACACGTTCTGCGACGCGGGGATCAGCCGCTCCAGCAGCGGAGCGAGCGCGGGATCGACGATGTGGACGCGCGCACGAGGGTCGCCGGCCTCGGCGATGCCGGCGGCCAGCCGCCGCACCGCGCTCCAACGGTCCGGGCCGAGCGCGCCATCGGCGGCGATGGCCTTCAGGAGCGCGCGCCGCGCCGGCCCGTCTCCGAACCGCCGAGCCCTGTCGATGCAGGCGACCATCGCGTCCGTCGACAGGCGCCAGTCGCGGCTTCTCAGCGTCCCGAGGAGATCGGCGTGCACGCCGGCGGCGACGTAGAGCTCGAGCCCGGGGAGCGCCTGAAGCAGCGCTTTCGCGTTCGTCCGGGTCGGCGGCACGCCGAGATAGAGCGCCCCGGCCTCCGCCGCGCGGTCCAGCTCGCCGAGGGACAGCGAGACGCGCTGCTGGGCGGCCTGGCGCGTCACCGGGACCAGGCGGACGTCGCGGAAGTCCGGATCCTTGGCGAGCGCGCCGAGCGTGCGTCCGCTCGCCTCGATGAGCCGGTCGGCGGCGACGACGGCGTCGGCCGCGCGGGCGGCGTCGCGCTCGTCCAGAACGAACCGCTCCAGGGCGCGCAAGAGCGGCAGGAGGGCGCCCCGATTCTCCAGGCGCGAGACGGCGCCCTCGGCGCGCCACTCCTCGCGGGCGACGAGAACGTCGACGGGAGCCGCCGCGAGGGCGGCGAGAATGTCCCGATGCGCGGCCCGCTCGGGGATGTAGGCGACGGAGCCGGGCGGAATGCGGCGGACGATCGCGCGCATTGTCTCCGTGGGCGCGAAGGAGCCCTCCTCGCCCATCGCGCGGCGCACGAGCTCGCGCAGGCGCGCTCCGACCGGCTCCGTCCCGGGGGCGACGCCCGCGACATCGAGCAGCGACACGAGCGCCGCGGCGAGCCGCGGCGTCTTGAGCGCGGAGGCGGGCACGAGCGCGAGGAGGTCCGCCAACTCCTCGGGCGACCAGCCTGGGGCGGGGCGGACGAGGGCGCGCGCGCCTCCCTGCGGGTCGGCGGCGCAGATCGACAAGCCGCGCGCGGCGACGAAGGCCGGCAGGCCCGGCAGCAGCGCCGCGAGTTCGGGCCCGGCGAGCAGCGACGCGGGTAGCGGCCACAAGCGTGCGTGGGGGGCGAGGACGTCCCAGGCGAGCCCGCCCGGCTCGCGCCAGACCTCCGCCAGCACGGCCTCGGCGCAGACGGCCCGCCCGTGGCGTTCGGTCCATGCGTGCGAGACGAGCGCCTCGACGATCCGCGCCAGATCCGCCGGCCCGACGAGCCCTTGCTCGAGCGCGTCGCGGAGGAGGCGCGGCACGAGCGGCAGCAGGAGGCGATCCCGCAGGGCGCGGTTCCAGCGAATCGGCACGGTTGCGGGCGCCTCGTCCGACGCCTCGAACCCGTCAATGCCCCGACGTCCCGCGTCGACGAAGAAATAGCCGTGCAGCAGCAGGCGATAGGCCGTGTTCGCCTCCGGCCCCTCGACGGGGAGCGGGATCGCGTCCGTCTCGCCGATCGGCAGGAAGACGCCCCAGGAGATATCGAGCGTCGGCCGATCCGCTTGCGTGCGCACGAGGATCGCCGCGGCGTGAGGCTCGGCCTTCTCGGGCACGGGCGTTGCGTCCGCGGTCAGCCGGCTGGGCCAGCTCTCGCCCGACTTGATGGCGCGCAATGTCGGCTCGGCGTACGCGAGACGCTCCAGGCCGGCGAAGGGCAGGCCGACGGCGGCGCCGCGCCACGTCCGCGTGATCGCGCCCGAGAACGCGCGGTCGACGTCGGGGTTCTTCTCGCGCGCGCTCGGATCGGGCCCGTCCTCGTCCGCCTCCGCCAGCGCCGCCTGGCGCCCCCCGGCGCGGTCGAGCGCCAGGGCCACGGCGCCGTCGCCGCCGATCTTGAGACGCTCCAGATGGCGCGATGCCGCGAGGATGAGCGCGAGCTCGCCCGGGTCGCGGAGGAAATCCGCCATCAGGCGCAGCCGGTCCTCCTGCGCGTCGAAGCACGGCTCGGCGAAGGTCAGCAGCTCGCCGGGCCGCAGGTCGCGCCGCCGCAGGGGCAGCCACAGCGCGAGCGCGCGCTCCGGAAAGCCGAGCGCCCGCGTCGCGCGCTCGATCCGGGCCAGATCCGACGCGACGTCGTCCCAGGCCCCGGTTGTCGCCGCCGCCGCCTCGATGCCGAGGAACGGATTGACCACGAACGGGGCGAGGCCCCCCGCATGCCCTACCGGCGCGACCACGAACGCGTCGCACAGGTGGAACACCGCCTTCTGCCCCAGGCCGAACTTCCCGGCGCTGCGGGCGTCCTGCGTCTTGCTGCTCGCGGAGAGGTGCTTGATCCCTTTCGCGTCTTTCGCCTCGAAGACGCCGTCGTTGACGACGAGCAGCCCCGGCCCCCGCAGCAGCGCATTGTCGGCCTCGGCGTCGAGCCCCGCGAGCAGATGCAGCGCGAGCTTCCCGGCCTCCGCGTCGTCCGCGTTCTGGATCAGCTCCTTCAGGATCGCGAACCGCGTGGGGTAGCGGTCCTTCAGGTCGTTGCGGATCGCGTTGATGGCGGCGCTGTGATCGAGCTCGTAAGCCGGCATGATGTCGTCGCTTTCGCAGCTGCGCCGGATGCCGGACGAAGCGCATCGAGTCGCATGGAGGGCAGACCGCTTATAAGTGTTGTTCAAAAGGCCGGGTCAGGAAATCGGTGCTGATCCCGATTCGGATGATGCCATATGAAATGTTGGAACCTGGTAGCTTTTGCCGGGTGGCAGGACGGCGCCGACGTGATCCCGGCGCTACCCGCGCCGCCGCGCCTTCAGCCCGCCGCCCAGCGCGCGTTGGCATACGGCGCGAGAAACTCTCGCAGCGCCTGCGAGACGCCCGGATAGCTCCAGGCT
Source organism: Salinarimonas rosea DSM 21201 (assembly GCF_000429045.1). Classification (GTDB taxonomy): domain Bacteria; phylum Pseudomonadota; class Alphaproteobacteria; order Rhizobiales; family Beijerinckiaceae; genus Salinarimonas; species Salinarimonas rosea. The sequence continues at coordinate 32,558 of NZ_KE386843.1, forward strand.
TCCTTCCAGCCCGCGGCGTGCCCGTGCCGCGCCTCGACCCAGGCATAGAGCGTCTCGTGGGGCACGAGGTACCACTCCCGGGCGAAGGCGGCGCCGCCGTTAGGGTCGGGGAAGAGCATCCAGATGCCGCCGTCCCTGCCGTAGCGCTTCTTGTCCACTGTCGGGCGGCCCTTCAGCTGCACCGGCCTCAGCGCGCCGTCGGGAGCGCGCACGACGAGATCCTCGCCGTAGCAGTCCGCCTCGGGCCGATAGACCCGGTAGCCGGCGCGGATGAGGAGCGCCGTGGCCTCGGCGCGGTTGGCGGCTTCGAGCTCGTTGGAGGTCAGGGTGGTCGGGCTCACGGGGGCATGCATGGGGCGGTTCTCCTCGTCGTGGTCGTCGTTGGTCGCTGGCTCGCCGAGGCTCTCCGAAAGGAGCGCGGCGGCGACGAACTCGATCCGCTCGCGCCAGGCGAGCCGCTCGAGCCAATCGCCCGGGATGCCGGAGGCGCCGTAGAGCGCCCCGGCGAGCTGGCCGGCGACTGCTGCGGTGGTGTCGGAATCCTCACCGAGATTAGCGGCGAGCAGGACGGCGTCGCGGAAGGCCGTCGTGCGGGCCACCGCCCAGAGCGCCGCCTGGAGGGAATGAACCACCCAGCCGGATCCGCGGATCGCATCGCGCGGCAGCCCGAGAAAGCCGCCTTGCACACGCTCCGTCACGGGCGCCGTCAGCACCGCCTGCACCCGCTCGCCGGCGATGGCGCGGGCGATCAGCTCGGCGTAGATCACGGACGCCTCGAGCGTGTCGGGCGAGCCGTGGGTCGTGCGGGTCTGGAGCGCCGCGACGCGCGCGAGCTGTGCGGGGTCGCTCCAGTGGCGGATGGCGACCGGAGCGAGCCGCATCAGCGCGCCGTTGCCCGAGTGCTCCGGGCGGGTCGAGCCGGCGATCGGTTCGCTGGTCCGCTCGAAGAAGCCGAGCGCGCCCCGCGTCGCGTTGCCGATGTCGAAGCACTCGCCCGTGCAGGAATAGGTCCCCTCGCGCCACCACGAGACGAAGCGCGTCATCAGGTCGGCGGGGTCGAGGTCGGGATCGGCCAGCAGGCTGTCCGCGAGCGCCAGCGCCAGTGCCGTATCGTCCGTCCACTGGCCGGGTTCCAGGCCGAACGGGCCGCCACCCATTATGTCGGAGAGGACCGCCGCGCCTGGCCGGGGCGAGAACTCGATCGCGGCCCCCACCGCGTCGCCGACGGCGAGGCCCAGCAACGCGCCGATCGCCCGGTCGCGCCGGCGCTCCTCCACATCGGCTGTCTCGCCTCCAGCAGGCGCGACCGGCCGGGCGACCCAGAGCTCCTGGGACCGGGTCTCAATGGCTCCCGGCCGCACCGCGCGGACCATCTCCATCGCCCTATCGGCCGCGACGCCCGCCTCGACCAGAAGCCGCGCGGCCACCGACCCCGCGCGTCCGAGCCCGCCCTTGCAATGGACGAGGACGCGCCCGCCGCAATCGAGGAGGCGCCGCAGGCGTGCGGACAGGTCGGGCCAGCCCGCCTCGAAGGCCGCGTCCGGGACATCGCCGTCGACGATCGGATGGTGGTGCCATTCCATGAAGCGCCGGCGCACCTCCTCCCCGAGAGTGGGGATCCGCAGCGCCTCGAGCTCGAAGGGCTCGACGAGCGTCACCACGGCCGCGGCGTTCCAGGCGGCGATCATGTCGAGGTCCGTCGCGAGATCGCGGGCGTGCGCGCCGGAAAGCGCGCCGGACTGGGTCTTGCCGGGGGCGAAGGTCACGCCGATCATGCCGATGCTGTCGGGCCAGGCGATCTCGGCGATGCGGAGCGTGTCGTTTCGGTTGTGCATCATATCCATACCTCCATCTGACATGCCCCGGTTTATCGTTCCTCTAAGCGCGGCGGCAGGAGCCGCTGGAGTTTTCCGGAATCGGAGGGGGCGATGCGGGACGTGGATGGTCGGGAGTCGAGAGGCCGGGACGCGGCGGTGGGCTTCTACTGGACGCGGCCGGTGAACTGGGCGGGCTTCACGCGCCTCCCGCGCGATGCGGAGGAGGCGGCGAAGGCGAGCCGCACGATTCGGTACCAGATGGAGCGCGTCCGAGGGTGGACGCGGGAGAACGCGGTGGCGCTCGTCGAGGAGGTGTCGTTCATCGACCTGCGCACGGATCGCGTCACCGACGCCTGCGGCGAGGCGCTGGCCAGGGCGCGAGCGCGCTGCGCGGGGCGGGAGCCGCTGCTCGTCTACGTACGGTTCGATTACGGCACTAGCCATTGGCGCCGGCATCCGCAGCTCGATCGCATCGCGCGCGAGCTCGGCTACGAGCCCATCCCGATCGAGCCGACGCCGGTCGCCGTCGACGGAACGCTCTTCGATCCGATCCGCCACTTCGAGGACTGGCGCGAGCTCGACGTCGCGCAACGTTCCGAGTTCCGCGAAGAGGCCGAGGCGAAGCTGATCGAGGCCGCCGAGCGCATCGTGCAGACCCGCGGGCGCTACGCGGCCATCGCCGCCCTCCTGAACTCCGAGGGCGTGCGGACGAAGACCGGGAAGGCCTGGACCGAGGAGACCGTCCGCAAGATGCTCCGGCAGACGATGTGGTCGAGCTGAGCCCTTGCCGCAACGACGGCGGCCGCCATGCTACGAAGCGTAAAGAACTTCCGTCGGATGGTCCCCTTCTCGACTATCGAAGATGGCTTCCTCATGCCCCTCCCGACCAGCCCCACCCTCGACGAAACGCTCGCCTTCGTGACGCGCGCCCATGCGGGCCAGGTCGACAAGGCGGGCGAGCCCTATGTCGGGCACCTCGTTCGGGTGCGGGAACGCACGTGCGCCTGGCTGGAGCGCTGCCCCTGGCTCGTCCCGGAGGGGGAGCGCGAGGCCGTGCTTCACGCGGCGCTGCTCCACGACGTCGTCGAGGATACCCAGACGACGCAGGACGATCTTCGCGCCATGGGCTACCCGGAGGCCGTCGTGGCGCGCGTCGTCGCGCTCACCCGCAAGGACGGCGGCGCCTACGGCGACAAGATTCGTGCGCTCGCGGAGAGCGAGGACGTCGGGGCGATCCTGATCAAGCTCGCCGACAACGAGGACAATTCCGATCCCGCGCGTGTCGCACGCCTGCCCGTGCCGGCGCCGGAGCGCGCCGCGCGCTACCGCCGCTCGATGGAGATCCTACGCACGGCCCTCGCCCGCGCCTCGCTGCTGCCGAGCGTTCCCGCGGATCGCGTGATCGACGCGCTCGGCGCCGCGCCGGGAGGGGAGATCGCCAGCGGAAAGTTCCTCAGCCCCGAATCGTCCTCGGCGCTCGCCGCCAACGCCTTCGGCCCGTTCCTGGCAGACCCGGCGCGCCTGCCCCAGCTGCCGAACGTTCCCGAATGCGCCGGCGCCGGGTCCGTCGCGCTCGAGGCGGTCGTACGCTTCCCCTGGGCGGGCGGACGGCATCCCTGCCTCGACGTCCTGGTCGAAACGGAGACGGCGCTCCTCGGCATCGAGTCGAAGCGTTACGAGCCGTACCGCGCGAAGAGCGCCCCCGACCTTTCCGACGCCTACGACCGCCCGGTCTGGGGCGAGCGGATGGGGCGCTACGAGGCGATGCGGGACGACCTGCGCGCCGGCGCCGCCGGCTTCCGCCGCCTCGACGCGGCGCAGCTCGTGAAGCACGCCTTCGGCCTGCGCTCCGCCGTGCATCGGGAAGCGCACGAGGGGAAGACCCCGCTACTCGTCTACCTCTACGCCGAGCCCGTCTCCTGGCCCGACGGTGCGGCCGTTCCGCGCGAGGCGATCGACGAGCATCGGGCGGAGATCGCCCGGTTCGCGGATCGCGTCACGGGCGACGAGGTCCGCTTCGCCGCGCTGTCGTACGCCGACCTTCTCGCCTGCTGGGGGGCCTCGGAAGACGCGCGCCTTCGGGAGCATGCGGGCGCGCTCGCGGCCCGGTTCGGCCTCGCGCCGTGATCCGGCTGTGAGAAGCGCTGTACGCGACGTTGCGGCAAGTCGATCGCATTCGTAGGGTTCAGCACAGTTCATCGCGCAACGTCCCGATTCGCTCGCGCCCAAGCGCCGATCACGGAAGAGATTGGACCCTCATGCCAATTCCCCGCCTGGACGTCGTCCTCGGCCTCTCCCTCGACGCCGGCGGCGCGCCGGACGGCTGCGGCGGAGCGACGGGGGCGCTCGGGTCGCCGGTCGTCGGGCCGATGGGGCTCGTGGACATCCTGGAGACGTTCTGCGGCCTCTCGGCCCCGACGGCGAGCGCGGTGACCCGTATCGCCGCGTGGCAGCGGGCGCTTGAGGCGGCGGGGCCGGGGCGGTTCTGGGCGCGCTCGATCGAGGCGGACGCGTGGGCGACGGCGCGGGTGCTGCTGCGCTGGCGCGACGGGCTCGTCGAGGCCGGGTGGACGGCGGACCACGACCTCGCCCCGCCGCGCCTCGCGGATCTCGCCGCCGCCGAGCGGGCGGCGCAGGGGCTCCCCGCGGGGCTGCCGGACCGGATCGCGCGGCTCATCCCCGAGATCGACGCGCCCTGCGTCGCGCGCCTCGGCCGGGTGCGGCTGGTCGATCGTCGCGCGCACCTGCCGCCGGGGCTGCGTCGTCTCGTCGATCGGCTGGAGGCTCTGGGCGTGGTCGTCGAGGAGATGGCCTTCGCCCCGGCGGCGCCCGCCGAGACCGCCCTCGGGCGGCTCCAGCGCTGGCTGGTGGAGGGCGGCGGCGTCGCCGGCGCGCCGGATGGCAGCCTCACGCTCGCCGCCTGCGCCAGCGCGCCGCTCGCCGCCGAGCTCGTCGGGCAATGGGTCGACGGGGCGCCCGCCGGCGCGACCGCGACTCTGGTCGCGGAGGGCGGCGACAGCCGGCTGCTCGACCACGGGCTCGCCGCCGCGGGCCAGCCCCGGGCGGGGCGCAGCCTGCGCTCGCCGCGCCGCGGCACGCTGCAGGTGCTCCATCTCGGCTTCGCCGTCGCCTGGGCGCCGTTCGATCCGCACGCGCTGATGCAGCTCCTGACGTTTCCCGACGGGCCGATCGCCCGCCGCGCCGCCGGGCGTCTCGCGCGAGCGCTGGAGGAGGCGCCGGGTCGGGGCGGCGAGGCATGGCGCGAGGCGTGGAAGACGATCGAGGCCGACGCGCTCGCGGACGCCGAGGGCGACGCCGCCCACGCCGCGCGCCGTCTCGAGCGCTGGCGCGCCTGGGCCGATCCGGATTGCGCCGACCCGGTCGCCGGCATGCCGGCCGCGCAGGCGCTCGCGATCTGCGACCGCGCCGCCTCCTGGGCCGTCGCCCGCCACGCCACGACGCAAGATCCCCTCTTCCTCGCCACCGCGCGCCTCGCCGACGACGTCCGCCGCGCCCTCGTCGCGCTCGGGCGCGCGCACTATCCGCGCACGCTCGTCGCGCGCATCGTCGACGAGGCGCTGGACGTGGGCGAGGCCGATCCGGCGGCCGTCGCCGAGGCCGCGCCCTGGCGCTGCGTCGCCCATCCGGGCGCCGTTTGGGGCCCGGTCGATACGCTCGTCTGGTGGAACTTCGTCGCGCCCGGGGACGCCGCGGCGCAGAGCCCGTGGACCAAGGCCGAGCGCGAGGCGCTCGAAGCCGTCGGCGTCCGTCCCGACACGCCCGCCCGCGCCGCCGCCGCGGCAGCCGCCGCGTGGGAGCGGGCGGTGCTGTGCGCCCGCGAGCGCATCCTCCTCGTCGCGCCCGGCCTCGAGGCGCACGACGAGGACGCGCTGCACCCGCTCGCCCACCGGATCGCGCCCGCGTTGAAGGTGCTCGGCACGCGCGCCCGCCTCGAGGAGGCGCTCGCCGCCCCCGCGACGCATCTGTGCGGCCGGGACCTCGCCCGCCTCCCAGCGACGGCGAACGCGCCGCCGAGCGCCCGGTTCCTGTGGCCGACGCCGGCCGACTTCGCCGCCCGGCTCGCCGGGCGCCGGCAGTCGGCGACCGCCTTCGAGACCCTCGCCGCATGCCCGCTCGCGTGGGCGCTGCGCCACGTCGCGGGGCTCTATCCCGGCCAGGCGCGGGCGATCGGCGACGAGGAGCGGCTGATCGGCAACCTCGCCCATGCCCTCTCGGTCGAGATCTTCCGGCCCGGCCCGCCGCCGGCGCCGGACGCCGCCGCCGAGGCGACGCAAGCGCGGCTCGACGCGCTGATCGACATGCTCGCCGCGCCCTTGCGCCATCCCGCGGCGGCGATCGACCTCGCCTTCGCCCGCCGCCGCCTGCCGGAGGCGATGGCGACGCTGGCGACGCTCCTCGACGACAACGGCCTGACCGTCGTCGCCACCGAGGAGCCGTTCGATACCAAGGTCGAGGGGCTGCCCGTGCACGGCAAGATCGACCTCGTCGCGCAGGACGCGCGCGGCGGCATCGTGATCGTCGATCTCAAATGGACCCGCAGCCCGAAGCGCCGACGCGAGGAGATCGAGGACGGCCGCGCCATCCAGCTCGCGACCTACGCCGCGGTGCGGGGCGGCGTCGGCGCGCGGGCGGGATACTTCCTCCTGCGCCAGCGCCTCTTCGCGACGCCCGCCGGGGAGGGGCTGGCCGGCTACGAGGTGGCGGCCGCCCGCACGCTCCCCGAGACCTGGGCGGCCATGCGCGAGACCTACCGCCTCTGGCGCGAGGCGGCGGAAGGCGGGCGTCTCGTCGCCCGCGGGGTGGAGGGCTGCGAGGCGTACGAGCCGCAGGACCTACCGCTCGTGCGCGAGGTGGAATGCAAGTATTGCGATTATCGAGGCCTGTGCCGGGTGAGGAGCGCGTGATGAGCCACACCCCGCCCGCTTTCGGCCGCGTCGATTCGCTGATCGCCTCGGCCGGCACCGGCAAGACCTACAGCCTCGTCGAGGAGATCGCCCGCGCCATCGCGGGCGATCTCGAGCCAGACCGCCTGCTCGCCGCGACCTTCACCAAGAAGGCCGCCGGCGAGCTCTCGGCGCGCATTCGCACAAAGCTCATCGAGCAGGGCAGGGCGGACATCGCCGCCGCGATGCTCACGGCTCGGATCGGCACGGTGAACAGCGTCTGCGGCACGCTGATCGAGACCTTCGCCTTCGCGCTGGGCCGCTCCCCGCTCGCCGAAGTGATCGCCGAGGACCGGCAGGCCGTGCTCTTCGCCCGCGCCACCGGCGAGGCGATGGAGGCGCACGCGGCCGAGATCGGCGCGATCGCGGAGCTGCTCGACATTGATGACGACGATCGGGAGCAACACGGCTCCATGAAGAAGGGGTGGCGCGGCGACGTACGGCGCATCGTCGCCGCGGCTCAGCTGAACGGGCTCGGCGCCGCCGATATGGACCGGTGCGCGGAGCACTCGATTGCCGGGCTTCGACGCTGCCTGGCTGCTCCTCATCCCGGCGAGACGGCCGAGAGCCTCGATCGGGCGCTCGCGAATGCCGTTTCCGACCTTTGCGCGGCAGTCACGCCAGCGGTTTTCGACGGCCTCACGAAAGGCGGGCGGACCGACGTCGCCTCGGTCCGGACCGCACACGAGACCCTCCGCCGCGGTGATCGGCTCAAGTGGAGCGACTGGGCTCGCCTGTCCAAGATCGGCAAGACGAAGGCGGACGCCCACCTCTTCGACGACGTGAAGACCGCCGCTGCCGCGCATCCCCGCCATCCGCGCCTCAGCGCGGACCTCGCGGCCTTCGTCGCGGCTCTGTTCGCCTGCGCCGCGCGCTGCATGACGGCCTACGCCGCCCACAAGCGCGAGCGCGGCCTCGTCGACTTCGTCGACCAGGAGATGCTCGCGCTCGACATCCTGCGCGATCCCGCGAACCGCGAGCGCCTCAAGGAGCTGATCGACGCCGTCTTCGTCGACGAGTTCCAGGATTCGAGCCCGATCCAGGTGGCGATCTTCTCGGCGCTCGCACGGATCGTGCCGGTCAGCGTCTGGGTCGGCGATCCGAAGCAGTCGATCTTCGGCTTCCGCGACGCGGACCCGGAGCTGACGCTCGCCGCGGCGCAGGGGATCACGGCGGGGACGGGCGGCGCGACACGTTATCTTCGCAAGTCCTGGCGCTCGCGCACGCCGATCGTCGATCTCGTCAACGAGGCCTTCCTGCCACCCTTCCGTAGCGTCGGCATGAAGGACGAGGAGATCGCCTTCGACGGGGCGGCGCGCGAGGACGCCGACGGGGCGCCCGCCGCCTTCTCCGTCTGGAGCATGGCGGGGAAGAACGCCGGCGAGCGCACCGCCGCGCTCGCCGCCCATGTCGCCGGGCTTCTCGCCGAGCCCGAGGCATGGCCGGTCGGGATCAAGGGCACGGAGAAGACCCGCCCCGCCCGCGGCGGCGACGTCGCCGTGCTGTGCCGGAGCAACGACCAGGTCGAGAAGATCGCGCAGGCGCTCGCGGATGCGGGCCTGCGCGTCGCCGTCGACCGCGCGGGGCTTCTCGCCACGCCGCAGGCGGAGCTGATGACGGCCGCCTTGCGTGCGGTCGCCGATCCATCGGACAGGCTGGCGCTCGCCGAATTGTGCCGCTTCGCCCGCGACGACGAGGACTGGCTCGCCGCCTCCTTCGCCGAGGACGCCGGCGCGGCGTTGCGCGCCGCGCTGCCCTTCGCCGGTGAGCTCGAGGCGCTGCGGGAGCGCGCCGCCCAGCTCACACCGGCCGAGATGCTGGACGCGGTGCTGCATCTGCCGGGCCTCGTCGCCCTCGTCGGGTCGTGGGGCATGCTCGAGGAGCGCTGGCACGACCTCGAGGCTTTGCGCGCACTCGCATCCACCTACGAGGAGGAGTGCCGGGCCGAGCGCGCGCCCGCCACGCTGGTCGGCCTCTGCGCCTGGCTCGGCGCGCTCGAGAAGGCGGACCGCCCCAAGAGCCGGCACCCCGACGCCGTCCACGTGCTCACCTATCACCGCGCCAAGGGCTTGGAATGGCCGATCGTGGTGCTGACCGAGTTCGAATCCGAGGCCAAGGGCTCGCCCTTCGGCCTGCGCGCCGAGAACGCGACGGGCGCGACGCCCGACTGGCGCGACCCGCTCGCGGGCCGCGTGCTTCGCTACTGGCCCTGGCCATACGGCGACCAGAAGAAGGGCGTCGGCCTCGACGAGACCGCCGCGACGAGCCCGGAGGGCGTCGCCGCGCTCGCCTCCGAGCGGCTGGAGCGCGTGCGGCTCCTCTATGTCGGCCTCACCCGCGCCCGCGACACGCTGGTCTTCGCCCTCACCGGCAAGGACCGCGCCTGGCTCGACGAGCTGACCGACGGGGCCGGGACGCCGCTCGTCTCCTTCGCCGAGGGCATGGTGCGCGTGGGGAAGCGTTCGTTCCCATGCCGCGGCGAGCCGACCCCGCGGGCAGAGGGCTCCGCGGCGCCCGCGCCCGTCGATCACCTCCGCCCGGTGGTGGCGCGCCGCACCTATCCGCCGCTGCGGATCGCGCCGAGCGGGGTCGCGGCCGAGAGCGCGCGGATTGTCGAGACGATCGATCTAGGCCCGCGCTTCGCCCTCGCGGGCCGGCCCGACATGCAGGCGATCGGCGAGGCCTGCCACCGCTTCCTCGCCTGCGACGACCCCGCCCTCGATCCGCCGAGCCGCCGCGCCCGCGCCGCCCGCCTGATCGCCGCCTGGGGCGCCGCGCCGCTCGCGCCCGACGATCTCCTCGAGATGTCCCGCCGCCTCGCCGCCTTCCTCGCCGCGCACTATCCGGACGCGGGCCTCGCCCCGGAATGGCCGGTGCACATGCCGGACGGCGACCGGGTGCTCGCCGGGCGCATCGACCTCCTGGTCGACGCGGGCGATCGCCTCGCCATCGTCGACCACAAGAGCTTCCCCGGCGGCGTCGAAACCGGCGACGCCCGCCTCGCCGCCTTTGCGGGGCAGGCGGGGCTCTACGCGCGCGCGGTGACGCGGGCGACCGGGCGGCCGTGCGGGGAGCTGTGGCTGCACCAGCCGGTGGTGGGGCGGATCGTGCGGGTCGAGGTCGACGCGCCCGTCTGACGGGAGCGTTTTGTTTCTGCGATGGGGAATTCGGAGGGGCGGCGTTGAGGAGAGACGAGTTCAAGGCATGGCTGGAGATGAGCGGACGGGCGCCGTCCGCGACCAGGATCCGCATCAGCTACGTGAGCGCCATCGAAAGGCGGATGCAGGCGCTCGGAAGCCCGTTCGCGGACATCGATGCCGCCTACGAAACGGACAAGCTGGAACAGCTGCGCTCCGCGCTTGCCGATCTGACGAAGGAACTATCAGGAAGGCGGCACGGCCTATCGGGCCTTGATGCCGAACTCTGACGGCTCTCGACATCGGCTGAACGGCTTCCGGAACGCGCTGGAAAGCTATCGCCGTTTCCGTGACGCCCCCAACCTCGCGCCCGGTCCCGACGTCCTGGGCGACGTCGACGTGCCCACCCCGACGAATCTGATCCTCTACGGCCCTCCCGGAACCGGCAAGACCTACGCCACTGCCGCCGAGGCGGTTCGCCTGTGCGACGGAGAGGTCCCGGAGAAGCGATCGGAGCTGATGGCCCGCTACGCGAAGCTGCGGGAAGCCGGTCAAAGCCGCTTCGTCACCTTCCACCAATCCTATTCCTACGAGGACTTCGTGGAGGGCCTCCGACCGGTCTCGCCGGACACCGGTGGCGAAGTCTCGGACGGCGACGGTCCCGGCTTTCGCCTCGCCCCCGTGAAGGGCGTCTTCCGGGAGATCTGCGCCCGCGCCGAACAGGCGCGTAAGCGCGGCGGCAGCGCGCCCTTCGACATGGGCGAGCGGCGGGTCTTCAAGATGTCGCTCGGCCGAGCCGGCGTCGAGGACGAGGTCTACGAAGGTGCGCTCGCCGGCGGCTACGTCGTGCTGGGCTGGGGCGGTGAGGTGGACTGGTCGGATCCGGTCTACAAGGACTACGAGGCCGTCAAAGCGCGCTGGAACGAGATCGAACCGGGAGTGAGCGGCAACAGTGGCAACGTGGTCCAGGTTTGGAGCTTCCGTGGCCACATGCGCGAAGGCGATCTCGTCGTGGTCCCGGCCGGCAACCATGCCTTCCGCGCCATCGGCGAGATCACGGGCGACTACCGTTACGACCCGACGGGTTTCCGAACGTACAACCATCGCCGCGACGTCCGCTGGCTCCTGAAGCTCGACGAGCCTCTCGGCGTCGACGAGATTTACGCCAAGCCGTTCACGCAGCAATCCTGCTACCGGCTCTCCGACGACCATATCAAGCGCGAGGCCCTCGCCCGTCTCCTCCCCGGCGAGGCCATCGAGGACGATCTGCCGCCGGACCAGTTCGTGCTCGTCGTCGACGAGATCAACCGCGCCAACGTCTCGAAGGTGCTCGGCGAGCTCATCACCCTGCTTGAGCCCGACAAGCGCCTCGGCGGCGAGAACGAGATCCGCCTGACGCTGCCCTATTCCGGCGACGCCTTCGGCGTGCCGGACAACCTCCACATCGTCGGCACGATGAACACCGCCGATCGCTCCATCGCGCTCCTCGACACCGCGCTGAGGCGGCGTTTCGTCTTCCGCGAGCTGATGCCGCGCCCGGAGCTGCTGGCGGCCGCGAGCGCGGCGACAGGGATCGACCTCGGCGAGTTCCTCCGGCGCGTCAACGAGCGGATCGAGTACCTCGTCGACCGCGAGCGCCAGATCGGCCACGCCTACCTCATGGCCTGCCACACCCGGGCGGAGGTCGACGAGGCGATGCGCCTCAAGGTCATCCCGCTCCTGCAGGAGTACTTCTTCGAGGACTGGGGCAAGGTCGCGCTGGTGCTCGGCGATCCGACGGGCCAGCGGTTCCTGGAGCGCATCAAGCTGAAACCACCGCCGGGGCTCGACGACGACGGCGCCGAGCCGCGCGTGAGCTGGCGCGTCCGGGACAGCTTTCCCCTCGACGCCTACGGCGCCGCATGATCCGGCGCAGCGTCTCGGAGTGGGCGCACATCGCCTATGGCGAAGGGCCGGAGGAGATCCCGCGCTTCGCGGCGGACCGTATCGCCGCCACCGCCCGCATCTCGCCGCTCGCCGGCGCGAGCGGGACGGGCGTCCTGGAACATGGCCGCACGGGGCTACGCGCCCGGAACATCGTCGGAGTGATCGCTGCCGAGGGCTGCTCGCTCGAGATCCTGCCGAAGATTGACGGTCTGGACGGCGAGGGCGCGGTCCGTCGCCGGCTCGTGCGCATGCTCGCCGTCGCGCTCGATCTCGACCTCGCCGCCGGTCGGCTCACCGCGCTCGATGAGCAGCGGGAGGATCTTCTCGAGATCCTCATCCGCCTTTTCGCCGAGCGCCTGACGGAGGCGGTACGCCGCGGAATGCCCCGGGCCTACGTTCCCGAGGAGGGCGACCTGACCGCCTTGCGCGGCCGTCTCGACCTGATCCGCCAGTCTACCACGCTGCTCGCGACGCCCCAGAAGCTCGCCTGCCGCTACGACGCGCTCTCGCCGGACATCGCGCTCAACCAGGTCATGAGGGCCGCTGTCGGCGTCCTCGCCGGTCACGCGCGCCGGGAGGGGACACGGCGGCTCCTGCGCGAGCTCGCTTTCGTCTATGCGGACGTCGCGCTTGCGCCGCCCGGGCGCCTCCCCTTCGACCGGATCCATCTCGACCGCGGCAACATGCGCTGGCGCGATCTGGTGGAGCTCGCGCAGCTGCTGCTAGGGGGCCGCTACCAGACGACCTCGTTCGAACCTCGGCGCGGGTTCTCGCTCCTCTTCGACATGAACGCGCTGTTCGAGGCCTACATCGCCCGCCTGCTCGCCCGCGCGCTGCGCCCCGAGGGCTTGACGGTCGTGGCCCAGGGAGGACGCCGCTTCTGCCTGACGCACGTCGCGACCGGGACGGAGGCGTTCCAGACCCGTCCCGACCTGATCATCCGGCGGGGAGACGCCATCCTGCTCGTCGCCGACACCAAGTGGAAGCGTCTCGCGCCGCGGATCGACGACGCTAAACAGGGCGTCTCCCAGGCCGACGTCTACCAGATGATGGCCTACGGCCGCCTCTATGCCTGCCCGCGTCTCGCCCTGCTGTACCCGCACCACCCTGGTCTCGGCGCCGATGAAGGGCTCTCGAGCCGTCATCGCGTGGCCGATTGCGCGGACGAGATCGCGATCCTCACGCACGATCTGACACGCGAGGACGACGCGCTCGAGCGCTTGAGGACAGGACTGGCGTCCATGATCGGCACGCCCAGCCTCGCGGCCGCGACCGGGCTCTGAATTCGGAGCACCGATGGGTTCACTTCTGGGGGAACGGCCGACCGACAGCCGGCTCGATCGGACCGAGCCGACATCGCCGCCTCCGACCCGACGTACGCTCCGTACAGCCAAGCCCGGCTGCTTGCATCATTGCTTGGACGCCTTCATGAAGCGGCTCACAAGCCCGGCGACGACGCCGCAGCCGGCTGCAAGCACGCCGGGCGCTTCAGGAGACATCGAAGTTGAAGACGACCTATGCGCTTCTTTTCTGCGCGTTCACATCTCAGGCATTCGCGGCGCAGGAAGAGAGATTTCTGCCACACTACGGCTTCGATATTGGAATGACGATCGAAGAAGCTCTCCGGGAGCTTGACGATCTCGGCAGCGTCGACGTCGCCGAGAGGGCGGACGTAACGTTTCTGACGGCGGAAACGCCGACCTACGAGGCGGGCCGCAGTGGCTCGTGGAGGATCGATTCGAATACCCCGTTGCCGATGCAGGTAACGCTGGGTGTGATCGAGGGGCGCGTCTGCCACGTCGTCAGACACTCCTGGGCAGGAGAGCCGGCGCTTTACCTCATCGACAACAGGATCGAGCTCTTCGGACCGCCGCAGCGCGTTTCGCCCCGCTTCGAGTACGGCGTCGCGCGGGTCGAAGCCGTCTGGACCGACCCCGATACGAGGCGTGCCCTCACGGTCGACATCCGGCCCGATCCTCTCTCGGCGATGGTCGAGATCTACGAGAGCAGCAGTCCGTGCTGAAGAGCAAGGCCTGCCTCTGCGCGTCGAGCCCCCAGGCGCGGGCGTATCCGCATCGCCCCAGTCAAATGCAGTTCCGCAGGGCGACGCCGACGGTTTCCGCGAAGGACGTTCGCGGCAGGAAGCGGCTCAGGCCGTGCGAGACGCGAGGGGCGTGGTTGGACACGTCGAGGTCCACGGTCTCGCCTCGAGCGGGGACGCGCGCCATGCTGAAGTTCGGCACCGTCACTTCCAAGTTCCACTGCCCGTTACGCGCGAAAGTCCGCATCATGGTGTTGGGCACGACATGTCCGAACGCGTCCATTCCCTCCACGATGCTGAGAGGATCGAACGCATTCGGCTCCTGAAGCCGCCGGCTCGCGTTTTCGTCCTTCTCCGAGACGAGGGCCGTCAGGACACCCGGTTGCCGGCAGAAGACGGTCACCGTTCCGGTCTCGTCTCGGGTTTTCGTGAAGGCCACGACGCCGGACTTGTAGGGCTCGATCCGCCAGGACTCGAACTCCCAGGGGCTCCACGTCACCCGGAAGGCGATCAGCTCGTCCTGATCGAAGAAGCGCAGATCTCCCGGCGGCGTCATCGCCGCCGACGTGACGATCTCGGCGCCGGCGCCCATGCGCACGACATACTCGAGGACCACGCCGGTCATGATCTGCTGGCTCGACAGGTCGTAGGCATCGAATGCTTTTTCCGTCGGGTTGGCGAGGGCGGACCCGTCGTAGAACTGGTGCACGCCGATCTCGCCCGGCTGCGCGGAACGCGAGACGCCCCCGAGGAAGGCGTAGGCGCACGCGGAGGCGCAGACGCCCGGGACGATCTCGTGGGCATGGCTCGACACGCGGCTGCGCACCGAGGTGCCGACGGCGGTCGAGAAACCGTACTGCCGAATGAGCTCTCCGAGACGCAGCCCTGCGGCGAGATTGCCCCCGCCCGAGTTGAGGTAGAGAATGGGTCCTCCTGAGCCCCCGAACTCGTCCTCGACGAAGCGCTCGAAATCCTCCGGTGTTTCGGACGTGATGACGCCGTCGGCAATGACCCATTCGCAACCGACGCAGTTCCCGCCGCTGCCTTGATATTCGAAGCGCATCGACTCCGCTTGGCAGATTTCTCCCCAGAGAGCCCCGATCATGGTGAGGAGGAAAACAACCCCAAACTTCATTGTCTAAACGACCTTTACGAGCGACATCCTGCTTGCGAAGCGGTAAAGCATCGCCGCGTGCGCTGACAAGGACGGAAGCCGCTGACCATCGCTCCGGCAAGCATCAGCCCGACGGGATGACCGAGGCGCACCGCCGCGATCTCGACGTGATCGTCGCCGCTGACGGCCGCCTCGTGCCGCGGCGCTGCGCATCAAAAGTCGGGCTGCCTCGCATGGAGCGTCGGCAAAGGCGGCCCGCTCGTCGCCTACCGCTATAGCGGCGATCCGGCACTCTCGCCGGAGAAGCTCGTCATCGTCGCGCCGCAGAGCTGACCGGCGCGCCTCAGCCGCGTCGCGCGGCGTCGCGCGCGTCAAAAATCTCGTGGATGGTCGTCGACCGTCCCGTCGCATCCTCGATCGGCGCCCCGTTCTCGAACTCGGCACCGAGCGCGTAGGCGTCGCAGATCGGACAGATGAGGTGGGCACGGTCGCGCGCGACGAGCGCCGCCCGCTCGCCGGCCGTCGGGATCGGAGCCTTGAGCAGCGCCTTGGGAAGGGTCGGCGAATGCAGCGTCACCGGCATGGCCGCGACCTCGGCGAGCACCGCGCCACTTATCCTGTGCAGCGCGCCGTCGCACCCGTCGAGAGGGCAGGAATCCCCAAGCTTCATGACAATCTCCTTCGCCAGGCCGGCGTCGACCCTCAAGCGCTGTCGGTCGCGATCACGCTCGGCTGGGCGGCGTTCTCGGAGGCGCCGCTCGAGAGCCCGACGAGCCCCAGCGGACCCAGGATGTCGTACACGCGCTGCGCCGCCGCCAGCATGACCGTCGCGAGCGTACCGTCGGCGATGCTCATCCAGGGCGCGGCGTTCGAGTGCCAGTTGGGCTCGACCGGTAGAAGAGCATCGTTCGAATCTGCTCGCCGGAGCCAGGGCCACGCTTGATTGTTCTGGCCCGCTCCGAAAGCGGCGTTCATGGCCTCTCGGACTTTGGCGTAATCCGCGTCGTCCGGCCCTAACCCCCGCACGCCGAAATCAGCTGCAGCTCGACGCTCGTCGTTGAAGCGCAAACGAAAGCCCACGCGATCCGCAGCCCCGAAGCGGATTTCAAAGCCGGACCATGCGATCTTGCCGGTGTCTTCGGGAAGCAACGACCAGCCTCGCTCGGCGGCTGCGGCCAGCAACTGTGCCTTGAAGTTCTCGATCAACGCAGAACGCAGACGATCGCCGGAGGCGATTAGCGGAATGGCAGCGGACAGCATCTCGGGCGAGCGCGCGACTTGGCGGCCTTCGCCGGCCCGAGCGTCGAGGAGCTGACGGAGCTTCGGCGGGCGATCGCGCGCCTGGAGCGCGACGGGGCCGGGCGAGAGGCGACCGTTCTCGGGCGCCTCCTCCTCAAGCTGGAGGCCATCACCCCGCGCGCGGCGCTGCGGCGGATGGAGCCCGACGTCGAGGCGCTCGCGGCCGCGGCGGGCTTCGGCCTGCGCCCCGGCCCACGCGAGGCGATCGGGCCGGGCATCTTCGAGGCGCTGCAGCGAGCCGTCCTCGAGATGCGGACCGTGCGCCTGCGCTATCGGCGCCGCGACACGGGCGCGGTCTCAAGGCCGATCCTGCATCCCCACGGCTTCCTGTGGGGACCGCGCCGCTATCTCGTCGCCACCAACCCGCATCCGAAGGTGAACGAGGCGCGCACCTACGTCCTGGCCAACATCGAGGCGGTCGAGCTCCTCGACGAAGCCTTCGCGCCCGACCTCGCCTTCGATCTCGCCGCCTTCGTCGATCGCTCCTTCGGCGTCTTCTGGGACGGGCGCGCCTTCGACGTGGCCTGGCGCTTCGCGCCCTCGGCCGCGGCCGACGCGCGCGCCTTCCTGTTCCACGCCACGCAGACGTTCGAGGACGAGCCGGACGGCTCGCTTCTCGTGCGCTTTCGCGCCTCGGGGCTCGACGAGATGGGTTGGCACCTGTTCACCTGGGGCGACGCCGTGCGCGTGGTCGAGCCGCCTGAGCTCGCCGCGCGCTACCGCGCGCTCATCGAGCGCGCGCGCCGCGCTTCTGCGGACGGCGAGGAGGCGGGGACGTGAGGATCGGCACCTGGAACCTGAGCTACGCCATGGGCGCGGCGAAGAACGCGCTGCGCCGACGCATTCTTGAGGAGGCGGATTGCGACGTGTGGGTCCTGACGGAGACGCACGATGCGGTCGATCTCGGGCCGACCCACGAGCCGGTGCACGCCGCCCCCCGCCCGGATCGCCGCGCCGGCGAGCGCTGGGTCACGATCTGGACACGCTTTCCCGTCCGCGCGCGACCGGCGACGGCCGATCCCGAGCGCACCGCGGCGGCCGTCCTCGCCGCGCCGTCGGGCGACCTTCTGGTGTTCGGGACCGTCCTGCCCTGGCACTCCGACCGGGGCCGCGCTCCGCCGGGCGTCCCCGTTCGGAACTGGAGCGAGCACCATCGCGTGATCCCCGAGCAGGGCCGGGAATGGCAGGCGCTGCGGAACGCTTGGCCGGACGCCGCGCTCGTGGTCGCGGGCGACCTCAACACGGATCTCGGCGGCGCGCACTACTACGGGACCCGTCAGGGGCGCGCAGCCCTGGAGAAGGCCATGTGCGGCTGCGGGCTCGCCTGCGCGACGCGCACGCCGCTCGTGCCGCCAGGGCGGCTGGCCCATCCGCCGATCGATCACGTGCTCGTGCCGGAGGGCTGGGCCGAGCGCACGCAGGTGTGCGCCGCCTGGGAGGGGCGGCGGGACGGGGCGGTGCTGAGCGACCACAGCGGGATCGCGGTCTCCGTATCGGGTCCGTGAACGCCGCGCCTGTGCCGGAGCGAACGCTTCTCCGTGGCCGCGAAGAGATGCATCCTTATGCCTGCGGTGGGCGCAGGTACCTTGCTCCCGGGCAAGACCAGGCGAGGCAGGCAGGCCGCGGACAGGAGCTGGTAGCGCTCAGGCCGCCCGGTATGATTTGTTAACCTTATCCGAACGACAGGTCATCCGTCCCTATTGCCGAAGCTCGGCAATCACCATGTTCTCCGAGCGGGCGCCGCGGTTTTCGGCGATCCGAGAGGCCGCTCGGATCGGACCGAGCTGGTCTGGCCGATCGCGAACCACTCGGCAACCTTGATCGGTCAATCTCTGCTGTTTCCGAGCCGCCCGTCTTGCTTCAATCGTCGAGCCGGTGTATCCGTGTTATGTTTCACGGTGGCGAGTGTCGCCAACCGTGATCCGTTGATCCGCAAGGGTTTGCGGGCGATCGGAGTAGCGAGTCCCTCCGTCGCATCGGTCTTCTCCTCTTCTGAATTCTCAGGCGCAGCGCTCGTCTCGTGCCGGTCTCGAGGGGACAGCTGCGCCATCCCAACAGGCGCCCTGCCGCTGCGTTCCGTTCGAAGGGACCACGCCGGAGATGGCAGCGGGCAGGCTCCATCGACCGGCGGCGCCGTAGGCGCTGTCACGGCCACCGCCTCGGGCAAGGGGAACACTCCCGACCGTAGGTCCGCGCGGGCGCGGGCACCGGGAGTTCCGGGAGGCGTGGAACTCGCGGACGCGCATTCCGCTTGCTCCGCGTAGCGCCACTCGTTTCATGGAGTTCGCATTCGCAGCGGGGCTCGTCGCTTGGCGACCGCGCTCGCGGACGCGGCCCTGCCGAAGGACGCCTGGATCATCGTCATCGGCGCCCGGCGCGTGCTGCGCGCCGGCGAAGCCATGCGCGGCCTCGTTTCACAACCCGCCGGTGATCGACAGCGTCGAGGCGGCGCTTACGAGCCACACGGCGCTAAATCACCCGAACCTGCACCGAACGCTCCGACCCGTTCCGCGGCCCCACCGCGCGTTCCGTTTGGCCCAGACGTCTCCACGATCTGAACCGGCACACTAAGCATCATCGCGCCTGTGGCGGTCTGTCGCGCCGCGCGCATCCGCGTGCGCGGCGCAAGGCGTGTCACCACAGCTTGACGGATCGCCCCGCAATGACCACCTCCGTCTTACCCGTGGTCCGGGCCCCTCTGGCGAGCGCTGCCGGCGCGCTCGCGATGTCGGACCAATATCGACATCGCTTGCCGGCTTCGAGGACCACGTGATGTCACCCTTCCTCAATGGTGCTTCGACGCGTGGGCCGCCTCGCCCGTCGCAACGCTCTCGCATGTCCGCGCCTTCCACCCGTCTCGTCGCCTGTAGCCGGGTGCCCCGTTGGAGCATCGCCAGATGCCCGTCGATTTACCATCGATGATCCCGCCTGCTTCGTCCGCGACGTCCTGGTGCACGGACGACGGCACGCGCGACAACGTAGTCGCCCGCAGCAACGTGCTCGTCACCCTTTGGGCGGGTCGGCTGATGGGCCTGTCCGGCTCCGACCTGACCGCCTACTCGGCGAAGGTCCACATGAGCGATCTCGAGGTGCCGGGCGACGAGGACGTCGTGCGCAAGATCGTCGAGGACCTCCGGCTTTCCGGCATGCCCGAAAGATCCGGTGAGGTTCGAGAGCGGCTCAATCGCGCCCACCGCGAGGCGCTGCAGCAAACCCACGTCACCGATTGACCGCCGTCTCCGATCGAGGAACTCGCCATGGACTCCATCTTCGCCGCTCTAATCTCGTTTTTCCTCGTCGATCCGATTCAGGCCGAACTCGCCGAACGACTCTCCGCTGCGCAGGCGCCGCAGGAGATCGTGAGCGTAATCGCGGGCTGCACGCAGGGCGCGATCCCATCAGTCGTGGACCGAGTGGCCGGCGACCCGGTCCGGGCGCTGTCGCAGGTCTACGAGGTCTGGATCGGGGCGAGCGATCCCGTGCGCCTGCTCGCCGAGGTCGCCCCGGACTGTTCGGCAGCCCTCGAGGCCGCTCGCCCGTTCCTGGCGGAGCCCGAAGCGTGACGAGCACGCTGGATCCGGCGCTCGGCGTTCCTCACCGCGGCGCTGGGCGACTCCGCAGGATCCGCGTCGGACGCGGTCCGGTCACGACACGCGTGTTCGATGCGGCACGCCTGCTCCGCGGCCCCCATACGACTATCGGCACCCTGTTCGATCGCCTCGGCGAGGACGGCCTCGGTCTCGCGCTGCTGCTCCTGACCCTTGCGACCCTAATTCCGGTTCCGGGGCCATTCGGGATGACCTTCGGGTGCCTGATCGCCTTCGTCGCGCTCCAGATCATGGTGGGGGCGCGGACCCTTTGTGTGCCGTCGTTTTTGCGCCGGCGCGGGGTGCCCGGCCGCGCGTTGCGTAGCGTGATTGGGCGCACCCTGCCGGGGCTATCCCGCGCCGAGCTCCTGCTCGAAGAGGGCCGGTTGGCGCCCCTCGCCGGGCGGCGGGCACGGGTCGCCCTCGCGATCCCGGTCCTCCTGCTCGCGGTGGCGATCATACTGCCGATCCCGTTCGGGAATATCGCGCCAGCGCTGGCCCTCGTCGCGTTGAGCCTCGGCATTATGGCGCGCGACGGCCTGATGATCCTCGCCGGCCTCGTCGTCAGCCTCTTCGCCCTCGGATGGACGGGAATCCTCGTCGTTGCCGGAGCGGCCTTGATCGAGGGCGCAGTTGCCAACTTCTGGTAAGTCTCTGAGGGCGCTCGTAACTATTAGATCGGCAAGCTGGAGGGCGGCCGCCCTCTCAAGCGCCGGGTCGCATGCGCTTCTCCAGCGAGGACTTGCTCGACATCCAGCTCCTCGTCGCCCCTGAGGCACGCCGCCGGCGTCTCGCGCTCGACGGGGACATCGAGGCGATGCAATCGATCGCGGCGAATGCGGACGCGCTGCGCCAGGTTCTGCTCAACCTGCTCGGCTAGCAGCGGCAGGCCCTCGCCGTCACAAGGGTCGCCTCCTGCTCGGGCACGACGGCGACGAGAGCGTCGCGCACGGCGATCACCACGCGCGACCAGAGGTTCGGGTTCATCCAGACGTGGGGGTCGTAGCGGCCTGTGGTCGACGAGCAGGTTCTCCGGCAGCGCCTCCGCCACGGCGACGATCGGCTGGCGCCCGGCGAGGTCGAGTAGGAACTCCTCCATCTGCGCCTCGAGATAGAGCCGTTCCACAGGACGAGGTCGGCGCCGGCGAGCGCGGCGGTGTCGGTGCGGGTCTGGCGATAGGCGTGCGGGTCGACGCCGGGCCCCATCAGGGCGCGGACCTTGACCGCCTCGCCGCCCACCGCGAATGGCTGAGGAGGCGGGGATGACAAGGCAACCTCCCGTGGGCGCGCTTCCACGCGTTGCTCCAGCGGCATGCCCTCCCGAGAGCCAAGTCGTCATTCGATACGATGCGCCCTGAGCGAACCTCGGATGCGAAGAACCGGACGCGGGAAATCCGCACGTCCGGGTCTGTGAGGGGCGGGGTCGGAAACGGCTTCGCCTGCTCGGCCACACGGGGCGCTAGAAGGAATTTTCGGGAGGTTCTTGCGCGGAAGCGTGGTCGTCTCCATCTGCAGCGCACCTTGGGTCCGGGCCCCTCTGGCGAGCGCTGCCGGCGCACTCGCGATGTCGGACCGTATCGACATCGCACAACCGGCTAGGAGAGGCGCATCGCAACCCGTCGCACGGTCCCGCTCGGCAGGCCGGCCGCCCGGCTCGCCTGTCTAGGTATGGGCGCCCATCGATCGGTCCCGTTCCGCGACGAACCCGCGACCTCGACATCGCGATCCGCTCAGCCGCGGTCCCGCGAGGTTGGGATCGACGGGGCCCGACCCCGGGACGGACGGCATAGGCCGCGCATGGCGCCCGCGTCCGCAACCATCCCGTGCCCGGCGGCGAACATCGGCCGGAGTGCGCCTGGCGCTCGCACCCCCGACTTCCCCGCTCTCCTCCCACGGAGTCCTCCATGAACGAGCTCGGCGACTACCAGCTCACGGTCCTCTCCTTCGGCGCCATCGCCTTCGGTCTCTACCTGCTCATCAAGGGAGGCGACTGGACCATCGACGCGGCCGCCTTCATCGCGGAGCGCGCGGGCCTCTCGAAGCTCTTCATCGGCGCGACCATCGTCGCCTTCGGCACCTCGGCGCCCGAGCTGTTCACCTCCGTCAACGCCAACCTCACCGGCTTCCCGGGCATCTCGCTCGGCAACGTCGTCGGCTCGAACATCGCCAACATCCTGCTCATCCTCGGCGCGACCGCGATCGTGTTCACCATCAGGGGCAAGCCGTCCGAGCTGATGCGCGACGTGCTGATCATGGTGGGCGCGACGATCATTCTGGTCGCGCTGATGATCTACGGCGTCGTGCCCCGCTGGGCCGGCTTCGGCATGTTCGCCATCCTCGCGGCCTTCGTCGCCTACCAGTACTGGACCGACGCGGGAGCGGGGGAGGCGGACGAGCACGACGAGGACGCCGACGCGAAGGGCATAGACACGATGGGCAAGGGCCTCGGCTTCTTCGTCGCCGGCCTGACCGCCCTCGTCGCGGGCTCAGAGATGCTGGTGCAGGGCGCAGTCGCCGCCGGCAACGCCATCGGCGTGCCGGAGGCCGTGATCGGTCTTACCGTCGTCGCCGTCGGGACGTCGCTGCCCGAGCTCTCGACCTGCATCGCCGCGGCGCTGAAGCGTCAGACCAACATGATCATCGGCAACATCGTCGGCTCGAACGCCTTCAACATCCTGTCGATCGTCGGCATCACGGCGATGCTCAAGCCGCTCGCCGTCGACCCGGCCTCGCCGATCTCGACATGTGGGTGATGGCCGGCGTGACGGTCGCCTTCGCGGCCTGGATGCTGACCGTTTCCCGGATCGGGCGCACAGCCGGCATCCTGATGATCGCGGCCTATGTGGGCTTCGTCGCCTTCGCCTACCAGGACCTGATTCTCGCCTGACGAGCGCGGTCCTGCGGCGTCGAACGGCGCGCCTCGGCGCTCCTCTCCCCCGGACGAAGGCGCCGCGAGCGGCGGCCTTCGAGCAGAATGGACGACAACATGGGTGTTTCACTAGCCAAGGGCGGGAACGTCTCCCTGACCAAGGAGGCTCCCGGCCTCGCCAAGGTGATCGTCGGTCTCGGTTGGGACGCGCGCGCGACCGACGGCGCCGACTTCGACCTCGACACCAGCGTGTTCCTGGTCAAGGAGGACGGCAAGGTCCGCAACAGCGGCGACTTCGTGTTCTACAACAACAAGGTGGGCGGCGACGGCTCGGTCGAGCACGCGGGCGACAACCGCACCGGTGCGGGCGAGGGTGACGATGAGCAGGTCCGGATCGACCTCTCGCAGGTGCCCGCCGAGGTCGCCAAGCTGGTGTTCGCCGTGACGATCCACGAAGGCGAGAGCCGCAAGCAGAACTTCGGTCAGGTCTCGAACGCGTTCATCCGCGTCGTGAACGCGACCGGCGGCGCCGAGATCGCCCGGTACGACCTCTCCGAGGACGCCTCCGTCGAGACCGCGATGATCTTCGGCGAGGTCTACCGGCACGGTGCCGACTGGAAGTTCAAGGCGGTCGGCCAGGGCTTTGCCGGCGGGCTCGGGCCGCTCGCGGCGCATCACGGCGTCGCCATAGCCTGACGCGGGTTCGACCTTGAGTCGGTTCGTGCGCGACGGGTCCGTGGTCACCCGGCCGGTGCTCGGCATCGCGCTGATCGCCGAGATGGCGGTCCGGGATGAGGCCAAGCGCATCCCTGCTGATCTCAGAGTACGGACGCGAGCCGCCGTTCCCCGGCGGCTCGCCCGACACCGCCCGCCCGGAGATCGTCACGCGGGCGAGGCAGGGCGCGCGCCGTTCTCGAGGCGCAGGTGTTCTCGCGAGCGCCGAGCGAAACCAAGTCGTGCCGGGATCGACAACGAGGGCGCGACCGCTTGTCGCACCGCAGCCTCCGACCAGAACCTAAACGTAGTCTGCCACAGCGACATGCCGGACCGCGCCGAGGCGCTGGCGCGGCGTGCTCGGAACCCGCGCGGTCCTCGTCGCCATCGCCGCCGTGGCGTTGCTCCAGCTCGTGTTCACCTACGCGCCCTTCATGAATGCCGTGTTCGCGACGCGCCCGCTGGGGATCGTGGAGGGCCTCGCCGTCCTCGCGGCGGGCATCCTGCTCTTCGCGGCGCTCGAGTTCGAGAAGGCGCTCGGGCGCCGGCTGCGGCGGGGGGCGAAGCCGACCTAGTGAGGCACTGTCGCCGGCTTCACGGGTCCGGAATGCCGGCCCGGCTCTCGCCGTGCAGTCGCCGAGCGTCTCGAGCCGCGCGCGTCCATGTCCCGGGGTCATCGGCCGGGAGCGAGAGGCTGCGCGCGGGGTCTTCAGGGTCGAGCAGCCAACGCCGGCGCTCACGGCGCCGGCTCCGGCGCTACGGGCCGCCCGTCCGCCGCATAGGCGCGCGCCGCGGAGGGCGGCGCCGCGCCGCCGCTGCGCAGCGAGCGCGCCGCGGGCCGCCCTCCGGCGCCCGCTGCGGCTGCGACCTTCGCGAACGGTGCCTCGGCGACGCCGAGCCCCTCCGGACGCTGCGGCGGACGC
Source organism: Salinarimonas rosea DSM 21201 (assembly GCF_000429045.1). Classification (GTDB taxonomy): domain Bacteria; phylum Pseudomonadota; class Alphaproteobacteria; order Rhizobiales; family Beijerinckiaceae; genus Salinarimonas; species Salinarimonas rosea. Next base: position 56,949 of record NZ_KE386843.1, read on the forward strand.
ACGAACGCGATCTCCGACGCGGCCTCCGGCAGGTACCGCCCGACGAGATCGGCGACGACGCCGTCGCGATGCGCGCCGGTCCGCCCGCCCATCACCACGGCGACGACGTGGCGGCCGTCGGCCTTGGCGTTCGTCATCAGGTTGAAGCCGGAGGCGCGAATGAAGCCCGTCTTTACGCCGTCGACGCCCTCGACGCGCCCGAGCAGGCGATTGTGGTTACGGTATCGCTCGCCCTCGAAGGAGAACGAGCGCGTCGAGAAATAGCGGTATTGCTCGGGGAAGCGCTCCTGCAAGGCGAGCGCGAGCCGCGCCATGTCGCGCGCAGTCGTGACCTGGCGCGGGTCGGGCAGGCCGGAGGCGTTGGCGAAGGTGGTGTTGCGCATGCCGAGCGCCCGCGCGCGCGCCGTCATCCGCCGCGCGAAGGCCTCCTTCGAGCCGCCGAGATTCTCCGAGACCACGGCGGCGACGTCGTTGGCGGACTTGGTGACGAGGGCGAGGATCGCGTCCTCGACGGCGATGGTCTCGCCGGGCTCGAGCCCGATCTTCGAGGGCGGCTCGGCGGCGGCCTCGGCGGAAACGCGAAGCGGCGTGTCGAGCCGCAGGCGACCGGACTCGAGCTCCTCGAACACGAGGTAGAGCGTCATGACCTTGGTGAGGGACGCCGGATAGCGCGGCGCGTCGGCGTCCTCCGCGTGCAGCGTGCCGCCGGTGACGCCGTCGACGACGATCGCCGCGAAGGGCGGCGTATCTCCCGCGTGCGCGGCCAAGGGAGCAGATAGCGGCGCGAGCAGGATGGGCAACGCGAGCGCGAGCCCGCGCGCGGTCGAGGCGGTGGATGCGAGCATGTGGACTTACCCCCAAGATACTGTGTTCGCGAAGGCGGCCGTGCCGGCCAACCATGGCGAGCGCGAGGCGCCCGTGTTGTCGTGGGCGCCTGTGCGGCCCCGTGCCGCGCCGATGGCGGCCTGCGCTGCAGCCATTGGTACTTGGCCCCGAAAGCGCGGAGGTTTCGGCGGCTTTTGCCGCTTATGCGCGCCCTCTCGTACCGCCGCTCGCCTGCGCCTCAGGCGGCCGCCCCATCGGTCTCGGCGCACGGGCGGGATACGGCGTAGCGCCGCGTCGGCTTGCGGAAGTGAAGTGTTCCCACCATGTTCTGAGCCTGATGCATACGACCGTTGCGCGCTCCGCCGACCTCTCCAGCGAGGATCTTTCGCTCTCCGCCCCGGAGCTCGCCAAGCCACGGCGGGTCGGGGTGGAGATCGAGTTCATGGGCGCGAGTGCGCGGGCGGCTGCCATTGCACTCGCCCACGATCTCGGTGGATCCGTGGAGGTCGAGGATCCGCACGCCTTCCGGGTCTGCGGCACCCGCTTCGGCCCGATCGCCGTCGAGATGGACCTGCGCCACGTCCACCCGCATCGCCACCCCGCCCTGGCGAACAGGCTCACGCCGCGAGCGGCGGCGTGGCTGGGCTTGCTTGCATCACCCCTCGCTCCGCGGGAGCTCATCACCGCGCCCATTCCGATCTCCCGGCTGCCCGAGCTCGATCAGGTCGTCGCGAGCCTCCGTTCCGCCGGGGCGCGCGGCCGCGGAGCCGTGCTCTTCGACTCGCTCGGGTTGCACTTCAACGTCGATCCGCCGCGGATGGACGCGGCGACGCTGACGGCCTTTCTCAAGGCCTATCTGCTCCTGAGCGCCGAGCTGCGCCGGGAGACCGCCGGCGGGAGCCTGCGCCGCGCCTTCGCGCTTCCCCCCGAGTTCCCGAGAGCCTATGCCCGTCGGGTGCTGGCGCCGGGCTATTGGCCTGACATGCCGCGGCTGATGTCCGACTATCTCTCGGCCAATCCCACCCGCAGGCGGGCGCTGGACCTCCTGCCGATCTTCGCTCACTTGGACGAGGAGCGGGTTCGCGCAGCCGTCCCCGACGAGAAGATCGGCCCGCGTCCCGTTCTTCACTACCGGCTGTCGCAAGCTCACCTGAGCGATCCGGAGTGGACCGTGCGCGCGGATTGGGAGCGCTGGATGGCCATCGAGCGCCTCGCCGCGGATGCGGATGAACTCTGCCGGCGAACGCGCGCTCTCGATTCGATGCGCACAAAGGCGTTTCCGAGAGACCTCTCGGACTGAATACGAGGTCCGGCTGTTCCGCATCCGAGCCGCCACGATCTCGGTCATTGGCTAAAGTCCGCGACGCTGACGACCGCTTCCCGTCTCGCCGAGCATCGCCCTGTGCGTCCGAGAATCCGAACGTCGGCTCCGAACGCGTGTTCGGAAATCCGGACGTTCCTTGTGCAAGCCGGTCTCTAAAGCGAAGAAAATCAAAAGCTTACCGAGTTGGCACGCCCCCTGCAGACGCGATCCGTGACCTCACGGAGGAGCTCTGCTCGTGGACCTCTCGACCGTCCTTCTCGCCAGCCTCGCCGGCTCGATCGCCGCGCCTTTCATCGTGGCGCGGACCGGAGCCGTCGGCGGCGTGATCGCCGCGGCGCTGCCGGCCGCCCTCTTCGCATACTTCTTCGCGCAGATCGGCGCGGTCGGCGCGGCGCCGATCATCGACGTCGTCCCGTGGGTGCCCTCGCTCGGCATCGACCTGACCTTCCGCCTCGACGGCTTCTCGCTTCTCTTCGCGCTCCTGATCACCGGCATCGGCACGCTGGTCACGCTCTACGCCTCCTCGTACATGAGCGAGAAGCCGCCCTTCGCGCGGGCGCAGTTCCTGTTCTACATCCTGATGTTCATGACGGCGATGCTGGCCACCGTCGCCGCGGACAACCTCGTCTCCCTGTTCGTCTTCTGGGAGATGACGAGCCTCTTGTCGTTCCTCCTCGTGGGCTTCCAGAGCGAGGACGCGAAGGCGCGCAAGGCCGCGCTGCAGTCGCTGCTGGTGACCGCTAGCGGCGGGCTCGCGCTTCTCGGCGGCATCATCCTCATCGGGATCGAGGCCGGGACGTTCTCGCTCGCCGCCATCACCGCGAACCCGGCGCCGGTGCTCGAGAGCCCGCTCCTGCCGGCGATCGTCGCCTGCGTGCTGATCGGCGCCTTCACCAAGTCGGCGCAGTTCCCCTTCCACTTCTGGCTGCCCAACGCCATGAAGGCGCCAACGCCGGCCTCGGCCTACCTGCACTCGGCCACCATGGTGAAGCTCGGCGTGTACCTGCTCGCCCGGCTCGACCCGGTCTTCGCCGGCGCGCCGTGGGTCGGCGCGACGCTCGTCGCCTTCGGCGGGCTGACCATGCTCATCGCCGCCGTGCAGGCGCTGCGCGCCATCGAGCTCAAGGCCGTGCTCGCCTACTCGACGGTCGCCTCCCTCGGCACGCTCGTCATGCTGATCGGGCTCGACGGGCCGGTCTCCTCGGTGGCGGTGGTCGGCTTCATCCTCGCGCACGCGCTCTACAAGGCGACGCTGTTCTTCTGCGCGGGCATCGTCATCCACGCGACCCACGAGACCAGGCTGCGTGCGCTCGGCGGCCTCGCGAAGCTCCTGCCGCTGACCGCGGCGGCGACGCTCCTCGCCTCGTTCTCGATGGCGGGCCTGCCGCCCTTCATCGGCTTCATCTCGAAGGAATACCTGTTCGAGGCCAAGCTCGAATCCTCGCTCGACACGATTGCGGTGCTCATCGGCGTCCTCGTCAACGCCGTGATGGTGGCGGTGGCGGGCGTGCTGGCGCTCAGGCCCTTCTTCGGGCGGGCGAAGAAGCCGTTCGAGGTCGAGCACGGCGAGCGGCCGGGAATGACGCTCGGCCCGCTTCTCCTCGCCGTGGTCGGCGTGACCTTCGGCCTCGTTCCCTCGCTCGTCTCCTACGCCCTGATCACGCCCGCCGCGATCGCGATCTACGGCGCGCCTTTCGAGGTGTCGTTCAAGCTCTGGCACGGCTTCACGCCGATGCTGGCGCTGTCGGGCCTCGTCGTCGCGCTCGGCGCCACGCTCGCCTGGTTCTGGGACCCGATCCATCTGGCGCTGCGCCGTCGCCGCGCTTTCGACGAGGTCTTCCTCGACCGCGGCTACGACCTCGTCCTCGGCCGCACGCTAGCCCTGGCGCGATCGTCGACGAAGGTGCTCCAGAACGGGGACCTGCGCGTCTACGCCGCCGTGGTCTCGGCCTCGGTCACGGGCCTCCTCGCTTACGGGCTCCTCGTCGGCGAGGGGCCGCTCCTGCCGGCGGTCGCGGGCGAGCCGGTGCGGCCCTACCTCCTCGTCGTCTGCGCGCTGATCGTCGCGGGCTGCGTGGTCGCCGCCGCCGTGCCCTCGCTCGTCACCGCGATCGTGGCGGTGGGCCTCTCGGGCTACGGCCTCGCCCTCGTCTTCCTGCTCAACGGCGGGCCGGACCTGGCGCTGACGCAGTTCTCCGTCGAGACGCTGTTCGTCGTCATCGTGATGGCGGTGCTGCTCAAGCTGCCGATCGTCGCGAAGTCCTCGCGCACCCCGCGCGAGCGGCTGTTCGATGCCACGGTCTCCGGCCTGTTCGCGGCGGGCGTCCTCGTCGCGACGCTGTGGATCGCGGCCAAGCCCTTCAACCCGGAGCTGACCGAGTACTTCGCCGTCACCTCGGTGCCGGAGGGCTTCGGCCGCAACGTCGTCAACGTCATCCTGGTCGATTTCCGCGCGCTCGATACGTTCGGCGAGATCGCGGTCGTCGCCTTCGCGGCGCTCGGCGCCTGGGCGCTGCTGCGCACGGGCTCGTCGACGAAGCGGACCGGCAAGGAGGTCTGATCCATGCGCTCCCTCATTCTCACCGCGATGGCGCGGATCTTCTTCGCCATCATGCTCGCGGGCTCGGTCTGGGTGCTGCTGCGCGGCCACAACGAGCCCGGCGGCGGCTTCATCGGCGGCCTCGTCGGCGCCGCCGGCTTCGCGACGCTGGCCCTCGCCGCCGGCGTCGAGACGGCGCGGCGGGCCCTCGTCCTCCATCCGGTCGTGCTGATGGGCGCGGGCCTCGCCATCGCGTTCGTCTCGGGCGTGCCCGGCATCGTCACCGACGCCTCGTTCCTCACCCACCAGTGGGGCTCGCTCGCGGGCGTGAAGCTCGGCACGACGATCGTCTTCGACCTCGGCGTCTACATGGTGGTGGTCGGCGGGGTCCTCTCCTTCATGTTCCGGCTCTACGAGGAGGACGCGGCATGACGCTGGTCTATGCGCTCACCATCGCGGCCTATGTCGGCTGCGGCCTCTACATGATGCTCTCGCGACACGCGGTGCGCATGATCCTGGGGCTCGCGCTGCTCACCAACGGCGCGATCTTCCTGATCTTCTTCTCGGGCGGAATCGGCGCCACCACGCCGCCGGTGATCCCGCAGGGCGCCGAGGCGCTGGCCGCCGACGCCGCGAACGCCCTGCCGCAGGCGCTGGTGCTGACCGCCATCGTGATCGGCTTCGCGCTCACCGCCTTCGCCATCGCGCTGGCGCTGAAGGCCTATCGCAGCCTCGGCACGCTCGACGTGCGCGAGATGCAGGACGCCGAGCGCCTCGGCGCCCCGGACCTTCCCCTCTCCACGCCGGTGAAGAACCATGGCTGACGCCGCCACCCTACTCGTCCTCTGGCCGGTCCTGATCCCGATCGCGACCGCCGCGCTCACGGCCGCGCTCTGGCGCAGCCCGGCGGCGCAGCGCTGGGTCGGGATGGCGAGCCTGATGCTGCTGCTCGCCGCCTCCCTCGCGCTCACGTACGTGGTCGCCACGGAGGGCGTCGTCGCCAAGCAGTTCGGCGACTGGGCCGCGCCCTTCGGCATCACTTTCGTCGCCGACCCGCTCTCGGCGGCGATGATCGCGATCTCGGGCGTGCTCGCCTTCGCGGTCGGCATCTTCGCGCTCTCCGACATCCGCCCGCGGCACGAGCGCAACGGCTTCCACCCGCTCTTCCACGGGCTGATGGCCGGCGTGAACGGCGCCTTCCTCACCGGCGACATCTTCAACCTCTACGTCTGGTTCGAGGTGATGCTGATCACCACGCTCGGGCTCCTGGTCGTCCAGCGCGGGCGGGCGCAGATCGACGGCGCGCTGAAATACGCCGCCATGAACCTGTTCGGCACGATCCTCTTCCTGATCGCGGTGGCTTTGCTCTACGGCGCGACCGGCACGCTGAACATGGCCGATCTCGCGCGCATCCTGCCCGGGATGGAGATGTCGCCCGGGCTGACCGCCTCGGCGCTGCTCTTCCTCGCCGCCTTCGGCATCAAGGCGGGCGTCTTCCCGCTCTTCTTCTGGCTGCCGGCGAGCTACCACACCGCGCCGATCGCGATCGCGGCCCTGTTCGCGGGCCTGCTCACCAAGGTCGGCGTCTACGCCGCCTTCCGGGTGTTCACGCTGCTCTTCGAGATGGAGGGCGGGGGCCTGCGCGAGATCGTCGCCGTCGTCGCGGCGCTGACGATGATCACGGGCGTGTTCGGCGCGGCGATTCAGTGGAACGTGCGCCGGATCCTGTCCTTCCACATCATCAGCCAGATCGGCTACATGCTGATGGGGCTCGCCATCGCGACCCCCGTCGCCATCGCGGGCGCGGTCTTCTACATCGTCCACCACATCATCGTGAAGGCGAACCTGTTCCTGCTCGCCGGCGCGATCCGCAAGGCGGCGGGGACGGACGACCTGCGCAAGGCCGGGGGCCTGCTCAAGTCCCACCCGTGGCTCGCGGTGCTGTTCCTGATCCCGGCGCTCTCGCTCGCCGGCCTGCCGCCGCTCTCGGGCTTCTGGGCGAAGTTCCTCGTCATCGACGCGTCGCTGCGCGAGGAGGTCTGGTGGCTCGCCGCCGTGGCGCTCCTCGTCGGTGCGCTGACGCTCTTCTCAATGTCGAAGATCTGGATGGAGGCCTTCTGGAAGAAGCCCGTCCTCGTGCGCGCCACGCCGCGCCGGGTGCCGGTCGCCTTCGTCGCGCCCATCGTCCTGCTCGGCGCGGTGACACTGACGATCGGCCTCTTCGCCGATCCGTTCGTCGAGTACGCCCGCACCGCCACCGCCGTCCTGGTCGACCCCGCCGACTACATCGCCGCCGTCTTTCCGGAGGAGGGTCCGGTGCAGGCCGCCGGGACCGCCTACCCCGGGACCGCCAACCATAGCCAGGGAGCCGTCGAATGAGCATTCTCCTCTCCCCCTCCCGGCTCGCCGCCGTCGCGCAGCTGCTCGCGACCTTCCTCGTCGAGCTCGTGAAGTCGGCGACCCGCGTCGCCGCCGCCGTGCTGTCGCCGAACGTCTCGGTAAAGCCCGCCGTCGTGGCGGTGCCGATCGACCTCAAGACCGATCTCGGCATCGCGACGCTGGCGAACCTCGTGACGCTCACCCCGGGCACCACCTCGCTGCACGTCTCGGAGACCCGGGACACGCTCTACGTCCACGTCCTCGACAGTCCCTCCGCCGACGCCGTCATCGCGGACATCAAGGGCACGTTCGAGCGGCTCATCAAGAGGATCGAGGGATGATCGAGACGATCGACGCCGCCGTCACCACCGTCGCGCTCGCGCTGACCATGGTGCTGGCGCTCGCCATCGCGGGCGCGGCCTTCCGCATGATTGTCGGGCCGGGCTACGCCGACCGCTTCGTCGCGCTCGACATGCTCACCGGCATCGCGGTCGCGGCCTGCGCGCTCACCGCCGTCGTCACCGGGCGGCGGGAGTTCCTCGACGTGGGGCTCGGCCTCGCGCTCATCGCCTTCGTCGCGACCATCGCCTTCGCGGCCTTCCTCGAGAAGAAGGAAAGGGAGACGTCATGACCGCGCTCCTCGCTCTCGCGCTGAAGCTCGTCGGCACGGGCTTCCTCGTCGTCGCGACGATCGGCGTCCTGCGCTTCGAGGACCCGTTCCAGCGCATGCACGCCTCGACCAAGGCCGGCACGCTCGGCGCGGGCCTCGTCCTCATCGGCGTCATGCTGACGCAAGGCTCGACGGGCGCGACCATCATTGCCATGCTTACGCTGATCTTTCTCATCGCCACGATGCCGGTGGCGGGGCACCTGCTCGGCCGCGCCGCCTACGTCTCGGGAGCGCCGCTGCGAACCCGAGAGGACGCGCTCGCCGGCGTGCTGCCGCGCGCCGAGAAGCCGCTGGAGGAGCGCACGATCCTCGGCTTCGTCGCGCCCGCGCCCGCCGCCTCGGCCGAGACCGCGGTCCCGGCGCCCGCGCCCGAGAGCCTCCGCGACGCTCTTTCGGTGCTGGACGAAGAGCCCTACGAGTCCGGCTTCGACAGCGTACGGTTCGCGGTGATCGCACCCCATGCCGGCCTCGTCACCCGCAGGGCCATGAAGCTCGCCGCGTCTCGGCACGCCCCGCTCACGGCGGTGGCCGTGATCGACCGCGACTGCGTCGAGAGCGCCCGGGTGCCGGACGCGCGGGACGTGATCCGCGCCAAGCTCGCCGGCGCCATCGACGAGATGCAGCGGGAGACGGAGGCGAGCCCCCACCCGCTCGCGCTGGCCTACGAGGAGGGCGACCCGCTCGCCCTCATCCCGTCGCCCTCCTCGGACAGCCGGGAGCTGCTCGTGCTGCCGAGCGACGGCTGGTGTCATCACGGCGCCGGCGTGACGCTGCCGGTCTTCGAGGAGCGCCTCGCCGACAAGCTGTTCACGGTCGCCCGCAGGCATGAGGGCCCGACGCTGTTCGTCGGCTGCGAGGAGGACGCCGCCCGCAAGCGGCTCGTCGTGATGCACGACGGCTCGCGGCGCGCCCAGCGCCTCGCCGCCTGGGCGCTGAACACCCGGCTGTGGCCGGTCGCCGAGGTCACGATCGTCGGCCCGGCGAGCCGGGAGCAGGTCGACGCCCTCGCCGCCGTCGCAGCCGACGCCCGGGCGTCCGTCGCCCACGTCCGCAAGCCGAAGGCGGCGGGTGGGGCGATGCTGCCGGCCCGCTACGCCGACGCGGCGGCCGTGATCATGCCCGACCTGCCCAGGCGCGCCAGCGGCTACGGCGGCTTCTGGCAAGACGCGATCATCCCCGGCTGGCGCGGCGACGTGCTGGTCTGAATGGATCGCGATAGCGGCGAGGTCTCCTGGTAGAAACGGCTCATGCGCATCGCTCCCCCCCGCCGCTGGCCGCTGAGCCTGCTCCTGCCGTTGGGGGCGATCACCATCGTCGTCGTGGCTCTCGGTGCGGGGCGCGTGAGCCTTCGACCGCGGCGGGCACCGCGGCGATGGTCCACGGCCGGTTCAGGTCCTCCGTCGCCCTGGACGGCAACTCCAGCGTCGCCGAGTTCTCGGGAAAAGACGCTCGGGTCCTTGTCGTCGCAGCAGCCATGGATGCACTCCTCACCGTCGCGCGTGCCCGCCGCGCTGTCATCCTCGCCCGCGGGGTCGTCGAGCAGGACGAGACAGCCGGAGGCCGCGCGGCGCCAGAGAGGGGCAAGATTGCGGCTGCGCGAAGCTGTCGCCGCGCGCGCCGTAGCGGAGGAGGCCCGCAGCCAGGCCCTCGCCGATCTCGGCGAGAAGGAGCGCGATGCGCTGCTGGCCAAGCTCGCCGCCGGGCTCGCTCACGAGGTGAGGAATCCGCTCGCCGGCCTGCTCAACGCCGTCTCGACGCTGCGTCGGTTCGGCGACAGGCCAGATGTGCGCGAACAGACGGTCGATCTCATCGAGCGCGGGCTGCTCTCCCTCGAGCGCGCAGCGGACGCCATGCTCTCCACCTATCGTCCGGCGCCGGGTCGCATGCGCTTCTCCAGCGAGGACCTGCTCGACATCCAGCTCCTCGTCGCCCCCGAAGCGCGCCGCCGGCGTCTCGCGCTCGACTGGGACATCGAGGCGATGCAACCGATTGCGGCGAATGCGGACGCGCTGCGCCAGGTTCTGCTCAACCTTCTGCTCAATGCCTGCAAGGCTTCGCCGGAGAACGGCCGGATCGGGCTGTCGGTGGCGCAGGACGAGCGCGAAACGACCTTCACGATCGCAGATTCGGGCGAAGGCATGCCGGCCGACGTGCTGGCCTTCGTTTCGGACGCGCGCACGACGCGCGCGGCGACGGGCGCGGGCGAGGATCGCGGCAAGGGGCTCGGCTTGTGGATGGTCACGCGGCTTCTTGATAATCTCGGCGGGCAGATGCGAGTCGAGAGCCGGACCTGCGAGGGCACGCGGGTCATCGTGCGCCTGCCCGTCGGTCCGGCGGAGGAGACCGGCGCGACGGGCGCGGAGACGACGGCATGATGGAGCGCGGGCTGATCCTCGTGATCGAGGACGACGAGATTCTCGGCCGGTCCCTCGAGCAGCGCCTCAAGCTCGAGGGCTGGCACGTGCGCTGGGCGAAATCCGCAGCCGAGGCTCTCGCCGCCATCGCCCGGCAGATCCCGGACGCCGCCATCTGCGACATCCGCCTGCCCGACGGCGACGGCGGGAGCCTGATGCACGACATCTTCGCCCGCGCGGGCGCGGTGCCTACGATCTTCATGACGGCGTACGGCGGCATCGACCAGGCGGTGCGCCTGTTGCGCATGGGCGCGCGCGACTACGTGACGAAGCCCTTCGAGCTGGACGACGTCGTGGAGAAGCTCGCGGCCGCGGCCCGGGGCGAGGCGGACCAGTAGGCCGCTTGGAACTTCCTTCCGCTGGTCCTTGCGCAAGGACTGCCCCGCCTCCACACCCGGCGAGCTTCGGATCGAGACGTTCGAACGCTGCTCGGCTCCGATCAGCTCCGTCAGAGCTCACCCACGTGCTTCTGTGCATAAAGCTGCAGGCCCAGGTCGGCGATGAGCTTCAGTTGCGTCTCCAGAAAATCGATGTGACCTTCCTCATCGGCTGCGAGTTCCTCGAACAGCTGCTTCGAGACGCGGTCGTTGACGCTCTCGCAGTACTGCGCCGCTTCGAGATAGAGTGCTCTCGCCTCGTACTCGGCCGCAAGGTCGCAGTCGATGACCTCCTGCACGGTTTGGCCGATGCGGAGGGGATCGAGGTACTGCAGGTTCGGATGACCTTCGAGGAAGATGATCCGCTCGATGAACTTGTCGGCGTGCACCATCTCCTCAATGGACTCCTTGCGCCAGAAGGATGCCAGCTCCTTGTAGCCCCAGTCGTCGAGCAGTCGATAATGCAGCCAGTACTGGCTGGTCGCCGTCAGCTCGCTGCGGAGGCCCCGATTGAGGTAATCGAGTACCTGGCCATCGCCCTTCATGTGAACTCCTCCCGTTCCACAATCTCGGCCCAGTCCTGCTTCGCCTTACTCGGCTGGCGGCCTCATGAAGCGCTCTACCTTGGCGGCGAAGTGACCGCACCAGTCCCTCTCCTCGACGACGGGCCAGAGGCCCCGGTCGTCTCGAGCCGGCTGGGAGATCGGCGGATTGAAGCGGCATAGCCCGGCGTCCTCCTTCGCGGGCGCGGAGGGGGCCTTGTCATCGAAGAACTGGCAATTGCCGCAGGCGCAGGTCGTCATGGGACACTCCATCGGCGGGTCCGTTCCCGAGCGGACACGAAACGACAATAGCTCTAGATTGGAGGAGTTCCAATAAAGATCGCCCGTCGCTCGCGTGCCCACCGGCACCGAGCGGACCCAAGAGCGGGGGTTCGCTGATCGCCCTCCACGCCACCTTCTGCCGGAGACGCGACAAATTCTTTAAGGTGACTGCTCTGTGGCGCATGGATGAAGGTGTGGGCTTTTAGAATGATTGTAATTTCATGATTATTATTGGATTGTTGACAGGTTCTCTGCTTATAAACTATCGGAATGCTCAGGGCGAAATCGTTAGTCAGGAGAGCCCAGTGAATTGCCACGCAAAGCTGCCGCCACCGTCGGGAACGAATACACGCTTGCCATCCAGATGCGCCCTGAGATGGAGGCGGCATCCATGTTAGTCTTGCTGACCCGCTTGGGCCTCGCGGTCGGTTCGCCGCGCCCGCCGAAAACGGGTGTCCGCTCCGGGATCGGACCTGTCCACCCCGACGTATCCGCCGAGACTCGACCGCGGTCCTCTTCGGCCCCTTTTCCGGCGACGGTGGCCTGCGCCGGCGCCTCGTCGTGCGCTGAAACGAAGCGCAGGCGCAAACTTGCGGGGGCGCAGTTCAATGCCACCGTCCTGCTCTCCCTCGTCTTCGGCGTTTTCATTTTTGCTTTCCAGTCTTACGGCCTATACCGTCAGTTTCCGGAAATGATCCACAAGGAGGCGCAAGAAATCTTCGAGCTCAACAAACGCCTAGTAGCCCGTTCTCTGTACGAATACGACGCTGATCTGGCCTACAATATCGTCATGGGGGTGGCGCACCGGGCGGACATTTATCGCGCGCAAATTGTCGACCGGAACGGGATAAAGCTGTCCAGCTTTGTCAATCAGCCGAGCGCGACCCGCTTCGACGAGCTGGTCGATCTTTTGTTCGACAGGTACGAGAGGCAGCGCTTCCCCGTAGGAGCGTCACCGATCGACCCCACGCCGTCCGGAACCCCCGCCGGGTACCTCGTATTGTCAATTAACAAAGGCTACTGGTTCGACCGGCTCATATCCGATCTCGGCACCATCGTCCTTCTCGCGCTGATCTGGTCGCTCCTCGTAGCCTTCGGCATTTCCTTCATGCTCTATCTTAAAATCACGCGGCCGATCATGCAGTTGACGGCGCTGATTTCGCGAACCGACTTGAAGAGTCCCGAGAAAAACAACTCGTCGCTCACGCAATACAGTCACAACGACGAAATCGGCGACCTGTACAGCAGCCTCGTGCAGCTGTCGTCGAACCTGCGCGAAAACATCGAAAACCGCGTCGTCGCAGAAAAGCGCCTGAGGCTGCTCGCCGACACCGACCCCATGACGGGGCTCTACAATCGGCGGGCTTTCTCGCGCATGGTGCAGGCGCTGATCAAGGACGGCCGGCATTTCGCGTTCGTGATCTTCGACATCGATCATTTCAAGGCGATCAACGACGACCATGGTCACGACGTGGGCGACCGCGTCATCATCGGCGTGGCCTGCACCGTCCGGAACGAACTGCGCGAACGCGACGTCGTCGCCCGGCTGGGAGGCGAGGAGTTCGGCGTCCTTCTGCCCGACATCACTCCGAGCGAAGCGGTCGGCGTAGCCAATCGCCTGCGGGTTGCGATCGCGTCCACCAACCTGATGCAGGCCGAGGCACCAGACCGCGCGGTGACAGTCAGCATGGGGGTGGCGTCCAGCCATTCTGTCGCCGAGACGAGCCTGGAGTCGATCTTCAAATCGGCCGACGTGGCGCTCTACGCGGCCAAGACGAACGGGCGCAACCGGGTCGAGGCTGCGCGGGGCGGGGCGGAAACGGACGCGTTGTCGGCATCGACTTCGGCGGCCTCGCCCGGTCCGGCACCCATCTCCTGCCAGGACATCGACACCGCGATCGATTCGGGGGAGTTCTTCGTCGTCTACCAGCCGAAAGTCGTGATCGGTGGCAACGGGTTGCCGGTCTGGACCGGTCTCGAGGCGCTGATGCGCTGGCAACGCCCCGGCCAAGGCGTCGTGAGCCCGGCCCATTTCCTGCCGATGCTCCTCCACGGACCTCGTGCCGAGACCCTCGTGGCGTGGCTGTTCCGGGAGATCGACGGCCATCTGGAAGCCTGGCAAGGGGCCTGCGGGCGCACCGTGCCCGTGGCGGTCAACGTGGCGACGCTCTCACTTGAGAATAAGGAAATCAACCATTTCCTGCGCGAGCACCTCGGGGCACCCGCGCCCAGCTGGCGCAAACTGGAGATCGAGATCACCGAATCCGAGCGGTATTTCGACCTGCCGACGGTGCAAAGGCTCTGCGCGGACTTGGCCGTGCTCGGCGTCACGATCACGCTGGACGACTTCGGGGTCGGCTTTTCCTCGATGGAGCGCCTGATCGCGCTGCCGGCCGACCGGTTGAAACTGGATCGGGCTTTGACGGCCTACACCGCTCATCCCGGCAAGCCGGCGGCCGTTATCGGGGCGATCCTGCAGATGGCCGGACAGATGGGCGTGGACGTGGTGGCAGAAGGCGTCGAGACGCGCCAGCAGCTCTCGTGGCTCCAGGGCCTCGGCTGCACGCATTTCCAGGGGTTTCTGTTCGACAAGCCGCTGACCGCGACCGAGGTGGCGGACAGATTGGCCAACGGTCAGGCCTTGCGAGACGGGCCGACCCTTGCGAGCAGGATTCCGCGAGGGGTCGCGGCGGAGTAGCCCGCTCTGCGCCGTCGCGCCCATCGCAGAGGGAGGCCGGGGGAAGTCTGGACTTCATTGAAGGCTGAACTCCGCCAGGAGTTTGCACAGGCGCGTTTGGCGCCATCCCGTTGATGCGGCGAGGACGTCGGCGAGCATGCGAGCGGGTCGATGTCGTTCAGCTTCGCCGTGACGATCAGGGTTTAGAAGGGCGCGGCGCACTCGGCGCCGCCCGGAGGACCGGGTGAAGCGGGCACGAATTCGAGAATAGCTCCATTTCCGAGAAGTTCCGAGGAGGAGCCTCCGTCGCTCGCGTGCCCACCGCGGACCGAGGGGGAGGGGGCTCGCTGGTCGCCCTCTGCGCCCTCTTCGACCCGGCAGATATGATAGGTTCCAAGCTGACATCTCTGGTGACACGCATCGTAGGACGTATTGAATTCTAGAACCATTGTAATTACAACAGAAACTGCTGGATATCGGTTGACAGTTGCTCTGAAATTAGCCTAACAGAACGCTCCTGTCGACGTCATGCAGCCAGGAGAGCCCGATGAGTCGCCACGCACAGGTGCCGCCATCGCCGGGAACGTGCCCGCGCCGGCTCTCCAGCTGCGCCCTGCTCGACCATTGCCGCCGTCTCGCGGGATCGCGGCTGACGGGTGATTTCGGGCCGGCCGACCAGGCACTGGATGCGCTTCGGGCCATGCTCCCTCCTGATGAGGCCTACCGGCTGTTCGGCTTCCTGCACGACCTGGTGGCGATCGCGACCGCCGGTCGGCGCGAGGAATTTCGTTGGCACCCGGTGGGCGCTCGCCGACGATCGGCGGACGAACAACGGCTCGCAGAGGACTTCCTCGATGCGCTCTCGACGGATCGAGGCAGGCTCGTTCCGGGCGAAGCCGTGGTCGCCTTGGCTGAGAGCTATTGCGCGGCGGCGGAGCGGGGGTGCGGCTTGCATGCCGCGACAGGAGAGCCCTGCGCGGGCGGCTGCCCGTTCGCCGAACCGGTGGCCGCAGCCGAGAGGACCTCGTCGTGATGACAGCCCTGCAGAGGACGCCCGACGAGCGCCCGCAACCGCTGAGCCACCCCGCCGTTCTTCGCGCGGCTCGGCGTCCCCTGATCTGGTTCGTAACGGACGACGATACGCCGACGCTGACCGCCTCCGATGGCGTGCTCGCCGCCGCCCTGGAGCAGCGCTGCGCCCGAGTGCGCGTCGTCTCCTGGCAGGGCGCCGCGTCGTGGAGCTGGGACGTGCCGCGATGCGATGCGGCGGTCATCCGCTCGAGCTGGAACTATCATCGAAACTTGTGCGCATACCGGGACTGGCTCGACCTGTGCAGCGCCCAGGACGTGCCGCTCTCCAATTCGGCGGCGCTGGTCCGGGGCAATCTCGACAAGAGCTGCCTCGCGGATCTCCCGCACCCGGGCGCGCGGACACCGCCGATCGTGCTGCTGGAGCAGGTTGACGCCGTCGAGATCGCGCTCGCCATGGACGAGCGCGGCTGGCGCAAGGCGGTGCTGAAGCCCCGCTGCGGCGCCAGCGGCCATGGCGTGATGATGATCGAGCGGCACCGGCTCATCGAGATGCCGTCGTCTCTCGTCGCCGACGGGCCGGTCCTGCTGCAGGAGTTCTGCCCCGAAGTCATGGACGGCGAGTGGTCGCTCGTCCTCGTGGACGGCCGTTTCGTCCATGCCGTGCGCAAGGAGCCGGTCTCGGGCGAGTTTCGACCGAACAGCCGTTTCGCGCCGCGCGTCCGGGCCGACCGGCCGACGCGCCGCATGATCGCCGATGCCGAGGCGCTGGTCGACGCGCTTCCCGAACGCGCGCTCTACGCCCGCGTCGATGGCGTGCAGCGCGGCGACCGCCTCGTCGTGCTGGAGCTCGAGCTGAACGAGCCCGGCTTGTTTCTCGATCACGATCCGAGCGGCGGCGCCGCGCGCGCCCTCGCGTCCGCGATCCTGGACCGTGCCTGCCGGCGCGTCGATCCCATGCTCGAAAGAAAGCAATCATGACCTGGAACAAGCACCTGCGGCGCCGCGGTGGAGCCAAGCCCGACGCTGGACCCGAGATCGCGCGCGCGGCTCCGGACCGGGCCGCCGGCGACGACGCCGCCGAGTGCGGTTGTGGCGGAGAGGGCCTGCCGCTCCTCGCGGACACCACGTGCGATCCTTTGGAGGTGCTCACGATATCACTGGTGCGCTTCGCCATGGACGGCTATTGCGGCGGACGGGTGCAGTGCTGGGACGCGGCGCTCCGCACGTCCATCGAGGTGCTCGGGCCGGTCGACGGGCCACCGGTTCTGGCGCGGACCCTCGCGCTCGTCCTTGCGGTCCGCAGCGAGCGGCGGCGGTGCTTCCGCTTTCTTCCGAGCCACTGCGGGCGGATCAGCGAGGACGAAATGGAGCTCCTCGCCGTTCTCCAGGCCGCGCGGCGCTCCGACGCCGACCTGCTCCATGACTTCGCGGCCTCGCTCGTCGACCGTCCCGACGCGCCGCAGCTCAAGCTCGCCGCTCGTGCGCTCGCGGCTCTACTGGACAGATTGGCCAAGCTCGTCGCGTCGGATCGCGGACGAGGTGAAAGCGACGCGGCGACAACAGCGATGATGCCAACGAACGCGACACGGCACTGATCGGGCAAGGCGAAGCTCCGCGGAGCGCGGTCGCGAGGCGTCGACGCCAGCGCGCCTCCCGCAGGGCGGGCGCGTCCGCCGCCTCGATACGCTTCACCGTGTTGCAGAACACGCCCGAAGCCGCCGCGAGTTCGGCGACCGACAATCTTTAGTACCGCGCGCCGCGCAGAGCTGCCTCCGCGGCTGCGCCAGACGGCAGGCCCCGCAGGACCGAAAAAGGCGTGCGGGTTCATCGCGCGAGTAAAAGTTGCATATCTCGTTGGTCTTGGTTGCAGGCGCGGCATACGTGAAGCAGAGTGCTGGCGCGGTGAAAGGCGAACGTTCGCGTGTTTCGGAACAGATATGGGCCTCCCACAGGCGATGACACCACGCGAACACCTGTGAAGATGAACGAGGAAGGTCGGGGTTTATGAAGCTGCGGAATTTCAAAGCTGTTCTTTTTAATGTGTCTAATCTAACGGTTTTTGCTTGACGACTTCAGGAGCAGTGTTCCTTAATTCAGCCCGACAACGCTGCGCCGCTGCTCCGCTTCGCGAGTTAGCCGGCGGCCTCGTTCGAAAATCCGGACGTGTCCCCCACCCGGATCAGGAAAAGAGGAACGCCATGACCGACTTTTCGACCGCCCGCCGCACCCTCCTCGCCGGCACCGTGCTCGCCGCCGGCCTCGTCGGCCTGCCGGCCCTCGCCGTCGCGCAGAGCGGGGAGTTGAACCTCTACTCGTCGCGCCACTACGACACCGACGAGGCGCTCTATGAGGAATTCACCGAGCAGACCGGCATCAAGATCAACCGCATCGAGGCGGGCGCCGACGAGCTGATCGAGCGCATGATCGCCGAGGGCGCGAACTCCCCGGCCGACGTCCTGCTTACCGTCGACGCCGGCCGCCTTGAGCGCGCCGAGGACGCAGGCCTGCTGCAGCCGATTGGATCCGAGGTGCTCGCCGAGCGCATCCCCCCCTATCTCCGCGACCCGAGCGATACCTGGTTCGGCTTCTCCAAG
>NZ_KE386843.1:74668-91073 GCF_000429045.1 Salinarimonas rosea DSM 21201
CCGCAGACCTACGAGGCGCTGGCGGACGACGAGTGGGAGGGCCGCGTGCTCAGCCGCTCCTCGACGAACATCTACAGCCAGTCGCTGACCGGCTCGGTTCTCGCCGCGCTCGGCGAGGAGGCGACCGAGGCGTGGGCCCGCGGGCTCTCCGAGAACTTCGCCCGCGAGCCCCGCGGCGGCGACACCGACCAGATCCGCGCCGTGGCGGCGGGCGAGGGCGACATCGCGATCTCCAACACCTACTACCTCGGCAACCTGATCCGCTCGGAGAACCCCGAGGATCGTGCGGTGGCCGAAGAGATCTGCGTCGTCTTCCCGAACCAGGACGGCCGCGGCACCCACGTCAACATCTCCGGCGGCGGCGTCGCGGCGAACGCCCCGAACCCCGAGGCGGCCAAGCTCTTCCTCGAGTACCTCGCCTCGGACTCGGCGCAGCGCTACTTCGCCGAGGGCAACAGCGAGTACCCGGTCGTCGAGGGCGTGGCCGCCCCCGAATGGATCCAGACGCTGGGCGAGTTCCAGGAGGACGACCTCTCGGCCGAGACCTTCGCCCAGAACAACGCCGAGGCGCTCATGATCATGGATCGGGCCGGCTGGAAGTGATGCGTCGGACCGAGCCGGCGGCGGCGGGGGCGACCTCGGCCGCCGCCACGGGCATCGTGAAGGAAGGTTTCGCCCTCGCCGGGATGCGGCGGGGGCGAACCCGTTCGCGCGCCCCGCGCGCCCTCGTGGCCGCGACCGCGCTCGTCGCCGCGCTCGTCCTGCTGCCGATCCTGTCCGTCGCGTCGAGCCTGCTCTCCCCGCGCACGGACGTAATGGCGCACCTCGCCTCCACGATCCTGCCGGACCTCCTGACGAATACCGGCATCCTGGTGCTCGTCGTCGGGCTCGGCACGGTGTCGATCGGCGTCGTGAGCGCCTGGCTCGTGACCCAGTGCCGCTTCCCCTTCTCGCGCGCCTTCGTGTGGCTGCTGCTGCTGCCGCTCGCCATCCCGGGCTACATCATCGGCTACGCCTATGCCGACTTCCTGGCCTATGCGGGCCCGCTCCAGACGAGCCTGCGGGAGCTCTTCGGCTGGGCCACGCCACGCGATTACTGGTTTCCGAACGTCTACAATGTCTGGGGGGTGAGCGCGATGCTCACCTTCGTGCTCTACCCGTATGTCTACCTGCTCGCCCGCGCCGCCTTCCTGGAGCAGACGGCGAACGCCTTCGACGCCTCCCGCGCCCTCGGCCACGGGCCGTGGAGCGCCTTCTTCCGCGTCGCCCTGCCGCTGGCGCGGCCGGCGATCGCCGCGGGCGTCGCGCTCGCGCTGATGGAGGCGCTCGCCGACTTCGGCACGATGCAGTATTACGGCGTGCGCACCTTCACGACGGCGATCTACCGCACCTGGTTCGGCATGGGCGACCAGACCGCGGCGGCGCAGCTGGCGACGGGGCTCCTCGTCTTCGTGCTCGTGCTGATCGCGCTCGAGCTGCACGCGCGGGGCGCGCAGCGCTACACGCAGGTAGGCCGCGGCGCACGCAAGGCGCCGGCCTTCCGCCTGCGCGGCTGGCGCGCGGCGCTCGCCGTCGTCGCCTGTGCGCTGCCGGTGATCGCGGGCTTCGTCGCCCCGGTGCTCATCCTGGTGCGGCTCCACCTGATCGGCGGCGACCCGTTCATGAGCGAGCGGTTCTGGCGCTACGCGGCGAACTCGCTGACGCTCGCCGCCATGGCGGCGGTGCTGCTCGTCGGCGTGGCGATCCTGCTCGCCTACGCCACGCGCCTGTCGCAGGCCAGATCCCTGCGGGCGCTGGTGCGGGTCTCCACCATCGGCTACGCGGTGCCGGGGACGGTGGTCGCCGTGGGCGTGCTGGCGCCGCTCGGCGCCTTCGACAACGCGGTCGACGGCTTCTTCCGGGAGACGTTCGGCATCTCGACGGGGCTGATCCTGTCGGGGACGGTGGTGGCCGTGCTGTTCGCCTACCTGGTACGCTTCCTGGCCATCGCCTACGGCTCGGTCGAATCGGGTTTCCTCAAGATCTCCAGGACGATGGACGACGCCGCGCGAATGCTGGGCGAGACGCCCGGCGGCGTCGTCGCGCGCGTGCACGGCCCGCTCCTGCGCGGCTCGCTCGTCACCGCGGCGCTGATCGTCTTCGTCGACGTGCTCAAGGAGCTGCCCGCGACGCTGATCGTGCGGCCCTTCAACTTCGACACGCTGGCGGTGCGCGTCTACCAGCTCGCCTCCGACGAGCGCCTCGCCCAGGCGGCGACGGGTGCGCTCGCGATCGTCGCCGTGGGCATCCTGCCGGTGCTGCTGCTCATGCGCGTGATGGCGCGGGGCGAGAGCGCGCGGTGAGCCGACCTCCGGCGACGAACGGTCCGTGACGCGGCCCAGGCTCCTCCGGATCGGGGGAGGTGGGTCGTCGCGGAAGGAGATGAAGCCGGGGGATGCGCCGTGAGGCGTATTCGGCGAAGCCGGAACCGCACACTCCGGCGCCACGGCACCCCGCCCGGGCTCGCTCCGCTCGCCGTTCCCGCGCCGAGGAGGCGGGGAGCGGGTGGCCGCATGCGAGGGTCCCTGTCGAGGACGGATCCGCGCCCGGCCTCTACTGCTGCGCCGCCGGGGCGAAGGCGGGGATCGCAGGGTCCGGCGTCGGGGGCTCCGGAGCACCGAGCAGGAGCCGCGCGGCCCCCGAACGCTGGATCAGCGCCTTGGCGTCCGGCACCAGCGCGACGTCCGTCAGCGGGCCGCGGAAGGCGAAGGTGAGGGCGGAGATCAGGTTGTCGTCGCCCACCGGCGTGACGCTCTCGACCGCGGCCTTGGCGTCGATGCGCCGCGCGGCGAGCGAGACGGTGCCCTCCAGCATGCCGGCGAGCTGCGGGCTCTCGAAGCCGGCATCGACGATGCGGCCGACGCCGTCCTCCACCTCGAGGCGCGCGATGGCGCTCGAGAAGGGCGTGCGCCCGCTGCGCAGGGTGCGCGTGGCGGTGAGCGGCTGGCGCTCGAAGCGTCTCAGCGCCTCCGCGAGATCGACGCCCGCGAACTCGCCCGCGCCGACCTCCACCACGATGGCGCCCTGGAGCGCGCCCAGCAGCGCGTCCGCGTCGACGCCGGTGCCGATCAGCGCGATCTCGCTCGTCGCCGAGCCGGCGATCCAGGCCGAGCCGAGCGCGCGCCCGAGCGCGCCGAGATCGACGCGCGTCCCTTCGGCTTCCAGCCGCATCTCGACGCCCGTCGGCGCGTCCGCGAGGGCGAAGCGCCCGCGGATCTCGCCGCCGGCGAGGCCGGCGCGGGAGACCGTGGTCTCGATGCGCCCCGCATTGACCAGCACGCTCATCGCCACCTCGGCGAGGCGCACCGCTCCGATTCGCGCCTCGCTCGCCGAGAGGCGCAGGTCGAGGTCGGCGGCCGTGTGCTGCGAGAGCGTCAGCGGCACCCGGCGCAGGGGCGAAGCCGGATCGCTCGCCTCGAGGACGGGCGCGGCGAAGCGGGTGAGGTCGAGGGTCGTGGCCGCGAGGGTGCCGCTGATGCCGAGGCGACCCTCCGCGAGGCGGGCGGTGATCGCGCCCTCGAGCGGCGCGCCGCCGAGCCCGAGCCTGAGCGCGGAGAAGGAGAGCGTGCGCCCCACGCCGTTCGCCTCGCCCTCCAGCGAGAGCGGCCCGACGAGGGGACCGAGCGGCAGCCGCGCGCCGGTCCAGGCCAGGACCTCGCGGGCGGCGCGGCTCTCGAAGGAGACGGTGCCCGTCAGCCAGGGGCTGTCGCGGCCGGTGGCGACGCTGCCCGCGATGGCGAGGCGGCCGAGGCGACCGGACAGGTGCACGTCGATCGGGCTGCGCTTGCCTGCGACGAGCGCGGACGGGTCGAGCTGCGAGAGCGCGATCGAGATCGCCTCGCCGCGCACCGCGGCCGAGCCGGAAAGCGAGACGGGACCTCGACCGTTCGGCCAGGAGAGCGTGAGGTCGGCATCGCGGATCACCTCGCGGCGGCTCGCGCCGGCGTCGGTGTAGACGATCGTCGCGTCGACGAGGCCGATCGCGTCGACGAGGGAGCCTCCGGCGTCGCCGAGCCGCGCCGACAGCCGGGCGAGCGCGCCGTCCCAGGGCGAGCGGCCCTCCGAATCCATCGGCACGACGATCCGCGACTGGGCGAGGGAGACCTCGGTCAGCCGGATGCGGCCGAGGACGAGCGGGCCCCAGGCGAGCCGGCCCCGGAGCGCGCCGCCTTCGATCAGCGGCGTGCCGGCGGCGTCGGCGAGCCGGACGTCCTCGAACTTCACCCGCGGCGAGGGCAGGAACGCGACCGTCGTGCGGCCGGCGACCGGCAGGGAGAGGCCGAGCTCACGCTCCAGCTGGTGCTCGACGGCCGCGCGCAGCGCATCGGAGGAGACCGTCCACGGTGCGACCGCCAGGACGAACCCGGCGAGGACGAGGACCCCGACGACGCAGACGATCGCCCGCGCCTTCAGGGACAGTCTCTCGCGCATGGGAGGTGTGTGGCGCATGCCGAACCGGGTCTCGCAGGCGGGTGCTCGTGGCGATGGGGCCCTCTCGGCGGAGAGGAGCCCGTGAACGATCGCGCGACGGGCGCGCCACGCTTTCTTAACCAGTCGAGGCCGTGTTCCGAAAGCCCCGCGTGCGACTTGCTCGCCCGAAAACGCGGCGATCGTACGGCAGAGCGCCCGATGGTCCGCCCGGCGGAGGGAACGTCGCGTGGCGCTCGCTCGTTTGCGCCGGATCAAGGCGGCGCGTGCACGCGCGTGCTCGTCTGTGCGTCCCATCCGACCGACAGACGGGAAGCAGCGTCATGAGTCTCCCCCACAACTTCAAGCGAATCACCCTCCACCTCGCCCGCAGCCACGATCATCCCAACGGATCCGCGCGACACGGCTACGACATCGTCGCCCCGCTCGACGCCGACGGGCGCATCGACCCGGATGCCTGGCGGTCGCGCCGGGACGTCTGCCGCGTGCGCCGGTTCTGGAGCGGCGAGGAGGACCAGGTCGGCCATCTCGTCCACCGCGCCGGCGGCAAGGGCGGCCACACCTGGATCTTCGACTACGACCCGGATCGCGAGGACGACGACGAGGCCGCCTTCCGTCTCGGCGACCACGTCCTGCAGATCGGGGAGTACGTCTCGATCAAGGACGACATGGACGAGATGCACACGTTCCGCGTCGTCTCGGTGATCAACGCCGACTGACCCGCGCCGGCGGTCCGCGCCGCGGCTCCGTCGGCGTCCCCCACGCACGCGCGAGAGGAGCCGCCGATGCCCGCGATCAGGACCGTCACCCTGCCCGACGGCACGCCCGTCCCCGCCCTTGGGCAGGGGACGTGGCGCATGGGCGAGGATCGCTCGCGGCGCGCCGACGAGGTCCGCGCGCTGAGGCTCGGCCTGGACCTGGGCATGACGCTCGTCGACACCGCCGAGATGTACGGCTCCGGCGGCGCCGAGGAGGTCGTCGGCGAGGCGATCGACGGGCGGCGCGACGCGGTGTTCCTCGTCTCCAAGGTCTACCCGCACAACGCCGATCGCGAGGGGGTGCGCGCGGCCTGCGCACGCTCCCTCGCGCGGCTCGGGGTCGAGCGGCTCGACCTCTACCTGCTGCACTGGCGCGGCGACGTCCCGCTCTCCGAGACGCTCGCGGGATTCCGCGATCTGCTCGAGGAGGGGCGGATCGCGCGCTTCGGCGTGAGCAACTTCGACACGGAGGACATGGAGGAGCTCTGGGGCCTGCCCGGCGGCGAGGCCTGCGCGACGAACCAGGTGCTCTACAACGTGACGGAGCGCGGGCCCGAATACGACCTCCTGCCGGCCCTCCGGGCGCGCGGCGTGCCGATGATGGCCTACAGCCCGGTGGGGCAGGGGAGCCTGCCGGAGCGCGCGCTGGCGGGCATCGCGGAGAAGCACGGCGCGAGCCCGCACCGGGTCGCGCTCGCCTTCGTGCTGTCGCGCCCGGGCACGATCGCGATCCCGAAGGCCGTGGGCGAGGCGCACCTGCGCGACAACCGCGCGGCGCTCGACCTCGCCTTCGACGACGCGGATCGCGCGACGCTCGACCGGCTCTTCCCGCCGCCGCGCAGGCGCACGCCGCTCGCGATGATCTGACCGAGGGGCGCGCGGCGTGCGCGGAACGTCGAAAGGGGCTGGACAAGCGCCGGCACCCCCGCTATCTAGCCGCCATTCGCCGATCGGAACCGGGCTGCGGCCCGCGCGTTGCCACGGCGGAGGCGGCGACGCCATCCCTGCTGGGGGATAGTTTAACGGTAGAACCGCGGACTCTGACTCCGCTAGTCCTGGTTCGAATCCAGGTCCCCCAGCCACTTCTCCTGCCAGCTCTCCACGTCCAGCTTTGTCCCGGTCGATGCGTTCGGTCCGCGAGGACGCGTTCGGCTCCCGGCACGACTCGCTCGAGAGCGGACCGACCGCCGCCGGGGTCAGGAGCCGCTCTCTCCTCGGAGCGCCCGAGCCGCCTCGATCGCCGTGCGGGCTTCCTCGAGATCGCCCTGCTCCAGCGCCGGAGCGGCCTGGCGGGCGCCGGCGCCGGGATCGCGGCAGAGATCGGCCAGCACGGGGTAGTGGTCCGACCCGAAATCCGGCAGCACCTCCAGTTCGGCGAGCGTGAACCCGTCCTGCGCCAGGACCTGGTCGAGCGGCCAGCTGACGAGCAGGCTGCCGGTCATGAACGTGGGTCGCCAGCCGCGCCCCACCCGCGGGTCGAGCAGGCCGCCGATGCGCAGCGCACGACGCATCGTGCGCTCCCACGGCACCGCGTTGAAGTCTCCGGCAAGGATCGCCGGCGCTTCGCCGTCGTGGACCTCGAGCGCGACCGAGAGGAGGTGCGCGTCGCGCATGGTCGTCGGCTGGGACCACGCGAGCGGCGGGCGCGGGTGCATTCCGTAGAACTGGACCGTCTCGCCGCTCGCGAGAGCGAGCCCGGTCGTGAGCGTCGGGGTGCCCGAGCCGAACAGGTCGACGAAGCGCGGCTCGACGAACGGCCGGTGCGAGAAGGCGTGCATCCCGAAGGCGGCATCCTCGGGAATCGACTGCACACGATGCGGGAAGCGCATGTCGAGGGGCTGCAGGGCGTCGTCCCAGAAGGCGTCCGTCTCCATGACGAGGAGCACGTCCGGTGCCGTGTCCGCGACGAGATCGAGGAACGGACCCGGCTCCTCGTGGCTCTCCTGGACGTTCGCGATCATGATCCGCAGCCGCCTGTCCGGCGTGCACGTCCCCGCGATCATCGCCTCGTCCATGAACGAGGCGTAGGGATGGAGACGGTAGAGGTGGTAGCCGGCGCCTGCGAGGCCGAGCACGACGCCCGCCCAGACGACCGCGCCGCGGCGCGGCGCGACGACGGGATAGAGCAGGACGAGGATCGCGAGCGCGATCAGGAGCTGCACGCGGGCGAAGTCCAGCGATCGGATCCACCACGCGTTCGTCTCCACCAACGGCAGCAGCGACGCGCCCGCCGCGAGCAGGAGGAGCGGCAGCACGATCCAGGTCGCGACGATCCCGCGCCGTCCGGCGCGAGGGGATGATGCGGGCTCGGGCATGATAGGTCTCCTGCGGTCCCCCGTCGCGAAAGATCGCGCACGGGCGGTGGTTCCGTGGGACGGGCGCGGCGGCCTCGGGTGCCCCGCACGTCTCGAGCCCGCGCGTCGGCGATGTCGTCGACCTTCCGTTCAGCATTGGCGTGCCAAAGTCGGGCCGCGCGGCGGCGAGCGCTCGGCACGCGTGCCGAGCGCCGTACGCAGCGGAACCTCACGCTGGACGGGTGCGCCGCCGGCCGCGGTGCGGCGGCGACGCCGACGGAGATGCAGATGAGCAAGGTCGCCCTGATCACGGGCATCACGGGGCAGGACGGGGCGTACCTCGCCGAGCTGCTCCTCGACAAGGGCTACAGGGTCCACGGCGTCAAGCGACGGTCCTCCTCGTTCAACACGGGCCGGATCGACCACCTCTACAAGGACCCGCACGAGCCCGACTCGCGCTTCTTCCTCCACTACGGCGACCTGACCGACGCCACGAACCTCATCCGCGTCATCGCCGAGGTCCGGCCGACGGAGATCTACAATCTCGCGGCGCAGAGCCACGTGCAGGTGAGCTTCGAGACGCCGGAATACACCGCGAACTCGGACGCGCTCGGGACGCTGCGCCTGCTCGAGGCGATCCGCATCCTCGGCCTGGAGAAGACCACGCGCTTCTACCAGGCCTCGACGTCGGAGCTCTACGGCAAGGTGCAGGCGGTGCCGCAGGACGAGACGACGCCGTTCTACCCACGCTCGCCCTACGCGGCGGCGAAGATCTACGCCTACTGGATCACGGTGAACTACCGTGAGGCCTACGGCATGCACGCCTCGAACGGCATCCTGTTCAACCACGAGAGCCCGCTGCGCGGCGAGACCTTCGTCACGCGCAAGATCTCCCGCGCCGTGGCCGCGATCGCGCTCGGCGTGCAGGACCGGCTCTTCATCGGCAACCTCGACGCCCGGCGCGACTGGGGCCATGCGCGCGAGTACGTCGAGGGGATGTGGCGCATCCTCCAGCAGGCCGAGCCGGACGACTACGTCCTCGCCACGGGCGAGACCAACACGGTGCGCGCCTTCGTCGAGCGCGCCTTCGCCCGTGTCGGCATCGCCATCGCCTGGGAGGGGACGGGCGTCGCCGAGGAGGGGCGCGACGCCGCCACGGGCCGGGTGCTCGTGAGCATCGATCCGCGCTACTTCCGGCCCACGGAGGTCGATCTCCTCCTCGGGAACCCGGCGAAGGCCAAGGCCAAGCTGGGCTGGGAGCACCGGATCGGCTTCGGGCAGCTGGTGGACGAGATGGTGGACGCGGACGTCGCCCTCCTCGAGGCGAGCCTTTCCTCGCGGGGCGGGACGACGGGCCGCGACGAGCGGGCGGGGCGAGGCGCATGAGCCATTCGCTGGAGAACAAGCGCATCTGGGTCACGGGCCATCGCGGCATGGTCGGCTCGGCCATCGTCCGGCGCCTCGCGGCCGACGGGCACGACGCTCTCGTCGCCGGCCGCGAGGTCGTCGACCTGCGCGACCAGGGGCAGGTCCGGTCCTTCGTCGCGCGGGAGCGGCCCGACGTCGTCGTGGTCGCCGCGGCCAAGGTGGGCGGCATCCACGCCAACGACACCTATCCCGCGGACTTCCTGTACGAAAACCTGATGATCGCCTCGAACGTCGTCGAGGCGGCCCACGCCAACGACGTCGAGCGGCTGCTCTTCCTCGGCTCGTCGTGCATCTACCCGCGGCTCGCGCCGCAGCCGATCTCGGAGGACGCGCTGCTCACGGGGCCGCTCGAGGCGACGAACGAGTGGTACGCGATCGCCAAGATCGCCGGGCTCAAGCTCTGCCAGGCCTATCGCCGCCAGCACGGGCGCGACTACATCGCCTGCCAGCCGACGAACCTCTACGGGCCCAACGACAACTTCGACCTCACGACCTCGCACGTCCTCCCCGCGCTCCTGCGCAAGGCGCACGAGGCGAAGGTCCGCGGGGCGCAGTCCTTCGAGGTGTGGGGGTCGGGCACGCCGCGGCGGGAGTTCCTGCACGTCGACGATCTCGCCGACGCCTGCCTCTACCTGCTGCGCCACTACAGCGGAGCCGAGCCGCTCAACGTCGGCTGGGGCGAGGACCTGACGATCGCGGAGGTCGCGGGCATGATCAAGCGGGTCGTCGGGTTCGAGGGCGAGATCGTGTTCGACCGCTCGAAGCCGGACGGCACGCCGCGCAAGCTGCTCGACACGGCACGGATCAACGCGCTCGGCTGGCGCCCGCGCATCGGCCTCGAGGAGGGGCTGCGGGGCTACTACGACTGGTTCCTCGCGCACGAGGGCGGCTCGCTGCGCGCCTGAGCGGCGGCGCCCTCAGAACAGCAGATCCGGCAGCGCCGTCGCGATCTGCGGGAACAGCCAGACGAGGGCGACGCCGAGCGCCTGGAGGCCGATGTAGGGCGCGACCCCCCGGTAGATGTCGCCCGTCGTGATCTCCGGCGGCGCGGCGCCGCGCAGGTAGAACAGCGAGAAGCCGAAGGGCGGGGTGAGGAACGAGGTCTGCAGGTTGATCGCGATCAGGACCGAGAGCCAGATCGGGTCGAAGCCCATCAAGAGCAGCGCCGGCGCCACGATCGGCAGGATGATCACCGAGATCTCGACGAAGTCGAGGAAGAAGCCGAGCAGGAAGATCACGCCCATCGTGAACAGGAGCGCGGCGGTCGGGCCGCCGGGCATCGCCTCGAGCAGGCCCTCGACGCGCAGGTCGCCCCCGAGGCCGCGGAAGACGAGGGTGAAGATCGTCGCGCCGATCAGGGTGGCGAAGATCATCGCCGTGACGGAGGTGGCGCCCATGGCGATGTCGCGGGTCACGCCGGCGCGGGCGAGGCGGCGCACGGCGGAGACCACGCCCCACAGTGCGACGAGGCACAGGAGCGCGGCCAGCGCCGCGAGCGCGAGATCGAGCGCCGTCGCGTCCGAGCGCTGGGGGCGGATCGTCGTCGCCGAGGCCAGCACCACGATGGCGACGATCGCGGCGATGGCCGCGTGGTAGGGCGCGCGCTCGCTCGGCTTCGAGAGGCGGATCGCCGCGAGCAGCAGCGCGCCGACCGCGCCGACGGCCGCGGCCTCGGTCGGTGTCGCGACGCCGCCGAGGATCGAGCCGAGGACGGCGACGATCAGCGCGATCGGCATCACGAGCACGGTGGCGAAGCGCACGAGGTCGAAGGGCGCGTCGGCGGCGCGCGGCATGGCCGGCGCGATCCGCGGCTGGAGCAGCGCGCGCACCAGGATGAAGACGACGTAGAGCACGAACAGCATCAGTCCCGGCAGGAGCGCGGCGGCGAAGGTCTCGCCGACACTGATCGTCTCCACAGAGAACTTCCCCTCCCGGAACTGCGCCTGCTGGTAGGCGGACGACATCACCTCCGAGAGGATGATCAGCATCGTCGAGGGCGGGATGATCTGGCCGAGCGTGCCGGCGGTGCACACGGTGCCCGCCGAGAAGGCGCGGTCGTAGCCGTTGGCGAGCATCGCCGGCAGCGCGATCATCGCCATGGCGACGACGGTCGCCCCCACGATGCCGGTGGAGGCGGCGAGCAGCGCGCCCACGGTCATCACCGAGACCCCGAGCCCGCCGCGCAGGCCGCCGAAGAGCCGGCCCATCTCGACGAGCAGGTCCTCGGCGAGCTTCGACTTCTCCAGGATCACGCCCATCGCCACGAAGAGCGGGATGGCGATCAGCGTCTGGTTGGTGATGATGCCGAAGATGCGCTGCGCGAGCGCCCGCAGCAGGCCGAGGTCGAAGGCGCCGAGCGCCCAGCCGAGATAGGCGAACAGGATCGCGACGCCCGCCAGCGTGAAGGCGACGGGAAAGCCGATCAGGATCGCGCCGCACAGGGCGGCGAACATGACGAGGTCGAGGTTCTCGGCGATCACCGGAGCGCTCCGGCGGCGGTGCGCTCGGGCAGGGGCGTGCCGGTGAGCGCGAGATGGCCGGCGCGCAGGATCATCGCGACGCCCTGGAGGCCGACGACGAGGCAGAAGGCGGGTACCAGCGTCTTCAGCAGGAAGGAGGCGGGGATGCCGCCCACCGAGATCGCGCCCTCGAGCACGGACCACGAATTGCGCACGCTCGGCCAGGAATAGTACGCCAGCACCACGAGCGGGGGCATCAGCAGGACGAGGCCGCCGACGAGGTCGATCCACGCCTTGCCGCGCGGCCCCAGCCGTCCGTAGAGCACGTCGACCCGCACGTGGCCGTCGATCAGGAGCGTGTAGCCCGCCGCGAGCATGAACAGGAACGCGTGCATGTAGAGCACGCCCTCCTGCAGCATCATGTGGCTGAAGCCGAAGAGGTAGCGCAGCAGGACGACGGTGAACTGCAGGAGCACCATCGCCAGCACGAGCACGCCGACCGCGCGCCCCAGCGCGGCGTTGACGCGCTCGAGGCCGGCGACGATCGCGGCGAGACGAGAGCGGCGCGGCGGGGCGGGGCTCATCGCGCGCGTTCTCCTTCCCTGTAGGGGAAGGTGGCCCGACGCGAAGCGGCGGGACGGATGGGGCACGCCGACGGCGTGTTCCGCGAAGCGGAAATCGGGCTCCACTGCATCGTCCAATTCTGCGCCGTCCAGCCCTGCACATTTTCGGCTTCGCCGAGCGCGCGTTCCGCGCGCCCCATCCGTCTCGGCTTCGCCGAGCCACCTTCCCCTACAGGGAAGGAGAACGTTCGGCGCCCGCTCGCGTCCACGCCGAGCCGATTTTCAATCATCTGCGATCGCCCTGCACTCGAGACGGGGAGAGGTGCACGCCGCCTCCCGCACGGTGCGGGTAGGCGGCGTGCATGCCCGGCCGGTCAGCTCGGGTAGCTGTAGTCGAGCGCGCGGGCGTTCATCTGGCCGTTGTCGGAGTAGGTCTTGTACTCCGCCACCAGGTTCCGGTAGGCGAGATAGCTCTCGACGATGCGGCGCACGAGCTCGTCGTCGTCCTCGCGCAGCTCCGAGATCACCTCGCCGGCGGCGTTGCCCATCGCGACCATCACGTCCTGCGGCAGCTGCCGCACGACGACGTCCTTGGTCTCGACGAGCTCCTTCAGGGCCATCGCGTGCTTGGTCGTGTACTCGGTGAGCACCGGGTTGTAGAGCGACTCGCAGGCGTAGGCGACGGCCTGCCTGAGGTCGTCCGGCAGCTCCTCGTAGGCGGCGGCGTTGATGCCGCATTCCTCCGCCGAGGAGGGCTCGCCGACGCCGGGCCAGTAGTAGTTCTTGGCGACCTGGTACATGCCCAGCGCCGAGTCGGACCACGGGCCGATGAACTCGCCGGCGTCGAGCGTGCCGGCCTGGAGCGCCTGGAACATCTCCGGCCCGCTCATCGCCTGCACCGCCATGCCGATGCGCGAGGCCATCGCCGAGGCGAGCCCCGTGGTGCGGTAGCGCAGGCCCTTGAGGTCGTCGATGGAGTTGATCTCGGTGCGGAACCAGCCCGCGAACTGCGGCCCGGAATTGCCGCACAGGAAAGGCTTGAGGCCGAAGCGGGCGTACATCTCGTCGTAGAGCGCCTGGCCGCCGCCATGCACCATCCAGCCGATCTGCTCGTCCGCCGTGAGGCCGAAGGGCTGCGACCCGAACAGCTCGATGCCGCGGGACTTCGCGCCCCAATAGGCCGGAACCGCGTGGTAGAGCTGCGCCGTGCCCTCGGAGACCGCGTCGAAGACGCCGCGGCCCGGCACGAGCTCGCCGGCCGCGTAGAGCCGCACCTCGATGCGCCCGCCCGAGAGCGCCTGGATGCGGTCCGCCAGCATCTGGGCGGCGACGCCGGGCCCGGGAAGGTTCTTCGGCCAGGCGGTGACCATGGTCCACTGGCGCACGCCCTGCGCGATCGCCGGCGCGGCGAGGCCCGTTGCGGCCGTGCCCGCGGCGGCCGCGAGGCCGGCGCTCTTGAGGAAATCGCGTCTCTTCATCGTCCCGTCTCCCATTCTATCGTCGGCTGGTGGGCGTGGTCGTTCCGCTGCCGTGTGCCGGCAGTCTTCCCGTCGCGCGGGGCGCGCGATCGATGGCGGTGAGGCGTGGCGCGGGGAGGAGGCGAGGGCGATCCTGCGGCATCGTGCGCGCTCCTGCGGCGGTGGGTGTCGCGCCTGCACGGTTCGCGGCCGATCCCGGCCGGTCTCGGCGGCACGCTCGACCCGGCGGCCCCTAATGTCTATACATAAGCAGCGCCGTTCGCGGCTGTCCAGCGGCCGGCGGCGAACGGACGCGAGGACCCGGGAAAGAACCGGAGAGAGGACCGACCCATGCGTGCGCTCGTCTTCGACTACGCCCTCACGCCCGACGGCTGGGCCCGCGACGTCGGCGTCGACGTCGAGGGCGGGACGATTCGCGCGGTGGTGCCCGGCGCCGAGACGCGTGGGCGCGAGCGGGTGCCGGGCGTGGCGCTGCCGGGGATGCCGAACCTGCATTCGCACACGTTCCAGCGTGCGATGGCCGGCCTCTCCGAGACCCGCGGGCCGACGGACGACAGCTTCTGGACCTGGCGCCGGGTGATGTACGCCTTCCTGGGCAGCCTCGACCCCGACGACATCGAGGCGATCGCGGCCTACGCCTTCCTCGAGATGCTGGAGAGCGGCTTCACGGCGGTGGCCGAGTTCCACTATCTGCACCACGATCCGCAGGGGCGCGCCTACGCCGAGCGCGCCGAGCTGGCGCAGCGCATCGTCGCCGCCGCCGGCGAGGTCGGGATCGGCCTCACGCTCCTGCCGGTGCACTACGCGCAGGGCGGATTCGGCGCCGCGCCGCCGGAGCACGGCCAGCGCCGCTTCGTCGACGACGTCGAGGGGCTGATGCGCATCGTCGAGGGCGTGCGCCCCGCGCTCGCGGCCCTGCCGAATGCGCGCCTGGGCATCGCGCCGCATTCCCTGCGGGCGACGACGCCCGAGAGCCTGGGGGCGCTGCTCGCCGCCAATCCGGAAGGGCCGGTCCACATCCATGTCGCCGAGCAGGTGAAGGAGGTCGAGGACTGCCTCGCCTGGTCGGGCGCGCGCCCGGTCGCCTGGCTCCTCGACAACGCGCCGGTCGACGCGCGCTGGTGCCTGATCCACGCGACCCATCTCGACGCCTCCGAGCAGGCGCGGCTCGCGGCGTCGGGGGCGGTGGCGGGGCTCTGCCCGATCACCGAGGCCAATCTCGGCGACGGCGTCTTCCCTGCCGCCGAGGTCCTCGGCGCGGGCGGCCGCTTCGGGGTCGGCACGGATTCGAACGTCGAGATCTCCGCTTTCGGCGAGCTGCGCCAGCTCGAGTACGGCCAGAGGCTGACGCGGCGCGCGCGCAACGTGCTCGCCGGCGAGGCCGGCCGCTCGACGGGGCGGCGGCTGTGGGAAGGCGCGCTCGCCGGCGGGGCGCAGGCGCTCGGCTTGGCCGTCGGCGCGCTGGCGCCGGGGCTGCGGGCGGACGTCGTGACGCTCGACCTCGACCATCCGGACCTGTGCGGGCCCGTCGGTGACCGCAGCCTCGACACGGCGGTGTTCTGCCTTGGCCGCGCGGCGGTGCGCGACGTCCTGGTCGGGGGCGAGCGCGTGGTCGAGAACGGGCGCCATCGCGCGCGCGCGCGGGTCGCGGCGCGCTACGCCGCGCGCGTCGGCCGGCTCGCGGCCCTGGCCTGACGCGTGGACGCGCCCTCGTCCGCCGCGGCGTCCGCCCCCGCCTCGCTCAAGGCACGCATCCGCGCCGACATCGAGCGGCGGATCCACTCCGGCGAATGGCCGCCGGGGCATCGCCTGCCGACGGAGCGGGAGCTCACCGCGCAGTACGGCTGCGCACGCATGACGGTGAACGGCGCGCTCGCGGCGCTGGTCGAGGCGGGCTTCATCGAGCGCCGGCGCCGCGCCGGCAGCTTCGTGCGCCGCCCGCCGCTGCGCTCGGCGGCGCTCGAGATTCCCGACATCGCCGCGCAGGTGCGCGCCGGCGGCGAGGCGTATCGGCTCGAGCTGATGGAGCGCGTCGTCGGGCGGGCGACCGCGGCGGAGCGCGTCGACCTCTCGCTTGGCGCGGGCGCCCGCGTGCTGCGACTCGCCGCCCGCCACTTCGCCGACGGCGCGCCCATCGCCTACGAGGAGCGCCTGATCCCGCTCGACGCCGTGCCCGAGGCGGAGGCGGCGGATTTCGCGCGCGAGCCGCCGGGCTCGTGGCTGCTGCAGCGCGTGCCCTGGCACGAGGCGCAGAACGTCGTCTCCGCCGAGGCCGCCGACGCGCGCCTCGCCGCGCGGCTCGGTGTCCCCGAGGGCGCCGCGCTCCTCGTGGTCGAGCGCCGCACCTGGCGTGGGGGGCGCACGCTCACCCGGGTGCGGACCTGGCACCTGGGCGCCCGCCAGCGGGTAGTGGCGCGCTTCGGGCCGAGCGGCGCGCAGGGCGGCTGAGCGCGAGGGATGCCCCGGGCCGCTCGTCGCGCGTTCGGGGGCGAGCATAGGAAGAATGTGGCTCCCGACCCGCGGGAGATCGACGTCACGGCGCTACCGCTGCCCGCCATCCTGGACTGGCGCTTCAACCATTTCGTCGTCCTGGAGACGGTCACCCGCGCGGGCTCTGTCCTGCTCGACCCCGTGCTCGAGCGGCGGGTGGTGCACCGCGCGGAGATGGACCGCTCCTTCACGGGTCTCGTCCTGGCACGGGTCTCGTCCTGGCCCTCGCGCCGGGTGCACGCTTCGAGACGGGTGGCGCGCGCCCTCGGGCATGAGCTTGGCAGGCGACACCAGCGCGCGAAGCCGCGCTTGCTCTGTACGCGCTTCCGTGTGAGTGAGCGGCGAAGAGCCTCACGGAAGGTCGACGATGACACGCATCACCCCCCTGATCATGGCCGGCGGCGCCGGCACGCGGCTGTGGCCGGCCTCGCGCACGGGTGCGCCCAAGCAGTTCATCCAGCTGCTCGG
>NZ_AUBC01000023.1 GCF_000429045.1 Salinarimonas rosea DSM 21201
TCCTGAAGCTCGTGTTGTCGCAAACCCAAGCTTCCGGGATCCCCGATCCCGTTCAAGTCCCCTCCGTCTCACTTCTGTCCGGCCCTACACAGGGGCTTCTGGCGCATCTCCGACGGGTCGCACACCGGCTCGCGCCCGTGGCGACGGGCCCCGACGCTGCTCACCCGACGACCGCCGGCCCGCCGACTGCGCATTCGGGAGCTTTCGACCGGGCCGGTCGTGGTGAAGGCGGCCGAGATGCCTCCTGCTGTCAGGTAGACCCGGCCACTATCGCCAGCGAAGACAGGGTGACACTCCGTTCTTCTTGCAGCGCACAAGACGATCTTCTTGTCGCCCCGGCGGGACTATGCCAGCCTCGGCCGTAAAGGAGACTTCGGCGCTCGCGCGCGGGGTCGAGGAGGGCGGGAACGGCCGCCCGGGGACATGCGATCGGGGAGACGGGTCATGCTGGACAAGACGGCGGCGGCGCGCGTCACGGAGGTTCTGTCGACGCTCGAGGACGCGCTCGGCGCGGCCGGAGAACAGGACCGAGAGAGCTTGGAGCGCGCGGTCGCGCTCTTCGCGCCGGACTGCTACTGGCGCGACCTCGTCGCCTTCACCTGGAACATCAAGACGCTCGAGGGCCGCGACCAGGTGCGCGACATGCTGGCCGCGCGCCTCGCCGACGTGAAGCCGAGCGGCTTCGCCCTAGACGAGAAGGAGTTCCCCAGCGAGGCGGGCGGGATCACCGAGGGGTGGATCCGCTTCGAGACCGACGTGGCGCGCGGCTACGGGCACGTACGCATCAAGGACGGGCTGATCTGGACGCTGCTCACGACGATGGTGGAGCTGAAAGGCCACGAGGAGAAGGCGGGCTTCACCCGGCCGCTCGGGGCCAGGCACGGCGTCAACCCCGGCGCGCCGACCTGGAAGGAGGAGCGCGAGGCGGAGGCCCGCACGCTCGGCTTCGAGACCCAGCCCTACGTCGTCGTCATCGGCGGCGGCCAGGGCGGCATCGCGCTCGGCGCACGGCTGCGTCAGCTCGGCGTGCCCACCATCATCGTGGAGAAGAACGAGCGCGCCGGCGACAGCTGGCGCAAGCGCTACAAGTCTCTGTGCCTGCACGATCCGGTCTGGTACGACCACCTGCCCTATATCGACTTCCCGAAGAACTGGCCGGTGTTCTCGCCCAAGGACAAGATCGGCGACTGGCTGGAGTTCTATGCCAAGGTGATGGAGCTCAATTACTGGACGAGCACCACGGCCAAGTCCGCCCGCTACGACGAGGCGACGAAGGAATGGACCGTCGTCGTCGAGCGCGACGGGAAGGAGATCGTGCTGCGGCCCAAGCAGCTCGTCTTCGCGACCGGCATGTCGGGCAAGCCGAATATGCCGGACTTCCCCGGAATGGACCGCTTCGAGGGCGAGCAGCACCATTCCTCGCAGCATCCGGGCCCCGACGGCTACGTCGGCAAGAAGGTGGTCGTGGTCGGCTCGAACAACTCCGCCCACGACATCTGCGCCGCCCTTTGGGAAGCGGGGGTCGACGTCACCATGCTGCAGCGCTCCTCGACGCACATCGTCCGCTCGGAGTCGCTGATGGAGATCGGGCTCGGCGACCTCTATTCCGAGCGCGCCGTGCAGTCCGGCATGACGACCGCCAAGGCCGACCTGATCTTCGCGTCTCTTCCCTACGCGATCCTGCACACGCTCCAGAAGCCCGTCTACGACAAGATCCGCGAGGTCGACGCCGAGTTCTACGCCGCCCTGGAAGAGGCGGGTTTCCAGCTCGACTTCGGGGTGGACGATTCGGGCCTGTTCATGAAGTACCTGCGCCGCGGCTCGGGCTACTACATCGACATCGGCGCCTCGCAGCTGATCATCGACGGCAAGATCAAGCTCGTGAACGGCCAGGTGGCGGAGATCCTGCCGCACGGCGTGCGGCTCGAGGACGGGCGCGAGATCGAGGCGGACGTGATCGTCTACGCCACCGGCTACGGCTCGATGAACGGCTTCGTCGCCGATCTCGTCGACCAGGAGACCGCGGACAAGGTGGGCAAGGTCTGGGGGCTCGGCTCGGACACGCCCAAGGATCCGGGCCCGTGGGAGGGCGAGCAGCGCAACATGTGGAAGCCGACCCGGCAGGAAGGCCTCTGGTTCCACGGCGGCAACCTGCACCAGTCGCGCCACTATTCGCAGTTCCTGTCGCTGCAGCTCAAGGCCCGGATGGAGGGCATCCCGACGCCGGTCTACGGCCTGCAGGAGACGCACCACACGCGCTGAGCGCGGCCGCGCGCCCGCCCGCGAGAGAGCCGACGGGCGTCGCAGGCGACCCGCGCCGGCGGGTCGCTCCGCCGGCGCCGCGGGCGACGGGCGTCACCGGCAGGGAGCCGGCATCCGTGGCCGATGTCGACGGACGCCACGCCGCCATGCTACCGGCTCCGCACTTTGCAGATCGGAGCCCGCCATGCCTTACCTCGTCCCGGATCGATCGGTGCACACGCAGGGAGCACGCCTGAGGTCCCGCCTGGCCGACGACGCTTTCCTCGTCATGCCCGGTGCCCATGACGGGCTCGCGGCGCTGCAGGCCAAGCGGGCGGGCTTCGAGGCGCTCTACCTCTCGGGCGCGGCCATGACGGCCTCCATGGGCATCCCCGATCTCGGCATGATCACGCTGGACGAGGTCGCCTTCTTCACCCGCACGATCGTTCGAGCCGGGGACCTGCCGGTCCTGGTCGACATCGACACCGGCTTCGGCGAGGCGCTCAACGTCATGCACGCGGTGCGCACGCTGGAGGACGCCGGGGCCGCCGCGGTGCAGATCGAGGATCAGCTGCTGCCGAAGAAATGCGGCCACCTCAACGACAAGCGCCTCGCCGATCCGCGCGACGCCGCCGCCAAGATCGCCGCCGCAGCCCGGGCGCGGCGCGATCTCGTCGTCGTCGCGCGCACGGACGCCGCCGCGAGCGAGGGGCTCGAGGGCGCGCTCGCCCGCGCCCGGCTCTACGTCGAGGCCGGCGCC
The DNA here is from genome assembly GCF_000429045.1 of Salinarimonas rosea DSM 21201. Classification (GTDB taxonomy): domain Bacteria; phylum Pseudomonadota; class Alphaproteobacteria; order Rhizobiales; family Beijerinckiaceae; genus Salinarimonas; species Salinarimonas rosea. The sequence goes on from NZ_AUBC01000023.1 coordinate 3,002, forward strand.
GACGCGATCTTCCCCGAGGCGCTGACCAGCACCGAGATGCTCGCCGCCTTCGCCGCCGCGATGCCCGACGTGCCGCTGCTGGCCAACATGACCGAGTTCGGCCGCACCCCGGCCCTCACCGCCGCCGAGCTCCAGGCCATGGGCTACCGTATGGCGATCTGGCCGGTCTCCTCGCTGCGCATGGCGGCGAAGGCGCAGGAGCGGCTCTACGCGACCCTCGCCGGGGAGGGCACGACGCGCGGGCTCCTGCCGGAAATGCTCACGCGGGCCGAGCTGTACGACCTGATCGACCTTCCGGCCTACGAGGCGCTCGACGCGGCGATCGTGGCGACGGTGCTGCCGGACGAGGCTCGGTGATCACCGCACCTCTTCCCCCGGCTCGTACCCGATCAAGGCGCTCCACTCCGCCAGGAAGCGCGGCTTCTTCTGCGCGTCGAGATAGGCGAGCAGCGCCGGCGTGAGGCGGATGGGGCGCAAGGGACCGGCGAGACGGGCTTCGAGGCCCGTGGTCGAGCGGGGCCCGAGGATCGCCGGATGGACCGCGAACATGCGGCTCACGTCGGCGAGCACGGTCTGGCCCTCGATCGAGATCAGGAAATCGAGAAACAGCGCCGCATCGCGCGGATTGCGCGCCTGCGCCGAGACGAGCGCCGTGCGGGATACCGCCAGCGTCACGTCCGCAGGCAGCACGATCTCGAGGTTCGCGCCGCGCTCGATCGCCTCCTGCGCATAGGAGCCGAGCAGATTGTAGCCGAAGGTCCAGCGGCCCTCCGCGATTCCGTCGAGCATGAGCGAGGTGCAGCAGACGACGTCCGCGTCGACGCGCCCGAAGCTCTCGATCAGGTTGGCGAAGGCGCCCGGCTGGGCCGCGTCCTGCGAGGCGAGGAGGTAGCCCACCCCGCTGTCGACGATGTCGTAGGTGACGACGCGCTCGCGGAAGCGCTCCGGCTCCTCGCGCAGGAGCCGCACGAGATCGAAGCGCGTGCGCGGCGCCTCCTCCGCCGAGACGAGGCTCGGATTGTAGACGATCACCGCCGGCTCGTAGGTGAAGGCGAAGACCTGGTCGCGCCAGCGCGCCCAATCGGGCAGGTTCGAGGCGATCGGGGTCACGTGGCGTGCGGCGAAGCCGTCGTTCGCGAGCTTCACCTGCAGGTCCATGGCCGACGAGATCATCAGGTCGGCCGGCTCGCCCCGCCCCTCCGCGGCGGCCCGCGCCGCCTCGTAGAGGTCGTTCGTGTTCATGTCGACGAACGTGACGGCGACGTCCGGATGCACGATGCGAAAAGCCTCGACGATCGGCCGCATGGCGTCGAGATCGGTGGCGCTGTGGATGCGCAGGGAGCGCTCCGGCTGCGCGCGGGCGGGGAAGATCTCGACGATCGTCTGCGCGCGGGGCGTCTCGGGGGATGCGACGGCCAGCACGCAGGCGGCGAGCATCGCCGCTACGCCCGCGCCCCGGCCCGCCGGCGGGCGTGCCGGCTCGTCGGAGGCCGGAAGCAGGATGTCCGCGCACAGGCCGCCGAGCGGGCTTTCGCCCAGCGCGAGCCGGCCGTGATGCGCCTGCGCCACCCGCGCGACGATGGCGAGGCCGAGCCCGCCGCCGCCGGGCCGGCCGAAACGCTCGACCACTTCTCCGCGGCGGCTCTCCGGGATGCCGGGCCCGTCGTCCTCCACACGGATGCGGCGCATGCCCCCTGGCACGTCCGCGATCGAGACGCGGATGCGCGCACCCCGGCCCGGTCGCCCTGCATGATCGAGCGCGTTCGAGACGAGGTTGCGCAAGGCCTCGCGCAAGAGCACCGGGTCCGCCCGCACCGCTGCCCGCGCCGTCTCGTGCTCGAATGTGATGTCCGCCCCGCGCGCGAGGACGAGCGGGGAGAGCTCGCGCAGGGCCGCCGGCACGAGGGTCGCGAGATCGCAGGCCTCCAGCGTCGGCAATTCGCTGCGATGCGCCACGAAGGCGTGGGCCAGGAGCTGGTTCACCCGCACCGTCGCCTCGTCGACCCGCGCCTCGAGCACGGCGAGCGTCTCGCGCGTCTCCTGCGCCGGCAGGCGCTCGCGCTGGAGGGCGATCTCCGCCTTGATGGTGGCGAGCGGCGTGCGCATCTGGTGCGCCGCGTCCGAGATGAAGGCCTGCATCGCCTCGAGCTGGCCGGCGAAGCGGCCGACGAACGTGTTGAAGCCGGTGACGAGGCGCGCGATCTCCGCCGGCACCGCGCCGGAGAGCGGCCTCAGATCCGTCGCATCGCGGCTCGCGAGATCGCGCTCGAGCCGTCTGAGCGGCCGCAGCGCCGTGATCACGCTCGCGCCGGCGAGCAGGAGCGCCAGCACCGCGATGGCGACGAGGGGAAACACGGCGCCGAGCGCCATTTCGCGGGCGAGCGCGCTGCGCGCCGCGCGGGTCTGCGCCACCGAGATCCGCGCCCATCCCTGCAGGCCGGGGTCGGCGATCAGCCGACCGACCGTCGCGACGCGCACGATCTCGCCCTTGTAGGGCCGATCGTCGAAGACGGCCGCCGCCGAGACCGGCTCGACCTCGATCGCCGGCAGATCGGCATAGCCGGTGACGAGCGAGCCGTCGGGCGCGAGTACCTGGTAGAAGACCCGGTCGTCGCGCGCGAGCGCCAGCATGTCGAAGGCCGCCACCGGGACGTCGACCACGAGCCGGCCCTCGACGAAGGCCACGGTCTCGGCGATCGACAGCGCGGCCCCCGCGAGCACCTGGTCGTAGGCGGCATCCGCCGCGCGGCGCCCGTAGTGCGAGGCGGCGAGACCGAGCAGCACCGCGCCGCCCACGAAGACGACGGCGAGGCGCAGGATCAGCCGGCGCAGCAAGGAGACGCGAGCCTCGATCACGGCGCCTGCTCCACGATCGTGTAGCCCAGCCCGCGCAGCGTGCGGATCGTCGCGCCCGAGCCCTCGAGCCGCTTGCGCAGGCGCCCGACATAGACCTCGATCGCGTTGAGCCCCGCCGTGTCCTCGAAACCGTAGAGCTTGTCGGCGATCTCCTCCTTGGAGAGCACGCGGCCCTGCGCCGTGAGCAGCACGTCGAGGAGCCGGAACTCGCGCTTGGGCAGATCGACCGGAACGCCGTCGATCGCCACCGTGCGCCGGCCGCGGTCGAGCACCAGGGTGCCGATGCGCAACGCGTCGTGCGCCTCGCCCCGCGCGCGGCGCAGGAGCGCCCGGCAGCGCGCGGCGAGCTCGTCGCTCTCGAAGGGCTTGATCAGGTAATCGTCCGCGCCCTGGTCGAGGGCGGCGACCCGGTCGTTCACCGCCGAGCGCGCCGTCAACACCAGGACCGGCGCCGTCATCCCCTGCGCGCGCCAGCGCGCGAGGAGCGTCGTGCCGTCGACGTCGGGCAGCCCGAGATCCAGGATGATCAGGTCGTAGGCCTGCACCGCGAGCGCGTCCTGGGCACCCTCGCCCGTCCCGGCCACGTCGACGGCGTACCCCGCCCTCGTGAGCGGCGCCGCGGCGGCGTCGGCGATGGTGCGCGCGTCCTCGACGATCAGAATTCGCATCGGCTTTCTTCGAGAGATCGGCTCCGAGGCAGGTGCACGACAGGTGAATGACAGGTTCGGCCGCTAGTGTCACGTCTCGGAGCGTCGACCCGCACGCCACAAACACGGGCGCCGCCCTGACGAGAACGCGCGCACCGACGCGCGCACGAAACGGAGGAAACCCGATGAAGAGCCTGAAAACGGCGCTGGCCGCACTCGTCCTCGCCGGCTTCGCCCTGCCGGCCGCCGCCTTCGAGCCCGAGCGTCCCGAGTGCATCGCCCCCGCGAATCCCGGCGGCGGCTTCGACCTCACCTGCCGCGTGGCGCAGCGCGCCCTCGAGCCCGCGCTGCCGTCGCCGATGGAAGTCACCTTCATGCCGGGCGGCATCGGCGCCGTCGCCTATGCCCACATGAACTCGAACCGCATCGACGATCCCAACGTCATCGTGGCGTTGTCGTCCGGCTCGGCGCTGAACATCGCGCAGGGCAAGTTCGGCGCCGATTTCGACGAGAACGATGCGCGCTGGCTCGCCGCCGCGGGCGCGGATTTCGGCGCGGTGATCGTGCGCGCCGACAGCCCCTACCAGACGCTGGGCGAGCTGATGGAGGCGGCCGAGGCCGATCCGTCGGGCATCGTGCTCGGCGCCGGCGGCTCGATCGGCAGCCAGGACTGGATGAAGGCGGCGCTCCTGATGCGCTCGATCGGCGTCGACCCGCGCAACCTGCGTTACGTCGCCTACGAGGGTGGCGGCGCTTCCAAGGCCGCGCTCCTCGGCGGACAGATCCAGGTCTATACCGGCGACGTTTCCGAGATGGCCGGCGAGCTCGAGGCGGGCACGATGCGCATCCTCGCGGTCCTCTCGGAGGAGCGCCTGCCGGAGCCCTTCGCCGAGTTCCCGACCGCGCGCGAGGAAGGCTACGACGTCGTCTGGACGATCTTCCGCGGCTACTACATGGGCCAGGACGTCTCGGACGAGGCCTACGATTGGTGGGTCGCGCGCTTCGAGGAGATCTATGCCGACCCGCGCTTCGCCGAGATCCGCGCGGAGCAGGGCCTGTTCGAGCTCAACATGGCCGGCGAGGAATTCGACACCTACGTGAAGGCGCAGGTCGCCGCCTTCCGCGAGCTCGCCCGCGAAGCCGGCCTCATCCAGTGAGCGCCGCCACGCTCTGGGACCGCGCCTTCGGCGCGGTCCTCCTCGGCGTCGCCGGCGTCTACGCCGTCGACGCCTGGAACATCCACGTCCCGTTCCAGTACGAGCCGCTGGGGCCGACCGCCTTTCCGCTCCTCCTCGCCGCGGTGCTCGCGACGACGGGCGTGCTCCTCGTCGCGCGGCCCGATCCGGTGCACTGGTTCACCCGCCGCGATCAGGCCTTCCGCGTGGCCGCCGGCGCGGTCGTGATGGGCGTCTACGCCGCGCTCTTCGTGCCGCTGGGCTTCATGATCTCGACCGCCCTGATGACATTCGCCATGGCCCGCCTGTTCGGCTTGCCGGCGATCAAGGCCGCGATCTACGGCGTGGTGCTGGCCGTCGTCGGCTATTTCGGCATCGCCGAGGCGCTCGGCCTCAACGTCCCCTTCGGCGACATCTTCCGGAGCTGATCCGCCATGGACATCCTCGCCGGTCTCGCGGAGGGCTTCGCCGTCGCGCTGACCCCGCTCAATCTCGGTCTCCTCATCGCGGGCTGCTTCTTCGGAACGCTCGTCGGCGCCCTGCCCGGCATCGGCCCGATCAACGGCGTCGCGATCCTGCTGCCGCTCGCCTATTCGCTCGGGCTCCCCGCGGAGAGCGCGCTGATCCTGCTCGCGGGCGTCTATTACGGCGCGGAGTACGGCGGACGGATCTCCTCCATCCTGCTCAACGTGCCCGGCGACGCCTCGGCCGTCATCACGACGATCGACGGCTACCCGATGGCGAAGAACGGCGAGGCGGGGCGGGCGCTGGCGCTCTCCGCGCTCGCCTCCTTCGTCGGCGGTACGGCGGCTCTGGTCATGATGACGGTGTTCGCGCCCTTCCTCGGCCGCGTCGCCATCGGCTTCGGGCCGGCAGACTACGTGGCCTTGATGGTCTTCGCCTTCTCCTGCCTCGCGACGCTCGTCGGCGCGCGACCGTTGAAGACGATCATCGGCGTCGTCATCGGCCTGATGCTCGCCACCATCGGCATCGATTCGGCGACGGGCGTGATGCGCTTCACGATGGGCATCCCGAACCTGTTCGACGGGATGGAATTCCTCATCGTCGTGATCGGCCTCTTCGCCATCTCGGAGGCGCTCCTGCTGCTCGAGAGCTGGACGCCGGTCGCCTCCACCATCAAGGCGCAGCGCGACAATGTCCGCGCGCGCGTGCGGGAGATCGTCGGCTATCGCTGGACCATGGCGCGCTCGGCGGTGATCGGGTTCTTCGTCGGCGTCCTGCCGGGCACCGGCGCCTCCATCGCATCCGCCGTCGCCTACGGCGTCGAGAAGCGCATGGCGCAGGGCGACGATGCCATGTTCGGCAAGGGCGACCCACGCGGCCTGATCGCGCCCGAGACGGCGAACAACGCCGCCGCCGCGGGCGCGATGGTGCCGATGCTGACGCTCGGCATTCCCGGCTCGGGCACGACGGCGATCCTGCTCGGCGCGCTGCTCCTGTTCAACGTGACGCCCGGCCCGCTGATGTTCGAGCAGCGCCCGGAAGTCGCATGGGGGCTGATCGCCTCGATGTACATGGGCAACATCGCGCTTCTCGTGCTCAACCTGCCGCTGGTCGGCATCTTCGCGCGGCTCCTGTCGATCGACACGGCCTATCTCGTGCCGCTCGTGGTGATGCTCACCTTCGTCGGCGTGTTCTCGCTCTACGGCGCGACCTTCGACCTCGTCTTGATGCTGATCCTCGGCTTCTTCGGCTATCTCCTGCGAAAGCTCGGCTTCAGCCTCGCGCCGGTGATCCTCGGCCTGGTGCTGGGCGCGCTGCTCGAGAGCAACCTCAGACGTGCGCTGTCGATCAGCGCGGGGGACTGGTCGATCCTGTTCGAGACGCCGGCGGCGATCGTGTTCTGGATCGCGGCGGCCGCAGTCGCGGCGAGCCCGCTGCTGATGCGCGCGCGCAGGCGCAAGGCGGCATGAGGCGGAGCGCCGGGTAGACTCCGTCGCAGACTGCCATCGGCCGAGGCGGAGTGAAAACGCCCTCGAAGATGCTAAGCTTCAGCTCGTTACACGGGGAGCTTCGGGATGGGGCGCTCCGTCGAGGGCCAGGATCGCCGGCAGGCCGCTTTCCTTCCTGATTGCCTCGACGACTACGTCGATGCCGAGAACCCGGTCCGCGTGATCGACGCCTTCGTCGATGAGCTCGACCTCGGCGGGCTCGGGTTCGAGCGTGCGCGGCCGGCGGCCACTGGCCGTCCGGCCTAACCACCCGGCGATGATGCCGAAGCTCTATGTCTACGGCCACATGACCCGCGTTCAGTCGAGCCGGCGGCTGGAGCGGGAGGCGGGCCGGAACATCGAGCTGATGTGGCTCACAGGCAAGCTCGCCCGGACTTCGAGACCATCGCCGACTTCCGGCGCGACAATGCCGAGGCCATCAAGGCGGCCTGCCGGCGGTTCGTGGGGCCGTGCCGCGGCTTCGGCCTGCTCGGCAGCTCGGTCGTCGCGCTCGACGGCAGCCGCTTCGAGGCGGTGAACATCGCCAGCCGCGCGAATGCGCACGAGAAGCGCTTGAGCATTCGCTGAAAGGATGTGCGTGCGGTCTCAGAGATCGAGCGTGACGCCGACACGCGCGCGCGACACGCAGAGCATCATGCGGTGCTGCCGTGTGCTCGGCTTGAGAACGACGTCGCGGTGAACGACGATGCCGTCGACATATCCGCATTCGCAGGAGCCGCACACGCCGAGCTCGCACGAGGATGGCAGCGCGAAGCCCTGCTCTCGCAAGACGTCGAGCGCCGAACGGTCCGCGGGCACGCGGTACGTCTGCCCGGTGGACGCAATCGTCACGTCGAAGGGCTCGGGCTTGTAGTTCTCGTCGGACGTCGCGGCGAAGACCTCGAAATGCACGTGTTCCTCGCTGCGTCCTGCCGCCGCCTCGGCCACCGCCACGGTCAGCCGCTCGGGCCCGCAGCAATAGACGTGCACATCGTCGGGCACGCCCGTGAGCAGCGCGGCGACATCGAGCCGACGGGCATCCGCACCCGACGACCGGTAGACAGACAGCCTGTCCCCGCAGACCGCCTCGACCAGCGTGGGGAAGGGTGAATCCTCCGAGCGCACACACAGATGAAAGGCGAAGTCCTCGCCGCGCCGTGCGAGCGCTCGCGCCATGGCGATCAGGGGTGTCGCCCCGATGCCGCCGGCGATCAGCACCGCCCGCCCCGGCACGAGCGGGAAGTTGTTGCGGGGCGCCGAGACGTGGGCGATCGCGCCCTCGCGGAGGATCTGGTGAGCGAGACGAGAGCCTCCACGCCCAGTCTCGTCCCGCTTCACAGCGATCGTGTAGGTCGTCAGGTCGTCGGGGTCGCCGATCAGCGAATATTGGCGGACCTTGCCGTCGGGGAGGCGCAGGTCGACATGGGCGCCCGGCGTCCATGCGGGGAGCGCGGGCCGGCGTGGATGGCGGAGCGTCGCGCGCGCCACGCCGTCGCCGAGGTCGATGCGCTCGACGACCTCGAGCTTCATGACAATGCGTGCGGTCACGACGGTCTCGCCGCTCTGTTGGGCTTGGTGGTCCGCTCCCCCATCGGCTCGATCACGTCGCCGGGGCGGATGATCCCGCCGGTCTCGATCCAGCAATTGAGGCCCGACCGGTTGTACAGCGGCAGGAAAACCGGCTTTCCGAGCAACTCCTCCAGATAGCGGCACGGGAAATTCAGGCGCGCTCCCGCGAGGACGCATTCACCCACCCGAAAGCGCCAGCCGACGAGGTGATTGAGCGGCACACCGCGCACCGTCAGGTTCCGGCGATGCTCGTCGCGTGCGAGCGCGATCGGGGCGTCCTGCATGGGCGGGTCGTTCCAGGCGAGGGCGTCGAGCGCCTCCTCCTCGATCAGCGTCACCTCGCGGGCGTCCGGCTTGGGAGAATAGGTGCCGGTGCCGAGATAGTAGCGGTCCCCCACGATGCCTCGCCGTGCGACGAGCTCGGCCTCGGCGAGCTCCTCCATCTCGTAGCTCGCGGCGGGCGCGATGTGGATCGACAGGAGTGTGCCGCGCCAAGCCATGGTCAGGCGCCCACTTTTCCGGAGGCGAGGGCAATCGCCTCGATTTCGACCTTCGCACCCTTGGGCAGCTTCACGACCTGATACGCCGAGCGCGCAGGGGGGGAGGACGGAAAGTAGCCCGCGTAGACGGCGTTCATTTCCGAGAACGTGTCCATGTCGGTCAGGAAGACCATGCACTTCATCACGTCGGCGAGGGTGAGGCCCTCGGCGTCGAGGATCGCGGCGATGTTGTCGAGCGCCCGACGGGTCTGGTCCGTCACGCTCTCCGGCATCTCGCCCGTAGCGGGGTCGATGGGCAGCTGGCCCGAGACGAAGACCAGGCCCCCTCCCTTCACCGCCTGCGAGTACGGGCCGGCGGCGGCGGGGGCCGCGTCGGTGTTCACGATGGTCTTGGTCATGACGAGCTCTTCTGGTGGAGGATGAAGGGGAGACGGCGCCGGGCCGACGGGACGCGGCGCGTCGGCACGCCACGGCGGAGAGGGGCCTCAGCCATGGCCGAGCGCCTCCCGGTTGGCGGCGAGCGCCCTGTCGTACTCCATCACGCGCACCACTTCGGCGGCGACGTCCTCGCCGTGGTCGCGGGCGAGCAGGTGGAACATCGCGTCGATGCCGAGCGTGACCCCGCCGCTCGTCACCACGCCGCGGTCCTCGGCCAGCACGACGCGGCGGCTTCTCACGCGGGGGCCGAGAAGGTCGATCGGCGGCACCTCGCCGGCAAATACGGCGGCCTTGGTCGTAGCGGCAAGGCCGTCGAGCAGCCCTGCCGCGTGAAGGATCATCGCGCCGGTGCACAGTGATGCGACGCGGCCGTGACCGGCGCGTATGAACGCTAGGGTCTGCGCATCGGAGGCTGCGCGCGTCCAGCCGGGTCCCCCAGTCACCACCAGCAGGTCGAGGGGTGGGCAATCGGAGAAGCCGTGCTCGGCGATGACCCCGAGCCCGTTGGCGCACGCGACCTCGCCCGCTCGCCGGGCGACCCCGGTGAAGGCGAGGCTCGGGATGATGCGCTTGGCGATCGAGAGGACCCCGAAGGCGGCCCCGACGTCGATCGGCTCGACCCCGTCGTAGAGCAGGATGCCGTACATCGATTGCGCCCCGCGCTCACCCCGCCTTCGCCAAATCGATAATAGCGGCGATCCAGGGGAAGGGAAGGTGGGGCGTTTGCGGCGGAGAGGGTGGTCGGGAGACGACGCATGGCTGCCACCGAGCTGTCGGCGCCGAGGCGCCCCTGGAACAAGGGTGTGCTCGTCGGCCAGATAGTCGATCCGCAAAGACCGTTTACATGTCAGGTATTTGAGATGGAAGGATGGCGGAGAGGGGGCTTCGGGCCCCCGACACTTTTGCCCTTATGCCGCATTCCGAGTTCGGTCCTCTCTCGCCCGAGCTTGCAGCGCTGAAGAACCTTGGAGCTAAACCGCAGAGCTTTGGTCAAGACGAAGCACTATGCGCAAATCTACAGCACCTCACACATCCAGGTTCGACACGCTCAGCGCGTTGTCCTGGATGAACTCCCGCCGCGGTTCCACCACGTCGCCCATCAGCTTGACGAAGAGGTCGTCCGCGTCGGCGACGTCCTTGACCTTCACCTGGAGCAGCGAGCGGGCCTCGCGATCGAGCGTCGTCTCCCAGAGCTGGTCGGGGTTCATCTCGCCGAGCCCCTTGTAGCGCTGGAGCGTGATGCCCTTCTGGCCGACGCTCATGGCGGCCTCGAACAGGGCGCTCGGGCCGTAGAGGGTGCGCGTCTCGGCCTTGCGGACGAGCTCGACCGGGCGGTCGTAGATGTCCTGGAGCTTGCCGGCGCGCTCGTCCAGGCGCTTGGCGTCCTGGCTCTCGAGCAGCGCGGCGTCGAGCGTCTCGACCTGGGTCACGCCGCGCAGCGTGCGGGTGAAGACGAAGCCGTGATCGCGCACCTCGCCGGTCCAGCCGCGCTCGGTCTCCTCGGAGATGGCGTCGAGGCGCCGGGCGACGTAGGCGGCCGCTTGGCCGGCGGCGTCCGGGTCGTCGACGAGCTGCGGGCGCAGCACCCCGGCGATCGCCGCCTGCTCGACGATGAAGCGGCGGTAGCGCGAGTGCAGCCCGGCGAGGATGTTGCGCACGGTGCGCGCCTCGTCGACGAGCGCCTTGAGCTGCTCGCCCTGGAAAACCACGCCGGTCGCGAGCTTGAGCTGCGCGTCCGCCATGCCGGTCTCGATGAGGTAGTCCTCCAGCGCCCGCTCGTCCTTGGCGTAGATCGAGCTCTTGCCGCGCCCGACCTTGTAGAGCGGCGGCTGGGCGATGTAGAGGTGCCCGCGCTCGATCAGCTCCGGCATCTGCCGGAAGAAGAACGTCAAGAGCAACGTGCGGATGTGGGAGCCGTCCACGTCCGCGTCCGTCATGATGATGATCTTGTGGTAGCGCAGCTTGTCGGGGTTGAACTCCTCGCGGCCGATGCCCGTGCCGAGCGCCGTGATCAGCGTGCCGATCTCCTGCGAGCCGAGCATCTTGTCGAAGCGCGCGCGCTCGACGTTGAGGATCTTGCCGCGCAGCGGCAGCACCGCCTGGTACTCGCGCGCGCGGCCCTGCTTGGCCGAGCCGCCGGCGGAATCGCCCTCGACGATGAACAGCTCGGCCTTGGCGGGGTCGCGCTCCTGGCAATCGGCGAGCTTGCCCGGGAGCGAGGCGATGTCGAGTGCGCCCTTGCGCCGGGTGAGCTCGCGCGCCTTGCGCGCCGCCTCGCGGGCGGCGGCTGCCTCCACCACCTTGGAGGCGATGGTCCGGCCCTCGGCCGGGTGCGTCTCCAGGAAGTCGCGCAGCGCCTCGTTGACGACGTTCTCGACCGCCGGCCGGACCTCGGAGGAGACGAGCTTGTCCTTCGTCTGCGAGGAGAACTTCGGGTCGGGCACCTTCACCGAGACGACGGCGGTCAGCCCCTCGCGGCAGTCGTCGCCGGTGAGCGAGACCTTCTCCTTCTTGGTGAGGCCCGTGGTCTCCGCGTAGCTCGTGATCTGCCGCGTCAGCGCGGCGCGGAAGCCGGCGAGATGGGTGCCGCCGTCGCGCTGGGGAATGTTGTTGGTGAAGCACAGCACGTTCTCGTGGTAGCTGTCGTTCCACCACAGCGCGACCTCGACCGCGATGCCCTCGCGCTCCGCCTTGAGCATGATCGGCTTCTGCACGAGCGGGCTCTTCGCCCGGTCGAGGTAGCGCACGAAGGCCTCCGTGCCGCCCTCGTACATCAGCTCCTCGCGCTTCTTCTCCGCATGGCGATTGTCGGAGAGGATGATACGCACGCCGGAATTCAGGAAGGCGAGCTCGCGCAGACGGTGCTCCAGCGTGCCGTAGTCGAACTCCACCATCGTGAAGGTCTGGGTCGAGGGCATGAACGACACTTCCGTGCCGCGCTGCCCGTTCGCCTCGCCCACCACCGCGAGCGGCGCCACCGGCACGCCGTCCGCGAACTCCATGAAGTGCTCCTTGCCATTGCGCCAGATTCGCAGGCGCAGCCAGGTGGAGAGCGCGTTCACGACGGAGACGCCGACCCCGTGCAGGCCGCCGGAGACCTTGTAGGAGTTCTGGTCGAACTTACCGCCCGCGTGCAGCTGGGTCATGATGACTTCGGCCGCGGAGACGCCCTCGCCGGAATGAATGTCGGTGGGAATGCCGCGGCCGTTGTCGGAGACCGTCACCGAGCCGTCGGCGTTGAGCGTGACGTTCACCGCGGTGGCATGGCCGGCGAGCGCCTCGTCGATGGCGTTGTCGACGACCTCGTAGACCATGTGGTGCAGGCCGGACCCGTCGTCCGTGTCGCCGATGTACATGCCCGGCCGCTTGCGCACGGCGTCGAGTCCCTTGAGCACCTTGATGGATTCGGCGCCGTAGGCGTCGGTGTCGAGATTGGTCGCAGGCTCTGCCATGAACGGGTCCCTGGGACGCGCCGCGACGTGCGGCGGGATCGCCCCCCACGAGTTCGATTCGTCTTCCCTATTTAGGCGCTGCGGCTCGACTTTTCACCCACCGCGCATCACGCGCGCGCGCCCGCGGACATCTGTACACGGGTTTTTGCCGGCGTGCACGCCGGCCCGCGAGGCGGATGCGTCGCAGGTTCCCGGGCCGACCCATCCGCCCTCTCGCGCGTTGCCCCTCGACCTGATCCGAAGTCGCGAGGAGCTCCCCATGCCCGAGCACGGCACCGCAGACGCGCAGTCCCGCCCGCAGGACGCACCGCCGCTCTCCGACAAGGCGCTCGCCGTCTTCGCCTTCGCGGCCTACCACCAGCTCGAGAGCGGCGAGCCCGTCACCGGGGTCGTTCGCCGCGACGGGGCCGGGCACAAGGCCGACGAGGAGGCGATCGCGGAACTCCGCGAGGCCGGGCTCGTGACCGTCGAGGAGAGCCGGGTGCTCTTCTCCGCTCAGGGAGAGGCGGTGCTCGGCGCGCTGGTCGGGGCGTTGCGGACGGTGGCGCCGCAGTCCTGAGCCGGCCCGAGCCGGGTGGCGGCGACCCACCAGCCCGGATGCGCGGCGGCGAGGCGGGCGGCCGCCGCGCCGGCCTGCGCGTCGCTTCCGTAGAGCCCGAACACCGTCGCCCCGGAGCCCGACATCCGCGCGAGCGCGCAGCCGGGGGTCTCCCGCACGGCGCCGATCACATCGGCGACGACCGGCGCGACCGCGATCGCCGGCGCCTCCAGGTCGTTGCCGGCGGCGCGCAGGCGCGCGACGAGGTCGGCCCCCGAGACTCCCGGCTCGAACCCGAGCGCCGTCGGCGCCACGGCGCGTGTCTCGCCCGCCGAGAGGCCGAGCGCGCGGAACACGGCGCGGGTCTCGACCGGGACGCCGGGGTTGACGAGCACCGCGGGCAGCACCGGGCAGGGGAGGGCGGGGCCGAGGCGCTCGCCGATGCCCTCCATCACGCACACGCGCCCGGCGAGGCAGACGGGGACGTCCGCGCCGGTCCCGGCGGCGGCGTCGGTCACGCGGGGGTCGTCGAGGGGGAGCCCGTTGGCTCGGGCGAGGAGCCGCAGCGCAGCCGCCGCGTCCGCCGAGCCGCCGCCGATGCCGGACGCCACCGGCAGGCGTTTCGTCAGGCGAAAGCGCCCCGACATCAGGCCCGGCACCCGCTCGGCGAGCGCCCGCGCAGCCTTCACCACGAGATTGTCTGGATCGCCGGCGAGCGCCGTCGCCTGCGGGCCCTCGACCGCGACGGCGGTGTCGCCGCCGGGGACGAGTGCCAGGTCGTCGCCGACGTCGGCGAAGGCGACGAGGCTCGAGAGCCGGTGATAACCGTCCTCCCGCCGGCCGAGGACGGCGAGCGTCAGGTTCACCTTCGCCGCCGCGAAGGCGGTCAGCGCCTCGGGCACGGTGCGCTCAGCCGCCGTTCGCGCCGGTTCGCGGCGCCTGCGCCGCCTCCGGCGCGGGCTCGTCCTCGAGGCCGTGCTCGAGCTTGCGCAGGATCGCCTCGCGCTCCTCGGGCTCGGGATCGTTGTCGAGCGCGTGCTGCCACTGGAAGCGCGCCTCGAGCCGGCGGCCGACGCGCCAGTAGGCATCGCCGAGATGATCGTTGATCACCGGGTCCGAGGGCTGCAGCTCCACGGCGCGCTCGAGCTCGCGCACGGCGTCCTCCCAGCGGCCGAGCCGGTAGTAGGCCCAGCCGAGCGAGTCGATGATCATGCCGTCGCGCGGCGAGAGCGACACCGCCTCCTTGAGCATGTCGAACGCCTCGTCGATGTTGATGCCCATGTCGACCCAGGAATAGCCGAGATAGTTCAGCACCTGCGCCCGCCCGATGGAGGAGCCCTCCGGCACGAGCTCGAGCGCGCGCTCGAGGTCGGCCTCGGCCTTCGGCCATTGCTTCGCGCGTTCGTAGGAGGCGCCGCGGAAGTAGAACAGCGGCCAGTGCACCGCGGTGGGCGCGCCGATCAGCTCGATGGCGCGCGTGTAGTAGCGCGCCGCATCGTTCCACTGCTGACGCACCCGCAAGATGTTCGCGAGCGCCGTGACGACCTCGAGATCGTCCGGCCGATCCGCCATCAGCATGCGCAGGCGCGATTCCGCCTCGGCATTGCGCTCCAGCCGCTCGAGCAGGTGCGCGACCTCGATGTCGGCGTCGACGTTCAGGGGCGAGGTCCGCGACACCTGCTCGTAGAGCAGGATCGCGTCCTCGGGGCGGTCCATCCGGGCGAAGACGTCGGCGAGGGTGATGAGCGACATCTCGTGCTCGGGCGCGAGGTGGAGCGCGAGCCGCAGGTAGATGATCGTCGGCATCTCGTCGCCCTGCGCGTTCCCCGCCGAGCCGAGCGCGTAGAGCACCTCCGCGGCGCCCGCCGCGATCGAGGTCGCCGGACGGCCGGGACGCTCGCCGGCGCGCAGCGCGTCGATCCGCGCCTCCGCGAGCGCATGGCGCTGAACCTGCGCGAGGAAGGCCTCGTAGATGCCGATCGCCTCCTCGGTCCGCCCGCGCCGGGCGACGTGGCGCGCGTAGGCGTCGACGATCGAGAGCGCCGTCGGCTGCATCCCGTAGGCCGCCGCGAGCCGTTCCTCGGCCTCGTCGGGCATGCCCAGGAAGGAGGCGAGCAGGCCGCCGTGGTAGAGGCGGAAGATCTCGAAAGCGGGCTCCCCCGCGAGACGGTCGAGCGCCTCGAGGGCGGCCTTGCCGTCCCGCGCGCCCGCGTGCGCCCAGGCGGCGAGGAGCGTCGCCGTGAGGTCGGCTGCGCGGCTGCCGGTGCCGTCCTCGAAGCGCGCGAGCGCCTCGCCGAAGCGAGCGTTCCGCAGGTCGTCGACGCCGAGCGCGAGGAGGGCGAGGCCGTTCTGCGGATCGAGGGCGATCATCCGCTCGGCGGTGCGCATCGCGTCCGGCATCGACCCGTCCGCCAGGAAGGCGACGAAGGCGCGCTCCATCAGCTCGGGATTGGACGGATCGTCGAGGAGCGCCTCGCGCAGGAAGGTCGCCGCCGCCGTCGGATCACGGGCGAGACCGGCGACGTAGCCGGCGAGGAAGTTGCCCGAGAGCGAGCGGGCGGGCTCCACGACGTCGCGCGCCTGCGCGTCACGGGCGCCGCCGCCCGCGAGCGTCGCCGCGAGGAGCGCCGTCGCGAAGACGAGGGCTGCACGGCCCGGCAGTCGGATAATCGGCAAGGGGCGTCTTTCGGTGTGAGCGGGCAAGGACTTCGGCTCCGATCTCGCGCGCCGGGATCGATCGGCGCGCGCGTCCGCAACGACGCGCGACCATGCCCCGTCCACGCGGCGGTAGCAAGGCGGGACGAGGTCACGGCGCTAGCCGCGCCGGCGTTCCGCATCGAGCGCCCGCGCCATCGCCACGAATCCATCGACCCCCACCTCCTCCGCCCGAGCGGTGGGCGGCACGCCGGCGGCCTCGATCAGCGGCGCCGGGTCGTGGCCCAGCGACTTCAGGCTCTGGCGCAGCATCTTGCGCCGCTGGCCGAACGCGGCGGCGGTGACGGCCTCGAGCGCACGCACGTCGCAGGGCGCCGGGTTCTCGCGGGGAACGAGCCGCACGACGCTCGACGTCACCTTCGGCGGCGGCACGAAGGCCGAGGGAGCGACGTCGAAGAGAATCTCGGCCTGCGTGCGCCAGCCGCAGAGCACGCCGAGACGTCCGTAGTCCTCGCGCTCGTCGGGCGTCGCGACGATGCGCTCGGCCACCTCTCGCTGGAACATCAGGGTGAGGCTCTCCCAGAAGGGCGGCCAACCGGGCGTCGCGACCCAGCCCGTGAGGAGCTGGGTGCCGACGTTGTAGGGAAGGTTCGCCACGACCCGCGGCGGCCCCGCGCCCGGACCGTCCGCGAGGAGCCCGCACGGGTCGAAGGCGGCGGCGTCGGCCTCGACGACGGTGAGGCGGCCGGGATAGCGCTCGGCGATCCGCGCGAGCGCCGGCAGGCAGCGGGCATCGCGCTCGATCGCCACGACGTGCGCGGCACCACCGGCGAGCAGCGCACGGGTGAGGCCGCCGGGCCCGGGACCGACCTCGAGCACGCGCGCGCCCTCCAGCTTCCCGGAGGCGCGGGCGATCCGGCTCGTCAGGTTGAGGTCGAACAGGAAGTTCTGGCCGAGCTGCTTCCTGGGCGCGAGGTCGAACTCCCGCACCACCTCCCGCAGCGGCGGAAGGTCGTCGATCGCGCTCACGGGGTCGCGACCGCCTGCGCCCGGCCCGCGAGCCGCCCGGCGAGCCCGAGCGCCGCGACGAGGCTGTCGGGCCGCGCGATGCCGCGCCCGGCGATGTCGAAGGCGGTGCCGTGGTCGGGCGAGGTGCGGATGAAGGGCAGGCCGAGCGTGACGTTCACCGCCTCGTCGAAGGCGATGGTCTTGATCGGGACGAGGGCCTGGTCGTGATACATCGCGAGCGCGACGTCGTAGCGCGTCCGCGCGCGGGCGTGGAACAGCGTGTCCGCCGGATGCGGCCCGGTGGCGTCGATCCCCTCCGCCCGCAGCGCCGCGATCGCCGGGGCGATCGTGTCGATCTCCTCGCGCCCCATGGCGCCGCCCTCGCCCGAATGCGGGTTGAGCCCCGCGAGCGCGAGCCGCGGGGCGGTGATGCCGAAGCGCTGGCGCAGATCCCGGGCGACGATACGCGCGACGGCGAGGATGCGCTCGCGCGTGAGCGCGTGGGGCACCTCCGCGAGCGCGATGTGGACCGTCACCGGAACCACCGCGAGGTCCTCGCTCCACAGCATCATCACGGAGAGCGGCGGCGGTGCGCCAGGCTCTGCCGCCAGTGCGGCGAGGAACTCGGTGTGGCCGGGATGGGCGAAGCCCGCCTCGTAGAGCACCGACTTGGCGATGGGGCAGGTCACGACGCCGCCCGCACGGCCGGACCGCGCGAGCGCGACGGCGCGCTCGATCGACTCGAGGATCGCGGGCGCGTTCGCCGGGTCCGGCCGGCCGGGCTCGGCGGAGACGGGCGCCTCCAGGGGAAGCACGGGGAGGGCCTCGTCGAAGACGGCGGGCGCCTCCTCGATCTCGGCTACGAGTCGCACCGGCACGTCGATGCCGACGGCCCGCGCCACGCGGGCGAGACGATCGGCGTCGCCGACCAGCGCGAACGGGGCGAGGCCGTGCGCCGCGCGCGCGCGCCAGGCCGCGAGCGCGATCTCCGGGCCGATGCCGGCGGGGTCGCCGAGGGTGAGCGCGAGGGGGCGAGGATGATCGGGGCTCGCCATCACGATCACTGGTTCTGCGTGCGGCCGAGCGGGTCCTGCGACAGGTCCTGGCTGAAGCCGACCTCGCCGAGCGTCAGCAGCTCGAGCCGCGCCAGGAGCGTGCGGTTGTAGCGCTGCCCGTTGGTGGCGCCGGCGATCGGCTTCGACGTGAGCTGGACGGTGAAGATCGTGCACTCGTCCGCGTAGCCGGCGCCGACAGCCATCGAGGTGATCGCGTCGGAATCGAAGCCCTGCCTCGTGTCGTTGCGGTACTTGTCGAGGTCGACGCCGATGTCGCCCGTCACGAACCAGTTGCGCGTCAGGTAGAGCGTGCTCGACGCACTGATGCCCTCGCGGGCAGTGTTGTAGCCGAGCTCGGGCTGCGGCGAGAGCCGGGCGTAGAACAGCGTCGCGGTGAGCGGGCCCAGCGTGCCCGTCATGTCCGCCTCGAGGCGCTTGACTGAGAAGTCGTCCCTGTCGAAGCGGGCGCGGGCACCGGCCCGAAGGCCGGTGAACGGGCTGAACTCGAGCCGCCCGACCACGTCGGAGAAGCGGTCCTCGAGGCCCGAGCCGGACCCGATGTCGAGCAGCCCGCTCTTCTCGAAAGCGTTGCGGCCCGCGAGATGGATGGACTGGCCGAGCATGGCGTTGAGGTAGAGGCCGCCGTCGCCGGAATAGGTGTACTGCAGCCCGTAATTGCCGCGCACGCCGCCTTCGCTGCGGTCGAAGCCGGTGAACTTGTCCCACTCGAACAGGCCGGTGTCGTCGAAGACGAAGCTCTGCGCATCCTCGTTCGGGAACCTGCCGACGAGGGTCTCGTCCGGCCGCGCCACGACCTGGACGATCGGCTCGACGACCTGCGTCCCCCCGAGGAAGTCGCCCGCCAGCGGGAAGCGATACTCGAGCCCGACGCCCGGCATGACGCGCGCGTGGAACTCCTCGTCGCGTCCCGTGAAGGTCGCGACGTTGGCGTTCTGGAAGCCCGTCAGGTTGGGCGAGAACCACATGGCGTCGGCGCGCGCATAGGCGAAGGGCGTCCAGGCCTGCCCCCAATCGTCGATGAAGCGCCGCCGCCAGCTCGTCTCGACCGACGCACGCGTGTAGGCGCCCGCGAGGCCGAAGGCGAAGCAATCGCGGTCATAGGCGAGGCAGGTCGGGTAGTTCGCTTGGAGCCCCGGCGTGATGATCGTCGCCTCGTTGCGGTTGATGCCCTGGAACTGCGCCGCCTCGCGGGAGAGGCTCGTGAGGTTCGCGGTGAGCCCGATCTCGCCGCCGATCGCCCAGGGCGCCTCGAAGCGGCGGTCGTAGTCGATGACCGGGTGGACGATCGGCTGGTGCTTCTGGAAGTCGGCCGAGGAAAGGCCCTTGAAGTAATAGCCCCGGGCCTCGAAGAACGAACGCTCGCCGACGCCCGTGAGGAAGAGCGTCGAGATCGCCTCGCTGCGGTAGGTCGAGATCGCGCTGACGGTGGCGCTGTTGAGGTTGTAGTCCGAAAGGAAGAAGCGGTCCGACACCAGGGTCACGTCCCAGCCGAAGGACCAGCGCGGGTTGATGGTGAAGCGACCGACGCTCTCGATCATGCCGCGGCTCTCGTCGAAGCCCTCCGGCGGCTCCTTGCGGTCGAAGGCGGCCGGGTCGTTCTCGAAGATGCCGGCGGCGCGAATCGAGTACGAGCCCGTCATCAGCCGGTGGCGCCACTCGGCGTCGGCGAGGAAGCCCTGCCGGTCGAAGTAGGCCGAGCGCAGCGTGATGTCGTAGTTCGGCGCGAGATTGATGAAGAACGGCACACGCGCGCCGTTGCCGAGCGTCTGCGACACGATCGGCGTCGGTGCGAGAAAGCCGGTCTTGCGGCGCACCGTCGGGTCTGGCGACCAGAAGTAGGGAATGTAGGCGATCGGCACGCCCGCGAACTCGAGCGTCGCGTTCTCGTAGTAGATCGTCTTCTCTTCGGTGTCGTGGATGATGCGCGCGGCCTTGACCTGCCACAGCGGCGGGCGGCTCGGGTTGTCGGCGCAGGGCTCGCAGGTCGTGTAGGTGCCGCGCTCGAAGACCGTCTGCTCGCCCTCGATCCGCTCCGCCCGCGGCGCGGTGAAGCGGCCGGTCGCGCCGCGGCCGGCGTCGACGACCGGCTGCTCGACGCGCAGCGAGTCGATGAACCCCGAGCGGAAATCCTCGGTCAGCTCGAACCGGTCGCCGGTGACGACGGTGCCGTCGGCCTGCGTGAGCCGGGCGTTACCCTGGGCGAAGACGCGGCCGGTGTTGCGGTCGTAGGTGACGCGGTCGGCCTGCAACGTGCGGCCGTCGTAGTTCATCTCGACGTTGCCGACGGCGGCGACCGTGTTGCGGTCGTTGTCGTAGACGAGCTCGTCCGCCTCGACGAGGAGGCGCGCTCCCGGGTTCGCGGCCACCTGGCCGGCCAGAGGGTCTCCCCCCGCACCCTGCGCATACGCCGGGGCATGCGAGAGAATGGCCACGAGCGCCGTCGCCAGGGCCATGCGCGCGAGTCCGACCGTCACTCGTCCCACCCTTCGAGGTCGGCGAGCCGTGGGGGCGACCATCAGCCGTCCTCCTTGTGCAAGAGCACCAGCACGCCGAGCAAACTCCCTACTACAGCCGGAAACCAGGCGGCGAGCGTGGTTCCCACCAGCCCCGAGCCGCCGAGATCCTCCATCAGCTCGGTGGCCACATAAAGCAGGAATCCCGCGGCGACGCCACCCAGAACCATCTGGCCCACACCACCAAATCGGAAGAATCTTAAGGAAACGGACGCCGCCACCAGGATCATCGCGACGAACAGGAGCGGGCGCGCCATCAGCGCCTCGCGCTGCAGGTGGTAGCGCGTGGCGTCGAGCCCGGCGAGCTCCGTCTGGGCCGCGACGTCGTCGAGATCCCAGAAGGGCACCGATTCGGGCGGGGTGAAGCTCGTGCGCAGCTGGCCCGGGTCGAGGCTCGAGGCGAGCTCGTAGCGGGCGTAGCTCTGCGGCTCGACGTCGAGCGCCGTCACCCGTGCGTCGAGCAGCTCCCAGCGGCCCTGCCGCAGCTCGCCCTCGCGCGCCTCGATCCGCTCGCGAAAGCGACCCTCGCGGTCGAAGACGAAGATCGTCGGGCGCGACAGCCGGGTCGTGCCCTCGACGGCGGCCTCCGCGCGGATGATGGCGGTGCCCTCCGGGCTGCGCTGGCGGATCCAGACGTTCTGCGCCGCCGCGATGCCGGAATCGCGCGCGAACAGCACGGCCTCGCGGGCGCTCGCCTCCTGCTTCAGGGTGGCTGCCAGGGGGTTGTAGACGAAGACCGCGAACACCCCGACGGCGAGCGCCACCACGATGCCGGGCTGGAGGAACTGCCAGGCGGAGACGCCGGCGGCACGGGCGACGACGAGCTCGAGCTTGCGCGAGAGGTTGAGCAGCGTGATCATCCCGCCGAACAGCACCGCGAAGGGCAGGACCTGCTCGGCGATCGCCGGCGAGCGCAGGAGCGAGAGCATCGCCACGTCGCCGGCGCCGACGCTCGCGCTGTCGCCCGCCTGGCGCATCTGCTCGACGAAGTCGAGCGTGTAGACGAGCAGGAAGACGGTGAGGAACACGCCGCCGATCGTGCGCAGGAAGCGCGCCGCGAGGTAGCCGCCAAAGGTGGCGCCGACGAGCATCACGCCCTCCGGGAGGACGCGAGGAGGCGCGCGGGTGCGAGCCGGGCGAGCCCGCCCGACAGGCGCGCGGTCAGCGCGGCGCTCTGCTGCGGGCGCATGGCGATCCACAGCGGGATTGCGATCCCCGCCAGCGGCGCGGCCCAGACCAGCGCCACCGCCGCCGCCGAGCCGACCGCGGCGCTCGAGGCCGCGAAGCCCGCGACGCGCACGAGCACCATGCCGACGACGGCGGCCGCGATCGCCGTCCCGCGCCCCTGCCGTGTCGTGACCGCCTGGCCCAGCGCGGCGAAGGCGATGGCGACGCCGGCGAGCGGGTAGAGCCAGGAGGTGAGCCGGTCGTGCAGCTCCGCCCGGAAGCGCCCGGGCACGGCCCGGTAGTACGGGTCGTCCGGATCCGGCGCGAACAGGGCGCCCGTCGATTGCTCGCGCGGCTTGTAGAGGATCGCCGCCTGCTCCGGCCCGAAGGCCGCGAGGTCGACGGCGTAGCGCTCGAAGGTGACGATCGAGCCGTCCTGGCGGCCCGTCTGCTGGCGATGGATGCTGCCCGATTCGAGCAGCAGGTAGCTGCCGTCCTCGAGGTCCGCCGCGACGCCGCGCTCGGCGACGTAGACGACGGTGCGCTGCGGATCGCGCCGGTCCTGCAGGAAGACGCCCAGCAGCGCGTCCCCGGATTTGTCGCGGTAGGAAAAGGTGATGCCGCTGTCGAGCTCGGTGAACTGGCCCTCGCGCACCAGGTTCGCGACGAAGTCGGCGCGGATCTGCGTGATCAGGTGGCGCAGCTGCGCGAAGCTCGCCGGCATGAGCCAGATCGTGTTGAGCGCCACGACCACGGCGACGATCGCCCCGAGAACCGCGAAGGGGCGCATCATCCGCCAGGGCGACATGCCCGCCGCCGAGGCGACCACCCATTCGGAATCGCCGTTGAGCTTGTTGAGCGTGTGGATCGAGGCGATGAACAGCGCCACCGGGGCGATCACCGTCACGAGCGCGGGCAGCGACAGGCCGGTCACGACGAGGAAGACGACGAAGGTCTGGCCCTTGCCGGTGATCAGGTCGAGCTCGCGCAGCGCCTGCGTGATCCAGATCACGCCGGTGAGCCCCACGAGGATCGTGAGGAACGCGCCGAGCACGGTTCCGAAGATGTAGCGTTCGATGCGCGTCATGCGGCGGGCTCCGACCCGTTCGCTACCGCCCCTCGCGCCGCGAGGCAAGCGTCGCGGGTTGCGCTCACGCCGACGTGAGGCGGGCGGCACCCGCCCGCGCGGCTTCACCCCCGCGCCCCGGCGTGCTACGGCGCACGCCTCCCGCCCGAGAGGATGACGTCATGGTCCCGCGCTATTCCCGCCCCGAGATGACCGCGCTCTGGTCGCCGGAGACGAAATTCCGGATCTGGTTCGAGATCGAGGCGCACGCGACCTCCGCGCTGGCGGAGCTCGGCGTCGTGCCGAAGGAGGCGGCGGCCGAGATCTGGGAGAAGGGAGCGAACGCGACCTTCGACGTCGCGCGCATCGACGAGATCGAGCGCGAGACGAAGCACGACGTCATCGCCTTCCTCACACACCTCGCCGAGATCGTGGGGCCGCAGGCGCGCTTCGTGCACCAGGGCATGACCTCGTCGGACGTGCTCGACACGACGTTCTCGGTCCAGCTCGCCCGGGCCTCCGACATCCTGCTCGGAGATCTCGACGCGCTGCTCGCCGCGCTCGAGCGGCGCGCGCGCGAGCACAAGCTCACCCCGACGATCGGCCGCTCGCACGGCATCCACGCCGAGCCGACGACGTTCGGGGTGAAGCTCGCGCAGGCCCACGCCGAGTTCGCCCGCTGCCGCGCCCGGCTCGTCGCGGCGCGCGCGGAGATCGCGACCTGCGCCATCTCCGGTGCGGTCGGCACCTTCGCCAACATCGATCCGCGGGTGGAGGAATACGTCGCCGAGAAGCTCGGCCTCGTCGCCGAGCCGGTCTCGACGCAGGTGATCCCGCGCGACCGCCACGCTATGTTCTTCGCCACGCTCGCCGTGATCGCCTCCTCGGTCGAGCGGCTCGCGACCGAGATCCGCCACCTGCAGCGCACCGAGGTGCTGGAAGCCGAGGAGTACTTCTCGGAAGGCCAGAAGGGCTCCTCCGCCATGCCGCACAAGCGCAACCCCGTGCTCACCGAGAACCTGACCGGGCTCGCGCGCATGGTGCGGGCCTATTGCCTGCCGGCGATGGAGAACGTGGCGCTGTGGCACGAGCGCGACATCTCGCATTCCTCGGTCGAGCGCATGATCGGCCCGGACGCCACGATCACGCTGGACTTCGCGCTGGCCCGCCTCACCGGCGTCGTCGACAAGCTGCTCGTCTATCCCGCGCGCATGCAGGCGAACCTCGACCGGCTGGGCGGCCTCATCCACTCCCAGCGCGTGCTGCTGGCGCTCACCCAGAAGGGCGCCTCGCGCGAGGACGCCTACGCCCTCGTCCAGCGCAACGCCATGCCCGTCTGGCGCGGGGAGGGGGACTTCCTCGACCTCCTGAAGCGGGACCCGGACGTCACGGCGAAGCTGAGCGATGCCGAGCTCGAGGCGCTGTTCGACCTCGGGTATCATCTGAAGCACGTCGATACGATCTTCGCGCGGGTTTTCGGCACGAGCTGACCCGCGAGCCCCCCGCGGGCGGGCTCCGGCCGATGCGGCGCCCGCCGGGCGGAAACCGATCGGGTTCCGCGGCGTTCTTCTCCTGCGACAAACACCCGCGGGGGAGACCATGGAACTCCTGTTGCGTCGACTATGCGACATCGCCGTCCGTAACGGCAGCCTGGAGGTCGTCACCGCCTCCGGCAACCGGTTCGTCTCCGGCAGCGGCGGAAGCGCGCCCGAGGTGACGATGCGCTTCACCGACAAGGCCGCCGAGCGGGCGCTCGTCCTCTATCCGGAGATGAAGCTCGGCGAGCTGTTCATGGACGGCCGGCTCGTCCTCGACCGCGGCTCGATCTACGACCTCCTCGCGCTCCTGATGCGCGGGCGCCCCGGCGGGCGCGGCGTGTACGGCACGCGCCTCGTGCGCAAGCTGCGGCGGGCGGTGCTCGCGCTGTTCGCCCGCAACGGCGAGCGGCGGGCGCGGGCCAACGTCTCGCACCACTACGACCTCGACCACCGCCTCTACGACCTCTTCCTCGACGCCGACCGGCAATACAGCTGCGCCTATTTCGAGCGTCCGGGCCAGTCGCTCGACGAGGCGCAGCTGGCCAAGAAGCGCCACATCACGGCGAAGCTCCTCGTCGAGCCGGGGCACGAGGTGCTCGACATCGGCTGCGGCTGGGGCGGGCTCGCGCTCTACCTCGCCGGCGTCGCCGGCGCGGGGCGCGTCACGGGCGTGACGCTCTCCACCGAGCAGTACGAGATGGCGCGCGAGCGGGCGGCGAAGCGGGGGCTCTCGAGCCGCATCGACATCGCGCTGAAGGACTATCGGCGTGTCGAGGGGACCTTCGACCGGATCGTGTCGGTGGGCATGTTCGAGCACGTCGGCCCGGCGCATTACGGGGAGTTCTTCGACACGACGGCCCGCCTCCTGCGCGAGGACGGCGTGATGCTGCTGCACACGATCGGCTCGACCAGCGAGCCGGGGCCGACGAACCCCTGGATCACGCGCTACATCTTCCCCGGCGGCCACATCCCCACCCTGTCGGAGATGATCCCCGCGATCGAGCGCGCGGGCTTGCGGCTCGCGGACGTCGAGGTGCTGCGGCTGCACTACGCCGAGACCCTGAAGGCCTGGCGCGAGCGCTTCCTCGCCCGCCGCGAGGAGGCGGCGCGGCTCCTCGACGAGCGCTTCTGCCGGATGTGGGAGTTCTACCTCGCCAGCTGCGAGGCGGCCTTCCGCTACGAGGACCTCGTCGTCTTCCAGCTCCAGCTCGGGCGGCGCAACGACGTCGTGCCGCTGACGCGCGCCTACGTGGGCGAGCGCGAGCGCATGCTGCGCGGGCTGGAGGCGGGCACCGCGCGCGAGGCGGCGCGACGCACGGGGTGAGCGGAAGGGGGATCGCGGACGCATCCGGCACGCGATCGGGAGCTCCCCTCTCTCTCGTGGAGAGGGGCGGGGGGGGGCGTTCAGGATCGAGCACTGCATCGATGCAGACCCCGGCCGACGTGGTGCGGCATTGGCGTGGAGATCGTCCTCCACGCCCCCCACCCCCGGCCCCTCCCCACGAGGGGGAGGGGAGAGCGTCGGCGGACTGCATCTCGGTGTCGTTCACCGCCGAAGGCCGGCTCGGCCTCCCGTCACAGCACCAGCACGCCGGTGTGCTTCGCCTTGTCCTCGGGCTCGACGTGGATCGTGATCACCGCCTCGCCGACGGCGGCGCGCAGCCCGCCCTCGATGCGGTCGCAGATCTCGTGAGCCTCGCACACCGTCATCTCGCCGGGCACGACGAGGTGGAAGTCGATGAAGGTCACGCGCCCGGCCTGCCGGGTGCGCAGGTCGTGCGCCTCGAGCGCCCCGTCGGCGTGGCGGGAGATCACGGCGCGGATCGCGCCGAGCTCCTCGGGCGCGACGGCCTCGTCCATCAGCCCCGACACGGACGACTTCACCAGCTGCCACCCCGACCAGAGGATGTTGAGCGCGACGAGCAGCGCCAGGACCGGGTCGAGGATCAGCCATCCCGTCAGCGCGGCGAGCAGGACGCCCGCGAGCACGCCCACCGAGGAGACGACGTCGGTGAGGAGGTGGCGCCCGTCCGCCGCGAGCGCCGGCGAGCGGCGGGTCCGTCCCGCCCGGATCAGGACCGCCGCCCATACCCCGTTGATGACGCTCGCGAGCGCGTTGACCGCGAGGCCCACCGGCCCGAAGTCCGGCATGTGCGGCGCCGAGAGCGCGCCATAGGCCGCATGCGCGATCGAGAGGGCGGCGAGGATGATCAGCACGCCCTCGATGACGGCGGAGAAGTACTCCGCCTTGTGGTGGCCGTAGGGGTGGTTGCGATCGGCGGGCTTCGCCGAGAGCCGGATGGCGACGAGCGCCGCGACCGCGGCCGCGACGTTGACGATGCTCTCGAGCGCATCCGAATAGAGCGCGACCGACCCGGTCAGCCACCAGGCCGCGAGCTTCAGCCCGAGGACGAGCACGCCCACGGCGATGCTCCCCACCGCGAGCCGCATCACGGTCTCCACGAGTGCAGCTCCCTTCCGCCGGCGGACCTCGGCGGCGCCCGCGGGCGCCGGTTTCGCGCAGCGTTATCAGGCCTCGCCCACGATCGCCAGGGCGAACCCGTCCCAGCCCTTGATCCCGAGCGTCTGGATCGCGGTCGCCGAGAGCCGCTTCTCGCGGCCGATCGCCTCGACCACCGCGCGGGTGGCCACGACCGACGCGTCCGTGCTCGCGGTGTCGACGACGGCGCCCTCGCGCACGACATTGTCGAAGATCAGCACCGTGCCGGGCCGCGAGAGGCGCAGGGCGAAGGCGAGATAGTGCGGGTTCGAGGGCTTGTCGGCATCGACGAAGACGAGGTCGAACGGCCCCGCACCCTCCGCCTCGAGCGCGGCGAGCGTGTCGAGCGCGCGCCCGACGCGGATGTCCACGCGATCGGAGAGGCCGGCCCGGGCGATGTTCGCCCGCGCCGTCTCGGCGTGCCGCGGGTCGAGCTCGAGCGTCGTCACGCGCCCGCCCTCGGGCACGGCGCGGGCGAGATGGATGGTGGAATAGCCGCCGAGCGTGCCGATCTCGAGGATGCGCCGCGCGCCCGCCATCCGGGCGAGGAGCTCGAGCAGCTTGCCCTGCGCGGGCGACACGTCGATCGCCGGCAGCCCGGCCTCGACGTTGGCCGCGAGCGCGGCGTCGAGCGCGGGATCGGACAGGGAGAGGGCGTCGGCGAACCAGGCGTCGACGGCGGCGGCTTTCTCCTCGGTCATGGCGGTCTCTCCGGTCATGGCATGTCGCTCGATAGATAGCCCTGCGCGTCTCGTGGCTCCGGACCAGCGGCGTCGCGGAGTTGCGATCCGACGCCCGCGAACATCGTCCTTCCCCGTAGGGGAAGGTGTCTCGGCGGAGCCGAGACGGATGGGGCGCGCGGCACGCGCGTTCGGCGAAGCCGAAGTGCAGCGGCGGCAGCGGACGCGTCGTCTTCCGCTTCGCGGAACGCGTCGCTCGCGCGCCGCGCCCCATCCGTCACGCAGCCTTCGGCTGCGCGCCACCTTCCCCTACAGGGAAGGAGGACCTCGGCCTTTCGCGCGAATTCGTACGCCCGCGCAGGAAATCGAGGGAGGTATGCCTGCGCGGGCAGGTCGAGGCGAGGCGCCTTCCGGCTCGGAGGTCTCGAGTCGCGAATGTCGGCTCGTCGCACGCTCAATCCTCCTCCTCCGAGGTCTCGATCACCGAGGCGTGCTCCAGCGTCCGGTGCACGGGGCACATGTCGGCGATCTCGAGGAGGCGGGCGCGCTCGGCCGGCGTCAGGTCGCCCGCGATACGCAGGCGGCGCACGAAGCGGTCGGCGCGGCGGTGGGTGCCGGCCTCGGCGTCGCTGCTGTCCTCGGCGTGGACCTTGTCGTGCGTCACGTCCACGACGACGCTGTCGAGCGCGAGCTTCTTGCGCCTGGCGTACATCCGCAGCGTCATCGCCGTGCAGGCGCCGAGCGCGACGGACAGGAACTGGTAGGGCGTCGGCCCGAGGTCCGAGCCGCCGAGCGATCGCGGCTCGTCGGCGATCAGGGGAAAGCGCCCGTCGACCGAGACGTGCTGGAGGAGGCCCGCGGGCGAATCCTCGCTCACGCGAACCACCCCCTCGTGCCGCGCGGCGGCCGCGTCGTCCGCCGCCGGCGGCAGGTAGCGCGCGACCCAGGCGGCGATGACGGAGGCCGCGTATTCCGCGTCCTCGGCGCTCGTGAGCAGGTGGTCGGCGTCGTCGAGGGTGACGAAGCTCTTGGGGTGCTTGGCGGCCGTGAAGATCGCGCTCGCGTTCTCGATGCCGACCGTCTCGTCGCGCGGGGCGTGGAGCACGAGGAGCGCCTTGCGCAGATCGGCCAGCGCCGTGCGCAGGCTCGCCTCGCGCACGTCCTCGACGAAGTCGCGGGTGATGGTGAAGTCGCGCCCCGCGAGGGTCACGCGCGCGGACCCGTCCCGCTCGATCGTCTCGAGCGAGGCGCCGAGAGCGTGGGTGACGTGGGCGGGCTCGGCCGGCGCGCCGATGGTGACCACCGCCTTCGCCTCCGGGATGCGCGCCGCCGCCGCGATCGTCGCCGCCCCGCCCAGCGAATGGCCGATCAGGATCGCGGGCGCCTCCAGCGTCGCGCGCATGTGGTCGGCGGCGAGGACGAGGTCGGCGACGTTCGTCGTGAAGCTCGTGTTGGCGAACTCTCCCTGCGAGTGACCGAGGCCGGTGAAGTCGAAGCGCAGCACCGCGATCCCCGAATCGGCGAGCGCGGCGGCGATCCGGCGCGCGGCCGCGAGGTCCTTCGAGCAGGTGAAGCAATGGGTGAACAGCGCGTAGGCGCGCGGGCGGCCCGGCGGCCGATCGAGGCGCGCGGCGAGGCTCTGGCCGTCGTGTCCGGGAAACGTGATCTTCTCGATGGGCATGGGGGCTCCGGGATGCGGGACGCGCGTATCTGAATTCCCATTCGACCCTTGCGCAATCCGCGTTACCCCGCCATCTGACGCTCGCTACAGCGCCGGGCCCCTCTGGCGGAACGGGTCGACCCCCTTCCGCGATGTCGGAGCTGTTCCCTCGTTCGGGATCAGCCGGCGGCCGGGCGCGCATGCGCGCGGGGACGGCGGCGGGTCGCGAGCGGGCTCTCGCCCACTCACGTCATCGGTGCGCATCCATGACTGTCACCCTTCTCCTCGTCCTCGCCGGCCTCGTCCTGCTCGTTTTCGGCGGCGACCTTCTCGTGCGCGGCGCCGTCAAGGCCGCGACCCGGCTCGGCGTCTCGCCCCTCGTCATCGGCCTCACGCTGGTGGGCTTCGGCACCTCGACGCCCGAGCTCGTCACCTCGGTCCAGGCCTCGCTCGCCGGGGCACCGGGCATCGCCATCGGCAACATCGTCGGCTCGAACATCGCCAACATCCTGCTGATCCTGGGCATCTCGGCGCTGATCGCGCCGATCGCGATCGACTCGCGCGCGCTGACGCGGGACGGCGTGGTGGCGCTCGTCGTCGCCGTGCTGTTCGCCGCCCTCGCCTTCGTCTGGCCGCTCGATCGGCTGGTGGGCGCCGTCTTCGTGGCCGGGCTCGCCGCCTACATCTTCGTCGCATTCCGGCAGGAGCGATCTGCGGTCCCCGTGCCGGACCACGGCGCGCTCTACGACAAGGCGGTGGCGACGCAGGCGGCCGACGACGCGCTGGTGCCCGACCCGGCGGAGAAGGGCGGCGGGCTGCTCTGGCCGATCCTGCTCGCGCTCGCCGGCCTCGTCCTCGTCGTGGGCGGCGGCAAGCTCCTGGTGGACGGCGCCACCGAGCTCGCCCGCGGGCTCGGCATCTCCGAGACGGTGATCGGCCTCACCGTCGTCGCGGTGGGCACCTCGCTGCCCGAGCTCGTCACGTCCGTCGTCGCGGCGCTGAGGCGCCAGGCGGACGTCGCCTTCGGCAACATCGTCGGCTCGAACATCTACAACATCCTCGGCATCGGCGGAGTCACCGGCCTGATCGCGCCGGTGGACATCCCCGGCGAGATCGCGCGCTTCGACGCGCCGGTGATGGTCGGCGTGACGCTGCTGATGCTCCTCGTCGCCTGGACCGGCCGCAAGATCGTGCGCTGGGAGGGTGCCGTGCTGATCGGCGGCTACGGCGCCTATCTCTGGTTCCTGTGGCCGGCCTGATCGGCCAGGAACACTTCCGCCAGGAACGCATCGATCGCCCCGCTCACCACCGCGAGCGGGGCGAAGTCGCCCGTGTCCGGCGCCGCCGCCAGCGCGAGGTGGTCGCCGGGGACGACGTGCAGCGGCGCCGGCGGAGAGGCGGCGTCGCGGCCGTAGGGCGCGAGCCAGCCGGGCGCCTCGCTGAGGATCGAGACAACCCGGATGCCCGCGGTCCCGGCCTCGCCGCGCAGCCACAGCGTGAGGTCCGCCATGTCCGAGACGGTCAGGCCCAGCCCCGCGCCGATCTCGGGATAGGGGTCGTCGCGCTCCGGCAGGAGCAGGGGCGCATCCATCAGGAAGAGCAGCGTCGGCGGAAGCCGCCCGCGCGCCGCCCGCGCCCGCAGCGCCAGCGCGGCGAGGAGGCCGCCGAGGCAATACCCGACGACGACCACCGCGGGGCGCTCCGCCAGGAGCCCGTCGAGCGCCGCCCCGAACGCCGCCTCGATCGGCGCGAGCGTGAAGGCGGGGTCGCTCTTGAAGCGGGCGACGCTCGCCGGGTAGCCGATCGTCGTCGTCGCGCAGCCGGGGTGCGCCGCGGACAGGCGGGCCTGGAACATGCCGGGACGCTCCCGCGGCCCCCAGCTCGCGAAGGCGTCGCCCTCGAGCCCGTGCAGGAAGACCACGTGCGGCGCGCCGGGCGCCTCGACGAGAGGATGGAGCGCGATCACGCCGCCGCCTCCGCCAGGAAGGCGCGCGCCGCCGCGCGCAGCGCGGCCGCGTCGTAACCGAAGCGCTCCGGCCCGCCGCGGTCGATCGGCCCGCCCGGGGCCGATCTCTGGATCGCGCAGAGGTGGACGAGCCCCAGATCCATCGCCCTGCCGCGCCCGGCGCGAACCGCGTCCTCGAAGGCGTCGAGCACCCGCGCGGCGGTCGCCTCGGGTACGAGCGGCGCGGCGCGGTCTCCGTAGAAGTGCACGAAGCGCGTCGTCGGCGAGGCCAGCCGCGGCGGCGCCTGCAAGTCGCCGACGTACCGGATGCGCCCCGGAGCGGGCGGGCGGCGCTTGAGGACGGCATTGATCGCCTCCTGCTCGCCGATGCCGTTCCACGGCGCCGCGGGCTTCACGAACTGCGTCTCCTCCCAGGCGGCGGCGAGGAGATCGCGGGCGAAGCCCCCCGCGCACAGGGCGAAGACGCAGGTATGCAGCGGCTGGGAGGCGCGCCCCAGGACCGGGTCGAGGCCGAGATCGGCGAAGAAGGCGTCGGGGTCCTGGGCGACGATGTCGGCGTCCGTCGCCAGAAGCGGCGCGAGGTCGCGCGCGGGCGCGAGCGCGACCGCGTCGGAATCGACCCAGACGGCCCAGTCGTGGCTCTCGAGCGCCGCGAGGAGGGCGGGGATCTTCGCCCAGCAGGCCGGCCGCACGCCGACGTCGGGCAGCGTGCCGGAGAAGCCGTAGCCGTGGCGTGTGGCGTAGGCTCGCGCCGCCGCGATCCCGATCGGCCCCAGGCGCGTGTACTTCAGCCCCGCCGAGTCCTCCGGCGGGGCGTTGCCCGTGACGATCGCGATGCGCGCGCGGCTCACGCGGTCTCGACGAAGTCGGTGAGGCGCCTCATCGAGGCGAGGGTCGCCTCGTCCACCGGCCCCTCGACACGGAGCTCGGCGACGCGGGCGATGCCGTCGAAGGCGCCGTAGAGAGGCCCGTGCTCCTTCAGGTGCCGGTCGACGGCGGCCTGGGAGGCGGCGCCGACGCGGATCGTCAGGATCGCGTTGCCGTTCTCCCAGCCGGCGGTGAAGGCGAGGTCGTCGGCCGGCGCGACCGCCTCGGCCACCCTGTCACGGGCGGCCTCCGCCGCCTGCGCCTTCCCCGGGGCGACGGCGAGCGTCGCCGTGAGCGTGATCGGATGGGTCATGATCCACCTCCCCGCAGGGCCTTGGCCGCGCCCGTCGGCATGCCCCAGAACACGATGGCGCCGTCGACCTTGCCGCCCTCGAAGGTGATCCCCTCGCGGTCGGCCCAGGTGACCGGCAGCGCCGCATCGACGGCGAGCGGGTCGATCGTCGGCAGCTGGTCGTACTGGCGCCTTGCCAGCGCCACGGCGACGTCGACGATCTTGCCGGCGGGGATCTCGACCGCCTTCTCGATCACCTTCAGCAGGATCTTGGTGCGGTTGGCCATGATCGCCGACTTGAAGCTCTGTACCCAGCCGGCGTCCCCGCCGTTGACGACGGCCTCGCCCGCCTGCTGGCCGGCCTCCTCCTCGGCCCGCTCGATGTCCTCCTCGCTGGCGTGACCGTCGAGCAGGCCGACGATCTCCTCGTCCTCGAAGTCCGAGACGAGCTGTCCGCTCGCCTCCTCCTCGACGGACTCGGCGGCCGCGTTCTCGGCCGCGCCGGCCGCGGAATCGAGCGCCCCGCCGATCACCGCGAACAGCACCTGGAGCGCGACGTTCACCGCGATCTGGAAGGCCTGGACGTCGTGGTCGGGGATGACCGTGACGTGGAAGCTCTGCACCGGGTCGGCGATCTCCGCGAGGACGAGGTGCCCGTCGTCGCGGCGCACGATCCCCATCGTCACGAACTGCTCGGCGTCCATCGCCACCCGGATCTCGCCGGGGCCGTGCCAGGCCGGATAGGGGAAGTGCACGTTCGACATCGAGACGTGCGCCACCGCCCCGTTCAGCGTCAGCTGCAGGTTGCCCGCCGGGATGGTGGGGTGGATCGTCGTCGTGTCGCCGTCCGCATCCGTGTAGGTGAACGCGCCCCAGGTCATCGTTCCGGTGTTGTAGATCGTGCCCGTGGCGCTGGCGGCGAAGTCCGACAGGGACGAGCCCTGCACGATCGATGTGATGGCGGGCTTCAGGAGGTCCTCGTCGACCCGATGCGGGCCGAGCGCGACGGCGCGGTCGCAGCCGGCGGGCGCGCCGTCGAGCATCCGCCCGTCGACGGCGAGCTGGAGCCCGTCCATCGAGCGGTGCTCGGTCATGGCGAGGAGCGCGACGATGGCGCCGCGCTGGTCGTTCGCAGGCAGCGGCGTGACCGCGACGGCGGCGGAGGTCGGCACGATCCAGGGGCGATCGCCGGCCGGCGCGGCCGACACGACGCCGGTCGTGATCGAGCCGAACGCGCCGGCGAGGAGCGGCACCTGCTGCTGGAGGACGGCGTGGAAGGCCTTGGCCACCTCGTAGACGTCGTCGCCCGTCACGCCCGGCGGGAAGCTGTAGCGATCGAGCACCACGGCGTCGCCGCCCACGGGCGCAATCGTTCCGTCCGCGGTGACCGCGAGCGTCACGAGGACGCGGATGGTCGAGCCGGCGAGGTCGAGCGACTTGCCGCCGAGCGTCGCCGTGCCGGAGGCGACGGTGCAGCCGACGACGATGCGGTTCGAGGGCGCGCCGGGGACGAGGTCCCAGGCGCCCCAGTCCCCCGCGACGCCGCCGCCGGAGAACGAGGCGGGAACCCGTCCGCTCGCCTTCACCGCCGCGTCGACCGCGGTCAGCGTCGTGGCGTAGACGAGATCCCAGCCGAACGTGTCGAGCATGTCGTGACCTCCCTCAGGGGCACGCGACGGCGGCGCTCGTGAACCCGAGCGCGCCGGCGAGCCGCAGCGAGCCGTCGAGATCGACGGCGGAGACGGTGAAGTCCTGGCTGTCGGTCCACACCATCGGGGCGTAGACGTTGTCCTGCAGGAGATCGATCGCCGGCGCGTCGTCGTTGGCGATCATGCCCTCGATCTCCGCCGAGAAGCCGACGAGGCCCACGAGCAGCGCCCCGATCACCACGATCACCGGCACCGCCGCGCCGCCGGTCACCACGGCCAGCACCGCGAGCGCGATGGCGAGCACGATCGCGAGGATGGCGTCGGTGATCTTCACCCATTCGGCGATGATGTTGCCGTGGGTCTCCTCCGGGTCGCCGATGCGCTGGTAGGCGAGGGTGGTCTGGCCGGACTTGTTGGTGCCCTTGACGATCGTGTAGCGGTTCGTCGAGCGGCACCAGGCGGTGACGCCCGCGTCCACGTGCGTCTCGGTATAGGCGTCGATCGAGACCTGCGGACCCTCGATCATGAAGGTGAACTGCTTGAGCTGGGGTGTGTAGATGTTGCCCTGGTGCTCGACCTGCGGCAGGTCGACCGAGACGTTGGGCTTGAGCTGGATCTGCTGGTCGCCGATCTCCAGGTCCTCGGGCCTCAGGTTCGGCCACATGCGCTGGAGGGAGGGCACGATCAGGTCCTGCAGCATCAGCGTGCGCGAGATGCAGAAGGCGCCCTCGACGCCCTTGGGAACGATGCGCTTGTCGATGACCTGCTGGAGCCCCGCGGGCGAGCGCTTGCCGCACATCGCGAGCACGCCGAGGAAGGCGTCCTCGTCGTCCGGCCCGTCGACGTAGGAGTAGGAGACGTAGGACGGCTTGAGGAAGGCCCAGGCGCCGGTGTCCGCCTCGTCGTTGAGGTCGGCGATGGAGAAGATGTAGGCGAAGTCCGCGAGGTTGGCCTCGCACCAGGCGACCAGCGCCGCCTGGATCGAGTACATCGCCCAGGCGGGGGAGGGGAGGATCGTCTCGTCCACCCCGTACACCTCCACGACGGGCACGCTCGGCTCGTCGCTGGTGGGCTTGACCTTGAGGTGCTTCTTCTTGCCGGTCGCGTCCGCGGCGTCGTCGAAGAAGTGCAGCCGCACGGTCATGGTGATCGAGCCGGCGGTCCACGAATACGGCGCGTAGCTGTCGCCGTTCGGCGCGACGCCGGTCACGGCGCTCATCGGCAGCTCGACGTTGACCCCCGAGCCGTCGCCGCCGCGCACGAGCCTCCAGTCGCCGAATGTGCCCTTGCAGGTCACCTTCGGGTCGCTCGCGTCCGTGTAGGAGAACCCCGTCGGGGAGGCCTTGCGCGCCACGATCGCTGCGTTGACGTTGGCGATCCGCACGGCGAAGGCCGTGTCCCAGCCGAAGGTCGAGATCTCGCCCTGCGGAGTGGTGACCGGCGCGGCGCTCATTCCGTCGTCCCCGTGGTCGCGGCATTGCCGCCGAGCAGGAAGGCGGCGCGGAAGGTGCCGCCGGTCACCTGCCAGCTCTCCACGTAGGGCCACTGGATCGCGGCGGAGAAGTTCGTGGCGAAGTCGTCGATCGTGGGCACGTTGCCCTCGGTGATCTTGTCGTTCCAGATCATGGTCATGATCTGCGGCAGGACGCCGACCGGGATGCCCAGCATGCCGCCGAGCACACCGCCCCAGACCTTGTACTTGTTGGCGAAGATGCCGGTGCGGCCGTTGCCCTCCTCGCCGCCGGACGCGATCGACTCGGTGGCGTCCTCCACCGAGGAGTCCTCGGCGGCCGAGATCTCCTCCTCGGACATCTCGCTGAACTCGTTGTCGATCGCCTCGGCGCCGGCCTCCACGACGCCCTCGCCCCCCTCCGTCGTGGCGGTGGAGACCGCGCCGCCCAGCGCCTCGCCGAGCTCGGCGCCGATGAAGCCGAAGGCGATGCCGATCGCGATCGACTCGATGATCATCGCGATCTCGAAGCCCTTGTTGGGGGAGACGTCGGCACGGATCGAGTTGGTGCCGAGCCCCGGCGAGGGCACGAGGTAGTACTTGCCGTCGGAGAGCTTCGCCGCCTCGACGTTGAAGTATTGGTCGGCGGTGAGCTTCACGTCGGCGGTGCCGTCCGGCGTGGTGAACGACGCCTGCGAGATGCTCAGGTGGAAGTTCATCCCGTCGAGCGTCAGCTCGAAGTCGCCGGGTGCGATCGTCGGCACGACGATGCTCGTCGGGTCGTCCTTGGTGAGCTGGAAGTTGCCCCACTGGAGGGTGTTCTTGTTCGCCACGGTGATGCCGTCGTTGACGATATGGAAGTCGTCGTCGGTGGCGCCCATGACGCACTGCTTGGCGGCCTGCAGGACGATGTTCTGCATCGCCAGCGGCGCGGAGACCGCGAAGACCGAGTTCGTCTTCGTGGCGGTCTTGGAGAAGACGTCGAACATGCGGATGTCGAAGTTCTGCTGCGGCAGGGGCCCGGAGGGCTTGCTGGTCAGGCTGAGCAGCGCGAACGAGGTCTGGCTCTGGTCGCCCTGGACCGAGGCCATGCCGTAGAGCGAGACGACGGGCTTGAGCCATTGCTTGCCCGCCTCGATCGCCTCCTCCTCGAGCCTCACGGCGGCGAAGACCGCGTCGAAGGCGGCGAGGTTGTTCTCGTAGTAGGCGTTGAACGCGGCCTCCGCCGCGTAGACGTCGCCGCCCGAGAGCCCCGGCGCGGTCACCGACTGCACGCGCGGGCGCTGGAACTCCTCGGTCGTCTGGTTCGCCTTGAAGTGGTGCGTGCTACCGGTGCCCGGCTTGGCGGTGGGATCGGAGATCTCCTGCGACGCCTTGTCGGAGGCCAGCGTGATCATCACCTCGACGTTGCCGCCGTCGAGCTTGACCGGGGCGCTGCCCGGCAGGGTCAGGTCCCCCGTCTTGATCGGGCACTCCATGATGATGCCGTTGCCCTCGCCGCCCTTGACGGACCAGTCGCTCCAGGCACCGGCGACGTGCGCGCCGCCCGCGGTGTCGGTGCCGTCGAAGTCGGCGGGCGTCGTCTTCTGCGCCTTGATCGAGGCGTTGAGCGCCTCGAGGCGCAGGGCGAAGACCGTGTCCCAGCCCATCAGGTCGATGTTGCCGGTGTCGTTGCCGTTGGAGCCGTTCGCCATGGGAATCACCTCGACTAGAGAGAGGCGCGCCCGGGTCGGGGGCGCGTGAGGTCGTCGTGCCGGCGCGGGACGGCGCACGGCGGCTCAGGACGCGCCGGAGGCGCGGATCACGAACGCATCGGACAATTCGGCGCTCGACGCCTCGAACTTGTCGAGGCCCGACCAGACCGCGGTCGCGACGGGGATCGAGTCGATGGAGAACTGGCCGGAGCTCTTGAGGGCGTTGGTCACCGCGTCCTCGATCGTCGCGACGACGACGTCCATCACCACGTTGACGATCAGGCCGATCACCGGGACGATCCAGGTGATCTCCTTCTCGTACCAGGGGATGTGCTCGTGCGTGGACGGGCTCGACTTGCTGACGACGTTGAAGGTGACCTGGTTGGTCTTGGGATCGTAGCCGACCTCGGTGACGACGCTGAGGTTGTCGAACGTGACATAGGCGTCGTGTAGGCCGGTGATGTCGAAGCGGCCGCTCGCCGTGGTGATGATCTGCTTGCCGCTGATCTTCACCGCGTAGCTGGTCAGCTCCGGATAGTAGTCGATCGCCCCGCTGTGCACCTTCCCCATCGGGATGGCGGCCGTGTTGGTGATCGAGCACGCGGTCGGCTGCGAGGGGTTAGGCGGCGCGTTGAAGCGCAGCGACGAGGCCGGGACGCCGAGCGCCTTCACCACCGAGGGCATGAGCAGGTTCTTCAGGAACACCGCCGGCGCCATTGCGAAGAAGTAGTCGTCCCCCGCCACGAGGAGGCTCGGATCCACCGCCGTCGCGAGCCCGCCCGCGCCCCAGGGCGCCTGCGTGAGCGACTGGATGCCCAGCGCCTGGATCTTCTTGTCGATGGACTCGAAGTAGCTCACCGAGATGGCCTTGGGCGCGAGCCAGGGCTGTCCCTGCGGGTTCATGATCACGGTGGCGAAGATGAACGAGATCTTGTCCTTGTTCTCGACGAAGATCTCACCGAACCAGTCGTTGAAGATCTGCGCCGCCTGTCCCGTCGGGTCGCGCGTCTTCAGGACATGGCCCGGGCTCGCGTCTGGATTGGCGACGTAGACGTCGCCGTCCTTCGTCGCCGGGCGCGGCGAGTTCGTCTCGATGGCGAAGGTGAGCGATTGCGTGCCGTTGCTCGGGGCCGCGACGAGCACGAGCGCGAGGTTGAGGATCGGCTGGACGCCCGCGAGATCGATCGGCGCGCGGAACTGCGGGGCCGTGAGCGTGCCCGACGTGATCGGCACCATCAGGTTGATGCGGTTGGCCGAGCCGCCGGGCTGGATCGTCCAGGGGCCGAAGTCGCCGCTCATCGCGATGGCGAGGCTGGTGTTCTCGAACGAGAACGTCGGCAGCGTCGTCGAGGTCGAGCCGGCGAGAACCTTGTTGACCGCCGCGACGTTGCTCGCGGTCACTACGTCCCAACCCTGGAGATCCATGGCCGCGCCCCCGTGCCGGTGCGAATCACTTTTCGGTTGTTTTCGGGACGATATGTGATTGTGCAGTCCGGTCAAGGAAATTGCGATTTCCGCGTGCTCCGGAAGACGGTTCGTCGCGCCATGGTTTCCGTAGCGGGAACCGGGCCCGCGCATTTCGCGGCGAAAGCGTCGGGAGGCGCACGGCTGCGACATCCCGTCCGCTCGGGCGAGCGCGGCCATTGATCCCGATCAACGCGGCGGGCGATCCGGCGCGGCAGGGTGCGCGGCACGAGACGGATCAGCGAGCTCCCCCGCCATGGCCGACACGGCAGCACCGAACCCCTCGCGCGACGCGGACCTCCTCGAGGCGCGCCGGGCCGAGGAGACCCACGCGCACGAGACCCACGCGGACGAGACCCACGCGGACGAGACCCTCATCGAGGGGCCGCTCTACGCCAAGCGCAGGCAGCTCTACGTCCAGAAGGTCGACGGCACGTTCCGGCGCATCAAGTGGGCGGTGCTGGTGCTGACGCTCGGCGTCTACTACCTCCTGCCCTTCGTGCGCTGGGACCGCGGGCCGAACGCGCCGGACCAGGCGGTGCTGATCGATTTTCCCGCGAGGCGCTTCTACTTCTTCTTCATCGAGATCTGGCCGCAGGAGATCGTCTACCTCACGGGCCTGCTCATCCTCGCGTCCTTCATCCTCTTCCTGATGAACGCGGTCGCCGGCCGCGTCTGGTGCGGCTACCTGTGCCCGCAGACCGTGTGGACCGACCTGTTCCTCGCGGTGGAGCGCTTCTTCGAGGGCGACCGGCGCGAGCGCATCAAGCTCTACAACGGCGGCTGGACGAAGGAGCGCGTGGCGCGCTCGACCGGCAAGCACGTGACCTGGCTGATGATCGCCTGGTGGACGGGCGGCGCCTGGGTGCTCTACTTCGCCGACGCGCCGACCCTCGTCTGGGAGCTCGCCACGCTGCAGGCCCCGGCCGTCGCCTACGTCTGGATCGGCATCCTCACGTTCACGACCTACACGCTCGCCGGCTTCATGCGCGAGCAGGTCTGCACCTACATGTGCCCCTGGCCCCGCATCCAGGCCGCGCTCACCGACGAGCACGCGCTCAACGTCACCTACAAGGTGGACCGCGGCGAGCCGCGCGGCTCGATGAAGAAGAACAAGGCGCTCATCGAGAAGGGCGAGAAGGCCGGCGACTGCATCGACTGCAACCAGTGCGTCGCCGTCTGCCCGACGGGGGTCGACATCCGCGACGGCATGCAGCTCGGCTGCGTGCAGTGCGGCCTGTGCATCGACGCCTGCGACGGCGTGATGGAGAAGATCGGCCGCCCGAAGGGGCTGATCGCCTACGATTCGGAGTACAACCTCGAGCGCCGCGAGGCGGGCCTGCCCGAGGAGAAGCCCAAGATCGTGCGCGCCCGCACCATCCTCTACGCGGTGCTCATCGTCGGCATCTCGCTGTTCATGATCTACCACCTCGCGGTGCGCGCGACGCTGGACGTCTCGGCCCTGCACGACCGCAACCCGGTCTACGTGCTGCTCTCCGACGGCTCGATCCGCAACGCCTACACCGTGCGGGTCGCCAACAAGGCGCTGGAGGAGCGGACCTTCACGCTCTCGCTCGAGGGGCTCGACGCGGCGACCGTCGAGTCGGTCGGCACGACGAACCTCGACCCGGACACGCTCGAGGTCGTGATCGGCCCGGCCCGGACCCGGGAGCTGCGCGTGCTCGTCACGCAGACGCCGGTCGCCGGCGCGCCGGAGAGCCGCGACGTCGCCTTCGTCCTGACCGCCCCCGACGGCGCCGAGACCGCCGTCGCCCGCGACCATTTCATCCAGCCCGCCCGCTGAGCGCGGGCCTCACTCGAGGAGCGAGACGACCATGACCTCCCCCGATCGGCTCGTCGACGACTACAGGCCCGGCGGCCGGCCCCTCACGGGCCGCAAGGTGCTCGCGATCCTCGTCGCGTTCTTCGGCGTCATCTTCACGATGAACGTCTTCCTGCTGAACATCGCCTCCTCCACCTTCCGGGGCCTCGAGGTCGACAGCACCTACCGCGCGAGCCAGGAGTTCAACGGCACGCTCGCCGAGAGCGCCGCCCAGCGGGCGCGCGGCTGGAGCGTCGATGTCCGCGTCGCCCGCCGCGACGACGGCACCGTCGCCGCCGCCTTCGCCGTCGCCGACAACGAGGGCGCGCCGCTCGCCGGCCTCGCCGGGACGGCCCGCCTCGCGGCGCCCGCGGACAAGAGCCTCGATGCCACGGGCGCGATCGTCGAGACCGGGCTCGGCCGCTACGAGGCCGTCTTCGCCGGCGATCCGGGACCCGGCCGCTGGACGCTCGTCACCGAGCTTGCGCGGGACGGCGAGGTGCTGTTCCGCTCCCGCAACCGCATCCTCGTGGATTGATCGTCGTGAGCGTCTCCCCCGCGCTCGCGGCCGGCACCCCGAAGGCCGACCGCATCGACTATTCCGCCTTCGTCACCCCCGGCGGGGACGGCGCCTGCCGCCTCGACCTCGCCATCGACGGGGTGACCTGCGCCGCCTGCATCCGGGAGATCGAGGACGGCGTCGCCGGCGCGCCGGGCCTGCGCGCGGCGCGGCTCAACTACACGACGCGCCGCCTGACGCTGCAGCTCGACGCCGACGGGGATCCCGCCGAGGCCGTCGAGCGGCTCGAGCGGCTCGGCTACCGCGCCTGGCCGTTCACCCCCTCGCGTGAGGAGGCGCTGGAGAGCGCGCAGACCAAGGACCTGCTGACGCGCCTGGGCGTCGCCGCCTTCGCGACGATGAACATCATGCTGCTCTCGGTCTCGGTGTGGTCGGGCAACGCCTCCGACATCGATCCCGTGACCCGCGACCTGTTCCACTGGATCTCGGCGCTGATCGCGATTCCCGCGGTGGCCTATTCGGGCCAGCCCTTCTTCAAGGCGGCGATCCGCTCGATCCGCGCCGGCGCGCTCGGCATGGACGTGCCGATCTCGCTCGGCGTGCTGCTCGCGGTCGGCGTCTCGCTGTGGGAGACGGCCCACTCGGCGACACACGCCTATTTCGATTCCGCCGTGATGCTGCTCGCCTTCCTGCTCGCGGGACGCGTCCTCGACCAGGCGATGCGCAAGCGCACCCGCGCCGTCGCCGGCAACCTCGTCGCCCTGCGCGGCGACACCGCGCGGCGCATCGACGCCGACGGCGGCGTCACCGAGATCCCCGTCCTCGCGGTGAAGGCCGGCGAGCGCATCGCGGTGCGCCCCGGCGACCGCATCGCCGTCGACGGCGTGGTGGAGGACGGCACGTCCGAGATCGATGCGAGCCTCGTCACCGGGGAGACCGCGCACGAGCCCGTGGCGCCGGGCGCGCGCGTGCATTCCGGCACGCTCAACGTCACCGGCGCCCTCGTCGTGCGCGCCACCGCCGCCGCCGAGAGCTCGCTCGTCGCCGAGGTGAACAAGCTCCTCGACGCCGCGCTCCTCGCCAAGTCGCGCTACGTGCAGATCGCCGACCGCGCGGCGCGGCTCTACTCGCCCGTGGTTCACGCGACCGCGCTCCTCACCGCGCTCGGCTGGCTCGCCTTCGGCGCGGACCCCCACTTCGCCATCCTCACCGCCGTCGCGGTGCTGATCATCACCTGCCCCTGCGCGCTCGGCCTGGCCGTGCCGGCGGTGCAGGTCGTGGTCTCGGGAGCGCTGTTCAAGGCGGGCGTCCTGCTCGGCGCCGGCGACGGCGTCGAGCGCATCGCCGCCTGCGACACCGTCGTCCTCGACAAGACCGGCACGCTGACCACGCCCGAGGCGCGGATCGCCAACCGGGCGGACGCGCCCGACGACCTCGTCGCGCTCGCCGCCCGGCTGGCGCAGTCCTCCTCGCATCCGCTCGCCAAGGCACTCATGCTCGCCCTCGCGCGCGAGGGGCGCGACACGAGCCCGCTCGCCGGGGCCCGCGAGGAGCCCGGCCGCGGCGTGCTCGCGACGCTCGACGGCGTCGAGGCGCGGCTCGGCTCGGCGGACTTCTGCGGCGCCGCCGACGAGGCCGCCCGCGCGCTCGCCGCCGATCCGGACGCCACCGCGATCGCGGTCGCGCTCGGTGACCGCCGCGCCGTGCTCACGCTCCGCCAGACCCTCAAGGACGACGCCGCCGAGACCGTGGACCGGCTCGAGCGGCTCGGCCTGCGCATCCTCGTCGTCTCCGGCGACCGCGAGGGGCCGGTCTCCCGCGCTGCCGCCGCCGTGGGCGCGACCGAGTGGCACGCGGGCGCGAAGCCCGGGGACAAGACGGCGCTGATCGAGCGGCTCACCGCGGAGGGCCGGCGCGTCCTCATGGTCGGCGACGGGCTGAACGACGCGCCGGCGCTCGCCGCGGCGCACGCCTCGCTCTCTCCGATCTCCGCCTCGCACCTCGCCCAGACCTGCGCCGACGCGCTCGTCATCGGCGATCGCCTCGGGCCGGTGGCGGACGCCGTGGTGCTGACGCGCCGGGCGCTCGCGGTGATGCGCCAGAACCTCTGGCTCGCGACGCTCTACAACCTCGTCGCCGTGCCGATCGCAGTGGCGGGTTGGGTGACGCCCCTCGTCGCGGCGCTCGCGATGTCGGGCTCCTCGATCGTGGTGACGCTCAACGCCCTGCGCGCGCAAGCCCGCGTGCGCGCGCAGGCCCCCGCGCCCGGGCCCGCGACCCCGCCCCGGCGCGTCCCGGCCTCGCGCACCCGCCTCGAGGAGGCCGCGCCGTGAACGTCATCCTCTATCTCCTCCCCATCGCGCTCGGGCTCGGCCTTCTCGGCCTCGCCGGCTTCCTGTGGTCCCTGAAGAAGGGGCAATACGACGACCTCGAGGGCGCGGCGCTCCGGGTCCTCGACGACGACGACCTGCCGGAGGGGGAGCGGCCGCGGCGCTCGGACGACGGGGGTGCCTGAGCCGTCGCGGATCGGGCGCCGATGGAGCCCTCGGCGCTCGTCGCACATTGCTCGCGCCCGCCGCCTCGCGCCGTCGCGGCCCGGCGCGCAGCGCGACCGCGGGTCGCGCCTCCGGGGCGACCCGGATGGGTGAAACCCGATTGCCGGGCTCGGCCGTTTCGTGCTAAGTCATTGAAATGAAATGCAGTTTCGAACGGCTCTAAACTGGATGCCCCGATGATCGTCTGCTCCTGCAACGTGCTCTCGGACCAGCAAGTCAAGGCCTGCATGAGCCCCGGAGCGGGCGGGCCGCGCACGCCGGCGCAGGTCTATCGCTGCCTGGGCTGCGCTCCGCGCTGCGGGCGCTGCGCGACGACGATCCGCAAGATCATGAACGCGAGCTTCGCGGAGGCTTCCGCCGATGCCGTGGAGGGCTGCACCGAGACCTGCGGCGCCGTCTGCCTGCACCAGGCCAAGGTCGCCTGAGCCGCGGCCGGAACCGATCGCGCCGGTTTCCCGTCTCCCGGGACGACTCCGCCATTGCCAACGGCCCGATTCTGTCCGATAGTCCCTTCTCTGGAATCGTTCTAATCTGAGAAGGGGCGTGACGAGCCATGAAGGGCGACACCAAGGTCATCGAGTATCTCAACCGCGGCCTGCGCAGCGAGCTGACGGCCGTCAGCCAGTACTGGCTCCACTACCGCCTGCTGGACGACTGGGGCTACAAGGACCTGGCCAAGTACTGGCGCAAGGAGTCCATCGAGGAGATGGAGCACGCGGACAAGTTCGTCACGCGCATCATCTTCCTGGAGGGCTTCCCCAACCTGCAGGAGCTCGACCCGCTGCGCATCGGCCAGACCGTGCTCGAGGTGCTCGAGGCCGACCTCGCCGCCGAGGTCGAGGCCAGGGCGCTCTACCTGGAAGCGGCGCAGTACTGCGACAGCATCAACGACCGCGTGTCCAAGAACCTGTTCGAGGAGCTCGCCGCCGACGAGGAGGGTCACATCGACTTCCTCGAGACGCAGCTCGAGCTGATCAAGCAGGTCGGCCTGCAGCTCTACGCGCAGAAGCACATCGGCGGCCTCGAGGGCGACGGCTGAGCCGCCCGCCGGCGCCCGTCCAGCCGGCCGGGCCTGCCACTTCGAATCGAGAATTGGTCGAGGGGCGAGCGTCGCGTGGCGCTCGCCCCTCGCGCTTCCGGCAGCGTCATTACCGGTCGCAGGCCCCGCGCTCCGCCGAAAATGCAGCAAAAGCACCTTCCTGCCTCGTAATCGGGCTCGATCACTTTTTTCGCACGCGGCTATGGACGGCGCCGCGACGACCGGCTTAAGTGACGCGGGTGAGAAGAAGGCCGCGAAAAAGCGGCCAGGGGAACGGGAACGAGGGTGCCTCGCGGCGCCACGACGTCCCATGGGACGAGGCTGTCGACTAGATGGATTATTTTCTCCAGCAGCTCATCAACGGGCTGACGCTCGGCTCGATCTAC
This sequence comes from Salinarimonas rosea DSM 21201, assembly GCF_000429045.1. Taxonomy (GTDB): domain Bacteria; phylum Pseudomonadota; class Alphaproteobacteria; order Rhizobiales; family Beijerinckiaceae; genus Salinarimonas; species Salinarimonas rosea. Next base: position 47,696 of record NZ_AUBC01000023.1, read on the forward strand.
GGCCTGATCGCCATCGGCTACACGATGGTCTACGGCATCATCGGCATGATCAACTTCGCCCACGGCGACGTGTTCATGGTCAGCGCCTTCTCGGCGCTGATCGCGTTCCTCGTGATACTGGCCGTCGGCATCACCGCGGTGCCGCTCGCGCTCGTCATGGTGCTGATCTTCGCCATGCTGATCTCGTCGCTCTACGGCTGGACCGTGGAGCGGATCGCCTACCGCCCCTTGCGCGGATCCTTCCGCCTCGCGCCGCTGATCTCGGCGATCGGCATGTCGATCGTGCTGCAGAACTACATCCAGATCGTGCAGGGCGCGCGGGTGAAGGCGATCCAGCCGGTGTTCACCGGCGGCATCACGCTGCACGAGGGCGACCTGTTCGACGTGCGGATCTCGACGATCCAGATCCTGATCATCGTCACGACGATCGTGCTGATGACGGTGTTCTCGCTGATCGTCGCGAAGACGTCGCTCGGGCGCGCGCAGCGCTCCTGCGAGCAGGACCAGAAGATGGCCGCGCTGCTCGGCATCGACGTCGACCGCACCATCTCGCTCACGTTCGTCATGGGCGCCGCGCTCGCCGCCGTCGCCGGGACGATGTTCCTCATGTACTACGGCGTCGTCGACTTCTTCATCGGCTTCATCGCGGGCGTGAAGGCCTTCACCGCTGCGGTCCTGGGCGGCATCGGCTCGCTGCCGGGCGCCATGCTCGGCGGCCTGCTGATCGGCCTGATCGAGGCCTTCTGGGCGGGCTACTTCTCGAGCGAATACAAGGACGTGGCGGTCTTCGCCATCCTCGCGATCGTGCTCATCTTCCTGCCGACGGGTCTGCTCGGCAAGCCCGAGGTGGAGAAGGTCTGATGACGGCGACCACGAAAGGGGCCCAGGACACGCCGGCGAAGCCGTCGGCGACGGCCGGGCGGCCCGGGCCCGCGGGCGGCATCGACGTCGCCCACGTGCTCAAGGACGCGGTGATCTCCGCGCTGATCGCGCTCGGGCTGTTCGGCGTGATCATGGGCCTGAAGACGGAGCAGGCGCCCGGCGGGCTCGTGCTCGAGGAGAACTGGGAGCGGGTGATCTGGGCCGTCGGCATCGTCTTCGTCGGCCGGCTCCTGCTCAACCTGACGATCTGGCGCCGCCCCGGCGGCAAGATCGACGACCTGATGCCGGTCGGGCTGAAGAAGTACTCGGGCTTCGTCGGTACCGCCATCGGCGCGGCGCTGATCCTGGTGGCGCTGACGCTCCCGTTCCTGCCGGGAGCGGGGCGCTACCACGTCGACCTCGGCACGCTGGTGCTCACCTACGTGATGCTCGGCTGGGGGCTGAACATCGTCGTGGGCCTCGCGGGCCTGCTCGACCTCGGCTACGTCGCCTTCTATGCCGTGGGCGCCTATTCCTACGCGCTGCTCGCGACCACCTTCGACCTCGGCTTCTGGGTCTGCCTGCCGCTCGCCTTCATCCTGGCCTGCTTCTGGGGCATCATCCTGGGCTTCCCGGTGCTGCGCCTGCGAGGGGACTACCTCGCAATCGTGACGCTCGCCTTCGGCGAGATCATACGCGTGGTGCTGCTCAACTGGTCGGAGTTCACCGGCGGCCCCAACGGCATCGGCCAGATCCCGCGCCCGACCTTCTTCGGGCTGGAGTTCTCCCGCGGTGAGGGCGGCTTCGCCGACTATTTCGGGCTCGACTTCTCGTCGATGCACCGGATCATCTTCCTCTACTACGTCATCCTCGTGCTCGCCTTCGTCACGCACCTCGTCAGCGTGCGCCTGCGCAAGCTGCCGATCGGGCGCGCCTGGGAGGCGATGCGCGAGGACGAGATCGCCTGCCGCTCGCTCGGCCTGTCGATCGTGCGCACCAAGCTCACGGCCTTCGCCATCGGCGCCGGCTTCGGCGGGCTGGCCGGCGCCTTCTTCGCCACGCGTCAGGGCTTCATCTCGCCCGAGAGCTTCACCTTCATCGAGTCGGCGCTCATCCTCGCCATCGTGGTGCTCGGCGGCATGGGCTCCCAGCTCGGCGTCGCCATCGCCGCCGTGGTGATGATCGGAGGCTTCGAGTACTTCCGCGAGTTCGAGCAGTACCGCATGCTCGTCTTCGGGGCGATGATGGTCCTCATCATGGTCTGGCGTCCGCGCGGCCTGGTCTCCGCGCGCGCACCCTCGGTCTACCTGAAGGAGCGCAAGAAGGTGGGCGCCGACATGGTCTCGCAGGGGCACGGCTGATGGCGGGCGTATCCGACACGATCCTGCGCATCGATCACCTGACGATGCGCTTCGGCGGCCTCGTCGCCGTCGACGACCTCTCCTTCGAGGCGCGGCGCGGCGAGATCACCGCCCTCATCGGCCCCAACGGCGCCGGCAAGACGACGGTGTTCAACTGCATCACCGGCTTCTACAAGCCGACCGAGGGGCGCATGGCGCTCTCCCACGGCTCGGCCTCGGCCTACGCCCACATCGACCGGCTGACCGCCTCCCCGCAGCAATCGTGGGAGGGGGACGGCGAGGCGCTGTTCCTGCTCGAGCGCATGGCCGACCACGACGTCAACGCCAAGGCCAAGGTGGCGCGCACCTTCCAGAACATCCGCCTGTTCGGCGGCATGACGGTGCTCGAGAACCTGATGGTGGCGCAGCACCATTACCTGATGCGCGCCTCGGGCTTCACCTTCCTCGGCCTCGTCGGCGCGCCGCGCTACCGCCGGGCCGAGGCCGCCGCGATCGAGCGGTCGGTCGCCTGGCTCGAGCGCATCAACCTGCTCCAACGGGCGGACGAGCCCGCCGCGAGCCTGCCCTACGGCGACCAGCGCCGGCTCGAGATCGCGCGCGCGATGTGCTCCGACCCCGTGCTGCTGTGCCTCGACGAGCCGGCGGCGGGCCTCAACCCGCGGGAGTCCGCGCAGCTCAACGAGCTGCTCCTCGGGATCAGGGCCGAGGGCGAGACCTCTCTGCTCCTCATCGAGCACGACATGAGCGTCGTGATGGAGATCTCGGATCACGTGGTGGTGCTCGACTACGGCAAGAAGATTTCCGACGGCGTGCCCGACTTCGTCAAGAACGACCCCAAGGTCATCGCGGCCTATCTCGGCGTCGACGACGAGGAAGTGGACGCCGTCGAGGCGGAGGTGGGGCAATGAGCCAGGCGATGCTCGAGGTCTCCGGCGTCACGACCTACTACGGCAACATCGTCGCCCTGCGCGGCGTGGACGTGCATGTGAACCAGGGCGAGATCGTCACCCTGATCGGCGCCAACGGCGCCGGCAAGTCGACCCTGATGATGACGATCTTCGGCAAGCCGCAGGCGCGCGACGGCCGCATCACCTACATGGGGGAGGACATCACGCGGATGCCCACCCACAAGATCGCGCGGCTCTCGATCGCGCAGTCTCCGGAGGGGCGGCGGATCTTCCCGCGCATGACCGTGTTCGAGAACCTGCAGATGGGCGCCGCGATCACGGACGGCACGCATTTCCAGTCCGATCTCGAGAAGGTCTTCGCCTTCTTCCCGCGGCTGAAGGAGCGCATGCACCAGCGCGGCGGCACGTTGTCGGGCGGCGAGCAGCAGATGCTCGCCATCGCCCGCGCGCTGATGAGCCGCCCGAAGCTCCTGCTCCTCGACGAGCCCTCGCTCGGCCTCGCGCCGCTGATCGTCAAGCAGATCTTCGAGAGCCTCAGGACGCTCAACCAGGAGGACGGGCTCACCGTCTTCCTGGTGGAGCAGAACGCCTACCACGCGCTCAAGCTCGCCCACCGCGGCTACGTGATGGTCAACGGGCTCATCACCATGACGGGCGGCGGGCGCGAGCTCCTCGCGCGCGAGGAGGTCCGCGCGGCCTACCTCGAAGGCGGCCGGCACTGAGGGGAGGGGACGATGGGCATTCTCTGGGAGACGTCCTTCTGGGTCTTCTTCTTCGTGACGGTGGTGCTCGCCGGCGGTGCGGCCTGGATGTCCGGGCGCGCCATCGCCCGCAGCTGGGAGCCCTACTGGCAGGCCGGCGCGTGGATGTTCCTGCTGGGCGCGGCGACCCGCTTCATCCACTTCTCGCTGTTCGGCGGCAGCCTGCTCAGCCTGCAGTACTATGTCGTCGACACGGCGATCCTGATGATCATCGCCTGGCTCGGCCACCGCGTCACCCTGGCGGGGCTGATGACGAGGCAGTACCGCTTCGGCTTCGAGCAGGTCTCGCCGCTCACCTGGCGGGCCCGCGGCGGGGCCGGCCGCGGTGCGGAGGAATGATGGCGAAAGGCTGTCGACAAGCTGCGCGAAACGCGCAGAAATAGCGGCTGCGGCGCGCGGACGTCGCCCTCATCGGGGCTCGTGACGCGAGGCGCTCCGCCCGGGATCATACGAAGTCCGAAAGAAGGGAACGAACAGATGACCAGGAAGATGTTGACGGGTGTGGCCTTCGGCGCGCTGATGGCGGCCTCCGCCCCTGCCTCCGCCGAGATCGTGATCGCCGTCGCCGGCCCGATGACCGGCCAGTACGCCTCCTTCGGCGAGCAGTTCCGGCTCGGCGCCGAGATGGCGGTGGAGCAGATCAACGCCGCCGGCGGCGTCAACGGCGAGATGCTGCGTCTCGTCGTCGGCGACGACGCCTGCGATCCCCGCCAGGCGGTGAACGTCGCCAACCAGTTCGCCGGCGAGGGCGTGGTCTTCGTGGCCGGCCACTTCTGCTCCGGCTCCTCGATCCCCGCCTCGGCGGTCTATTCCGAGGAGGGCATCATCCAGATCTCTCCGGCCTCGACCAACCCGGCCTATACCGACGACCGTCCGGGCCCGGGGATCTACCGCGTCTGCGGCCGCGACGACAAGCAGGGTGTGGTCGCCGGCGGCTACCTCGCCGAGAACTTCCCCGAGGGCAACGTCGCCGTCCTGCACGACCGCACCGCCTACGGCCAGGGCCTCGCCGAGGAGACCCGCAAGGCCATGGAGGCCGCCGGCGTCTCCCCGAAGATGTTCGAGGCCTTCACGCCCGGCGAGCGCGACTACTCCGCCCTCGTCTCGCGCCTGAACGCCGAGGGCATCGGCGCGGTCTATATCGGCGGCTACCACACCGAGGCCGGCCTGATCCTGCGCCAGATGCGCGAGCAGGGCCTCGAGGCGCAGATGGTCTCCGGTGACGCGCTCGTGACCGACGAGTTCTGGTCGATCACCGGCGATCTCGGCAACGGCGTCATGATGACGTTCTCGCCCGATCCGCGGAAGTACGAGTCCGCCGCCGAGGTCGTGGCCGCGTTCGAGGAGCGTGGCGTCAACCCCGAGGGCTACGTGCTCTACACCTACGCCGCGATCCAGGCGTGGCAGGACGCCGTCGAGGCCGCCGGCTCGACGGACTTCGACGCGGTGGTCTCCGCGCTCGACGAGGGCGTGTTCGACACGGTGCTCGGCGAGATCGACTTCAACGACGTCGGCGACCCCACCGAGGCGAACTACGTCTGGTACGTCTGGGAAGACGGCACGTACCGCGAGATGTGATCGGCCGCGGGCTGCGCGCCCGCGCCGCTCACGCGACCACAAGAGCCCCCGCGCGGTCACCGCGCGGGGGCTTCTTCGTCTCGGGCTCCGCGTGAGGCGGAACGTCACGCCCCCGCTCGGTGTTGAAGCGCAGCACCGAAACGGAGGCAATTCCCATGAACGGCATCATCTACGCGGTCGGGCTCGTCGTCATCGTCATCGCGATCCTCTCGCTCGTCGGCTTCGTCTGAGCCGCGAGGAGACGCCGACGAGCGACCTCCCGCGCGCGGCGCGGGAGCGACCCCGAGTCGTCCGGGGCCGAAGGGAAGGCGCTCAGCCGCCGCCCTTCGGCCCCTTCATGTCCTTGAGCTTGTCGAAGGGCGAGACGTCGGCGTCCTCGACCACGGGCTCGAACGCCGCGTCGGGCTTGCGGGGGTAGGGGTCGAGCCCCAGTGCCAGGAACTCGGCGGTCAGCGCGCCGAGATCGATCTTGCCGTCGAGGATCTCGTCGGGCGGGTCGATCGCGCGCAGCGCCGCCTCCTCCTCTGACGTCGGCTCGCTGGCGGGGGCGAAGTCGACGTCGACCTCCTCCGTCACCTCCGCCTCGAAGGGCTCGAGGGTGACGACGCAGGTCTGCGTCACGCGGCCGCGCACCGTGCCGGTGACGCTGGCGCGACGCGTATCGCCGCTCACGCGATACTCGCCGACGAGCGAGGCGATGCCCGCGAGCCCGAAGTCCTGCGCGAGCGCCGCGCGCTCGGACTCGGTCGCCTCGACGCGCACCACCTCGCCGCGGGCCGGCAGCCGGTCCACCGAGACGAGGCGCGAGAGGGGAAGGGCGTCTTGGGTCATGTCGGGTCTCCTGCCTCCGGTGCGCCGTCGATCGTGGGGAAGACCGGGCCCGCGGCGAGGATCGCGTCGAGATCCTGGCCCCTCAGGCGGTCCTGCGCTTCCAGCGCGTAAGCGGCGAGGCGCCGCGCGGGTTCCTCCCCGCCGGTGACGTTGCGCTGGAGCGCGACCGCGAGCCCCTCCGCGTCGCCGGCGTCGAGCAGCGGGTCGTAGGCCCGGGCGCGGCCGTAGAAGGCCTCGGCCAGCGTCTTCATCTTCTTGGGGACCGCGAGATCGCCCACGCCCATCTCGCGCAGCGACTGGTCCAGCGCGCGGAACAGCGCGTCGGCGAGGTCCTGGTTCACGTCCGCCGCGGGGTCGGGCAGGGTGCGCAAGTGCCGGAAGGTGAGGACGACGTGGAGCGCAAGGGACTCGAAGCGCCCCTCGACCGTGTCCGGCACGTCCGCCTCGAGGTACAGCCCCGGCTGGCGCGACGCCCGGGCGATGCGCGTGTAGAGCCCCTCGACGAGCTGGCGGCGCGGGTCGCGCCGGAAGAAACGCAGGATCATCGGCCTCGCTCGGGTTGTCGCGCCTTGCCAAAGGGTCTAGGTCGGGGTTAAGCCATCATGCCGGCGCGGCGCAAGCATCCTCGTGCCGCAGCCCGACCCGGATCCGCCCCCCATGCGTGCCTTCAAGCGTCACGACGCCCCGCAGATCACCCGCCGCGGCCTCCTCGGCCTCGTCGCCGCCGGCACCGCCGCGGCCGTGCTCGCGGGCTGCAACCAGACGATCGCGCCGATCTCGGAGGAGTTCCAGCGCGGCTACATCCTCGACGAGGCGGCCCTCGAGCAGGTGACGCCGGGCATGAACGCCCAGCAGGTGCTCGAGCTGATGGGCACGCCCTCCACCGTCTCGACGGTGGGAAACCAGTCCTGGTACTACATCAGCCAGACGACGCGCCGCCGCGCGGCCTTCCTGCGCCAGGAGGTGGTCGACCAGCGGGTCGCGGCGATCTACTTCACGCCCCAGCTGCGCGTCGAGCGCAAGGCGCTCTACGGCCTCGAGGACGGCGTGATCTTCGACTTCGTCTCCCGCGAGACGCCCACCGGCGGCGCCGAGCAGAGCTTCGTGCGCCAGCTCTTCCGCGGCGTCACGAGCTGGAACCCGATCGCGCCCGGCAGCTGACCGCACGCCCCGCGCCGATCTCCGCCCGCGCCCGCGCTTGACATCCCCCCGCCCGCATGAATGGTGCGCGCGGTCCGCTTCCCGTTGACGAAGGTCGATCGATGTCCGCCCCCCTGCATCGCTACCGCTCCCACACCTGCGCCGGCCTGCGCGCGAGCGACGTGGGCGCCCATGTGCGGCTCTCCGGCTGGTGCCATCGCATCCGCGACCACGGCGGCGTGCTGTTCATCGACCTGCGCGACCATTACGGCATCACCCAGATCGTGGTGGACCCCGACAGCGGCGCCTTCCGGGCCGCCGAGAGCTGCCGGTCCGAATGGGTGATCCGCGTCGACGGCAAGGTGAAGACGCGCCCGGCCGGCACCGAGAACCCCGACCTGCCGACCGGCGCGGTCGAGGTCTACATCACCGAGCTCGAGGTGCTCGGCCCCGCCGCCGAGCTGCCGATGCCGGTCTTCGGCGAGCACGACTATCCCGAGGAGACGCGGCTGAAGTACCGCTTCCTCGACCTGCGCCGCGAGAAGCTGCACGCGAACATCATGAAGCGCGGGGCGATCATCGATTCGATCCGCGCCCGCATGAAGGCGCAGGGCTTCTTCGAGTTCCAGACGCCGATCCTCACGGCGTCCTCGCCGGAGGGCGCGCGCGACTTCCTGGTGCCCTCGCGGCTGCATCCGGGCAAGTTCTACGCGCTGCCGCAGGCGCCCCAGCAGTTCAAGCAGCTCGTCATGATGTCGGGCTTCGACCGCTACTTCCAGATCGCGCCCTGCTTCCGCGACGAGGACGCCCGCGCCGACCGCTCGCCGGGCGAGTTCTACCAGCTCGACGTCGAGATGAGCTTCGTCACGCAGGAGGACGTGTTCCAGGCGGTCGAGCCGGTGCTGCGCGGGCTGTTCGAGGAGTTCGCGGAGGGGCGTCGCGTCACGCCGGTCTTCCCGCGCATCCCCTACGCGGAGGCGATGCTCAAGTACGGCATCGACAAGCCGGACCTGCGCAACCCGCTCGAGCTCGCCGACGTCACCGACGTCTTCGCCCGCGAGGACGTGACCTTCAACGCCTTCAAGACGCTCGTGAAGCACGGCGGCATCGTGCGTGCGATCCCGGCGCCGGGCGCCGCGGCGCAGCCGCGCTCGTTCTTCGACAAGCTCAACGAGTGGGCGCGTGGCGAGGGTGCGGCCGGGCTCGGCTACGTGATCCTGGAGGAGGAGAACGGCGCGCTCGTCGGCAAGGGGCCGATCGCGAAGTTCATCCCGGAGGCGGCGCTCGCGGCCATCGCCGCCGCGGCGAAGGTGGGCGCGGGCGACGCCGTGTTCTTCTCCGCCGGCGACAAGGCGAAGGCGGTGGCGCTCGCCGGCAAGGCGCGCACGCGCATCGGCGGCGAGCTCGGCCTGATCGACGCCGATCAGTACGCCTTCTGCTGGATCACCGACTTCCCCATGTACGAGTGGGACGAGGAGAACCAGAAGATCGACTTCTCGCACAACCCCTTCTCCATGCCGAACTACGACATGGAGAAATTCCTGGCGCTGAACCCGGCGGACGCCGACGAGATCCTGGGCATCACCGCCTGGCAGTACGACATCGTCTGCAACGGGACCGAGCTGTCCTCCGGCGCCATCCGTAACCACCGCCCGGAGATCATGAAGAAGGCCTTCGGGCTCGCGGGCTACGGCGAGGACGTGCTGGAGGCGAAGTTCGGCGGCATGCTGCGCGCGCTCTCCCTCGGCGCCCCGCCCCACGGCGGCATCGCGCCGGGCATCGACCGCATCGTCATGCTGCTGTGCGGCGAGCAGAACCTGCGCGAGGTCGTGCTCTTCCCGATGAACCAGCGTGCCGAGGACCTCCTGATGGGCGCGCCCTCGGACGTGACGGCGAAGCAGCTGCGCGAGCTGCACATCCGGCTCAACCTGCCGGAGTGAGGCGCCTCACTGGGCCTCGCTCTCCAGCCGGTCTCCCAGGCTGCGCAGGGCGCCGCCCAGCGCCTCGCCGCCTTCGCGCAGGGTGCGCTCGAAGCTCTCGGTGAGGCGGACGTCCGCGTCCGGGCAGTCGGGGATCCCCTCCGCGCGCAGGCGCGGGGTGATGCCCGTGCCCGGCGCGACGAGGTAGCTGCAGCCGGTGTCCGGATCGCTCCAGACGAAGGGGTCGCGGGTCGCGTCGGGCACGTCCTGCGCGAGTGCGGGCGCGGCGGCGCCCAGTGCGGCGACGAGGACGAGGGGTGTGAGCGGGCGCATGGTCGGCGTCTCCGGCGTGACGATCGGCGTGAGGACGAAACGCGGAGCGGAGCCGTTCGATCCGTCGGCGGCGGGGCATGGGCCGCGACCCGCCGACGGATGCGCGACCACGGATGGCCCGTCGACAATTCACGCAGGCGTTTCTTCACGTTTCCCGGCTAAGCGTGCGACCAGGTCTTTCGGCCGGGGAGGCAGGCGTTCGTGGCGGCACGTGACCGGGCATGCGCGAAAGGCGTCGCGGCGGCCGTGCCCGATGCGCGCCCGGGACAGGCATCGGGCACGACGATCCTCGTCGTCAGCGACACGGGGCGGATGGTGTCCGACGTCGCGGCGGCGCTGCGCGGGCGATCGGTCCTGTGCGTGCGGCCACGGCACGTGACCCCGGCGCTCGTCTCGTCCGTCGCCTCCGCCATCGTCGAGGCGGACCTGCGCCAGGTCGCCGACGTCGCGGCCGCGATCGCCGCCTACGTGCGGCTCGACGGCGTCCCGACCGCGTTCGTCGCCGACGCCGAGACCGCGCGCATCCTGTCCGAGGATCCGCGGCTGGCGGCCCGCCCGGTCCTGGTCAGGCCGCTGTCGCCCACGGCGATCGAGGCCGCGCTCGCATCCCTCCCGGCGACCGTGGAAGCCCCGCTCGCCGGAAGCGTGTCGGCAGCGATCCTGGCGCTCACCGACGCCTTCGCGGACGTCGCCGCCGGCCGCCCGATCGCGGTCGCGCCCTTCGCCTCGGCGAGCCGCTGCTTCGTTGCGGCGCTGAAGATGGCGGCCGCCGCCGACGACACGCTCGCGACCTTCGTGCGCGACATCGAGCGCCACCACAGCGCCACGCTGCGCCACTCGCTCAGCGTGGCGACGAACGCGGCGCTGTTCGGCCTGCGTCTCGGGCTCGGCCGCGCGGAGCTCGCCCTCGTCGTCGAGGCCGCGCTCCTGCACGACATCGGCAAGGCGGTCGTGCCGCTGGAGGTGCTCGACAAGCCGGGCCGGCTCGACGCCGAGGAGCTCGCCGCGGTGCGCGCGCATCCGAGCGAGGGCGAGCGGCTCCTGAGGAACGCGTCCCACCCGGTCGCGCCGGAGATCCTGCGCGTCGTGCGTCACCACCACGAGTATCTCGACGGCAGCGGCTATCCCGACGGCCTGAAGGCACAGGGCATTCCCGACATCGTGAGGCTGATGACCATCGTCGACATCTTCACCGCCCTCGTCGAGGACCGCCCCTACAAGACGCCGATGCCGCACGCCCAGGCCGTCGCCATCCTCCGCAGCATGACGGAGGCCGGCAAGCTCGACCCGGCGATCGTCTCGCGCTTCATCGAGATGATCGAGGAACGCGGGTGAGGCCCGCGCGGGCGCGCATCACGCGGCGCGCGAGAGGACGTGCCCGCCGTTGAGCGGCAGGTGGATCATCACCACCGTGCCCACCGAGACCTGCGAGCGGATGCGCAGCGACCCGCCGTGCAGCTCCGCCAGCGACTTGGCGATGGCGAGTCCGAGACCCGACCCCTGGTAGGTCTTGGAATACTCCGTCTCGACCTGCTCGAACGGCCGCCCGATGCGCTTCATGGCGTCGTTGGGGATGCCGATGCCGGTGTCCTCGACGTAGATGTTCACCGCCTCGCCGACGACGCGGGTGCGCACCACGATGCGGCCCTGCTCGGGCGTGAACTTGACGGCGTTCTGGAGCAGGTTGACCAGGATCTGCTGGATCGCCCGTTCGTCGGCGAAGAGCTGCGCCGGCGCCTCGGCGTCGACGACGAGGGAGAGGCCCTTCGACCGGGCGAGCTCCGCCACCATCCGCGTCGCGCGCTCCACCACCTCGGGCAGGAGCATGTCGCGCTTCTCGAGCTTGATGCGCCCGGCCTCGATGCGCGACATGTCGAGGATGTCGTTGATGACCGAGAGCAGGTACTCGCCCGAGGAGCGGATGTCCTTGCAATAGTCGGCGTAGCGCGGCGAGCCGAGCGAGCCGAACACGCCCTGCTCCATCACCTCGGCGAAGCCGATGATGGCGTTGAGCGGCGTGCGCAGCTCGTGGCTCATGTTGGCGAGGAACTCGGACTTGGCGCGGCTCGCGCCCTCGGCTTCGGCCTTCTGCTCGAGATAGCGCTCGGCGAGGTCGGCGAGCTGCTGGGCCTGGGCCTCCAGCGTCTGGCGCGACACGCGCAGGTCGGCGATCGTCTGCTTGAGCCGCTTCTCGCCGTCGAGCAGGCGCTCCTCGTGGCGCTTGAGCGTCGTGATGTCGGTGCCCACCGAGACGTAGCCGCCGTCGTTGGTGCGCCGCTCGGAGATCTGCAGCCAGCGCCCGTCGGCGAGCTCCGCCTCGAAGGTGCGCGCCCCGCGCTCGGGGCGTTCCTCGCGCAGGATCTCGTGGGCGACGATCGGCTGGCGGCCGAAGCGCATGACCTCCGCGTAGGCCCGGCCGGGCGCGGCGATCTCGGGGGTGAGGTCGTGCAGGCGGCGGAATTTCGAGTTGCACAGGACGAGCCGGTTCTCGGCGTCCCAGAGCACGAAGGCCTCGGAGATCGCGTCGACCGCGTCGCGCAGGCGGATGTCGGCCGCGGCGCTGGCCTCCGCGAGGCGGCGCTGCTCGGTGATGTCGACCGCGATCCCGACGAGGTGGCAACCGTCGTCGTCCTTGTCCTGAACGAGCTCGGCGCGGGCACGCAGCCAGACCCAGTTGTCCTGCGCGTCGCGAATGCGGAACTCGTGGTCGACGATCGAGGCGCGGGAGGCGGCGAGCTCGTCGGCGAGCGCGTAGAAGTCCGAGTCGTCCGGGTGGATCATCGCGTTGACGTCGCCGAAGGACATGAACTCGTCGGCGCGCTTGTAGCCGAGCAGCTCGTACATCGAATCCGACCAGTAGATCCGTCCGCGGGCGATGTCCCAGTCCCACAGGCCGCAGCGGCCGCGCGAGAGCGCGCTGTCGATGCGCCGGGAGACCTTCTCGCAGACGTGGTCGGCGGCCCGGGCGCGGTTGGCCTGCAGGAAATAGGCGGCGCCGAGCCCGACGAGCACGACGATCGTCGCGGCGAGCAGCGTCATCTGGCCGGAGGTGCGCGCCCGCCAGGGTGCGAGCACGGACTCGACCGGCTGGACGAGGGCGATGCGCAGGAGACCGGCGGCGCCCGCGGGGCCGGGCACCGAGCGGACGGTCGCGACGACCTCCGCCCCGTCGGGCGCCACGATCGTCATGACGCCGGCCCGGTCCCCGAAGGCGGACAGCGGCTGGCCCTCGCCGAGGAGGTCGATCAGCGTGCCGGGGAGGTGCGCCTGGTGCGGATGCGCGGCCTTGATGGTGCCCGCCGCGTCCGCCACGACGAGCACGCGCCCGCGGACCAGGGCCGCCTCGGGAACGTCGCGGACCACGTCGGCGAGGCTCGCGACGATCCGCGTGTCGTCGGCGCCGGCGCCGTAGCGGGCGAGATCGATCGCCACGAAGCTCGCGATCACGTCGATCTCGATCGCGGCCTTGGCGAGCGCCTCGGCGCGGCCGTCGCGCGATTGCAGCCACGCGCTGGTGACGAGCGCCGCGAGGAACAGGGCGAGCAGGATCGGGACGGCGAGGCGCAGCCAGGGATCGGCCCTGTCCAGTCTCCCGAGCGCCGGGTGACCCAGCGACCGTGCGACGCCCAATATCGTTCCCGCGCGCGCAGATGCGCACGTGGTGTCTGCACCAGTCATATGCAGACTCTCCCTCGGATTCCGTTGACGTCCCGTTCGGGGAGACGTGCCGCATCTACCCGAATCGGTAACAATAGAATCGTCTTCTCCGGATTTGTCCAGGGTCGCGGTTCAGGAAGACTTAACTTTTTCAGTCCAGCCGCCGGCGTTGTGATCGCGTTTTGTTCTATCGGTCGGCTCGAACCCGGCGGCGAAGCGCGTCAGCCGGCCGCGTTCGCGAGCCTGCGGGCCTCGAGCGCCCGGGCGAGGGGCGCCGCCGGCGCCCGCCCGCTGGTGAAGCGGATCGCGGCCGTTCCGGCCGGCGCCGTCGCGTCCCCGGCGCCGAGCAGGCTCACCACCCGCCGCGCGATCGCCGGGGCGGGGTCGAGCCAGGCGACGGGCCACGGCGCGAGCCGGACGAAGCGCTCGACGAGGAGCGGGTAGTGCGTGCAGGCGAGCACGACCGCGTCCGTCCGGGTGCCGTCCCTCTCGACGAAGCACGGCGCGATCGCCGCCGCGAGCGTCTCGTCGGGGACGGGCGTGCCGGCGAGCTCGGCCTCGGCGTGCGCGGCGAGCGCCGGCGCGGCGACGAGCGTGACGTCGCAGCCGGCGGCGTGGGTGGCGATCAGCGCGCGCGTGTAGTCCCGCGCCACCGTCCCGGGGGTCGCCAGCACGCTGAAGCGTTTGGACTGCGAGGCGGCTGCGGCCGGCTTGATCGCGGGCACCGTCCCGACGATCGGCACGGAGAGCCGCGCGCGCAGCAGGTCGAGGACGAGCGTCGAGGCCGTGTTGCAGGCGATCACGACCGCGTCCGGCCGCCACTCGTCGGCGAGCGAAGCGGCGAGATCGGCGACGCGGGCGACCAGCGCGTCCTCGGCGAGGGCGCCGTAGGGAAACCAGGCATCGTCCGCGACGTAGAGGATCTCGGCGTCGGGCCGGACGCGGCGGATCTCGTCGAGGACGGTGAGGCCGCCGATGCCCGAATCGAGGACGAGGAGGCGGATCACGTCTCCGCTCCGGTGGCCGCCTCCGGATCCGCGGGCCCGCCGCCGCGCGCCGGGCGCATCAGCGTCGCGGCGACGCCGCGGAAGGTGCGCACCTCCTGCTCGGAGAGGCCGCGGCGCAGGAACATGTCGCGCATGTTGCGTGTCATCGTGGTCTTCTTCTCGGGCGGGTAGAAGCCGCGCGCCTCGAGTTCCGCCTCCAGGAAGTCGAAGAAGGAGACCACCATCTCACGAGGAGCGGGCTCGCGCTCGACCTCGGCGAAGGGCAGCGCGTCGCCCGCGCCCTGCGAGAACCACTCGTAGCCGACGAGCAGCACCGCCTGCGCCAGGTTCAGCGAAGGGAAGGCCGGGTTCACGGGATAGGTGAGGATGGCGTCGGCGAGCGCGATCTCGTCGTTCCACAGCCCCTCGCGCTCGCGCCCGAACAGGATGCCGACGCGCCCGCCGCCGCCGATCGCCGAGCGGGTCTCCGCCACCGCCTCGCGGGGACCCACGACCCGCTTCATCTGCCCGCGCTCGCGCGCCGTCGTGGCGTAGACGAGGCCGAGGTCGGCGATCGCGGCCCGCACGTCGGGGAAGACCCGCGCGCCCTCGAGCAGGTGCGTGGCGCCCGCCGCCGTCGCCGTCGCGGCCGGGTTCGGCCAGCCGTCGCGCGGGGCGACGAGGCGCATCTCGGACAGGGCGAAGTTCGCCATGGCCCGCGCGGCCATGCCGATATTCTCGCCCATCTGGGGCTCGACGAGGATGACGACGGGGGTGGAAGGCGACGTGCTCATGGACGGTGGTTTAGCCCGACGGCGGCGCCGGCGGAAGGGGCGGGCGGAACGGGGGGCAGAGCCGGGCAGGGCAGGGCAGTGGCGGCCGGCCGGACGCCCCTTGGCTCGGCGGGTGGAGGATCCCCATCTCTCGGAGATGACGAACCACATCCTCCCCGCGGGCCTCGCTGCGCCCGTCCTCGCTGCGCTCGCCCTCGCCGCGCTCGCGCTCGCCGTCCCGCCCGCCGCCGCCCAGGGCCCGGCCCCGCTGCCGCTGCAGAGCCCGTCCGAGCGCATCGTCGAGGGCACGAACCGCGATCTCCTCCTTCAGCGCCGGCTCGGCGAGGTCGAGCGCCAGCGGCGGTTCGAGGAGGGCCAGCTCCGCCAGCGGATCGACCGGCTGGAGCTGTTCCCGCGGCTCGAGCCGCCGGCCGTGGCGCCGCCGGGTCGACCGGACCCGGGCATCGCGCGCTAGGGCGACGTCCGGCCGGGTGGGCTCCCGGGTGTCAGTCGAGCGGCACCTGAGTCTCCACCTCGATCGCCGCGTCCGCCGTGACCAGCGTGAGGCGCAGCGGCAGGACCTCCGCCGCGTCGCGCGGACGATGGACGATCTCGACCGTGACCACGCCGTTCGCGTCCGCCGCCGCGTCGGCGGCGAGGAACCAGCCGTCGTCGGGACCCTCCGCGAGCAGCATCGCGCCGGGGGGCGCATCGACCGTGACGGCGATCCGATCCGCTCCGGCGGGCGCGACCTCGCGCACCGCGAGGCCGCGGGTGGCGTCCCCGAGCGCGACCCGCGCGGGGACGGCCTCCCGTGCCCGGGCGATCGAAGGCGTGCTCCCGACCGGCTCCGGCGGCAGGGCCAGCGTGGCCTCGCCGCTCGCGGGGATGCAGATCTCCTTGCAGACGCCGTAGAACATCGACAGCGACAGGCTCACCGGCGCGGACGGGTCCTTCGGCGTCACGCGCAGCGGCAGCACGACGTGGTCCTGGTAGCCGTAATAGGCGCCGTACGGGTCGGCGAAGCGCGCGGGGGCCGGCCACTCGACCTCCACGGACGCAACATTGCGCGAGCCCGACCAGTCGAGCTCCGCCGGAATGCCCGAATCGCCGGGCGTGCGCCAATAGGTGCGGTAGCCCGGCTCCATCTCGATCTCGAGGCCGGCCCAGCGCTCCTGCGGCGTCGCGTCGCCGGCGAGCAGCCGCGCGCGCGAGGCGTGGTCATCCGACCAGGGGGAGGCGCCCGTGGGCGCCGCCTCGGCGGCGGGCACCAGCGCGGCGGCTGCGAGGAGCGCGGTGGCCGCGACGAAGACGTTGGCGAGGATCGGCATGGGACTGCTCTCGGTGTCTCGGAACGCTGTTCAGCGCGGGGCTCGGAACTCGCAGTGTCTGAGCCGCTTCAATGTCGGCATCGTGGCGGGCTTTCGCCACCCACGTTCGCGTGAGCCGCGATCACGTGCGCGCGGGGCACGCGAGGCCCGGCGGGAGCCCTTCCCGCGGCGCGCGGCGCGGCGTAGCATGGTGCCACGAACGCACGGCTCGAGGAGGGATCTCGCCCATGGCCGGCTATCTCGACGGACACCTCCTGGTCGCCATGCCGGGCATGCCGGACGAACGCTTCGATCGCACCGTGATCTTCCTGTGCGCGCACTCGGCGGACGGGGCGATGGGCATCGTCATCAACAAGCCGACCAAGGACGTCAGCCTGCCGGACCTGCTCGTGCAGCTCGACGTCATCCCCGCCGACGAGGCGATCCGCCTGCCGCGCAGCGTCGGCGCCATGAAGGTGATGAAGGGCGGCCCGGTCGAGACGAGCCGGGGCTTCGTGCTGCACACGCCCGACTTCTTCATCGACCAGTCGACCCTCCCCATCGACGGTAGCATCTGCCTCA
This sequence comes from Salinarimonas rosea DSM 21201, assembly GCF_000429045.1. Taxonomy (GTDB): domain Bacteria; phylum Pseudomonadota; class Alphaproteobacteria; order Rhizobiales; family Beijerinckiaceae; genus Salinarimonas; species Salinarimonas rosea. Next base: position 64,696 of record NZ_AUBC01000023.1, read on the forward strand.
CGGCGACGGTGGACATCCTGCGCGCGATGGCGCGGGGCAACGGGCCGGACCGGGCGATGTTCGCGCTCGGCTATGCCGGCTGGGGCGCGGGCCAGCTCGAGACCGAGATCCAGAAGAACGGCTGGCTCTCCTGCCCGGCCGACCCGGAGATCGTCTTCGGCGCGCCGGCCGAGACGAAATACGAGGGCGCGCTGCGCAAGATCGGCATCGATCCGGTGATGCTCTCGCCCATCGCCGGCAACGCCTGAAAGCCCGCGGCGCGGGGACCTTGCGCTGGTGCCGATCCCCTTGGGCGCGCGCGGGCCGGCGGGCGCGATTGCGGCGCGTCGCCGGACGGCCTATCTACACCGCCGGGCTCGCGCGCGGGCCACGTTTCGTTCTCACGAGGTTCCCGCATGGCCCGCGACGTTTCCGATGCGACGCCGATTACCGCACGCGATGCGCTGGTCGAGTGGATCGCCCAGGGCGAGAAGCCGCGCGCGGCCTGGCGGATCGGGACGGAGCACGAGAAGATCCCGTTCTACCGCGCCGGGAACACGCCCGTGCCCTTCGCCGGCCCCGCCGGCATCGAGGCGATCCTCGCCGGCCTGCGCACCGCGACGGGCTGGGAGCCGATCGAGGACGGCGGCAACCTCATCGGCCTGTTCGAGGGGGAGGGCGGCGGCGCCGTCTCGCTCGAGCCCGGCGGCCAGTTCGAGCTCTCCGGCGCGCTCCTGTCGGACGTGCACGAGACGCGCGCCGAGCTCGACGAGCATCTGGGCCAGACCGGGCGAGTCGCCGAGCCGCTGGGCATCGGCTTCCTCGATCTCGGCATGAGCCCCGTCTGGCGTCGCGAGGAGACGCCGGTGATGCCCAAGAGCCGCTACCGCATCATGATGGGCTACATGCCCAAGGTCGGGCGGCTCGGCCTCGACATGATGCTGCGCACGGCGACCGTGCAGGTGAACCTCGACTTCTCGAGCGAGGCGGACATGGTCAGGAAGCTGCGCGTCTCGCTCGCGCTGCAGCCGATCGCCACGGCGCTCTTCGCCAACTCCCCCTTCACCGACGGGCGGCCCAACGGCTACCTCTCGATGCGCTCGCACATCTGGACCGACACAGATCCGCACCGCACCGGCATGATGCCGATCGCCTTCGAGGACGGCTTCGGCTACGAGCGCTACGTCGACTGGCTGCTCGACGTGCCGATGTACTTCGTCAAGCGCGAGGGCGTGTACCACGACGTCGCCGGGGCGAGCTTCCGCGACCTGCTGGCGGGTCGCCTGCCGCAGCTGCCGGGCGAGCGCGCCACCCGCTCGGACTGGGCGAACCACGTCTCGACCACGTTCCCCGAGGTGCGCGTCAAGCGCTTCCTCGAGATGCGCGGCATGGATGCCGGCCCGCGCAGCCATCTGCTCGCGGCGCCCGCGTTCTGGGTGGGCCTGCTCTACGACCCGGTCTCGCTCGACGCCGCCTGGGACCTCGTGAAGGCCTGGAGCGCCGAGGAGCGCGAGCGGCTGCGCACCGACGCGCCGCGGCTCGGCCTCGACGCCACGATCGCCGGGCGCTCCGCCGCGGTGATCGCCCGCGAGGCGCTCGCCATCGCGCGCTCGGGCCTCGCCCGGCGCGGGATCACGGACGGGCTTCGTCGTGACGAGACCTCGTACCTCGATCCGCTCGAGGAGATCGCGGCGAGCGGGCGGCCGCGGGCGCGCGCTCTGCTCGACCTGTATCACGGTGCGTGGGGCGGCTCCGTCGCGCCCGCGTTCGAGGCGTGTGCGCTGCCCGCTCCGGAGCCCGCGTGACGGGCGCATCCCGCGCTTCGGCGAAGGAGACGCGGTCGCACTCGCCGGCATGGTCGTAGACGTAGACCGCCCACTCGTCCCAGCGCGGATAGTGCGGCAGCTGGGCCATCATCTCCCGAGCGAAGGCGATGGCGCCGGCGCGCATCTCGCCCGCCCGGCTGGACCGCCGTCCTTCCCGATCGACTACGAGGTGGATACCGTCGCTCGCGTGTAGGTAATGGACGTTCACGGATGCCTCCGTTGGTTCTACGTCCTCGACTTAGCCCCCGCTGTCACGGCTCGTTTCCCCCACGATTCGGTCGCGAGACGCGGAATGCACGCGTTCGGGAGTCGCTTTCGTGCACTCTCCCCGCCTTCCCCGTTATCCACAGGGGTCGGAGGCGGGCCACGCCTCACTTTGCCGGCCATGCAGCCGCAGCGCGAAGCATCCGGGTTGCGCGCTGGGGCCGTTGCCCGGAATCGATCGCATCCCTATTCTATGCGCCGCGGGACGAGACGAGCGCCGGAAAGAGCGCTCTCCCGCGTGGACCGGCCGCCGCCTCGCGGCCGGATCTCGGGCGGCCCGGCCTCCGGACGAGGCCGCGCCCGTTGGGGGAACGACAGGATGCTCACGCGTACCGACTTGCCCGACGATCCCGTCACGCTCACCGTCACGGGCGCCGAGGGGCACCAGTACACGCTCGCGGTGGCGCGGGAGGCGGGCGGCGGCGTGCAGCTCGCCTGCTCGTGCGCCATGTTCTCCCGCGAATCCTGGTGCCGGCATGCGGTGGACGTGCTGTGCATGCGCCTGCGGGCGCTCGGCGTCGCCGACGACGGGCTCGACTTCGCGCTGGAGAGCGCCGTCATCGGCACGCGCGCCGAGGACGTCGCGCACGACCTCGACCGGGCGCTGATCGCCTACGGCCGCGCGCTCGAGCGCTTCGACGCGAGCCGATCGGCCAGCCTCGAGACCGACGTGCTGGAGACGATGGGCGTGCTCGCCCGCGATCTCGCCGACGCCGCGGCCGGCCTCGCGGACGCCGCGACGCGGTTCCGGCGCGCGCTCGCCGTCGCGCCGGCCCGAATCGCTCCCTGACGCCTGCCGCGCGGGGCGGGCGCGCCTCGGCGCGTCTCAGTCCGGGCGGCTCGTCAGCTTGACGAGGCGCGCCTCGAGCTCGTCGATGCGCAGCGCCAGCCGCTGTGCCTCCTCGCGCGCGGCGACGGCGATCTCGCGGGTCGCCTCGTATTCCTCGCGCGAGACCACGTCCATGTCCTTGACGATCCGCTCCAGCTGGGCGCGCATCACGGCGTCGATCTCGCGCCGCACGCCCCCCGCGGCCCCGGCCGCGTCGGAGAACAGGCGGGAGAGGTCGTCGAGAATGCGGTTCTGGTTCATGGGTCGCCGTCCTTCTTACGCCGTTCGGGTCCGGCGCGAAGCCGCGCCGCCCGATACATGGCGCCGTCGGGATCGGGACGCAACGGGTCGCCGGCTCTTGACGCCCTTGCGCAAACCGGTCACCTCCGCGACCATCCGTTTCGCGTCCGCGAAGCGGGCGAACGCGCGCGAGGCCCCATGCCCTTTCCCGACATCGATCCGATCGCCATCGCGATCGGTCCCATCGCCATCCGCTGGTACGCGCTCGCCTATATCGCGGGTCTCCTGATAGGCTGGTGGGGTGCGCGCCGCCTGGTGCGCGCCGACCGGCTGTGGGGGGGCGTGCGCCGGCCCGACCCCGTCGCCATCGACGATCTCGTCGTGTGGGTGGCGATCGGTCTCATCCTGGGCGGGCGGCTCGGCTACGTGCTGTTCTACGATCTCGGCACCTACCTCGCGAACCCGCTCGAGATCCTCGCCGTCTGGCGCGGCGGCATGGCCTTCCACGGCGGGCTTCTCGGTGCGCTCGTCGCGATGCTGCTCTTCGCCCGCGCGCGGGGGCTGCCGGTGCTGCCGATCTTCGACGTGGTCGCGGTCGTCGCGCCGATCGGCCTCTTCTTCGGGCGGATCGCCAACTTCATCAACGGCGAGCTCTGGGGGCGGCCGGCGCCGGACGTGTCCTGGGCCGTCGTCTTCCCGTTCGCCGGGGACGTGCCGCGCTATCCCTCCCAGCTGATCGAGGCGGGCACGCAGGGCCTCCTCCTGCTGGTCGTGATGCTGATCACCGTCGCCCTCGCCGGTTTCCGGCGCCCGGGGCTCGTCGCCGGGGTGTTCGGCATCGGCTACGCCATCGCGCGGATCGTCTCCGAGTTCTTCCGCGAGCCCGATCCGCAGCTCGGCTTCCTGTTCGGGCGGGAGGTGGACGTCCTGTCGGGTGGGGTGACGATGGGGATGCTGCTCTCGCTGCCGCTCCTCGCCGGCGGGCTCGTCCTGGTCGCGCTCGCGCGCGCGGGCACGACCCGCCGCGGTGCGGTGGAGAACGAGGAGGCGCCCTCCGCATGACGCCGCTCGGCCGCGAGATCCGGGAGCTGATCGCCGCGGAGGGCCCGATCCCGGTCTCGCGCTACATGGCGCTGTGCCTCGGCCACCCGCAGCACGGCTACTACATGACCCGAGACCCGATCGGGCTCGCGGGCGACTTCGTCACCGCCCCCGAGATCAGCCAGATGTTCGGCGAGCTCGTGGGCCTGTGGGCGGCGCAGGCCTGGATCGACCTGGGGCGGCCGTCGCCCTTCGCCCTCGTCGAGCTCGGTCCCGGCCGCGGCACGCTGATGGCGGACGCCCTGCGCGCGGCGAAGGTCGCCCCGGGCTTCCTTGAAGCCGCGGCGGTGCACCTCGTCGAGACGAGCCCCGTGCTGCGCGAGCGCCAGCGCGCGACGCTCGCCGCGCCGCCAGCGACGCTTTCCGGGGGCGTGCACTGGCATGCGCAGCTCGACGCGGTGCCGGACCTGCCGCTGATCGCGCTCGCCAACGAGTTCTTCGACGCGCTCCCCGTGCGCCAGATGGTGCGTGACCGCGGCACCTGGCGCGAGCGGCTCGTCGGCCTCGACGCCGCCGGCGCGCTCGCCTTCGGCCTCGCGCCCGACGCCGACCCGTCGATCACCTGGCAGGCGCCCGAGGGCGCCGTCCTCGAGCTCGCGGCCGCCGGCGCGGCGGTCATGGGGGCGCTCGCCGGGCGCATCGTCGCCGCCGGGGGAGCGGCGCTCGCGATCGACTACGGCCACGCCCGGACCGGCTTCGCCGACACGCTCCAGGCGATCCGTCGTCACGCCTTCGCCGACCCGCTCGTCGATCCCGGCGAGGCGGACGTCACGGCTCATGTCGACTTCGCCCAGCTCGCAGCGGCGGCTCGCGGCGCCGGCGCCCGGGTGTTCGGGCCGGCGACGCAGGGCGCCTTCCTGCGCGCGCTCGGCATCGAGGCGCGGGCGCGCGCGCTCGCCTCCCGGGCGAGCGCGACGCAGTCCGAGGAGATCGGCGCGGCGCTCGTGCGGCTCACCGGGGACCGCGACGCGGACATGGGCGTTCTGTTCAAGGCGCTGGCGGTCGCCCATCCGCGGCTGTCGGCCTGCGCCGGCTTCATCGAAGACGAGGGACCATGCTGATCACGTCGGATGCGCTCGACGCCGCGAACGGCGTCCGCCACGCCTTCTTCACCCGCGACGGCGGGGTCTCGCAGGGGCTCTACGCCAGCCTCAACGGCGGGCTCGGCTCGGCGGATGCGCGCGAGCGCGTCGTCGCCAACCGCGCGCGCATGGCCGAGCGCCTCGGCGTCGCGCCCGATGCCCTGGTGAGCGTCCACCAGGTCCACTCGCCCGACGTTGTGGTGGTCGAGGCGCCGATCGCCCTCGACGCCCGCCCGAAGGCGGACGCGATGGTGACGGACCGGCCGGGCCTCGCCCTCGCGATCCTCACCGCCGATTGCGGCCCGGTGCTCTTCGCCGATCCCGAGGCGGGCGTGATCGGCGCCGCCCATGCCGGCTGGCGCGGCGCGCTCGGCGGGGTCGCCGAGGCGACCGTTGCGGCGATGGAGCGGCTCGGCGCGCGGCGCGGGCGCATCGTTGCGGTGCTCGGCCCGACGATCGGGCAGGGGGCCTACGAGGTCGGAGCCGAGCTGCGCGAGGCTTTCCTCGGCGAGGACCCGGATGCCGAGCGCTACTTCGCGCCCGGCACGCGGGAGGGCAAGTGGCAGCTCGACCTGCCCGGCTACATCCTCGCGCGCCTCGCCCGCGCCGAGGTGGGCACGGCGCACGACCTCGCCCGCTGCACCTATTCCGACGAGGACCGGTTCTACTCCTACCGCCGCTCCACCCATCGCGGCGAGCCCGACTACGGCCGGCTCGTCTCGGCGATCGCGCTCGCTCCCTGATCCTCGCTCCCTGAACGCGGCTATTCCCGGATGCCGACCACGTCCGGGGTCTCCCAGGCGAGGTGCTGGCCGCCGTCGAGCGCCAGCATCTGGCCGGTGACGCTGCGGGCGCCGACGAGGTACATCAGCGCGTCGCACACCTCCGCCGGCGACGAGGAGCGCCGCAGCGGCACCGCCGCCGCCTGCCTCGCGAAGTCCGCCTCGCCCTGGCGCGGGCTCGCCAGCGTCGGCCCCGGGCCGATGGCGTTGACGCGGATGCGCGGGGCGAGCGCCCGCGCCATCGTGCGCGTCGCGGTCCACAGCGCGGATTTCGCGATCTGGTACGAGAAGAAGAAGGGCGTCTCCTTCCAGACGCGCTGGTCGAGCACGTTGACGATCAGTCCTTCGGCGCCCTCGGGCAGCTGCGCGGCGAAGTCGCGGGCGAGGACGAGCGGCGCGGTGAGGTCCACCGCCAGCGTGCGGCCGTAGCGGGCGAGGTCGAGGCTCTCGATATGGTCGTCCTCGAACTCGCTCGCGCTGTTGACGAGGAGGTCGAGCGGCCCGAGGGCGGTCGTCGCCGCCGCGATCATGCCGGCGACGGCGTCCGCGTCCGCGAGGTCCGCCTGCACCACCGTGGCCCGCCCGCCGGCCGCGCCGATGCCGTGGGCGAGCCGCTCCGCCTCGACGACGGAGGCGTTGCAATGGATCGCGACGCCATACCCCTCGCGCGCGAGCCGCTCCACCATCGCCCGCCCGATCCGCGTCGCGCCGCCGGTCACCAGGGCCGCCTTCGGGGACATCCGCACCTCCATGGTCGCCGAGATCTACGCGCGAGAGGGGGGATCGGATGCGCACCGACGCCGAAGACACGCGCCACACCGCGTCCTCCCCGGAGGGGAGGATCCCGCGCGGCACGCGCGGGCGGTGGGGCCGTTCGGCCGTCATGGCGATCCGTATCGCCGCCCACCCCACCCTCCGGCCTTCGGCCTCCGTCCTCCCCTGCGGGGAGGTGGCGGTCGGAGCGGGTCGTCGGTGTTCACGAACCGAGGTCCCGCGGCGGCGTCGCCCGCAGCGCCGCGAGCCCCTCCGCCATGGCCGCGACTTCCCGGCCGAGCAGGTCTCCGATGCGGCCGAGCGCCTCGCGCGCGACCCGCATATAGATTTTGATTATGCGGGCGATACTCCCGAACTCGACGAAGAGCAGTCCCTCAGCCCGCCCCCAACGTCCGCACCGCCGCATCCCGCGAGAACAAGTACAGCAGCACCCGCAGCGCCTCCCCCCGCTCGCCCTTCAACCCCGGGTCTCGCTCCACCATCAGACGGGCGTCGTCGCGCGCCGTCTCCAGCAGCCTCCCGTCGGTTTCCGGCCGCAGCAGCTTGAAGCCCGGCAACCCCGACTGCCGCGTGCCCAGCACCTCGCCTTCGCCCCGCAGCCGCAGGTCCGCCTCGGCGATGCGGAAGCCGTCCTCGGTCTCGCGCAGGGTTTCGAGCCGCGCGCGGGCGGTCTCGCCCAAGGGGCCCTTGTACAGCAAGAGGCACGTCGAGGCCCCGCTTCCTCGCCCGATGCGCCCGCGCAGCTGATGCAATTGCGCCAACCCGAAGCGCTCGGCGTGCTCGATCACCATGATCGTGGCCTCGGGCACGTCGACGCCGACCTCGATGACGGTGGTGCTCACCAAGAGCGTCGTCTCCCCCGCCTGGAAGCGGCGCATGGCCTCGTCCTTGTCGCGCCCGGCCATGCGGCCGTGGATGACGCCGACCTTCTCGCCGAACCAGCGGCGCAGGTCCTCGCCGCGCTCCTCGACCGCGGCGAGGTCGATGGTCTCGCTCTCCTCGACCAGCGGGCAGACCCAGTAGACCCGCGCGCCCGCCTCCATGGCGCGCCCGAGGCCCTCGACCACCTCGCCGATGCGCTCGAGCGCGGCGAGCTTCGTCTGGATCGGCTGGCGGCCGGGGGGCTTCTCGTCGAGGACCGAGACGTCCATGTCGCCGAAATAGGTCAGCGCCAGGGTGCGCGGGATCGGGGTCGCGGTCATGACGAGCACGTCGACCGCCTGGCCCTTGGCGCCGAGCGCGAGGCGCTGGTGCACGCCGAAGCGGTGCTGCTCGTCGACGACGGCGAGGCCGAGGTCGTGGAAGACCACCTCCTCCTGGAACAGGGCGTGGGTGCCCACCGCGATCTGCACCGAGCCGTCCGCGAAGCCGGCGAGCGCCGCGCGCCGCTCGGCCCCGCGGTCGCGGCCGGTGAGCAGCGCGATGGTGAGGCCGGCCTCGTCGGCCAGCGGCTTCAGGCGGGCGTAGTGCTGGCGCGCCAGGATCTCGGTCGGCGCCATCATCGCCGCCTGCCGGCCGGCCTCGATGGCGCTCGCCATGGCGAGGAGCCCCACCACGGTCTTGCCCGCGCCGACGTCGCCCTGGAGGAGGCGCAGCATGCGCGTGTCCGACGCCATGTCGCCGCGGATCTCGGCGATGGCGCGCGCCTGCGCGCCGGTGAGGGCGTAGGGCAGGTGGGTCTCGATCGCGGCGACGAGGCGGCCGTCGCCGGCATTGCTGCGGCCGGGCTTGCGCCGGGCGCGGGCGCGCACCAGGGCGAGCGCCAGCTGGGAGGCGAGCGCCTCGTCGTAGGCGAGGCGCCGGCGCGCGGGGTGCGCCGCGCCGGCCTCGCCCGCCACGGTCTCGACGCTGTCGGGCCGGTGCAGCGCCGAGAGCGCCTCGCGGAAGGGGGGGAAACGCTCGCGGGCGAGGAAGGCGGGGTCCTGCCACTCGGGCAGCGCGGGCACGCGCTCCAGCGCCGCGGTCGCGAGGCGCGCGATCATGCGCGAGGAGAGGCCCTCGGTCTGGCCGTAGATCGTCTCCACTGCGGGCAGGGTGTCGATCTCCGCGAGGTCGACGATGCGGTCGGGATGCACCATCTGCCGGCGCCCGTCGTAGACCTCGAGCTTGCCGGAGACGACCTTGCGCGCGCCGACCGGCAGGAGCCGCTCGATGCGCGCGCGCGGCATGTTGAAGAACACGAGCGCGACGTCCCCGCTGTCGTCGTCGACGACGACGCGGTAGGGCGCCTTCGAGCGGCTGAGCGGGCCCGGCTGGTGGTGCGTCACCGTGACGACGAGGGAGACCGGCTCGCCGATCGGCGCATCCGCGATCTTGCCGGCGACCTTGCGCGAGACGCCCCCGGTGGGGAGATGGAACAGGAGATCGACCACGCGCGCGGGCTGCCCCGGCTCCGCGACGAGCCGATCGACGAGGGGCGCGATCTTCGGCCCGACGCCGGGCAGCGACGTCGCGGGGGCGAAGAGCGGATCGAGGACAGACGGGCGCACCAGCGGCGACTCTCGGGCGGTTCGACGGGGTGCGAAAGTGGCCGATCGGGGCGGGGAGGGCAAGGCACGGCGAGGGGGGGGTGGTGCCGAGATTCGTGTGCCGGCGGGCGACGGATCTTCTGCTTTATGGACTGTCCGCGTGTCCCGCGCTGTCCAGGTTGCTCCACGCAGCCGAGAGGAATGCCGGGGTGGTGGTCCAGCACACCGCGCCGAAGACGGGCTCCCGGCGCCCGCGGGCAACGGCCTCGCTCGGCTGACGCAGGAGACATCCGGCGACGTGGAGCTTTTCGGGCCGGCCCGTGTGCGTCTGCCACAAGTGCCCGAAAATGCAACACGGAGCGCTCGTCAGAGCTGCTCTTCGGCCGAAATTCGACGGTGACTCCACCTCCCGGATTGCGTGCCCGCAACGCGCCATCTAGGTTGTCGTCCGTCGATCGGCGAAACGCCAGGGCGGTGCAGGCGCCCCGCGCCGGGCATCCTCCCGGCGCCCTCGGGCGGAGGAGCCGCTCGATCGACCGGAGGACAAGCGATGTCGTGGAGATTTCCACGCCTGAGCGTGTCCATCAGCTTCCGCTGGGTGCGGAAGGCGAGCCTGAACCTCGCCTTCCGCGTGACCCTAGGGGGCTGATGCCAGAGCGGGGGAGGGGAGACCCTTCCCCGTTCACTCTAGTATGAAAGATAGCATCGCCGCACGGCAGGGCAAGACGCCGCAAGCGTCGTCATGTGACGAAATTTCTACCTGCAGATTGCGTCTGCCAGCGCCCCGAACTAGGTTGCCGTCAGTCGATCGACGAAGCGCCAGGGCGGTGCAGGCGCCCCGCGCCGGGCATCCTCCCGGCGCCCTCGGGCGGAGGAGCCGCTCGATCGACCGGAGGACATGGCGATGTCGTGGAATTTTCCGCGCCTGAGCGTGTCCATCACTTTCCGCTGGGGGCGGAAGGCGAGCCTGGCTCTCGCCTTCCGCATGTCCTCGGGGGGGTGATGAAAGAGAGGGGGGAGGGGAGACCCTTCCCCCTCACTCCGATACGCAAGATAGCACGTTCGTCGAATTCGACAATGCCCCTGCGCCTGCTTCTAGCCCCGCCGCCGCATCGGAACGACGCGTGCTCGCGAACCGTTTGGCACCGCACGCGAACCGGAGGAGCGTCATGATCGCCGGCACGAGATGGTGGCAGCGCGGCATCATCTACCACGTCTATCCCCGCTCGTTCCAGGACACGGACGGCGACGGCATAGGGGACCTCGAGGGCATCGAGCAGCGCCTCGAGCATATCGCCGGGCTCGGCTGCGACGCGGTCTGGATCAGCCCGGTCTACCCGTCCCCGATGAAGGACCACGGCTACGACGTCGCCGACTACACGGGCATCCACCCGCTGTTCGGGACGCTCGAGGATTTCGACCGGCTGGTGGCACGGGCGAGGGCGCTCGGGCTCAAGGTCATCATGGATTTCGTGCCCAACCACTCCTCGGACCAGCATCCCTGGTTCCTGGAGAGCCGCTCGTCACGCGACAACCCGAAGCGGGACTGGTACGTCTGGCGCGACGCCAAGCCCGACGGCTCGCCGCCCAACAACTGGATCTCGGTCTTCTCCGGCCCGGCCTGGAAGTGGGACGAGGCGACCGGGCAATACTACCTGCACTCCTTCCTCCCCGAGCAGCCGGACCTGAACTGGCGCAACCCGGAGGTTCGCGCCGCGATGTACGACGCCATGCGCTTCTGGCTCGACCGCGGCGTCGACGGCTTCCGGCTCGATGTCGTCTACTACTGCATGAAGGACCCGGAGTTGCGCGACAACCCGCCCAACCCCGGCTGGAAGCCCGGCATGCCGGAGATCGACACGCTGCTGCAGACGAACTCGAACGACCACGAGGACATGGCGATCGTCATCTCCGAGATGCGCGAGCTCGTCGACGAATACGACGACCGGCTGCTGATCGGCGAGATCTACCTGCCGCTGGAGCGGCTGATGGCCTATTACGGCCGCGACCTCTCCGGTGCGCACCTGCCCTTCAACTTCCAGCTCATCCTCACGCCCTGGGAGGCGCGGGAGGTGGCGGCGCTCGTCGAGCAGTACGAGGGCCTGCTGCCGGAGGGCGGCTGGCCGAACTGGGTGCTCGGCAACCACGACCAGAGGCGCGTGGCGGGACGCGTCGGCGCGGCGCAGGCGCGCATCGCGGCGATGCTGCTGTTCACCCTGCGCGGCACGCCGACGCTCTACTACGGCGACGAGATCGGCATGCCCAACGTCGACATCCCGCCCGGCCGCGGCGAGGACGCCTGGGGCCGTCACGAGGCCGGCTTCACCCGCGACCCGCAGCGCACGCCGATGCAGTGGGACGACACCGAGCACGCGGGCTTCTCGACGGTGGAGCCCTGGCTGCCGCTCTCGCCCGATTGGCGCGCGCGCAACGTCGCATCCCAGGACCGCGACCCCGGCTCGATGCTCACCCTCCACCGCCGCCTCATCGCGCTGCGCCGGGGCTCGCCGGCGCTCGCGATCGGGGACTGGTCCGGCATCGAGACGGTGGGCGACGTCTTCGCCTTCAAGCGGCACCGGGAGGGCGACGAGATCACGGTCGTGCTCAACTTCGGCGCCCGCGAGGAGGAGGTGGCCGACCTCCATCTGCCGGGCGGCGCAGGCCGGATCACGCTCTCGACCCACCTCGATCGCGACGACGAGACGGTGGGCCCCGGCGTGCGGCTGCGGCCGAACGAAGGGGTGATCATCGTCGCCTGAGGCGCGAGGGAGCCGAACATGCTCGATCTCTGGTACAAGAACGCCGTCGTCTACTGCGTCGACGTCGAGACCTTCATGGATGCGGACGGCGACGGCTGCGGGGACTTCCAGGGCCTCGCGGATCGGCTCGACCATATCGAGGCGCTCGGCGCGACCTGCATCTGGCTCCTGCCGTTCTACGCCTCGCCCAATCGCGACAACGGCTACGACGTCAGCGACTTCTACCAGGTCGATCCGCGGCTCGGGACGCTGGGCGACTTCGTGCGCTTCACGCGCGAGGCGAACGGGCGGGGCATCCGGGTGATCGTCGATCTCGTGGTCAACCACACCTCGACCGATCACCCCTGGTTCCAGAAGGCCCGCGCCGACCCCAGCTCGCCCTTCCGCGACTTCTACCTCTGGTCGGAGGAGAAGCCGGAGGGCGCGGACGAGGGCGTCGTGTTTCCCGGGGTGCAGGACACGACCTGGACCTGGGACGAGCAGGCGGGCGCCTACTACTTCCACCGGTTCTACGCCCACCAGGCCGATCTCAACCTCGCCAACCCCGCCGTGCGCGAGGAGATCGAGAAGATCATGGGCTTCTGGCTCGAGCTCGGCGTCTCCGGCTTCCGGCTCGACGCGGTGCCCTTCATGATCGAGGACCGCCCGCGCTCGCCGCTGCGCAGCGCGGACCCCGACGCGCAGGCGGACCCGCACGCCTTCCTCACCTATCTCCGCCGCTTCCTGTCGTGGCGCAAGGCGGAGGCGATCCTGCTCGCCGAGGCGAACGTGCCGATGGAGACGATCCCCGCCTATTTCGGCGAGGACGGCGAGCGGATGACGATGGTCTTCGACTTCCTGCTCGACCAGGCCACGTTCCTGGCGCTCGCGCGCGAGGACGCGCGGCCCGTCGCCGAGCTGATGCGCAAGCGCCCGCCGATCCACGAGGTCGGGCAATGGGCGACGTTCCTGCGCAACCACGACGAGCTCGACCTCGGGCGCCTCTCGGAGGCGGAGCGCGAGGAGGTCTTCGCCGCCTTCGCCCCCGATCCGAGCATGCGCCTCTACGATCGCGGCATCCGCCGGCGCCTCGCGCCGATGCTCGGCGGCGACGGGCGACGGCTCGCCATGGCCTACAGCCTCATGCTCGCCCTCCCGGGCACGCCGGTGTTCTGGTACGGCGAGGAGATCGGCATGGGCGACAATCTCGACCTGCCCGAGCGCTCGGCCGTGCGCACGCCCTTCCAATGGACCGACGGGCCCACGGGCGGCTTCTCCACGGCGCGGCCGGAGGACCTCGCGCGGGCGATGGTGACCGATCCCGACTTCGCGCCGGACGCGGTCAACGTCGCGCGCCAGACCGAGAACGCGGATTCCCTGCTCGAGCGCATCCGCCGGCTCGTGCGGGCGCGCCGCGCGGCACCCGAGATCGGCTGGGGGCGCACGGACATCCTCGAGACGAGCGACCCCGGCGTGCTCGCGTTGCGGGCCAGCTGGCGCGGCGCGACCATGGTCACGCTCCACAACCTCGCATCGCGTCACGTGACCGTCGCCCTCGACATCGCCGACGAGCACGACGTGCTGCGTCCCGTCCTGTGCGATTCCGGCGGGCGCCTGCCGCAGGCCGCCGACGATCCGATCGCGCTGCCGCCCCACGGCTATGCCTGGTTCAGGGCCGACGAGGAGCGTCGGTGACGGTATCGCGCCGGCCTCGGCCGTCCAGCAGCTCCGCCAGCAGCGGGTTCGGGAACCGTCGCCTCAGCGTGATCGCGTAGAAGCCCTCGCTCAGCCGCGGCACCCGCGCGCGCTCGACGAGGACGCCCGCGGCGAGCTCGTCGCGCACCACGATGGGCGGCACGAGCGTGAGCCCGTCGCTCTCGCGGGCGAGGAGGCGCAGCATGGCCATGTCGTCGACCTCGGCGAGGACGGTGGGCCGCACCCGCGCCGTGTCGCAGATCCGGTCGAAGGCGAGGCGGATCTCGCTTTCGGCGGAGGGCAGCACCATGGCCGCGCCGTCGAGATCCTCCGGCACGCGCAGGGGCGCGGCGTCGCCCGGTACCGGGCGGCCGACGATGGAGACCGGCTGCTCGTCGAGGAGGCGGCTCTCGCGCGGGGCGGCCGCGTCGCTCGGTGCGGGGGCGTTGGCCAGGACGAGATCGAGCTCGTGCGTGTCGAGACGCGCCAGCAGCTCCCGTAGCGTCCCCGACCGCAGGACGAGGTCGAGGTCGGTGCGCCCGATCAGCGGGCGCAGCAGCGCGAGCTGGAAGTTGCGCGAGAGCGTGGCGATTGCGCCGATCCGCAGCGCCCGGCGCGTGCCGCCGGGGCGTTCGGCGAGGGTCGAGACCAGCTCCTCGCCCGTCTTGAACACGCTCTGCGCGTAGTCGAGCGCTATCCGCCCGGCCTCGGTGAGCACGAGCCGCTTGCCCTCGCGGGTGAACAGCGGATGGCCGAGCTGCTCCTCGAGCGAGCGCAGCTGCACCGAGAGCGCCGATTGCGAGACGTTGAGCCGGCGCGCGGCCCGGGTGAGCCCACCCTCGTTCGCGATCGTCCAGAAATAGCGCAGGTGGTGGTAGTTAAGCGCCGCCATGCGGCTATTCTACTCAGACGAACGTTTCCTTGCAATCTTTGAATTTTTCAGAAGTGACACCGCCGCCTATAGCCGGACGCACGACCCGCGAATCCGGAGAAACCCGTATGACGGCCCTGCTCGCCTGGCTCGCCGCGATCGGCCCCGCCGCCCTCCTCCTCGTCGGCACGATCCCGACCCCCCGCGCCAATGCCGACCCCCGCGGCACGGCGCGCCACGCCCGCCTCGCCGCCCTCGTCGCGCTCGGCGCGAGCGTGACGACGGGCCTCGCGGTGATCGCCGCCGGCCCGCTCTACACCGGCACGCTCGGCATCGGCGGTGTCGGCCTCGCACTCTACGCTGACGCGTTCTCTGCGGTCATGCTGGTGCTCGTCTCCTTCGTCGGCGCCGTCGTCGTCGCCTATTCCAAGAACTACCTCGACGGCGACCCGGACCAGGGGCGCTTCTTCAAGCGCCTGTGCGTGACGCTCGCGGCGGCGCTCCTGATGATGGGCGCGGGCAACCTCTTCCAGCTCGTGCTGGCCTGGATCGCCACGAGCCTCGCGCTGCACCAGCTCCTCGTCTTCTACAAGGATCGGCCTCGAGCCGTTCTCGCCGCGCGGAAAAAGGCGCTGGCGAGCCGCGCCGGCGATGCGGCGCTGATCCTCGCCGGCATCATCGTGCTCGCGCTCTTCGGCACGCTCGAGGTCCCCGTCCTCCTGGCCGAGGCGACGGCGATGGCCCAGGCGGACACGGTCCCCGCGGCGATGCACCTCGCGGTGCTGCTCATCGTCGTGGCGGCGCTGCTGAAGTCGGCCCAGTTCCCGGCCCACGGCTGGCTCGGCGAGGTGATGGAGACGCCCACCCCGGTCTCGGCGCTGCTCCACGCCGGCATCATCAACGGCGGCGGCTTCCTCGTGGTGCGGCTCTCGCCGCTGGTCGTCCTGTCGGCGCCCTCGATGGACGTGCTCGCCCTGGTCGGCGGCTTCACCGCGCTGTTCGGCTCGCTGGTGATGCTCACGGTGCCGAGCGTGAAGGTGGCGCTCGCCTACTCCACCATCGGGCAGATGGGCTTCATGCTGCTGCAGTGCGGGCTCGGTGCCTTCTCGGCGGCGGCGCTGCACATCGTGGCGCACGCCCTCTACAAGGCCCACGCCTTCCTGTCCTCGGGCTCGGCGGTCGAGACGATCCGCGCCGCGCTGCCCCCGGAAGAGGCGAAGATGCCGAACCCGGCGGTCTACGGCGCCGCCCTCGCTGCCGCCGTGGCGCTCACGCTCGCCGTCGGCGCCGTGTTCGGCACGGGCGTGCTCGACAACCCGGGCGCCTTCGCGCTCGCCGCGGTCGTGGCGCTGGGCGTCGCGCACTACCTCGCCACCGTGCTCTCGGGGGAGAACGCCCCGAAGGCGCTCGGCTCGGCGACGGCGCTCGCGGGCCTCGTGGTCGTCGCCTACTACGGCCTCCAGGCCGGGGCCGCGTGGCTGCTCTCCGGCGCCGTCGCGCCGAGCCTGCCGCTCGCGGGCGCCTTCGACGGCTTCGTCGTCGGCCTCGTCGTCGTCTCCTTCGCCGCCGCGCTCGCGGTCCAGAGCTTCGCGCCCGCGCTCGCCCGGCACCGGCCCTTCGCGGCGCTCTACGTCCACATCGCCAACGGCTTCTACGTGAACGCGCTCGCCACCCGCCTCGCAGCCCGGCTCGCGCCGGTCACGGCCACCAAGTCCTGATCCGGAGGCTCCCGTGATGACCAAGACGACCCCCGCCGACCTCTCCCACGGCGAGGCCGCGCTCGCCCGCGCCGAGGCCGTCGCGGCCCCCGGGACGCCCGGCTCGCGGGCGAGCCTCGAGGCCGACGTCGCCACCGCCTGCGGCCGGATCGCGCCGCTGTGGCCCTTGAAGCACTTCGTCGCCGTGAACCCCTTCCTCGGCCTCTCGGAGCAGAGCTTCGCCGAGGCCGCGACCACTCTCGCGCGGGTCTCGGGCGCGCGGATGACGCTGCCGCGGAGCCATTATGCGGCCAAGCACGCGGCGGGCGAGATCGGCGACGCGGATCTCGCGGAGGCGCTGCGCGCCGCCGGCGTGGGCAGGAATGCGGGCGCGCCGGCGGACCTCGCCGCCCTGAAGGCGAAGATGGCGCAGGACGTGCCGCCGCGCCTCCTCGCGCTCACCACCGCCGAGGTGATCGACGCGGCCACCGGGCGCGACCCCGCCGTCGGCGCCGCCGCGCTCGTCGTCGAGGAGATCTCGAAGACCTGCGCGCGGGTGTTCGACGAAGGCCAGGCGCTCTGGCGCGCGCCGTACCTCGGGCGCGGCCTCTACGCCGCCTGGCGGGCGCAGGCCGGCTTCGACCGCACGCCCGAGGTGATGGGCTTTGCGGGCTTCCGCCGGGCGCTCGCCGCACTGCCCGAGGATGCCGACAGCGCGATCGCGGCGGCGATCGCCGCGCTCGGCGTGCCGGATGCCGCGCGGGCGGACTACCTGCATCGGGCGCTCGTGACCATCGCCGGCTGGGCCTCCTACGCGCGCTACCTCGTCTGGAACGCCGAGCTCCACGGCGGCGGCGATCCGGTCCTGAAAGAGCTCCTCGCGATCCGGCTCTCCTACGACGCCGCGCTCCTCGCGGTGACGCCGCAGGCGCGCGCCGCCTGGGGGGAGGCGCTCGTGCGCATGAGCGCGTCACGGACCCTCGACCCGGAGCGGGTCGTCGACACCATCCTCCAGGACGCCGCCGAGATCGCGCGCCGGCGCGCGCTCGTGGCGCGGATCGTCGCGGCCAACCGGTCGGGCGCGGGCGCCCCGATCGCGGCGGCCGAGCGACCGGCGGTGCAGGCGGCCTTCTGCATCGACGTCCGCTCGGAAGTGTTCCGGCGCGCGCTCGAGACGGTCGCGCCCGACGTGCAGACGATCGGCTTCGCCGGCTTCTTCGGCCTGCCGATCGAATACGTGCCCTTCGGGCGGCGCAAGGGCGGGGCGCAGTGCCCGGTGCTCTTGAAGCCCGCCTTCGTCGTCTGCGAGGAGGTCGCGGGTGCGGACGCCGGCGCGCGCGCCGAGATCGCCGGCCGGCGTCGGCTGCGGCAGGAGGCGGCGAAGGCGTGGAAGACCTTCAAGCAGTCCGCCGTCTCCTCCTTCGCCTATGTCGAGGCGGCGGGGCTCCTGTTCGCGGGCAAGCTCGTGGGCGACTCGCTCGGTCGCACCCGGCCGGTGACGCCGCCCGCCGTCGACGGCCTCGACGCGGATGCGGCGAGGCGGCTCGGGCCGACGCTGGAGCCGAGCGACGTCGACGGGCGGCTCGCGGGCATCTCGGTGGAGCAGCGCATCGCGACCGCGAAGGTCGTGCTCGAGGCGATGTCGATGACGGGCCCCCACGCCCGGCTGATCGTGCTCGCCGGCCACGGCTCGTCGACCGTGAACAACCCGCACGCGTCGGGCCTCGACTGCGGCGCCTGCGGCGGCCACACCGGCGAGGCGAACGCGCGGGCGACGACGGCGATCCTCAACGATTCCGCGGTCCGGGCGGCGTTGAAGGACGCGGGCCGGGGCCTGCCGGACGACACCTGGTTCGTCCCGGCGCTGCACGACACGACGACCGACGAGGTCCGGCTCTACGACCTGGAGACGATCCCCGACAGCCATTCCGGCGACGTCGCCCGGCTGGAGGCCCGGCTCGCCGAAGCCGGCGCGCTGACGCGGCTGGAGCGGTCGGCGCTGCTCGGCCTCGACGTGCCGGGCGCCGGCGTCGACGCCCAGGTCCTGGCGCGCGCGAAGGACTGGTCGCAGGTGCGACCCGAATGGGGACTCGCCGGCTGCGCCGCCTTCGTCGCCGCGCCGCGGGCACGCACGCGCGGCATCGATCTCGGCGGGCGCTCCTTCCTCCACGACTACGACTGGCGCGCGGACGAGGGCTTCGGCATCCTCGAGCTGATCATGACCGCGCCGATGGTCGTCGCCTCCTGGATCAGCCTGCAATACTACGGCTCCTCGGTCGACAACCGGGCCTTCGGCTCGGGCAACAAGGTGCTGCACAACGTCGTCGGCGGGCTCGGCGTGCTCGAGGGCAACGGCGGCGACCTCAAGGTCGGCCTGCCGCTGCAATCGGTTCACGACGGCGCCCGGCTCGTGCACGAGCCGCTGCGGCTCGACGTCTTCATCGAGGCGCCGATCGAGGCGATGAACCGTGTCGTCGCCGGGCACGAGGGCGTGCGCCGGCTCGTGGACAACGGCTGGCTGAGGCTCCTGCAGCTGGACGACGAGGGGCGGACCGTGCGCCGCTACGTCGGCGGCCTCGCCTGGGAGACGCTCGACGCGTGAGGGACCGGACCCCGGCGTCCCGGCTTCGCCGCCGCGCCGGCGTCCTCGTCTTCCCGGAGCGGTGATCTTCGATTGACGCATTGCGGCGCGCCCGCGCTTCGGCTAAAGCCGAGGTCGTTTGCGTGGAAGGATGACCAGGAACATGGCGACGATGGTTCACGACGAGCGTCACCCGAACGACGGCTACAGCCCCGATATGGACGGGAAGACCCACGAGACGACCTACAACGGCTTCATCGTGTTCACGACGATCTCCGCGCTCGTCGTGATCGCATGGGTCCTCGCGCTCGCGCTCGGCGGGATCAAGGACGCCTGGCTCACCGGCATCGTGGGCGTCGTCGCCTCGATGATCGCCGGCGGCATCGGCGCGCTGTTCCCGAACGTGGGCTGGCGCGCGCCGGCCGTCGTGGTCGCGTTCATGCTCCTCGCCTTGCTTCTGGCCTGAACCACCCGCGCGGGCGCGCCGCGCGGCCGGACCGGCCCCGCATCCGCGCCCCGCTCGCCCGTAGAACGACGTCACAGGGGGGAGAGGGCATGCGCATCGCCGTCCTCACGGAATCGGACGCCAACGAGGCCCGCGTCGCCGCGACGCCCGACACGGTGAAGAAGCTCGTCGGGCTCGGAGCCACGGTCGTGATCCAGTCCGGCGCCGGCGCCGGCTCGGGACTGCGGGACGCGGACTACGAGGCCGCCGGCGCGACGATCGCGCCGGACGCCGCCGCCGCGGCGGGCGAGGCCGACGCCGTCCTCCTGGTGCGCCGCCCCGAGGGCGAGCGCCTCGCTGCGATCAAGGACGGCGCCGTCGTCGTCGCGACGATGGATCCCTACGGCAACGAGGCCGCGCTCCAGGCGATGGCCGAGAAGAAGCTCGCCGCCTTCGCCATGGAGCTGATGCCCCGCATCACCCGCGCCCAGGTGATGGACGTGCTCTCCTCCCAGGCGAACCTCGCGGGCTACCGCTCCGTGATCGACGCCTCCGCCGTCTACGGCCGCGCCATGCCGATGATGATGACCGCCGCCGGCACGGTCCCGGCGGCCCGCGTCTTCGTGATGGGCGCGGGCGTCGCCGGCCTCCAGGCGATCGCGACCGCGCGCCGGCTCGGCGCCGTCGTTTCCGCCACCGACGTGCGCCCCGCCTCGAAGGAGCAGGTCGAATCGCTCGGCGCCAAGTTCGTCGCGGTCGAGGACGAGGAGTTCAAGCAGGCGGAGACCGCCGGCGGCTACGCCAAGGAGATGTCGGCGGAGTACAAGGCCAAGCAGGCCGAGCTCGTCGCCTCTCACATCGCCAAGCAGGACATCGTGATCACGACCGCCCTGATCCCGGGCCGGCCCGCGCCGAAGCTCGTGACGAAGGCGATGGTCGAGACGATGCGCCCGGGCTCGGTGATCGTCGATCTCGCGGTCGAGCGCGGGGGCAATTGCGAGCTCTCGCAGCCGGGCGAGGTCGTGGACCACGACGGCGTGAAGATCGTCGGCTACCTCAACGTGCCGGGCCGCCTCGCGGCGACGGCGTCGAGCCTCTACGCCAAGAACCTGCTCGCCTTCGTCGAGACCATGATCGACAAGGAGACGAAGGTGCTGGCGCCGACCTGGGACGACGAGCTCGTCAAGGCGACGCTGCTGACGCGGGACGGCGCGATCGTCCATCCGAGCTTCCAGCCGCAGCCGCAGCCCGCCGCCTGACGGCGCGCGGCGAGACAGATTGGGGACAGGAATGGCCACTCTCACTCCCGAGCAGGCGCTCGACCGGGCCCAGGCCGCCGCGGAAGCCGCGCGCGAGGCCGCCACCGCGGCGCAGTCCTACGCCGACATGATCGCCTCCGACATGGTGGCGAACGGCGTCTCGGCCGCCACCGGCGGGGCGGTCGACCCCACGGTGTTCCGCTTCGCGATCTTCGTGCTGGCGATCTTCGTCGGCTACTACGTGGTGTGGTCGGTCACGCCGGCGCTGCACACGCCGCTGATGTCGGTGACGAACGCGATCTCCTCCGTGATCGTGGTCGGCGCGCTGCTCGCGGTCGGCGTCCAGGTGGCGGACGTCGCCTCCTCCGGGGCCGCCTGGGGGGCGACGGTGCTCGGCTTCATCGCCCTCGTGCTCGCCTCGGTGAACATCTTCGGCGGCTTCCTCGTCACGGCGCGGATGCTCGCCATGTACAAGAAGAAGGGCTGAGGCGATGGGCGACAATCTCGCGAACCTGCTCTACCTCGTCTCGGGCGTGCTCTTCATCCTGGCGCTGCGCGGGCTCTCGCACCCGACGACGTCGCGCCAGGGCAACATGTACGGCATGGTCGGCATGGCGATCGCCGTGCTCACCACGCTGGTCTACGCCCCGCCGGCGCTCGGCGGCTGGCTGCTCGTGATCGTCGGCATCGCCATCGGCGGTGGCGTCGGCGCGCTCATCGCCAAGCGCGTGCCGATGACGGCGATGCCGCAGCTCGTCGCGGCCTTCCACTCGCTCGTCGGCCTCGCCGCGGTGCTGGTCGCGGCGGCGGCGCTCTACGCCCCGCAGGCCTTCGCCATCGGCGCGCCGGGCGCGATCGAGGGTGCGAGCCTGTTCGAGATGGGGCTCGGCGCCGCCATCGGCGCGATCACCTTCACCGGCTCGATCATCGCGTTCCTGAAGCTCGACGGGCGCATGTCCGGCAAGCCGATCATGCTGCCCTCGCGGCACGTGATCAACATCGCGCTCGCCGCCGGCGCGGTGATCCTCATGGGGCTCTTCATGGGCACCGAATCGGCGCTCGCCTTCTGGCTGCTGGTGCTGATCGCGCTGGCGCTCGGCGTTCTGCTGATCATCCCGATCGGCGGCGCCGACATGCCGGTCGTCGTCTCGATGCTCAACTCCTACTCGGGCTGGGCGGCGGCGGGCATCGGCTTCACGCTGGGCAACCTCGCTCTGATCATCACCGGCGCGCTCGTCGGGTCCTCGGGCGCGATCCTGTCCTACATCATGTGCAAGGGGATGAACCGGAGCTTCGTCTCGGTCATCCTCGGCGGCTTCGGCGGCGAGACGGCGGGCGCCGCGGCCGGCGAGGCGGAGACGCGGCCCGTGAAGAAGGGCTCGGCGGAGGACGCCGCCTTCATCATGAAGAACGCCTCCAAGGTCATCATCGTGCCGGGCTACGGCATGGCCGTCGCCCAGGCCCAGCACACGCTGCGCGAGATGGCGGACCTGCTCAAGGCGGAGGGCGTCACGGTCAAGTACGCGATCCACCCGGTCGCGGGCCGCATGCCCGGCCACATGAACGTGCTCCTCGCCGAGGCGCAGGTGCCCTACGACGAGGTCTTCGAGCTCGAGGACATCAACGGCGAGTTCGCCCAGGCGGACGTCGCCTTCGTCATCGGCGCAAACGACGTCACCAACCCCGCCGCCAAGACGGACAAGACCTCCGCCATCTACGGCATGCCGATCCTCGACGTCGAGAAGGCGGGCACGGTGCTGTTCCTCAAGCGCGGCATGGGCTCGGGATACGCCGGCGTCGAGAACGAGCTGTTCTTCCGCGACAACACGATGATGCTCTTCGGCGACGCCAAGAAGATGGTCGACGAGATCGTCAAGGCGATGTGACGACGCGGATCGGGGAGGATGCGTCCCCCCCCGGTCCCTCGAGCCCGGGGAGAGCCGCCGTGCTGAAGCGTCTCGTGCGCGCGCTCGTCCTGGTCGCCGGCGTCTACGCGGCGCTCGTCGCCGCGCTCTACCTCTATCAGCGTCCGCTGCAATATCCGGCGCCGCAGGGCGTCGCCACCGCCGCGGAGGCGGGGGCCGAGGGCTTCGCGGACGTCGTGCTGGAAACCGCGGACGGCGAGCGCATCCGCGCCTATTTCCGCCCGCCGGAGCCCGGCCGCACGCTGGTCGTCTACTTCCACGGCAATGCCGGCTCGATCCGCCAGCGCGCGCCCCGCGCCGCGGCGCTCGCCGAGGGCGGGCGCGGCGTGCTGATCACCTCCTACCGCGGCTATTCCGGCTCGACCGGCTCCCCGACCGAGGAGGGCCTCGTCGCCGACGGCCGCGCCGCGCTCGCCTTCGCACGGGAGCACGCGCCCGCGCAGCGCATCGTGCTCTACGGCGAGTCGCTCGGCACCGGCGTCGCGGTGGCGCTCGCCGCGCAGACCGACGTCGGCGCGGTCGTGCTCGACGCGCCCTTCACCTCCGCCGCGGACGTGGCGCGCATGCGCTATCCCTTCGTGCCGATCGGCCTCCTCATGCACGACCAGTTCGATTCCGCCGCCCGCATCGCCGCCGTCGAGGCGCCGCTCCTCGTCATGCACGGCACGGCGGACGCGATCACGCCCTTCGCCCAGGGCCGCGCGCTCTACGAGGCGGCGGGCGAGCCCAAGCGCTTCGTCGCGTTCGACGGCGAGGGCCACACGGGCCTCCTCGAGAACGGCGGCCTCGCCGCGGTGCGCGCGCTGCTCGATGCGGTCGAGGAGGGGAGGGCGGCGGAATACCTGATGGAGGAGGCCGGCGGATGACCCTCGCCATCCGCACCGCCGGCCCGGCCGACCGTGGGACCTGCGTCGACCTGATCGACGCGCTCAACGCCGTCGAGGCCACCCTCGTCGACGACCGGCTCACCACCCGCGCCGCCGCCGAGGCGGCCTATGCGGCCGCCGTGGAGCGCGTGGCGCGCACCAAGGGCCGCATGCTGCTCGCCGAGGAGGACGGGCACCCGGTCGGCCTCCTCGTCTTCGTGATCGAGGAGGAGCACCCCTACGTCCGCGAGGACGTGCGCCGCTACGGGCAGGTGGCGGACCTGATCGTCGTCGAGGATGCGCGGGGGCGCGGCATCGGGCGGGCGCTGCTGTCGCAGGCGGAGGCGCTCACCCGCGAGGCCGGCCTCAAGCGCCTCGCCATCGGTGCGCTCGCGGCGAACGCGGCCGCCGTGGGGGCCTACCGGCGCGCCGGCTTCGGCGACTACCTGACGATCCTCGTCAAGGACGTCTCCTGAAGCCTCCGCCGGGCCGCCCATGCCGCACTGTGTAGGGCCGGACAGAAGTGAGACGGAGGGGACTTGAACGGGATCGGGGATCCCGGAAGCTTGGGTTTGCGACAACACGAGCTTCAGGAGAT
>NZ_AUBC01000024.1 GCF_000429045.1 Salinarimonas rosea DSM 21201
CGCGGACGCAGGAACTGTCGATCATCACGATGTCGCCGTCGTAAGCCTCCGAGACGGCGTCGAGGATTCGGTCCCAGACGCCGGCTTTCCGCCATCGGACGAAGCGGTTGTAGAGCGTCGTGCGCGGGCCGTAGCGCTCGGGCACGTCCCGCCAGGGCGCACCCGTGCGGAAGCGCCAGAGGATGCCGTTCAGAACCCGCCTGTCGTCCACCCGGGGCACGCCGCGCACCTTGTTCGGCAGAAGCGGCTGGATGATCGCCCATTCCTCATCGGTCAGCTCGTGGCGGCGCATCGAATCCTCCCTCCATCAGGGAGGTTGAATCATCCTACGCTCGACCGATCAAATCCGCTTTGCCGTTTATGGGGCCAGAGCCCTAGTGCGCCCACCACCGGTTTTTAGAAGGCCGCCGCCCGAGAGGGTTCGGCGGCCTTCTTCTTTGCGCCATGCGCGTCGGGCTCCCGTCCGCAGGCCGGGACGGGATCGGGACCGCGACGGATCGGGACGGCTCGCGCGCAGGCTCCGCCGCACCCCGCGCAGGGGCCACGGCGCTTGCGCGCAGACCGGGCGGGCGGGCGACCGGCCCGGGGCCGGGCTCCCGATCGGTCCTCGTCAGCCGAGCCGGGGAAGCGCGGGAGAGCCGAGAAGCGTCTCCACGGCGAGGCTCGCGCCGAGAAGCCTCGACTCGGCGAGGGGAGGCGCCATCAGCTGCAGGCCGACCGGGAGCGACCCAGGCGCGACCGGCAGCGGCAGACTCGATGCGCACAGGTCGAGGTAGTTTCCCGGCTGGGTGTTGCGCGTCATCTGCATCGCGTAGGCGAGGCCGACGTCGACGTCCTCGAGGGCGGCGATCGTCGGCGCGACGGTGGCTGTCGTGGGCGCGAGAACGACGTCGAACGGCGCGAAGCGCGCGAGCGCCTCCCGGCGATGGGCGGCGCGTCGCGCCTCGGCGGCGAGGTAGTCGGCGGCCCGCACCTCCAGTCCCGAGAGTGCGCGCCGTGCGATCACCGGGTCCATCAGCCCCGCATCGGCCTCGATCCGCGCGCGCCCGAGGCTCGCGGCGAGGCAGGCCGGCAGCGCGACCGGGAAATAGCGCTCCCGCTCCGCCGCCTCGGGGAAAGGAACCGGCTGTAGGTGCGCCCCCGCCGCGCGCAAGCGCTCCATCGCGCCCGCCACCGCCGCCGAGACGGCCGGGTCGAGATCGTCGAAGAAATAGTCCGCCGGCGTCGCGATCCGCAGCCCGGCGAGGTCGACGGGGCGGGGCGGGGCGATGCCGAGCACCGCCGCATGGACGAGCGCGGCGTCCGCGGCCGACCGGGTCAGCCATCCCGGCGTGTCGAGATGCGGCGCGAGCGGGAAGGCGCCGTCGGTCGCGAGCACGCCCGGCGACGTCTTCAGGCCGAAGACGCCGCACAACGCCGCCGGGACGCGGACCGATCCGCCGGTGTCCGAACCCAGCGCGAAGGCGCACAGGCCTGCGGCGACCGCCACCGCGGAGCCCGAGCTCGAGCCGCCCGGCACCCGCGGCGTGTCCAGGTCCCACGGGTTGACCGGCGTGCCGTGCGGTGCGGAGACGCCGGTGATGCCCAGCGCGAACTCCACCGTCTTCACCTTGCCGAGGACGATGCAGCCCGCCTCCTTCAGCCGGTGCACGAGCGAGCCCTCCGCGCCGACGAGATCGGCGACGTCGAGCCGCGAGCCCGCCGTCGTGGGCATGCCGGAGACCGCGAACAGGTCCTTGATCGCGACGGGCACACCCATGAGCGGCCCGAGATCGTGACCGGCGGCGAGGAGCGCGTCGATTGCCCGTGCGCTCGCCAGCGTGCTCGCGGCGGCGACGTGCTGATAGGCGCCGAGCCGCGGGTCGAGGGCGTTGATCCGCGCGAGATAGGCCTGCGTCACGGCCTCGCTGGTCGTCCGGCCCGCGCGCAGCGCCGCGCCGAAATCCGCGAGGCTCATGCCGTTCAACGGGTCCGCCGGGACGTTCGGCATCGTGGTCTCCTCTCGCGCATGGGCCGCGGAACGTCGGACGCCCGCCGCGATCCCGCAAGGGGGAGCGGCCGCGAGACGGGCGTGACGCTTTTCCCAGGCTGCCGGCTGCAAAGCATGCGCGCACGGCCCGAGCGCCCGCCCGAGCGCCCGCCCGGAGGCCGCTGGCGCGGCGGTCGTGCGCCCGGCGCATATCCGTTCGGCGCATTTTCGCAGTGGCCTACCCCACCGCCGATGGTCGAGGCTCGGCCCACGGATCGGACGCCGCGACGTGCGCACCGCGGTCCGCAACCCGAAAAAGACAGAGGTGAGGAAGCATGAGATACGGCATCGCAGCGGCTCTCGCGGCCACCACCCTCGCCTTCGCCGTACCGGCGCAGGCGGTCGAGATCGGCGTCGTCAACAGCCTGTCGGGCAACTTCGCCACCTTCGGCGAGCGCTATCGCACCGGCATGGAGCTGGCACTCGAGGAGATCAACGCCGCCGGCGGCGTCGACGGCGAGCCGCTCGAACTCGTCTGGCAGGACGACCGCTCCGAGGCGCAGAGCGCGCTCGCCGCCGCCGAGCAGCTCGACGCCCGCGGCGTGCCGCTGATCATCGGCTCCTACGCCTCCTCGATCACCGGGCCGATGGCGCAGTTCCTGACCCGGCGCGAGGTGCCGCTCCTGGTGCTCGGCAGCGCCGACAACTCGATCACCAAGCCGGGCTCGGAGTGGGTCTTCCGCGCCAAGCACAACTCTTCCATCGTCGCGAAGGCCTACTTCGACTACTTCGATTTCCTGCGCGAGACGCATCCGGACGTCCCGCTCGAGACCGTCGGGTTCCTCTACGGCAATGGCGCCTGGCCGACCTCGCTGGCCGAGACGGGGCGCGAGCTGGCCGAGGAGCGCGGCTACGAGATCGTCGCGGACCAGTCCTACGACCAGGGCGTGACCGACTTCCGCCCGATCCTCAACCGCTTCCGCGCCGAGGATCCGGACGTCCTCTACATCGTCTCCTATGCCGAGGACGGCGTCGCCATCACGCGCCAGATGAAGGAGGTCGGCCTCGACGCCGAGGTGATCGCCATCGACACCGCCGCGGCCCTGCCGAGCTTCGTCGACCAGGTCGGGGATCTCGCCGAGAACGTCGCGACCGTGGTGAGCTGGAGCAAGGACGTTCAGTATCCCGGCGCCCAGCAGCTCTACGAGGACCTGAAGGCGAAGGCCGGCTCCGAGCCGTCCTTCTACGAGGCGGAGGGCTACCTCGCCCTCAAGGTCGCCGCCGACGCGCTGCAGCGCGCGGGCTCGACGGACCGTGCGGCGGTGCGCGAGGCGCTCGCGGCGACCGATCTGGAGACCCCGGTGACCACCGTGACCTTCGAGGACTACGACGGCTTCCAGAACCAGAACCCGATCCGCAGCCTCGTCCTCCAGATCCAGGACGGCGATCACGTGACCGTGTTCCCCGACGATCTCGCGGCCGCCGAGGCGCGCCATCCGACGCCGCCCTGGTCGGAGCGCTGATCGGTCCTTCGTCCCGGCCGGGCCCCAGGCGGGTCCGGCCGCCCCAACGATCGTCCCCGCGCCGGCGCGCATCGCGCCGGCGCGCCGTCTCGGAGCGCGCGATCCGGTGCTCGACCTCGCCATCTTCATCCAGAACCTCGCCAACGGCCTCCTGATCGGCGGCGTCTATGCGCTGATCGGGGTCGGCCTCACCCTCGTCTTCGGGGTGATGCGCACGATCAACTTCGCCCATGGCGACTTCGTCGTGCTCGGCATGTACGGCGCGGTCCTGTTCGACCTCGTCTTCGGCTTCGATCCGTATCTGTCGCTGCTCATCGCGCTGCCGGTGGCGTTCGTCGTCGGCATGGTGGTGGAGCGCGCGATCCTCGCCCCGATCGCCGATGCGCCGGCCGAATCCTCGCTGCTGGCGACGCTCGGCCTGTCGCTCATCATCGGCAACCTGCTTCTCCTCACCTTCGGCGGGGAGCCGCGCTCGGTGCAGGTGCCCTACGCCTCGGACACCGTGCGGATCGGCGAGGTCAACCTGTCGGTCGTGCTCCTCGCCGCCGGCGCCGCGACCACCGCCATGATCGGCGCGCTCTACTGGTTCCTGGAGCGCACCGAGCGGGGACGGGCCGTGCGCGCCACCGCCGAGAACCGGCTCGGCGCCGAGCTCGTCGGCATCGACACGCGCCGGGTCCAGAGCTTCGTCTTCGGCATGGGCACGGCGCTGGCCGTCACCGCCGGCGTGACGCTGATCCCGCTCCTCTTCGCCACGCCGACCTTCACCGGCGCGATCTTCACGCTCAAGGCCTTCGTGGTCACCGTCCTCGGCGGCCTCGGCCGGGTGGGGGCGGCGATCGGCGGGGGGCTGCTGCTCGGCGTCGTCGAGGTGCTCGGCGCCTCCTACTTCCTCTCGGAATACCGCGACGCCTATGGCCTCCTCGCCTTTCTCCTCGTGCTCCTGCTGCGCCCCGAGGGGCTCTTCGGCAAGACGGTGAAGCGGGTATGAGAACCCATCTCCTCGGCCTCGCCGCCTTCGTCGCGCTCGGCCTCGCCTATCCCGTCCTGTTCCCGTCCGCTCTCACGATCGCGATCACGATCCTGCTCTTCGTCGGCTGGGCGACCGCCTGGGACGTGCTCGGCGGCTGGGCCGGCCAGGTCAGCCTCGGGCACGCCGCCTTCGTGGGCCTCGGCGCCTATTTCGTCGCGATCGGCGTGACGGAATACGGTCTCGCGCCCTGGTGGTCGGCGCTTCTCGGGATGGCGGTCGCGGCCGCGCTCGCCTTCGCCTGGGGCTGGCTGACCTTCGGCCTGCGCGGTCCGTACTTCACGCTCTCGACGATCGCCTTCGCCGAGATCCTGCGTCTCGTCGCCATCAACGAGGGCTGGCTGACCGGCGGGGCGACGGGCGTCTTCATCATGACCCTGCCCGAGCCGTTCGGCCTCGACCTTTTCGACCGGCAGACGCAGTACTGGCTGGCGCTCGGCTTCGCGGTGCTGGTGATCGGCATCGTCGTCGCCCTCTCGCGCGGCCGCTTCGGCTACGCGCTGCGCGCCGTGCGCGAGGACGAGGACGCCGCCATGGCGGCGGGTATCGACCCGAAGCGCACCAAGCTGAAGGCCTTCATGCTGTCGGGCGCGCTCACCGCGCTCGGCGGCGGCCTCTACGGCATCGTGCTGTCGTTCCTCGAGCCGCACGTGATGTTCTATCTGCTCCTCTCGGTGCAGATCGCGCTCACCGCGATCATCGGCGGGCGCGGCACGATCTGGGGACCCGCCGCCGGCGCGATGGTGCTGATCGGCTCGGGCGAGGTCTTCCGCACCACCTTCGCCGAGGCGAATCTCCTCATCTACGGCGTGCTCATCCTCGTCATCGTCCTGTTCGCGCCCCGCGGCCTCGTCGGCGAGGCGACGCGCAGAGCCATCCGGAGGCGTTATGCCAAGCGCGCTCAGAGCTGAGGGCCTCACCGTCCGCTTCGGCGGCAACGTCGCCGTGAGCGACGTCTCGCTCGCCCTCGCCCCGGGCGAGATCCTGGGGCTTATCGGCCCGAACGGCGCCGGCAAGACCACCCTGTTCAACGCGCTGACCGGCTACGTGACGCCCGAGAGCGGGCGCGTGAGCCTGTTCGACCGCGACATCACCCGGCTCGCCCCGCACGAGCGCGCCCGCGCCGGATGCGGCCGCACCTTCCAGACGGAACGGCCGTTCGAGGAGCTGACCGTGCTCGAGAACGTGCTGGTGGCGGCGTTCCTGCACGAGCCGCGACGGTCCGGCGCCGAGCGCCTCGCCCGGGAGACGCTCGAGCAGGTCGGCCTCGGCGACCGCGCCGATCAGCCGGCGGGCGACCTCAACCTCGCCCGGCGGCGACGGCTCGAGCTCGCCAAGGCGCTCGCGACGCGCCCGCGGGTGATCTTCCTCGACGAGGTGATGGCGGGCCTCAACCCGCCCGCCCTGCGCGAGATGATCGCCTTCGTGTCGGAGCTGAGCCGAAAGGGCCTCGCCGTGCTGATGGTCGAGCACATCATGGAGGCCATCGTCGAGCTGTCCGATCACGTCATCGTCATGGCGAGCGGCGCCAAGATCGCCGAGGGGGCGCCCGAGGCCGTCATGCGCGACGAGCGCGTGATCGAGGCCTATCTGGGGACCGATTGATGCCGCAGGAGTTCACGTCTCCCATCCTCTCCGTCGAGAACGTCGATCTCGGCTACGGCGCGCTGCAGGTCGTCACCGACGTCTCGCTGCACGTCGGCGCGGGCGAGCTCGTCGGGCTCGTCGGCGGCAACGGCAGCGGCAAGTCCACGATCCTGCGCGCCATCTCGGGCATGATCACCCCCTTTGGCGGGCGCATCGTCTTCGACGGCGAGGCGATCCGCGCGGCCGCGCCGCATCAGATGGCCGCGAGGGGCCTCGCGCACGTGCCGATGGGCCGCCAGCTCTTCCCGAACATGAGCGTGCGCGAGAACCTGCTCGTCGGCGCGACCCTGCCGGCCGCCCGGGCCGCGCGGGCGCGGAGCCTCGAGGAGGTGCGGGCGCTGTTTCCCGAGCTCGACGCGCACATGGACGCCCCCGCCGGCCAGCTCTCGGGCGGCCAGCAGCAGATGGTCGCGATCGCCCGCGCGCTGATGCTGCGCCCGAAGATGATGATCATGGACGAGCCGAGCATCGGCCTCGCGCCGCGGCTCGTGAAGGACGTGATGGCCGCGATCCGGCGCGTGGCGCATACCGGCCTGCCGATCCTTCTCGTGGAGCAGAACGTCAAGCAGGTGCTCGCGGTCTGCGACCGTGCCTACGTGCTCGAGAACGGGCGTCTGGCGCTCGAGGGATCTGCCGCCGAGCTCCAGGGGCACCCGCTCGTGAGGAAGGCCTATCTCGGGCTGTAGGGCGGATCGCGCTGCGGAGCTCGTTCGGCCGGGGGGCCGAGCCTCCGCCAGCGATCCACGTGAAGACCGTCGTGCCCAATCCGGCGGCCCGAAGCGGCGGATGCGAACGGCGCCGCTCCTCGCCGACGGCTCGGGAGCGTCGGCGCCGGAATGAGCCTCTCGGTCCTCGTCGGGAACCTCGAGCGGACGATCGGCATCATGTGCATAGCTCCGCTCGCCGCGGCGCCGAGGACCCGAGGGAGGCAGCCGCCGCGCGCCTGCCACATCACCCTCGGGCGAAGCTGTGGCTCCGGGACCGATGTGCTATTGCTCGGCGGACGCGTGGGGAGAGGACTTCAGGTGTCGGAGAAGATCGAAGAGCAAGCGAGGACAGGTATCGGCGGCCTCGACGACGTGCTCGGCGGCGGGCTCGAACGTCGACGGGTGTTCCTCTTGGAAGGCGCGCCGGGTACAGGCAAGACGACGGTCGCGACGCAGTTCCTGCTCGCGGGAGCCGAAGCCGGCGAGCGCTCGCTCTACATCACCCTCTCGGAGAACGAGGACGAGCTGCGCTCCGGCGCGGGTTCGCACGGCTGGGATCTCTCCGGCATCGAGGTGTTCGAGCTCCTCCCGCCCGAGAACCTGCTCGACGAGGATCAACAGCAGAGCCTGCTGTACTCGTCGGACCTCGAGCTGGGCGAGACGACGAAGCGGATCTTCGAGGCGTTCGAGCGCGTGAAGCCGCACAGGGTCGTGCTCGACAGCCTCTCCGAGATCAGGCTGCTCGCGCAGAGCTCGCTGCGCTACCGCCGGCAGATCCTGAGCCTGAAGCACTACTTCGCACGGGCCGGCGCGACCGTGCTGCTGCTCGACGACCTCACCACCGAGATCAACGACAAGACCGTGCACAGCGTCGCGCACGGCGTGATCCGCCTGGAGGAGATGGCGCCCGAGTACGGTGCGGAGCGGCGTCGGATGCGGGTTCTGAAATATCGTGGGCGGCGCTTCCGGGGCGGTTTTCACGACTTCACCATCGCGACGGGCGGCGTTCGCCTGTTTCCGCGCCTCGTTTCGGCCGAGCACAAGAGGGGCTTCGCGCGGGACGTGCTCAAGAGCGGCTCGCCCGAGCTCGACGCGCTCCTCGGCGGCGGCCTGGAGCGGGGTTCCAGCATCTTGATCCTGGGTCCGGCCGGGACGGGCAAGTCGCTGGCGACGCTGACCTTCGTGCAGGCCGCCGTCGAGCGTGGCGAGCGCGCGGCCATGTTCGTGTTCGACGAGGAGCTCGGTCTGCTGTTCGACCGGGCGAAGAACCTCGGCATCGACCTGCAGGCGATGGTCGACGCCGGGCTGCTCCAGATCGAGCAGGTCGACGCGGCCGAGCTGACCCCGGGCGAGTTCTCGGAGCGTGTGCGGCGCTCCGTGGAGACCGGCAGGGCCGAGACCGTCGTGATCGACAGCCTGAACGGATACCAGGCCGCGATGCCCGGCGAGCATCAGCTGATCCTGCACATCCACGAGCTGCTGCAGTACTTGAACCGTCAGGGCGCCACGACCTTTCTCACCGTCGCGCAGCACGGGCTCGTCGGCGACATGAAGACACCGGTCGACGTGACCTACCTCGCCGACACGGTGGTGCTGCTGCGCTACTTCGAGATCGCGGGCCGCATTCGTCGAGCGATCTCGATCGTGAAGAAGCGGACGGGCGCGCACGAGGACACCATCCGCGAGTTCCGTATCGGCAGCCGGGGCCTCGTCCTCGGCGAGCCCCTGAACGATCTGCACGGCGTTCTGCGGGGAGTCCCCAGGCTGGTCGACGAGAGATCCGCGCTACCGCGCTCGGAGGGCACGTGAAGCGCAGCACCGTCTCCGAGCGGGCGCTGGTCCTCGCTCCGCGAGGCCGGGACGCTGCGATCGCCACGGTTGTCCTGGCCGAAGCCGGGCTGGCCGGCCATGCCTGCTCGTCGCTGCCGCAGCTGGTCGGCGAGCTGGACGCCGGCGCGGCGTTCGTAGTGGTGACGGAGGAAGCCCTCGCCACCGCCGACCTGTGCCCGCTCGCCGCGTGGCTGGCCGACCAGGAGGAATGGTCGGACCTTCCCTTCGTGCTGCTGACCAGCGGCCAGACGGGCCTGGAGCGCAACCCGGCCGCGAAGCGCTACCTGGACATCCTCGGCAACGTCACCTTCCTGGAGCGGCCGTTCCACCCCACCACCCTCGTCAGCCTGGCCCGCTCCGCCCTGCGCGCGCGGCGTCGCCAGTACGAGGCGCGAGCCCGATTGAACGAGCTGCGCGAGAGCGAGGCGCGCTTCCGGAACATGGCCGACAACGCCCCGGTCATGCTGTGGGTGACGGACCAGAGCGGCTCCTACACCTACCTGAGCCGCCTCTGGTACGAGTTCACTGGCGGGAGCGAGCAGGAGGCCCTGGGCCACGGGTGGACCGGCGCGATCCATGCCGAGGACCGGCACGGAGCGGAGCGCGTGCTCCGCGAGGCCAATGCGTCGAAGACACCGTTCCAGATCGAGTATCGCCTGCGGCGCAGGGACGGTGCTTACCGCTGGGCGATCGACACGGCGGCGCCCCGCTTTTCCGCCCACGGGGAGTTCCTCGGCTACATCGGTTCGGTGATCGACATCGACGAGCGGCGGGAGATGGAGGTTCGCCTGCGCGACCTCAACGCCGACCTCGAACGACAGGTGGTCGAACGCGCGCACGAGCGCGGCAAGCTCTGGCAGGTGAGCCACGATCTCCTCTCCGCCATCGATCTCGCGACCGCGAGGTTCGACAAGGTCAACCCGGCGTGGACGGCGGCGCTCGGATGGGCGGTCGACGAGCTCGAGGGCCGGGCCTTCGCCGACCACATCCACCCGGACGATCTGGGCGCGAGCCTCGAGGCGTTCGCATCGGCGCAGGCGGGCGACCCCGTGCTTCGGTTCGAGACGCGCTACCGGACGCGCGCGGGAGACTGGCGTTGGCTCTCGTGGATGGCGGTTCCGGAGGGCGGCAAGCTCTACTCGACCACCCGCGACGTGACGGCCGAGAAGCAACGGGCCGAGGAATTGAAGGCGCGGACGGCCGAGCGGGACAGGATCTGGCGGATCTCCCCGGACCTGCTGCTGGTGGTCGGCTTCGATGGCGTCTTGCGCCGGACGAACCCCGCCTGGACGTCCGTGCTGGGCTACGAGGAGCACGAGCTCGTCGGCGTCCGCCTCGACGACTTCGTCCATCCCGACGATGTCGAGCACACCGAGAAGGCGCTAGTCCACGCGGCGAGGGGCCCGGTGCCCCCGCTCGAGAACCGCTACCGGCACAAGGACGGCGGCTATCGCTGGATTTCCTGGATCACGGCGCCGCCCGAGGACGGGTTGATCTACGCGACGGGCCGTCACATCACGGCGGAAAAAGCGCGGCAGGCGGAGCTGGAAGCGGCTCAGGAGCAATTGCGGCAAGCGCAGAAGATGGAAGCCGTGGGCCAGCTCACCGGCGGCGTGGCGCACGACTTCAACAACCTCCTCACCATCATCAAGACCTCCAGCGACTTGCTGCGCCGCCCCAATCTTCCCGACGAGCGCCGTCGGCGCTACGTGGACGCGATCTCCGAGACCGTCGATCGCGGCGCCAAGCTGACGGCGCAGCTCCTCGCCTTCGCGCGCCGTCAGTCGCTCAAGCCGGAGGCATTCGACGTCGCGGCGCGCATCCAGGCGATCACCGAGATGCTCGCCACCATCGTCGGCGCGCGGGTGCCGATCGTCTCGGACGTGTCGGCCGAGCCGTGCTGGGTCATGGCGGACGTCAGCCAGTTCGAGACGGCGCTCGTCAACATGGCCGTGAACGCGCGTGATGCCATGGACGGCGAGGGCGCGCTCACGGTGACGGTCCACCGCGCCGGGCAGGTGCCGGCGATCCGGGGCCACGCGGCGAAAGCCGGTGACTTCGTGTGCGTCGGGCTGTCCGATACCGGTTCGGGCATTCCGGCCGAGAAGCTGGAGCGGATCTTCGAGCCGTTCTACACGACGAAGGAAGTCGGCAAGGGCACGGGCCTGGGCCTGAGCCAGGTGTTCGGATTCGTCAAGCAGTCGGGCGGCGACGTCCTGGTGGAGAGCGAAGTCGGTCGAGGCACGACCTTCACGCTCTTCCTGCCGCGTGTCGACGGCGAGCCGGAGCGCGACCTGGCGGTGGGCGATGCGGCCGCAGCCCCCGTCGAGGCGCATGGGCGCGGAAGGCGGGTTCTGGTGGTCGAGGACAACGGCGAGGTCGGACGCTTCTCGACCCAGATCCTCCAGGACCTGGGATACGAGCCGACCCTCGCCTGCAACGGAAGCGAGGCGCTCGGTCTCCTCGCCGAGACGAACGGCTTCGACGTGGTGTTCTCGGACGTCGTCATGCCGGGCATGAGCGGGATCGAGCTCGGCGAGGAGATTCGGCGCCGGCATCCCGGGCTGCCCGTCGTGCTGACGTCCGGCTACAGTCACGTGCTGGCCGAGGAGGGGCGGCACGGCTTCGAGCTGCTCAAGAAGCCCTATTCGGCCGAAGACCTCTCGCGCATGCTGAGGAACGTGACGCGCGTCCGCAGAGGACAGGCCTGAGCCCGGACGTCGGGGACGCGCCTCACGGCCGTCGTCGAACCTCGAAGCCCGTCCGCACCGCTCGGCGCGCCGTCACGCGGGAGATCGTCCGCGAGCCTCGCGCGCGGCCTCGACGAGCGCCGTGAAGGCCGGCGAGAGCAGGTGCAGCGCCTGCGCGATCTCGGCGCGGGACATCTGCTTGGGCGGGCCTGCGGGCGTGTTGTTGGCGTCGACCACGTAGATGCGGCCGTCGCCCTTGTCGCGCAGCACGTCGATCTCGGCGTAGTCGAGCTCCATGGCCTCCGCGAAGCGGAGAATGTTCGCGCGCTCACGGTCCGTGAAGACCGCCTCGGGCGCCGCCATGCGCGCGGTGCGCACGTCCTTGAGATCGGCGTCGATGGGGCGGCGCTTCTCGTAGACGACGGGAATGGTCCCGCCGTAGATCGGGACGCGCAGATCGAGCGCCTGCCCCCCCTCCGTGGTATCGATGAAGCGCTGATACACCCGGTCCCGCCGGACGTCCTCGGGCCGCATCGGGCCCTCCACGATCCGTCCCTCGAAGGAATGGTTCGTGTCGGCCTTCTCCACGAGGAGCCCTTCGTGCCGGGTGGGGTCGACCGTCAGCGAATAGCCGAACACCTCTTCGAAGACCTGTCCCACCCGCCGCTTGGAGACGTCGCGGCAGCGCACGTTCACGCCCGGCTCCGGCGGGGGGGAAGGGTGCTGGTCCAGGTGGTAGCAGCTGTACCAGAACAGGTCGTGGGGCTCCTCGGGCCGTGTCGTGATCCGATAGCCGTTCACGGCGCACAGCTTGAACAGGGCCTGGTAGCGCGAGGGCCGGTCCGGCCAGGCCAGGATCGTCAGCCGCGGCCACAACCCGGTTCGCAGCGCAATGCGCGTCGGCGGGACGAACGGCGCCATCTCGTAGCCGACGCCGACGCCGTCGCGCAGCCTGGCGCCCCGAGCGCCGGGCAGCACCGCCGCGACGCGTTTCATGACGGCGAGCGTCGGGATCATCGTGCCTCCGGATCGATAGGACATGCGACCGAGCGCTGCGGCGCGCGTGCGGGCGAGTGGTCAATTGCTCGACGGACGGAGAGTTCCCGGCTCGGCCGCCCCGTCTCCGGTCCGCGCCGCAATTGGCGTGCGGGCGACGTCGCATGCGGCGAACGCTCCCCAGCGTGGCGCGCGGGCTCGGAAACTTTTCACGTCCTGCGACGTCATGGTCGGATACGTTTTCAAGGGAAGGGAGTGCGACATGCGCGTCGCGATGATCGGTTCGGGCTACGTAGGCCTGGTGTCTGGGGCCTGCTTCGCCGAGTTCGGCCACGAGGTCTGCTGCGTGGACAAGGACCCGGAGAAGATCGCCGCGCTCGAGGCGGGCCGGATGCCGATCTACGAGCCGGGGCTCGAGGACCTCGTGCGCCGCAATGTCCAGCAGCGGCGGCTCGCCTTCGCGACGGACCTGACGGAGGCCGTCGCGGACGCCGAGGTCGCCTTCATCGCGGTCGGCACGCCGTCGCGGCGCGGCGACGGGCACGCGGACCTGTCCTTCGTCACCGCCGCCGCCCGCGAGATCGCGCACGCCATGCGCGGCTACACCGTTGTGGTGACGAAGTCGACGGTGCCGGTCGGGACCGGCGACGAGGTCGAGCGGATCATCCGCGAGGAGCGGCCGGACGCCGAGTTCGCCGTCGTCTCCAACCCGGAGTTCCTGCGCGAAGGCGCGGCGATCGACGACTTCAAGCGACCGGACCGGATCGTGGTCGGCGCCGAGGACGAGCGCGCCGCGGACGTGATGCGCGCACTCTACCGGCCGCTGTACCTCAACCAGGCGCCCGTGATCGTCACCTCGCGGCGCACGGCCGAGCTGACCAAGTACGCGGCCAACGCCTTCCTCGCCACCAAGATCAGCTTCATCAACGAGATCGCGGACCTGTGCGAGAAGGTCGGCGCCGACGTGCAGGACGTCGCCCGCGGCATCGGGCTCGACAACCGCATCGGTCCGAAGTTCCTCCACGCCGGCCCGGGCTACGGCGGCTCGTGCTTCCCCAAGGACACGCTCGCCCTGATCAAGACCGCGCAGGACGCGGAATGCCCGGTGCGCATCGTCGAGACGGTGGCGGCGGTCAACGACCAGCGCAAGCGCGCCATGGGCCGCAAGGTGATCGCCGCCTGCGGCGGCTCCGTGCGCGGCAAGCGGATCGCGGTGCTGGGGCTGACCTTCAAGCCCAACACCGACGACATGCGCGACGCGCCCTCCATCGCCGTGGTCCAGGCGCTGCAGGACGGCGGGGCCACGGTGGTCGCGACCGATCCGGAGGGCGTCGAGCAGGCGAGGAAGGTGCTCGACGGCGTCACCTATGCGCCGGACGCCTATGCCTGCGCCGAGGGCGCCGACGCGGCGGTGATCGTCACCGAATGGAACGCCTATCGCGCGCTCGACTTCGCGCGTCTGGCGCGCATCATGGCGGCGCCGGTCGTCGTCGACCTGCGCAACGTCTACCGTCCCGAGGAGATGCGCGCGATGGGCATTTCCTACGCCAGCGTCGGCCGGCACTGACCGGCCGCCATCGCGTGCGGTCCTCCTCCTGCGCGTGGCCCTCCTGGGCCCGGCGCCTCAACGCGCGCGGCGCAGGAGGGCCGGGCCGAACGCGACCGCCGCACCGGACGCGAGCGCGAGCATCAGCGAGAGCGTCAGCGCCGCCTCGCGCAGCCGGCCGCCCGTCGCCGCCTCGCGGACCCGCCAGCGCAGCCCGCGCGCGAGACCGGCGCCCAGCCCAGCGCCGCCTCGCGAGCGCGCGAGCGCCGCGAGCGAGCGGCGGGCGCCGGCGTCCTCGAGCACGTCCGCCACGCCGTATTTCGAGCCGAAGGCGCGCGCCAGGATCGCACGCTCCTCGG
The DNA here is from genome assembly GCF_000429045.1 of Salinarimonas rosea DSM 21201. GTDB lineage: Bacteria > Pseudomonadota > Alphaproteobacteria > Rhizobiales > Beijerinckiaceae > Salinarimonas > Salinarimonas rosea. The sequence goes on from NZ_AUBC01000024.1 coordinate 14,298, forward strand.
ACGAGAGCGGGCTGCGGCCCAGCCGCAGCGCCGCGCGGAAGTCGCGGGTCGCCTCGCGCCAGAGGCGCTTGCGCGCCATGATCACGCCGCGCTGGATCAGCGCCCGGCGCGTCTGCGCGGCGTCGAGGTCGGCCGGCGCGCCGGGGAGATAGGCGCTCAACGGGAAGGAGCGGTAGACCTCCCGGAAGATCCGCTGATCGGCCTCGAGCCAGCGCCGCTGCGCCGATCCGGCCTCGAACCTGTCCGTCTGCGAGCCGCGGGCGCCGTCGTGGACGCGCTGGTCGAAGACCACCGCCTCGGTCACGGCGGGGCGCGCCGCACGCGCGAGGCGGATCGCCATCTCGTAGTCCTGGCTGCGGGTGAGACGCGTGTCGAACGGCCCGACCGTCTCGTAGAGGCTCTTGCGCACCAGCATGCCGGGCTGGTGGGCGAAGAAGTCCTCGAGCGTCGCGACGAGGAAATCGTCGGGCGCCGCGGCGCGCCAATAGCCCGTGCCGAGCATGCGGCGGGCACCGGTGCCGGGCTCCTCGACGAAGCGTTCGTGGCGCCCGTAGGCGAAACCGGCGTCGGGATCGGCGGCGAGCAGCCCGGCGAGCCGCTCGTGGGCGTCGGGCCGCGCCAGGTCGTCGTCGTCGACGATCCAGATCAGCGGATGCGCCGCACGTGCGATGGCGAGGTTGAGCGAGGCCGACTTGCCCGTGTTGGCGTCCTTGCGCAGGTAGGTGACACGGTCACCGTAGGTCGCGACGACCGCGTCCGTCCCGTCGGTCGAGGCGTCGTCGACGACGAGGATCTCGTCGACGGGCCGCGTCTGCGCGAGCACCGAGTCGATGGCGGCGCGGAGGTAGGCCGCACGCTCGTAGGTGGGGATGACGACGGTCGTCCTGTCCATGCTTCCCATGCTCCCGCCGCTCATCGCTCCGCTCCGGCGGGCCGCCTGCCGTCCGCGAGCGCGAGCAGCATGGCTTCCAGGCGGTCGTTGAGGGCCTCGTTGTCGAATTGCGCCTCGATGCGCCGGCGCGCCTTCTCGGTGAAGCCGGCGCGGGCGTCCGCGTCGCGCACGAGGCGGACGAGATGGTCTGCCAGCGTGTCGGGATCCCGCTCGGGCGCGAGGAGGCCCTCCTCGCCGTCCCCGATCAGCTCGGGAATGCCGCTGTGCCGCGTGGAGACGACGGGCAGGCCCGCCGCCATGGCCTCCATCAGCGAGACCGGTATGCCTTCCATGTCGCCGTCCCGCGCGGTGACGCTCGGCAGCGCGAACACGTCGGCCTCGGCGAGCTCGGCGCGCACCGCATCGTGCGGGAGCGCGCCGCGGAAGCGCACGGCGTCGTCGAGCCCGAGCGTCGAGGCGAGCGCCTTCAGGTCCGCCTCGAGCGGGCCGGTGCCGACGATCGTCAGCTCGAGATCGGGCTCCTCGCGCCGCGCGCGGGCGAGGGCGCGCAGCAGGAACTCGGTGCCCTTCTTCTCGACGAGCCGGCCCACGGTCACGATCCGGCGCACCGGGCGGCTCGCCGGACGGGGCGCGTAGCGCAGGCTCGCGAGGTCGACGCCCATGCGGTGCACGAAGGTCCGCTGCGGGGGCGCGCCGAGCGCGGTCAGGCGCGCGCGCCACATCTCGCTGACGGCGAGGAAGAGATCGCCACGGGCGAACAGGTCGTCGTAGATGCGCGGCGAGGTGAGCGCGCGCGAGACGTCGTCGCCATGGAAGATCGTGACGAGCTTCGCCTGTCGACGGCGCCGGCGGGTCGCCTGGGCGAGCGCGGCGCCGAACCAGCCGAAGTTGCACACGACGACGTCCTGGGCGGCGCAGGCTCGCCGCTCGATCGCCGCCTCGAGGCCGCGCCGCACGCGCCAGGGCAGGCGTCCCTGCAGGCGGGCCAGGGCGGGCCGGCGCGGGCGCGTCGTCGCGATCCGCAGGTCCGGGTCGAAGGCGATCGGGGAGGTCGCGGGATCGCCGGCCCGCTCGTCGGCGAGAACCGAGACGTCGTGGCCGCGCGCCACCATCCCCGCCACCTGGCGCGCGACGAAGGTTTCGCTCAGGGTCGGGAAGCGGCCGACGCGGAAGGCGATCTTCAGCGCACGGGCCGATGATCCGCGGGGCGCGGGCGAGCGGATGGCGGTGCGATCGAGCATGCGGTCTCGGGGTTCCTGATGCGGGACGGGGCTCGACAGCGAACGCCGTGGGCGCGGCCGGGTTCAGCGATGCCTGCGCCTCGGGCGAGGGGAGGTGGGGCGGGGCGGAAGCGGACCTACGCGAAGAATGGCGGGTGCGACGGGTAGCGGCGCCCACCGTATTTGGCCGCGGCGTTCCAGGGCCTGGCGGGATGCCCGAAGGCGAGCGAGCGGATCTGGTCGACAGGGCCGAAGGGCTCGAGCGGCGGCGCGGCGCCCGGCGGATTGTCCAGGATCTCGATCGTGACGCGCCTCTCGTCCGGCTCGCCCCGTATCCTCCAGCGGCCCGCGGCGGCCATGATGTCGAAGGCCCCTCGCTCGGCCGGAAGCGGCGCCTCCGGCTCCGTCCAGAAGGCGTCCGTCTCCGGCAGCGCATACGCCGCGATCAGCGAGCGCAGCGACCAGAGCGGGCTCGCGGGCCCGGAATAGCGCTCGAGGAGACGCAGGTCGCGTGCGAAGTAGCCCTGCGTCGGGACGCCGTGGCGCAGGGCTCCGCGCGCCGCGAAGTAGCGCCACGTCGTCGCGAGCGCCCGGCGTGCTTCCCCCGGGCCGACGAGATCGGGGTCGGTGCTCTGGCCGAAGACGAGCGGCGCCGCCGCGGCGATGCGGTACGGGATCGAGCGCCCCATCACCGGGATGCCGTGGGGCCCGACGAGGTACCTGTAGCTCTCGAGGAAGGCGCGCTGGCAGGGGCGGATGAAGTGGGGGGCGAAGCCCGGGTCGATGCGGTCGATCCAGGAGAGCGCGTAGTGGAAGCCCCAGGCGCTGTAGTAGTCGACGGCGCCGCCGGGACCGTCCTCGAACCAGCCGTCGCCCAGATGGAAGCCCTCGATCCGGGCGAAGCGCTCGCGCGCGTCCGGCACCAGGCCCGGCCGGCCGAGGGCGGCGAACACGCGGTCCACCAGCACGGCGAAGAGGTGCCAGTTGCTCTCGGGCGTCGCATAGCGCGCGAAGCCGGAGAACCAATCCAAGATCGTGTCCTGCCGCGCCCGGTCGAGCGTGTCCCAGACCTCCGCGCGCAGGAGCCACAGCGCGAGCGCAACGTCGGCCGCCTCGACCATCCGCTGGTCCTTGTCTCGGGAAAAGGCGCCCCAGTATTCCGGGTGCGTCGGGTCGGTCCCGGTGACGATCCCGCGCGCCACGGTCTCGCGGGCGTCGAGGGTCTCTCCGCCGAGGAGGGGAATGACGTGCGGGCGGCCCGAGGCGCACCAGGCCGCGAGCAAAGGCGCGATGCGGGCGAAGCCCTCCAGGCGATCGTTGCGCGGCTCGTAGGCGTTCGGGAAGCCGGGATAGTCGGCGCCCGCGCCGCCGCTGGTGCGGTGGCGCTGGAAGCCGAGCGCGAAATAGCGGACGAGATCGTCGAAGGCCTCGCGCGGCGCGGGGTCGCGCGCGATGCCGGCGAGCAGGCGCTCGCCGCGGCGCGGGAAGCGCCGCGCGCGCCAGCCCATCTTCCCGCGCCGCCCGACCCCGCGGGCGAGGCGCGCGGCGCCGCGGGCGACGCCGGCGAGCCCGCGCATCCGCCCGTCGACAACCGTCACGACCGGACCTCGAAGAGGGCCTCGATATTCTCGCAGGCGAGCTCCTCGTAGTCGAGGCCGTCTCGGCGGAACAGCTCCGGATAGCGTTCGACGAGGTCCATTCCCTCGCTGGAGAAGGTCTCGACATAGCGAAGCGGCCGCATGTGCGCGCGCTCCTCGCGCCACAGGGCACGAAAGCGCGCGAGAGACCAGCCGTTGAGCTGCTCGTACTTGATCGGCCGCAGCTCGTTCTCGCGGCAGTAGGCGTCGAGCGTCTCGCGATCGAAGAGAAACTGGCAGAACGGAATCGGGATCTGGCGGTAGGCGTGCAGGCCCAGGCGCGAATTGTAGAGCGGCCCGAAGTTCAGGTAGACGAGCCCGCCCGGGCGCACGACCCGCAGGACCTCGCGGAATGCGACGGCCGGGTCGGCGACGTGCTCGAAGGCGTCGTAGGAGAACGCGAGGTCGATGCTGTCGTCGGGCAGATCCAGCGCCTCGGCGTGCATGCACCGCAGAGAGGCGCCGGCGTCTCTCGCCCGCTGGTCGAAGGCGTCGGATGCGGGGTCGATGGCGATCGCGTCCCAGCCACGGCGGGCGAGCCCGGCGGATACCATGCCGTCCATGCAGCCGATCTCGAGGCTGCGCCGCGCGCCCCAGCCGCCGGACGGCGCCGGCAGCGCGTCGAGGAAGGCGGCGCGCTCCTCGCCGCGCGCGACGAAGTCCTCGGCGGAGTAGGAGAACAAGCGCGGTCGCTCGTACCGGCGCAGGAGCTCGTGCAGATCGTCGCGGCCGAGCGGGCGCGCGTCGTTCCTCACCGCCCCGCGCAGCCGTCGGCGCGTGCTGCGGCCTTCCCAAAGGGCGCGCCGACGGCGCACCGCGACCCCGAGCGGCAGCGCCACGGCGGCGCGCAGGCTTCGCTCGATCGGCACGAGCGAGTCGTGGGCCCCGCTCCGAGCCCGGGTCTCCCGGATGGTGGTGACAGCGGTCATGGTTCAGCTCCCCTGGAGCGCGAGCAACTCACGTGCCGGGGGCGCGGTTCCGCCAGGCGTCTAGAGCCGCCCGCCGCCGGCCCAGATCCGCTCCGGCATGCGGCCCCGCAGGGCGGCGAGCCGCGGGCCCAGCACCCGGCGCTGGCGCCGCGGGAGCGCGCAATAGGCGAGCCACGCCCACAGGCGCGGCTCCATCGGGCGGTTCTTGATCGCGCGGGCGAGAGCGCCCGCGGCACGGCGGGCGGAGCCGAACTCCGAGCGTATCTCGCGGCGCGCGCTTTCGAGCAGGAAGAGGTGGCGGACACCCGCGCGCTTGGCGTCGTGGGCGAACCGCGCGGCGAAGGCGGCACGGGCGGCCATGTTGGCGTCGAAGCGTCGGGAGCGGCGTCCCGATTCGGCGGGCAGCGTGCCGTCTCCGGCTTCGCCGCCCTCGTCGTGGTAGACCGTCAGCAGGTCGGGCACGCAGTCGACCTCGTAGAAGCGGGCGATGCGCGCCCAGTACTCGTAGTCCTCGATCGCCGGGAGCGTCGTGTCGAAGCCGCCGACCGCGTCGACGACGGACCGGCGGATCATCACCCCGCTGGCGCTGGTGATCGGGTTGCGCCGCAGGAACTCGGGCCAGAGGTCCCCGCGCAGGGTCGCCGGCTTCTCGATGCGGTCCCCGTCCGCGCCGTGCTCGAGCACGCCCGTGTAGCACAAGCCGACGCCGTCGGGCCGGTGGTGCATCAGCGCGACCTGGCGCGCGAGCTTCTCGGGGAGCCATTCGTCGTCGGAATCGAGGAAGGCGATCAGCGAGCCGCGGGCCTCGTCCATGCCGCGGTTGCGGGCCGCGGCGACGCCGCCGTTCTCCGGCTGGCGCACGTAGCGCAGCCGCGGATCGCCGAACCGGGCGACCACGGCGGCGATGTCCTCCCGCTGCGACGCGTCGTCGACGACGATCGCCTCGAGGTTCGCGTAGGTTTGGGCCACGACGCCGCGCAGAGCGCGGGCGAGGAGGGCCCCGCGTTCGAAGGTGGGGACGACGACGCTGACGAGCGGCTCGTCCGGTTCCGCGAGCGCGCGATCGGGCGCCGGCGTGCGCGCGGCGACGGACGGCCTCACCGGCAGGCGCGCGTCCGGGATCACCGGAACGCGTTCGCGCAGGCGCCGTCGGAGCGCGCGCGTTCCGTCCCCGCCGCCGTGCTCGCGCGCCGAGGTGAGCGCCCGCTCGGCGAGATCGGGCTGTGCCGTGCCGGCGTCGCGCGCGAGCCCGTCGTAGGCGTCGGCCAGGGCGTGCCGGTAGGGCGCGAGGCGCCCCCCGTCGGCGAGCAGCTGCGCGATCCGATCCACCACGAAGAGCCGCGACGTGAGCCCCTTGCGCGTCGCGCGCCGGCCGCTGAGCGAGACCGCCTCGCCGGGAAGACGGCGATAGTAGGAGACCCCGCCTGCGGTGCGGATCAGCGGGACGCCGGCGACGAAGGCGCGCATCGCCACGTCCCCGTCGGTATTGACCTTCACCTGCGGGTCCCAGCCGCCGCTCTTCTCGTAGGCCTCCCGCGACCACAGGAGGGCGCAGGGCGGATGGTACCAGCCCCGCAGCCAGGCGGAGAGATCGTCGTCCGAGCGCCGTCGGGGCGCGCAGGATTGCGGCGCGGCGTGCCAGGCGCCGCCGGTGAGCTCGTAGCGCATCCAGGCGCAGGCGGCGATGGCGCCCGGCTCCTCGCGCAGCACGGCGGCGAGCTCCTCGAGCACGGTCGGCCCGAGCAGGTCGTCCGCGTCGAGGAACATGATCGCCTCGCCGACCGCTTCCGCCGCGCCGGCGACGCGTGCCGCGGAGGCGCCTTCGGCGGGCACCCGGATCACCCGCGCGAGCGGCGCGAAGCTTTCCGCGATCGGGACGCTGCGATCCGTCGAGCCGTTGTCGACGACGATCACCTCGGCGGGACGCAACGTCTGCCCCGCGACGCTGCGCAGGGTCTGGGCGAGGAAGGCCTCGCCATCGAGGACGGGGACGACGATCGAGATCCGCATCGGCTCAGCCCCCGAGCGCCCGCAGCACCGCCTCGACCCGGGCGGGCTCGACGGCGAGGTCGCGATCGAGCGGCGCGAGCGCCGGATCGCCGCAGAAGCGACCCTCGACCAGCCAGTAGCCGAGGCCCATCGCGCTCGCGAGGGCATAGAAATTCGGGTTGGGGAAGGACAGATCGGCGATCTCGACGAGCTGCGTTCCCGGGCGGCAGAAGATCATGTTCGTCAGTCCCGCCCCGTGCGGAGCGAGCAGCACCGCGGTCTCCGACATCAGCCGGGCCTGCTCGACGAAGCTCAGCTCCTCCATCACGACCGACTCGAACCCGGCCTTCGCGAGGAGCGGCTCGAGCGCGGCCTCGTTCTCGAGCCGACGCCCCCTCGCCTTGGCCCGCGAGATCAGCACGCGCCTCCACGGCGCACGCTCGGGAACGGGACCGAGCCGGTCGCGCACGAGCCGCAGCAGCTCGGGACGGAACCGGTCGGTGTCGACGAGGGTGAGCTCGCCGACCTCCAGCGGGAGGTCCGGATCGATCGAGCAGACGGCCGCGGGGTCGAGGCCGAACATGCGCAGCGTCGCGTCGATCGCCGGGTTCGACCGCGCCGGCAGCGCGAGGTCCCCCAGGAGGCCGCGCTCCTCGAGCAGGCACAGCTTGGGCACGTGGGCGGTGAGCCAATGCGAGTGATTGTGGTAGACGCGCTCCGCGATCCAGGTGACCCTCTCGCGGCGCTGCACCGGCGCGCCGCGCGCCAGCGCCTCGCGATGGCCCGGCCGGAAGGGCATCTCGCGCAGGAAGGCCGAGCGTCCGCGCCGGTCGAGGACGACGGGGTAGTAGTTGCGCTTGCTCGGCTCGGTGAAAGCGACGATGCGGCGCTCCGGCAGGGTCGCGAGCAGCGTGCGCCCGCTCGCGCGGGTCGGCACGTCGCGCATGGAGTAGCCCCACCAGCCGGCCTCGTCGGGAAGATCCTCGCGGCGCGCAACGTTGCGCGGCAGCGGGTTGTCCGCGACGGCGGGCTGGTGGATCCGTTCGTGGGAGAGCGCGTCCCCGCGCGCCACGACGGAATCGAGCGGCTCCTCGCGCACCCAGCGCCAGCCGAACCAGGAGGGCGGGACGAGGCCCGCGCGGACCGCACGTTCGGGAACGCGCGCGACGCGGGCGCGCAAGGGGCCGCGCAGCCAGGGGAGACGGTCCGGAGCCGTGGCGCGGGTGGCGGTCGCAGTATCGGTTCGCATGTGCCCTCTCAGCCGGTCGCGGCCATGACGCGGAAGTCGGAATGGCGGTCCTGCAGCTCGTCGTAGCCGCCGCTCGCCTCGATGCGCCCGGCCTTGAGGAAGTACAGGGTGTCGCAATTGCGCAGCGTGCTCAGGCGGTGGGCGATCATGATGACGGTGCGCTCGCCCCGCAGGGCCTCCACCGATCCGATGATCGCCCGCTCCGTGCTGTTGTCGAGCGCGGACGTCGCCTCGTCGAAGACCAGCACCTGGGGGTCCTGGTAGAGCGCGCGGGCGATCCCGATGCGCTGGCGCTCGCCACCCGACAGCCGCACGCCGCGCTCGCCGACCCGCGTCTCCAGGCCCTGCGGCTGGCGTTCCACGAAGCGCTCGAGCTGCGCGATGCGGACCGCGCGCTGCACCGCCACCTCGTCGACCTCGTCCTCGGGTATGCCGAAGGCGATGTTGGCGCGGATCGTGTCGTCGAGCAGGTAGATCGATTGCGGCACGTAGCCGACGGCGCGCTGCCATGCGCGCACGCCGCTCTCGCGGATGTCGACGCCGTCCACGTAGACGCCCCCCTCCTCGGGCTCGACGAGGGCGAGGAGCGTGTCGACCAGCGTCGACTTGCCGGCGCCGGTGGACCCGACGAAGCCGACCGCGCTGCCGCGCGGGATGGAGACGTCGACGTCCTTGAGAGCCCAGCTGTCGGTGTCCTGGTAGCGGTAGGACACGCCGCGCAGCTCGATCGCGTCGCGCAGCGGCGTCGGCTTCGCTCCGGCCTTGCCGACCGTCGCGTACCGATCGTGCTCGAGCTCGCGCAGGTCTCGGTAGATCGGGTCGACGGAAACGAGGTTGTAGCGCAGCCCCGCCAGGTGGCTCATGGCGGCGGTGAGCGCCTCGCGCAGGCGCACGAGCCCGACCACGAAGAGCGACAGCGTCACGAGGACCTCGTCAGTCGGCGTGCCGGCGAGAACCAGCCAGGCGACGAGCGCGAGCAGGCCGACGATGGCGCCGAGCTCGATCACGGGACCGATGACCTTCATGGCGAGCTGGCGGTAGCGCAGGACCTGCGCGATGGTGGTGACCGCACTGGCGACCTGCCGGGAGAAGTACCCTTCGCGGCCCAGCACCCGGACTTCCTTGATGCCGCCGAAGGACTGGGTGATCGCCTTGAGCACGCGCCGTCCCTCGGTCTGCTCGCGCTCGCCGTAGCGCCGCAGCCGCTCGCTGCCGAAGGCGACGCCGGCTCCCCCGATCACGCCGAAGAACAAGATCCAGTAGAGCGTGATCCACGGCTCGACGACGAAGAGGAAGCCGAGCACCGCGATCAGGATGACGACACGCGTGCACAATTCGAGCGTCGCCGCGATGATCTGGCCCGAGACCACGGAGACCTCGCGGTTGACGTTGCGCACGATCTCCGACGAATTGCGGTGGAGATGGAAGGTGTAGGGCGCGCCCAGGTAGGCGTCCGTCAGCCGCCGGGCGAGCGAGACCTGGCGGCCGGCGACATAGCGCATCTGGAGATAGAAGTTGCCGATGAGCAGGGCGGTCTTCAGCGCGAACACGGCGGCGAGCGCCAGCCCGCCCCAGATCACGAGGTCGGTCGTGGTCTCGATGCCGAGCATGGCGGCCGCATCGGCGACGACAGGGATGCGTTGCATGCGCTCCGGATCGACGACGAGGCCGACGAAGGCCGGCACGGCGGCGACGCCGATCACCTCCGCCGCCGCGGCGACCAGCATCAGGACGAGGAGAGCCGCGCCGCGCCGCTTCTCGCGGGCGTCGAGGAGCCAGAGCAGCTTCTTGTATTGCCGTATCATTGTCCGCCGATGAGTTGATGGGAATGCGGTCCACCCGAGCGTCGCGATCGGGTCGGCGCTCCGCGGGATGGGCGCATGTTCAGAGGATCGCGCGGCGAACCGACGGGGCGGGTGTTTGGTTCCTTGCAGCGCACGCGGATCGAGCGGGCCCGATGCGGGCTTCGGCTCTGTCCCGACGCAGCGCAGCAGGCGCGCGTCGAGGCCGGCCGAGCGCCGCGGGCCGGATCGCCCCGGGACGCGCGGCCCGCGGAACGTCGCTCGCCAGAGCACGTTGAGGGCGGGACGCGGGTCCACCTAGGCCCGCCCTCCGAGGAGAACCCGCGACGATGCCCGTCCTCGTCACCGGCGGCGCCGGCTATATCGGCGCGCACGCGGCGCTCGCGCTCGTCGAGCGTGGCGAGCGCGTGGTCGTGCTCGACGACCTCTCGACCGGCGTGCGCGAGAACGTGCCGCCGCAGGCCGAGCTCGTTGTCGGCGACGTCGCGGACCGAGCGCTGGTCTCCCGGCTCGTCGCCGCGCACGGCATCGAGGAGGCGCTCCACTTCGCCGCCAGGATCGAGGTCGCCGCGTCCGTCGCGGATCCGCTGCTCTTCTACGAGGCGAACACGGTCAAGACCCGTGCGCTCCTCGCCGCGGCGGTGGAGGGCGGCGTGCGTCGGCTCGTGTTCTCGTCCACCGCCGCCGTCTACGGCGAGCCCGCCGAGCGGGCGCTCTCCGAGGACGCGCCGCTCGCGCCGATCAATCCCTACGGCCGCTCGAAGCTCATGAGCGAATGGATGATCGCCGACGCCGGGCGGGCCCACGGCCTCGCGACCGTCGTCCTGCGCTATTTCAACGTGGCCGGCGCCGATCCGCACGGCCGCGCCGGCCAGTGCTCGCGGGATGCGACGCATCTCGTGAAGGTCGCCTGCGAGGCCGCGCTCGGCCGGCGGCCGGGACTTGCGATCTACGGCGAGGACTACGCCACGCCGGACGGTACCTGCGTGCGCGACTACATCCACGTCAGCGATCTCGCCGAGGCGCACGTTGCCGCGCTGACGCATCTGCGGGCCGGAGGCGCGAGCCTCGTCCTGAACTGCGGCTACGGCCGCGGCGCTTCAGTCCGTGAGGTTGTCGAGACCGTCAAGCGCGTGGGCGCGGTCGACTTCCCGGTGACGAGCGCGCCGCGGCGGCCGGGCGATCCGGCAACGCTCGTCGCGGACCCGACGCGCCTGCGCGAGACGCTCGACTGGACGCCGCGCTTCGACGACCTCGACACCATCGTCGGGCAGGCGCTCGCCTGGGAGGCCCGTCTGGCGGCCGCCGAGGGGGTCCCTCGCACCGTCGCCCGCGCCCGCTGACACGACCGCATCGAACCCGATCAGGATTTCCAGGGAGTCCCATGCCGTTCCTCGAAGAAGGCCGTCCGGACGAAGAGCCCCGCCTACGCATCGACCTGCCCGCGGTCGCCGCATTCCTGCGGCGGCGCTTCTGGCTCATCGCTCTCGTCATGCTCGCCTGCATCGCGCTCGGCGGCGCCTACGCCTTCACGGCGCAGCCGAAGTTCGCGGCCGTGGCGGGGCTCATCATCGACGATCCGCAGACCGACGCCGGCCGGCTCGGGACGGGGCTGGTGGAGAGCGCCGAGAGCCGGACCGCGATCGAGACGCAGATGCAGATCATCCGCTCGCAGGAAGTGGCGCTCAGCGTGGTCGACGCCCTCGACCTGGTGGAAGAGCCGCGCTTCATCCCGAACCGGCCCGATGTCCTCACCGGTGCCGTCGGGTGGCTGCGCACGAGCCTGCGCGAGCGTCTCGACGCCGCTTTCCAGGCGGAGGCCCCGGTCGCCGGTCGCACGGGCGGGCAGGCGGCTGATGCGGATCCGCCGCTATCCCCCCGCGAGCGCGCGGCGGTGACGCTGCGCGCCAACCTCAGCGTCTACCGCCTCGGCTCGTCCCAGGCCGTCGAGGTGCGCTACGAAGGCAATCATCCCGAGATGGCGGCCGAGATCGCCAACGCCGTCGCGGAGGCCTACGTCCGCAACCGGCTCGAGGCGCGCTTCGACGCGGCCGAGAACGCCGCATCCTGGTTGCGGGCCCGCATCTCCGAGCTGCAGGGTCGCTTCAGCGAGACGGCGCGCCAGGTCCAGGCCTTCCGCGCCGAGAACGAGATCGTCGAGACCGGCGGCGGGCGCGGCCTGATCAACCAGCAGGCGCTCTCGGCGGTGAACGAGCGCCTCGTCACGGCCGCCAGCGAGACGGCGGAGGCGCAGGCGCGCGTCGCCCGCATCGAGCGTGCGCTGGCGGAAGAGGACTACGCCGTCGAGTCCATCGATGCGGGCGAGAGCTCCGTGATCTCCGAGCTGCGTGCGCGCTGGTTGGAGCTCGCCGAGCGCGAGGCCGAGCGCGCCTCCCGTCTGGCGGAGGGGAGCCCGGCCCTCGAGGCGGTGCGGCGCGAGGCCGCCCGCACCGAGGACGCGATCCGTGCCGAGCTGGAACGGCTCGCGGGGCGGCTGCGGACCGAGGCCGAGGTGGCGCGGGCCCGCGAGGAGGATCTCCAGGACGAGATGGCGCGCCTGATCGCGCGCTCCAACGAGACCGCGGAAGCGGGCGTGCGCGTCCAGCAGCTGGAGAGCGAGGCCGAGGTGCTCCAGGCCGCCTTCGAGAGCTACCTGCGCCGCTACACCGACGTGATCCAGCAGCAGAGCGCGCCCTTCCTCACCGCCCGCATGATTTCCCCGGCCCTGGTGCCGCTGGCGCCGACCGGCCCGCGCAAGGCGCTCATCCTGGTTGTCTCGGCGATCCTGGGCGGCGGCCTGGGCCTCGCGCTCGCGATGCTGCTCGAGAGCTTCGACCGGGCGGTCCGGCTCCCGCGGCATCTGGTCGAGGCGGGAATCCCGGCGCTCGGCGTCGTTCCCCTCGTCGCACGCGACAAGGCCTTCCGGAGCGACTCGAGCGATGGGCTCGGCTACGCGGCCGCCGCGCCGGGGACGCCGTTCGCCAATGGCCTGCGCCGGGTGAAGGCGCAGCTCGCGCAGGGTTTGACGGAAGGGAAGGGCGCCGTCATCGGCGTCGCCTCGATCTCTCCGGGGGAGGGGGCCTCGACGGTCGCCGGCAACCTCGGCCGCCTGTTCGCCCTTGGCGGCACGACGACGCTTCTCGTCGACGCGAACCTGCACACGACCAACCTCGGCCATGCCGAGCCCGGCGACGATCCGGTGCGGCGCCTCTCCGCGCTGGGCAGCGAGGACCTGATCGAGCGCCTGCGCGACCCCGGGGAGAACGATCCGACCGCGACCCAGAGCGGCGCCGACCTGTTCGCGTCCAAGCGCATGAAGGCCTTCCTCGACGAGGCGCGCGAGCGCAACGAGGTGACGATCCTCGACCTGCCCGCGCTCGAAACCGTGCCGGACGCCAACGCCATCGCCCCGTTCGTCGATTCCATGGTGGTGGTGACGCAATGGGGGCGCACCGACCGCCCGGCCTTGAAGGAGATGGCGGAGAGCCTGCGGGCGCACGGCGCGACCATCGCCGGCGGCGTTATCAACAAGGCGCGGCTGCGAGCCATGCGGGCGCACGGGCATCGCCCGACCGACGAGGGCTATCCGCTCCGCCGGGGCCGCACCGCCGCGTGAGCGGTGCGGGACGCCGCGCCGGCCCGCGGCGCGGCGTCCTCAGCGGCGCTCGACGGCGTCGAGGAGCAGGCGCGTGTCGTCGGCGTCGACGAAGACCGCGGGATCGCGCGCGAGGAGACGCTCGCGCTGCGCCACGTAGGCCTGCGGGTCGAAGCTCTCCACCAGGGTGCGGACGGCCTCGACGGGGGGCTCGGGGAGGGCGAGGCCGAGATCGTCGGCCGCGACCCGTCGCCCGACCTCCGTCCCCGTCCGCGCCAGGGTCGGCGCCCCGAAGTAGCCGCCCTCGTAGAGACGGTTCGGCAGCAGCCAATCCGAGTTCGCGCCGGCGTCGGTGTAGTCGAGCGCCCAGGTGTAGTGCACGCCGCCATACAGGTCGGCGAGGTCGTCGGGGCTCGCGTACGGCCCCTCGAAGGCGAGGTTGGGGCAGCGCGCCTGCGCCGCCTCGAGGCGCTCGCGGGGAATGTCCTCGGGCGCGAGCTTGCCGCGCAGCACGATCCGCACGCGCGGGCCGAGCCGTGCGGCGATCTCCTCGAGCAGATCGAGGCTGCGCGCGCAGCGCAGCACGCCGAACCAGCCGATGACGACCGGCCCGTCGAGAGGCGGATGCCGCAGCCGCCGTGCGAACCGATCCGGCGCCGCGGCGATCCGGCCGGCCGGGATCTTGTTCTCGAGCAGGCGCCAGGGGCCCGCATAGGCCTGCACCGGCTCGAAATAGCGCGAGACGAAGGCGGGCGCGCTGACCACGAGGCAATCGGTCCGGCGCAGCGCCCGCCGCTCGGCGGCGCGGAAGGCGCGGCCGAGGCCGTCCTCGCGCAGGAATACGCGCTGCACGTCGAGCACCTCGTAGACCAGCGTCGCCCTCGAGCGGCTCAGCCGCTTCGCGGCGAGCGCGAGCGCCATCATGTCGATGTTGCGCGCGTAGATCACCCGCGCCTCCCGCAGGGCGTCGGCATGCCGGAGCACCCGTGGCAGGGCGGAGGCCAGGATCGGCAGGCGCCGCGCGTAGTTGCGGTCGCGCGTCGTGCCGAGGGGGACGTTCTCCCAGGAGATCTCGGGGGGACGCGCGTCCTCCGGGCGCGGGCGGGCGAAGGTGAAGCCGAGGACGCGCCGGCCGGCGTCCTGGAACCCGGAGATGCGCTTGCGCACCGTGCTGTCGTAGGCGTCGTGGCCGAAGACGGCGACGATCGGGGCCGCGCCGCTCATGGGCGCAGCTCCGGGCGCGTCTCGGGTCGTGTCTCCTGTCGCGCCTCGACCTGCGGCCTCGCATATTCGCGGCGCTCGTAGCCGAAGGCGCTGGCGACCAGCCCGCCGCCCCTGGCGAGGGTGGAGAGCCGCCGCAGCGGCCGGCTGGCGTCGCGCCAGCCGAAGGCGAGCGCGGAGCCGGCGGCCAGGACCCCGCCCGCGCCGAGCCGCACGAGGCCGCGGGCGAGCGCCGTCGCGCGGCCCGATCCGGTATTGTAGGCGCGCCGCTGCGTGCGCGCCTCGACGGCGCCGGTGCGGTACCAGCGCTGTGCCAGCCAGGCGACGGCCACGCGCCGCGGAGGCACCCACTCGTGGATGATCGCCTCGTGCGCCACGGCGAGGCGCCAGCCCCGCGCGCGAAGGGCGCGGAAGAAGGCGGTGTCCTCGCCGCCGAGCTCGTTGAAGGCCGTGTCGAAGGCGACCCCGGCCCGGGCGAGCTCCGCGCAGGACATCATCACGTTCCCGCTGCGGCCCTCCTCCGCGAAGCGGGCGCCAGGCGGGTCCACCAGGGCGAAAAAGCCGCCGCGCACCGCCCATTCCGGCGGCCGTTCCTCGAAGACCGGATAGACGGGCCCGACCGCCGCCGGCGCGCCGGTGCGCACCATGGCGTCGCGCAGCGCCGCGAGCCAGCCGGGGACCGCCGCCTCGTCGTCGTCGATGAAGGCGAGCGCGTCCTCGCCGCCCGCCCGTACGGCCGCGAGCGCGGCGTTGCGGGCGCGGGTGAGGCCCTTCGCCCGCTCGTGAACGTAGGTGACCCTGTAGCGGCTGCGCGTGGCATGCGCGGCGACGAGCCCCTCGGCAGAGCCGCCCGCTGCGTTGTCGACGACGACGATGCGGATCGCGTCGTCCGCGATGCCGGGGGTCTCGAGCCGCTCGAGCGAGGCGAGGCAGCGCGCGAGGCCGAGCGGCCGCTCGTAGGTGCAGATGCAGACCGCAACGCTCCGCGGGGCGTCGGACACGACGACGGGAGCGGGCGAGCTCATGGCTCGCGCCCGCACACGATCGACTCGGGGAACTGGCACGGCTCTCCCGGGGCGGTGTAGGCGACCCGCTCGACGGTCATCGTCGGCGTCTCGCTCGTCTCGACGAAACGCCCGAGCCAAGGCTCGTACTGCCCGCGGCCGCTGTAGACGGCGAGGTAGATCTTCCCCGGCGTGTCCGGGATGCGGTCCGGATCGGTGATCTCTCCCACCTGCTCCCCGTCGACGTAGAAGCGGATCACCTCGGGCGTCCACTCGAAAGCGTAGTCGTGGAAGCCCTGCGAGGCGTCGAACCCGAGCTCGACGGCCTGCCCGATGTCGCCGTGCGAGCCGTCCACGTAGGCGTTGACCTCGACGCTGCGGGGCCGTGCGCCGGGCAGCTCGATGTCGACCTCGTCGTGGGGGTCGCCGAAATAGGGTCCGGTGTAGGTGAAGAAGGCGCTCATGACGCCCTGTCCGCGCGCGGCGCGCATCCGCACCTCGTAGGTCCCGTAGGAGAAGACGTCCGTCGACTGGACCTCGGCGCAGATGAAGTCGCGCTCGGCCGTCGGCGCCCGCTCGACGGTGAACACGAGGCTATCCCCGGGCTTGCTCAACGCGTCGACGCTCCAGGTGCAATCGTAATCGGGCGTGTTCACCCAGCCTTGGGACACGTACCAGCGGTCGCGATCGAGCTGCTCGTCCTCGAAGGTCTCGACGAACGACGTGCCGGTGCGCGCATCCTGCGCCTGTGCCGGCACGGGCAAGGCGAAGGCCAGCAGGAGCGGCGCGGCGAGCGGCATGGCGCGCGAAAGCGGTTTCCTCATCGAGACGGTCTCCTTGACGCTTCAGGGGGGCGCCCCGCGCGCTCGCCCGGGACTGCCCTCGAACGCGACAGGCCGCGTTTCGATCCTCGCGTCGTCCACGAAACCAACGGCGGGCCGTCGCGTTCGCGGTGCGGATCGTCGGCCTGCTATCCGCGCCGACCGTCGCACCGTCGACCGTCGCGCGCCGACCGTCGCCCTCCCGCCGCCACCCTCCGTCGCCCGCCCTCGGGAGCCCCCATGCTCGAACTCGCCGTCCTTCTGCTCGTCCTCGTCGCGGCCACGACCGTGTCGCTCTATCGGCTGGCGCTGCGCCGGATCGTGCGCGGCGTGCCCGAGGCTCCTCTCGCCGAGGCGGCCTCGCCGGGCTCGGCACCGGCGCCCCGCGTCGCCTTCCTCACCTGCACACGCGCCGACGAGGCGCTGATCGTGGACAAGATCGCCAATCTCGCGGCCTGCAAGGCGGCGGTCCCCGGCAGCCGGGCGCTGCTGTTCATCGACGGCGGCGAGGTGCTGTCGGTCGACGCGGCGCGGAACGTCGGCGTGGAGATCGAGGCCTCGCCTCGTCGCGTCGGCAAGATCGCGGGACTGGAGCGCCTGCTCGCGCGGGCCGGCGCAGACGTCGCCGTGATGAGCGACGTCAACGTCTTCCTCGAGCCCGACGCGGTGCGCCGCGCGTTGCAGCGCTTCGCGGACGAGGGGCTCGGCGCGGTCCAGCTCGTCGTCGAGAACCGGCAGGACGACGCCGAGCTCGCGGGCGCGCTCGGGGGCTATGCCCGCTCCGACCTCGAGGTCTGCGCCCTGGAGACGCGCCTCGCCTCCATGGTGCATCTCGACGGCAGCGCCTGCGCCGTGCGCCCCTCCTGCCTGGGCACGCTGGTGCCCGGCATGGCGGACGATCAGGCGATGGCCTTCGACGTTCTGCTCGCCGGGCGGCGCATCGCGCTCCATCCCGAGCGGGCGGCCTACGAGATCGGGCGCACGAGCCTGCGCTCCGAGCTCGGGCGCAAGGTCCGGGTCGCCTGCAACTCCTTCTGCACCCACCTGCACTTCCGCGAGCGTCTGCACGAGCTGCCGGGCCGGGTGAAGGCGTTCTACGTCTTCCACAAGTTCCTGCGCTGGCTGCTGCCCTTCCAGCTCGCCCTCATCGGTCTCCTCCTCGGCGTGATCCTCTGGCGTGCCGTCGGCCTGCAGGGCCTGCTGGCGATCGCCGCCGGCGGCCTTCTCGTCACCGCTCTCGCGGCCGTCGCGAGCCAGCGGGCGCGCCGCGTGCTGGTGCTCGTCGCCTTCCTCGCCGCCTCCGGGTGGGGCGTGATGCGGGCGATGGCGGGGCGGCGCTTCGTCTCCTGGCAGGGGTCGCGCACGGAGGCCGAGATGCGGGCCGCGACGCCGGCCGAGGTGCGCGCCGGCGCGCCGGCCGGGGTCTCCCGACGCGGCGAGCGCGCGGCATGATCGCCGCCAGCGTCATCCTCGCCGCCCACGACGCCGCCGGAACGATCGGCTCCGCGGTGGCGTCGGCCCTCGCGCAGAGCCTGCGCGAGATCGAGGTCGTCGTCGTCGACGACGCCTCGCGCGACGCCACCGCCGAGGCGGCTCGCGCGGCCGCCGGAGGCGACCCGCGGCTGCGGCTGGTGACCATGGGCGAGAACAGCGGGCCCGCCGGTGCTCGCAACGCCGGCATCGCCGCCGCGCGCGGCCGCTACGTCGCGATCCTCGATGCGGACGACGCCTTCGCGCCGACCCGGCTCGAGGCCCTCGTCGGGCTGGCCGAGCACGACGGGGCGGAGATGGCCTGTGACGACCTCCTCCTCGTCGACGGCGACAGCGGCGCGAGCCTCGGGCCGATGTTCGGCCCCTCCGGCCTGCCGCCGGTCCTCGATGCCGCGGCCTTCGCGCTGGCGGACCTGCCCGATCCGCGTGCGCCGCGCCGCGGCTCGGGGTTTCTCAAGCCTCTCGTTCGCCGCGACTTCCTGCGCCGGCACGGGCTCGTCTATCCCGAGCGGATGCGCTTCGCCGAGGACTACGCCTTCGCGCTCGCCTGCCTCCTCGCCGGCGCCCGCTGGCGCACGCTCGGCCGGCCACTCTACCGCTATGCGGTGCACGGGCGCTCGCTCACCGCGCGCCACCGCGCCGCCGACCTGGAGGCGCTGCGCGACGCGGACACCGCCGCTCTCGCCGGGCTTCCCGCCGACGCCGACGCCGGCACCCGCCGGGCGCTCGCTCTGCATCTGGCCAGCGTGCGCCGCCGCGCCGCGTGGGCACGCTTCGTCGAGGACTACAAGGCCGGCGCGATCGGCGCCGCCCTGCGCGCCGCGGCCGCCGATCCGGACACGCTCCGCCACGTCGCCGGCCGCTGCCTCGCCCACCTGCGCGAGCGCGGCCTGCCGGGCCGCCCGGGGCGCGACCAGGGGCGGGATCTGCCGCGAGATCTGCCGGGAGACCTGCCGTGACGATCGGGCAGCAGGCCGCCATGACCGCCCCTCCGCGCCGCGACGGCACGACGCTCGCCGTGTCGCTGCCGCAGGCGCGCGTCCTGCTCGCCACGGTCGTGCTGACGTCGGTCGTGCTGCTCCCGTTCGTCGGGCGCATCGCGGTGCTCGCCTTTCTCGCGGCCGGCGCGGGCCTGGTGCTGCTCGCCCTGGATCGCCTGCGGGCGCACGCCACCGATGTCGGCTTGTTCCTGCTGCCCTGCGTCGTGGCGCTCGTCTCGGCGGTCGGCTCCCTGCACCCTCAGCAGACGCTCTGGTACGGCGGCCAGTACACGGTGAGCGCCATCGTCCTGATCGCCCTCGCGCTGTCGATCGCGCCGCTCGTCGCGATGCGCCTGGCGAGCCTCGCGATCGCGCTGGGTCTCGGGCTCAGCCTCGCGTTCCCGACCTATCACTACGTCGGGCACACGGGGGAGATCGCCTTCGTCGGCATCTTCTCGAGCAAGAACTACTATTCCTTCGTGGTCGGCACGCTGGTGATCCTGGGGGCGGGCCAATGCGCCGCCGGCGGGAAGCTCGGCAGGAGCTTCGGCTTCGCCTGCGTGGTGATCGGCTTCGCCTTCCTCCTGCTCGGGCGCTCGCTGGGGGCGATCGTGGGCACCACGGCGACGCTCGCCGTCGCCGGCGCCTTCGTCGCCACCCGCGTCCTCGACCGCAGCGTGCTCGCGCCGACGCTGGTCCTCTGCGTCGCGCTGGCCGCGGCCGCGGGCGTCTGGCTCGTCGCGGAGTTCGACCTCGTCGCCCGCCAGATGGCCGCGGTGGGGCGCGATCCGACGCTCACCGGCCGCACCATCCTGTGGGAGCTCGCCTGGGAGAATTTCCAGGCGTCGCCGCTGCTCGGCACGGGCTATCGCGGCTTCTTCGTGCCCTACTACCCGCCGGCGACGGAGGTGCTGGAGCTCTTCCGGCTGCCTCCGGACGCCGCCTGGAACTACCACAACGCCTTCTTCCAGGTTCTCGCGGGAACCGGCGTTCTCGGCGTCGCCGCGCACGCGCTGCTCCTCGCCCGGATCCTGGGGCTGTTCGTCGCCGGCATCGCCCGGAACCGGCTGCGCGCCGCCGATGCCGGGATCGTGGCCGCCTTCAGCTACCTCGCGCTCCGCTCCGTTCTCGAGGTCGACTTCACCCAGGAATACGGGCTCGGCCTCTTCCTGTACGCACTCGTGCTGGCCGCGCTGGTGCAGCGCGCCGCGGCGCCCGCGCGCGGGTCACGGCTCCGAGATGCCGCGCGACGCCGCGCCGTCGGGGCGCCGCTCGCGCCGCCGCCGCCAGGCGAGGATGCCGCCCGCGGCCAGCGCCGCGAGGCTCGCCGCGAGCGGGGCTGACACGAGCGCTGCCGTCGTCGACCAGCCGACCAGAGCCGCCACGAAGGTCGCCGCACCGGTGATCGCCGCTGCGATCAAGATAACGAACACGCCGTCTCTCCCCGTTCGCGTCCAACCCATGTGCATAGACATGTTAACGTTTTTAAATCGTTTCGATCAAGCGCGTTGCAATGCAGCAAATTCGTGGGATTCGCGACGGAACACGTGCTCGCATCTCGCGTTCGGTCGGCCGGATGCGCTGACGCGGAGAGCCGCGATGCGATCCTCCGCGCCACGGTCGGAGACTGCCGTCAACCGAACCTGGGCCGCTCGCCCGAGGTCTGCCCAGCCCACGAGGACACCGATGCCGATACCGGACACCCGGCGAACCGTCGCGCTCGCCGCCTCCGCAGACCGTCACGAGCCGCCCGCCTTCGTGCCGCATTACCTGGCCGGCTTGCTGTTCGCCTCGCTCGACCTTTGCCTCGCGGTGCTGGCGTTCACGAGCGCCGACGTGATCTTCCACGCCGCCGCCCGCGCGGGGCAGCCGCATCCGGGCGACGCCATCCTGCTGGGATCCCAGTTCGGCCTGCTCACGGTGGCGGTGATCGCGGTCTCGCGCGGCTACGGGGCGGCGACGCTCCAGCGCAGCGCCGAGAGCGCGGCGAGCTTCCTGTGGGCCTGGCTGGCGGCCTTCTTCGTGATCGGCTGGATCGCCTTCCTCACGGAGGCGGCGAGCAACGCCTCGCGCGGGACGGTCACGCTCGCGTTCGTGATCGGCGTGGTGGCGATGCTGCCGCTTCGGCATGCGGCCCTCGGCACGTACCAGCGCCAGGTCCGCTCGATGCGACTGGCGACGCGCCGCGTCGTCGTGATCCACGACGGCGACGAGCGCGCCGCGCAGCGGTTCCGGCGCAACCTGCGCCGCAACGGCGTCGAGACGGTCACGGCACTCGCCTATCGCTCGGGACCCGACCACCGGCTCGTCGAGGCCTGCCGCGCGGCGCTCACCGCCCGTGATCTCGACGCCGTCTACCTGTTCACGCCCTGGAGCGACGCGCAGCGCTTCCGCAGCCTCCGCTCCGAGCTGCGCAAGGTGCCGGTTCCCGTCTACCTGTTCCCGGACGACCACGCCTCCGAGGTGCTGCGCGGCCCCAGCGTCGACGCGGGCTTCGCCTGCGGCTTCGAGATCCAGCGCGCGCCCCTCGATCCGCTCGACCGGGTGGCGAAGCGCACTCTCGACATCGCGGTCTCCGCCACGATGCTGCTCCTGCTGGCTCCGCTCCTCGTGGCGGTCGCCGTCGTGGTGAAGCTCGATTCGCCGGGGCCGGTGTTCTTCCGGCAGACGCGGCGCGGCTATTCCGGGCGACCCTTCGAGATCCTCAAGTTCCGCTCGATGCGCTGCGCGGAGAACGGCGCGGTCGTGCGCCAGGCCTGCCGCGGCGACGACCGCCTGACCGCGGTCGGGAGCTTCCTGCGGGCCTCGAGCATCGACGAGCTGCCGCAGCTCATCAATGTACTGCGCGGCGAGATGTCCCTCGTCGGGCCGCGACCGCACGCGATCGCCCACGACGAGTACTACACCGGCCTGATCGAGGCCTATGCCGACCGCCACCATGTCAAGCCCGGCCTGACCGGCTGGGCCCAGGTGAACGGCCATCGCGGGGCGACGCCGGAGGTCGGGCACATGCAGGCCCGTGTAACCCACGATCTGTGGTACATCGACAATTGGTCGCTGTGGCTGGACGTGCGCATCATCGTTCGCACAGCGCTCCTCGTGCTGCACGACCGCAACGCCTACTGAGCGGCGCCCCGGGCGCGCCGGCGGCCGGGCAGCCGGTTCGCCGCGGCCTCGCCGCCGTAGCGCAGGGCGAGCGGCCAGAGCGCCGGATCGCGGCCGAGCCGCGCCGCCGCAACGCCGTGCCGGCCCTCCTTGGCCGTCTCCACCGCCTCCAGGAAACCGTGCGCCCGGCCCAGGCCGGCGCGATAGCGCGCGATCGCCTGCGCCGTCGCCGGCTCGGCCGCGGCGGCCATCCGACGTGACGCGACGCGGTCGAGCCCGGCCTCGAGCTCGGCGAGCCGCGTCGCCGCGATCCGGTGCGAGAGCGAGCCCGGCCGCGCGGCGTAGAGGTAGCCCGGCGTCGAGGAGACGACGTAGCGCGCGCCGGCCAGCATGGCTTCGAGGCAGAACAGGAAGTCCTCCCCGAGCCGCACCGAGGGATCGTAGGCCAGCTGCCGCTCGGCGACGAAGGCGGAGGCGATGATCGGCTTCAGGTAGCCGGTGCCGAAGCGCCCGGCCATCGGGACGTTGTCGGCGCAGTACGAAGCCGGATCCAGCATGAAGGCGTAGGGCGTCGCGCCGGCGGGCAGCGCGCGACCGGCCGCGGCGCCGGAGGCGTCGAGCCGCACGAGATCGTCCGCGGCGATCTCCGCCCCGGTCATGGTGGCGAGGTCGAGGAGGGCGCGGGTGCGCCCCGGAGCGAGGGTGTCGTCGGCATCGAGCACGCCGAGGAAGCGCCCGCTCGCCTCGGCGATGGCCGCGTTGCGGGCGGCGGAGGGGCCGCGGTTCTCGGGCAGGCGGACGAGCCGGATGCGGGGCTCTCGCGCGGCGAGGCGCGCCACCACAGCGGCGGTGTCGTCGTCGGAGGCGTCGTCGACGACGATCGCCTCGACGCGCACCCCCTCCTGCGCCACGGCGGAGCGGAGCGCCGCCTCGATGGTCGCTTGCGCGCGGAAGGCGGGGATCAGGTAGGTGACGTCGACGGCCGGCATCGCGCGGGCTCCCTCAGCGCCCGCTGGAGGCGAGGCTCGCCGCGGGCGCGGGCACGGGCACGGCTTCGGAATAGGCGTCGCCGAGCGCCGGCCCGATATCCGGCAGCGGGACGGTCGCGCGCACGGTGTCTCCCGGCAGGACCGGCGTCGTCTCCTCCGCCGGCATCTCCGTCGGCGCGCCGTCGACGACGCGCACGATGCTGAAGGAGGGCTCGAATGCGGCGCGACGCTCGCGTTCCAGGCTCTTGGCGGGTGCGATCACCTCCGCCTCGCGCAGCAGCGCGCTCGCCGTGGCGAAGCGCTCGCGCAGCTCCTCCATGCTCCCTTGCGCCTGGCGCAGCTCTCGCGCGATCTCGCGGCGTTGCGTGGCACGCAGGGCGATGATGTTGCGCTCGGCCTGGTTCAGGTCGACCTGCGCCTGGATGATCGAACGGGTGATGCCGCCGCGCTCGGACTCGTAGCCGGCGAGCCGGCGCTCGAGGTCCGACAGGCGCGTCGCCGTCGCGAGGCCCCGCTCGACGAGGCTGCGGACCCGTTCCGTCTCGTCGCGCAGCGACTCGAGCTGCGTGTCCTTGAGCCCGATCTGGCCCTCGAGCTGCTCGATCTGGTCGGCCAGGAGCGTCTGCAGCCGCTCGTTCGCCGCAACCTCCTGCTCGAGCGCCTCGCGGCGCGAGACGAAGATCAGCTCCTCCTCCCGCAGCAGGCGCGCGATCGCCGGCTCGTCGCGGCGCTCGGCCAGGCGCTCGGGGAAGGTGATCTCCGGAGCGCCCTCGAGCTCGGCGTCGAGCCGCGCGCGGCGGGCGGCCATCTGGTCGAGCTCGAGCGCGATGATGCGCAGCTGCCCGCGCCCCGAGATCGCGTCGCGCTCGAACCGGTCGAGCGCGTCGGCCGTGCGGCGCATGCCGCCCGCGAGGCTCACCGCCTGCAGCACCGTGAGCGGCGGCCGGTAGGGATAGGCGCCCGGCGCGTCGACCGCGCCCGCCACGTAGATCGGCCGCCACTCGGCGACGTCGACGACGGCGCTCGGCGCCTCGATGAGGCCGGCGCGCTCCTGGAGGCGCACGGCGATGGCGTCGGCGATCTCGTCGCGCGCCCGGGCCTGCGCCTCGACGTCCCCGACGAGGGGCAGCGAGACCATGCCGTCCGGCCCGACGACGTACTCGCCCTCGAGCGCCTCCCAGGCATAGGCGTCGCCCGAGGCCGGTCGCCATTCGAGCACCCGCACGCTCAGCGTATCGCCCGGGCCGATCGCCGGCATGCCGGCGGGCGCCGCGCCGGCGACGCCTGCGACGAGCGTGGCGAGGACGAGGGTCGGCAGGGCGACGAGCGGGCGAAGGCGCGAGAAGCGCGTCATGCGGGAAACCTTCGATGTCTCGAGCGCGAGTGCGGTGCGGCTCGAACGCTGACGGGAGATGGCGATCGACGTAGCGGTCTGCGGGCGAGCCCGCGAGGCACGCGCGACAACGCGCCGGCCGGCCCAGGTTTCCCTGGTTCGACGTCAGGTTTCGGGGCGTACCTCGTGGGAGCGCCCGGCGGCTTCGCGCAGCCTGGCCACGTCGGCGGCGAGGACCCGGCCGGCCTCGCGGACGAACCGGATCGGCGCGCGCCCGCACAGCGCCCACATCAGCTGCCGGCGCTTGGGCCGATCCACCATCGCGAGCCACGGGGTGACGACCATAGCGAGCAGGACGTCGTCCGCGACGAACGAGAGCGGATCCTCGCGTCCGGCGACGCCGGCCCGAAGCACACGGTCCGCGACGGCGGTGGCGGCGGCGAGCGTCTCGCCGAGCCCGTGACGCAGCGCACGGCCTTCGAGCGCCGCGCGCTGCGCGGGCGAAAGCGCCTCGAGCGCGCGAGCGAGGTCGACGACGTGGTCGAGGCAGGGCTCGCGTGCGATCAGCGCCTTGGCGACGCTCGTCGCGGCGAGGAGGCAGCGGTCGAGGGGATGCAGGACGGGGACCTCCGTCCCGTCCGCCCGGCCGGGAACGGCGTCGGCGATCCAGGATCCGGGAACGCGCACCGGCGGCGTTCCGGGCTGGCCGAGGCGGTGGTGCAGGTCGATCTTCGGCGCGCCGCCGCCGGCGGTGAAATGCTGCTCGCCGAGATGCCGGATCCACCAGGCGGCGAGGTGGGGCTGCTCGCTGCGATAGCCGAGCTGCTCGACGGCCCGCGCGGCGCGGGCGCGGTCTTCCTCCGCGACGAGGACGTCGACGTCGCCGCTCGGCTTGACGAAGGGCGAGCCGTAGAGCGCCGCCTGCTGGAGCGGCCCCTTCATGTGCACGTGCGCGATTCCGTCGCGTCGCAGCGCCAGGCTCAGCCGCGCGCCGGTGGCGAGGCAGACGCGATTCATGGCCATCGTGCGCAGGCGAAACCGGTCGAGGCTCAGGGCGACGGACGGCGCGCGGGTGCGCAGCGTCGCGCGCACGCCATCGAGCGCGTGCAGCACCTTGTTGAGACGTGCGACGTCCACGAGCCGGGCGAGACCGTCCTGGCCGAGGCCGTCGAGCTCCCTCTCGGGCGGCGTTGCGCGCCGAGACAGAAGCCCGACCAAGACTGCAGCCTCTGCGCGGCAATCGGTATTTGCTTTTCCCACCAGCTCTGCTCGTGCCGCCATGCCGCTCGCGCTCCCGCAACGTTAGCTGAACACGGCCCGAGCGCCGCCCACAGATCAACCGACGGGGTTAGGAACAATTAGCAGGCAGTCCAGTTCCCGACAGCGTGTGCGCGCTCGCTCTGCGGCGCGTCGCAGGGGGTGGCTTGCGCCCGACCGCATCACCCTTCGTCCAACAGAAAGGATAGGGCATGAACGACAACACCATGAACCAGCACGACGAGAAGCTCGCGTACGTGGCTCCGGAGCTCGAGGTTCTCGGCACGCTCGAGGATCTGACCCACGGTACCACGTCGGGCACGGTCACCGACGCCGACTTCTCCGCGGGGACGCCGATCCCCGATCTCACCTTCTCGTGAGGGGACGGATCGGCGCTCCGCGGAGCGCCGATCCACCGCTCGACCCAAGCCAGCGCGGCGCTCGCCGGCCGCGCCGCAGATCACCGCGCCGGAGGAAGTCGGCCCAATGGACCGCGAACTCGCCGTGACGGCCTCGCCGAGCTGTGTCGAATGCGACTTCGGCGATGGCCTCGTCGTGCTCGATCTCGAGAGCAACACCTATTTCCGCCTCGACGCCGTGGGCACGGTCGTCTGGCGCGCCCTCTCGGAACCCGGCGAGACGCGCACGCTCGGCGATCTCGTCGCGCGTGTGACGTCGACCTACGACGTCGACGAGGCGCGCTGCCGCTCCGACCTTTCCGGCCTGCTCGAACGCATGGCGGAGCGTCGCCTCGTGCGCCTGTCCGCGGGAGGTGACGATGCGGCGCCCCTCACCGCGTGAGCTCTCCCTCGTCGCCCGCGCGCTGCTGACCGTCGCGGCCGTGCGCGTCGCCCTGTGGGCGCGCGGCGCCGGCGCCGTCAGGCGGCGGATCGCCGCGCGCCGGGTCGCCGGGTCGGCGGGGCTCGGCGACATGCGCGAGATCGCCTGGTCGGTCGACGTGGCCTCGCGCTTCGTTCCGGGCGCGACCTGCCTGACGCGGGCGCTGTCGGGGCAGGCGCTGCTCGCGCGACGCGGCGCGGCCTCGACGGTCCTCGTCTCGCTCTCGCCCGGGGACGGGTCGCGGCCGAGCCCGCATGCCTGGCTCCTGTGCAACGACACGATTCTGCTCGGCGGCCGGAGCGCCGACTTCCAGAACCATCGCGGCCTTGTCGCCTTTCGGACGGACGGCGGCGTCGAGCGCGCGCCGCAGGCGCGGGAGCGCTCGGCATGAGCGCGATCGCCGTCGCGCTGCGGGCGCGCAATCCGGGAGCCGGCGCCGGGTCCGTCGAGGCGATGCTCGGCGCGATGGCGCATCGCGGCGCGAATGCGCACGCCTTCGAGAGCGGCGATGCCTGCCTCGGCGCGCGCTGGCGCGGGACGCCCACGGGCCGTCCCGGTGCGGTGCGCCTGCGGCCGGACGGGCCGATCCTGTGCGCCGACATGCGCCTCGACGACGCCGCCGGGCTCGCGCGCGACCTCGGCCGCCCGCCGGGCTCGCCCGACGCCGTCCTCGCGCTCGCCGCCTACGAGCGCTGGGGCTGCGCCTTCGCCGAGCATCTCGAGGGAGACTTCGCCATCGTCGTCTGGGACCCCGCCCGCCGCGAGCTGATCGGCGCGCGCGACCGCTTCGGCGTGAAGCCGTTCTTCTACCACGTCGACGCGGACGCCGTGCTCGTCGCCAGCGAGGGCGCCGCGATCCTCGCGGGGCTCGACGCCGAGCCCGAGATCGACGACGTCTTCGTGGCGCAGTATCTCACGGGCTGGTCCGCGGACGCGGCGCGCACGGCGCATCGCGGGCTCTCGCGGCTCGAGCCCGGCCACCTCCTGCGCGTGGGACCGGACGGCGCGGCGGCGACGCGGCGATACTGGTCGCTCGTCCCGACGCAGGAGGAGCCTGCGGATGCCCGCGACGACGGGGAGCGGCTGCGCGCGCTCCTGGAGGAGGCGGTCGCGGTGCGCCTGCGCGGGACGCCGACGGGCGTCATGCTGAGCGGCGGGCTCGATTCGAGCGCGCTCGCCTGCATCGGCGCGACATTGCGTCCGCAGCCTCTGCCGGTCTTCTCGATGCGCTTCGCGGATCATCCGGAGCTCGACGAGGGCGCCCATATCGAGGCGGTGCTCGCCGCCCACCGGTTCGAGCCGCACGCTCTCCACCTGTCGGCGCCGGATGCGGTGGAGGCGGGGCGAGAGATCGTCTCAACGCGGCGCGCCCCGGCGCCGGCTCCCGGGCTCGTCTTCACGCGTGCGCTCTACGGGGCGGCCGCCGAGGCGGGCCTCGGCGCGCTCGTCAACGGGCACGGCGGGGACGAGGTGATCTCCGACGGCTTCGCCCGCCTCGACGAGCTCGCCCGCGCGGGGCGCTGGCGCGCGCTCTGGCGCGCCTGCGGGGAGGCGGCGCCGCTCTATGGCGACCCCCGCACCGACCTGTTCCTCGCCCGCATCGCCCGTTCCGCCCCGGCCCCCTTCGTGCGGGCGCTGGCGCGCCGCCTGCGCGGCGGGCGGGCCCGACACGACGCCTTTGCCTGGCGTCGGCTGCTCTCGCCCGAGGCGGCGCGGCGCACGAACATCGTCGAGCGGATCCGCGAGGGCGTGGCCCGCCCCGTCGCCGGCCACGACGAGGCGACCCGGCTGCACGTGGGCTCCCTCACGGCGCCCCGCATCCCCGAGGCCTTCGAGGTGCTCGACGAGGCCGCGGCGCGGGCGGGGATCGAGCCGCGCTATCCGTTCTTCGACCGACGCGTGATCGCGTTCTGCACCAGCCGTCCGGCGGCGGCGAAGCTCGCCGGCGGACGCACCCGCGCGCTCCTGCGCGACGCGATGCGGGGCATCCTCCCCGACTCGGTGCGGCTGCGCCGCACCAAGGCGGACTTCCTCCCGATGGCCCTGGCGGCCCTGCGCCGTCCGCAGACCCGCGCCTTCCTCGCGGCGCTGCTCGAGCGGCCCGGCGACATCGCGGCCCACGTCGCGATGGACGTCCTGCGCGAGCACGTGCACGCGCTCGAGCGCGGCCGGGCGGACTCGGGCACCGCCTTCGCGCTGTGGCGGGTGATCCAGCTCGCCCTGTGGCTCGAGACGCCCGCCGCCGTCCCAGCCCGGCCTGCCTCGGGTCGGCCCGCCCCGGCTCGGCCTGCCATGGAGACCCTGCGATGACGAGCCCCGCCGTCGCGCCCCCCGGGCGCGCGCCGCACGCCTACGACGCCTACGGCCTGCGCATCCGCTCCGACGTCGTGCTGCCGGAGCTGCGGCCCGGCACGGCGTCGCCGGGCGCGCCGCCCGACCTGACGATCGTCCGCGCCGGGCCGGGCAGCCTCGCCGTCGAGCCGGGCGTGTCCTTCCGGGAGGGGGAGGCGTCCCTCGCCTGGCCGGAGGTCGGGAGCTTCCGCGTTCGCGACGGCCGGATCGTCGCCGCGCCGCTGGAGGGCGTCGGCGACGAGCTCCTCGCCTTCCCGCTGCTCGGCCCCGTCCTCGCCGCCGCGCTGCACCTGGGGGGCCGTTTCGTCATGCACGCGAGCGCGATCGCGGTGGACGGCGAGGTCGTCGTCGTCATGGGCGACAAGGGCGCCGGCAAGTCGACGACCGCGAGCGCTCTCCTGTCCGCCGGCCACGCCCTCGTGGCGGACGACCTGGTCGTGCTCGACGTCGGCGCCACCACGCGGGCGCTGCCCGGTTTTCCCCAGCTGAAGCTCGACGACGCCGCGCTCGCGCGCCTCGGCGACCCGATCGCCGAGGTCCGGCCCGCCGTGCATCCGCAGATCCGCAAGCATCGGGTTCTCGTCCGGCGCTACACTGTCGAGCCGCTGCCGGTGCGCCGGCTCTATCTCGTGGAGCGCGGGGAGGGCGCGCGGATCGCGCCTGTCGCGGGCCTCGATGCGCTGCGCGCCGTCCTGCGCTTCGCCTACGCGGCGCGGTACGGGGCACAGGCCTTCGCCCCGCTGCGCGCCGGCGCGCACGTGCGCGGCGCGGCGACGATGGCCGATGCCGGGCTCGTCGCGCGGCTCGTCGTGCCCGAGGGTCTCGATCGCATCGCCGAGGGCGTGGGCGCGATCGAGCGCGACGTCGCCCGCCGCGCCCGAGAGGCCGCGTGAGCGCCCCCCACGCCCGAGCCTCCGGAGCCGGTCGCGCGGCGGAGGCGCCGGAGGGCGCGGTCGTCGACAGGGCGTCGGGGCTCGGCTCGCATCTCGGCGCGCTGGGCGGCCTGCTCTCTGCGCTGCGCCGCTCCTGCGGCGCGAAGATCTGGGTCGCGCTGGTCTTCCTCGTCCTCGGCACGCTGAGCGAGGGCGCCTCCATCCTCCTGCTCCTGCCGATCCTGCATCTCGTCGAGAGCTCGCGGGCGCAGGGCGGGGTCTACCTCTCCGAGCTGGCGCCCGACGGCATCGACCTGCCGGCGGTCGCGGTGGGGCTCGAGGCGATGCTCGCGGCCCTCGTGGTGCTGGTCGCGCTGCAGGTCTGGTTCAACCGGCGCAAGGCCGCCTACTTCTCGGATCTGCTCCAGGCGTTCTCGAACGGGATCCGCACGGACCTGTTTCGCGCCGTCGCCGGCGCGCGCTGGGATGCGCTCTCGGGCATGCGCCGGGCGGATGTGGAATACGCGCTCACCGGAGAGATCGAGCGGCTGAACCTGAGCATCTTCGCCGTCCTCGGCATGCTCCAGAGCGCGATCGGCCTCGTCGTCCTGGTGGGGCTGACGTTCGCCATCTCGGTTCCGATGACGCTGTTCGCGCTCGCCTTCGGCGTCCTCGGCTTCGTCGCCCTGCACCCGTTCCGAAGCGCCTCGGCGCAGTTCGGCGAGCGGCTGATGCGCAGGCGCACGGACCAGTTCGGCATCGTCACGGAGTTCCTGCACGGGCTGAAGACCGCCCGCAGCATGAACGAGGAGGCGCGCCACGTCGCGCTGTTCGAGGACAACCTCGCCCGCGCCCGCGACGAGGCGCGGGTCTACGCGTGGAGGCAGGCGACCGGCAACGGCCTGTTCCGCGTCGGCCTGGCGGTGGCGGGCGTGGCCTTCGCCTACGTCGGGCTGCGTGTCGTCGCGCTCGGCATCGCCGAGCTCGCCGTCATGCTGCTCGTGCTGATGCGGATCGCACCGCGCTTCATGGCGCTGCAGGCCCAGTCCGGCGAGTTTCTCAAGAACGAGACCGCCTACAGGCGTCTCGTCGGCCACGTCGCGGTGCTCGGGGCCGCGCGCGAGATCGAGGCGGTGCCGGCCCGGCCCGTGCGCCGGCCCCGGCACGAGATCCTCCTCGACCGGGTGACGTACCACCACCCGGCACCGGGCGGCGACGACGATGCCCCGCGGGCCGGACTGACGGACTGCACGGTGCGTCTTCGCGTCGGCGAGATCACGGCGGTGATCGGCGCCTCCGGCTCCGGCAAGAGCACGCTCGCCGATATCGTCACCGGGCTCGTGCGGCCCCGAGAGGGAGCGATGCGCCTGGACGGCGAGCCGCTCGCGCCGGACCAGGCCCGCGCCTGGCGCGATCACGTCGCCTACCTGCCGCAGGAGACGTTCCTCTCCGGCGGGACGGTGCGGGACAATCTCCTGGTCGCGGCTCCGGACGCCGACGACGCGCGCCTCGCCGACGTCCTCGCGAAGGCGGCACTGCCGGTCGACCGCCTGCCGCAGGGGCTCGGCACGCCGGTCGGTGAGCGCGGCGGGCTCCTGTCCGGCGGCGAGCGCCAGCGGATCGCGCTCGCCCGCGCCCTCCTGCGCCGCCCGGCGCTCCTCGTCCTCGACGAGGCCACGAGCGCGCTCGACTGGGAGAGCCAGGCGCGGATCGCCGACGCCCTCGTGCGGCTCGCCGGCGAGACGACGATCCTCACCATCGCGCATCGCCCCTCGATGGTGAGCTTCGCGCACCGGGTCTACGCGCTGGACGGCGGGCGGGTGGTCGAGGACGGGGAGACCGATGCCCTGATGCACGACCCGGGCAGCTACCTCTCCCAGATGCTCGCCCACGAGATCGCCCGGCGCGAAGCGCCTGGGCACCATCGGGGCCCGCAGGTCGCGGCCGGGCGCGGCTAGGCTCGTGTCGGGCGTGCGGCGAGCGCTGCCGGTCTCGGGCAGCCGTCTCGCGTGCCGCAAGGACCTGGGGGAACGGCGGACCGGAGCGATGCAGCCCGAAAGGAGCGAGCAGGCCAGCGTGGCCAGTCGCCCATTCGGTCGGAAGAGGCTTGGTGAAAAATTATCTTGCAAGATGGTCGATACTGGAAACAATGTTTTTCAGATTGGACCGTGGCCCCGATGTCGACCCTCTCCCCCATCCTGTCCCTGATCCTGAACCAGCGCGCGGCGTTCACCGCGTCGCAGGGGCGGCTCGCGGATTGGATCCTCGCCAACCCGATGCTGGCGGCGACCATGGGAATCGAGGAGCTGGCCGAGGCGTCGGGGGTCTCGATCGCCACCGTGAACCGGTTCGTGAAGACGCTGGGGCTCAACGGCTACGCCGAGTTCCGCACCCGCTCGCTGGACGCGTTCCGGCGCACCATCGCGCCGGTCGAGAAGCTGCGTGAGCGCAAGGGCGCGGGCGCCGATCCGGCGGGCGTCTTCGCGGACGGGTACGCCTCGGCCGAGGCGAACCTCGCCTTCGCGCGCGATCTCCTCAACGCCGAGGCCTGCGCGGTCGCCGCCGACGTGCTGGCGCGTGCGCGGACGGTCGCCATCGTCGGGCTCGGCATCTCGTCGGCCCTGGCGCAGTTCGCCGCCGAGCACCTCGCGCAGTTCGCGCCGGCTCAGGTCGTGCTGACCGGCTTCGGCGGGCCGGCGCGCATGGTCCCCCGCATGATGCGGCTGGAGCCGCAGGACGCGGCGCTGGTCATCACGCTCCCGCGCTATTCCGCGACGACCGTGCGCCTGACGCGCTCGCTGCACGAGCGGGGCGTGCCGGTGGTCGGGATCACCGATGCGCCGAGCTCGCCCATCGTCCCGTTCTGCCGGGCGGTGCTCTTCGGCGGGGCGAGCCATCCCGTGCTGTTCGCCTCGAGCGTCGGGATCGTCGCGGCGATCGAGGCGCTCGCGGCGGTGCTGATGCTGCGCACCCAGACCGCCGCCGACGCGGCGAAGCTGACGGAGCAGATCTACCCGTTCCTCTTCGAGGACGGCGAGTCCGACGGCTCGCGTCCGGAGGACGAGTGGTGACCCGAAAACGGGCAACGACGAAAACGGAGGGAAGAAACTCGATGACCCCATTCATGCGCCGCAGCGGCCTTTTCGGCGCGCTCGCGTTCACGCTCCTCGCCGGGACCGCCTCGGCCGAGGAGCTCACCATCGCCCTGTCGTCGGAACCGACGGCGGTCGATCCGCACTATCACGACCTGTCGTCGAACAACGCGCTGACGATGCACGTCTTCGACGCGCTGCTGACGACGGACGCCCAGCAGAAGGTCCAGCCGAACCTCGCCACGGCCTGGACGAACGAGGGGCCGACCACCTGGCGCTTCGAGCTGCGCGACGACGTCGTCTTCAGCGATGGCACGCCGTTCACGGCCGAGGACGTGATCTTCTCCTATTGCCGCGTGCTCAACAACGAGACGGCGGTCTCCGGCTCGTTCGACGAGGCCATCAAGAACATGGCCTCGATCGAGGCGCCGGACGATCATACGCTCGTCTTCGAGACGAACGAGCCCGATCCGCTGCTGCCGATCCGCCTCGCCCAGATCGCGATCATCTCCGACGAGATCGCCGAGCACGGCGAGATCAGCTTCGACCCGCAGAGCGATTGCGGTGTCACCGGCGCCTGGCCGACGGTGAACGACTTCAACGATGGCACCGTCGCCATCGGCACCGGACCGTACGCGATCGAGAGCTACGTCAAGGGCAGTGGCATCGACCTCGTGCGCAACGAGCGCTATTTCGGCGAGGCGCCGGAATGGGAGCGCGTGAGCTTCAAGCCGGTCCCGAACGCGGGCCCGCGGCTCGCCGGTCTGCTCTCGGGCGACTACGACGTCATCGAGAACCCTGCGGCGCGCGACCTCTCGCGGATCGAGAGCTCGGACGACTACGAGTACGTGATCACGCCGTCCTCGCGGGTGATCTACCTGCAGCTCGACATGCGCGACGATAGCCCCTTCGTCGAGGCGCCCGACGGCTCGAACCCGTTCCAGGACGTGCGCGTGCGTCGCGCCATGTCGATGGCGATCGACCGCGAGGCGATCGTCGAGCGCATCATGGACGACGCGGCGGCGCCGGCGAACCAGTTCCTGCCGGCGGGCATGTTCGGCACGATCGCTGATGCGCCCGCGCTGGAATACGATCCCGACCGCGCCCGCGAGCTCCTCGCCGAGGCGGGCTATCCCGACGGCTTCAGCGTGACGTTCCACGCCACCAACGATCGCTACATCAACGACGCTCAGGTGGCGCAGGCGGTGGCGCAGTTCCTCACCCGCATCGGCATCGACACCGAGCTCGACGCGATGACGCGCTCGATCTTCTTCTCGCGCCGCTCGGGTCGCGAGTTCAGCCTCTCCATGGGCGGCTGGGGCTCCGATACCGGCGAGGCGAGCTCGTTCCTGCGTCAGTGGGTGCCGACCACCGACGACGTGGCCGGGCTCGGCGGCAGCAATTACGGCGGCTGGTCCG
Source organism: Salinarimonas rosea DSM 21201 (assembly GCF_000429045.1). Lineage (GTDB taxonomy): Bacteria > Pseudomonadota > Alphaproteobacteria > Rhizobiales > Beijerinckiaceae > Salinarimonas > Salinarimonas rosea. The sequence continues at coordinate 48,387 of NZ_AUBC01000024.1, forward strand.
ATCCGGAGTTCGACGTCGTGCTGCGCGAGGCGATCGCCACCATGGACGACGCGGAGCGCGAGGCGCTGCTGCAGCAGGCCGGCGCCCGGGTGCTCGAGCAGATGCCCTACATCCCGCTCCACTACGAGAGCACGATCTGGGCCTTCCGCTCCGACCTCGACTACCAGGGCCGCGCCGACCAGTACACGCTGGCGACCGCCATCACCTCCGACGAGTGATCGTCCGGCCGGGCCCGCACGCGAGCGGGCCCGGCTCCCCCATCCGTCCGAGGACACGAGCCCGTGACGCTGTTCATCCTCCGCCGCGTGATCCAGAGCGTCTTCGTGCTCCTCGCGGTCTCGCTGGTCGTCTTCTTCGCCGTCTACGCGATCGGCGATCCCGTCGAGCTGCTCGTCAGCCCGGACACGAGCGCGGCCGAGCGCGAGGTGATGATCCGTCGGCTCGGTCTCGACCTGCCGATCTGGCGGCAATACCTCGTGTTCCTGGGCAACCTCGCCCAGGGCGACCTCGGCACCTCCTTCGTCCACGGCGTCCCCGCGGTGGAGCTGATCCTCCAGCGGCTGCCCGCGACCCTGGAGCTCGTCGTCCTCTCCCTCGTGATCGCCGTCTCGATCGGGCTGCCGCTCGGCATGATCGCCGGGCTCGCTCCCGAGACGCGCACCGCGCGCACGATCATGACGGGCTCGATCTTCGGCTACTCGCTCCCGGCCTTCTGGCAGGGGATGATGCTGATCTTCGTCTTCGCGGTGTTCCTGAACTGGGCGCCGGCGGCGGGGCGCGGGGACACGGTGAGCCTGCTCGGCGTGGAGGTGAGCTTTCTCACCGCGGACGGCTGGTCCCACCTGATCCTGCCGGCGATCAACCTCGCTCTCCCGAACCTCGCGCTCGTGCTCCGGCTCGCCGCCTCGGGCACGGCGGAGGCGCGGCTGCAGGACTACGTCAAGTACGCCCGCGCCAAGGGCGTGCGGCGCGGGCGCATCGTGCGCCGGCACATCCTGCGCAACATCCTCGTCCCCGTCGTCACCGTGATCGGCGTCGAGTTCGGCAGCCTGATCGCCTATTCCACCATCACCGAGACCGTGTTCGCCTGGCCCGGCATGGGCAAGCTCCTGATCGACAGCGTCTACCAGCTCGATCGGCCGGTCGTGGTCGCCTACGTCATGATCGCCACCTTCATCTTCGTCACGGTCAACCTCCTCGTCGATCTCGCCTATGCGATGCTCGATCCGCGGGTCGAGCTCGAGAAGGGGGCGTCGTGAGCCAGAGCCCAGAACCCGTGCGCTCCGAGCCCGTCGGCCTGGCGCCCGCGATCCTCGAGACGCCGAACCGGGCCCGCATCCTGGCGCGCCTGCGCAGCCGGCCGACGGCCCGCGGCGCGGCGATCGCGCTCGTGATCCTGATCGCCGCCGCCCTGTTCGCGCCGTTCCTGGCGCCGCACGACCCCTACGACCTCGCCGCGCTCAGCATCTTCGACAACAGGCTGGCGCCCGGCACGCAGAGCATGGACGGCCCCGTCTACTGGCTCGGCACCGACTCGCAGGGGCGCGACATGCTCAGCGCCATCCTCTACGGCCTGCGCATCAGCCTCGTCGTCGGCCTGTCGGCGACGGCGGCGGCCGCGACGATCGGCACGCTGATGGGGCTTCTCGCGGCCTATGTCGGCGGCGCCGTCGAGACCGCGATCATGCGCCTCGTGGACTTCATCCTCGGCTTTCCCACGATCCTCGTCGCGCTCATCCTGCTCTCGGCCACGGGGCGGGGCGTCGACAAGGTGATCCTCGCCATCGTCATCGTGCAATGGGCGCAATACGCGCGGATCATGCGCGGCACCGTGCTGGTCGAGGCGCGCAAGGAATATGTCGAGGCGGCGCGCAACTTCGCCATTCCTGGCTGGCGCATCATGCTCGTCCACCTGCTGCCCAACGCGCTCGCGCCGATCCTCGTCGTCGCCACCGTGCAGGTCGCCTCCGCCATCATGCTCGAATCGACCTTGTCCTTCCTGGGCGTCGGCGTGCCGATCACCGAGCCCTCGCTGGGCCTCCTGATCGCGAGCGGGTTCGAGTACCTGCTCAGCGGCGAGTACTGGATCAGCTTCTTCCCGGGCCTCGCGCTCGTGGTGCTCGTCTTCTCGATCAACCTCGTCGGCGATCGCCTGCGCGAGAGCATCGACCCGAGGCGCCGCTGATGAACGCTCCGTCCCCCAACGCTGCCCGGCCGCTGCTCGAGGTCCGAGGGCTGCGCACCGTGTTCCATTCGCTCGCGGGGGCGTATGCCGCCGTGGACGGCGTCGACCTGTCGATCGCGCCGGGAGAGGTCGTCGGCCTCGTCGGCGAATCCGGCTCGGGCAAGTCCGTGACCGGCTTCTCGCTGATGCGCCTCGTCGATCCGCCGGGCGAGATCGTGGCGGGCGAGGTCCTGTTCGAGGGCCGCGACCTCCTCTCGCTGCCCGAGAGCGCAATGCGCGCGATCCGCGGCGACAGGATCGCGATGATCTTCCAGGACCCGCTGATGACGCTCAACCCGGTCCTGACCATCGGCGAGCAGATGATCGAGGCCGTGACGGAGCACCACGGCGTGGGCGAGCGCGCCGCGCGGACCCGCGCCATCGAGGCTCTGGGCCAGGTTGGCATCGCGTCCGCGGCGCAGCGCCTGCGGCAGTACCCGCACGAGTTCTCGGGTGGCATGCGCCAGCGGGTCGCCATCGCCACCGCCATGCTGAACCAGCCCGACCTGATCATCGCCGACGAGCCGACGACGGCGCTCGACGTCACGATCCAGGGCCAGATCCTCCACGAGATGCAGAAGCTGTGCGAGGCGAGCGGCACGGCGCTCCTGTGGATCACCCACGATCTCGGCGTCGTCGCCGAGCTCGCGGATCGCATCTGCGTGATGTATTCCGGGCGCATCGTCGAGACCGGCACCGCGGACGACGTGCTCGACGCGCCGCGTCATCCCTACACCGCCGGCCTGCTCGGGTCCGTGCCGTCGGTGAACGCGCCCGGGTCGCGGCTGCACCAGATCGACGGGACCGCGCCGCCGCTCTCCGCCCGTCCGACGGGATGCCCCTTCCGCACCCGCTGCGGCAACGTGCTGCCCGTCTGCGCCGAGATCGACCCGCCGCTCGCCGGCCCCGTGCCCGGCCGAGGCTGGCGCTGCCACAACCCCATGCCCGAGCGAGACGCCGCATGACGCTCGACACGACGCATCGCGAGGCGCCGAACCTTGACGCGCCGATCTTGGAAGCGCCGAACCGCGAGGCGCCGATCTTGGAAGCGCCGATCCTGGAGGCGAGGGGCCTCGTGAAGCGCTTCTCGCGCAAGCCCGACATCGCCATGCGCCTCCTCGCGCTCGCCGGCAGGCCGATCGACCGGCGCACGGTCCACGCGGTGGAGGACGTCGACCTCGCCGTGGCGCCGGGCGAGGTCGTCGGGCTCGTCGGCGAGAGCGGATGCGGGAAGTCGACGCTCGGCCGGGCGCTCGCGGGGCTGCACCCGCCCACCGACGGAGACGTGCTCTATCGCGGCAAGCCGGTGCGAGAGCTGACGCGGGCCGAGCGCCTCGCCTATACGCTCGAGGTGCAGCTCGTCTTCCAGGATCCCTACGCATCGCTCAACCCGCGCCGCACGGTGCGCCAGACGGTGGGCGAGGCGCTCGCCGTGCATGGCCTCGCGCCGCGCGGCGAGATCGCCGACCGGGTCGAGGCGGCGCTCGCCGAGGTCGGGCTCGACGCCTCCTATGCGAGCCGCTATCCGCACGAGTTCTCCGGCGGGCAGCGCCAGCGCATCGGCATCGCCCGGGCGCTCGCCGTCGATCCTCGCTTCCTCGTCTGCGACGAGCCCGTCGCGGCCCTCGACGTCTCGGTCCAGGCGCAGGTCGTGAACCTGTTCATGGACCTGCGCGAGAAGCGCGGGCTCACCTACCTGTTCATCAGCCACGATCTCGGCCTCGTGCGCCACATCTGCGACCGCGTGGCGATCATGTATCTCGGCCGGATCGTCGAGGAGGGGCCGGCGCAGGCGCTGTTCTCGGATCCGCAGCACCCCTACACGGCGGCGCTCGTCGCCGAGATCCCGGACGTGCGCCGTCGCAAGCGGCGCTTCACGCCGATCGCGGGGGAGATACCCTCGCCGCTCGCGCCGCCGCCGGGCTGCGCGTTCCACCCGCGCTGCCCCCACGCCATGCCGGTCTGCCGGGAGACGCGCCCCGCGCTCGCCCCCGTCGCGGTGGGCCGGCGCGCAGCCTGTCACCTGCACACCGCCCCCGGCGCCTCGCCGGCGGCGATCGCGACCACAGTCGGAGTACCTTCCTGATGACCGATCTCGCCGCTCTCGCGGACGCCCTCGCGCGCCCCGGCCGTCACGCCGTCCCCTTCGTCGACGAAGCGGGCCATCGCGAGGGGCCGATCACGCTGAACTGCTACCGCGCCGCGGGCTACGATCCCGCGCGCGAGCCGGTCTTCGTTCAGCACGGCATGCTGCGCAACGGCGACGATTATCGCGACTTCTGGATCGAGGCGGCAGACCGCCACGGCCTGCTCGTCGTGGCGCCCACCTTCTCGAACGAGCACTATCCGGAGCCCGAGAGCTACAACAACGGCCGCGTGCTCGACGCCGAGGGCGCGGTGCGGCCGCGGAGCGAATGGGCCTACGACAGCCTCGCGCGCATCTTCGAGGCGCTGCGCGAGGCGGGCGTGACGCGGGCGGCGACGGCGCGGCTGTTCGGCCATTCCGCCGGCGGGCAGTTCGTGCATCGCCTCGCCGCGCTGGAGCCGGGGGTGCCGTTCAGCGAGATGATCGCCTCGAACGCGGGCTGGTACACGCTGCCGCTCCTCGACAAGCCCTTTCCCGAGGGGCTCGGCGGCATCGGGCTCGACGAGGGCGACCTGCGGCGCCTCTTCGCGCTGCCCATCGTGATCCTCGCCGGCGCCGGCGACATCGCCACGGACGACCCGCATCTGCCGTCGAATCCGGAGGCGCTCGCGCAGGGCCCGCACCGATTCGCCCGCGCCGGCAACTACATCGCCGTCGCGCGGCGCGAGGCGGAGCGGCTCGGCGTGCCCCTCGCATGGCGCCTCGTGGAGGTCGCGCATATCGGCCACGACGGTCGGGCGATGTCCGCGGTGGCGGCGCGCCTCTGGTACGCCGGCGCGATCCCCGGGGAGGCCGAGCTCGCGGCGCTCGCCGGGCAGCGGGCGGCCTGAGCGGCCGGGCGGCGAGGGGAGGGGGATCGGGCTCTTCCGCCTCGCCGAGGTCGGCGTTCACGACGGGCGCCGCCGGGAGCCCGTCACGGCCCGGCCGACCCACGCCTGCCGGTCCGGAGCGCGTCCCTCAGCGGAGGACCTGCTCTCCCCGGCCAGTGACCGCCTCCGGCCCTCGATTCGATTTGCACCGCCGCCTCGCGGAAACTACATGCACGGACGCGGATTTGTCGCGTGTTCGTCCAGCAGCCGGTGCACCGAAGCGATGACCTACGACGGCAGCCATGACGGGATCCCCGTTGCGCTCTCGATCCTGATCGCGATCTTCGCGTCCTACACCGCGCTCGACCTCGCCACCCGGATGATTGTCGCGAGCGGCCGGTCCCGGTGGGCCTGGCTCGGGACGGCCGCCCTGGCGCTGGGCGGCGGGATCTGGTCGATGCACTTCGTCGCGATGCTGGCCTTTCGCTTGCCCGGCATCACGATCGGATACGACGTCCCGCTGACGCTGGCCTCGCTCGTGCTGCCCATCGGCGTCACCGCTCTCGGGTTCTTCGTCGTCGACCGGTGGGGATCGCGGCGGGGCGTCCTGGCGGCGAGCGGCCTCGTGATGGGGCTCGGGATCGTCGGCATGCACTATGCCGGCATGGCTGCCATGCGCCTCCCGGCGGAGTTGCAGCACGAACCCGTCTGGGTCGCGGTGGCCGTCGTGGTCGCGATCGGAGCCGCCTTCGTGGCGTTGCGGCTCGCCTTCCGGCATTCCGGGCCGCCGGGGCGCATCGGCGCCGCCATGGCCATGGGCCTCGCGATCGCCGGGATGCACTACATCGGGATGCACGGCGCGGTGTTCGTGCAGCCGGGTTCCCCGCCGCCCGCCGGGCTCGGGAACGATATCGGCCAGATGCCCCTCGCGCTGTGGGTGACGGGGACGACGGTCGTCATCCTGGCGATCGCCCTCGTCGCGGCCGCGCTCGACCGGCATCTGGCGGGACTCGCGGCTCGCGAGGCGGATGCCCTGCGCGAGAGCGAGGAGCGCTTCCGCCTCATGGTCCAGAGCGTGACGGACTACGCGATCTTCATGCTCGACCGCAGCGGCCATGTCGCCAACTGGAACTCGGGGGCGCGACGCATCAAGGGCTACGAGGCGCACGAGATCGTCGGCCAGCACTTCTCGTGCTTCTACACGCAAGAGGATCGGGCGCGAGGCGTCCCGGAGCAGGCTCTTCGCATCGCGGAGCGCGACGGCCGGTTCGAGGCCGAGGGTGATCGGGTGCGCAAGGACGGCTCGCGCTTCCTCGCGAGCGTCGTGATCGAGCCGATACGCGACGATGCCGGCGAGATCATCGGCTTCGCCAAGGTGACCCGCGACGTCACGGAGAGACGACGGGCTCAGGACGCCCTCGACGAAGCGCGGGAGGCGCTCGCCCAGGCGCAGAAGATGGAGGCGCTCGGCCAGCTGACCGGCGGCGTGGCGCACGACTTCAACAACCTGCTGATGGCGATCCTCAGCAGCCTCGAGCTCCTTCGCAAGCGTGCCCCGACAGACCCGCGGACGACCCGTCTCATCGACAACGCCATCGCCGGCGCGCAGCGCGGCGCCACGCTGACGCGCCGCATGCTGGCCTTCGCGCGACGCCAGGAGCTGCGCCCGTCGGCGGTGGACATCCCGAGCCTGGTGCAGGGCATGTCGGAGCTGCTGCAGCGCTCGATCGGGCCGGGGGTGCGCATCGAGACCCGCTTTCCGCTGGGGCTCCCGCCGGCGCTCGTCGACGCGCATCAGCTGGAGCTCGCCCTGCTGAACCTGTGCGTCAACGCGCGCGACGCCATGCCGGACGGCGGCACGATCACCGTCACCGGGGCGTTCACGAACGACACCCGCGAGGGGGCGGAGGCCGGGATGGTGTGCCTCTCCGTCGGCGATACTGGGATCGGCATGGACGACGCGACCCTGGCGCGCGCGCTCGAGCCGTTCTTCACGACGAAGGGTGTGGGGAAGGGGACCGGGCTCGGCCTGCCCATGGTTCAGGGGCTCGCCGCGCAGTCCAGAGGGCGGCTCGTGCTGCGCAGCCGCCCTGGCGAGGGCACGACGGCCGAGGTCTGGCTCCCCGTTGCCGTCTCGCCTGTCGACCGTGCTTGCCACGAGCGTGTGCCCGCCGTGCCCGAGACCGGCTCCGAGGGCCGGCCGCTCCAGATTCTCGTCGTCGACGACGACCCTCTCGTCCGCGAGAGCGCCGTCGCCATGCTCGACGACCTGGGCCACCGTGCCGTCGCGGCGTCCTCGGGCGCCGAGGCGCTGGGCATCCTCGAGGTCGGGCACGGCATCGATGTCGTCGTGACCGATCACGCCATGCCGGTAATGACCGGGCTGGAGCTGCTCCGGCGGATCGCGGAGGCGCACCCCGGCCTCCCGGTGGTCCTCGCGACGGGCTACGCCGAGCTGGCGGAGGGCATCGAGCCGGCGATCGTCCAGCTGCGCAAGCCGTTCGGCCAAGCCGATATCGCCGCGGCGCTCCGCGCCGCGATGCTCGAGCCGGAGGCGTCGGGGACCGTCGTCCCGCTCCGGTCCAAGTCGTCGTCGCGGACGAGTTGACCGGCTCGGCCGGTGCGGGCAGGCCACGCATCTCGAAGGCTGCGCCGACGGCGAGCGGCGCCGCGACGCCGCCTGGAGACGGCACGCCCGACGCCCCGGCTGCGGAAATCGCGGCGCCGCCCTTGCATCCGGTCGCCCGCCGGCGTAACCGGAACGGGTCGCTGCACAGCAGCATCCCCCTCCGACGCAGTACCCCGAGGCCGATGTAGGACGCCGCATCCTTTCGACGCCACCCGCACCGCTCGAGGCTCCGCCTCGCGGCGCCGGCGTTCGCGGCCACGCCTCTTCGCCCACCCCCGCGTCAATCCCTCGATCAGCCGTGCCCCGCCCGTCCGCGCGGCGACGAAAGCGATTTTCCGATGAAGACCTTCTCCCCCGGGCGCCTGCGCGCCGACTGGCTCGGCAACGTCCGCGCCGATCTCCTCGCCGGGCTCGTCGTGGCGCTGGCCCTGATCCCCGAGGCGATCGCCTTCTCCATCATCGCCGGCGTCGACCCGAAGGTCGGCCTCTACGCCTCGTTCTCGATCGCCGTCATCACGGCGATCGTCGGCGGGCGGCCGGGGATGATCTCGGCGGCGACGGCGGCCACCGCAGTCCTCATGGTCGGGCTCGTGCGCGACCACGGGCTCGAGTACCTCCTCGCGGCGACCGTGCTCGCGGGGCTCATCCAGATCGTCGCGGGCTGGGCGGGGATCGCGCAGCTGATGCGCTTCGTCTCGCGGTCGGTGATGACGGGCTTCGTCAACGCGCTGGCGATCCTCATCTTCATGGCGCAGCTGCCCGAGCTGATCGGCGTGACCTGGATCACCTACGCGCTCGTCGCGGCGGGCCTCGTCGTGCTCTACGGCCTGCCTCGGATCACGACCGTCGTGCCCGCGCCGCTCGTGTGCATCGTGGTCGTGACGCTCGCCGTCTGGGCGCTCGGCCTCGACGTGCGCACCGTCGGCGACATGGGCGAGCTGCCCTCCGCGCTTCCGGTATTCCTGATCCCGGACATCCCGTTCACCTTCGAGACGCTGATGATCGTCCTGCCGTACTCCGCTGCGGTGGCGGCGGTGGGCCTGCTCGAATCGCTGATGACGGCGCAGATCGTCGACGAGCTGACGGATACGCCCAGCGACAAGCGCCAGGAATGCGTCGCTCAGGGCATCGCCAACACCGCCACCGGCTTCATCGGCGGCATGGCGGGCTGCGCCATGATCGGGCAGTCGGTGATCAACGTGAAATCCGGCGGGCGCGGGCGGCTGTCGTCGTTCTCGGCGGGCGTGTTCCTGCTGATCATGATCGTCGCGCTCGGCGGCCTCGTCGCCGACATCCCGATGCCGGCCCTCGTCGCCATCATGATCATGGTCTCGGTCGGGACCTTCTCGTGGTCCTCGCTCGCCAACCTGCGCACGCATCCCCGCTCGTCGAGCGTGGTGATGCTCGCCACCGTCGCCGGCGTCGTGCTCACCCACAACCTCGCGATCGGCGTGCTGCTCGGCGTCCTCCTGTCGGGCATCTTCTTCGCCTGGAAGATCGCGCAGCTCTTCCGCGTGACCTCCTCGCTCGACGACGCCCGCACCGCACGGACCTACGTCGTGGAGGGCCAGCTCTTCTTCGCCTCCGCCGACGCGTTCGCGGCCTCCTTCGACTTCAAGGAGGCGCTCGACCGGGTCGTGATCGACGTCTCGCGGGCGCACATCTGGGATATTTCCAGCGTATCGGCGCTCGATACGGTGGTACTCAAGTTCCGTCGCGAGGGAGCCGCGGTCGAGATCGTGGGCCTCAACGAGGCGAGCGAGACGATCGTCGACAGGCTCGCGATCCACGACAAGCCGGGGGCGCTCGACAAGCTCCTGGAGCACTGAGGGGAAGGGACCATGCCTCATCTCGTCGCCTGCATCGACGGCTCGATCTACTCCCATTCCGTCGCGGATCACGCCGCCTGGGCGGCCGCGCGGCTCGGGGCCTCGGTCGAGCTCCTCCAGGTCCTCGGCCGCCGCGACGTGTCGAGCACGGACCTCAGCGGCAGCCTGCCGGCGGACGCGCGCGTCCACGTGCTGGAGCAGCTCGCGGAGGTGGACGCCCAGCGCGCGCGGCTGCTGCTCGACAAGGCGCGCATCGTCATGGACGAGGCGCGCGCGCGTGTGCGCGACGCCGGCGTCGGCGCGGTCGAGACGACGCTTCGCCACGGCGACCTCCTCGACGAGGTCGCCGCCCGCGAGGCGGGCGCGGACATGATCGTCGTGGGCAAGCGCGGAGAGGCGGCGGATTTCGCGCGCCTGCATCTGGGCTCGAACCTCGAGCGCCTGGTGCGCGCGGCACACAAGCCCGTCCTCGTCGCCTCGCGCGGCTTCCGGCAGATCGACCGCGTGCTCGTCGCCTTCGACGGCGGGCCGAGCGCCCTGAAGGCCGTGGACCACGTTTCCCGCTCGCCGCTCTTCGCCGGGCTCGCGATCCACATCGTGACGGCCGGCGCAGTGGACGCCGAGGCGCGCCGGCGGCTCGACGCGGCGGCCGCTCAGATCGGGGCGGGCGGGGCCGCGGTCGAGACGCATCTCGAGGCGGGCACGCCGCACGAGGTGATCGCGGCGCACGTGGAGCGCCTGGGGATCGACCTCCTCGTCATGGGCGCCTACGGCCACACCCGCCTGCGCAACCTCTTCATCGGCTCGACCACGACGGAGATGATGCGCACGAACCTCGTGCCGGTGCTGCTGTTCCGGTGAGGGAACCCGCGGGCCGTGCGACGTTCACGCCCGCCGCACGGCCATGTGATCGCGCGATGGGGTGCGCCGTCGCCGGGCGCGCGCCATAACCGGCTCGTCCCGAGCGAGAGGCGATCCCATGCCCGACATCCGTCCCTTGACCCCGCGTAGACCGGTTCCCCCCTTGCAGCTGCCGCTCGCCGGCGGCGGGCGCTTCGACATCGCCGAGGAGGCGCCCCGGCACTTCACGCTGCTCGTGTTCTATCGCGGGCTGCACTGCCCGATCTGCAAGGTGCAGCTGCGCGAGCTGGAACGTCAGCTCGGCGCCTTCGCCGAGCGCGGGGTCGGCGTGGTCGCCGTCTCGTCGGACGACGAGGAGCGCGGGGAGCGGACCAAGCCCGAATGGGGCCTGTCCGCGCTCCGGGTCGCCTACGGCCTCGATCTCGAGACGGCCCGGCGCTGGGGCCTCTACGTCTCGACCGGGCGGGGCACGACGTCTGCGGGAATCGAGGAGCCGGCGCTCTTCAGCGAGCCCGCGCTCTACCTCGTGCGGGCCGACGGGACGCTCTATTTCGGTGCTGTGCAGACGATGCCCTTCGCCCGCCCGCACCTGTCCGACGTGATCGGGGCGATCGACTTCGTCCTCGCCAAGGACTACCCGGCGCGCGGCGAGGTGGAGTCGCTGTCCGACCCGTCGCGCTGAGCCGGGGACGCCGAGCGCCGCTCGCTTCTGCGCCCCGCCAGCGCGCGGTAGAGCGCCTCGCGCGTCACGCCGATCTCGGCGGCGAGATCCTGCCAGGCGCCGCGCGGCGGCAAGGTGCGTCCGTCGGCCAGCCAGGCGTCCAGGCGCTCCGCCACGGTGCGCAGCGAGCGGATCTCCGCGCGCAACCGCGCCGCCTGTACCGCGCGGGCGAGCTCGCCGGCCCAGTGCTCCGCGAGCCCAGGGTCGTGCGCGAGCGCCGCGCGGAACGCCGGCCTCGGGAGCGTCGCGACGCGCGCGCCCCCGCCCGCGACCGCGTCGCAGTGATAGCGTGCCGACCAGGCGGACGCCTCGGCGACGATCCCGCCGGCGGACACGCGGTGCAGGATCATGCGGGTCCCCGATCCGGCATGGCGGACGAGCATCACCTCGCCGCTCCGCACCTGGAACACGTGCGTGACGGGATCGTCGGCGCGAAACAGGCTGGCGCCCGGCTCGAGGGTGCGGACGGGTGCGGTCGCGAAGAGGCGCGCGATCGGATCTGGCATGATCGCGATCATATGGCGCCCGCGCGCAGCGCGCTACGGGGTGGCATCGACAGGGAGCACCTCATGATCCGCCATGCCGTCCTGCCCGGCCTCGCCGCCGCCATCCTCCTCACGCTGTCCGCCTCGGCGATGGCGCAGCACGCGAGCCCCTCGCCCTATGCCGGGGCGGAGCGCCGGGCGATCAAGAGCCTGTCGCAGGAGGACCTCGACGAGCTGCGCCGCGGGGGCGGCTGGGGCCTCGCGCTCGCAGCGGAGCTCAACGGCGTCCCGGGCCCCGCCCATCTGCTCGAGCTGAAGGACGCGATCGGCCTCACGGCGGAGCAGGTCGCGGCGATCGAGGCGATTCATGCGCAGATGCGCAGCGAGGCGCGCGCGGCGGGCGAGCGCCTGATCGCGGCCGAGGCGGCGATCGAGGCCGCGTTCCGCGCGGGCGGTCTCGACGTGGGGACCCTGCGCGGGCTCGTCGCGGATGCCGAGGCCGCGCGCGCGGACCTGCGCTTCGTCCACCTGTCGCGGCACCTCTCGACGCCGCCGCTGCTCACGGCGGACCAGATCGCCGCCTACGCGGCCGCGCGGGGCTATGGGAGCGACCCCTGCGCCGCGGTTCCGGAGGGGCATGACGCCGCGATGTGGCGTCGGCACAACGGCTGCGATTGAGCGACGTCGCGGAGACGTCGACAGGGGCGGACGGGTGCGCCGCAGCGCACCCGTCCGCCGTCTCGTGCCTCACGCCAGATCGACGCGATCGGCGTTCATCACCTTCGTCCACGCCTCGACGAAGTCGTGCACGAACACGTCGGTCGCGTCGTCGCAGGCATAGACCTCGCACAGCGCGCGCAGCTGCGAGTTCGAGCCGAAGACGAGGTCGACGCGGGTACCGGTCCACTTCGGCGCGCCGGTGGTGCGGTCGCGGCCCTGGTAGAGCGTCTTCGCCTCGTTCGCCGGCGCCCACTCGGTGCCGAGGTCGAGCAGGTTGACGAAGAAGTCGTTCGTCAGCGTGCCGGGACGCTCCGTGAGGACGCCGTGCGCCGCGCCGCCGTGGTTGGCGCCGAGCACGCGCAGGCCGCCGACGAGGACGGTCATCTCCGGCGCGCTCAGGCCGAGAAGCTGCGCGCGGTCGACGAGCATCTCCTCCGGCGAGAGCGTGTAGGCGCCCTTGGTGAAGTTGCGGAAGCCGTCGGCCTCGGGCTCCATCACGGCGAAGGAGTCGACGTCGGTCTGCTCCTGCGTCGCGTCCACGCGGCCGGGGGCGAAGGGCACCTCGACGAGGTGGCCGGCGTCGCGCGCCGCCTTCTCGACGGCGGCCGTGCCGGCGAGCACGATCAGGTCGGCGAGCGAGACCTTCTTGCCGTCGGTGCGCGAGGCGTCGAACTCCGCCTTGATGCGCTCGAGCACGGAGAGCACCGTCTGCAGGCGAGCCGGCTCGTTGGCCTCCCAGTCCTTCTGCGGGGCGAGGCGGATGCGCGCGCCGTTGGCGCCGCCGCGCTTGTCCGAGCCGCGGTAGGAGAAGGCCGAGGCCCAGGCCACGAAGACCAGATCCGCCGTCGAGAGCCCCGACGCCAGGATCGTCCGCTTGAGCGCGGCGACGTCGTCCTCACCGACGAGGGCGTAGTCGCGCGCCGGCAGCGGGTCCTGCCAGACCAGCACCTCGGCGGGGACCTCCGGGCCGAGGTAGAGCTCGCGCGGGCCCATGTCGCGGTGGGTCAGCTTGAACCAGGCGCGGGCGAAGGCGTCGGCGAACGCCTCCGGGTTCTGGTGGAAGTGCCGGGAGATCTTCTCGTAGATCGGGTCCATGCGCATGGCCATGTCGGCCGTGGTCATCATCAGCGGCACGCGCGCGCCCGAGCCGTCGACCTGCGGGGCGTGGTCCTTCTCGGCGAGGTCCTTCGCCGCCCACTGCCAGGCGCCGGCGGGGCTCTTCACGAGCTCCCACTCGTAGCCGAACAGGACGTCGAAATAGCCCATGTCCCACTTGATCGGGTTCGGGGTCCAGGGACCCTCGATGCCGCTCGTGATGGTGTGGACGCCGCGGCCGCTCTCGTAGGAGTTCTTCCAGCCGAGCCCCATCAGCTCGACGTCCGCGGCCTCAGGCTCGCGGGCGAGGTGCGTCGCGGGCGCCGCGCCGTGAGACTTGCCGAAGGTGTGGCCGCCGGCGACGAGGGCGACGGTCTCCTCGTCGTTCATCGCCATGCGCCCGAAGGTCTCGCGGATGTCGCGGCCGGACGCCACCGGGTCCGGGTTGCCGTTGGGGCCCTCCGGGTTGACGTAGATGAGGCCCATCTGCACCGCGGCGAGCGGGCGCTCGAGCTCACGCTCGCCCGTGTAGCGCATGTCCCCGAGCCACTCGGACTCCGAGCCCCAGTAGATGTCCTCCTCGGGCTCCCACACGTCGACGCGTCCACCGCCGAAGCCGAACGTCTTCAGGCCCATGTCCTCGAGCGCGCAATTGCCCGCGAGGATCATCAGGTCCGCCCACGACAGGCGGCGGCCGTACTTGCGCTTGACCGGCCACAGCAGGAAGCGGGCCTTGTCGAGGTTGGTGTTGTCCGGCCAGGAGTTGAGCGGGGCGAAGCGCTGGGTGCCCGACGCGCCGCCGCCGCGGCCGTCCGCCGTGCGGTAGGTGCCCGCCGAGTGCCAGGCCATGCGGATGAAGAGCGGTCCGTAATGGCCGTAATCCGCCGGCCACCAGTCCTGCGAGGTCTTCATCAGGGCGTAGATGTCGTTCTTCACCGCCTGCAGGTCGAGCTTGCCGAACTCGGCGGCATAGTCGAAGCCCGACCCCATCGGGTTGGAGAGGGCCGTGTGCTGATGCAGGATCTTCAGGTTCAGCTGGTTGGGCCACCAGTCGCGGTTGCCGACCTTGCGCACGCCGTGCGCGACGGGGCATCCGCCCTTCGTCAGGCTGCCGATCTCGTCCATCTCGTCCTCCGGTCCGTCGTCCAACCCTGTGTTCGTGCCGGCACGCATCGCACGGCCCTCCCTCGTGCCGATCCAGCCGGGGGAATCCGGTGGCGCGAGGTGCGACGTCTGCGTGCGGAACACTCTGGCTTGACATAGTTCCAATCGCTCGATCAGGTAAAGTCGGATTTTCTGATCGCGACGATAAGGCCGGCTGATGCCATCACTCACCCTGCGGCAGCTCGCCTACTTCGATGCGGTGCTCCGCCACGGCCATTTCGGCCGTGCCGCCGAGGCCTGCGCGATCTCGCAGCCGGCGCTCTCCATGCAGATCAAGGAGCTCGAGCAGACGCTCGGCGCCTCGCTGCTCGAGCGCAGCGGGCGCAAGGTCGCGCCGACGGGCCTCGGCGAGCTCGTCGGCGAGCGGGTGCGGGAGATCCTGCGCGCCGTCGACGAGGTCGAGGCGCTGGCACGCACCGAGCGCGACGGCCTCGCCGGCCCGCTGCGGCTCGGCGTCATCCCCACCGTGGCGCCCTACCTGCTGCCGCGGATCGTCTCGCGGCTCGCGGCGCTCTACCAGGACATCGACGTGCGCATCCGCGAATCGATCACGCCGACGCTGATCCGCGAGCTCTCCGAGCGGCGGCTGGACGCCGCGCTCGTGGCGCTGCCGGTGTCCGAGCCGAGCCTGGAGGAAACGGCGCTGTTCTCGGAGAGCTTCGTCCTGGTGCGCCCGCTCGAGGACGCCGGCAAGCCGGTCCCGGAGCCGGACACGCTCGCGCGCATGCGGCTCCTGCTGCTCGAGGAGGGCCATTGCTTCCGCGAGCAGGCGCTCTCCTTCTGCGGGCGCGAGGCACCGCGCCCGCGCGAGCTGATGGATGGAAGCTCGCTCTCGACGCTCGTGCAGATGGTCGGCGCGGGGATCGGCGTCACGCTCATCCCGGAGATGGCGGTGCCGGTCGAGACGCGCTCGGCACCCGTCAGCGTCACCGCCTTCGACGACCCGAAGCCGACGCGCACGATCGGCATGGTCTGGCGCCGCACGAGCCCCCTCGCGCCCCAGCTGCGGCGCATCGCCGAGGCCATCGAAGGGCTGCCGCGGGGTTGACGGGGGGCGCGCTCAGCCGGCGAAGCCGAACTGCCACACCGCGATCGGCACGGCGAGGAGGGCCACCAGCGAGACGACCACGAGGGCGCCGTCGCGCACGAGGAGCCCCGCGGCGAAGAGCGCGATCACGGCGGACGCGATCGACCCGGATGTGGGGACCACCTCCATGAAGGGCATGAACAGGGTCAGCGCCAGGATCAGCGTGAGCGGCAGGTAGAGCCAGGGGCGGTGGAGCAGGAAGGTCAGACGCGCGCCCAGGAAGCGCTCGACGAACCGCACCGGCGGGCGCATCCAGGCGACGCCCTTGCAGAGCTTGCGCGTCGACATCCGCCGCCGGGTGACGAAATCCGGCAGCCAGACGCAATCTCGCCCGAGCATCATCTGGGCGGCGAGGATGAAGACGATCACCGCGACGGTCGCGGTGATGCCCGGGATCGCGCTCGCAGGCGAGGTCGAGATCAGCGAGAAGACCAGCATCAGCGCCGCGAAGGACTTCGTGCCCAGGTGCGCCACCACCTCCTCGATCGTGATGCTGTCGTCGTGAGCCGTCCGCTCGAGCTGGTCGAGCACGTCGCTGAGCGCCCGCGTGCGTTCCCTCGGCATCCGAAACCCCGCCAAAGGAAAGCGAACGCGGGCACAACGGCCGAGTTCCGGCTCAGCCCGGCCAGGGGAGGCGCACGAGCTCGAAGCCGGTGCCCGCCTGCCGGACGTGGCCGACGTTCGGGAAGCCCCAATGGTAGCCGGCGATCATCAGCCGGTCGGCGGCGGCTTCGTCGAGGAGGCGGCGACGGGTCTCGCGGGCCATCTGCGGGTCCATGTCGAAGCGCACGGACCAGTCCGGGTTCGCGACGAAGAGGAAGGGCAGGTGGGCGGCGTCCGAGATCAGCAGCAGGCCCTGGCCGCCCGACTGGACGCGGAAGGCCATGTGGCCGGGCGAGTGGCCGTGCGCGTCGACCGCGACCACGCCGGGGGCGAGCTCGTCCCCGCCGGCGTAGGTGCGCATGCCGAGATCCTCGCCGGCGAAAATGGCCTGCGCCCGCTCGAAGCCGCCGCGGCGGCCCTCCGGCGCGCGGGACATCTCCCCCTCGTCGAGCCAGTATGCCGCCTCGCCTTCCGGAACCAGCGTCTCGGCATTGGGAAAGATCGGCGTGCCGTCCGCGCCGCGCAGGCCGGAAATGTGGTCGCCGTGGAAGTGGGAGATCACCACCGCGTCGATATCGGACGGCGCGACGCCGATCGCCGCCAGGCCGGCGACGAGCCGCCCCACCGGGCTCTCGCCTTCCTGCGGGCCGTTGCCGGTGTCGACGAGGAGGTTGCGCCCGCCGACGCGCAGGAGCGTCGCGGTGAACGGGTTCTCGATCGCGTCCGCCGCCCGCATGTCGGCCTCGAAGGCGGCCTGGACATCGGCGAGCGACGCGTTCGTGACGAAGCCGTCCTGGAGCGGGAAGGACCGCAGGCCGTCGTAGACGGGGAAGACCTCGATGTCGCCGACGCGGTAGCGGAAGACGGGGATCGACGCATCGGGGGCGTCCGTCCCCTGTGCACGTGCTCCGCGCGCGGTCGTCAGGGCCACGGCGGCGCCGGCGAAGGCCGGCGCGGCCAGCATCGCGCGTCGGGTGAGATCGGACATGGCGTGGGCACTCCCAGATGGCCGGCGTTCGAGCGACGCCCGGCGTCATTATGGGTCCCGGCACGCGCACGTCCCGCCCGATCACGCGCTCGTGAACGCGGGGCCCCGCCGAGGCGCGGGCGCCCGCCGATCGCGGTTCAGGCGCCGGAGCGGAACACGGAGTAGAACTCCTGGTCCTGCTGGACGCGATCGTAGTTCGTGTCCTGGGTGTTCGTGATCGCCTGCGCGCCGCCGGCGAGGCCGAGCGAGGTGGCGAGGGCGAGAGCGGCGAGGAGCCGTGCGGCCGTTGTTCTCATGTCGGTTCTCCCGTTTTGAGTTCGGGGTGGGAACCGGTGGCGCGCCGGCTGTTTCCGCGGGTGCGCGGATCGGGCGCGGGCCGTCAGCGGCGTCCGCCGGCGGCCTTGCGGGGGCGCTCCGCCTTCGAGAGATCGAGCCGCTCGGGCAGCGCGGCGATGAGGTCGGAGAGCTCCGGCTCGTCGACCAGCTCGGCGGCGGTCTGCGCGTCGAACCAGCGCCGCTCGCGCTCGTCGCGCTCCGGCCAGCGCTTCTGCTCCTTGTCGACACGCATCAGGAAGACGTCGACCGTGCAGGGCACGAAGCTGCGCGACTTGAGGCGCTTGTCGTAGGTGAAGACGCCGTAAGGTTCGGACCAGACATCGCCGGCGAGACCGGCTTCCTCGTAGGCCTCGCGCGCCGCGGTTTCGTTGGGCCGTAGCTTGCGGATCGGCCAACCCTTGGGAATCACCCAGCGCCGCGTCTCCCGCGATGTGACGAGCAAGACCTCGATGCGCCCGGAATCGTCGCGGCGGAAGGGCAGGGCGCCACATTGCTTGCGCGGCGCGGTGGACGTCTTGTCGTTCTTCTTCATCGCACTCACGTAGGCACGGGCTTCGTGCATCGCAACGCTTCGGACCTCGTTGCGAGAATCAGAACTGTAACACAGCGTGTCACACCGTCATTTAAAAAGATGAAACGACGGGTGTCCCGTTCGTGCACGACGCTGCCTCCCACGGAGTGGCGGCGATTCGAAGGCGCGGGACGCGGAACGACCGTGGCGGCGCGCTCATTGTCCGGACCGAGGCGGCGCGCGGGGCGCTGCCGCGAGCGGACACGGGAGATCATCATGCGCGGCGGGCTCGAGGACATGCGCGGACGGGTCGTGATGCTGACCGGCGCGTCGGCCGGCATCGGGCGGGCCACCGCGCTGCGGCTCGCGCACGAGGGCGCGCGGATCGGGCTCCTCGCCCGAAGCGCCGAGGCGCTGGACGACGTCGCCCGCGAGGTCCGCGCCCGCGGCGGCGAGGCGTTGGCGCTGCCCTGCGACGTCGCCGACGCCGACGGCGTCTTCCGCGCGGCGGACGCGCTGGAGCGGGCCTTCGGGCCGATCGACGTCTGGATCAACGACGCGATGGTGACGGTCTTCTCGCCGGTGCACGAGATGACGGCCGACGAGTACCGCCGGGTGACGGAGGTGACCTACCTCGGCGCCGTCCACGGCACGCTCGCGGCGCTCCGCTCGATGCGCCCGCGCGGGCGCGGTATCGTCGTGCAGGTCGGCTCCGCGCTCGCCTACCGCGGCATCCCGCTGCAGAGCGCCTATTGCGCCGCCAAGCACGCCATCGTCGGCTTCTCCGATTCGCTGCGCGCGGAGCTGCGCCACGACGGCGTCGGCATCGCCGTGACGGAGGTTCACCTGCCGGGCGTGAACACGCCTCAGTTCGAATGGGCGCGCTCGCGCATGCCGCGGGCGCCGCGGCCGTCGGGGCCGGTCTACGAGCCGGAGGCCGCGGCGGACGCGATCGTGCACGCGATCCGCTCGCCCGAGCGCGCCTGGTGGCTCGGTGGCGTCACGGCGGCGGCGATCATCGGCAATGCCCTCGCGCCCGGGCTCGCCGATCGCTACCTCGCCGCCAACGCCGTCGAGGGCCAGATGCGGGAGGGTCGCACCCGGCGGGCCGTCTCGCCCGAGGGCAACCTCTGGCGCCCGGCGGATCGCGATCTCCACCGCACGCGCGGTCCCTTCGGGCGCGAGGCCAAGGCGTCGGCGATCCGCCTGCCCGGTCCGCAGGCGCGGATCGGCGCGGCCGTCGCGACGGCCGCGCTCGCGGCGGGGATCGGCCTCGCGATCGGCCGCGTCGCGCGCAGGTGAGAGGTCGGGTGGCGCCGGCATCCGCCCCGTCGGCCGGACGATCTCGGCGACGGCGGTCGCGGCCTCCGGCGGTCCCCCCGAGCACGGTGCCCGCATGGCGCCGCCGGTCAGGACTTCTTGACGATCTTGGCGAGCTGCTTGAGCTGGGTGACGGCGTCGGCGAGCTCGTTGAGCGCGATCGTGCGCTGGCCGGCCTTGATCGCGCGCTCGCAATCGTCGAGCTGCTGCTTGACGATCGTCTCGAGGACCGCTGCGATCTGGGCTTTCGTCATCGAGCTCCTCCGCGCCTGCGCGATCCGCCTCGCGCGACCTCCCGGCGGTTAGGGCAAGCGGGCGCGCGCGTCAACGCGCCCGCTTGCCCCCGTCAGGCGAGGAGCTTGCGCACGGCGTCCTTCCAGCCGGAGAGCTTCTTCTCCCGCTCGTCCGGCGACATCGAGGGCTCGAAGCGGCGCTCGAGCCGCCAGCGGTCCGCGAACTGCTCGGGCGGCGGGTAGAAGCCGACATCCATGCCGGCGAGGTAGGCCGAGCCGAGCGCGGTCGTCTCCTTCACCTCCGGGCGGTCAACCGGGGCGGCGAGGAGGTCGGCCAGGCGCTGCATCGTCCAGTCGGAGGCGACCATGCCGCCGTCGACGCGCAGCACGGTCTCGCCGCCGGCGGGCGCGTGCTCGGCCCAGTCCGCCTGCATCGCCTCGAGCAGGTCGGCGGTCTGGTAGCAGACGCTCTCGAGCGCGGCGCGGGCGATCTCGCGCGGGCCGGTGTTGCGGGTCAGCCCGAAGAGAGCGCCGCGCACGTCCGGGTTCCAGTGCGGTGCGCCGAGCCCGACGAAGGCGGGGACGAGGTAGACGTCCTGCGTCGGGTCGGCGCCTTCCGCCATCGGGCCGCTCTGCGCGGCCTCGTCGATGATGCCGAGCCCGTCGCGCAGCCACTGCACCGCGGCGCCCGCGACGAAGATCGAGCCTTCGAGGGCGTAGGTGGTCTTGCCGTCGAGCCGGTAGGCGATGGTGGTGAGCAGCTTCGACCTCGACGCGATCGGCGTGTCGCCGGTGTTGAGCACGGCGAAGCAGCCGGTGCCGTAGGTCGACTTCACCATGCCCGGGGTGAAGCAGGCTTGGCCGATGGTGGCACCCTGCTGGTCGCCGGCGACGCCACGGATGCGAATGGGTGCGCCGAACAGGTCCGGCAGCGTCTCGCCGAAGTCGCCGGCCGAATCGCGCACCTCCGGGAGCATCGCGCGGGGCACGCCGAAGATGGCGCACAGCTCGTCGTCCCAGCGGTTCTCGTGAATGTCGTAGAGCAGCGTGCGCGCGGCGTTGGTCGCGTCGGTGACGTGCAGGCCACCGGTGAGGCGCCACAGGAGATACGTGTCCACCGTGCCGAAGGCGAGCTCCCCGCGCTCGGCGCGGGCGCGCGCGCCCTTCACCTGGTCGAGCATCCAGCCGACCTTGGAGGCGGAGAAGTAGGGGTCGACGAGGAGCCCGGTCTTCGCCGTGATCAGCGGCTCGCGCCCCTCCGCCTTCAGCCGCGAGCAGAACGCGGCGGTACGCCGGTCCTGCCAGACGATGGCGCGGTGGATCGGCTCGCCGGTGCGGCGGTCCCAGACCAGCGCCGTCTCGCGCTGGTTGGTGATGCCGATGGCGGCGATATCGCCGGGGCCG
This sequence comes from Salinarimonas rosea DSM 21201, assembly GCF_000429045.1. Lineage (GTDB taxonomy): Bacteria > Pseudomonadota > Alphaproteobacteria > Rhizobiales > Beijerinckiaceae > Salinarimonas > Salinarimonas rosea. The sequence continues at coordinate 69,552 of NZ_AUBC01000024.1, forward strand.
ACGCCCTTGCCGGTCATCGCCTCGCGCACGGTGGCGACGCTCGTCTCCCAGAGATCGTCCGGCTCGTGCTCGACCCAGCCGGAGGCCGGGTAGTGCTGCGCGAACTCGCGCTGGGCGATGCCGGCGACACGCATGTGGTCGTCGAACAGGATGGCGCGGGTCGAGGTGGTGCCCTGGTCGATGGCGAGGGTGTAGCGGCTCACGAGGCGTCCTCCGGGTTCGCGGGGCGACGACGTTGCCGTCGTTCTTATGCGCCCGTTCGTATTTTTTCGCTGTCGTTCGCCGCGAACTTACGCGGGCTCGCCGCGCGTTTCCAGCCCCTTCGTGCGGGGCGTCTGCTCGACGCTCAGCGCGCCGGGTCGCGCCGCTCCAGCCGCTCGAACAGGTCGACGAGCCAGGCGATGCGCTCCTCGATGCCGTGGGGCGGCAGCTCGTGCCGGCCGGCACCGACGGCGGCCTCGACCAGGAAGGCGACCTCCGGGAGCGGCGGCGTCTCGTCGGGGCGGGCGGCGAGGAACGGGGCGCGGGCGAGCGCGCCGGCGACGAGGGCGAGCTGGCGCGTGCGCGGGACCACCGCGCGCTCGAGCGCCTTCGTCGGCCCGCCGCGCTCCACCACGCGCCCGATCTCGGCGTAGAGCGTCCGCGCGGCCAGGATCCCTGGCCGGCAGTCCCGCGGCAGCGCCGCGATCCCGGCGATCGCCCGGGCGTAGAGGCCGTCCGCCGCGACGAGCAGGCGTCGCGTCGCGGCGTGCACGCCCGCGCACGGCCGCGGATCGGCGAGGAAGGCCTCGACGTCCACACCCGCCTCGCGCAGCCATTGCCGCGGCAGGTAGAGCCTCCCGTTCGCGGCGTCCTCGCCGACGTCCCGGGCGATGTTGGTGAACTGCATGGCGACGCCCAGGTCGCAGGCGCGCGCCAGCACCGCCGGCTCGCGGCGGCCCATGATCAGCGTCATCATCGCGCCGACCGTGCCGGCGACCCGCGCGGCATAGGCGGCGACGTCCGACAGCGTCTCGTACGCGCGCTCCTCCGCGTCCCAGGCGAAGCCCTCGAGCAGCGCCTCGGGAAGAGCACGGGGGATGCGGTAGCGCGTCACCGTCGCGGCGAAGGCGCGGTCGATCGCCTGCGGGGCGGGGTGGCCGGCATAGACCCGGTCGAGGCGCTCGCGCAGGAGCGCGAGGGCCGCGTGCCGGTCGTGGCCGTGGTCGACCGCGTCGTCGGCGACGCGGCAGAAGGCGTAGAGCGCCGCCGCCGGCTCGCCGACACGCTTCGGCAGTACCCGCGAGGCGGCATGGAAGGAGCGCGAGCCGCCGCGCAGGAGGTTGGCGCAGGCGGCGATGTCGCCCTGCGCAGACGGGTGCTCGTACGAGGGGGGCTCGCGGCGGTCAGGCGTCGGCATGGGACCTCGCTCTCGGCGTCTGGAGCTGCGCGGGATCGGGCACGACGCGGTCGAGCACGCGCGCGGTGGAGAGCACGCCGGGCATGCCCGCGCCGGGATGCGTGCCGGCGCCCACGAGGTAGAGGTTCTCGATGCCCTCCGAGCGGTTGTGCGGCCGGAACCAGGCCGACTGCCACATCACCGGCTCGAGCCCGAAGCCCGCCCCGTGCAGCGAGGCGTAGTCCCGCGCGAAGTCCGCCGGGGTGAGGAGCCGCGAGACGACGATCTCCTCCGAGAGGCCCGGGAGCACCGTCTCCTCGAGGCGGCGCATGATCTTTCGCCTGTAAGCCTCGGCCGTCGCTTCCCAATCCGTCGTGCCGAGCAGGTTCGGCACCGGCGAGAGGACGTAGAACGCGTCGTGGCCTTCGGGCGCGACGCTCGGGTCGCTGGCGCTCGGGCGGTGGAGGTAGAGCGAGAAGTCCTCCGCGAGATGCTTCTTCCGGAAGATGTCGTCGAGGAGCGCGCGGTAGCGCGGCCCGAGCAGGATCGTGTGGTGCCCCACGTCCTCGTAGCGCCGCTTCGTGCCGAAGTACCAGACGAACAGCCCCATCGACCATTGCGCCAGGCGCTGGCGGGCGGGACCCCAGCGGGTCCGGGGGGCGTCCGGCAGGAGCCTCGCGTAGGTCGCGGTCGCATCGGCGTTCGAGACGACGATGTCGGCGGCGATGGTCTCCCCGCTCTCGAGCCGCACGCCGCAGGCGCGCCGGCGATCGAGCAGGATGCGCTCGACCGGCGCCGACAGCCGCACGCGCCCGCCCTGACCCTCGATCAGCCCGACGATCCCCGACACCAGCCGGTTGATGCCGCCCACCGCGTAGTGCACGCCCCAGCGCTTCTCCAGATGATGGATCAGCGCGTATATCGCGCTGGCCGAGAACGGGTTTCCGCCGATCAGGAGCGGGTGGAAGCTGAACACGGTGCGCAGCCGCTCGTCGGCGAAGTGGCGCGCCACGAGCCCGTAGACGGAGCGCTGCGCCCCGAGCCGCACGAGATCGGGCGCGACCTTCAGCATGTCGCCGATGGAGGCGAAGGGCACGTGGCCGAGCTCCTCGAACCCGACCCGGCAGATCTCCTCGGAGACCCTCATGAAGCGCTCGTAGCCCGGCAGGTCGCCCGGAGCGAGGCGGGCGATCTCGGCCCGCATGGCATCCGTGTCGCCGCTGTAGCGGAAGGTCTCGCCGTCGTCGAAGCGGATCGTGTAGAACGGGTCGAGCGGCAGCACCGCGACGTCGTCCTCCATCCGCTTGCCGCACAGCTCCCACAGCTCCGCGAACAGGTGCGGCGCCGTGATCAGCGTGGGGCCGGCGTCGAAGGTGAAGCCGTCCTCGCGGAAGACGCGCGCCCGGCCGCCGGGCTGGTCGAGCTTCTCGACGATCGTGACGCGGTAGCCGCGCGCACCGAGCCGCACGGCGGCGGCGAGGCCGCCCAGGCCCGCGCCGACGACGACGGCGTGCGGGCGCCCGCCGTCTTCGGCGTCGACGGGCGCGGCGGACGCCGCGCGGGGAGGGGGTGTCAAGATGTTCATCCTGCGCCGAGCGTAACAGGAACTGGACAGTTCGTCAGCTCGCAGCAGCCCTTATGCCGGCGGCCTCGCCGAGGAAGCGCTCGTAGGCGCCGAGGAACTCGTCGGGCTTCTCGAAATGCACGAGCGCGCCGGTGTCGAAGGCCGAGAACAGCCAGTTTCGGCGGGCGATCGCCCAGTTCGCCTCCGAGAAGTCCTTGAAATCGCCCTTCGTGCCGTGGAGCACGTAGATCGGCAGGTGGAGGTCCTCGTAGAGATTGCGCACGTCGCGGGCGAAGAGCCTCCCCGACAGGAAGGCGAAGGGCGCGTGCTCGGCGCCGGGCTGGTGCGCCGTGCGCCAGTCGTAGGCGACCATCGCCTCGGGCACGTCCTTGCGGCCGAAGGTGCGCTGGAGGAAGTAGCGAATCGAGCGCTCGGAGGTGAGCGCCCGGTAGAGCGGCCGGCCCCAGGGCGCGTTCAGGAAGGTGCGCATGCCCGGCACGCGCATCGGCGTCTCGGGCGCGGCGCGCTTGCGGTGCGAGCCCTTCGCGAAGCCGGTGGGCGTGACGAAGGCGAGGCTCGCGAAGGCGTCCGGCGCCTCGCGGGCGGCCCGGGCGAGGAACTCGCACGACAGCGAGAGCGCGACCGCGTCGAAAGCGTGGGGCCCGTGCGCCTCGCGGATCACGTCCGCCATGTCGAGGACCGCGTTGGTGAAGAGCCGGATGTCGTAGCTCCGCGCCGACCGGTCCGAGAAACCGTAGCCCGGCAGGTCGACGGTGTAGACGCGCCGCGTCTCGGAGAGGCGCTCGTGGAGCGGGCGCATCTCGTAGGCGGAGGCGGCGGCGTTGATCGAGTGGATCAGGAGGAGCGGCGGCCCCTCGCCGGCGACGTAGTAGGACAGCCGGCCTGAGCGCCGCTGCGTCTCGCGGCGATCACCGGACACGGCCGGCTCGAGGTCGATCGGGGTCACGGCTCTGGCCTCCTCGCGTTCGGCATCCCGGACCATAGCGCACCCGCGCCGTTTGGCGATGCCGCGATGCGAGCCAACGCGGAGAGGCCGTGCCGCGGTTCCGCGCGCCGCCGGGCCGAGACGCGTCCGGAATGTCGCAGCGGAGGGCGCAGCCGCCTAGCCCAGCCCCTTCGCGTAGGCGTATTCCACCGACCCGGAGATGTCGTGGAGCGCCCGCTCCGCGCCGAAGCGGGCAAAGCCCATGCGCTCGTAGAGGCGGTGGGCCTTGGTGAAGCGCGTGTCCGTGTAGAGGACGAGCCGGCGGGCGCCGCGGGCGCGGGCGGTCTCCTCCACCAGGGCGACGAGCCGGGCGGCGAGGCCGCGGCGGCGCTGGTCGGGGCGCACGTAGAGCTTGGTGAGCTCGGCCGTGCCGTCCGCGTCGGGCACCTTGACGCCGCAGCAGGCGCGCACGCGCCCGGTCCGGTCCTCGATCACCCAGAACGTGGTCTTCGCCTGCGCGAGCTTGGTCGCGGGGCACACGAGCTCCGGGTAGTCCCCGTGCGGATCGACGTAGCAGCCGGGATACTCGGCGAAGGCGAGCGTCAGGAGGCCGAAGAGGTCCTGCGCGTCGGCGTCGACGACCGCGCGCGCGATCGGGCGGTCCGGGCGGCGCATGATCACCGCCTCGAGATCGTCGCGCCCGCCGCAGCCCTGTGCCGGCCGGTCGAGCACGAAGCCCTCGCGCTCGTAGAAGCGGATCGCGCGTGTGTTGCGCGGCTCGACCTCGAGCCAGGCGCCGCGCTCGGCGAGCCGCGCCAGCGTCTCGTCGAGCAGGCGCTTGCCGAGCCCGCGCCCTTCGGCGCCCGGCGCGACGTAGAGCCGGCGCAGGCAGGCCTCCTCGCCGTCGTCGACATGCGCGAGCGCGGATCCCAGCACCCCGCCGTCCGCGCCCTCGGCCATGAGGAACACCGTGCCCGGGCGGTCGACCTGCCGGGAGAGCGCCGGGAGCGCGTGCCAGCGGTCGGTGATCTCCGTCACCTTGGCGGCGCCGTGGATCGCGTCGTAGGTCGCGTGCCAGCTCGCGACCAGCGCCGCGCGCACCGCCGCGAGGTCGTCGGCGCGGACGGGGCGGATGCGCGGCGTCATTCCACCCCGAGCTTCTGCTTCACGAGGGCGTTCACCGCCTGGGGGTTGGCCTTGCCGCCGGTCGTCTTCATCACCTGGCCGACGAACCAGCCGGCGAGCGACGGCTTGGCCTTGGCCTGCTCGACCTTGTCGGGGTTCGCCGCGATCACCGCGTCCACCGCCGCCTCGATGGCGCCGGTGTCGGTGACCTGCTTCATGCCGCGCTCCTCGACGATCCGCCGCGGCGAGCCGCCCTCGGACCAGGCGATCTCGAACACGTCCTTGGCGATCTTGCCCGAGATCGTGCCGTCGGCGATGAGGTCGACGATCTCGCCGAGCTGCTCGGCGGAGACGGGCGAGGCCGCGATGTCCAGCCCCTCCTTGTTGAGGCGCCCGAACAGCTCGTTGATCACCCAGTTCGCCGCCGCCTTGCCGTCGCGCCCCTTCGCCACCGCCTCGAAATAGTCGGCCTGCTCGCGATCGGCGACGAGCACGCCCGCGTCGTAGGGGGAGAGGCCGTAGTCGGCGACGAAGCGCGCCTTCTTCTCGTCCGGCAGCTCCGGCAGCCGGGTCGCGAGATCGTCGACGAAGCCCTGCTCGAGCTCGAGCGGCAGCAGGTCCGGGTCGGGGAAGTAGCGATAGTCGTGCGCCTCCTCCTTGGAGCGCATCGAGCGCGTCTCGCCCTTGCCCGGGTCGAACAGGCGCGTCTCCTGGTCGATCCTGCCGCCGTCCTCGAGGATGCCGATCTGCCGGCGCGCCTCGTACTCGATCGCCTGGCCGATGAAGCGGATCGAGTTGACGTTCTTGATCTCGCAGCGTGTGCCGAGCGGCTCGCCCGGGCGGCGCACGGAGACGTTCACGTCCGCGCGCAGGCTGCCCTTCTCCATGTCCCCGTCGCAGGTGCCGAGATAGCGCAGGATCGTGCGCAGCTTCGTCACGTAGGCCTTGGCCTCCTCGGACGAGCGCATGTCGGGCTTCGAGACGATCTCCATGAGCGCCACGCCGGACCGGTTGAGGTCGACGTAGGACATGGTCGGGTGCAGGTCGTGGATCGACTTGCCCGCGTCCTGCTCGAGGTGCAGGCGCTCGATGCCCACCGTGAAGGACGGGCCGTCGAGCATGTCGACGACGACCTCGCCCTCGCCGACGATCGGGTGCTTGTACTGGGAGATCTGGTAGCCCTGCGGCAGGTCCGGGTAGAAGTAGTTCTTGCGGTCGAAAATGGAGCGCAGGTTGATCTGCGCCTTCAGCCCGAGCCCGGTGCGCACCGCCTGCCGGACGCATTCGAGGTTGATCACCGGCAGCATGCCGGGCATGGCCGCGTCGACCAGGGAGACGTGCGAGTTCGGCGCCGCGCCGAAGCCCGTCGAGGCGCCGGAGAACAGCTTCGCCTGCGAGGTCACCTGGGCATGGATCTCCATGCCCACGACGACCTCCCAGTCGCCGGTGGCGCCTTTGATGAGCTTCTTCGGGTCGACAGGGGCGTTCATCGGCTCGTCCGTCCTCGTGTGCACGATCCCGACGGTTACCGCTCTCTCGCGCGCGCTTCAAGTCGGATGCCGGTCTCGCGCTTGCCGGCGCGGCGAAACCCGGCCGGGGGTGCGGCGTTGTGGCCTCACACCGCCGCTCGAGCCGAAAGGAGGCCAAGATGGCGATCAACGATGGACGCGACCCCGCCGATCCGCGCACGCCCCATGCCGGGGAGGATCGCGCGGTCGATCCGTTGCCCACGACGGCGCCGACTGACCCGTTCGGCACCCGCCCCGGCGAGATTCGCCCCGGCGAGACCACCCGCGGCGCGGGGCCCGACCCCCGCCCGGTCGATCCGGTCGCGGCGCGCACAGACAGCACCTATGCCGGCTCCACGGCGCGGGACGACCGCATGGCGCGGCCCGCGCGGCGCTCGGGCTCGGCCTGGGCCTGGGCGATCGGCGCCGTCGTGGTGATCGGCGCGATTCTCGCCTTCTTCCTGATGGACGGCTACACCGCCACCGACGTGCCGGTGACCGGCGCCATCGAGGAGCCGGCTCCGGCGCCGGTGCCGATCGACCCGCAGGCGGACACGCCGGTGTCGCCGACGGAGCCGATCGAGGCGCAGTGACGACGCGACGCGCGGCGCGCTCCCGCAGCGCACCGCGCCTCACCAGGTGCGCAGGGCACGCAGCGTCGGGGTCTTCTTCGACTGGTGCTCGCCCATGCGCCGGAAGAGGCCGTCGAGCGCCTCGACGGCGGCCTCGACGTTCGGGCCCTTGTTGAGCATCACGCACTCGGCGCGCGCCGCCATGGCCGCGTCCGTCATCTCGCCCCGCGAGGGCAGGCCGGATTTCACCAGGCGCTCCAGCACCTGCGTCGCCCAGATCACCGGCACGTGCGCCGCCTCGGCGAGCCAGAGCAGCTCCTCCTGCATCTCCGCGAGCCGCGCGAAGCCGATCTCCACGGCGAGGTCGCCGCGCGCGATCATCACCGCGAACGGCTGATGTCCCGCCGCGGCGACCATGATCTCCGGCAGGTTGCGCACGGCGACCGGCGTCTCGACCTTGGCGACGAGGCCGATCTCGCGCCAGCGCGGCGTGCGCGCGGCGAGCTCCGCCTGGAGGCGGCGGATGTCCTCGGCCGTCTGCACGAAGGAATAGCCGACGAGGTCGGCGAGCTCCGCGACGACGTCGAGGTCGGCGCGGTCCTTGTCGGTGAGCGGATCGAGGGCGAGCGCCGTCTCGGGGAAGTTCAGGCCCTTCTCGGGCTTGAGCCGCGCGCCCCCGAGCTTCGCCTGATCGATCGCGACGACGAGCCCGTCGTGCGCGCGGGCGACGACGCGCCCGGAGAAGCGCCCGTCGTCCACGGCCACCCGCGCATCCGCGCCCACCGCATCGAGCACCTCCGGCGCCGTGCAGGTCGCCTGGAAGGGAAAGGTCTGCGTGAAGCCCGGAGCGAGCGTCTTGGCCAGGAGCAGCCGGTCGCCGATGCAGATGCGTGCGCGCTCGTCGGGCACGAGCACCGTGCCTGTGCGGATCTTCGGGCCGGCGATGTCCATGAGGATGCGCAGCCGTCGGCCGGTCCCGGCCTCCGCCGCGCGGGCGTGCGCGATCATGGCGCGCCAGGCGTCCGGGCCGTCGTGCGCGCAGTTGATGCGCAGCGCGTCGGCGCCCGCCCGCGCCAGGCCCGCGACGAGCGCGGGATCGTCCGCGGCCTCGCTCGGGAGCGTCACCAGGATGCGGCCCTGGCGCTCCGGGCGCGAAGGGCCGAACAGGCGATCGGTCGCGGCGCGCAGGCGCGTCTCGCCGCGGAAGAACTGTCGCCGCGACGGCGCACGCCGACGCGTCGGCTCGCCGGCCAGTGCCGCGAGCGCCACGATCGCGGCGTCGAGCGTCGCGAGCACCCGGCCCTCGAGCCGCCCGAGCGAGGAGAGCCCGCGCAGCATCAGGCCGCGCTGCAGGGCGCGGTGATCGCGCCGGCGCAGGGCGAGGTAATGCGCGAGGTTCAGCGCACCGGCGGCGAAGCGCGTGCGGTCGACGTCCGCGCGCCACGCCTCCCAGCGAAGCCGGCTCTCGCGGGAGACCTCGTCGCGCAGGGCCTGCAGCTCGGCCAGAAGGGCCACGGTCTCCGGGTCTCCACGCATCGCTCGCTCCGTCACACGGTCGCGAGCCGGGTAGCGGACGACAACGACAGGATCATGTCGCTGCGGCAGCCGCGGTGTCGTCTCAGGCGGCCTTCACGCGCCGCCGGCGATCCACCCGCACGTTCCACGCGAAGATCGCGATCACGCCCACAGCGCCGAGCGTCTCGACGATCGTGTTGTTGGGCCAGATCAGCGCCACGCCCGCCGCGAAGAGGAGGATGCGCACCGGCCAGTTCAGCGGCGCCTCCATGTGGCCCTCGATCGCCGCGCCGAGCGCGTAGACACCCACCGTCGCGATGACGAAGATGTGCAGCACCTCGAGCGGCGGGCCGCCGAGGAACTGCGTGTAGGCGAACAGGATGGGCATCAGGTAGAGGCCCTTGGCCACCTTCCACGACACGAGGCCCGTCGCCATCGGCGGCGTCTTGGCGATCGCCGCCGCCGCGAAGGCGGTGAGGCAGACCGGCGGCGTGACGTTCGAATCCTGGCTGAGCCAGAAGATGATCATGTGCGCCGACAAGAGCGCGAGCTTCACCGTGACCGGGTCGAGCACCTGGGGATAGACGAGGCTGAGCACCTCCGGCGGCATCGCCGCGATGAAGGCGGCGGCCGCCTCGCGGGTCATCGGCGCGGCGAGCGTGGTCATCGCGCTGGGATCGGCGAGCATGAGCGTCATGCGCGCGGCCTCCGGCACGCCGCCCGCGACCAGGACGTCGATGAGCGCGTTGTTCTGGATGAGCGCGTGCAGCGCCGGCGCCGAGAGCGTCGCGAGCACGATGTAGGACGCCGTCACCGGCAGGCCCATGCCGAGCACGAGCGAGGCGAGCGCGATCAGCGCGAGCGCGATGATCAGGCTGTTTCCGGCCCACTCGTTGATCATCAGCGAGAAGGTGTTGCCGACGCCCGTCATGGCGATGACGTTGATCACGAGGCCGACCGCGACGAGCAGCACGGCGGTCATGATCATGTTCTGCGCGCCGAGCGCGAGCGCGTCGAGGATCGCCTTCGGTCCCATGCGGTTGGGCGTCAGCCACGACGCCGCGATGCAGGCGAGGATCGCGAAGCCGGCTGCGTAGACCGGCGTGTAGCCGGCGATCAGCAGGCCGATCAGCACCGCGACCGGGATCAGGAAGCTCGGCCCGCCCTTCTTCAGCACGGTCCAGGCCGAGGGTGCGTCCGGGTCGTTGGCGACGAGGTTGTGCTTCTTCGCCTCGATCCGCACGAAGAAGGCGACCGAGAGGAAGTAGACGATCGCCGGCGCGAGGCTCACCGCCGCAATCTCGAGGTAGGAGATCTGCGTGTAGGTCGCCATCACGAAGGCGCCCGCGCCCATGATCGGCGGCATCAGCCCGCCGCCGGTGGAGGCCGCGGCCTCGACGCCGGCCGCGAACTTCGGCGGGAAGCCCGCGCGCTTCATCAGCGGGATGGTGATGACGCCCGTCGAGACCGTGTTCGCCACCGCCGAGCCGGAGATCGTGCCCGTCAGCCCCGACGACATCACCGCGACGAAGCCCGGCCCGCCGACGAAGCGCCCGGCCACCGCGCGGGCGAGATCGATGATGAACTCGCCCGCGCCCGAGCGCACGAGAAAGGCGCCGAACAGGATGAACAGGAAGACGAAGGTCGCCGAGATCAGGGCGATCGAGCCGAACATGCCCTCGTCGGAGAAGATCGAGCGGAACAGCAGCGTCTCGGTCGAGAGGCCCGCGAAGCGGAAGACGCCGGGCGCCGACGGACCCCACCAGACGACGTAGGTCAGCGCCACGAGGATCAGAACGGGAATGATGAAGCCGGTGGCGCGCCGCGTCAGGTCGATGGCGCCGCCGATGACGATGAAGGCGAGGATGGTGTCGAGCGTCGAGAGCCGCACGCCGCGGTCGTAGATCGCGTTCTGGTTGGAGATCAGCCAGAGCGTCGAGACGGCGACGACGAGCCCGAAGACGACGTCGAAGGCGAGCATCGCACGGCTCGCGGCGGGGGTTCTCGTGCGAAGGAAGGGATAGCGCAGGGCGCACAGGAAGGCGAAGCCGGCGAAGTGGATCGCGGTGAGCCAGACCTGGTTGAAGGTCCCGATCGTGTTGGTCCAGATGTGGTAGAGCGCGAGGGCGATACCGACGGCCCAGGCGACCCGGCCGATCGTCGTGCCCTCGAACGAGCGCACATGCGCCTCGACCTCGCCCTCGACGTCCTTGACCTCACCGACCCCGGCCGCCACCACCGGCTTGTCGCGCGTCCGGTCGTCTGCGGCCGGATCGAGGCGTGGCGCGGGCGCGTCGTCGGTCATGGGGAGGCGTCTCTCACTGTCGCAGCGTCGGGCGCTGCGCACTGCCGCACGAGCCGGGCCGGCGCAACTGGTATTTCATCGTCGGTCGCACCCGAGAATGGCGGTGGGTGCGCCGGAAAGGCGCGGAGGGCGACGCGGGCCGCCCTCCGACGTTGGCGGGGATCAGGGACGCAGACGATCCGGGATCGTGAGCCCGGCCTCCTCGTAGTAGCGCAGCGCGCCCGGATGCAGCGGCAGCGGCAGGCCGGGGAGTGCCGACTCGAGGTTCATGGCGTTGGTGGCGGGATGGATCGCCTGCAGGAACGGCAGGTTCTCGAAGATCGCCTTGGTGATCAGGTAGACCGTCTCCTCGGGGACGTCGGCGTCGACCGCGAGGAAGTTCGGCTGCGCGATCGTGGTGACGTCCTCGTCCTGCGAGGGATAGGTCCCCGCCGGGATCGGGTAGGCGGTCCACAGGTCCTCGAAGGAGCCGTTGGCCTGCGCGATCTGCTCGTCGGTGAAGCCGAGCAGCGTGGCGTTGTCGCCCATCGCCGCGAAGGCGCGGGTCACCGCGGAGACCGGCACGCCGGCCGGCGTCGACATGGCGACGATCTGGCCGTTCTGCAGAGCGTCGGCCGAGGGGTTGTAGCCCATGTAGGCGAGCTCGAACTCCTCGAGCGGCATGCCGAGGTTCGCCATGATGACCTCGTTCGAGCCGATCGTGCCCGAGTTCTGCAGGCCCATCGACACCGCCTTGCCGGTGACGTTCCCCATGTCGGAGATCGTGCCCGTGTCGGCGTGCTCGCTGAGGATCACGAAGTGCTCGACGTTCGGCCACAGGCCGGTGATCGAGCGCAGGTTATCCTGCGGGCCGGATTCCTCGATCGGCCCGGTGCCCTGGCGGGCGTAGGCGCCGAAGAGGCCCTGGAGAATCGCGAAGTCGGCCTCGCCGTCGCGCAGCAGGCGGATGTTCTCGCCCGAGCCGGCGGAGTTGATCGCCGACATGTTGATGCCCTCGGCGTTCTGGAGGCGCACCTTGACGAGGGTCGCAATGGCGACGCCGACGGGATAGTAGGTCCCGCCGGTCGAGGCGGTGGCGAGCAGGTAGTCCTGGCTCTCCTGCGCGGACGCCGCGTGGGGCGCCAGTGCGAGCATGGTGCCGGCCATGGCGGCGGCGAGGAGCGAACGCTTGGTCGTGTCGGCCATCAAATCCTCCCTGTCGCGCGGCGGTGCCGCGTTTCGCCGTATTTAGAATGGCCCCGCGCCCCGGGGTCAACCGTGCCGCCTCCGGGACGCGACGGATCTCGGCCGTTTCGCTCCGGGTCGCGATTGCTATCCGGCTACAGCAAAGGTCACCGGTTGTTCAGGAGGAGCTCCATGAGCCCGCGCGCCGCCTCCGCCGCAGGATCGCGGGGCAGGGGCGGCGCGGGTGGCTCGACGGCGGGCGCAGGGACCGGAACGGGGACGGGGGAGGGGGAGGGGGAGGCGGCCGGCGCCGGTCGGGCCGGCGCCGCCGGCACGCCGAGGAGGCGCTCCAGCCCGCGTGCGGCCTCCGCGCCCACGGCACGCTCCAGCGCCTCGCCGGCGGAGGGCGCGTCGATGCCGAAGACGCCGGTGCCCAGCTCCCGCAGGCGCTCGTAGGCGCCCACCGGGTCCTGCAGCACGCCGGCGATGTCGGGATAGATCCGCGGGCGCGCCCACGGTCCCTCGATCCGGACAGGCGCGCCGAAGCCGACCAGCCGGACGCCCTCGCCCTGCCGCTGCTCCAGCGCGACGCGTGGTTCCACCGTGAAGGCGAGGCGCTGCGCCGGCAGGTCGATCGCGCCGGTGCCGGTCATGTCGACGAGCGGCCCCACGAGCCGCAGGTCGTCGGTGCGCGCCGTGCCGTCCGCGATGGCGAAGCCCGCCTCGAAGGCGAAGAGCTCCGTGCGCGCGCCCTCCGCCAGGCGCCAGCCGTCGACGATGCCGGTCGCGAGGAGCCGCCCCAGCGCGGTGACGTCGACGCCGCGGATCGCGCCGTCGCGGAAGGCGAAGCCGGCGCTGCCCGAGAGGCTCTCCATCAGCGTGCGCTGGGTGACGAGCCGCCCGGAGACGTCGAGCCGCACGCCGCCGCGCCCCTCCAGCCGCTCGAAGCCGGCGGCGTCCGTCAGGAACGGGCGCACGTCGAGGTCGGCGAAGCCGAAGCGCGCCGAGAGCCGCGGCGCCGCGGGGGTCGCGTCGACCTCGACGCGACCGTTGCCGCCCCCGCCGTAGAGCGCGATCTCCTGGAGGTCGGCGGCGAGCGATCCGTTCTCCAGCCGCGCGGAGAGCGAGACGCGCCCGGTCTCGATGCCGCGGAAGACGAGGGCGCCGAGCGAGAGGTCGAGCGTCGCGTCGAGCGCGCGCAGCGCCGAGAGGTCGACCGGAGTCTCGCTCCAGCCGCCGCCGGCGGCGGCCGGGGCGGCGGAGAGGCCGAAATACGGGTTGAGGTCCAGCCGGTCGAGCGCGAGCCGCGCCTCGAGCCGTGGGCGGGCGCCGCCGACGAGCAGCCGCGCCGTGCCGGTGCCGCTCGCGCCGTCGAGCGACAGCCGCGCATCGGCGACCGCGACCGAGCCGGGCTCGACCGCGAGGCGCCCCGAGACGGCGAAGGGGCCGAGCCCGCCCGGCGTCGCGGGTGGGCGGCCGAGCCAGGCGAGGAGGTCGCGTAGCGAGCCGGTGCGCAGCGACGCCTCGCCGGCGCTCGCCGGCTGCGCCCCGAGCGTGCCGCGATAGCCGGCCTCGAACCGAGGCGCCGACAGCGCGAGGTCGAGGGGCGCGGCGCGGCCCTCGACGAGGGCGCGCAGGTCGAGCGAGCCGTCGAGCCCGATCCGTTCGCCGCGCCACACCGTGTCGCCCGAGATCCGGACCGGCCGGGTCAGGTCGGCGAGGTCGACGGCGAGCGTCGTCTGCGACAGCCGCGTCGCGTCCGCCCCCGGCGCCACGGCGGCGAGGGCGGGGATGCGCGCCTCGCCCTGCACGAGCGCGACGCGTCCCGCGGCGTTCAGGCTCGCGCGCAGCGCCTGCGGCGTCTCGCCGGCGAGCGCGAAGCGCAGGTCGGCGGCGACGAGGCCGGAGAGCGCGGGCGCGTCCGCCGCGCCGAGGCCCGGGGCGAGCGTCGCCGCGAGGACGGAGGCGTCGAGATCGCGCGCGGCGAGGCTGCCGGAGACGCGCGCCTGCGCCCCGTCGCGGCCGATGCGTGCCTCGCCGGACACGACGCCGGCGGCGAAGCCCGCCTCGTCGACGACCAGGCTCGCGGCGTCGTCCTCGAGCTGGACCTGGAGGCGTGCGGGCGCGATCTCGCGGCCGGCGACCCGCAGGCGCTCGAGCGCGAGCTCGACGTCGCCGACGACGACGCCAAGCGCGGAGAGATCGATGGCCTGCGGCCCCGCGCCGCCACCGCCCCCGGAGAGGAGCGCGTCGAGATCGAGAAGTGCGCCCGCGAGGCGCAGGTCGATCGCCGGCGCCGCGCCGGCGAGCACGACGTCCGCCGCGCCCGAGAGCCGGCTCTCGCCGCTCCGGAGCGCGAGGTCGCGCAGGACGAGCCGAGGGCTCGCGAAGGCCGCGCGCGCCTGCGCCTCGAGGCGCGCCGGCAGCAGGCCGGGCGCCTCGAGCCCGAGCGCGACGCCGGCGTCCTCGCCCGCCAGCAAGGCCGCGGGAGAGTCGACGCCGGCGTCCAGCGCGAAGGCGCGCCCGTCGAGCCGCCCCGTCGCCTCGAGGGTGGTCTCCCGGCCGGGGTCCGGCATGGCGAGGACGAACGAGAGGTCGTCGAGCCGGGTCTCGCCGGCCGCGCCGCGCAGGACGAGGAGGCCGTCGGTCACGGCCAGCCGGTCGATCGACACGGCCGCGAGCGCGCTCGCGTCGCCCGCGGGCGCATCGCCGGCCGGCGCCGGGCCGATGCCGCGCACGATCCGCACGACGGGGCGCTCGAGCGCGATCTCGGTGAGGCGCACGGAGCCCGACAGGAGCGGCGCGAGCGCCAGCCCGAAGGCGGCGCGCTCGACGTCGGCGGCGAGGGCGTCGTGCGCGTCCGCGGCGCTCTCGATGCGCAGGCGCTCGGCGGTGAGCGCGATCTCGGGGAAGACGCCGAGCGACACCGGCCCGTCGAAGGCGACGCGCCAGCCGGTGCGGGCCTCGATCTCGGCGGCGATGCGCGCGCGCACCGTCTCCGCCGGCACGAGCAGCGGCACCAGCGCCAGCGCGCCCGCGGCGAGCGCCAGGAGCGCCGCCGCACCGATCACCACCCGCCGCAGCATCGCGCCCTTCGCCTCGCCGATCGTTCCCGCTTCGTGCGCGACTGTAGCCGATTCGCGGTGCGGTGGCGCGTCAGGTCGCGCGGGCCGCGTCCTCTCCGGCGTCCTCGCCGGCGGCCCTGAGCGCCCGCCAAACGGCCTGCGGCGTCGCCGGCATGTCGATGTGCCCGACGCCGCGGGCGCGCAGCGCGTCGACGACCGCGTTCATCACGGCGGGCAGCGCCCCCGCGCAGCCCGCCTCGCCGCAGCCCTTGACGCCGAGCGGGTTGGTCGTGGCGGGAAGCTCGAGGTTCTCGACCGCGAGGAAGGGCGCGTCGTCCGCCCGCGGCAGGCCGTAGTCCATGAAGGATCCGGCGAGCGGCTGGCCGTCCGCGTCGAAGACGACGCGCTCCATCAAGGCCTGGCCGATCCCCTGCACCACGCCGCCGTGCAGCTGGCCCTCGACCAGGAGGGGGTTGACCACCACGCCGAAATCGTTGGCGGCGGTGTAGCGCACGACGCGGGTGACGCCGGTCTCCGGGTCGATCTCGACCTCGGCCACGTGGCAGCCGTTGGGGAAGGCCGAGGGCGAGCCCTCGTGGACATGGGTGACGTCGAGCGTGCGGGGCACGTCGTCGGGCAGCGCCGCGACGAAGCCCTCGTCGCGCAGCCGCGCGGCGAGCTCCAGGACGCCGATCGTCCGGTCGGTGCCGGCGATGGCGAAGCGGCCGTCCTCGAAGACGACATCGACGGGGGACGTCTCCAGCGCGTGCGCCGCGAGCGGCCGGCCGGCCTCGATCACCCGCTCGGCCGCGCCGACGATGGCGGCGCCGGACGCCATGATCGACTTCGAGCCGCCGGTGCCGCCGCCGGCGACGAGCCGGTCGCTGTCGCCCTGCTCGAGGCGGATCGCCTCGAAAGGCAGGCCGAGGCGCTGGGACAGCACCTGCGCGAAGGCGGTGGCGTGGCCCTGGCCGTAGTCGAGCGTGCCGGTGAGGAGCGTCACCGTGCCGTCCGTCTCGAAGCGCAGGCCGCCCATCTCGGCGGTGACCATCGCCGTCACCTCGCAATATTGCCCGATGCCGAGGCCCCGGAGGAGCCCCCGCGCCTCGCTCTCGGACCGGCGCGCGGGGAAGCCCGCGACGTCGGCGGCCGCGAGCGCCGCGTCGAGGATCGCGGGAAAGTCGCCGCTGTCGTAGCGGGTGCCGGCGGCGGTCTCGAAGGGGATCATGCCGGGCGTGACGTGGTTCCTTCGGCGCAGCTCCACCGGGTCGATCCCCATCTCGGCAGCGGCCGCCTCGACGAGGCGCTCCATCAGGTAGTTGCCGTCCGGCCGGCCGGCGCCGCGATAGGGCCCGACGGGGGTCGTGTTGGTGTAGGCGCAGGCGATGCGGGCGTGCACCACCGGCGTGCGGTAGACCGAGACCGCGTTCTTGGGAATGTTGATCGTCGAGAACAGCGGCGCCACCGGGTTCAGCCAGGCGCCGAGGTCGGCGACGCCCTCGATCCGCAGCGCGAGGAAACGACCCTCGGCGTCGAGCGCCAGCGCCCCGTCTAGGGTCAGCGCGCGGCCGTGGTGGTCGGACAGGAAGCTCTCGGAGCGGGTGTCGACCCAGCGCACCGGACGCCCGAGCGCCTTGGCTGCGTGGAGGAGCGCCACGTATTCGGGGTAGACGGCGGATTTCATCCCGAACGAGCCGCCGACCTGGCCCGTCAGCACGCGGATGCGCTCGGGCGCGAGCCCCATCGCCTTGGCCAGCAGTCCGCGCATCGGGAAGACGCCCTGGCTGCCGAGCCGCAGGGTGAAGCGGTCCTCGGCGGGATCGTAGGAAGCGATCGCTGCGCGGGGCTCGAGCGGGCTCGGCACGACGCGGTTCGAGGCCACGGTCAGGCGCGTGACGTGCGCGGCGCGGCCGAAGGCGGCCTCGCAGGCGTCGGCGTCGCCGAAGGCCCAGTCGACGGCGCGGTTGCCCGGCACCTCGTCCCAGATCGCCGGCGCGCCGGGGCCGAGCGCGTCGCGCGGGTCGGCGACGGCGGGAAGCGCCTCGATGTCGGGCATCACGGCCTCGGCGCCGTCGCGCGCGGCGGCGGCGGTCTCGGCCACGACGAGGGCGATCGGGTCGCCCACGCACCGCACCTTGTCCGAGGCGAGGGCGGCGCGCGGGGGCACGATCATCGCCGTGCCGTCGGCGTTCTTCAGCGTCGCGGCGATGCCGGCCGGGAGCGTGCCGGTCCAGGCGAGATCCTCGGCCGTGTAGACGGCGACGACGCCGGGCAGCTCGAGGGCGCCCGCGGCGTCGATCCCGCGCAGCACCCCGTGGGCGATGCTGGAGCGCACGACGACCGCGTGGAGCGCCCCGTCCATCGCGATGTCGTCCGTGTAGCGCCCCTCGCCCCGGAGGAGCATCGGGTCCTCGGTGCGCGGCACCGGCTGCCCCACGCCGAACTTCGTCGTCCCGAGAGAACTGCCAAGAGAACTGCCAAGAGGATTGCCAAGAGGATTGCTCTCGTCCATGCCCGCCCTTCACCCTCGTCTTCGCACATTTGCACCGGACGGCAGGCTAGGGCGTGCGTGCGGCGCGGGGAAGACCGCCGGGCGGCATGTCGCGCGGCGGGGCCATGCGCTGACGGCGCGGGCGGTCCGCAACCTTGCCAGCCCCCGCATCCACGGGCTATGCCTCCCGTTCCGGCGACGACAGGACGGAACCGAGCAGCTTCATGGCAGACCAGAGCCCCACCGACATCGCGCAGATGCCCTTCGAAGCCGCGCTCGCGGAGCTCGAGGAGATCGTGCGCAAGCTCGAGCAGGGCTCCGTGCCGCTCGAGGAGTCGATCCGCGTCTACGAGCGCGGCGAGGCCCTCAAGAAGCATTGCGAGACGCTCCTGAAGAGCGCGGAGGCGCGCATCGAGAAGATCGGCCTCGGCTCGGACGGGACCCCGCGCGGCGCGGCCCCCCTCGACGTCGAGCCCTGACGCCGCGATTTCGGTTCCCGCGTGGAACCGCCGCGGCTCCCGGCCCGTATGCATCCGCGCGGGCGCCTCGACGGGCTCGCCCCCGCGACCCATATCAGCCTATCTCTCCGGAAGGTTCAGAGCGTTCCATGCCCGCAGACACCCCCCTCCTCGATACGATCCGCGATCCCGCCGACCTGCGCGGGCTGTCCGACGCCGATCTCCGCCGGGTGGCGGACGAGCTTCGGGCGGAGACGATCGACGCCGTGTCGGTGACGGGCGGGCATCTCGGGGCCGGGCTCGGGGTGGTGGAGCTGACGGTCGCGCTGCATTCGGTGTTCGAGACGCCCCGCGACCGGCTGATCTGGGACGTCGGGCACCAGGCCTACCCGCACAAGATCCTCACCGGCCGGCGCGACCGCATCCGCACCCTGCGCCAGGGCGGCGGTCTGTCGGGCTTCAC
>NZ_AUBC01000025.1 GCF_000429045.1 Salinarimonas rosea DSM 21201
CCTTCCCCTACAGGGAAGGAGAAGGGGGGCGCGCCCGCCGAAGGCCTCCGCGACGCGGCTCGTGCCGCGCCCTCACATGTGCAGCGCGCGCTTCTCCACCGCCAGCGCGGCTTCCTTCACCGCCTCGGCCAGCGTCGGGTGCGCGTGGCAGGTGCGGGCGACGTCCTCGGAGGAGGCGCCGAACTCCATGGCGACCGCGATCTCGTGGATCAGGTTGCCCGCCTCCGGCCCGACGATGTGGGCGCCGAGCACGCGATCGGTCTTGGCGTCGGCCAGGATCTTGACGAAGCCGTCGGTCATCAGGTTCGCCTTGGCGCGGCCGTTGGCCGTGAAGGGGAACTTGCCGACGTTGTAGGCGATGCCCTGAGCCTTCAGGTCCTCCTCCGTCGCGCCGACGGCGGCGACCTCCGGATAGGTGTAGACCACGTTGGGGATGACGCCGTAGTTCACGTGCCCGCCCTTGCCGGCGAGCATCTCGGCCAGCGCCACGCCCTCGTCCTCGGCCTTGTGGGCGAGCATCGGGCCGGTGGTGACGTCGCCGATGGCGTAGATGCCCGGGACGTTGGTGGCGTAGTGCGCGTCGATGGCGACGCGGCCCTTCTCGTCCTTGGCGACGCCGACCTCCTCGAGGCCGAGCCCGTCGGTGTAGGGGCGCCGGCCCACCGCCACGAGCACCACGTCGGCCTCGATGGTCTCGGCCTCGCCGCCCTTCGCCGGCTCGACCTGGAGCGTGACGCCCGCGTCCGTCGCCGTCGCCGCGGTGACCTTGGACGACAGCTTGAAGGTCATGCCCTGCTTGGCCAGGATGCGCTGGAACTGCTTCGCCGTGTCCGCGTCGATGCCGGCCAGGATCCGGTCGAGATACTCGATCACCGTCACCTTGGCGCCGAGACGCCGCCAGACCGAGCCGAGCTCGAGGCCGATCACGCCGCCGCCGATCAGGACCAGGTGGCCCGGCACCTGCTCGAGGTCGAGGGCGCCGGTGGAGGAGACGATGCGCTTCTCGTCGATCGTGATGCCGGGCAGCGAGACCACCTCCGAGCCGGTGGCGACGACGATCGACTTCGTCTCGAGCGTCGTCTTCGTGCCGTCGTCGGCGGTCACCTCGACCTTGCCGGCGGCCAGGATCCTGCCGGTGCCCCGATGGGCGTCGATCTTGTTCTTCTTCAGGAGGAACTCGACGCCCTTGGTGTTGCCGGCGATCGCCTCGTCCTTGAAGGCGAGCATCTTCTGGAGGTCGATCTTGGGCGTGCCCACCTCGATGCCGAAGGCACCGAAATGATGCGCCGCCTCCTCGTAGAGGTGGGACGCGTGGAGCAGCGCCTTCGAGGGGATGCAGCCCACGTTGAGGCAGGTGCCGCCATGCGCCTCGCGCTTCTCGACGACGGCGGTCTTGAGCCCCAGCTGCGCCGCGCGAATGGCGCAGACATAGCCGCCCGGGCCGGTTCCGATGATGACGAGATCGTAGGTGGACATGAAGCAAGCCTCGAAGTCGTGGGCGGCGCGCGGAGGTGCGCGCGCCGGTAAATCGGGAGGGTGGTCGGCGCGGGATCAGAGATCCAGAACGAGCCGCGCCGGGTCCTCCAGCGCCTCCTTCACCCGCACGAGGAAGGTCACGGCCTCCTTGCCGTCGACGATGCGGTGGTCGTAGGAGAGCGCGAGATACATCATCGGGCGCACCACCACCTGGCCGCCGCGCACCACGGGGCGCTCCTCGATGCGGTGCATGCCGAGGATGCCCGACTGCGGCGCGTTGAGGATCGGCGTCGACATCAGCGAGCCGTAGATGCCGCCGTTGGTGATGGTGAAGGTGCCGCCCTGCATCTCGTCGATGGAGAGCTTGCCGTCGCGGGCCTTCTTGCCGTAGACGCCGATCTGCTTCTCGATCTCGGCGATGGACATCTGGTCGGCGTCGCGCACCACCGGCACGACGAGGCCCTTCTCGGTGCCGACCGCGATGCCGACGTGATAGTAGTTCTTGTAGACGAGGTCGGTGCCGTCGATCTCGGCGTTGACCGCCGGGAGCTCCTTGAGCGCCTGCACGCAGGCCTTGGTGAAGAAGCCCATGAAGCCGAGCTTCACGCCGTGCTTCTTCTCGAACACGTCCTTGTAGGTCTTGCGCATCTCCATCACGGCCGACATGTCGACGTCGTTGAACGTCGTCAGCATGGCGGCGGTGTTCTGCGCGTCCTTGAGGCGGCGCGCGATGGTCTGGCGCAGCTTCGTCATGCGCACGCGCTCCTCGCGCGACGCGTCGTCGGGCGCGGAGGGGGCGCGCATCTGCGCGGGCGCAGGGGCGGGAGCGGCCGGAGCCTGGGCGCCGCCGCCGGCGATGGCGGCGAGCATGTCGCCCTTGGTGACGCGCCCGTCCTTGCCCGAGGCCGCGACCTGCGCCGGGTCGACGCCGCTCTCGCGGGCGAGGCGACCCACTGCCGGGCCGTGATCCTCGGTGGCGAGGCCGGTCTTGGGCGCATTGCCGTAGCCCTGCGTCGAGACGGCCGGGGCCTCGGCGGGCTTCGCGGCGGGCGCAGGCTTCTCGGCCGGCTTCTCCTCCGCCTTTTCCGTCTTCTTCGCGGCCGCGGCCGTGCCGCCCTCGTCGATCGTGCCGAGGACGGCCCCCGGCTCCACCGTCGCGCCCTCCGCCTGGACGATCTCGGCGATCACGCCGGAGGCGGGCGCGGGCACCTCGAGCGTGACCTTGTCGGTCTCGAGCTCGACGAGGGGCTCGTCGGCGGCGACGGCCTCTCCGGGCTTCTTGAACCAGCGGGCGATGGTCGCCTCGCTGACGGATTCGCCGAGGGTGGGGACGCGGATCTCAGTGGCCATCGGTTCGGGTCGCTTCATCGCACGGGAGAGGAGGGGCGGGGTGCCCGCCGCGCGGGGCGGCGGGCCGGGGCACCGGCGTCAGCCGGCATAGACCTCGTCGAGGAAGGCCTGGAGCTGGTGGAGGTGCTTCGACATCAGGCCCGTGGCGGTGGCGGCCGAGGCCGGGCGCCCGGCATAGCGCGGGCGCGCCACCTTGGAGCCGGCGTGCCGCAGCACCCACTCGAGGTAGGGCTCGACGAAGGTCCAGGAGCCCATGTTCTTGGGCTCCTCCTGGCACCAGACCACGTCGGCGTTCTTGAAGCGCGAGAGCTCCTGCTGCAGCGACTTGAGCGGGAACGGGTAGAGCTGCTCGACGCGCAGCAGGTAGACGTCGTTGACGCCGCGCTTCTCGCGCTCCTCGAACAGGTCGTAGTAGACCTTGCCGGAGCACAGCACCACGCGGCGGACCTTGTCGTCGCGCACGAGCTGGATGTCGCCGACCCCGTACTGGGCGTCGTCGTGCAGGATGCGGTGGAAGGCGGAGTCCGGCCCGAAATACTCCGCCGTCGAGACGCAGCGCTTGTGGCGGAGCAGGCTCTTGGGCGTCATCAGGATCAGCGGCTTGCGGAACTCGCGCTTGAGCTGGCGCCGCAGGATGTGGAAGTAGTTCGCCGGCGTCGAGACGTTGGCGACCTGCATGTTGTCTTCCGCGCACATCTGCAGGAAGCGCTCGAGCCGTGCGGAGGAGTGCTCCGGCCCCTGGCCCTCGTAGCCGTGCGGAAGCAGGCAGACGAGGCCCGACATGCGCAGCCACTTGCGCTCGCCCGAGGAGACGAACTGGTCGAACACGACCTGCGCGCCGTTGGCGAAGTCGCCGAACTGCGCCTCCCACAGGGTCAGCGCGTTGGGCTCGGCCAGGGAGTAGCCGTACTCGAAGCCGAGCACCGCCTCCTCCGACAGCATCGAGTTGATGACCTCGTAGTGCGCCTGGTCCTCGGCGATGTGGTTCAAGGGCGTGTAGCGCTCCTCGGTCTCCTGGTCGAGGAGCACGGAATGGCGCTGCGAGAACGTGCCGCGCTCGCAGTCCTGGCCGGAGAGCCGCACGCGGTGGCCGTCGAGCAGCAGCGAGCCGAAGGCCAGCGCCTCGGCGGTCGCCCAGTCGATGCCTTCGCCGCTCTCGAGCATCTTCCTGCGGTTGTCGAGGAAGCGCTTGATGGTGCGGTGGACGGCGAAGCCCTCCGGCACCGTCGTCAGCGCCGCGCCGATCTGCTGGAGCATCTCGGGCTCGATGCCGGTGCGGCCGCGGCGGGGATCGTCGACGTCCTCCTTGACGGCCTTGAGGCCGGCCCAGCGTCCGTCGAGCCAATCCGCCTTGTTCGGCTTGAAGGCGGTGGCGGTGTCGAACTCCTCGTCGAGGCGCTTGCGGAACGAGGCCTTCATCTCCTCGATCTCGGCCTCGGTGACGGTGCCGTCGGCCACGAGCTTGCGGCCGTAGAGCTCCAGCGTCGAGGGATGCTCGCGGATGATCTTGTACATGCGCGGCTGGGTGAAGGACGGCTCGTCGCCCTCGTTGTGGCCGTAGCGCCGGTAGCAGAACATGTCGATGACGACCGGCTTCTGGAAGCGCTGGCGGTACTCGGTCGCGACCTTGGCGGCGAAGACCACCGATTCCGGATCGTCGCCGTTGCAGTGCAGGATCGGCGCCTCGACCATCTTCGCCACGTCCGACGGATAGGGCGAGGAGCGCGAGTAGCGCGGGTTCGTGGTGAAGCCGATCTGGTTGTTGATGATGAAGTGGATCGAGCCGCCGGTGCGGTGGCCCTTCAGGCCCGACAGCCCGAGGCACTCGGCCACCACGCCCTGCCCGGCGAAGGCCGCGTCGCCGTGCAGCAGCAGCGGCAGCACCGCCGTGCGCAGGTCCGGCGGGCACTTGTGCTGGTCCTGCTTGGCGCGCACCTTGCCGAGCACCACGGGATCGACGATCTCGAGGTGCGAGGGGTTGGCGGTCAGCGACAGGTGGACGTTGTTGCCGTCGAAGGTGCGGTCCGACGAGGCGCCGAGGTGATACTTGACGTCGCCGGAGCCCTCGACCTCGTCGGGGGCGAAGGAGCCGCCCTTGAACTCGTGGAACAGCGCCCGGTGCGGCTTGCCCATCACCTGGGTGAGCACGTTGAGGCGCCCGCGATGGGCCATGCCCAGCACGATCTCCTTAACGCCGAGGTTGCCGCCGCGCTTGATGATCTGCTCGAGCGCCGGGATCAGGGATTCGCCGCCGTCCAGCCCGAAGCGCTTGGTGCCGGTATACTTGCGGTCGAGGAAGGTCTCGAAGCCCTCCGCCTCGACCAGCTTGTTGAGGATCGCGCGCTTGCCCTCGCGGGTGAAGGCGATCTCCTTGTCGGGACCCTCGATGCGCTCCTGGATCCAGGCCTTCTCGACGGGATCCGAGATGTGCATGAACTCGACGCCGAGCGTCTGGCAGTAGGTCCGCTCCAGGATCGCCAGGATCTCGCGCACGGTGCCGAACTCGAGGCCGAGCACCATGTCGAGGAAGATCTTGCGGTCGTAGTCCTCCGGCGCGAAGCCGTAATGCGCCGGCGAGAGCTCCTCGTCGGAGACGCGCTTCTCGAAGCCGAGCGGGTCGAGGTTGGCGTGCAGGTGGCCGCGCATGCGGAAGGCGCGGATCATCATCAGCGCCCGCAGGCTGTCGCGGGTCGCCTGCTGGACCTCGGCCTGGCTGATCTCGACGCCCTTGGACTGCGCCTTGGCCTTCAGCTTGTCGCCGACGTGCTTCTCGACCTCGATCCAGTTGCCGTCGAGCGCGGAGACGAGCTCGCCGTTCATCGGGATCGGCCAGTTCGGCCGCTTCCAGGAGGCGCCCTGCGCGTTCTTGGCGACGGTGGTGCTCTCCTCCTTCATCGCCCCGAAGAAGGCCTGCCACTCCGCGTCGACCGCGTGCGGGTCGCGTGTGTAGGCGGCGTAGAGCTCCTCGATGTAGGCCGCGTTCGTGCCCGAGAGGAAGGAGGTCTGGAGGAAACCTTCGTTGGCGTCGTTCTGGCGTGCCATGGCGTTCGTTCGTCCGGTTCAGCGCGGTTGCGCTCCGCGCCGGGATCTCGTGGGGGCGATGCCTCGCCCCCGGCTGCCTCACCCGGCCTCCCCCCGGGGCGCGCGCCCCGGCCGGGTCTGGGTAGAGGACGCGGATCCTACCGCGGCCTCCTTCTCGTCGCGTTAACCAACGCGCGTCTCAGCCCTTCAGGACCTCGACCAGCGTCTTGCCGATGCGCGCGGGCGAGGGCGAGACCCTGATGCCCGCCGCCTCCATCGCCGCGATCTTGTCCTCGGCGCCGCCCTTGCCGCCGGAGATGATGGCGCCGGCATGGCCCATGCGCCGGCCGGGAGGGGCCGTGCGGCCGGCGATGAAGCCGACCATCGGCTTCTTGCGCCCGCGCTTGGCCTCGTCGGCCAGGAACTGCGCCGCGTCCTCCTCGGCCGAGCCGCCGATCTCGCCGATCATGACGATCGACTGCGTGGCGTCGTCGGCGAGGAAGTGCTCGAGCACGTCGATGAACTCGGTGCCCTTCACCGGGTCGCCGCCGATGCCGACCGCGGTGGTCTGGCCCAGGCCCTCGTTCGAGGTCTGGAACACGGCCTCGTAGGTCAGCGTGCCCGAGCGCGAGACGATGCCCACCGAGCCCTTCTTGAAGATGTTGCCCGGCATGATGCCGATCTTCGATTCGCCAGCGGTGACCACGCCGGGGCAGTTCGGCCCGACGAGCCGCGACTTGGACCCGCAGAGGGCGCGCTTCACCTTCACCATGTCGAGCACCGGGATGCCCTCGGTGATGCAGACGATGAGCGGGATCTCGGCGTCGACCGCCTCGAGGATGGCGTCGGCGGCGCCCGGGGGCGGCACGTAGATCACCGAGGCGTCGGCACCCGTGGCCTCGCGGGCCTCGCGCACCGTGTCGAAGACGGGCAGCCCGAGGTGGGTCGCGCCGCCCTTCCCGGGCGAGGTGCCGCCGACCATCTTCGTGCCGTAGGCGATGGCCTGCTCGGAATGGAAGGTCCCGTTCTTGCCGGTGAAGCCCTGGCAGATGACCTTGGTGTTCGCGTCGATGAGAATGGACAAGTGAGCCTCCGGGCCGGGCAGCCTCAGTTCGGGCGAAACGGATTGACGACTTGGACGGCGCCGTAGCGCTGCCCGTGATTCAGGTCTTCGGTGTAGAGGACGGGTGCGTCGAGCGCGTGCGCGGCGGCGAGGATGGCGCCGTCCCAATACGAGATCCGGTACTCGGTCGCGATGGCTGCGCCCCGACGCACCAGCGCGGCGTCGATCGGAATGCATGGCATCGGGCGGAGCGCGTCCAGCCAAGCCTGCGCATCGGCAGTCGACCAGGAGCGGTGCACCTTGCGGGTGGTCGTGACGATGAACTCCTGAAGCACCTGCGCGGAGATCCCGATCCGAAGACGGTCGAGGAGATCGGCGGCGGCGCGCGTCTTGTCGGCGTCGATCTCGGCATGAGAGGCCGCGTAGACGAGAACGTTCGTGTCGACCATCGCATCAACGCTCATAGAGCGACTCCCGCGTCCAGGTCACGGGCCCGACCTCGAGCGGTGACTGCGCGCGTAGCTCGCGAATGCGACGGCGCATGGCCTCGAGATCGGCATCCGCATCGGTCGGCCCCTTCGCGAGCTGCTCCAGGTAGTCCCGCAAGAGCCCGTCCGGCGTCGTGCCGCGGGCCGCCGCGTGGGCGGCGACCTTCTCGAGCAGCTCGTCGTCGATCTCGACGGTGATGGACGTCATGACGTCTCTCCTCGGGCAGCGCGCGTCGGCGCCTTCCTCAGTTAGCCCCCGCGGACCGCGGCGACGATCTTCTGCGCCGCGTCGTCGAGGTCGTCGGCGGGGATGACGTTGAGGCCGGACGAGCGGATGATCTCCTTGCCCTCCTCGACGTTCGTCCCCTCGAGGCGCACGACCAGCGGCACCTGCAGGCCCACCGCCTTCACCGCCGCGATCACGCCCCGCGCGATGACGTCGCACTTCATGATGCCGCCGAAGATGTTGACCAGGATGCCCTTCACGTTCGGGTCGGCGGTGATGATCTTGAAGGCCGCGGTGACCTTCTCCTCGGAGGCGCCGCCGCCGACGTCGAGGAAGTTCGCCGGCTCCTCGCCGTAGAGCTTGATGATGTCGAGCGTCGCCATGGCGAGGCCGGCGCCGTTGACCATGCAGCCGATCGTGCCGTCGAGCGCGATGTAGGCGAGGTCGTACTTCGAGGCCTCGATCTCCTTGTCGTCCTCCTCCGTCAGGTCGCGCAGCTCGGCGACCTCGGGATGGCGGAACATGGCGTTCGAGTCGAAGGAGACCTTGGCGTCGAGGCAGCGCAGCCGGCCGTCCTTGGTGACGATCAAGGGGTTGATCTCGAGCATCTCCACGTCCTTCTCGACGAAGAGCGTGTAGAGCTGCCCGATCAGCGTCGCCGCCTGCTTGGCGAGATCGCCCGAGAGGCCGAGGGCCTTGGCCACCGAGCGGCCGTGATGCGGCATCGGGCCGGTGACCGGGTCGACGGTCAGCGTGAGGATCTTCTCGGGGGTCCGGTGCGCGACCTCCTCGATGTCCATTCCGCCTTCGGTCGAGACCACGAAGGCGACGAAGCCGGTCGAGCGGTCGACGAGGGCGGAGAGATAGAACTCCTTCTCGATGTCCGAGCCGTCCTCGATGTAGAGGCGGTTGACCTGCTTGCCCTCGGGCCCGGTCTGGGCGGTGACCAGCGTGTTGCCGAGCATCTCGCGGGCGAACTGCTTCACCTCGTCGACGGACCTGGCGAGCCGCACGCCGCCCTTCTCGCCGGCGGCGGCCTCCTTGAACTTGCCCTTGCCGCGGCCGCCCGCGTGGATCTGGCTCTTGACGACCCAGAGCGGGCCGCCGAGCTCGTTGGCGGCGGCTTCCGCCTCCTCGGCCTTGAAGATCGCGACGCCGCGGGAGACGGGCGCGCCGAACTCCTTCAGAAGCGCCTTGCCCTGGTATTCGTGGATGTTCATGAGATCGGTCCACCCTTGTGGGGATCGGGACGGGCGGCGGCGCGGCCGGGGGCCTCGCGCCGTCGCGTGCGATGCGTGACGTCAGGCGAGCGCCGGCTCGATGCCCTTGCAGGCCTCGATCAGCGTCTTCACCGCGGCGACCGACTTCTCGAACATCGCCTTCTCGTCGGCGGTGAAGGAGACCTCGACGATCTTCTCGACGCCGTTGGCGCCGATCACGATCGGCACGCCCACGAACATGTCGGAGACGCCGTACTGGCCCGTGAGGTGCGCGGCGCAGGGCAGGACCCGGCGCTTGTCCTTGAGGTAGCTCTCGGCCATGGCGATGGCCGAGGCCGCCGGCGCGTAGAAGGCCGAGCCCGTCTTGAGCAGGTTGACGATCTCGCCGCCGCCCTTGCGGGTGCGCTCGACCATGGCGTCGAGCTTCTCCTGGGTGGTCCAGCCCATCGCCACGAGGTCCGGCAGCGGGATGCCGGCGACCGTCGAGTAGCGCACGAGCGGGCACATGTCGTCGCCGTGGCCGCCGAGCACGAAGGCGGTGACGTCCTCCACCGAGACCTGGAACTCGTCGGCCAGGAAGTGGCGGAAGCGCGCACTATCGAGCACGCCGGCCATGCCGACGATCTTGTTGGCGGGCAGCCCGGAGAACTTCTGCAGCGCCCAGACCATGGCGTCGAGCGGGTTGGTGATGCAGATCACGAAGGCGTCGGGGCAATGCGCCTTGATGCCCTCGCCGACCGCACGCATGACCTTGAGGTTGATGCCGAGCAGGTCGTCGCGGCTCATGCCCGGCTTGCGCGGGACGCCGGCGGTGACGATCACCACGTCGGCGCCGGCGATGTCGGCGTAGTCCTGCGTGCCCCTGTAGGCCGCGTCGAAGCCGTCGACCGGGGCGCTCTCGGCGATGTCGAGGCCCTTGCCCTGGGGCACGCCCTCGGCGATGTCGAACAGGACCACGTCGCCCAGCTCCTTGAGGCCGACGAGGTGGGCGAGCGTGCCGCCGATCTGGCCGGCGCCGATGAGCGCGATCTTCTTGCGTGCCATGAGGGAAACGCCTCTTCCAGGTTTTGACCGTCGAGCCGCGACCCTCTCGCGTCGCGGACGCCGGGCGCGGGTTTCCGCGTGCTTAAACCCCAAGAGCCGTTCGCGTTCAACCCGTTGCAAACCCTAGGCTCTCGGACGGGGTCGCGGCCGCCGCGCACCCGACGAGCGTCGCAGGCGCCGCGAAAAAAAGAGGCAAGTCAACGACTTGGAGGGGAGGCAGGAGTGCCGGCCGGCCGGCGGCAGCATCCAGCGAGTGGAAATGACGGATTACAATTCTCGACATTCGTCATGGTTGATGATTCCCTGCCGCACGCGGAGACTTCAAACCCAGCCCGCGTGCAACGCGCGCAGAACGACGTCGAGCATGGTCGAGAGCCGCTGGTCGAGGACCGAGGCGGGCACCCGCACGTCGATGCGCACCATGACGGGGTTCACGAAGCGCTGCACGGCGTCGATCACGAAGGCCATCGCCCGCTCCCGGTCCCGCGGCGCGAAGGCCTCGGTGGCGATCCCCTCCTCGAGGATGCGCTCCAGCAGCCGCAGCTGGCGGCCGCGGTGCTTGCGGGCGATCCCGCGCGAGGCCTCCACCGCCGAGACGTAGACGTCGAACACCGCCTGGTTCTCCACCGCGCAGTCGCGGTAGGCGCGGGCGATGGCGAGCACGAAGCGCTCCAGCTTGTCGTCGACGGGGTCGGGCCCGTCGACGATGTCGGCGAGGGCGTCCTCGACCTCCCGCAGCCAGCGCCCGGCGATGGCGTCGATCAGGTCGGCCTTGGACGGGTAGTAGCGGTAGACGTTGGCGTGCGTCATTCCCGCCTCCTCCGCGACGCCGGTGACGGTCAGCCGCCGCGGCCCGAAGCGCGCGAGGTGGTCGGTGGCGATGCGCAGGAGGCGCACGTCGGTAGCGGTCTCGGCGGGCGGGCGCGGCGGCAAGGGGCGGGCTCCTCGTGCGGGCTCCTGGGGCGATCGGCGCATCCTAGAGCAAGATCGCGGCCGGCACCTCCCCGCCCCGCTTCCTCGACCGACGCAGGACCCTGCTGCCGGCGCCGGCCACCGCGGGAGGTGGCGGGCGCCCGCTGCACCGGACGCGAAAGCAATCTCTAGTATCGGTGCCGTTTTACCAAAGGGAAACTCTGATCACCTATCCAGAACTCATCGTCCATGCGGACGTCTCCGGCACGCCTGCAAGGGGGTCGACGTGCAGTTCACCAACCTCTCCATCCGCTCCAAGCTCATCGTGCTTTCGGGCCTCCTGTTCGTCGTGGCGATGGCGGCCGTCACCTTCATCGGCTCGGCGATCATGACCGCGTCCGTGCGGGCGCAGTCCGAGCGCACGGCCGCCGCCGAGCTCGAGCGCACGGCGGCGACGGTATCGGAGGACATCGGCCGCGCGGTGCTCGCCGCCCGGATGGGCGCGCGCGGCGTGTCGGGCATGCTGGCGCAGGGAACGGTCGACCGCGACGCCCTCGGCGCCTACGTCGCCGCCAACGTCGAGGCCCAGCCCGAGCTCGTCGGCATGACGCTCGCCTTCGACGCGAACGCGCTCGACGGCCGCGACGCCGACCATGTCGGCCATCCCTATTCCGACGATGCGGGCCGGTTCGTGCCCTACTTCTTCCGCGCCGCGGACGGCTCGCTCGGCGTCGAGAAGCTGATCATGACCCCCGAAGCCGGCACCGAGGGCTGGTACGACCGGCCGATGCGCGAGAACCGCGACCTGATCACCCCGCCCTACACCTACCCGGTCGAAGGCGTCGACGTGCTGATGACCACGGTGAGCACGGTCGTGCGGCGCGAGGGCCGCGCGGTAGGCATCTTCACCGCCGACCTGCCCCTGACCGACGTCTCGGCGGCGATCGGGGAGCTGCGTCCCTTCGGCGTCGGCTCGGTGATGCTGGTGGCGACCGACGACCTCTACGTCGCCCATCCCGACGCGGCGCGCCTCGGCCAGCCGGTGACGGACCCCGCGATCCGCGAGATGCTCGCGGCGCCCGCGGGCGTCGGGCGCGCGCTCGTCGACGCCGCCGGGGTGGAGCAGTTCGCGCTCTCGACGCCGGTCGCCTTCGACGGGCTCGACGAGACCTGGCGCCTCGTCGTCACGGTGCCGATGGAGGCGCTCGTCGCCGATGCGGTGTCCGCGCGCAACTCGATGATCCTCGCCGCGCTCGCGGCGCTCGCGGTCGTGCTCGTCGTCGTCTGGTTCACCGCGCATTCCCTGGCCCGGCCTATCCTCGCCATGACGGCGCGGATGCGCGTCCTCGCCGAGGGCGACACCGGAACCGAGATCGCCGGAACCGAGCGCGGCGACGAGATCGGCGAGATGGCGCGCGCGGTCGCGGTGTTCCGCGACGGCGCGCTCGAGCGCGAGACGCTCTCCGCGGATCAGGCGCGGGCGCAGGAGCGCGACCGGGCCCGTCAGGCCCGCATCGAAGGCCTCGTCGAGGGCTTCCGCGCCACCGCCGAGGCGCTGGTGCGGCGGGCAGCCGCCTCGGCGAGCGACCTCGACCGCGTCTCGACCGAGCTCACCGCGCTCGCCGACGGCAGCGCCGGGCGCGCGGAGAGCGCCCGCCAGGCGGCCGGGCGCGCCTCCGAGGACGTCCGTGCCGTGGCGACCGCCGCCGAGGAGCTCTCCGCCTCGATCGGCGAGATCGCCTCGCAGGTCACCCGCACGACGGAGATCGTGGCGGTCGCGTCCGAGCGCGCCCAGCGCTCCAACGTCAAGGTGGGCGAGCTCGCCTCGGCCGCGAGCCGGATCGGCGAGGTGATCGGGCTGATCCAGGCGATCGCCGAGCAGACCAACCTGCTCGCGCTCAACGCCACGATCGAGGCCGCCCGCGCGGGCGAGGCCGGTCGCGGCTTCGCGGTGGTCGCGGCCGAGGTCAAGAACCTCGCCGAGCAGACCGCCAAGGCGACCGAGGAGATCGCGAGCCAGGTCTCCGCCATCCAGGAGGCGACCGGCGAGACGGTGGAATCGATCGCCGGCATCACCACGACCATGGACGACGTGCGCGGCTACGCCACCGCCATCGCCTCGGCGATCGAGGAGCAGGGCGCGGCGACCGGGGAGATCAGCGGCAACGTCGAGAGCGCGGCGTCGCAGACCGGCGTCGTCGCCGACGACATCGGCCGCCTCACCGCCGCCGTGGGCGAGACCAGCACGACCGCGGGCCGCGTGCTCGAGGCGTCGCGCACGGTCGGTGCCGCGACGAGCGACCTCGAGCGCGAGATCGAGACCTTCCTGAAGTCCGTCGCCGCGGCCTGAGCCGGTGCAGGGAGCGGTCCGCCGGACCGCGCCCCGCCCGCCGGCCCGCCTCGTCAGAGGTTGAGCCGGATCGCCACCGAGCGGGCGTGGCCGTCGAGGCGCTCGGCGCGGCCGAGCGCGATCGCGGCGGGGCCGAGCGCGCGCAGGGCCTCGGGCGTCAGCGACAGGATGGAGGTGCGCTTCATGAAGTCGAGCACCGACAGGCCCGACGAGAAGCGCGCCGAGCGCGCCGTCGGCAGGACGTGGTTGGGCCCGCCGACGTAATCGCCGATCGCCTCTGGCGTATGGGCGCCGAGGAAGATCGAGCCGGCATTGCGCACCCGCGCGGCGAGCCGCTCGGGATCGGCGGTCTCGATCTCCAGATGCTCCGGCGCGAGCCGGTCGACGAGCGGGATCGCGCCGTCGAGATCCGGCACCACGATCACGGCGCCGAAGTCGCGCCAGGAGGCGCCTGCGATCTCGGCCCGCGACATCGTCGAAAGCGCCCGCTCCACCGCCGCCTCGACGGCGTCCGCCAGAGCCGCGCTGTCGGTGATCAGGATGGACTGCGCGGCGGCGTCGTGCTCGGCCTGGGCCAGGAGATCGGCGGCGACCCAGTCGGGGTTCGCCTCGCCGTCGGCGAGGATCAGTACCTCGGAGGGGCCGGCGATCATGTCGATCCCGACCTGGCCGAACACGCGGCGCTTGGCGGCGGCGACGTAGGCGTTGCCCGGGCCGACGATCTTCGCCACCGGCGCGATCGTCGCCGTGCCGTAGGCGAGCGCCGCGACCGCCTGCGCGCCGCCGACGCGATAGACCTCGTCGACGCCGGCGATCCGCGCGGCGGCGAGCACCAGCGGGTCGACCGCGCCGTCGGGGGTCGGCACGCACATGACGATCCGCTCGACGCCCGCCACGCGGGCGGGGACCGCGTTCATCAGGACGGAGGAGGGATAGCTCGCGGTGCCGCCGGGAACGTAGAGCCCCGCGGCCTCCACCGCGGTCCAGCGCCAGCCGCGGGTGACGCCGAGCGCGTCCGTCTCGCGCATGTCCTGCGGCTTCTGCGCCGCGTGGTAGCTGGCGATGCGCTCGCGGGCGAGATGCAGCGCGTCGAGCGCCGTGCGGTCGCAGGCGGCTTCCGCGGCTTCCAGCTCGCCGGCGCCGATGCGCAGGCCGTCCGCCGCGAGGGTCAGGCGATCGAAGCGGGCGGTGTAGTCGACGAGCGCGGCGTCGCCCCGGGCGATCACGTCGGCGATGATGTCGCGCACCACGCCGTCGACCTCCTCGGAGGCCTCGCGCTTCATGCCCAGCAGGGCCTCGAAGGCCTCGGCGAAGCCGGGGGCGCGCGCGTCGAGACGGATCGGCATCAGCCCCGGTCCCCGCGGGGCTCGGGCGCGACGTCGAGGATCGCCGGCGCCTCGTGCGCCGGGCGGTTCTCCACCTCCCAGACGGGACCCATGTCCTTCATCTGCGCCTCGAGGCACTCGACCTCGACGCGGATGGCGCGGTCCTCGGAGAAGATCAGCGTCACGCAGCCGGCGGGCGCGGCCATCGGCTCGAAGGTGACGGCGAGCAGGTTGAGGACCTCGTCCTTGCGGCGCGGGTCCATGTTCCTGCAGCGCACGGCGAGCACGCGCTCGAAATGCAGGCCGGTGAGGCGCCGGCGCGGCGGCTCGTCGGGGTCGCTCTCCCAGTCGAAGCGGCGCGCGCACAGGGCGAAGCGGCCTTCCTTCGGGAGATAGGCGACGTCCTCCACGCGCACGGCGGCATCCTGGAGGTGGGCCGACACCACGGCGAGGTCTTCCTCGTCGAACGCGACCAGCTTGAGGAGATCCATCGGTTCACACCTCGGCAGCACGGGGTTTCCAGTGAGATAGAGAGGGGGCCTCCCCCGCGCAACCGCCCGCCCGCGCATGCCGTGCTTTCGTGCGTCGCGCCTTGCGCGCGGGCCGGCGCGACCCATGGCTTTCGCGCGCCGCGCCTTGCGCGCGGCACGGCGCGACCCATGTCCGGCACATGCTTCAGGAGGTGCCGCGCATGACCGCCCTGCCGACGCTCGTCGTCGCCCACGACCCGCTCTGCGGCTGGTGCTGGGGCTTCGGCCCGACGCTGCGCCGGCTGCGTCAGCGCTTCGCCGGCGAGGCGAGGTTCCGCGTCGCGATGGGCGGCCTCGTCACCGGCTCGCGCGAGCGCATGATCGGGCTCGACGCGCCCTACCTGATGCGCGGCCTGCAGGAGGTTCGCGCCCGCACCGGCGTGAAGGCGGGCCCGGCCTTTTTCGAGCGCGTGCTCGAGCCCGGCCGCTGGGTCTCCCGCTCCGAGCCCGCCTGCCGCGCCGCGCGGATCGCCCGGGAGATCGGGGGCGAGGAGGCCGGGCTCGACGTCGCGACGGGGCTCTGCGAGGCCCTCTACGGCGAGGGCCGCGTCCCCGACGACCCGCGCACCGTGGTGCGCGTTGCCGCCGCAGCCGGGCTCGACGCGGAGGCGCTCCTCGCGCGCTGGACGGCGCCGGAGGCCTTCGCGGAGACGATGGCGATGTTCGACGCCGAGCGGAAGCGCGGCATCGTGAGCTATCCCGCGCTGTTCCTGGAGGACGCGGACGGCGGGCTCGTGGAGATCCTCGCCGGGGCTGTGGCGCCGGAGGAGGCGGTGGCGATGGTGGAGGCGGCACTCGCCCGCTGACCGCTGTCACCCCGGGTCGCGAAGCGGGCCCGGGGCCCAGATCCATAGGTGTTCTGTTCAGCGTGCGCGAAGCGCGCGCGTCCATGGACGCTGCCGGAAGCCGTTCCCGCCGCGGCGCTGGCGCGCCGCTCGATGGGGACCTGTGGTTCTGGGTCCCGGATCGGCTTCGCCGTCCGGGATGACACCTCTGTCACCCCGGGTCGCGAAGCGGGCCCGGGGCCCAGAAACACAGGTTTGTCTCTCAGCGTGCGCGAAGCGCGCGCGTCCATGGACGCTGCCGGATGCCGTCCCCGCCGCGGCGCTGGCGCGCCGCTCGATGGGGGCCTGTGGTTCTGGGTCCCGGACTGCCTTCGGCATCCGGGATGACAGGGGTTGCGCTTGTAACGCAGGTTGCATATTCTGGAGAGAGTCGACACGAGATCGCTCCCGTGTACTACGTCTACATGCTCGCCAGCCGCATGCACGGAACGCTCTACCTCGGCGTGACCCGCGACCTCGCGCGGCGCCTGCACGAGCACAAGCTCGGTGTCTACAAGGGGTTCACCGAGCGATACGGCGTGCACCGGCTCGTCTGGTACGAGGGTCACGAACGCATCGACGAGGCCATCTCGCGCGAGAAGCGGCTGAAGCGATGGCGGCGGGACTGGAAGATACGGCTCGTCGAGGACATGAACCCGCTCTGGTCCGACCTGACGCCACCGCTCTCGGACTGGTAGTCACCGGCAGGGCTGTCACCCCGGGTCGCGAAGCGGGCCCGGGGCCCAGAACCGCTGGGGTGTGTCTCAGCGTGCGCGGGAGCGCGCGCGTCCATGGACGCTGCCGGAAGCCGTTCCCGCCGCGGCGCTGGCGCGCCGCTCGACGAACACCTGTGGTTCTGGGTCCCGGACTTGCTTCGCAATCCGGGATGACACGCTAGCCGCCCAGCGCCTCCTCCATCAGCATCGCCTCCGCTTCCGCCAGGATCTCGTCCGAGCCCTCGCCGTAGACCGTCTCGCGGCCGATCTCGAGCATCACCGAGACGGCGAGCGGGGAGACGCAGGGCAAGGACCGGTGGGTCAGGCGGCCGCTGATGCGGGCGAGGAGGGCGGCCAGCCGCTCGAGGTCGAGGAGGCCGGTGGCGGCGTCGGCGCGGGCGGCGCGCAGGAGGATGTGGTCCGGCTCGTGCCGGCGCAGGACGTCGTAGACGAGGTCGGTCGAGACCGTGACCTGGCGCTGCGTCTTCTTCTGGCCGGGGAAATTGCGCTCGATCAGCCCGGCGATCACCGCGCAGTAGCGGAAGGTGCGCTTCATCAGCGCGGATTCCTCCAGCCACTCCTCGAGGTCGTCGCCGAGCATGTCCTGCGCGAACAGCTCGGCGAGGAAGCCGGGGTTGCGCGCCTCCTCCAGCGAGAGGTCGCGCAGGCCCCACACCGCGAGGCCGTAGTCGTTGCAGACGAAGCCGAGCGGCTTGAGCCGCGCGCGCTCGAGCCGCCGCGTCAGCAGCATGCCCAGCGTCTGGTGCGCGAGGCGGCCCTCGAACGGGTAGGCGACGAGGTAGTGCCGCCCGGCGCGGGGGAAGGTCTCGACGAGAAGCCCCTCGCGGTCCGGCAGGAGCGAGCGCTCTCCCTGCGCCTCGAGCAGCTCGACGAGCTGGGCGGGGAGCCGCTCCCAGCTGTCGCGGTCGGCGAGGAAGCCGCGCACGCGCTCCGCGAGGAAGGTCGAGAGCGGGAACTTGCCGCCGGCGTAGGAGGGGATCTTCGGGTCGGTGCCCGCGCTCGCCCGCGAGACCAGCGCCGCGTCCTCGGTGAGGCCGTGGAAGGTGAGCACCTCGCCGGCGAAGAGGAAGGTGTCGCCGGGCGTCAGCGTCTCGGCGAAGTACTCCTCGACCTCGCCGAGCACGCGCCCGCCGCGGGACATCGGCCGCCCGGCGGCGGCGGGGCGGCCGAGCCGGACCTTGACCATCGTCGCCTCGACGATGGTGCCGACGTTCATGCGGTATTGCTGGGCGACGAAGCGATCGCGCACGCGCCAGCGCCCGTCCGGGCCCTCGACGATGCGGGCGAAGCGCTCGTAGGAGCGCAGCGCATAGCCGCCGGTGGCGACGAAGCTCATCGCCTTGTCGAAGGTCTCGCGGTCGAGCCCGCGATAGGGCGCGGCGCCGACCACCTCGCGGTAGAGGTCGTCCGCCTGGAACGGCTCGGCGCAGGCCATGCCGAGGATGTGCTGGGCGAGCACGTCGAGGGCGCCGGGATGGGGGTCGGGCGTGTCCTGCGCCGCCTCCTCGACCGCGTCGAGGGCGGCGCGGCATTCCAGGATCTCGAAGCGGTTGGCCGGGACGAGGTAGGCGCGCGAGGGCTCGTCGAGCCGGTGGTTGGCGCGGCCGATGCGCTGGATGATGCGGCTCGCCCCCTTGGGCGCGCCGACGTTGACGACGAGATCGACGTTGCCCCAGTCGATGCCGAGATCCAGCGTCGAGGTGCACACGACGGCCTTCAACTTGCCCGCCGCCATCGCCGCCTCCACCCGGCGGCGCTGCTCGACGTCGAGCGAGCCGTGGTGGAGCGCGATGGGCAGCGCATCCTCGTTGAGGCGCCACAGCGCCTGGAAGACGTATTCCGCCTGCATGCGGGTGTTGACGAAGACGAGCGAGGTGCCGTGCTCGCGGATCAGCCGGTAGATCTCCGGCATCGCCGCCGCCGCGGTATGGCCCGCGGCGGGCAGCCGGGGACCCTCGAGCATGCGGATGTCGGGCGCCGCGCCGGGCGGCGCGACGACGATCTCGGCGGGCCGATCCGGGTCCGCGGTCAGGTAGCGGGCGAGGACGACGGGGTCGCGCACCGTCGCGGACAGCCCCACGGCCGAGGCCTGCGGCGCCAGCGCGAACAGCCGCGCGAGGCCGAGCGAGAGCAGGTCGCCGCGCTTCGAGGGCGCGAGCGCGTGCAGCTCGTCGAGGACGATGCGGCGCAGGTTGGAGAACAGGTCGCGGGCGTCGGGATGGGCCAAGAGCAGCGCCAGCTGCTCGGGGGTGGTGAGCAGGATGTCCGGGGGCCGCGCGATCTGGCGGGCGCGCTTGTGCGAGGGCGTGTCGCCGGTGCGGGTCTCGATGGCGAGCGCGAGGCCCATCTCGGCGGCGGGCGCCTCGACGTTGCGGGCGACGTCGACGGCGAGCGCCTTCAAGGGCGAGACGTAGAGCGTGTGCAGGCTGCGCCGGTTCGCCCGCGCGTGCCGGGCGCCCGAGAGCTCGACGAGCGAGGGCAGGAAGCCCGCCAGCGTCTTGCCCGCCCCCGTCGGCGCCACGAGCAGCGCCGAGCGGCCCTCTTCGGCGAGCGCGAGGAGCGACAGCT
The DNA here is from genome assembly GCF_000429045.1 of Salinarimonas rosea DSM 21201. Lineage (GTDB taxonomy): Bacteria > Pseudomonadota > Alphaproteobacteria > Rhizobiales > Beijerinckiaceae > Salinarimonas > Salinarimonas rosea. The sequence continues at coordinate 19,135 of NZ_AUBC01000025.1, forward strand.
GGTGCGCGCGCGGCGCCCAGCCGCGGCCGGCGAACCAGGCCTGGAAGCGTTCGGGAAGGATGGCGGGAGCGGCTGGCACGCCCGGTGATATGGGGTCTGCGTGCGGGGCGGACCAGACGCGCCGTCGGGCCGCGTCAGGGCATCGCGTCCGGCGCCGCGCGCGCCGCGTCGAGCGCGACGATCCGCGGCCAGGCGGCGGCCAGCGCCGGTGAGGCGACGCCGCGCAGGCGGGTCGCGATCAGCCGCATGGCCACCACGGGGAGCGTCCGCCCGAGATCGACGAGCGTGCCCGCCGCGATGTCGTCGGCGGCGAGCGAGCGCGGCACCCAGGCGACGCCCAGCCCCGCGCGGGCGCATTGCAGGGCGGCGGTGGTCAGCGCGGTCTCGAGACGGATGCGCAGGCGCAGGCTGCCGCGCAGGGGGGCGAAGACGCGCGCGCGCTGGACCGCGCCGAGAAAGACGTCCTCCGGATAGGCGACGATCGGCAGCTCTCCGCGCACCCAGCCTTCGTCCAGCGCGCCGAGCGCCGCGCGGGACGCGACCGGGACCAGCGTCTCGGTGCCGATCGTCTCGACGACGAGGTAGTCCGCGCCATCCAGCGGTGCGCTGCCGTCGACGTCGTATACGAGCGCGAGGTCGGCCCGGCGGGTCAGCAGCTGGGCGAGGCACTCGTCGCGATTGGCCGAGCGCAGCCGCACGTCGAGATCGAGGCCCGAGACCCGCTCGACCAGGGCCGGCGCCGTCGCCGTCGTGATCGCGTGCTGGCAGGCGATGACGATCCGCGAGCGCGCGGCGTCGGCGTCCTCGCGGAAATGGGCGGAGAGCTCGCGCAGGCCCGCCGCGATCTCGCGCATGGCGTCGAGGCGGGCGACGACGTGCGGCAGCGGCCGGGCCGGCTTGGCGCTGCGGTCGAAGAGGCGCACGCCCAGGCTCTCCTCGATCGTGCGCAGGCGCCGGGAGAAGGCCGGCTGCGTCACCCGGCGGCGCTCGGCGGCGGCCTGGAACGAGCCCGTCTCCGCCACCGCCAGGACGTCCTCGATCCAGTCGTGCCGCATCCCGCCCCCGCAGATTATGCCGATCGTGCATGATCTCGCGCGTATTTGGCATTTGATCGGCCGCCCTGTCGAGACGCAGAATCGTCCTCGACGCTCATCGGAGGGGCCCTTCATGCATCTCGCCCGCATCCCGCGCATCCGGGTCGCGCACCTGCCGACCCCGCTCGAGCCGCTCGAGCGCCTGAGCGCCGCGCTCGGCGGGCCGGAGATCTGGATCAAGCGCGACGACTGCACGGGGCTCTCGACCGGCGGCAACAAGACCCGCAAGCTCGAGTTCCTGATGGCGGAGGCGGTGGCCGAGCGCGCGGACGTCGTCCTGACCCAGGGCGCGACGCAGTCGAACCACGCCCGCCAGACGGCGGCCTTCGCCGCGCGGCTGGGGATCGCCTGCCACGTCCTGCTCGAGGACCGCACGGGCTTCCGCGAGGCGGACTACACGGACAACGGCAACGTCCTGCTCGACCGCCTGCACGGCGCGACGATCGAGCACCGGCCCGGCGGCACCGACATGAACGCGGCGCTGGACGAGGTCCGCGCGCGCATGGCGGCGGAGGGACGCCGGCCCTACGCCATCCCCGGCGGCGGCTCGAACCCGACGGGCGCGCTCGGCTACGTCGACGCGGCACAGGAGCTGATGGCCCAGGCCGACGCGATGGGGCTCGCGATCGACCACCTGGTCACCGCGACCGGCAGCGCCGGGACGCAAGCGGGGCTCCTCGTCGGGCTCGAGGGCGTGAACGCGCAGGTGCCGCTGCTCGGCATCGGCGTGCGCGCGCCCCGCGAGAAGCAGGAGCAATCGGTCTACGCGCTCGCCTGCGCCACCGCCGAGCGCCTCGGCGTGCCGGGGATCGTGGCGCGCGAGGATGTCGTCGCCAACACCGACTACGTCGGCGCCGGCTACGGCATCCCGACGCCCGGGATGATCGAGGCGCTCGAGATGTTCGCCCGGCTCGAGGGCATCCTGCTCGACCCGGTCTACTCGGGAAAGGGGGCGGCGGGGCTGATCGACCTCGTCCGCAAGGGGCGGTTCCGCAAGGGAGAGCGGATCGTGTTCCTGCACACCGGCGGATCGGTCGGCCTGTTCGGCTACGGATTCGCGCTCGACGCGCCGAAAGAGCGCGCGGCGTGAGCTTCGGCACCACGACCACGACAACGACAGAGGGGATCGACAGATGAGACGCGTACTACGGAACCTCGCTCTCGGCGCCTGCGCGCTCGGGGCGACGCTCGCCGCCGGCGCCGGCGCTCAGGCGCAGGAGCTCTACGGCACGCTCGCCAAGATCGACGCGGCGAACGAGATCGTCATCGGCCACCGCGAGACCTCGATCCCGTTCTCCTGGATCGGGTCCGACGGCGGCGCGCCGCAGGGCTACTCGGTGGACCTGTGCCTGCGCATCGCCGACGCGGTGAAGGAGGAGCTCGGCAAGCCGGATCTCGCCGTGCGCTTCGTGCCCGTCACGCCGCAGACGCGCATCCCGCTCATCGCCAACGGCACGATCGACATCGAGTGCGGCTCGACCACGAACAACCTCACGCGCCAGCAGCAGGTGTCCTACCTGCCGGTGACCTTCATCACCGGCACGAAGCTGCTCGTGAAGACGGATGCGGGCATCGAGACGCTGGACGACCTCGAGGGCAAGCGCATCGCGCTCGCGCAGGGCACCACCAACGAGCGCGTCATCAAGGAGGCGATCGAGGCCGGCGGGCTCGACATCGACGTGCTCAATGTCAAGGACCACGCCGAGGGCTTCCTCGCGCTCGAGACCGACCGCGTCGACGCCTACTCGACCGACCACATCCTGCTCTACGGCCTGATCACCCGCGCCCGCGACCCCGAGAGCTACGCGGTGGTCGGCGACTTCCTGTCCTACGACCCCTACGCCATCATGGTGCGGCGCGACGACAGCGCCTTCCAGCTGCTCGGCACGAAGGTGCTGGCGGACCTGTTCCGCACCGGCGAGATCGAGGAGATCTACGCCAAGTGGTTCCAGCCCTTCCCGACGAACGAGTCCGTCTCCGAGCCGCCGACGGATCTGCTGCGGGCCGCCTGGCGCCTGAACGCGCTGCCCGAGTGACGATTGCCGACGAGCCCGGCGCAGGCTGCGCCGGGCTCCGGTTCTGCACGATCGGCATCCCGGAGACGACGCGCCGCGCCTTCTCCCTTCCCTGTAGGGGAAGGTGGATCGCCGCGACAGCGGCGAGACGGATGGGGCGCGCAGGATGCGCGTTCGGCGAAGCCGAAGAACAACGGCGGGATCGGACGCGGTGGCTTCCGCTTCGCGGAACGCGTCGCTTCCGCGCCGCGCCCCATCCGTCACCGGCTTCGCCGGTGCCACCTTCCCCTACAGGGAAGGAGAGAAGCGCCGCAGCGGCCCGAGCGGGCAACGAACGGAGGGGAGCGGGGCGCGCATGAGCTACAATTGGAACTGGGGCGTCCTCCTCCAGGACCCCTATCTCGGCTGGCTGATCTCCGGCGTCGGCTGGACGCTCGCCGTCTCCGCCGCGGCCTGGGTGATCGCCTTCGCGCTCGGCTCGATCGTGGGCGTGGCGCGCACCCTGCCGAACCGGTTCGTGCGCGGCGCCGCCACCGCCTTTGTCGAGCTGTTTCGCAACATCCCGCTGCTCGTGCAGCTGTTCCTCTGGTACTTCGTCGTGCCCGAGCTGCTGCCGGAGGACTGGGGCCGCTGGGTCAAGCGCGACCTGCCGCTGCCGGAGTACACGACCGCGGTGGTCGGCCTCGGCTTCTACACCGCCTCGCGGGTGGCCGAGCAGGTCCGCTCGGGCATCGAGTCGATCCCCCGCGGCCAGACGCTCGCGGGCTATGCGAGCGGGCTCACCACGGGCCAGCTCTATCGCTACATCCTGCTGCCGGTGGGCTACCGCCTGATCATCCCGCCGCTGACGTCCGAGTTCCTGACGATCTTCAAGAACTCCTCGCTGGCGCTGACGATCGGCGTGCTCGAGCTGACCGCGCAGAGCCGGCAGATCACCGAGTACACCTTCCAGGGCTTCGAGGCCTTCACCGCCGCGACCGTGATCTACGTGGTCATCACCCTCTCCGTCACCGCCGCCATGGGCCTGGTCGAACGCCGCGCCCGCATGCCCGGCTTCATCGCGGGAGGGCGCTGAGCCATGTCGTTCGATCTCGGCGTGATCCTCGACGCCCTGCCCTTCCTCGCGCAGGGACTCGGCCTCTCGCTGCTGCTCACCGTGCTCGCGGCGGCGGGCGGGATCGTGCTCGCGGTGCTGCTCGCCCTGATGCGCCTGTCGGGCTTTCGCGCGCTGCGGCTCGTCTCCGCGGCCTACGTCAACTTCTTCCGCTCGATGCCGCTGATCCTGGTGATCTTCTGGTTCTTCTTCCTGGTGCCGCTGATCATCGGCCGGCCGGTGGGCGGCTTCTACTCGGCACTGATCGCCTTCACCCTGTTCGAGGCGGCCTACTATTCCGAGATCGTGCGCGCCGGCATCCAGTCCGTCTCCAAAGGCCAGGTCGCCGCCGCCTACGCCACGGGCATGCGCTACGGGGCGACGATGCGCTTCGTCGTGCTGCCGCAGGCCTTCCGCAACATGACGCCGGTGCTGCTGACCCAGGCGATCATCCTGTTCCAGGACACGAGCCTCGTCTTCGTCGTGTCGCTGCGCGACTTCATGACGGCGTCGACGATCGTCGCCCGCAACGAGGGCCGGCTGGTGGAGATGTACGTCTTCGCCGCGGCGGTGTACTTCGTGATCTGCTTCAGCGGCTCGATGTGGGTCCGACGCCTGCAGAGGAAACACGCGACATGATCGAGATCCGCGACCTCGACAAGCGCTACGGCGACTTCCACGTGCTCAAGCGCTGCAGCACCAGCGTGGCCAAGGGTGAGGTCGTCGTCGTCTGCGGCCCCTCCGGCTCGGGCAAGTCGACGCTGATCAAGTGCGTCAACGGACTGGAGCCGTTCGACTCGGGCACGATCACCGTCGACGGCATCTCGGTCGGCGACAGGCGCACCGACCTGCCGAAGCTGCGCGCGCGCATCGGCATGGTGTTCCAGAACTTCGAGCTGTATCCGCACATGACGGTGACGCGCAACATCTGCCTCGCGCAGGAGAAGGTGCTGGGGCGCTCGCGCGACGAGGCCGAGGCGAAGGCGGCGTCGCTGCTGGCCCGCGTCGGCCTGTCGGACCAGGCGCACAAGCACCCCGGCCAGCTCTCGGGCGGCCAGCAGCAGCGCGTCGCCATCGCCCGGGCGCTGGCGATGGACCCGATCGCCATGCTGTTCGACGAGCCGACCTCCGCGCTCGACCCGGAGATGATCTCCGAGGTTCTCGACGTCATGGTCGAGCTCGCGCAGGAAGGCATGACGATGATGGTCGTCACCCACGAGATGGGCTTCGCCCGCAAGGTGGCCGGGCGCGTCGTGTTCATGGATTGCGGCGAGATCGTCGAGGACGCCGACACCGCGAGCTTCTTCGGCTCGCCGCGCAGCCCGCGGGCGCAGGCCTTCCTGTCGAAGATCCTCGACCACGTCTGAGGCCGGGCCCGAGACCGCGGCGGCGCGAGCGCGGCGCATGCCCCCATGCGCGGGCGATCGTCGACCGGGCCGCGTCGATCTGCTAGGCGGGAAGCCTCGCAGCGATCGACCGGGAGCCCCCATGCGCCTCTTCGCAGCCCTCGCGGCACCGCTCCTCGCCGCGGGTCTCGCCGCAGCGGCTCCGCTGGCGGCGCAGCCGCTCGATCCGCGGGCCGCCGCGCTGCGCGCCGGCGAGACGGTGCTGGCCCCCGCCTACGATGCGCTCGCCGAGGCGACGGCGGCGCAGGCCTCCGCCTGGGAGGCGGCCTGCGCCGCGCAGGGCCCCTCCGTCGACCGCGCGCCCCTCGACGCCGCCTTCCACGAGGCCGCCGACGCCTATGCCCGCATCGAGCCGGTGCGCACCGGCCCGGTGGCCGAGGACTTCCGCTTCGAGCGCCTCGCCTTCTGGCCGGAGCGGCGCAACGCCTCGGGCCGGGCGCTGGCGCAGCTCGAGGCGCTGGACGACGAGGCGCTGCTCGCGCCCGAGCGCTTCGGCGAGACCTCGGTCGCCGGCCAGGGCTTCACCGCGCTGGAGCGCCTCCTGTTCGACGCGGACACCCGCGCGGCGCTCGCCGAGGGCGGGGAGCGCGCACCGCGGCTGTGCCGCATCGGCGAGGCCATCGCCGGGGCGCTGGCGACGACCGCCGGCGAGATCGCGCGGGCCTGGCGGGACGAGACCCTTCCCGCGCTCGCGAGCGACGCGGGCGAGGCGCAGCGCGCGGCGGCGCGGCTCGCGACCGACATGCTCTCCGGCCTCGAGGCGATCGAGACGCTGAAGCTCGGCCTGCCGATCGGCGCGGATCTCGCCGATGCCCGCGCCACACGCGCCGAGATGTGGCGCTCGGGCCGCTCGGCCCGGCAGATCGCGCTCAACCTCGAAGGCACCGAGGCGCTGGTGCGCGCCCTCGTCGACGGCGACGAGACGCGCGCGCCCGATACGCTGCGGGCGCTGGCGCAGGCCGAGCGCCTCGCCCGCTCCGCGCCCGCGGATCTCGGGGAGGCCGCGGCCGATCCGGCGCGGCGCGGGCGCGTGCTGCTGCTCGCCGCCGCGGTGGCGAGCGCCCGCTCGAACGCGGCCACCGAGCTGCCGCCGGCGCTCGACGTGGTCACGGGGTTCAACGCGCTCGATGGCGACTGACCGGGCGATCGACCGCAGATCCTTCGTCGCCGGGCTCGGCGCGGCGCTGGGGAGCGCGCTCGCCGGCGGGCCGGCCCGCGCCGGCGCGCCGGTGTACGTCGCCTGTGCGCAGGGGCCCGACGGAATGCAGCGCGTGTGCGCCTTCACCGGCGAGGGGCGGCTCCTGTTCGAGACGGCGCTGCCCGAGCGCGGGCACGACGTCGCGGCGCAGCCGGGCGGGCGCGATCTCGTCGTCTTCGCCCGGCGCCCCGGCGGCTGGATGGCGATCGTCGATCGCGACACCGGTGCGGTGACGAAGGTCGTCCTCGCCGCCCAGGGGCGGCACTACTACGGCCACGGCGCCTTCTCCGCCGACGGGCGGCTGCTCTGGGCGACCGAGAACCAGGTGGAGACCGGCGCGGGCGTTCTCGGCGTCTACGACGTCGCGGCGGGCTATGCCCGCATCGGCGAGATCTCCACCGGCGGCATCGGTCCGCACGACCTCGCGCTCTTGCCGGGAGACGGCGCGGCGCGGCTCGTCGTGGCGAACGGCGGCATCCGCACGCATCCCCGCACCGGGCGCGAGATCCTCAACGCGGGTTCGCTCGCGCCGCGCCTCGCGGTGCTGCGGCCGGAGGACGGCACCGTCGAGGAGGTGCATGACCTCGGGTCGGATCTCGCCGACCTCTCGATCCGCCATCTCGCGGTCGCGCCGGACGGGGAGAGCGTGTTCGGCTGCCAGTTCGCCGGCGATCCGCTCGCCGTCGTGCCGCTGGTCGGCGCGCGCGACGCGTCGGGCCGCGTGCGGCTGTTCGAGATGCCCGAGGACGACCTGATCTCGATGGACAACTATGTCGGCTCCGTCGCTCTCGACCCGTCCGGCGCGATCGTCTGCGCCACCAGCCCGCGCGGCTCGGTCGCGGCCTTCTTCGAGCGCGCCACCGGCCGCTATCTCGGGCGCCGGCGGATGTCGGACGTCTGCGGCGCGGCGCCCGGCGCGGTGGCGGGCACCTTCCTCGTGACGTCGGGCAACGACGGCGTCGCCATCGCCCGGGTGCCGGACGGCGATCTCGCCGACCTCGGCGCGGCGCTGGCGTCCGCCGTGTGGGACAACCACGCGCTCCGGATCTGAGCGGGGCCGTTGCGCGTTGGCCCGCCGTGACTATCTCATGGCGAGGTCAGACGCAGGGAGGACGAGATGCGCCTCGACGAGCCTTTCACCGCCGAGGAGATGGAGGCCATGCGCCGCGCCGGCCGCGGCGACGAGGCGCGCACGCTGCGCGACGCCTTCGGCAAGGCGCGCGCCGTCGGCAAGCGCCTGCCCTTCGCGCAGGACGTGCTCGCCGCCTACTACTGCGTCCAGGACCCGGCGACGCCGCGCCGGGTGAAGTGGATCCTGCTCGGCGCGCTCGCCTATTTCGTGCTGCCCACCGACATGGTCGCCGACTTCCTGCCCGTCGTCGGCTTCACCGACGACATCGCCGTCCTCACCGCCGCCTTCGGCGCGGTCGCCACCTCCATCCGCCCGGAGCATCGGGAGGAGGCCAGGAAGGCGATCGAGGAGGGGTGAGGAGCGAGAAATCCGCTTGTTTTTGATGGGCCATTGAACCAGTATCCCTGTCGGGGTGCTGGAATGGTCTTTTCGGCGGGCGAGATCGAATTCGAGATCGTCGAAGCCGATCGTCTGGCGGTCGTCTCGGTTCGCGTGACGACGCCACTCGGTGTGCTGCTCGCGATGGCCGAGGCAGCGGAGGAAGACGAAGGCCGGACACTGCGCCTCGTCGGCTTTCACGTTCAGCCGGAGACGCTCGGCCCGAACGCTCTCGGTCCGGCCAATCTTCGGAGCCTCGTCCAGGCGCTGCGGGAAAGGATGGGTTATGACACGGTCGTCATTGAGGGAGCGGTTCGAACGACTGGGGCCGGTCCGGGGCGTCGACCGCGTGCCCTTCGGTTCACCGGTGACGATCGTCCTGCGCCCAATGAGAGGCTTCGATGAGATCAAGCGCGTCAGCGCCGCGATGATGCTCGCGAAGCGCGGCGTGTCTCTCTTGGGAGCGAAGCGTGCCGTCGAGCGATTGCTCGAGCATGGGGAGACCGTGCTGCGCGTGCCGACGGTCGAGCGGGCGGCCGCTCTGGCGGAGGATCTCGAAGACGCCGGCTGCCGCATGACCATCGTTCCCCTTCCGGAGCCGATCGACGTCCGGTCCCTGAGGGCAGGCCTGGGCATGACACGCGAGCAATTCGCTTTGCGGTACGGTCTCGATCCGGAGGCTGTCCGCAATTGGGAGAGGACGTCGGGCGGGCGTGCTCCCGACCTCGCCGCTACGCGGTATCTACAGGCGATCGCACGCGATCCGGACCTCGTCGGTACCCTGATCGAACGGGAGCCTCGGGACTGACGCTCCCCCCGGGGCGCGGAACCGCCCCGCCCGTGCCGGGCTTGTGCTCCCGTCCCGCACGAGCCCGGAGCGCCCATGCCAGCCGACGCCTTCCTCGCCCCCTGGAGCGACCTCCTGCGCATCGTCGTGGTGGGCACGCTCGCCTATGCCGGGCTCGTCCTCGTCCTGCGCGTCACCGGCAAGCGCACGCTGACCAAGCTCAACGCCTTCGATCTCGTGGTGACGGTGGCGCTCGGCTCGACGCTGGCGACGATCCTGCTCAACCGCGACGTGGCGCTCGCCGAGGGCCTCACGGCCTTCGCCACGCTGATCCTGCTGCAATGGGTCGTGACCTTCGCCTCGGTGCGCTCGCGGCGCGTCCACACGCTGGTCAAGGCGACGCCGCGGCTCCTGGTGCATCGCGGCGAGATCCTGGAGGACGCGCTGCGCCAGGAGCGCGTCAGCCGGGCGGAGGTGCTCGCCGCCGCGCGCAGCTCGGGCGCGCCGGAGCTCTCGGCGGTCGGGGCCGTCGTGCTCGAGACCGACGGGTCGCTGTCGGTCCTGTCCGAGGTGCGCGACGTCGGGGCGGCGGGCTCGACCCTCGCCACCGTCGCGGGCACGGGCGCGCGCGATCAGGCCAGCCAGCGCTTGCGGCGCTTGTAGCTCTTCACCTCGCGGAAGCTCTTGCGGTCGGCGCCGGCGACGCCGAGGTAGAACTCCTTCACGTCCTCGTTCTCGCGCAGCATCCTGGCGTCCCCGTCCATGACGACGCGGCCGGTCTCGAGGATGTAGCCGTAGGTGGCGTAGCGCAGCGCCATGTTGGTGTTCTGCTCGGCCAGCAGGAAGGACACGCCCTCCTTGGCGTTCAAGTCCTTCACGATCTCGAAGATCTCCTCGACGATCTGCGGGGCGAGGCCCATCGAGGGCTCGTCGAGCAGGATCATCTTCGGGCGGCTCATCAGGGCGCGGCCGATGGCGCACATCTGCTGCTCGCCGCCGGAGGTGTAGCCGGCCATCGAGCCGCGGCGCTCCTTCAGGCGCGGGAAGTAGGCGTAGACCTTCTCCATGTCCGCCTTGATGGCGGCGTTGCCGTCGCGGCGGGTGAAGGCGCCGGTGAGCAGGTTCTCCTCGATCGTCAGGTGGCCGAAGCAGTGGCGGCCCTCGAGCACCTGGATGCAGCCGCGGCGCACGAGCTCGTTGGGTGACAGCTTCTCGATGCGGTTGCCGTCGAACTCGATCGAGCCCTTGGTCACCTCGCCGCGCTCGGCGCGCAGCAGGTTCGAGATCGCCTTGAGCGTCGTGGTCTTGCCGGCGCCGTTGGCGCCGAGGATCGCGACGATGCCGCGAGTCGGCACGGTGAGCGAGACGCCCTTCAGCACCAGGATGACGTGGTCGTAGATCACCTCGATGTTGTTCACCGACAGGATCGGTGCCGCCGCGGCGGGGGCCGGGGTCTCGGTCGAGGCGGGCGTGGCGAGTGCGGTCATCGGGCGGGCTCTTCGCGGGTGATGAGGGGTGAGCGTCCCGCGTGCGGGGCGCTCGTCTCTGCTTCCCTGCAGGGGAAGCTGGCACCGGGCCGAGCCCGGTGACGGATGGGGCACGCCGGAGGCGTGTTCGGCGAAGCCGGAGCCGGCGCCCGACGATCGGGCGACGGACCCCACCCCCGGCTCGCTTCGCGAGCAGTCCCCTCCCCGATGGGGAGGGAGCGCGACCTCAATTGTCGCAGGTCTCCGTGCGCGCCGGCCAGCCGGGATTGGCGGCGGCGTAGTCCTGGGCGGCCTGGAGGATGAGCGGACGCACGCGCTCCGTCATCGGCTCGGTCCAGTCCTGGCCCACCGTCCACTTCTCGCCGTCCCACTCGGCCACGAAGACGTCGTGGTTGCCCGAATGGTTCTCGCAGGTGACGTCGAGCGGCGCGGCGAAGCCGGTCATGCCCATCTCGGCCAGCCGCTCCTCCGTGACGTTCAGGTTCTCGAGGCCGCGGCGCACGTCCTCGCCGGTGACCACGCTCTTGCCCGTGATCTCCTGCGCGGTGCGGATCGCCTCGGCGATCAGCATCGAGTTGTACATGCCGCGATTGTAGAGCATGTCGCCGATGCGCTCGCGCGGGAACTGCGACAGGCCCTTGTCGTGGACGTGGGTGATCACGTCCTGGATGAAGGGGAAGTCCGTCCCGGCGCCGTTGAAGGAGAGCGCCTTGTAGCCCGCGGCGTCGGCGCCGCCGGCCCGGGCGTCCTCGTCGCCGCCGGCCCACCACACGCCGATCATGTTCTCGATCGGGAAGCCGGTGCGGATGGCCTCGCGCACGGCGGTGGGGTTCATGGCGCCCCAGCCCTGCAGGTAGATGTAGTCCGGCCGGTCGCGGCGGATGTTGAGCCAGACCGAGCCCTGGTTCTGCATGTCCTGCGCGGCGACGGGGTAGAGCTTCAGCTCGAAGCCGTGCTCCTCGGCCAGCGCCTCGAGCACCGGGATCGGCTCGCGGCCGTAGGGCGCGTCGAGGTGGAGGAGGCCGACGGTCTTGCCGGCGAGGCTCTCGAAGCCGCCCTCGCGCTCGGCGATGTGCTTCACGAACACGGAGGCGCCGTCCCAGTAGGTCACCGGCGGGTTGAACACCCACGGGAAGGTCTCGCCGTCGGCCGAGGCGGAGAGGCCGTACGCCATCGAGAGCACCGGGATCCGGTCGACGGCAGCGCGCGGGATCAGCTGGAGCGTGATGCCGGTCGAGTAGGGGTTCACCACCACCGGGTTCTTGGCGCGCACCGACTCGTAGCACTCGACGCCGCGCTTGGTGTCGTACCCGGTCTCGCACTCCTCGATGACGATCGGGACGCCGCCGATGCCGCCGTCGCGCTCGTTGAGCATGGTGAGGTAGTCGTGCATGCCGTCGGCGATCGGGATGCCCGAGCCGGCGAAGGCGCCGGTGCGGTAGGTGAGGAGCGGCACGTAGATGCCCTCCTGGGTCTGCGCGCTCGCCGGGGCGACGAGCGCGGTCGTCGACACGATCGCGCCCGCGATCGCGGCGATGGTCAGGTGGCGTAGCGACATGGCGTGATGTCCTCCCTCGGGTTCCTCTCGGTGGCCGGATCTCCGGCCGTTCCCTCTCTCGTCTCCGGGGCCTTCGTTGTTGTCGCCGCCCTCAATAGGGGAACGGCCAGACCCGGAGCTTCTGCTTACCGATCTGCCAGAGCCGCGCGAGGCCGTGCGGCTCGACGATCAGGAAGAAGATGATCAGCGCACCCACGATCATGAAGCGCAGGTGCTCGATGGTGGCGGCGCCGACCGTGATTCCGAAGGGCTCCGTGATCGCCGGCAGGACGATGCCGAGCCCGATCGGCAGCATGAAGATCAAGGCCGCTCCCATGAACGACCCGATCAGCGAGCCGAGCCCGCCGATGATGATCATGAACAGGATGAAGAACGACTGGTCGATGTTGAAGACGTTGTACTCGGCGCCGCCGTACCACAGGAACACCATCATCGCCCCGGCCACGCCCACGAAGTAGGACGAGCAGGCGAAGGCCATGAGCTTGGCGTGGAGCGGGCGGATGCCGATCAGCTCGGCGGCGATGTCCATGTCGCGGATCGCCATCCATTGCCGGCCGATGCGGCCGTGGACGAGGTTCGACGCGAGCCAGGTGAGCCCGATGACGAGCGTGAGCACGACGAGGTAGCGGGCCTCCGCGGTGGCGGTGGCGCCGGTGATCGGCACGCCGAACAGCGTCGTCAGCGGCGCCTCGATCGCCCCGGAGATGTTGTAGTTGTACAGCCAGGGGATGCGGTTGAAGGACCATTGCAGGAAGAACTGCGCCGCGAGCGTCGCCACGGCGAGGTAGAAGCCCTTGATGCGCAGGGAGGGCAGGCCGAAGAAGACGCCCACCGCCGCCGAGAAGAACCCCGACATCAGGATCCAGACGACGACGTTCACCTCCGGGAAGGCGGTCATCAGCTTGTAGCAGGCGTAGGCCCCCACGCCCATGAAGGCGCCGGTGCCGAGCGACAGCAGGCCGGCGTAGCCGACGAGGATGTTGAGCCCGATCGCCGCGAGCGAGAAGATCAGGAACGGGATCAGCACCGCCTGGAGCAGGAAGTCCGAGCCGAACACGCCCGCCGCATAGGCGGCGGCGATGATCACGGCGATGCCGATCCGGTCCTGCCTCAACGGGAAGACCGCCCGATCCGCCTCGTAGCTCGTCTTGTACTGGCCCGACTCGCGATAGATCACGACCGTTTCCTCGCTCTGGCTCTCCTTCCCCGAGCGGGAAGGTCGCGGATCCCGAGGGACCCCACCCTGGGCTCGCTGCGCGAGCCGTTCCCTCCCCGACGGGGAGGGAGGTTCAGACGCGCTCGATGATCTTCTCGCCGAACAGGCCCTGCGGCCTGAACAGCAGGAAGATCAGCGCGATGACGTAGGCGAACCAGCTCTCGATGCCGCCGCCGATGATCGGGCCCCAGTAGAACTCGCCGAGCTTCTCGCCGATGCCGATGATCAGCCCGCCGACGATGGCGCCGGGGATCGAGGTGAAGCCGCCGAGGATCAGCACCGGCAGCGCCTTGAGGGCGATGATCTGCAGGGCGAAGGACACGTCCGAGCGCGCGCCCCACATGATGCCCGTCACCAGCGCGACGATGCCGGCCGCGAACCAGACGATGACCCAGATCTGGTTCAGCGAGATGCCCACCGACAGCGCCGCCTTGTGGCTGTCCGCCACCGCGCGCAGGGCGCGCCCGATGCGCGTCTTGGAGAAGAAGACGCCGAGCGTGGCGATCATGATCGAGGCGATCACGGCGGCGGCGATGTCGAGGTGCTGGATGCGCACGTAGCCGCCGCCGAACTCGAAGTCGCTGGCGCCGGTGGGCAGCATCAGCTCGTCGGTGATCATCTGCTTGGGCTCGCCGCCGAAGACGAGCTCGCCGAAGCCGATCAGGAAGTAGGTGAGCCCGAAGGTCGCCATGAACAGGATGATGTCGGGCTGGTTCACGAGCGGGCGCAGCACCACGCGCTCCACCGTCCAGGCGAGCGCGAACATGACCGCGACCGCGAGCACCAGCGCCCCGATCGCCGGCACGCCCATGGCGTAGAAGCCGACCAGGGTGAGGGCCGCGAACACGACCATGATGCCTTGGGCGAAGTTGAAGACGCCCGACGCCTTGAAGATCAGCACGAAGCCGAGCGCGATCAGCGCATACAGCACGCCCGAGACGAAGCCCTCCCAGAGCGTCTGCACCAGGAGGTCCGGCATCTCGACCATGAGCGCGAAGGGCTCGACGAAGATCTGCGAGAGGAGGTCCATGGAAACGCGTCGCTCCTCAGTGCGGGACGCCGAGATAGGCGTCGATGACGGCCTGGTTCGCCTTCACCTCGTCGGGCGTGCCGTCGGCGATCTTGCGGCCGTACTCGAGCACGACGACCCGGTCCGACAGGTCCATGACGACACCCGTGTCGTGCTCGATCAGGGCGATCGTGGTGCCGAACTCCTGGTTCACGTCGAGGATGAAGCGCGACATGTCCTCCTTCTCCTCGAGGTTCATGCCGGCCATCGGCTCGTCGAGGAGCAGGAGCTCCGGCTCCATGGCCAGCGCCCGGCCGAGCTCGACGCGCTTCTGCAGGCCGTAGGGCAGCTTGCCGACGGGGGTCTTGCGGATGTGGGGAATCTGCAGGAAGTCGATGATGTCCTCGACCTTGCGGCGATGCTCCACCTCCTCGCGCGTCGCCGGGCCGAAGCGCACGAGCTGCCAGAACAGGTTGGCGCGCATCTTCAGGGAGCGCCCGGTCATGATGTTGTCGAGCGTCGACATGCCCTTGAACAGCGCCACGTTCTGGAAGGTGCGCGCGATCCCGCCGGCGGCCGCCTCGTGCGGGCGCATCTTCTGGCGGGTCTCGCCCTTGAAGGTGATCCGCCCCTCGGTCGGGTGGTAGAAGCCGTTGATGCAGTTGAGCATCGAGGTCTTGCCGGCGCCGTTGGGGCCGATGATGGCGCGGATCTCGCCCTTGCGGATGTCGAAGGAGACGTCGGTGAGCGCCTTCACCCCGCCGAAGCCGAGCGAGACGTTCTCCACCGCGAGGAGGACCTCGCGCGCCGCGGCGTCGGGGCGGGCGACGACGGCGGCGCCGCCCTGCGCAACGGGAGCCGCCTGCGGCGCCGCGACCCGCTCGACGGTCGTATTCGCGTTCATCGGGCGATCTCCTCGCGGACGGATTTCGGGGTGATCATTCCGCCGCCTCCCGCATCGGCGCCGGCCCCTCGGCCGGATAGACCGCCATGTCGCGGATCTTCACCCGCGCCGCGATGACGCCCTTGCGGCCGTCCTCGAAGGTGACCTCGGTCTTGATGTCGGCCTCGCCGGAGCCGTCGTAGAGCGCGTCGATCAGCGGGGCGTAGCGCTCGGCGATGAAGCCGCGGCGGACCTTCTGGGTGCGGGTGAGCTCGCCGTCGTCGGCGTCGAGCTCCTTGTGCAGGATCAGGAAGCGCTTGATCTGCGCGCCGCCCATCATCGGCTCGGCGGCGAGCGAGCGGTTCACCTCGTCGACGTGCTCGGCGATCATCTCGTAGACGCGCGGGTGCTGCGCCAGCTCCTGGTAGGAGGCGTAGACGACGTTGTTGCGCTCGGCCCAGTTCCCCACCGCGGTCAGGTCGATGTTGACGAACACGGCGACGTGGTCGCGCTCGTGGCCGTAGGCGACGGCCTCCTTGATGTTCGGGTAGAACTTGAGCTTGTTCTCGACATACTTGGGCGGAAACAACGAGCCGTCGTTCAGCTTGCCGACGTCCTTGGCCCGGTCGATGATCTTCAGGTGGCCGTTCTCGGCGAAGAAGCCGGCATCGCCCGAGCGCACGAAGCCGTCGGGCGTCTTCGTCTCGGCGGTCTTGTCGGGGTCCTTGTAGTAGGCCTGGAAGACGCCCGGCGAGCGGAACAGGACCTCGCCGTTGTCGTCGATCTTGATCTCGACGCCCGGCACCGGGCGGCCCACCGTGTCGGCGTAGATCTCGCCGTCGGGCTGCATGGTGACGTAGACCGAGGCCTCCGTCTGCCCGTAGAGCTGCTTCAGGTTGACGCCGATCGAGCGGTAGAAGCGGAAGATCTCGGGCCCGATCGCCTCGCCGGCGGTGTAGCCGACCTTGATGTCGGTGAGGCCGAAACGGTTGCGCAGCGGCGCGTAGACCAGGAAATCCCCGATCGCGTAGAGCGCCCGGTCCCGGGCGTCGACGCGCTCGCCGTTGAGGATGCGCTCGCCGACCTTGCCGGCGTGGTCGATGAAGAAGCGGAACATCGCGCGCTTGAGCCGCCCCGCGTCCTCCATGCGCACCATGGTGAGGGTGAGCATGTTCTCGAACACGCGAGGGGGCGCGAAGGCGTAGGTCGTGCCGATCTCGCGGCGGTCCTCGACGATGGTCTCCGGGCTCTCCGGGCAGTTGACGCACAGCCCCGCCAGGATCGCCTGCGCGTAGGAGAAGATGTGGTCGCCCACCCAGGCCAGCGGCAGGTAGGCGATGATCTCGTCGGTCTCGTCGAGCCGGTCGAAGTCGCAGCCCATGCGCGCGGCGGCGAGCACGTTGTCGTGGGTGAGCATCACGCCCTTGGGCCGGCCCGTCGTGCCCGAGGTGT
This sequence comes from Salinarimonas rosea DSM 21201, assembly GCF_000429045.1. Taxonomy (GTDB): domain Bacteria; phylum Pseudomonadota; class Alphaproteobacteria; order Rhizobiales; family Beijerinckiaceae; genus Salinarimonas; species Salinarimonas rosea. The sequence continues at coordinate 35,843 of NZ_AUBC01000025.1, forward strand.
AGAGGATGATGGCGAGGTCCGCGCCGGAGCCGGCGGCCAGCGCGCCGTCGATCACGGCGGCGAGATCGGCGTCGCGGGCGAGGCGCGCTTCGCCCTCGGCGATGAACTCGGTGAGCGGATGGAGGCGGGAATGGTCGTAGTCGCGCAGCCCCCGCGGCTCGTCGTAGAGGATGTGCCCGAGGGTGGGCACGTCGCCGGCGACGGAGAGCAGCTTGTCGACCTGCTCCTGGTCCTGCACCACGGCGGTGACCACCTCGGCATGCGCCAGCACGTAGGCCATCTCCTCGGCCACCGAATCCGCGTAGACCGGCACCGGCACCGCGCCGATCCACTGCGCCGCGGCGATGGCCCAGTACAGCCGCGGGCGGTTCGCGCCCACGATCGCGACCTTGTCGCCCTTGCGGACGCCGAGCCCGTGCAGGCCCGCGGCGAAGCCGCGCACGCCGTCGTGAACGCGACGCCAGTCCCACGACTGCCAGATGCCGAGATCCTTGTGGCGAAAGGCGGTTCGCCGCGGCCGGACGCGGGCGTTGCGCACGATCAGCTTCGGAAACGTGTCCTCGCGCGCGGCGTCTGCCGTCGTCACGGGCTTCTCCCTCTCTCGACGTCCGCGGGCCGTTTTCGGCCTCTGCGCACGCTGGTGTTCCCTCTCCGGACGCGCGGTGGACCGCGTTCTCTCCGTTTCGCGGCCTATTAGTACCCGCGGCATGGCCGGGGGCAAGTCCCGACTTTCTGATGAGGCGGCGCGCCGCGGGCCCCGCCCGCGCGCCGGGCGCGTTGTTGCAAATCCGGTCGCCGGCCCGCATGGTGCCGCCGGGCCGGGATGCCAGCGACACGGGGGAGAGCTTGAGCGCGACCGGGAGCGCGACACGGCACGGCCGCCCGCTCGTCTGGCACCTCGCCGTCTTCGGTGCGGCGCTGACGGCGCCGGTCTTCGTGTTCGTCGCCATCCTGATGTGGTGGGTGGCGCAGGCCGAGGAGGCGCGCTTCGAGCGCTCGGCGGCGAGCCGTGCGGTGGAGATCGCCGCCGCGGTGGACCGCGAGCTCGCCGGCCTCGCCGCGGCCGCGCGCGCCCTCGCCACCGATCCCGCCCTCGCCGAGGGACGGCTCGAGGTCTTCGCCGGCCGGGCCATGGCGGCGATCGGATCGGCCGAGGCCGCCGTGCTGGTGACCACCCGCGAGGGCGAGCGCCTGCTCGACACCCGCCTGCCCCGCAGCGCACTCCCGGCGGCGCCGAGCGAGGCCTATGCCTGGGAGCGGCTGTCGCCGGGCGGCGCCATCGTCTCCGACCTGATCCTCGCCGGCCCCGGCGCCGACGTGCCGGGCGAGCCGATCGTCGCTGTGAACGCGCGCGCGCTCGTCGGGGATTCGGTGCCGGCCCTCGTCAGCATCGCGCTGCCCGCGAGCGCCCTGCTCCACGGGCTCGGCATCCGCGAGCCGCTCGTCGCGGTGCTGTTCGACCGGCGCGCCGTCGTGCTCACGCGCTCGCGCGATCATCCGGACTACGTCGGCGACCGGGCGCCGGAGATCCTGCTCGAGCGCACGGCGGGACTGCCCGGCGTGTTCCGGGCGCCCACCCGCGACGGCGTGCCGAGCCTGTTCGGCCATGCGCGGACGCGGCTCGGCCAGTGGACGGTCCTCGCCTTCGTGCCGGAGAGCGTCGCCTCGGCCTCGGCGCGGACGATGCTCGGCACACTGGCCGCCCTCGGGCTGACGCTCGCCGCGCTGGCGGGCGGGCTCGCGGCGCTGTTCGGGCGCCGCGCCGCGGCCGCGATCCGCCGCGTGCGCCGCATGGCGCGGCTCGTCGGCCAGGGCGAGACGCCCGATCCCGTCGTCACCTCGGTGCGCGAGGCGAACGAGGTCGGCGAGGCGCTGGCCCTGGCCGCGCGCGACCTGCGCGATCGCTCGGCCGACCTCGCGGCGTCCGAGCGGCGCCTGACGGAGACGCTCGACAACCTCATCGCCCTCGTCGCCGTGCTCGAGCCCGACGGCACCCTCGCCGACATCAACCGGGGTCCCCTGCGCACCATCGGCCGAGCCCGCCAGGAGGTCCTGGGGCGCAAGCTGTGGGAGATCCTGCCCGGGGGCGGCGAGGCGCCGGCGCGCGAGGCCCTTCGCCGGCTGGTGCGCGAGGCCGCCGCCGGCGGCGCGCCCCGCACCGACCTCGAGGCCCCCCTCGCGGACGGCTCGCGCCTCGTGCTCGACGTGCAGATCGCGCCCCTGCGCGATGCCGACGGGCGCGTCTCGCGCCTCGTCGTCTCGGCGCTCGACGTCACCGAGCGCGAGCGCGCGAGCGCCTCGCTGCGCGAGAGCGAGGAGCGCCTGCGGCTCGCGATCGAGGCGGGGCGGCTCGGCTCCTGGGACGTCGCCCTCGACACCGGGCGCTGCGTGGTCTCGGAGCGCACGGCGGAGATCTTCGGCGTGGAGCCCAGGGCGCTCGCGTTGCACGCGGACTGGCTGCAGTTCGTGCTGCCGGAGGACCGGGCGAAGATCCAGGAGGCGCTCGCCGTGGCGATCGCCGAGGACCGGCCCTACAGGACGGAGTTCCGGGTGGTGCGGCCGTCCGGCGAGACCCGCTTCGTCGCCTCGAGCGCGGTGATCAAGCGCGACGCCCGCGGGCGCGCCGAGCACGTCATCGGGGTGCACCTCGACGTCACCGACGAGCGCCGGGCGGAGGAGGAGCTGCGCCGGGCGGTCGACCTCCTGCGGGTCATCGGCGAGACGGCGCCCGACCCGATCTGGGTGCGCGACGCCAAGGGCCGCTTCGCCTTCGCCAACCCGGCGCTCGCCAAGATCGTGGGCACGCCGCCGGAGAGGCTCGTCGGCTGGACCGGTCCCGACGACGACGCGGACGGCCAGACCGAGGGCGGCATCGCCGGCTTCGCCGCCGACATGGCGGTGATCCGGGCCGGCGAGGGCAGGACCGTGGAGGAGGAGAGCGCCGCCCCCGGCTCGACGCGGAGGATCTACCTCGTATCGAAGACGCCGATGCACGACGAGCGCGGGCGGGTCTCGGGCCTCGTGTGCGTGGCGAGCGACATTTCCGAGCACAAGCGCGCGGAGGAGCGCCAGGCGCTGATGGTGCGCGAGCTCCACCATCGGGTGAAGAACTCGCTCGCGACCGTCCAGGCCATCGCCAACGCGACCGCGCGCACGGCCACGGACATCGCCGCCTTCCGCGAGGCGTTCAACGCGCGCATCGTCTCGCTCGCGCGCACGCACACGCTGCTCACGGAGAACGCCTGGGGCGTCATCCCGCTGCGCGATCTCCTGGTGGCCGAGCTCGCGCCCTACGAGGGCGGCCCGATCGGGGCGGAGGGGACCCCGCGCGTCGTGATGCGCGGGCCGGACGTGGCGCTGCCCTCGGACGTCGCCCTCTCCATCGGCATGGCCGCGCACGAGCTCGCCACGAACGCCGTGAAATACGGCTCGCTCTCGGTGCCCACGGGCACGCTGCGGGTCTCCTGGGACGTCGAGACGAGCGGGGGACGGCGGTCGCTGCGGCTGTCCTGGGTCGAGCGCGGCGGCCCGCCCGTCGCCCCGCCGACGCGCCAGGGCTTCGGCACGCGGCTCCTGCGCCACATGCTCGGCGGCCAGTTCAGCTCGGACGTCGACATGCGGTTCGACCGCGAGGGCCTCACCTTCACCCTCGGCGTGCCGCTGGTCGAGCGCGCGGCGGCCGCCGAGTGAGAGGGGGGCCGTCGCCGGCGAGCGACGGTCTCCGACGCCGCCGGCGGCCGGCGCTCAGCGGCAGGCGACGTCGACGACGATCTCGCGCCGGTCGACGCGCACCGTCAGCCGGTCCCGGCGGAGCTCCTGCGTGTAGGCGTAGCCGGGCTCCTCGACCCGCAGCCGCCTGGCGCCGGAGGCGTCGAGCGCCGCCTCGAGGCGGCGCTCGGTCGCCCGCTCGCCGACGAGCCAGCGCGCCCGGCGCGCGTCGCAGGACGCGGGCGCGGCGCGCGGGGGATCGACGCGCGGGGGCGGGGGTGGCGGCGCGGGCCACGCCGGGTCCGGCCGCACGGGTCCCGGCCGTACCGGACCCGGCGCGGCGCCCAGGCGCAGATGGCGGCGGCTCGCCCAGCCGACGCGGCCGCGGTGCCCGACCTCGCACCAGGCGCGCACGCAGGTCCGCACGTCGACGAGGCTGCCGCGCGGCATCGCGGCGACGATCCGGTAGCCGGTGCCGGGCCCCTCGCGCAGGTTCAGGTCGGCGGTCGTGCGTGCCGGCTCCGCCAGCGCCGGACCGGCGAGGAGGAGGGCGCCCGCGAGCGCGCCGACGGCGCCGTTGCGCCGGCCCCGCGCGGCGGCCGCGCGGGTCGGCGTCGTCCCGTTCGCCTCGAGCTCGTTCGTCGTCGTCTCCATGCGTCTCCTCCAGTCGCCGGGAAGCCTCGTCGCCCGCGAGCCCCGTCGCCCGCGAGCCCCGTCACGCGCAAGCCTCGCGATCGGAACGCCGCGCCCCGGGACCGGGTTGCGGCCGCGCTCCCGTCCTGCATTCCCGTCTGTGCGTTCCCTTGCCGCCCGCCTTGGGCTAGGAGGGACCCCAGGCCCGGGAGACCGGGCGCCGAGCCGTCGAGATGAGGAGCGCGCACATGCAGGGCGTCACGGTCGTCGATCACCCCCTGGTCCAGCACAAGCTGACGCTGATGCGCGCGAAGGAGCGCTCGACCAAGGGCTTCCGACAGCTCCTCAACGAGATCGGGATGCTGCTCTGCTACGAGGTCACGCGCGACCTGCCGCTCGAGCACGTCACCGTGGAGACGCCGCTCGCGTCGATGCAGGCGCCGCAGATCGCCGGCAAGAAGCTCGTCTTCGCGCCGATCCTGCGTGCGGGCGTCGGCTTCCTCGACGGGATGCTCGACCTCGTGCCGTCGGCGCGCGTCGCCCATATCGGCCTCTACCGCGATCCCGAGACCCTGCAGGCGGTGGAATACTACTTCAAGGCCCCGTCCGACCTCGCCGACCGGCTCGTCATGGTGCTCGACCCGATGCTCGCGACCGCGAACTCGGCGGTGGCGGCGATCGACCGCCTCAAGCAGCGCGGCGCGCGGGACCTGCGCTTCGTATGCCTGCTCGCCGCGCCCGAGGGCGTCGCGCGGATGCAGGAGGCGCATCCGGACGTGCGGATCTGGACGGCGGCGATCGACGAGCGGCTGAACGAGCACGGCTACATCGTGCCGGGGCTGGGCGACGCGGGCGACCGGATGTTCGGCACCCGCTGACCGGCCGAGGAGCGCGCCCTCAGCAGGGCGCGACGCCGGAGAGCTCGACCTGGGTCGTGTTGCGCACCGGCCAGACCGTCTCGTCCCACAGGTCGATCGTGGTGAACAGGTTGTCCATGCTGAAGATCGGCCGATAGGGCATCCTCACCTCCGCCAGGATGAAGGACGAGCCGTCCTGGTCGAAGCCGGCGGGGATCGGCACGTCGCTGTTGGCGGCACGCGCAGTTCCGTTGGCGTTGGCGCGGCTCCAGCAGACCCACGCCGCCATCGGGTCCGGACCCGCGGGATCGCGCACGACCACGCTCGAGAGCACGATCGAGACCTCCGTATCGTCGTAGGGCTCGAGCACGACGGAGGCGGCGCGCATGATGCCCTGGACGTCGGCGGTGGTGACGGTCCCCACGCGCCCGACCAGGTCGGCGGCCGTGCGCCCGAGCAGCGTCACCTTGCGGTCCATGCTCAGGGCGACCGTGATCTGCGACATGCCGATGAAGAGCACCAGCATCACCGGAAGCACGAAGGCGAACTCGATCGCGGCGACGCCGGCGCGCGCCTCCGCGAAGCGGCGGGCGAAGGCGCGCAGGGCGCCCACGACGCGGATCGGTCGGGTCATCGTCGTCGTCTCCCTCAATTGCCGAACGGCTCGTTGCGGAAGGCGGCCGACGCCATGATCAGCCGGCGCCCGTCGGGGAGGTTGGCGCCCGAGCCGTCGAGGATCGTCGTGAAGACGGGGTAGTCGATCGCCGCGCGCACCACCACGACCTGCCCCGCGCCGGAGCTCTGGAAGGCGAAGGCGTCGTCGTCGATGGCGCCCTCGTCGTCGAGGACCGCGCCGAAGGTGACGCCGTCGAAGTCGCCGAAGCTGCGCACGTCGACCCGCAGCGTCGCCTCGCAGTCGAACAGGGCGACGACCCGCGCGCAGATCTCTCGCCTGAAGGCGGTCTGCAGCTGGGCCGCGTCGGTGATCGCCCGGTTCTCGGACTGGAACTGGCCGGTGTAGATGCGCCGCGAGGCGTCGGAGACCGCGGTCTCGAGCACCTGCTGCGTCCAGAACACCAGCGCCGCCTCGATGATGGCGAAGAGGAGCGCGAAGAAGGGGATCGCGACGAAGGCGAACTCGATCGCCGTCACGCCCTCCTCGTCCCTGCGGAAGCGCTTGACGAAGCGGAGCCGGGATCGGTGTGCGACGGAAAGGCCGTGCGAAACGCCGTGCGAATGGCCGTGTCTGGGCGCCATGGCTCTACCCCGAGAGTTCCGGGCGGCGCACGCCGGCGCGCCGCGCCGGTCTCACGAGTAGCGACGAAAGCTTTCCGTTCGGTTGCGCGACGATCCCGAATCTCGACGAAGCGCCCGGATTCCGGCGTGATCGATCACAGCGCCTCAGCGCGGGATCAGGACCCAGTAGTCCAGGTCGAGGATCACGCCCTCGGCATAGCCCTCGCCCTCGCGTCCCGCGAAATCGCCGCTCGGGCGGTTCTTCACGGCGACCGTGCGCAGGCGCAGCGCGCCGACGTCGTCGCGGCCCGCGAGCGGGCAGGTGGCGAGGACCTCGCTCCAGGCGCTCACGGTGTCGCCCGCGAACAGCGGCGCGACGTGGCGCCCGGCGTTGACGGCCGCCACCGTGAAGGCGTTCGCGAGCCCGTTGAAGGAGAGCGCCCGGGCGAGCGAGATCACGTGCCCGCCATAGATCAGCCGCTTGCCGAAGCGGCTCTTCTCGGCGGCCATCCGGTCGAAGTGGACCCGCGCCGTGTTCTGGTAGAGGCGGGTGGCGAGCTGATGCTCGGCCTCCTCCACCGTCATCGCGTCGACGTGGTCGATCCGCTCGCCGTCGGAATAGTCGCCGAAGCGATCGGCGGCGCCGGCGAGGTCGAAGTCGTAGCTGTCGATGGTGAGCGCCGGCGCGTGCCGGGCGATCTCGTCGGCGGCGACGACGGGCGCCAGCGTCGGCACGTGCGGCTCGGGCGCGGGGGAGGCGGGGTCGCGCTTGCGCACCAGCACCCAGCGGCAATAGGAGAGCACCCGCGCGCCGTCCTGGTTGAAGCCGGTCGTGCGCACCCAGACGATCCCGGTCTCGCCGTTCGAGCTCTGCTTGAGCCCGATCACCTCCGAGACCGCCCACAGCGTGTCGCCGGGATAGACCGGCGCCAGGAAGCGCCCCTCGGCGTAGCCGAGGTTGGCCACCGCGTTCAGGGAGACGTCCGGCACCGTCTTGCCGAAGACCGTGTGGAAGACGAGGAGGTCGTCGAGGGGCGCGCGGTCGTAGCCGATCGAGCGGGCGAAGTGCTCCGAGGAGGAGACCGCGAAGCGCGAGCCGTAGAGGGCGGTGTAGAGCGCCTGGTCGCCCACGGTGAGCGTGCGTGGCGTCGCGTGGCGGATCGTCTCGCCCAGCGAGAAATCCTCGAAGAAGCGTCCGGCGTTCGTCTTCATGGGAGCCCTCCGCTCGGGATGCGCGTGCGCACGATCTCGCGCGCCGGGGGCGGTCCGGTCAAGCGGGACGCGGGTGGCAAATGGACGAAGGCGCGACGTTCGGGTCTCGTCCGCGCCGGCGCTCGCCTGCGCGAGCCCTCGCCGGCTCGGCCTTCGCCCGCTCAGCCCTCGCCGACCAAAGCGAGGTCGTCGCGGTGGATCATCGCGTCGCGGCCGCGAAAGCCGAGGATGGTCTCGATCTCGCCGGTCCTGCGCCCGGCGATCCGCCCGGCGTCGTCGCGATCGTAGGCCACGAGGCCGCGCGCGATCTCGCGCCCCGCCTCGTCGCGCACGCACACGGCGTCGCCGCGGGCGAAGCCGCCCTCGACGCGCTTGACGCCCGCCGGCAGCAGGCTCGCCCCCGCGCGCAGGGCCTTGGCCGCGCCGGCATCGACCACGAGCACGCCCTTGGGCTCGAGCGCGCCGGCGATCCAGGTCTTGCGCGCCCGCTCGGGGGAGGATTGCGGCGCGAACCAGGTGCAGCGCGCGCCGCCCGCGACCGCGCGCAGCGGGTTCTTCGGCCCGCCGTGCGCGATCAGCATGGCGGCGCCCGACGCGGTCGCGATCTTCGCAGCCTCGATCTTGGTGCGCATGCCCCCGCGCGAGAGCTCGGACGCCGCCCCGCCGGCCATCGCCTCGATCTCGGGCCCGATCCGCTCGACCACGGGGATGTGCGCCGCGCTCGGATCGCTCGCCGGCGGCGCGGTGTAGAGGCCGTCGACGTCGGAGAACAGCACGAGCAGGTCCGCGCCGATCATGGACGCGACGCGGGCGGCGAGGCGGTCGTTGTCGCCGTAGCGGATCTCGCTCGTCGCCACGGTGTCGTTCTCGTTGACCACCGGCACGGCCCGCATCTCGAGCAGCTTCTTCAGGGTGGCGCGGGCGTTGAGGTAGCGCCGGCGCTCCTCGGTGTCGCCGAGCGTCACGAGGATCTGCCCGGCGGTGATGCCGTGATGGGCGAGCACCTCGGCCCAGACGCGGGCGAGCGCGATCTGCCCGACGGCGGCCGCGGCCTGGCTCTCCTCGAGCCGCAGCGGCCCGGCGGGCAGCGCGAGCACGGAGCGGCCCATGGCGATGGCGCCCGAGGAGACGACGAGCACGTCCGCCCCGCGGGCGTGCAGCTCCGCGATGTCCTCCGCCAGCGCCGCGAGCCAGGCCGCGTTGAGCCGGCCGCGGGCGCGGTCGACGAGCAGCGCCGAGCCGACCTTGATCACGATCCGGCGGTAGGAGGCGAGGGCGGGGGGGTGCGTGGCGGCGTGGGGGGCGGCGGCGGTCACGGGGCGGATCCTGGCGCGGAGGCCAGGTCGGTGTGCCCGAAATCGCCGCCCTTGTACAGGAGCGGCGCGGCGGCCCGTCTTGCGACGGCGTAGGCGAGGCAATCGCCGAAGTTCAGCCGCGCCGGGTGGTCGCGCCCCTTGCCGAACCGGCGGAACGCGTCGGCGGCGAGGAGGAAGTGGTCCTCGTCGAAGGGCACCACGGTGACATTGGGCTGGGCGATCAGCGCCTTGATCGCGGCGAGGGCCTCCTCCTCGCCGCGCCGGGTGGAGACCACCTGATACAGCTCGACGAGGGTCGGTGCACCGATGATGCAGGCCGCGCGCTCGAGCCACGTCTGAAAACGGGCGCGGTCAGGCTCGTCGAGGAGAATGGCTGCCAGAACGGACGTGTCGACGGACACCCTCGACCCGTCCGTCATATGGGGAGGCCATTCTCGTCGTACATGTCGGCATGATCGTAGCTGCCCTCGGACGGGTGACCACGATTGATCCAGGTGATCAACGCGTTCAGCTCCGCGCGCCGCCGCGCAATCGCCGCCTCCGAGAAGATATCCTCGCCTTCGACGGTCGTCTCTCGGCGTCGCGCCGCGATGTCTCTCCTGGCCGCCTCGATGATCGCATCCGCAGAGCGGTTCTCGGGGTCTCTCGGAGAGCTTCGCGCCGTGAGGTCGGCCGGGCCGTCGACAGCTCCTTCGGAGTCGTCTCGCGCGTCGCGGGGAGCCAGCGCCGCATGGCGCTGCGCCATCGCGCGAAGCGCTTGCTCGACCACCGCATCGACGCTCTCGCCCGTCTGCTCCGCGAGCCGGTGCGCCGCGTCGTACGCCGCATCGCTGTGGACCTTCAGCTCACGACCCATCGCGCCCTCCCGTCACCGTCCCGAGGATACGCATCTGCAACCCCAGCGTCAATGCACGACGGATATACCCGTCTCGTGCGTCACGGCCGCCACTCCGCCGCGGGCGCCGCCTCCTCGCGCTCCTCCGCCGCGAGCTCCGACACCTCGGCGAGGATCAGGCGCAGCGCCGTCTCGACGCCGGTGCCCGACACCGCCGAGAGCACGAGCGGGGTCCGCCCGCAGGCGCGGCGCAGGCGCTCCTTCTGCGTCTTCAGCGTCTCGGGGTCGAGCGCGTCGGCCTTGGAGAGGGCGACGATCTCGGGCTTGTCCTCGAGCCCGTGGCCGTAGGCCTCGAGCTCGCCGCGCACCGTCTTGTACGCCTTGCCGGCGTGCTCGCTCGTGCCCTCCACGAGGTGCAGCAGCACGCGGCAGCGCTCGACGTGGCCGAGGAAGCGGTCGCCGATGCCGGCGCCCTCGTGGGCGCCCTCGATCAGGCCGGGGATGTCGGCGAGCACGAACTCGCGCTCGTCGACGCGCACGACGCCGAGCCCCGGATGCAGCGTGGTGAAGGGGTAGTCGGCGATCTTCGGCTTCGCCGCCGTGGTGGCGGCGAGGAAGGTCGACTTGCCGGCGTTGGGCAGGCCGACGAGGCCGGCGTCGGCGATCAGCTTGAGGCGCAGCCAGATCCAGCGCTCCTCGCCCTCGAGCCCGGGATTGGCGCGGCGCGGGGCGCGGTTCGTCGAGGTGGTGAAGTGGGCGTTGCCGAAGCCGCCGTTGCCGCCCTTGCACAGCAGCACGCGCTGGCCGACCTCGACGAGGTCCGCCAGCACGGTCTCGCCGTCCTCGTCGAGGATCTGGGTGCCGACGGGGACCTTCAGGATCACGTCCTCGCCCGAGGCGCCGGTGCGGTTGCGGCCCATGCCGTGCACGCCCTTCTGCGCCTTGAAGTGCTGCTGGTAGCGGTAGTCGATCAGCGTGTTGAGCCCCTCGACGCAGTGCGCCCAGACGTCGCCGCCGCGCCCGCCGTCGCCGCCGTCGGGCCCGCCGAACTCGATGAACTTCTCGCGGCGGAAGGAGACGGCGCCGGCGCCGCCGTCGCCCGCCTTCACGTAGATCTTGGCCTGGTCGAGGAACTTCATCGGGCGTCTATCCTGGTGGGTACGGCCCCGCGGCGGATCACTCCGCCGCGAGGAAGAGGGGACGGCCCGCGGCCGTGGAGGCGGCGGAGCCGGACGCCGGCGCGGCCGGCGCGATCTCCGCGACGTGGAGGTCCGGGGCCTCGGCCGTCGGCGCCCAGCCGTCGCGGCTCCAGGCCTTGAGGCTCGCCCAGTCGCGGCGGCTCAGGCGGAACGTGTCGACGGGGAAGCGGCCGCGCAAGGGTGAGTCCTGGAAGCCCGGCCCCTCGGCGAGGAAGCCGCACTTCTCGAGCACCCGCTGCGAGGCCGTGTTGCCGACTCGCACCGAGGCGGAAAGCGCCTCGATGCGGGTGAAGGCGAAGACCGCGTCGATCATCGCCCGCGTGGCCTCGGTCGCCAGCCCACGGCCCCAGAAGGGCCGGCCCAGCCAGTAGCCGAGCACGGCCTCGCCGGAGCCGTTCGGCTCGACGCCGATCATCCCCAGGAGGCGCGTGGGCTGCGCCTTCGGCGCCAGCGCCAGCCGCAGGCTCTCGCCGCGCAGGGCCGCCGCCCGGCTCTCGATCACGAAGGCGTCGGCGGCCTCGCGCGGGTAGGGATGCGGCAGGCGCGCGGTGGTCTCGGCGACGGCGCGATCGCCCGCCAGCGTGGCGATCTCGCCGGCGTCGCCGTGGCGCGGCCAGCGCAGCCACAGCCGTCTGGTCTCCAGCCGGAAGACGTCGTCGCGGGTCAGGTCGGGGAACATGTCTCGGCTCCGGGTCGCGGCGCCGAACCCCTCGCGGGAGGCCTGGAGCGCCGAATGAGAAACGACGAAGGGGAGGTGGCGCCCCACCTCCCCTCGTCGGTCTCTCCGAGAGCCTGTCCCGCCTGGGGCGGGTCCGGCGTGTCTCTCGAAGCTCTCGCTCGGGTCTGGTGGGACCGGCGGGAGCTTCGGGGTCAACGCTCGCTCTCGCCGCTTACTCTGCCGCCTGTGCGGCGGGAATCACGGATACGAAGGATTTGCCGGCTCGCTTGCCGAACTGCACGCGCCCGTCCGTGAGGGCGAAGAGCGTATGATCCTTGCCGCAGCCGACGTTGAGGCCCGGGTTCACGCGCGTGCCGCGTTGGCGCACGATGATGTTGCCGGCCACGACGGCCTCGTTGCCGAACTTCTTGACGCCGAGGCGCCGACCTTCGGAGTCGCGACCGTTGCGCGACGAACCGCCAGCCTTCTTGTGAGCCATGGGTCTACTCCCGTCTCGTCTCTCGCCTTGCGATCGCGGGCTCGCGCCGCGCCGATCGCGCAGAATTCGTGGTTCAGGCCTCGGCGGTGTCGCCCGCCTCGGCCTCCGGCTTCGCCGTGCTCACCGCCTTGCGCGGCGTCGCCTCGGCCTTGACCGTCTTGCCGTTCGCCGAGATCTCGACGATGCGCAGGGACATCAGGTCCTGGCGGTGGCCCCGCTTGCGCTTCGAGTTCTGGCGGCGGCGCTTCTTGAAGGCGATGACCTTCGGCCCGCGCGTGAGCGCGACCACCTCGGCCTTCACCGACGCGCCGTCCACGGTCGGCGCACCGACCTGGACGTCCTCGCCCTCGCCCACCATCAGAACGTCGAGCTCGACGGTCTGGCCCGGCTCGGCGGAGAGCCTCTCGATCGTAATCACGTCCGACGCGGCAACGCGGTACTGCTTGCCGCCGGTCTTGATCACTGCGAACATCGTTTTCTCCTCGTGTTCGATCCGGCTCTCCGCGCGGTCGCCAGGGGCGATCGACGGGACCGGCTTCTTTGCAGCATCCGGCATCCCCCGCGCGCGAACGCGCTGCGGGAAGCGAGGGAGGTAGTCGCAAACGGCGCGCCTGTCAACGAAAGATGCGCGCGGGTGATGTCTCCGTTTGAATTTTGAGGCGCTCGTTTTCGGATCGGTTCATTGGCCTATGCACCCGTGGCCGGCGCGCCAAAGAAAAACCCCGCCGAAGCGGGGCTCGTGTTTAGGCGCAGCTTTTTTGCCGTTGTGCGGTCTCGCGTAGCGTTGCCCGAAGCGCGAAATCGTCCAGATTGAGATGCTCGTTGGCAGATCGAATTATCGCCGCCTCTACCACATGCTCTTCTCGCAGAGTCCCTCTCAGGTGCATCCAAGTGGCGACGGCCTGCCACTGGTAAAGCGGACTCTCAGATGTGACCCGAACCGCCGGGGCTGGGAAGCCCTCCCCCCGCTGCTCTTTAGCGTAGAGACTGACAGCCGCTCGTGAGAGATTCGTCCGGTGCGCAATCTCGGAGAGGCTTACCAACGGGTCTGGCTCGACCCGGTCAACTGCCGCGCCCGCAGCCCGCACGTCGGCTATCGCTGAAGAGATCGCCTCGTCCAGAGATACTGCCTCTCGCGCGAAGTCGATTATTACGTGTCCTCTCTGGAATGAGACGGTCGCGTCATCGCAGCCGGCGTCATAGAAGCGGCTCTCAAAGTCCTCGGCCTTCGGGTCTGGGCCTGATGCGATGATGCTGAACTCAAACGTCTTCATCGTCGGCCTCCTTCTTATGCGGGCAGCGGTCCACTGCCCGGACGATCTGGCGTGCGTGATTCCCACCGTTCTTGGGGGTTCCGTTTACGCCGACTTGGCAGCCGTCGCGATCGGCCTTGGCGCAATAGAGCCGGCCCCAGTGACCCTGCTTGCGCAAGCTCCAGCCCTGCGATTCGGCATACGCCACGGCATCCTCAACCTCCTTGTTGGGGTGTCGCGACCTAGACATCACGCCACCGCAAAATGACGCCACCGTCAACATATGTCAACACAGGTCGTTCCCCAATTTCCTGACGCGGTAAAGCGTCGCCGAAAGCTCTCCCGACGGGCTTCATTAAGTCCGGGGTGTATGAGGCTCCCGCTTCCCTGGCTTCGGCAGACTCGCCTCAACCAGCTCCGCCACATCCTCCATGGACCAGAGGCGGTCCGGCATGCCAGCAGCCATCGCAGGTGTGAGCTTGTGCCCCTTGTGGATCTTAACGAAACGGTACCACACGGTATAGAGCGCAACCATATGGGCGTGGTTCTCGAACTTCTCCGAGAAGGCGCTCGTCAGCCGCGTGAACCGGCGCATCTGCATCTGCGTGGTGAGGTTCTGGCGCTCGGCGTAGGACGTGGAAACGTGCTTGCGATCGGGACGTCCCTCGACCGTTTCCTTGCGAGCCCCGACGCATTTCGCGGGGCTGCTCGCTCTTGGGCATCCCCGTAGAGCTTCACAAGCATCGCATAATCGACGCCCGCGCCGAACGCCTTCTCCACCGCCTCGAGGTACGCCTTGTGACCGTCCAACGTGAGCTGGACACGGCCGGCGAGCCGATCGGCAACGTCCTGCATGGCCTCGAAATTCAAACTGAGACATCACTTGCGCGCGAGCCGCATCTCGATCCCGCATCTTGGTCCCGGGTGTCGATCGTCGGTCGCGGGCTCCGGCTCGCCCCGGAAGCGCGGAAAAGCCTTGCGCCGGAGCCGCCGGCCGGCCACATGGGACCCGCGAGGCCACGTCCTCCCCCCAGCGTCGGGTTCAGGTCCGGGACGGCCCGGCTGCTCCGTGGAGGGCGCTGTCGTGGCTTGGCTCATCCTTTTCGTCGCCGGATTGTTCGAGGTCGTCTGGGCCTTCTCCATGAAGCAGTCCGACGGCTTCACGCGCCTGCAACCCACCATCGTGACTCTCGTCGCGATGGCGATCAGCTTCGGCCTGCTGGCATGGTCGATGCGGGTCCTGCCGCTCGGCACGGCCTACACGATCTGGACCGGCATCGGCGCCCTCGGCGCGTTCGTCGTCGGCATCACGGTGCTGGGCGAGCCCGTCAACGCCACGCGCCTCCTCGCCGCCGCGCTCATCGTCGCCGGGCTCCTGCTCATGAAGCTGTCGAGCGCAGGCTGAAGCCGGCACCCGCAAGCGACGGCGACGCCGCCGGTCTCACGGGTCGAGCCGCCCCGCCGGCGGGTCGGCCTGCGGGCGCATGGCGGGGGAGACCGCCATGGGAACGCGCCGGCCGCTCCCCGGCGCCGCGGCGAGCGCGCCGTCCTCGACGACGACCTCGCCCCGGCGCAGCACGGTGACCGGCCAGCCCGTCACGGTGCGGCCGGCGAAGGGGTTGTAGCCGGTGCCGTCGTGGAGGTCGTCCGTCCCGAACGTGCGCGTCGCCGTCGGGTCCCAGATCGCCACGTCGGCATCGCAGCCGGGCAGGAGCCGGCCCTTGCCGGCGAGCCCGAAGATGTCCGCCGGCGCCGTCGCGGTCAGCGCGACGAAGCCGTCGAGCCCGAGCCTCCCCTTCGTCACCATGGCGTCGAACAGGAGCGGCAGGCGCGTCTCGAGCCCGGGCATGCCGTTCGCCATGCGGGTGAAGGGCGCGTCGCGGCCGTGGGCGTACTTGCCGGTCTCGTCGAGGCGATAGGGCGCGTGGTCGGAGGAGACGAGGTCGAGGTCGCCGCGCGCGAGGCCGGCCCACAGCGCCTCCTGGTCCGCCGTCCCGCGCTGGGGCGGCGAGCACATCAGCCCTGCGGGCTCGACGGCCGCGCTCGCGAAGTCGGCGGCCGTCATGAACAGGTAGTGCGGGCAGGTCTCCGCCACGATCGGCGCGCCGCGCCCGCGCGCCTCGCGCACCACGCCGACGCCCTCGGCGCAGGAGACGTGGAACAGCATCACCGGCTGGCCGGTGAACTCGGCGAAGCGGCACATGCGCGAGAGCGCCTCGATCTCGGCCGCGCGCGGGTGCGAGATCGGGTGATGATGCGGCGCGATGCGGCCGCTCTCGACGAGGCGGCGCACCATCCAGCGGATCAGCCCGTCGTTCTCGGCGTGGACGCAGACGATGCCGCCGTGCGCCCGCGCGGTCCAGAGCACGTCGAGGATCTCGGCGTCGCCGACGCGCACCTTGTCGTAGACGGTGAAGAGCTTTATCGAGCGGTGGCCGGCCGCCATCAGCGCCGGCAGGTCGGCCGTCAGGTTCTCGCCGGAGACGTCCGAGACGATGATGTGGAAGGCGTGGTCGGTCATGGCGCCGCGCGCGGCCAGCGCCTCGTAGTCGGCGACCACCGTCGAGAGCCGCATGCCCGGGTGCTGGGCGGCGAAGGAGACGGTCGTCGTGGTGCCGCCCATCAGGGCCGAGCGCGTCGCGGTCTCGAACGTGTCGGCGTTCATCAGGCCGGCGCCGGACAGCTGCTCGATGTGGCAGTGCGAATCGACGCCGCCGGGCAGCACGAGCTTGCCCGCGGCGTCGATCTCGCGCCGCGCCGGGCCGAGCCCCGCGCCGAGCGCGGCGACCTTGCCGTCGCGGATCGCGAGATCGGCGTCGACGCTGCCCCCGCCGGTGGCGACGCGGCCCCCCCTGATCACGACGTCGTGCATCCCGCGCTCCCCTCGCATCCCGTGGCCTCGTATTGCTTGCATCAGGATACGGCGTGTATACACTGATGACAAGCGGGCGCGATCCACGACGCCCGCGGCGTGCGGAACGCGCGGGGAGGCCGGCGTCATGCGCCACGATCGGACGACCGCGGAGGCGAGCCCCAAGCTCGGCGACGCGACACACGAGCGCCTGCGCGCGATGATCCTGTCGGGCGAGCTGCCGGCCGGGATGCGCCTGCAGGAGAAGCCGCTCGCCGAGCGCCTCGGCGTCTCGCGCACGCCGGTGCGCGAGGCGATCGCGCGGCTCTCGAGCGAGGGGCTGGTGTCGCGGGTCGCCGGCAACGCGCCGACGGTGAGCACGGTCTCCGTCACGGAGATCATGGAGATCCTCCACGTGCGCCGCCTGCTCGAATGCGAGGCGGCGCGCCAGGCGGCGACCGTGGTGATCTCGCCCGAGCCGTTCCTGGAGATGCGCGCCCGCGTCGAGCGCTTCCTCGGCCCGACGCGGCCGGACCCCGCCACGCACATGCGCCTCGACGAGGACCTGCACGGCGGCATCGCCCGCGCGTCGGGCTCGGCGCTGCTGCACGACATGATCCTCGGGCTCAAGCTCAAGACCCGGATGTACGACAAGGGCTCGATCCCCGAGCGCTTCGAGCCCGGCTGCCACGAGCACATCGCCATCCTCGACGCCATCATCGCCCGCGACCCCGAGCGCGCCGAGGCCGCGATGCGCACGCATCTGGAGAACGTGCGCGCCGGCATCCTCGTGCATCTGTCGCGTCTGTTCTGAGGCCTGCCCGAAAAAGCGCCACGCTGCCCGGAGCAGGTCGTTGACAGCGCACACACCGTGTATACCATCTCCATACGTAAGCCATCCGGAGAGCGCGACGCATGACAGAAGAAGCGGCCAGGCACGCGCCGGACGGGACGCCCGCGCGCCCGCAGGCCCCCGTCGAGCTGGCGATCACGTTCCTCTATTATCGCGACCTGCCCCGGGCGATCGCCTTCTACGAGGGGGTGATGGGCTTCGGGCTCGCCATCGACCAGGGCTGGTCGAAGATCTACCGCATCGCGGATCGCGCCCATGTCGGCCTCGTCGACGAGACCCGCGGCATGCATCGCGCCGCCGACACGAAGCCCGTGCAGCTGTGCATCCGCGTGCCCGACGTCGACGCCTGGCACGCCTGGGCCGCGGCCAACGGCGTCGCGAACCTCACCGAGCCGCGGGATTCCGCGTCTCTCGGGATCCGCGCCTTCGTCTTCGACGACCCGGAAGGCTACCAGATCGAGGTGCAGAGCGCGCTCGCCTGAGCGCGCAGCCGTCCCGCTCCCGCACGGAGCGCCCCCGGTTTCCACACGAAGAGGGCGGGAAACGCCCCTCGGCCAGACCCAGAGAGGACCCACGACCATGCATGCCCGCACGCCCCTCCGGCACCTCCTCGCCGGCGCCGCCCTCGCCGCCGTTCTCGCCACGCCCGCGCTGGCGCAGGACGCGGAGAAGACCCTCACCGTCGGCCTCACGGCGGACGCCGTTCACCTCGACCCGCAGGCGGGCGAGGAGCTGTCGTCGAACATCATGTTCTACCACATCTACGACCCGCTGATCCGGCGCGACGCGAACCTGAACTTCGGTCCCGGCCTCGCCGAATCGTGGGAGCTCGTGGATGACACGACCTGGCGCTTCCGGCTTCGCGACGACGTCACCTTCCACAACGGCGAGCCCTTCACCGCCGACGACGTCGTCTTCACGCTGGAGCGCCTGAAGGCCTCGCTGATGGCGAACCTCGCCAAGAACATCGAGAGCTTCTCGGCGATCGACGACCGCACGGTGGAGATCGTGACGTTCCAGCCCTACGCGGCGCTGCCGAACGACCTTGCCGCGATCCTCATCCTCAACCGCGAGCACGTCACCGGCGTCGGCGAGGAGCAGGTCGATCTCCAGCCCGTGGGCACCGGCCCCTACGAGCTCGAGGAGTGGGTCAAGGAGGACCGGCTCGTCCTCGAGGCGAACGAGGACTACTGGGCGGGCGCGCCCGAGATCGACCGCGTCGTCTTCCGCCCGATCACCAACCCGGCGACGCGCACGGCGGCGCTGCTGACGGGCGAGCTCGACATCGTGCAGGACCTCTCGGTGCGCGACGTCGAGCGCGTGCGCCGCGAGGACGGCTTCGAGGTCATCACCCGCCCGAGCCTCTTGAACCTCGTGCTCGCGCTCGACATGCGCGACAAGTCGCCGACGATCCCGCTCGACACGAACCCGATGCAGGACAAGCGCGTGCGCGAGGCCATCGCCCGGGCGATCGACGTCGACACGCTCTCCAAGATCGTCATGAACGGCCTCTCGACGCCCTCCGAGCAGTACGTGCCGGAGACCCATATCGGCTATGTCGAGGGCGCGAGCTTCCGCGAGATGTATCCGTTCGACGTCGAGCGGGCGCGCGCGCTGATGGCCGAGGCGGGCTACCCGGACGGCTTCGAGATGACGCTCGACGCCACCAACAACCGCTACGTCAACGACGCGCAGATCGCCCAGGCGCTCGCCTCGATGCTCTCCCAGATCGGCATCGATCTCGAGCTCAACATGATGCCGCGGGCGAACTTCTTCGGCTACATCCGCGTCCCGTCCGAGCAGTCGAGCTTCATCATGTCCGGCTGGGACGTGCCCTCGGGCGATGCCGGCTCGATGTACGCGGTGATGTTCTACACCCGCGGCCAGAAGGAAGGCTACGGCCAGGTCAACCGCGGCTCCTACTCGAACCCCGAGGTGGACCGGCTGATCGAGGCGGCCGACTCGACGCCCCGCATCGAGGAGCGCGACGCGCACCTCCAGGAGGCGACCAAGATCCTGCTCGAGGACATCCCGATGATCCCGGTCCACTACGAGCAGGACATCTACGCGGCGCGCGACGGCGTCGTCTTCGAGCCGCGCACGGACAAGTTCCTGTGGGCCTACGAGATGGACGTGCAGGACTGATCGTCCCGATCGTCACCGCGCGGCGCCGGGGCAGCCCGGCGCCGCGTCTCGTTCCAGGCGCCGAGGAACCGCGATGCTGGCCTATGCGATCAAGCGGCTCGTCCAGATGGCGATCGTCCTCTGGGCGGTGTCCGTCATCGTCTTCCTGATGATGAGCTTCACCGGCGATCCCGTCTTCATGGTGATCCCGATCGATTCGACCGACGCCGAGATCGAGCAGGCGCGGCGCATCCTCGGCCTCGACCGGTCGATGCCGGAGCAGTACTGGCTCTTCCTGCAGAACCTCGTGCAGGGCGATTTCGGCCGCTCCTACGTCTTCCGCCAGCCGGCGATGGACCTCATCCTCGAGCGGCTGCCGGCGACGCTGGAGATCGTCGTCGTCGCCATGCTGATCGCCGCCGTCGTCGCGATCCCGCTCGGCGTCTATGCCGGCGCGAACCCGGGCAAGCCGCTGAGCCGGCTCATCATGTCGGGCTCGCTGGTGGGCATCTCGCTGCCGGGCTTCTGGGTCGGTATGATGCTGATCTTCCTGTTCGCGGTGGAGTGGCGGCTCCTGCCCTCGTCCGGGCGCGGGGACACGGTGGAGGTGCTCGGCATCGAGACCTCGCTGCTGACCTGGGACGGCTGGACGCACGTCGTCCTGCCCTCGGTGACGCTCTCGCTCGGCACGCTCGCCATCATCCTGCGCATCACCCGCGCGGGCATGATGGAGGTGATGCGCCAGGACTACATCAAGTTCGCCCGCGCCAAGGGCGCCTCGCGCAAGGACGTGCTCTACGGCCACGGCCTGCGCAACGCGCTGATCCCGGTGGTGACCATCTTCGGCCTGCAGATCGGCGACCTCATCGCCTTCGCCACGATCACCGAGACGATCTTCGCCTGGCCCGGCATGGGCAAGCTGCTGGTCGACTCGATCTACCGCGCCGACCGGCCGGTGATCGTCGTCTACCTGATGCTGGTGGCGCTGATCTTCGTCGTCATCAACCTCGTCGTCGACCTCGTCTACACGGCGATCGACCCGCGCATCACCGTGAAGTGAGGAGACGACGATGGGCCAGATCCTCGCCTCGCAGTTCGTCTACAATTGGCGCCGCAACGTCTCGGCGATCGCCGGCAGCGCGATCATCCTCGCCTGCGTGCTGATCGTGCTGTTCGGCCCCCTCGTCGCGCCGCAGAACCCCTACGACCTCACGCAGCTCAACCTGCTCGACAGCTACAAGCCGCCGGCCTGGATCGAGGGCGGGGACCCGCGCTTCCTGCTGGGAACGGACGGGCAGGGCCGCGACGTGCTCTCCTCGATCCTCTACGGCACCCGCGTCTCGGCGCTGATCGGCATCGCCGCGATGCTGATGGCCTGCACCATCGGCACCGTGCTGGGGCTGCTGGCCGGCTTCTACGGCGGGCGGCTCGACGCCTTCATCATGCGCGTCGCCGACGTCCAGCTGTCGTTTCCCTCCATGCTGATCGCGCTCTTCCTGATGAGCGCCTTCGGCACGGGCATCGACAAGGTGCTGATCGCGCTCACGCTGGTGGGCTGGGTGGTCTACGCCCGCACCGTGCGCGGCTCGACGCTCGGCGAGATCCAGAAGGAATACGTGCAGGCGGCGCGCGTCGCGGGGCTTCGCGACGCCAAGATCATCCGCCGCCACGTGCTGCCCAACGTGCTCACTCCGCTCATCGTCATCGCGACGGTGCAGGTGGGCACCTTCATCCTGATCGAGGCCTCGCTCTCCTTCCTGGGCGTCGGCGTCCCGATCACGCAGCCCTCGCTGGGGCTCTTGATCAAGAACGGCTTCGACGTCCTGTTCTCGGGCCTGTGGTGGACCTCCGTGTTTCCCGGCCTGATGATCATGGCGATGGTCTTCGGCATCAACCTGTTCGGCGACTTCCTGCGGGACGAGCTGAACCCCCGCCTGAAATGAGCCGCGAGATGGATCATCAGACGGCGCCCGCGCCGCTCCTCGACGTTCGTGACCTGCGCACGTGGTTCCACACCTTCTCCGGCACGGTGAAGGCGGTCGACGGCGTGAGCTTCACGCTCGCGCCCGGCGAGGTGATGGGCCTCGTCGGCGAATCGGGCGGCGGCAAGTCCGTCGTCGGCTTCTCGCTGCTCGGGCTGATCGACCCGCCCGGCCGGATCGAGGGCGGCGAGATCCTGCTCGACGGCGAGGACATCGCCCGCGCCTCCGAGGAGCGGCTGCGCCGCATCCGCGGGAGGGAGATCGCGATGATCTTCCAGGACCCGATGACCTCGCTCAACCCGGTCCAGACGGTGGGCGCGCAGATGGACGAGATGCTGCGCCTCCACACCGATCTCGACGAGGCGGCCCGCAAGGCGCGCTGCATCGCCATGCTCGAGAGCGTCGGCATCTCGCGCGCCGCCGAGCGGCTGAAGGCGTATCCGCACCAGTTCTCCGGCGGCATGCGCCAGCGTGTGGTCATCGCCATCGCGCTGCTCGCCGCGCCGCGGCTGATCGTGGCGGACGAGCCGACGACGGCGCTCGACGTGACGATCCAGTCGCAGATCCTCAGGCTCATGCGCCGGCGCATCGCGCAGACCGGGGCGGCGATGATCCTCGTCACGCACGATCTCGCCGTCGTCTCCGAGATGGTCGACAAGATCGTCGTCCTCTATTGCGGCAAGGTGGTCGAGACCGGCCCGGCGCGGGAGGTGATCGCCGACCCCTCGCACCCCTACACCCGCGGCCTCGTCGACTCGATCCCCAACCCGCGGGACCGCAAGCCGCGGCTCGCGCAGATCCCCGGCGCGGTGCCCGACATCCGCAATCTCCCCTCCGGCTGCAGCTTCCGCCCGCGCTGCCCGCGCGCGCAGGCGAAGTGCGCCGAGGTGGCGCCGGCGCTCGCCCCGACCCGCGGTACGCTCTCGGCCGCCTGCCATTTCCCCATCGTCGAGGAGATCGCCATGACCGGTGGAGAGCGCGCATGACGGCGTCTGCAATGGCGGCGTCCGCCACGACGGCCGCTCCCGCCGCCCCCATGCTCGAGGTCGAGAATCTCGAGCAGCGCTTTCCCCTGCGCTCGGGGATCATCGACCGGCTCACTTTCGAGGGCGGCCGCCCGCGCCTCGTCGACAGCGTCGTGCACGCGGTGAACGGCGTGAGCTTCTCCATCGCCAAGGGGGAGGTCCTGGCGCTCGTCGGCGAATCCGGCTGCGGCAAGTCCACCGTGGCGAAGTCGATCGCGCGCATCTACACGCCGAGCGGCGGGCGCATTCGCATCGACGGCGAGGATGTCGGCGCCTACGGGCATCGCGCGATGCTGCCGGTGCGCGCGAAGATGCAGATGATCTTCCAGGACCCCTTCGCCTCCCTCAACCCCCGCCAGAAGGTCCGCGACATCGTCGCCGAGCCGCTGCTCGAGCAGCTCGAGCGACGGGGCGAGGCCAGGGCGAAGGCCAAGGCGCGCGAGGCGGCGGTCGCGCTGCTCGAGCGCGTCGGCCTCAACGCCGAGCATGCCGGGCGCTACCCGCACCAGTTCTCCGGCGGCCAGCGCCAGCGCATCGGCATCGCCCGGGCGCTCTCGGTCAATCCGGGGCTGATCATCGCCGACGAGCCGGTCTCGGCGCTCGACGTCTCGATCCAGGCGCAGATCCTCAACCTGATGATGGACCTGCGCGACGAGTTCGGCCTCGCCTACCTGTTCATCAGCCACGACCTCTCGGTGGTGAACCACATCGCCGATCGCATCGGCGTCATGTATCTCGGCTTCCTGGTCGAGACCGCCCCGCGCGACCGGCTGTTCTCGGCCCCGCGCCATCCCTACACCCGCGCGCTGCTCTCGGCGGCGCCGACCATCGACCCGGCGGACCGGGCGGTGGAGATCGAGCTCGAGGGCGAGGTGCCGAGCGCGCTCGCCCTGCCGTCGGGCTGCTGCTTCCGCACGCGCTGCCCCTTCGCCTACGACCGCTGCGCCGCAGAGCGCCCGACGCTCCAGGACGTCGGCGGCGGCCAGAGCGTCGCCTGCCACCTGATCGACGAGCCGGAAAGGGACCGCCCGTGAACCAGGACGTGACGAACGAGGAGGTCGTCGTCGCGCAGGCCCGCCTGCCGCTCGCCGACCCGCACGACTGCACCGACGCCGCCGACGAGCTCTCCCTCTACGAGGCGCTCTACGACACGCTGGTGCGGCGCGACGGCAAGGGCTATGCACCGCGCCTCGCCGCCTCGTGGGCGGTCTCGGAGGACGCCCGCACCTGGATCTTCCGCCTGCGGGACGGCGTCGCTTTCCACGACGGCACGCCCTGCGACGCGGACGCCGTGCGGCTGTCGCTCCTGCGCATGGCGCGGGAGGACAAGGGCTACACGCTGGGCGCGCCGGCGGTCTGGCGGCAATATCTCGGGGACGCCGTCGTCGAGGCGCCCGACGCCGGGACGCTCGTGATCCGCCTCGGCGCGCCGATGGCGGACCTGCTCGACGTGCTCGTCCAGGGCTATGTCGTCGCGCCCTCGGCGCTGCCCGCCTACGATGCCGGCGACACGCGCCGGCCCTGCGGCACCGGGCCCTATCGCCTCGTCGACGCCTCGGACGATCACGCTTCGATGGCGCGCGTGCCGGGTCACTTCGCCGGCGAGCCGGCGAACGCGCGCATTCGCTTCGTGCGCGAGCCCGACCGGGCACGGCGGCTCGCCATGGTGCGCTCGGGCGCGGCGCAGGTCGCGACCAATCTCGACGTCGCCGCGAGCGCCGACCTGCCGGCGCACGGCGCGACGCAGGTGGTCTCGCTGGCTCCCGTCGCCATCATCTACCTGCTGAACGCCGCCCGCGGCCCGCTGGCCGACGCCCGCGTGCGGCGCGCGCTCGCGCTCGCGCTGGACCGCGAGGCGCTCATCGCCGAGGTCGTGCCCGGCGCCGCGCGCCCGCTGCACGGCTTCGTCGGCCCGCTGCATTTCGGCGCCGGCAGCGCGCCCGCCCGCGAGCGCGATCCGGAGACGGCGCGCGCGCTCCTCCGCGAGGCGGGCTTCGGAGACGGCCTGACCCTCGGCCTCGACTGCCCGACGCGGCTTCCCGACGAGGCGCAGCCGCTGACGGCGGCGCTCGGCCGCCGGCTCGCGGCGATCGGGGTGACGCTCGACGTCCACCTGCACGAGGACCGCGAAGCCTACGCCCACATGGTCCGGCGCAAGGAGATCCGCGACCTGTGCGTCTTCGACTCGAGCCCGATGTCGACCTATCGCGTCCTGGTCGAGAAGCTCGACGCCCGCGTGCGCGGCTCCTGGTGGCAAGGCTACCGCAACGAGGCGGTCGAGGCGCTGATCGATCGCGGGCGGATCACCACCGACGACGACGCGAGGTCTGCGCTGTACGCGCAGGCCTATGCCCTCTTGCAGGACGACCCCGCCTGGCTGTGCCTCTACAATCCACTCAAGGCGACCGGGATTTCGGGGCACCACCCCGATTTCGCGCTGCCCGTCGACACCGTCCTCGACGCCGCGCGCCTGCCGGCGCTGCGCTGAGCCTCGAGAGGACGAGCCGATAGACGGAGCTGTCGTCCCGGACGGCGAAGCCGATCCGGGCCCATACGCTCGCCGCGCGCCGTCTCGGCCTGGAGACGCCGTGCAACGCAGCCCCGGGGGCCGCGAAGCCGGCGTCGGCGGTTACCGGTCCCGTGTCGCGTTCGGCGCTCGGGACGACGGGAGGGGACACCGGCGAAGCCGACCGGTCTCCAGCGGGTCGTTCACGGGCTCGGAGCCCAGGGAGAGCGGAAAGATGGAAGACATCCTCGTCACCGGCGCCACCATCGTCAGCATGGACGCCGAGCGGCGCGTGATCGCCGACGGCGCCATGGCGGTGAGCGGCGGGCGCATCGTCGCGGTCGGCCCGCGCGAGGAGGTCGAGGCGGCCCATTCCGTCGCGCGCATCGTCGACGGGCGCGGCAAGATCCTGATGCCGGGCCTGATCGACGTCCACGCCCATGCCGGCCACGGGCTGATCAAGTCCATGGGCATGACCGACGGCGACCGCTGGGAGGCGATCTGCGGGGAGGTCTACACCACGGGCTCGACGCCGGAGTTCTGGCACGCCGAGGCGCGGCTCGCCGCGCTGGAGCGGCTGCGCTTCGGCGTCACCTGCGGGGTCTCCCTGCTCGGCGGCGGCGACACCGTGATGCGCACGGACGATCCCGTCTACGGCGAGGCGCACGCGCAGGGCGTGGCCGAGGTCGGCATCCGCTCGATCGTCGCGGTGGGGCCGACGCGCGCGCCCCATCCCTGGACCTACGCCACGGTGAGCGAGGACGGCGAGAGCACGCGCTACCCGGTCGATTTCGACCGGCAGATGCGCACCTGCGAGACCCTGATCGAGCGCCTGCACGGCTCGGCCGGAGGCCGCGTGCGGATCGCCCTCGTCTACCCCGTCCTGCGCGACGAGCACGAGGCCGGGATGGCGCCCGGCGACTACGCCGAGGCCGTGCGGCAGGCGCGCGCGGTGCGGGCGCTCTCGCGCTCCGCCGGCGTGCTGTTCACGCAGGACGGCCACTGGCGCGGCTCGGTGCGGCGCGCCGACGCGCTCGGCCTGCTCGGGCCCGACGCGCTGCTCTCGCACGCGATCGACCTCCACGACGACGAGATCGCGATCTGCGCCGACACCGGCACGCGCATCGCCCACAACCCGTCCGCGGTGGCCTCGATCAAGGGCCGCTGCCCGGCGATCGAGCTGATGGAGGCGGGCGTCGTCGTGGCGCTGGGCTCCGACGCCACGGCGCCCGATCGCTCGGGGGACATGTTCCGCCACATGCAGCAGGCGATGCACTACCACCGCCGGCACTACCGCGACGCCTCCGTCCTCCCCGTCGGCAAGGCGCTCGAGATGGCGACCATCGATGCGGCGACCGCGCTCGGCCTCGCCGACGAGATCGGCTCGCTCGAGCCCGGCAAGCGCGCGGACGCGATCCTCGTCGACGCGCGCCACGCGCACCTCGCGCCCGCCAACATGCCGGTCCACCGCGTCGTCGCCTTCGCCAACGGCAACGACGTCGAGACGGTGATGGTCGACGGCGAGATCCTGCTCGAGGCGGGGCGGCCGACCCACGTCGACCCCCTCGCGGTCGCGCTCGAGGCGGAGCGGCAGGCGGAGCTGACCGTCGCGCGCATCGGCGCGTGGGACGCGCTCGACGTCGCGCCGGGCTGGGGGCGCACGCGGGGCTGAGGGCGCGGCTCACCGGCCGGCGAGATCGCCGGACCTTCGGCTCACACGTGCCCGAAACGCTCCTGCGTGCGCCGGCGCACCTGCTCGAACAGCTCGTAGAGCCCCCAGCCGATGAACGACAGGAGCAGCACCATGCCGATCACGGTCGCCGTGTCGGCGCTCTCCTGGCCGGCGGCGAGCAGGTAGCCGATCCCCTGGTTCGCCCCCATCAGCTCGCCGATGACGACGGCGGTGACGGCGAGCGTGCTCGCCACCGTCATGCCGGCGAGCAGCGTCGGCAGCGTCGCCGGCAGCTCGATGTGCACGAAGCGCTGCCGGGCCGACAGCCGCAGGACCCGGGCGAGGTCGCCGTAGGAGCGCGGCAGGAAGCGCAAGCCCGACAGGACGCCGGTCATGATCGGGAAGAAGGTGACGATCGCCACGAGCACGATCTTCGGCGCCGGCCCCAGCCCGAGCCAGAGCAGCAGGAGCGGCGCGATGGCGATCTTCGGCGCGGTCTGGAGCAGCAGCACGAGCGGCATCGAGAGCCGCTCCAGGATCGGCGCACGCGCGAAGGCGAGCGCCGCCGCGATGCCGAGCACGAGGCCGAGCAGGTAGCCCCAGGCCAGCTGCCCGAGGGTCACCGCGACGTGGTCGGCGAGGCGCGCGTTCTCGTGGAGGAAGACCATGCGCCGCGCGACGTCGAGGGGCGCCGGAAGCAGGTAGCCCGGCACCCCGAAGAGATGCACCGCGGCCAGCCAGGCCAGCAGGATGGCGGCGAGCCCCGCCAGGCCGCGGATCAGCACGGCTCAGTTCCCGATCGTCTTCGGATCCGCGACGACGAACGTGCTCGCGTCGGGCGCCTGATCGATGACGTCGTACTGCGCCAGGATGTCGGCGTTGGCCTGCCAGGCCTCGAGATCGGCGACGCCGAGCCCGCGCTCGTCGGTGAGCGGGCTGCGCCAGACCGACTCGGCGAAGGTCTTCTCGAAGGCGGTGACGAGGGACGGCTTCTGCTCGGCCCAGGTCGGCGTGTACTTCTCCATGGCGATGTCGAGCGCGGCCTCGATGTTGCCGTCCATGGTCCACTCGTAGGAGCGGGTCACGGCGGCGGTGAAGCGGCGCACGAGGTCGGGGTTCTCCTCGAGCAGGCTCGCGCTGGTGACGACCACGTTGCCGAAGGACGGCAGGAAGTCGTTCGAGAGGATCATGTCGACCTCGACGCCCGCGCCCTCGAGCACGTACTTGCGCAGCTCGGAGAAGACGATCGCGTCGACCTGGTCCGACTGCAGGGCCTGCACGATCGCGCCGGTGTCGATCAGCTCCACCGTCACGTCGTCGAGCCCGAGCCCGGCCTCGGCCAGCCCGACCTGGAGCTGGAGGTAGTTCGGGCTGCCGTAGCTCGTCACGGCCACCGTCTTGCCGGCGAGGTCGGCATAGCTGTCGATGCCGGTCTCGGCCTTGGCGAGCAGCGCGCCGATGCCGCGCTGGTAGGTGGTGTGGACCACCCGGACGGGCAGGCCGTTCGCAGCCGCCGCGATCACCGCGTCGCCGTTGGGAAAGCCGAACTGGACGTTCCCGGCAGCGATGTTCGTCAGGATGTCGGAGGCGCCGGCGTAGATGAACTCGACGTCGATGCCCTCGTCGGCGAAGAAGCCGTTCTCGACCCCCGCGTAGAGCGGTGCGTAGAACGGCACCGCCGCGCCGTCGATCTGGAGCAGGACCTCGTCCTGCGCGAGAGCCGGCGTCGCCAGCAGCAGGCCGAGGCCCAGGAGTGCGGGCAGATGCTTCATGATGGTTCCCCTCTTTCGAGTGCGTCCAGGGCGAGCCCCGCGACGTGCAGCAGGTTCTCCTGCGTGCTCCGGTAGTCGTCGAGCCAGGCGTCGGTGGCGCGGTTGCCGTGCACGCCGAGCAGCGCGCCTGCGGCGACGCCGAGGCGGGCGCAGACCGTGAGCACGGTGTGCGCCTCCATCTCCACGCCGAGCGCCCCGGCGGCGCGCAGGGCCTCGAGCCGCTCCGGCGCGGGCGGCGCCTCGCCCCGGCGGAGCGGGCGCCCCTGGCCCAGGTAGTAGCTGTCCGTGGAGGCGACCGGCCCGCGATGCGCCGTCAGCCCCAGCGACGCCGCCGCGGCGGCGAGCGCCTCCGGCAGCCCCGGTGCGGCCGCGCCGTCGCCGCCGTAGAGCGCCGGCACGGCGCCGTCGCCGATGGCGCGGGTCACGCACAGGTAGTCGCCCGGCGCGATCTCCGGCACGAGCGCCGACATGCCGCCGATCCGCACGATCCGCCGCGCCCCGAGCATGGCGAGCTCGACGAGGGCGATCTCGGTCGACGGCCCGCCGATCCCCGACGAGCAGACGGTCAGGCGCCGGCCGCGATAGGTCCCCGTCGCCACCGCGAACTCGCGGCGCCGGCCGAGGTCGACGACGTCCTCCATCAGCGCGGCGAGCATCGGCACGCGATCGGGGTCCCCGGGGACGAGCACGTCCGGCGCGATCTCGCCGGGGCGGGCCGGCAGGTGCGGCGGCATCTCCCCGCGCCAGGGCATCAGGGCGGAGGTGCTAGCGCTCATCGGCGTCGTTCCAGGCGAGCAGGCGGCGCTCGGCGAGCCCGAGCGCGAGGTGCAGCGCGACGCCGAGCAGCGCGGTCAGCAGCACGGCGCCGAACAAGAGCGGCGCCTTGTAGGTCGCCGCCGCGAAGGTCATCAGGAAGCCGAGCCCCCGGTTGCCGGAGATCCACTCCGCCAGGATCGCGCCGACCAGCGCCTGGACGCCGCCGACCTTGAGCCCGACGAAGATCCCCGGCAGGGCCGCGGGCAGGTCGATGGTCGCGAAGCGCCGGGCGGGGCCGAGCCGCAGGAGTGCTGCGACGTCGTGCAGGCGCGGATCGATGGCACGGAAGCCCGCCAGCGCGCCGATCAGCACGGGAAAGAACACGAGCGAGAACACGAGCGCCAGCTTCGCCTCGAGACCCAGCCCGAACCAGACCACGAAGAGCGGCGCGAGCGCGATCTTCGGCGCGCTCTGGAGCACGACGAGGGGGCCGTCGAGGAGCGTCGAGAGCAGCGGCACGCGATAGAGCACGTAGGCGAGCGCCACGCCCGCGACCGCGCCGAGCGCGAGCCCGAGCGCGATGCTGCGCAGGGTGAAGGCGAGGTGCCCGGCGAGGCTCCCCGTGGTCGCCTCCCGCACGAGCGCGAGCACGGTCGCCTGGGGCGAGGGCAGGAGGTAGGGCGGCATCCCCATCGGGCCGCTGGCGTACCACCAGGCCGCGACGAGCACCGCGAAGGCGGCGCCGTATTCCAGCACGGGCCGGACGCCGGTCATCGCGGCGCCTCCCCGCCGCGCAGGTCGCGCCGCAGCGCCGCGACGAGCTCGTGATAGGCGCGGTCGAGCTTGGTCTCCTCGCTGCGCGGGCGCGGCAGGTCGACGGCGTAGGTCCGCTCGAGGCGCCCGGGGCGCGCCGACATCACCATCACCTCGTCGGCGAGGTAGGCGGCTTCCTCGACGGAATGGGTCACGAGCATCACGGTCTTGCCCGTGCGCTGCCAGATGCGCAGCAGCTCGTCGTTCAGGGTCTCGCGGGTGAGGAGGTCGACCGCCGAGAACGGCTCGTCCATCAGCAGGATCGGCGGGTCGTCGGCGAGCGCGCGGGCGATCGCCGTGCGTTGGCGCATGCCGCCCGAGAGCTGGCGCGGCAGCGCCTGCTCGAAGCCGCGCAGGCCGACCAGCGCGACGAGCTCGCGCACGACCGCGTCCGAGCGGGCGCGCTCCATGCCCGCGGTGTCGAGGGGAAAGCGGATGTTCGCCTCCACCGACTTCCACGGCAGCAGCACCGCGTCCTGGAAGACGAAGCCGACGGGGCGCTTCACCGGCCCCGCGCCGAGGCGGATCGTGCCGGACGTCGGCGTCTCGAGCCCCGCGATCAGGCGCAGGAGCGTGGACTTGCCGCATCCGGAGGGGCCGACGACGGCGACGAAGCGGCCCTCCGGCACAGCGTGGGTGAGCGGCTCGAGGGCCGGCACCGACTTGCCCCGAAGCTGGAAGACCTTGCTGATGCCGTCGATCTCGATCACGTCGCCGTCCGCTCCCCGCCGGATCGAGCGGCCCGCGGGGCACCGCCTCTGCGGGCCTCCGAGCGCGTCTCAATTTTGATACACGGCTTCGATACTCGGTCGGGCCTTCCGTTGCGTCAAGCCTGTTTCGGCGGCAGGGTGCGATGCATACGCGGGCACGGACGACGGACGACGGACGACGGACGGGCGGGCGGAGGGCGCGCGGCCCCGGCCGGCGGCTGCGCCGTCCCGAACGGGAGCCGTGCCGAACGGGAAAAGGCCCGGCGGAGCGGCGCTCCGGGGCCTGCGATCGCGCCATCGGGCGCAGCGACGTATGGATGGTCGGGGGGAGTTCAGGAGACTGGTGGAGCCAGGCGGAATCGAACCGCCGACCTCTTGAATGCCATTCAAGCGCTCTCCCAACTGAGCTATGGCCCCACTCTCGTCTCGCGGGCTTGGGTCCCGGAAACCGGGTCCCGCGAGGTGGTCCGCGGCGGGGGGAGCGTTGCCGATCCCCCCGCGACGGAGCGCCTGTTTAGACGGTCCGGAGGGGATGTCAACCCTCTTCTTCGTCCTCGATATCGCTGTCGATGAGGCCGGAAACGTCGTCGTCTCCCTCCTCTTCCTCGGCGAGGAAGGTGTCGTCGGATTCGTCGTCGCCGAGGTCGATGTCCTCGTCGCCCTCCGCCTTCTTCTCGTCGCCTTCGGCCTCCTCGAGGGAGACGAGCTCGACGTCCGCCTTCTCGACGACCTCCTCCTCTTCCTCCTCGGCCTCGACCACGGGCGCGACGCGCCCGCCCTTCGTGCCGACCGCCTCGAAGGCGGAGCGCGGGTAGGCGATGCCGGTGTAGGGGGAGACGACGGGGTCGCGGTCGAGGTCGTAGAACTTGCGCCCGGTCTCGGGGCAGGTCCGCTTGGTGCCGAGTTCCGGTCTGGCCACGGGTGGTTCCTTCGTGTGCTTTGGAATTCTGGAACAGGCGCGGCTAGCGCCTCGCGGGGCGCTTGTCAACGCGCGAATGCGCGGGCGGCTCCCGCCGGCGGCGATGCGACGTCCCGGCCCGGGTCGTGACGCGGCCCGTCCCCCGTGCTAGGCGTCCGGCCGTTCTCGACGTCCCTGGTGAGCGAGCCCGTTCGTGCCCTGCGGATCCCCCCCTGATCGCCCGCCCGGCTCCGGGACGCGCGAGCGCCTCGCCGTCCGGGCGGCCGGAGCGCTGCGCGGGCACGTGCGCCCGCCGGGATCGCCGGGCGACGCGCATGCGGCGCTCGTGCTGGGCGCGCTCGCGATCGGCGAGACGACGATCCTGGGCATGCCCTCGGGCGAGGCGTTCGCGCGCACGGCGCAGGCCTGCCGCGCCCTCGGTGCGCGGGTGACCGCGGGCGAGGCCGGGTGGACGGTCGCGGGGACCGGCGTCGGCGGGCTGGCCCAGCCGGCGGGGCCGCTCGCGCTCGACGCCGCCGCGCTCGCCCCGATCCTGGGCGCCTGCGCCTCCCATCCGCTCGAGGTGACGATCGACGTCCTCGCCGGCCGGCCCGACGATCCCACCGGCGCGGGCCTGCGCGGCGCCCTCGCCGCCATGGGCGCGGGCGTCTCGGTCTCCGGGGACGGCGCGACCGTGCGGGTGCAGGGCGCGCGCGAGGCGATCCCGATCGACTACCGGAGCGCCCCCGGCGACGCCGACGCGGCGCGGGCGGTGCTCGTGGCCGGGCTGAATGCGCCCGGACGCGTCGGCGTCGTCGAGCCGATCGCGAGCGGCGATGCGCTCGCCGGAATGATGATGCGTCTGGGCGCGCGCATCCGCATCGCGCCGCACGGACCGCGCGGCCGCACTCTCGCCCTCGACGGCCAGCCCGAGCTCGTGGGCGCGCCGCTCGCCCTGCCGGCGGACCCCGCCTGCGCCGCCGCCCTCCTCCTCGCCGCCCTCGCGGTGCCCGGCTCCGACATCGTGCTGGAGGGGCTCGGCGCCGACGGGCCGACGGCCGCGCTCCGCGAGGCCCTGCGCGCCATGGGCGCCGACATGGCGGAGGACGCGCGCGATCCGGCCGGCCTGTACACGGTGCGCATGCGCGCGGGCGCCGCGCTCGCGGGGATCGCGCTCCCGGAGGAGGCGGTCGCGGCGCTGGGCCCGACGCTCCCGGCGCTGGTTCTCGCGGCGGCGAGCGCCGCCGGCGAGAGCCGCCTCGCCGGCGCCTGCGCGCCCGATCGCCCCGATGCGCCGCGGGTCGCCGTGCTGTGCGCCGGCATCGCCGCGGCGGGGATCGCGCACGCGGTCGAAGGCGACGATCTCGTCCTGCCCGGCGGCGCCCGGCCGCCCGACGAGGTCGTCGTGCCCGCGGCGGGGGACCCGGCCATCGCCGTGGCGTTCGCCGCCTGGGGCGCGGGGGCGTCGCGGGGACCGGCGATCGCCGATCCCGGCCCGGTCGACGCGGACATGCCGGATCTCGAGAGACTGCTGCGCGCGCTGGGCGCCGACCTGGAGGAGACCGCCCGATGGGCTTCGTGATCGCCGTCGACGGACCCGCGGCGTCGGGCAAGGGGACGCTCTCCAAGCGCATCGCCGCCCATTGGGGGCTCGCGCATCTCGACACGGGCCTGCTCTACCGCGCCGTGGCGCGCCTCCTCCTCGACAAGAACCGTCCGCTCGACGACGAGAATGCGGCCGAGGCCGCCGCCTACGCGCTCGAGCTCGCCTTCATGGACGAGAGCCGCCTGCGCGGGGCGGAGATGGGGGAGGCGGCCTCCCGCGTCTCGGTCATCCCGGCGGTGCGCGCGGCGCTCCTCGACCGCCAGCGGGCCTTCGCCGCGCAGGAGCCCGGGGCCGTGCTCGACGGACGCGACATCGGCACGGTGATCTGCCCCGACGCCGACGTGAAGCTCTTCGTCACCGCCAGCGCGCAGGAGCGCGCCCGCCGCCGCCACCGGGAGCTCGTCGGGCGCGGCGACGCCCCGCCCTTCGAGACCGTTCTCGCCGACATCCGGGCCCGCGACGCGCGCGACCAGGGCCGGGCCGCCGCCCCGCTGAGGCCCGCCGATGACGCCGTCCTCCTCGACACGTCCGACCTCGACATCGAGGCCGCCTTCGCGCGCGCCGTCGAGATCGTGGAAGCGGCACGCGGCGCTTCGTCGCTCCGGTCACGCGCGCACTAGCCCGATCCGCCGACCCGCTGGCATGCTCCTCGCTTCACCGACGCGCGGGGGGCTCTCCGATCGAGAGGAGGCCGAGCGATGTGGGCGTTGAGCGTTCGCGGGAGATCCCGCACCGGCGGCGCGGCCGCCATAGTCCTCGCGGTCGTGATCGCGAGCCTGCCCTTCGCGCGGCCCGCGCAGGCCGAGACCGAGGTCGACGTGGCGCTCGTGCTCGCCGTCGACATCTCCTTCTCCATGGACATCGACGAGCAGGAGCTCCAGCGCGCCGGCTTCGTCGAGGCGCTGCGCTCGCGGGAGGTGCACGAGGCGATCGGGCGCGGGCTCGTCGGCCGGATCGCGGTCACCTACGTCGAATGGGCCGGCGTCGGCGACCGGCACGTGATCGTGCCCTGGACGCTGATCGACGGCCCCGAGAGCGCCGTGCGCTTCGCCGAGGACCTCGAGTTCGAGCGCATCAACCGGGCGCGCCGCACCTCGATCGCGACCGCCATCGACTATTCCCTGGAGCTCCTGGAGGAGAGCGGCGTGCGGGCCCTGCGGCAGGTGATCGACGTCTCCGGCGACGGCCCGAACAACGAGGGCGCCTTCGTCACCGCCGCCCGCGATCGCGCCATCGCGCGGGGCGTGACGATCAACGGCCTGCCGATCATGCTCAAGCGGCCGGGCTACCTCGACATCCACAACCTCGACGAATATTTCGTCGACTGCGTCATCGGCGGCCCCGGCGCCTTCGTCGTGCCGGTGCGCGCGCCCGAGGAGTTCGTCGACGCGATCCGCACAAAGCTCGTCCTCGAGATCGCGGGCCTGGTGCCGCCGCGCCCGCTCGTGCACCGCGCCCAGGTCGACCTGCCCACGGACTGCCTCGTCGGCGAGCGGCAATGGGAGCACCGCAACCGGTTCTGAGGGGCGGTGCGGGGGGCGTCAGAGCAGGCCCTGGCGGCGCGCGAAGGCCTGCCAGTCGACGACGTCGGTCGCCTCGACCGCGAGGCGGCTTTCCGGCGACAGGTTGGCCGTGAAGATCACCAGGTTGTCGCAGGTCCACCGCGCGGAGGGCACGATCAGGCCCTCGTAGCCCAGTGCCGCCACCTCGGCGCCGACCTCCTGCGTCCGCTGGTAGTGGCGCGCATGGAAGGCCGCGCGGTCGACGCCGACCTCGTGGAGCGTATCCTCGTCCAGGCGAACGACACGCGCGAGCGCAACCGCGATCCGATGCGCGGCGAGCGGCTTGCCGGGCGGCGGCGAGAGCAGCGCGAGATAGGACGCCACTTCCGCAAGCGCGCCGTCCGGCTCGAAGCTCGTGTAGAGGACGGGGACGCTCGGTGCGCCCGGCTCGGAGGCCGGAGCCCAACGTCCACCGCTCGTCGAGGGCAGCAGCGGGTGGGCCGATGGACGCGTGATCCGGTGCACGATGCACTCGAGCGAGCGCGTGGCCCGCGCGGCGATCCGGGCGCGCAGCTCTCCTGGAGGCGCCATCGTGCCGGGCTACATGTAGACGGCGTCGCGCACCCGATCGACCAGGCGCCGGACCTCGTCGCTGCGGCCGGCGCGGATCGCGTCGGCGGGGCTCCGGCCCTCGAGGAGCGTCTGCGGCGAGAACAGCCAGAGGCGCGCCTGGGCGGGCTCGTAGAGGTCCGAGAGCTGCTCGATGACGTATTCCAGCTCCAGGATGATCCGCTCGGCCTCCGGGCGGGGATGGGAACGCCCCTGCCGCCAGCGCGACACCGTCTCCGGACGCGTGTCAACGATGCGCGCGACGTCTGCGCTGCGAATCATGCCCTTGTGGCGAATCGCGTCGAGCCTTTCCGATACGCCACCGGCCATGATGCGCGCTCCTTCCCAGGCGATCGACATGCCCGGCTCGGGCGTGTCTATCCCACAGCTACAATGACATCTGGATAGGCGTTCATGCCGCGCTTTGCAAGAGTGCGCCTGCCTTCCCATCTCGCCCGCGAGAGACTACAAGGATTTCCGCCCCCGGATGCGCCCAGGCCCAGGATCGATGTCTCCCCTCGCGAACCGCCGCTTCCTGAAGATGAACGGCCTCGGCAACGAGATCGTCGTGCTCGACCTGCGCGGCACGGACCTGCGCGTGCGCGCCGGCGAGGCGCGGGCGATCGCGGCGGACGCGCGCTCGCGGTTCGACCAGCTCATGGTCGTGCACGACCCGAGCGTCCCCGGGATCGACGCCGACCTGAGGATCTACAACACGGACGGCTCGGAATCGGGCGCCTGCGGCAACGGCACGCGCTGCGTCGCCTGGGCGCTCGTGCGCGATCCCGCGATGGGTGATCCGGCGAAGACGGCGCTCACCCTGCGCACCCGGGCGGGGCTCCTGCCGGTGCGCGTCGACGGCGACGTCGTCTTCACCGTGGACATGGGCGCGCCGAAGCTCGCCTGGCAGGACATCCCCCTGCGCGATCCCTTCCCGGACACCCGCTACATCGAGCTGCAGATCGGGCCGATCGACGATCCGATCCTGCACTCGCCGGCGGCCGTGAACATGGGCAATCCGCACGCGATCTTCTTCGTCGACGACGTCGACGCCTACGATCTCGCCCGCATCGGCCCCCTGCTCGAGAACCATCCGATCTTCCCCGAGCGCGCCAACATCTCGCTCGCGCACGTCGTCTCGGACAGCCGCATCCGGCTGCGGGTCTGGGAGCGCGGGGTCGGGCTGACGCGGGCCTGCGGCTCGGCCGCCTGCGCGGCGCTCGTCGCCGCCGCCCGCAAGAAGCTCACCGGCCGCGAGGCGGTGGTGGCCCTGCCCGGCGGCGAGCTGACGATCCGCTGGCGCACTAGCGACGACCACGTGCTGATGACCGGGCCGGTGGAGCTCGAGCACGAGGGCCGCCTCGACCCGGCGCTCTTCGCGGATCTCGCGGAGAGCGCCTGATGGCGCGGGGGGACGCGCTCGCGCGGATCGAGACCTTCGGCTGCCGCCTCAACCTCGCCGAATCCGAGACGATCGCCCGGCGGCTGGACGCGGCCGGGCTCGACGACGTGCGCGTGATCAACACCTGCGCCGTCACCGCCGAGGCTACCCGCCAGGCGCGCCGGGCGATCCGCCGCGCGGCGCGGGAGCGCCCGGAGGCGCGGCTCGTCGTCACCGGCTGCGCGGCGCAGATCGAGCCCGACGCCTTCGCGGCGATGCCGGAGGTCGCCCACGTCGTCGGGACCGAGGAGAAGCTCGACCCCGCCACCTGGGACCGCCTCGCCGCGCCGGGCGCCCCGCGCCGGCTCGTCTCCGACGTCATGGCGGCGCGCGCCGCCCGCGCCCCGGACGCCGCGCCGCCGCGCGGGCGCACCCGCGCCTTCGTCCAGGTCCAGACCGGCTGCGACCACCGCTGCACCTTCTGCGTCATCCCCTTCGGCCGCGGCAACGCGCGCTCCGTCCCCGCCGCGACCGTGATCGAGACCGTTCGCGCCCAGGTCGCGGCGGGGGCCCGCGAGGTGGTGCTCACGGGGGTCGACCTGACGAGCTGGGGCGGCGATCTCGACGGTGGTCTGCGCCTCGGAGCGCTCGTCAAGGCGCTCCTCGCCGGCGTGCCCGATCTCGCGCGGCTGCGCCTCTCCTCCATCGATTCGGTGGAGGTCGACGTCGACCTCCTCGACGCCATCGCGACCGAGCCGCGGCTGATGCCGCATCTGCACCTGTCGCTGCAGGCGGGCGACGACCTCGTCCTCAAGCGGATGAAGCGCCGCCATGCCCGCGCCGACGCGATCCGCCTCTGCGAACGGCTGCGCACGCTGCGACCGGGCATCGCGCTCGGCGCCGACCTGATCGCCGGCTTCCCGACCGAGACCGAGGCGATGTTCGCCCGCTCCCTCGACCTCGTCGCCGAATGCGGGCTCGCCCACCTGCACGTCTTCCCCTACTCCCCGCGGCCGGGCACGCCGGCGGCGCGCATGCCGCAGGTCCCCGCGGAGGTCGCCCGCGAGCGGGCCCGGCGCCTGCGCCAGGCCGGGGAGGCGGCGCTCGCGCGCCACCTCGCGAGCCATGTCGGCGCGCGCCGCCGCGTGCTGGCGGAGCGTGGCGGGACGGGGCGCACCGAGGATTTCTCGCTCGTGCGCTTCGCCGGCGCCGCGCCCGAGCCGGGTGCGCTCGTCGAGGCGACGATCGCGGCAACGGACGGGCGGGCGCTCGTCGCGGCCTGACGTCAGGCCGTCTGCCCCGTCCCCGCCCGTCCGGTGACGCGCCGGTAGTGCGCCCACAAGAGCTTCGCCGCGACGCCTCGCCAGGGCCGCCAGGCCTCCGCCACGGCCGCGAGCGCCTTCGCGTCCGGACGCGCGTCGAGGCCGTAGACGAGGCGCGCCGCCTCCTGCAGGGCGAGGTCGCCCGCGGCGAAGGCGTCGGCGTGGCCGAGGCAGAACAGGAGGTAGACGTCGGCCGTCCAGGGCCCGATTCCGTGCACGGCGACGAGCCGCGCGTGCGCCTCGTCCGCGGGCATCGCCCCGAGCTCGGCGAGTGGCAGGGCGCCGGTCGCCACCGCCTCCGCGGTGGCCCGGAGCGCGCGGATCTTCGGGCGCGAGAGACCCGCGGCGCGCAGGGCCTCGTCGGAGGCCGCGCGCAGCGCCTGCGCCGTGATCTCCGGCAGCGCCGCCTCGAGCCGCGCGTGGATCGCCGCCGCGCTCGCCACCGAGACCTGCTGGCCCACCACGATCCAGGCGAGCCCCGCGAATCCCTCGGGGCGCTTGCGCAGCGCGGGCACCGAGCCCTCGGCGACGATGCGCGCCAGCGCGGGATCGCGCGCGACGAGCGCCGCCAGCCCCTCGCGCAACCGTTCCTCGCTGTCGAGACGCGCGTCCATCGCCTATCTCCGGTCCTCGATCCCATATGGAGGTCTCGACGCGTCGCGCGGCCGCGCGCGCCCCGTCGCCGACGTCCTACCTGTCGCAGGGTGACCCGTGACGCAACCCGTCTTCCGCTTCGCGCCGAGCCCCAACGGCCGCCTGCATCTCGGCCACGCCTATTCCGCGCTGGAGAACGCGCGGCTCGCCGCGCGGCTGCGCGGACGCCTGCTGCTGCGCGTCGAGGACATCGACACGACCCGCTGCCGGGAGGATCTCCTCGCCGCGATGCTGGACGACCTCGCCTGGCTCGGCCTCCCCTTCGAGCCCCAGCCGGCGCCCCTGCGCCAGTCTGCGCGCTTTCCCGTCTACCGGGCGGCGGCCGCGGGCCTGCGGGCGCGCGGGCTCCTCTATCCGTGCCGCTGCTCGCGCAAGGAGATCGCGGACGCCGTCGCCGCGAGGGAGGCCGAGACCGGCGCCCCCTGGCCGCGCGACCCGGACGGCGCGCCGCTCTATCCCGGCAGCTGCCGCGGGCGCGATCCCGCCGCCGTCCTGGCCGCGGGCGGCCCCGTCGCCTGGCGCCTGTCCATGGAGGCCGCCCTCGCCGCCGCACCCGGCCCGCACGCCTACGCCCGCTTCGACGACGACGGCGCGACGGAGAGCGTCGCCGCCGATCCCGTCCGCTGGGGCGACGCGGTGATCGTGCGCAAGGAGATCCCGACGAGCTACCACCTCGCCGTGGTCGTCGACGACGCCGCGCAGGGCGTCACCCACGTGGTCCGCGGCGCCGATCTCGAGGCCGCGACGGATCTCCACGTCCTCCTCCAGCGCCTGCTCGGCCTGCCGACGCCGCTCTACCGGCATCACGGCCTCGTCCGCGGCGCCGCCGGCGAGAAGCTCGCCAAGAGCCTGGGCTCGACGCCGCTCGCGGAGCTGCGCGCGGCGGGCTGGACGCCGGAGGACGTGCGCGCCGCCGTGCGCGCCGCGACCGCCGGCGCGGCCTGACCGTGCCGTTCAGGTCGTCACCAGCGCGAGCCACCCGGCCATCGTCACCACCGCGAGCGCCGTCGACAGCGCCACCGCGCTCGACGCGAGCCCGACGCCGGAGCGGTAGGTCTGCGCAAGGAGGAAGGCGTTGATGCCCGACGGGCAGGCGGCGAACATCACCGCGACCGGAATCCAGGCCTCGGGCACGGGGAAGACGAAGGTCGCGAGCAGGAAGACGAGGAGCGGATGGAGCAGGAGCTTCGCCGCCGCGATCGTCGCGGGCAGCGGCAGCCCCGCCTCGAGCCCGTAGCGCGCGAGGGCGATGCCCATCGCGACGAGCGCCGCCGGCGCGGCCGCGTCCGCCAGCATGCCGATCATCCGCCACAGCGGCTCGGGCAGGTCCCCTGCGACCGGCCGCAGCGCCGCGCCGAGCGCGATGCCGACGATGATCGGATGGGTCACGAGCTTGCGCAC
The DNA here is from genome assembly GCF_000429045.1 of Salinarimonas rosea DSM 21201. Taxonomy (GTDB): domain Bacteria; phylum Pseudomonadota; class Alphaproteobacteria; order Rhizobiales; family Beijerinckiaceae; genus Salinarimonas; species Salinarimonas rosea. Next base: position 75,686 of record NZ_AUBC01000025.1, read on the forward strand.
GATCCCGCCGAGCGAGGCGCCGCGCCCCTCGACGAGCAGCGTCGCCGCGCTCATCGTGATCGGCAGGTGGATCGCCACGAGCAGGAACAGCGGCACGGCGGCGGTCTCGCCGAACGCCTTGAGGATCAGCGGCACACCGATCAGCACCGTATTCGATTGCGCCGCCGAGAAGCCCGCGACCACGGCCTCGACGCCCACGCGCCCGAAGGCGTGGCGCGCGAGGAGCCCGGCGACCGCCCAGACGACCGCGAGCGCGACGAAGTAGGAGGCCCAGTAGCCCCACGGCTCCGCCAGCGGGACGTCCCCGCGCGCCAGCGTGTCGAGGATGAGGCTGGGCAGGGCGATGGCGAAGACGAACTGGGTGAGCCCGGTCCCCGCCGCCTCGTCGATGATGCCGCGCCTGCGCGCGGCGAAGCCGACGAGCACCAGGCCGAAGATTGGCAGGACCACGAGGAGGGCGTCGATCATCGCCGCGCGGCCGCTCTCAGCCGCCGGTGCCCTGGGCGAAGCGCACCGGCCCGCCGGCGCGGTCCATCAGATCGACGACCTGCTCACGCTGCCGGGCGAAGTCGGCGAGCGCCCGCCCGTCGAGCTCGCGCGAGCGCGGCACGCGGATCTTCAAGGGGTCGACGAAGCGGCCGTTGACCTTCACCTCGTAGTGCAGGTGCGGGCCCGTCGAGAGGCCGGAATTGCCGAGATAGCCGATCACCTGCCCTTGGGTGACGCGCACGCCGGGCTGGATGCCGTCGTGGATCCGCGACATGTGCGAGTAGGTCGTGACGTAGCCGTTGGCGTGCTGGATCTCGATCCGTCGCCCGTAGCCGCCTTCCCAGCCCGCGACCATGACGGTGCCCGCGCCGGCGGCGAAGATCGGCGTGCCGACGCGGTTCGCCCAGTCGACCCCGGTGTGCTGGCGCGCGTAGCGCAGGACCGGGTGGCGGCGCATGCCGAAGCCCGAGGTCAGGCGCCCTTCGGCGATGGGCTTGCGCATCAGGAACTTCTTCAGCGAGCGCCCCTCCGGGTCGAAATAGTCGATCGCGCCCGTCTCGGGGTCGTGGAAGCGGTAGACGCGGCTCGTCTCGCCGCCGATGGTCAGCGCGGCGGAGAGGATCTCCGGCGGCGCCTCCGGCTCCGGCTGCGTGTAGAAGACGTCGATGGCGTCGCCCGGCTGGACCCGGCGCTGGAAGTCGACGTCGTAGGCGAAGACCTGGACGAGCTCCTCCACGGTCTCGCGGGAGAGGCCGTGCTTCATCGCCGTCTCGAACAGGCTCTCGTAGAGCCGGGCGCCGCCCTGCCCCTCGTCGACCTGGGCGACGGCGGTCTCGGCGGGCTGCGGCTCCTCGGGAACGCGGACGGGGACGAAGGCGTGCGCGTCGGTGACGGCGGCGATCGCCTCGACGCCCCGCTCGCCGTAGAGCACGATGCGCAGGAGCCGGCGCGGATCGCCGGGCCGGGCACCGTCGCGCACGAGGAGCCGCATCGGCTGGCCGGCGGGGAGCGCGGCCACGGCCTCGGCACCGCCGAGCGCGGCCACGGCGCCCGCGACGTCCTCCGCCGCGATCCCCTGCTCGGCGAGGAGCTGCGGCAGCGTCTGCTCGCGCCCCAGCGCGAGGCCGACCTCCGCCACGTCGTCGTCGCCCTCCTCGGGTGCGCGCTTGGGGAGCGTGGTGACGTTCTCCGGGATGACGCGCACCTCGATCGAATCGAACGGCGTGTCCTCGACGGCGGCATAGGCGGCGAGGCCGGGAATCGCGGCGGGGCCGACGGTGCGCCCGAGCATCGCCTGGGCCGGCAGCGGCAGGCCGCGGCGCTGCCCGGCGGCGAGCGCGATGCGGCGCTCCTCCATCACCTGCGCGGCGGCGTCGGCGTCCGAGAGGGCGGGCGAGACGGGGCCCGGCGGCACCTCGGCGAGCCCCCGGCGCAGCACGGTGACGTCCGCCTCCTCCGGTGCCAGCTCCACCACGGCGGCGGCGGGCTGCGACGCGTCCTCGCCGGCCTCGGCGAGGTAGCGCATCGGGTCGAAGCGCGGGACGTCGGCGGCGTGGACGCCGCTCGTGCGTGACAGGCCCGTGGCGAGGCGGGTGAAGGACTGGACGCGAATCATCTCGCGCTCGCCGACCCGCTGCGCCATCGGCGCCTCGAACGTGCTCGTCGCGGTGACGGTCAGCGTCGTGCGCAGCAGGCGATCGGCCTTGGCGGCGCCGCCCCGCGCGTCGCCCGCGCCCGGCGCGGCCGCCTGCGGGACCATCCGCTCGGCCGGCGTGACGAGCGCGGTCGAGCCCTCGATGGCGACGACGATGGCGGCGCCGATCAGCAGCGCGCCGGTGGCCCCCGTCAGCACGCCCCCGGCGAGCCAGCGCCAGGAGACGGCGCGGCGGGCGATCGGCGCGTCGTCGCCGGCGGGGTCGAGCGGCGGCTCGCCGCCGAGCGGGAAGGCCCGGTCGGCGCTGCCCCGACGGGTGGACGACGCGGCGCCGGCCGGGGAGAGGGGGCGGGTGCTCGCGCGGGGGGCGGGGATCGCGGAAGGGGAGGTCGGGGAAGGGGAGACCGGGGCAGACGGGGCCCCGGGGGCGGGCCCGGAGGACGAGGCGCCGGTCGCGAACACGCCCGCTCCGCCGCCCTGCGTCGGCGCGTCCTCGCCCGGATCTGGGATGCCTGCCTTCATGCCCCGTCGTGATCTCGCTCGATCCTGCGTGCGGCGCGATCGCGCCGGACCCCGCGGTCGGTTCGGCCGCACCATAGCCAAGCCGTCGCCCCGCTGGCAACGCTCGGCGGCGCGTGCGCCCGGACGGGGCGCCGACGTCGCGAGGATTCCCGCGACGTGACTGCTCGCGCAAGGTGACGGCAATGAGGCGCGGGGTGGCGTCGGGGAGGGGCGCGCGGGCGCCCGGGGGTCGCCGAATCGCGTCGGGAAACGCCCCGGGGAGAAAATTTCGTGACGGCCTGTTGACAGCCCCGGCGGCCGTCGGTAGATAAGCGCCATCGACGCCGGGCGCTTCGACGCCGCGGCGGTTTCGCTTCCTCTGGAGAGCGTTGGGTGCCGGAACCGGCCTTGGTCGGAACGAACCCCGTTTCCCGGGTGCGAGACACGCTCTTTGACATTGTCGAGAAGGAAGAAGGAGAAGCGTGGGCGGCCTTTTCGTCCTTGCGGATCCGGTTCCGTGGCCTTGCGAGAGCGGGTCCGGGGTCGGATCGTGAGATGAGAGGCGTACTGCTCGCGACTTTTTCTGAAGGTCACATCGGCTCGTTCCGCGAGGAGCGGGTCGAACATGTGACCCTCGTCTATTTCGCTGAGTAGTGAAGCCTTTGGATCACATCTCTTCAACGTGAGAGTTTGATCCTGGCTCAGAGCGAACGCTGGCGGCAGGCTTAACACATGCAAGTCGAACGCACCTTCGGGTGAGTGGCAGACGGGTGAGTAACGCGTGGGAACGTGCCCATCGGTTCGGAATAACCAAGGGAAACTTTGGCTAATACCGGATACGTGCGAGAGCAGAAAGATTTATCGCCGATGGATCGGCCCGCGTCC
>NZ_AUBC01000026.1 GCF_000429045.1 Salinarimonas rosea DSM 21201
GTCTTCGGTGGGCCGTACTCCTTCGGCGCATCGCACCACCGTAAGCCATTGCGATTGATGAAGATTATCCCACTCAACACCCGCCGATCATCAACCCTCGGCTTGCCATGGCTCTTCGGAAAGAACGGTCGCAGCCGCGCCATCTGTTCGTCGGTCAGCCAAAATAGATTGCTCATGATACCCCCTGAAAGTTTGGGGATTTGAATCATGCGACCAATGCGATCTCAAGCCGATTAATGGGTCCTGAGCCTAATCGCTGCGGACCACGCGGCGCGCGGGTCACCCGTGCGCGCGCGGTCATGTGGAGAGTGCGAGCGATGCCGATGACGAGCGCCGAGACGCAGGGAGCGGAGGGCCGCGCCCCCGCGGCCGACACGCGCGGGGACATGATCAACCTCTACGAGATCGTGCTCGCGCTCAGGGCGAACCTGCGCCTCGTCGCCGGCGTGGGGCTCCTCGCCTTCGTGGCGAGCCTCGCCTACGTGTTCGTGGCGACGCCGCTCTACCAGGGCCAGTCGCAGATCCTGCTCGAGAGCCGCGACAACGCCTTCACCCGTCCCGTCGAGCAGACGGGCGGCGATCCCACGGCACAGATCATCGACGAGCAGGCGGTGGCGAGCCAGGTGGCGGTGATCCGCTCGCGGGAGGTCGCGGCCGAGGCCGCGCGCCGGCTCGGCCTCGTCGGCAATCCCGAGTTCGACCCGCAGATGCGGCCCATGAACCCGCTCGCGCGGCTCGCCTCGCTCGCCGGGCTCGGCGGGGGCGGCGACGCGGCCGACGAGGACGCCGCGATCGACCGCGTGCTCGACGCCTATTACGACCGCCTCCTGGTCTACGCCGTCGGCCGCTCGCGGGTGATCGCGATCGAGTTCCAGGCGAGCGATCCGGAGCTCGCGGCGCGGGGCGCGAACGTCATCGCCGAGGTTTACCTCGAGACGCTCGAGGCCGCGAAGATCGACGCCGCGCGCATGGCCTCGACCTGGCTGTCGCAGAACATCGACCGGCTGCGCGAGCGCGTGCGCGAGGCGGAGGCCCGGGTCGAGGCCTTCCGTTCGGGCACCGGCCTCCTCGTCGGCGGCGACAACGCGACGCTCACCTCGCAGCAGCTCGGCGACCTCTCGACCCAGCTCGGCACCGCCCGCTCGACCCTCGCGGACGCGCAGGCGCGCGCCAGCCTCATCCGCGAGCTGATCGAGGCCGGCCGGGCCTTCGAGATCCCCGACGTCGCGGCCGACGAGCTGATCCGCAGCCTCATCGAGCAGCGCGTGGCGCTGCGCGCGCAGATCGCGGCCGAGAGCCGCACGCTGCTCGACCGGCACCCGCGCATCCTGGCGCTGCAGGCGCAGCTCGCCGATCTCGACGGCCAGATCCGCGGCGCCGCGGAGCGCATCGTGCGGACGCTCGAGAACGAGGCGCGCCTCGCCTCCGCCAGGGTCGAGACGCTCACCGCGGCGCTCGACCAGCAGATGCAGGTCGCCTCTCGCGCCAACGAGAACGGCGTGCAGCTGCGCGCCCTCGACCGCGAGGCCCGCGCCGAGCGCGAGCAGCTCGAGGTCTTCCTCGCCCGCTACCGCGACGCGCTCGCCCGCGATTCGGAGGAGGCGGCGCTGCCGGACGCGCGCATCGTCTCGCGCGCGGCGGAGCCGCAATCGCCGATCTGGCCGCGCAAGGGGCCGGTCGTGTTCCTGTTCACCGTCGTCGCGCTCACGCTGGTCGCGGGCGCGGTGGTGATGAAGGCGATCGTGTTCGACGTGTTCCGCCCCGCGCCCGCCGCGGCGCGGCGCGCCTCCGAGCCCGGGTTCGCCGCGCCCGTCGCCGCGACGGCGCTCGCCGGTCCCGCGCATGCGCCTGTTTCTCCCGAGCCGGGGCCTCCCGAGCCGCCCGCGCCGCGCGGCGGTGGAGGCGGCGGGCGCGAGCGGCCGGTGGCGCCCGCGCGGGAGGACGCGGAAGGCTTCGACATCGCGGCGCTCGCTGCCCGGCTCGGGCGCGTCGCCACCGCCGAGGGCAGCCGCCGCATCCTCGTCACGGCGCTCGACGCCGGCGGGCTCCCGGCGATCCTCGCGGAGCGGCTCGGCGAGACGCTCGGCTCCGGAGCACCCGCGCTCCTCGTCGAGGTCGCCGCGCCGCCGTCGTCCGAGGGCGCGCCGGCGACGAAGCCCGGCTTCTCCGATCTCGTGGCGGGCGAGGCGTCCTTCTTCGAGGCGATCGATCGCCTGGGCGCCGGGCGGCCGCACCGCGTCGGCGCAGGCACGGGCGTCGTCGATCCGCTCGCACCGGAGGAGGAGGAGGGGCTCGAGATCGCGCTCACCGCCTTCGACGAGACCTACGGCGCGACGCTCCTCGTCCTGCCCGACGCGCACGCGCCGGGCGCGCTCGCCACGCTCGCGCAGCGCGCCGACGCCGTCGTCATCGCGGCGCGGACGGGTCCTGAGGATGCGCGGCTCGTGACGCTCTACGAGGCGGCGAAGGAGGCCGGCGCGCCGGAGGTGGTCGTCGCGCTCGCGCCCGTCGAAGACGAGATCACCCGCGCCGCGTGAGGCGCCGCGCGGCCGCCAGCGCGGCCATGACCCGCGGCGAGCCCTTGGCCCACCGCTTGAGCCGGCCCGTCACCCGCGCCTGGACGGCCCAGGCGCGGCCGACGAGCGTGACGGGCACGGTCAGCTCCAGCATCTCCTCGATGCGGTCGCAGAAATGGCCCTTGTAGCGGGCCTCCCCGACGCCGAGGTCGAAGCTCTCGTATCCTTGCACCCGCAATTCCTCGACGACGGCGAGCATCAGGATGTCGCCGGGGGTCGCGCGGGCGATCTCGGGCGCCTCGTCGAAGGCGGTGAACATGCCGCTCGCGCGCACACCGTCGCAGGCCGCGCCGAACGTCGCCACGATGCGATCGCCGACGCCGAGGCGCCAGAGCGAGATCGCCGGGCCGCCCTCGCTCTCCGGGTCGCAGGCCGCGTGCAGGAAGGCGCGGGTCGCGGGGTCGGCGAACGGGTCCGGGAGGCCCTGCGCGCGCATGCGGCGTGCCTTGAAGGCGAGGAAGGCGTCGAGCGTGCGCTCCGCCTCCGCGCGGGTCGTCGCGCGCGAGACGGTCACGGCGCCCAGCGCGGCGAGGCCGCGCTCCTTCTTGCGCAGCTTCTTGCGCGTCTCCCCGCTCAGGGGCGCGGCGGGGCCGTCGGGGTCGCGGTCGGCGAAGGCGCTCCAGTAGGCGTCGCTCGCGGCGCGGCGCGCGCCCGGCAGGGCGAGGGGGTTCGGCTCGCCGGCCCAGGTCCGCGGCAGGTTGAGGAAGGCGAAGGCGTCGACGTCCAGCGCCCGCCCGATCGCGGCGAGGTGCCCGCGCACGGCGTCGGGCGCGAGGTGGGCGCGCGCCTGCGGGCAGACGAGCGGCAGGTGGAAGTTCGCGTGCTTTCCGCCCAGCGGCGCGGCGATCGTGACCGGCCCGTGCCGGCACAGGGCGAGCGGCAGCACGAGGATCGGATGTCCCGTCCGCGCCTCGTGCAGGACCGCGACGCGCACCCGCGCGCCTGGCGCGAGCGCGTGGCGCGCGAAGGCGTGCTGCCAGGCGAAGGCCTGGTAGGGCGAGGCCCGCCCGTTCGCCGCGAGCCGCTCCCAGTCCGCGCGCGCCGCCGCGAGCCCGTCGTGGACGACGAGCGTCGCCTCGGGCGCGCCGGCTCTCGCCGTCGTTTCGAGCTCGTCGAGCGCGGCGTATTTCGTGGCTGACGTCACGCGGATCTCGCCCTTCGGCCTCGGATGCACCGATCGATAACGTCGCGACTGTATACAGGGGGCGTTAAGCGCGACCTAAAAAGGGTCCGAGCACCAGTCGAAGGGGTCCTGGCCGATGCTCAAGCGGGCGATCATCTCCGCCGGTCTCTACGGCAGCGACCTCGTCCGGGCGCACGCCTGGGCGCGGTTCGCGCGCGGGCGGGGCGTGATCCTCACCTTCCACCATGTCCGCCCGCCCGCGGACGAGGGCTTCGCGCCCAACCGGCTGCTCGAGATCGCGCCCGCCTTCCTCGAGACCGTGCTCGACACGCTCGACGCGCTCGGCTTCGACATCGTGCCCCTCGACGCGGTTCCCGCGCTTCTCGCCGGGCCGGAGCCCGAGCGGCCCTTCGCGGTGCTCACCTTCGACGACGGCTACCGCGACAACCGCGACTACGCCGCTCCGATCCTCGCCGCCCGCGGGGCGCCTTGGACGCTGTTCGTCACCCGCGACTTCGCGCTGGGGCGCGGCCGCTTCTGGTGGCGCGAGCTGGAGGAGGCGGTGCGCCGGTCGCCGCGCATCCGCCACGACGGGCTCGACCTGCCCGCGCGGACCGATGCCGAGAAGGCGCGCGCCTTCGACACGCTCTACTGGCGCCTGCGCGCCGGGCCGGAGGATGCCCTGCGCTCCGCCACGCACCGCCTCGCGGAAGAGGCCGGTGTCGACGTGGCCGCGCTCGCGACCGGGGCCTGCCTCGCGCTCGACGAGATCGCCGCTCTCGCCCGCGACCCGCTGGTGACGCTCGGCGCCCACACGCTCACCCACCCGATGCTCGCCAAGCACGACGTCGAGACGGCGCGCCGCGAGATCGTCGAGAGCCGCGCCGTGCTCGCCGACGCGACGGGGCGGGAGATCCGCCACCTCGCCTACCCGGTCGGCGACCCGGGCTCCGCCGGCCCGCGCGAGTTCGCCCTCGCCCGCGAGGCGGGCTTCGAGACGGCGGTGACGACGCGCCCGGGCCACCTCTTCGCCGAGCACGCCGGGCACCTGCACGCGCTGCCGCGGGTCTCCGTCAACGGCCTCCACCAGAGCGCCGGCGCGCTGCGCGCCCTCCTGTCGGGCCTGCCGCTGCTGGCGTGGAACAGGGGCCGGCGCGTCGTCGCGCCATGAACGCAAAGGGCGGGTGACAGCGCCCGCAGGGAGCGCTAGAGACCATTTCCCGCCACCGGAGGTCTGCGTCGTGAACCGCATCTGCGTCTTCTGCGGCTCGAACCCGGGGAACGACCCGGCCTATCGCGCCGCCGCGGTCTCGCTCGGCGAGACGCTCGCCGCGCGCGGCGTCGGCCTCGTCTACGGCGGTGCGTCGGTCGGGCTGATGGCGGTCGTGGCGGACACCGTGCTCGCCCGCGGCGGGGAGGTCGTCGGCGTCATTCCGCAGATGCTCGTCGACAAGGAGATCGCGCATAGCGGCCTCACGGCCCTGCACGTCGTCGAGAGCATGCACGCGCGCAAGCGCAGGATGGCGGACCTCTCCGACGGCTTCGTCGCGCTGCCCGGAGGCGTCGGCACGCTCGAGGAGCTGTTCGAGATCTGGACCTGGGCGCAACTCGGCAGCCACGCCAAGCCGGTGGGCCTGCTCGACGTCGCGGGCTTCTACGATCTGCTCGGGCGCTTCCTCGACCACGTGGTCGCCGAGGGCTTCATGCGCGCGGCGCACCGGGACATGCTGCTGCGCGCCGAGGAGCCCGGCGCGCTGCTCGACGCCTTCGCGGCCTGGACGCCGCCCATCGTGCACAAGTGGGTCGAGCGCGCGCAGACCTGACGAGGGCGCGTCCGACGCTCAGCCGCGGAAGTCGCTCTCCTCGAGGAACGCCGCCTCCTCCGGCGTGGTCTCGCGGCCGAGGATGGCGTTGCGATGGGGAAAGCGGCCGAAGCGGGCGACGATGTCGCGGTGGTGTCGCGCCCACTTCACCCCGTCCGCGTCTCCGGACTCCTCGCTGAGCGCCACCGCGCGCTCCTGCAGGGCGAGGTCCTCCGCGTGCTGGAAGGGGAGGAAGTAGAAGCGGCACATCGGCGGCGCGACGGCCTTGTGGTGCCCGCGCTCGATCGCGCGCTCGGCGACGAGCACCGCCAGCGCGTCGGTCCGGTACACGTCCTTGGTGCCGCGGAACATGTTGCGCGGGAACTGGTCGAGCAGGATCAGGAGCGCGAGCGAGCCCTCCGGCAGGAGCTCCCACTCGTCGAGCCGGCCCGACGCCGCAGCCTGGTGCGTCGCGCCGAAGCGCGCGCGGATCTCGGCGTCGAAGGCCTCGTCCTTCGCGAACCACCTCGGCGGCCCCGCGGCCTCCCAGAAGGCGACGATCTCGCCGTACCCCACCGTCTCGCTCATGCCCGCTCTCCCGATCTCGCGATTGCGCCCGGCCGCGTCGACCGATAACACGCCCCTGGCGACACGTCGCGCGCGGCCGCGGGCATCGGCCGCGGGGTGAATTTCGCCGTGCGCTCCCTTGCGTACGGCGTCATCCCCGCTACAAGCGAGCCCGAGCGCGCAGCGATGTTGCGCGACGCGGCCGGCGGGCGCAACGAAACGCGAGCGGGCGGGGCGAGCCCCGATCGAGAGGAAGAAGGGGGCGCGCCCCCGCGTGAGAAGGGAAACGAGACCATGCGCGTCTATTACGATCGCGACGCCGACATCAACCTGATCAAGGGCAAGAAGGTCGCCGTCATCGGCTACGGCAGCCAGGGCCATGCCCATGCGCTGAACATGAAGGATTCGGGCGTCTCCGAGGTCGCGATCGGCCTGCGCGAGGGCTCCTCCTCCGCCCGCAAGGCCGAGGCCGCGGGCCTCAAGGTCATGAGCGTCGCGGACGCCGCGCGCTGGGCCGACGTCGTCATGATGCTCACGCCCGACGAGCTCCAGGCGGACATCTACGCCGAGCACCTCGACGCCAACATGAAGCAGGGCGCCGCCCTGATGTTCGCCCACGGGCTCAACGTCCACTTCAACCTGATCACCCCGCGCGCCGACCTCGACGTGCTGATGGTCGCGCCGAAGGGCCCGGGCCACACCGTGCGCTCCGAGTACGTCCGCGGCGGCGGCGTGCCCTGCCTCCTCGCCATCGCGCAGGACGCGTCGGGCAACGCCCACGATCTCGGCCTCTCCTACGCCTCCGCCGTCGGCGGCGGGCGCGCCGGCATCATCGAGACGACCTTCCAGGAGGAGTGCGAGACCGACCTGTTCGGCGAGCAGGTCGTGCTCTGCGGCGGCCTCGTCGAGCTGATCCGCGCCGGCTTCGAGACGCTGACCGAGGCGGGCTACTCCCCGGAGATGGCCTATTTCGAGTGCCTGCACGAGGTGAAGCTGATCGTCGACCTCATGTACGAGGGCGGCATCGCCAACATGAACTACTCGATCTCCAACACGGCCGAGTACGGCGAGTACGTCACCGGCCCGCGCATCATCACCCCCGAGACCAAGGCGGAGATGAAGCGCGTCCTCGACGACATCCAGACCGGCAAGTTCACCCGCGACTGGATGCTCGAGAACAAGGTCGGCCAGACCTCCTTCAAGGCGATCCGCGCCCGCAACGCCTCCCACCCGATCGAGGAAGTCGGCGCGCGCCTGCGCGAGATGATGCCCTGGATCAAGGAGAAGGCGCTCGTCGACAAGGCGAAGAACTAAGGCGAAGAGCCGAGCGCGGCTCCCCGTCGGCGGCCTTCCGGGTCGCCACGGGCCGGCAACGAGAGGCCCCCGTCGTCCGCGAGGACGGCGGGGGCCTCTCGCGTTCGGGGGGAGGAGCGGCGTCCCTCGAGGCCTCTCGCGGGCTCGGGCCGATGCCGTGCCCACGGTCGCGGGCCTCGTCGGCGAGAGCGTCGCCGCCCGACGAACGGCTGCCATGCAGCCCGCGGGGCGTGCACGCCCCGCGGGCTCGTCGTATCATGGCGGTCCATCGACTTGCCGGAGCGTGCCATGAACATCCTGTCGATCCAGTCCCACGTCGCCTACGGCCACGTCGGCAACGCCTCGGCCGTGTTCCCGATGCAGCGGCTCGGCTGCGAGGTCTGGCCGATCCACACGGTGCAGTTCTCGAACCACACCGGCTACGGCGCCTGGAAGGGCCGCGTCTTCGACGGGCCGGCGATCGAGGAGCTCGTCGACGGCATCGCCGAGCGCGGCGTGCTGCCGACCTGCGACGGGGTGCTGTCGGGCTACATGGGCTCGGCCGACATCGGCACGGCCATCCTCTCGGCGGTCGCCCGCGTGCGCGCGGCGAACCCGGACGCGCTGTATTGCTGCGACCCCGTCATCGGCGACGTCGGCCGCGGCGTCTTCGTGCGCCCGGGCATCCCCGAGTTCATGCGCGACCACGCGGTGCCCGCCGCCGACGTGGTCACCCCCAACCAGTTCGAGCTCGACGTCCTCGCGGGCCGCGAGACGCGCACGCTCGCCGACGCGAAGGCGGCGATCGCCGCGGTGCAGGCCCGTGGACCGCGCGTCGTGCTCGTCACCTCGCTGCACGTCGACGACACGCCGGACGGCTGCATCGACATGCTGGCGGGGGAGGGCGGGCGCTTCTGGCGGCTGCGCACGCCGATGCTGTCGGTCTCCGTGAACGGCGCGGGCGACGCGATCGCGGCCCTGTTCTTCGTGCACTGGGCACGCTCGGGCTCCGCCGAGACGGCGCTGGCCCAGGCGGGGGCGTCGGTGTTCGGTCTGCTGAAGCGCACCCAGGACGCGGGCTCGCGGGAGATCCTGACGGTCGCGGCGCAGGACGAGTTCGTGAACCCGACGCGCCGCTTCCCCGTCGAGCCGGCGTGACGCGGCCATGCGGCTGCGCATCGCCACGTTCAACGTCGAGAACCTCGTCTCGCGCAACGCCTACGGCCCGAAGGCGCGGCCGCAGACGGGGCCGGCGCTGTCGCTGTTCGACTTCGCCGACCCGCTGATGCGCGACCACATCCAGGCGGCCACCGCGGTCGCGCTCGAGGACGACGAGCGCCAGGCCACCGCGCTCGCCATCGCCGAGACCCGCGCCGACATCCTGTGCCTGCAGGAGGTGGACGGGCTGGGCGTGCTCGCACCCTTCGTGGCGAACTACGTGCACGCGGTCTCCGACATCCGCTACGGCCACATGCGGCTCGAGCCCGGCAACGACCCGCGCGGCATCGACGTCGCCTTCTGCGCCCGCAAGGACCTGGTCTCGGACACGAAGCAGGTGACGGCGCGTTCCTGGAAGGACGCCACCTTCGCCGATCTCGACGTCCACGACCCGGCGCTGGAGGCGATGGGCATTGAGCGGGGATCGAAGGTCTTCAATCGCGACTGCCTGGAGGTCTCCCTGGAGCTCGAAGGGAGGTCGCTGACGCTCTTCGTCTGCCATCTGAAATCGACCGGCTGGGGACCGCGGGACGCGGGCTCCGTGTTGCGTCGCGCCGAGGCGCGGGCGATCCGCGCCATCGTCGAGCGGCGCTTCGACGCGGGCTGGCGCGAGGCGCCGTGGATCGTCGCGGGCGACCTCAACGCCTCCCCGCAGGCGGTCCTGCCGGGAGGCGAGATCGTCGACGTCGCCGACACCGGCATCGAGCCGCTCGGCGAGGATTTCGCTGTCGATCCGGCGCGGGCGCTGCCCGAGGGGGAGCGCTGGACGTACTTCCATCGCGAGACGTCGGACGGGCGCGTCGCCGCCGAGCGGCACGTCCAGCTCGACGTCGTCCTGCTCTCCCCGGGGCTCGCGGCGGCGAACCCCGGAGCGCGGGTCGAGATCCTGCGCCGCGGGCTGCCCTATCGCGTCCCGCTCGATCCCGCCCATCCCGATCGCTCGATCGGCCATCTCGCGACCCGCGCCGACCGTTATCCGCGCATCGGCTGGGAGCGGCCGCGGGCGAGCGACCATTGCCCGGTCGTCGTCGAGATCGACTTGCCTCCCGCCGCCGCCTGATCCACGACGTCACCGCACGCTCACCCGACGCCCTGCGCAAGAGGTATCGCATGTCCCGCCGCTACGCCGTCCTCGACGTCTTCACCGACACCGCTCTCGAGGGCAATCCCCTCGCCGTCGTGCTCGACGCCGAGGGCCTCGACGAGGGCGCGATGCAGCGCATCGCCCGCGAGTTCAACCTCTCCGAGACGGTGTTCGTCCTGCCGCCGCAGGACGCCCGCCATCGGGCGCGGCTGCGCATCTTCACGCCCGCCCGCGAGCTGCCCTTCGCCGGCCACCCCACCGTTGGCTCGGCGGTGCTGCTCGCGCTCGAGCACGGAGACGGCGGCGCCGACGCGCAGGCCTTCGGGCTCGAGGAGCGGGTCGGCATCGTGCCGTGCGTCGCGGAGATCGACGACCCGCGCAGCGGGCGCGCGCGCTTCCGCCTGCCGAAGCTGCCGATGCCGGTGGGCGAGCACGACCCGAACCCGGCGGACTGCGCCATGGCGCTCGGCCTCGACCCCGACGACATCGGCTTCGACCGCCACGCGCCGAGCCGCCACGACGCCGGCAACGCCTTCACCTTCGTGCCGCTGCGCTCCCTCGATGCGCTCGCGCGGGTCGCGCCGGGGCCGACGTTCCCGGCGGTGTTCGGCCAGGACTCGCACGGGGCGGTCTACGCCTATGCCCGCCAGCCAGCGGGGCCGGGCCTCGCCTTCCGCGCGCGCATGCTCGCGCTCGGGCTCGGCGACGGCGTGCGGGAGGACCCCGCGACCGGCTCCGCCGCCGCCGCCTTCGCCGGCGCGCTGATGCAGCACGAGCCGATGGGCGACGGCACGCACGACATCACGATCGAGCAGGGTTTCGAGATGGGCCGCCCGAGCCTCGTCGCGCTCCAGCTCGTCGTGGAGAGCGGCGCGCTCGCCTCGGGCGAGATCGGCGGCGGCGCCGTGGTGATCGCCCGCGGCGAGCTGTTCGCATGACGGGCGCGCCCGCCGGCATCGCCGTCGCCGAGGTCGCGCGCGTCGAGGCGCGCTACGATCCCGGGGCGCGCTGGGAGCGGGCGGAGGCCGAGCGCGATGCGATCGAGGCGTACTGGGCGTCGCGGATCGCCGCGCAGCCGCGCCTGTTCAACGGCCGCGTGCTGATGGCGCGCGACGTCGCGATCGACGGCGACGTCCTGCGCGGCACCTGGTTTCCCGTCGACTACGCCACGCTGCTCTGGGCCAAGGCCAGCGGCTTCGCGCACGAGGAGGTGCTGAACGCCTTCGCGCTCGCGGCGCTGCGCGGGCGCTGCGGCGGCTTTCTCGTCGGCGAGATGGGCGGTCACACCGCCAATGCCGGGCGCCTCTACTTCCCCGGCGGCACGCCGGACATGGACGACATCCGCGCCGACGGCAGCGTCGATCTCGCCGGCTCGGCCCTGCGCGAGCTCGAGGAGGAGACCGGCATCGCGCCCGCGCGCGTCCGCGCCGACGGCTGGATGGTCGTGCGCGACGGCGGAACGATGGCGCTCCTGCGCCGGATGGAGGCGCGCGAGGACGCCGATGCGCTCGCCGCCGACGTCCGTGCGTGGCTCGCCGCCGATCCCGACCCCGAGCTCGCCGACGTGCGGGTGGTGCGCGGGCCGGGCGAGCTCGACCCGGCGCGCACCCCGCGCTTCATGGAGGTGTTTCTCGCGCGCGCCGTCGCCGCTCAGGCCGGATAGCCGTAGCGCGTCTTGACGGCGCGCAGCTGGGCGCGCGCCGCGGCGTCGTTCCCGGCCCGGCAGGTCTCGGCGGGGCCGGCGAGGTCGCGCGTGGCGTCGCGGTAGACGCTCGCCCCGACGAACCCCGTCTCGTTGTCCCGGTCGAGCAGCGCACGGAAGGAGCGGATCTCCTGCGCGCAGGCCGACGACCCGGGCAGGTCCAGGCTCGCCGCCCGCGCCGGAGGGCCGCCGGCGGTCGTGGGCGCGCCGGTCTGGGTGCAGGCGGCGAGGCCGATCGCGGCCACGCAGAGGGCGAGGACACGCAGCGGGCGGCGGATGGGTGCGGTCGGGTCTGGCACGGCGGCGGCTCTCCGGTCTGGGGGGCGAATCGGGCGACAGCCTAGCCGATCAGGATGCGGCCCGCGATCCACCTGCGCCAGCGCCCCGGCAGCCGCTGGAACAGCGCCTTCGCCGCGAGGCGCGCGCGCGGCAGGATCGCGAGCGCCGCGGCGCCGAGGACGCCGCGGGGGAGAACGTGGTCGCGCTCCTCGATCCGCCGCGCGCTCCATTGCAGCTTGTACTCGTCGGCCGGAGCGAGCAGGTCGTAGCGCGCGACCCCCGCCGCGCGGGCCTCCGCCAGCGTGCGGGCGATCAGGAGGTGGCCCGGTCCGTAGGATGCGAAAGCGGGATCGGCCGCGCCGAGATAGGAGACGAGCGTCGCGCCGCAGCGGAAGCCCGCCTCGATCGCGATCGGCGCGCCGTCGAGCGTGAGCGCGTAGACGCGCGCCGCCGGATCGCCGCCGGGACCCACGAGCGCGAGCAGGGTGTCCTCCATGCGCGGATCGGCGAAGCCGCGGCTCGCGCGCCCGCTCTCGGTGAGCCAGCTGCGCTTCCAGCCGAGCGCGACGGCGGTCAGGGCCCGTGCCGCCTCGCCGGGCTCGTGCGCGACGAAGCCGACGGCGCCCGCGGCGGCGAGCTTTGCGCCGCGCCGGCGCATGTTCTTGCGCAGGTTGCGACTCTCCGGCTCGGGCGGCGCCTGCCCGTCGAGCGCGACGAGAGGCGCTTCCCGCGCCGGGCCGCTGGCGCTGCGCGAGAGGTCGAGCAGGCGATGCACCGCCGCGTCCTCGCGCACGCGTTCGAGCCGCAGGCCCCGCACGTCGCGCCAGCGGCGCAGCTCCGCCCGCAGCGCCGCGCCGAGCGCCGCCGCGTCCGCCCAGGGATCGAGCAGCACGTCGCCGGTCTGGGCGAGCGGCGCGCCGGCGAGCTCTGCGACGGCCCCGAAGGGCGTGCGGTCGACGACGAAGGGCGCGATCGCGCGCGCGGTGCCCGCCCCGTCCCGCAGCACGAGGATGCGCAGCCGGCAGCCGGCGCTCGCGAAGCGGGCGGCCCAGACGCGCACGAAGGCGTGCGACTGGAACGGGCCGGCGCCGGCCCGCGCCCACAGCGCCTCCCACTCCGGCCGGAGGGCCTCGAGGTCCGCGACCGTCTCGACGGTCTGCGCCAGCACCGCCGCCGGGACCGGCGCCCCGGCGGCGGCGGTGACGGTGGTGACGGCGAGGGCGCCACCGAGCATGTGCGCTCCGGCCGCCATGGTCACTTGGCGATCTGGTAGGCGGGGATGTCGCGGTAGCCGAGCGCCGCCTGCGGGTCGACCCGGAAGTCGACCGTGTAGCTGCGCACGCCGCCCTTCGTCTTCGGCCGCCCGTACTTGTGCAGGGCGGCGAGCCCCATCTTGCCGTAGAGCGAGACGCCGCGGGCGTCGCGGCCCAGCGAGGCCACGCCGAGGTTCCGGCGCAGGAGGCGGTTGGCGTAGTGGACCGCGTAGCTGTTGCGGATCTCCCGCGTCCAGTGCTCCGTCGTCAGCGAGAGGTTGACGACGTCGTGGTTCTCGATGCGATGCGGCGCGTTCAGCGGCCAGGTGAGCATCTCGCCCGGCTTCAGGTCGATGATGGTGGCGTGCTCGTCGAACCAGGGCTCGTAGTGCACGTCCTCCTGCTGCTCGCCGAGGATGATCCGCTCCATCGTCTCGGGCTGCAGGAACGGGGGCGTGTTCGGGTAGACGTAGACCCGCTTCGTGCCGCGCAGCTGCCACAGCGACTGGCCGGGTACGTCGCAATGATAATAGACCCGCGCCTTGGGCGAGGAGATCAGGAAGGTGATCTGCCGCTTGAAGGTCTCGAGGCCGGGCACCCGGCCCTCGATCTCGGCGAAGATCCGGTCGAGCAGCTCGCCGTAGGCGGGGTCGATCTCCGGCAGCTTCTGCACGTGCACCCACAGGTGCCCGCGCTTCACCGCGTCGAGCACGTCGCGGCCCGAGAGGCCGTGGATGTCGCCGTCGCGCCAGGCGCGGGCGTCGTGGCCCGTCCGCGACATGGTGCAGACGTGGTAGAGGTGGCGCGGCGCCTTCTCGATCAGGCGCGCCAGCGCGTCGTCGCCGAACAGGTCGGACTGCGCCAGCGAATGGCGCAGGTGCAGCACCTCGCGGCCGAAGCCGCGGGTCGTCTCGTCGGTCCAGTCGGTGAAGATCGGGGCGTGTTCCATGGCGATACGGTCCGGATTGTTTCGGCACGAGCCGTCGGCTCTCGAGGCGCACGGAGCAGGAATCGAGCGAGGGTGGACCGGATCGGGAGGATTCGACTCGAATTCGTCCCGCCAGGGTTAACGCCGCGGTGAGCCTCGCGGGCTTGCCCCGGAGAGCGCACGGCTGTAAAAGGGGAACACCCGTCGGCCAGGTGTCGCGGATCGGACTTGGCGCGGACTTGGCGCGGATCGAACGAGGAGAGAGCCTTGGCCCCGGCCGGCTCCCACAGCTGCAGCACCATCGCCGCGCCGGCTCCCGGCGCGCGTCTGCTCGCGGCTCCCCTCGCACGTCCTCTCGCCCTCGGCCTCCTGCTCCTTATCGGCCCCTGAGGGCCGTCCGGGCGCGCGCCTGGGCCTTCAGGGGAGATCGAGACCCGAGCCGGCGCCCCTCACGAGGGCGCCGAGAGCATGTTCCCCCAGGAACCGGCACGATCCCGATAGGAAGCAGACGACCATGTCCACCGACCAGAACCGCGTCCTGATCTTCGACACCACCCTGCGCGACGGCGAGCAGTGCCCCGGCGCCACCATGACCCTCGAGGAGAAGCTCGAGATCGCCGAGCTGCTCGACGAGATGGGCGTCGACATCATCGAGGCGGGCTTTCCCATCGCGTCGATCGGCGATTTCGAGGCCGTGTCCGAGATCTCGCGCCGGGTGAAGCGGGCCGTCGTCGCCGGCCTGTCGCGCGCCGCCCCCAAGGACATCGAGCGCGCCGGCGAGGCGGTGCGCCACGCGGTGCGCCCGCGCATCCACACCTTCATCTCCACCTCGCCCGTCCACATGAAGTACAAGCTCCAGAAGGAGCCGGACGCGGTGCTGGCGCTGGTCGTCGATCAGGTCACGCGCGCCCGCAACCTCGTCGACGACGTGGAGTGGTCGGCCGAGGACGGCACGCGCACGGAGATGGACTTCCTGTGCCGCTGCGTCGAGGCGGCGATCAAGGCCGGGGCGACGACCATCAACATCCCCGACACGGTCGGCTACACCACGCCCGAGGAGTACCGCACCCTGTTCGAGACCGTACG
The DNA here is from genome assembly GCF_000429045.1 of Salinarimonas rosea DSM 21201. Lineage (GTDB taxonomy): Bacteria > Pseudomonadota > Alphaproteobacteria > Rhizobiales > Beijerinckiaceae > Salinarimonas > Salinarimonas rosea. The sequence continues at coordinate 14,912 of NZ_AUBC01000026.1, forward strand.
CAGCCGCGTGCCGAACTCGGACCAGGCGATCTTCTCGGTGCATTGCCACAACGATCTCGGCATGGCGGTGGCGAACTCGCTTGCCGGCGTGAACGGCGGCGCACGGCAGATCGAGTGCACGATCAACGGCATCGGCGAGCGCGCGGGCAACGCGGCGCTGGAGGAGATCGTCATGGCGATCCGCACCCGTGCCGACGCCTTCCCCTACGAGACGGGCATCGACGCGACGATGCTGACCCGCGCCTCGAAGGTGGTGGCCACCGCGACCTCGTTCCCGGTTCAGTACAACAAGGCCATCGTCGGCCGTAATGCCTTCGCCCACGAGAGCGGCATCCACCAGGACGGGATGCTCAAGCACACCCAGACCTACGAGATCATGACGCCCGAGAGCGTGGGCGTCACCAAGACCTCGCTCGTCATGGGCAAGCATTCCGGGCGCAACGCCTTCCGCTCGAAGCTGGCGGAGCTCGGCTACAAGCTCTCCGACAACGAGCTGCAGGACGCCTTCGACCGCTTCAAGGCGCTCGCCGACCGCAAGAAGCACGTCTACGACGAGGACATCGAGGCGCTGGTCGACGAGCGGCTGGCGACGGCGCACGACCGCATCAAGCTCGTGTCGCTCTCGGTCATCGCCGGTACGCGCGGCCCGCAGCGCGCGACGATGAAGCTCGAGATCGAGGGCCGCGTCGTCACCGAGGAGGCCGACGGCAACGGGCCCGTGGACGCCGTCTTCAATGCGATCCACGCGCTCCAGCCCCACGAGGCGACGCTCGAGCTCTACCAGGTCCACGCGGTGACCGAGGGCACGGACGCGCAGGCCGAGGTGTCGGTGCGGCTCAATTCCGGCGGCCGCACGGTCACCGGCCGCGGCGCAGACCCGGACACGCTGGTCGCCTCCGCCAAGGCCTACCTCGCTGCCCTCAACAAGATCGTCGCGCGCGGCGAGGGTCTGCACGCCCAGCACGCGGCCGAGTGAGCTCGATCGCGCCGCCCGCCGCCGCGACAGGTGACGGGCGGCGCGTTCCGCGCTAGGCGGGAGGCCGAGACGAATCCTCGGAGCCTTCCGTCCATGGACACGCCGCAGATCACCTTCGACGACTTCCTGAAGGTCGACGTCCGCGTCGGCCGGATCGTCGCGGCGGAGCCGTTCCCCGAGGCGCGCAAGCCCGCCTACAAGCTCACGATCGACTTCGGGCCGGAGATCGGCACGCGCCGCTCCTCGGCGCAGATCACGCGCAACTACGCCCTCGAGGAGCTGGAGGGCCGGCTCGTGCTGGCGGTGGTGAACTTTCCGCCGCGCCAGATCGGCAAGTTCATGTCGCAGGTGCTGACGCTCGGCGTGCCGGACGCCGACGGCGAGGTCGTGCTGATCGAGCCCTCGCAGGACGTGCCGATCGGCGGCCGGCTCTACTGAGCGAGAGCCGCCCGGCCGGGGCCGGCGGCGAGCCGCTCCACGGCGGCGACGATGCGCGGCCACTCGGTGAGCGCCGCCGCCGGCAGGCGGACCTGCACATCGAGACCGCCGCGGCGGATCTCTGCGAGGCAGGGCAGGCGCACGCCCGCGGCGGCCGCGCCGTCGAGGCAGCGTGCGGCGAAGGCGCGACCCTGCGGCGGCGCCAGATGCAGCGTCTCGCCCTCGTAGGGCGAGCCACGGGCGAAGACGCGGCGGATCAGCCCGTCGCGGGTCGCCTCGGCGCCCGGCTCCAGGAACCTGTTGTAGAGCTGCGCCGGCCGTTCCGACGGCGGCGGGGCGTCGTCGGCGGGCACGAGGGTGATGCCGATCCTCGGGCCGGCGGCCGGGCTCGGCTCCGCCCCGAGCAGCGCGCGCAGCGGCGCCTCGATCGCGACCCGCTCGGTCGCGCCCGGCGTGCGCGGCTCGATCAGCCAGTCGCGCGGCAGGACGAGCGGACGATCCGCGAGCTCGAGCGCGACCATGGCGCCGGGGGAGGGGGCGTCCTGCGCGATCAGCGTGCGCGACCAGATCGCGAGTGCGAGCAGGCCCGCGCACAGGCCGAGCGCGAGGCAGGCCGCCGGCAGGCCGATGCCGCGCCAGCGGACGGGGGCGAGGGCGGGGGCTGCGGCGGCGGGTGCTGCGGGACGCATCTCGGCTCTCCTGCGGCGGGCACGACGTTAACCCTTTTCGCCATTCGTGCTTAACGAGGAGTAAAGGCTCGGGCAGGATCGCTGCGCCGGCTCGGGAGGGGCCGCGCGCCGGAGGAGCCCATGGGCCTCGATGTGAGCCTCGATCCTTGGACGGTGTCCAGCCTGAACGCGCTCGTGGTGGGCTTCGCGTTCGCGGGCCTGCTGGCGAGCGCCTTCGAGCTCGTCACGCACCGCCGGGCCAGCTTCTCGCTGCTCGAGCGCGGCGGGGTCGTGGCGCTCGCGAGCCTGCCCATGCTCGCCTTCTCCGCGCCCTTCATCATCCTGCGCAACACGCTGCGCGGTCGCCGCTTCGAGCGCCGGCCGATCCCCTTCGTGATGATCGCCACCTGCATCGCCGGATTCTGGAGCCTCGCCGCCGGTCGCGTGCTGCTGGGCGGCATCGGCTACGTCGTCGGCTGAGCGCTCGTCAGGACACCTTCGCGCGCATCTTCAGGAACCGCATCGCCCTCTCGGACGTGTCGGCCGGCAGCGTCGCGTAGCCCGTGACGTCCGCGTCGATGTTGGCCTCGAGCAGGCCGAGCCGCTGCGTCCGCAGCTCGAGCACCTTGCGGAAGGCCTCCGCGCCGAGGCCGAGCGCCTTGCAGGCGACCGCGATGCCCGACGTCTCCGGCTGCAGCAGCGCGCGCAGGGCCTGGGCGTTGGGGATTTCGGAGAAGGTCGAGATCACCTGCGCGAGGTCGAAGGCCCGGTCGTCGCGGGCGAGGATCGAGACGACGTCGTCGATCGTGCGCCGCCCGTCCTTGAGGTCGGCGATCAGCAGCTTGAGCTCCAGCCGGCGCTCGCGTGCCTCGCGCACGACGCGCTTGGGCGCCTCGCCGGAGATGATCTCCACCTGATGGCCGGCGTCGGGCTTCTGCGCCACCTGCGCGGCGATCTGGAGGACGCGACGCGCCTGCGAGACGGGCAGGTTCTCGCGCCGGCTCTCGAGGTTCTGGCGCACGGCGGCGTCGCGCCCGCCGCGCTGGACGAGCTTCTCGAAGCCGCGGTCGGAGAAGGCGGCGCCCTCGTTGCCGGAGACGGTGCGCAGCACCTGCTTGTCGCCGCGATCGACCAGGATCTCGGTGACGTTCTCGGACAGCGTCGCGCGCTCGGCGATGGCGTGGAGATGGGCCTGCGAATGCGTCACCGCGATCGCCGCGAGGTCGGCGTCGGTGAGGACGGGGGAGAGCTTGAGCACGAGCCGCGCGACGTCGGCGTCGGGATCGGCGGCGAGCGTCGTGGCGACCGCGCGCGGGAGCTGCGGCTCCGCGGCGACACGGTCCGCGTAGTCCTTGCGGTCGGGGGTGTCCATCTTCTCGAGCGAGCGGTTGGCGATGTCGGAGAAGTGCTCCTGCGCCCCTTCGCTCGGCGCCGAATCGTGCAGGAAGAGATCCGTGACCGCGTTGAGGAGTCGCCGCCGCCCCTCCGATGACGCATCCGTCGATAGGCGCGCCAGCTCGTCCAGCATCGTCGTGTACTCCCCCGGGGTGTCCTCGGAGTTCCGTCCTAGACGATCTTCTCGAATCTCCGGTTAACTCGGCCGTGGGAAGGCGCGCGGTCAGAGGCCGAGGTGACGCGCCACCTCCTCGGCGGCCGCCGTGGGCGAGGTCTCGCCGGCTCCGACGGCTCGCTCGAGCCGCGCCAGAAGGTTGCGCGTCTGCGAATCGCCCGTGAGACGGGCGCGCAGGCGCTCGTCGACGAGCGCCCACATCCACTTCACGTCCTGCCGCCGGCGCCGCTCGGCGAGAAGGCCCTTCGCCTCGTGGCGGGCGCGATGGTCGAGGATTCGCGCCCACAGGTCGTCGAGCCCCGCGCCGGACAGGCCCGAGCAGGTGACGACGGGGGGCGTCCACACGGCCGAGGCCGGGGCGAGGATGGAGAGCGCCGTGCGGTATTCCGCCGCTGCCCGGCGGGCACGCGTCGCGTTGTCCTCCTCGGCCTTGTTGACGGCGATCATGTCGGCAATCTCGAGCACACCCTTCTTGATGCCCTGGAGCTCGTCGCCGGCGCCCGGCAGCATCAGCACGAGGAAGAAGTCGGTGAGGTCCGCCACCGCCGTCTCGGATTGGCCGACGCCCACCGTCTCGACCAGGACCACGTCGAAGCCCGCGGCCTCGCACAGGAGCATTGTCTCACGCGTGCGTGCGGCCACGCCGCCGAGCGTGCCCGAGGAGGGGGAGGGGCGCACGAAGGCGTTCGGATCGACGGCGAGCCGCGCCATGCGCGTCTTGTCGCCGAGGATCGAGCCCCCGGTGCGCGAGGAGCTCGGGTCGACCGCGAGCACCGCCAGCCGATGGCCGCGCGCGGTCAGCATCGTGCCGAGCGCGTCGATCAGGGTCGACTTGCCGACGCCGGGTACGCCGGTGATTCCCACCCGCACGGCGCCGCCGGTGCGGGGCAGCAACGAATCGAGCAGGGTCGCGGCGGCGGCGCGGCGGTCGGCGCGCTTCGATTCGACGAGCGTGATCGACCGGGCGAGCGCCGCGCGGTCCCCGGCCAGGAGCTTGGCCTCCAGGCGCGCGATGTCGAGAGCGGGCTTGTCCGCGGCAGCCATGGCGCGCGTCTCCTTCGCCGCCGAACGCGGCACTGCCGCCCGAGTTAGCGCGTCGGGGGCCGGAGCGCGAGACCCGTACAGGCCGTCCTCGTGGATGAACGCCTCGCGCGCGGCATGCGCGAAACCCTTTCGGTATTCGTTCGTATTATTCACGCGTGCCGACGTCTTACTCGACTGTCTCGTCTTGCATATTGGTACTGTTTGGTTTATTCGTTATTCTATTCTCGATGCACGAAGAGCATTGTAGTGCGATGACCAACGACAAGCTGTTCAGTCCGCTCGGGATCGCCGTCCCGGGCTACGCGGGGAGCCCGCGGCTGCCCGGCGAGCAGCCGTTGGATGCCGAGGTCCGGCAGGTGCTCTCGCCCCGGCAGCCGCCGCAGGCGCTCTCGCCGCAGGGGGCCGAGCCGCCGCGCCGGGCGCCGCTCGTCGCCGATGTGCCGGTGCAGCAGGTCTTCGCGCCGCCGCAGAACGTCCCGCCGGCGACCATCGCCGCCGGCTACGGGGCCTGGTCCGCGCGCAACGCGGACGACATCACCGCGCAGTACCTCTGCAACTTCCCGCAGGAGGCTTGAGCATGGCGGCCCGCGCCCCCAGCCGCGAGATCTTCGCGCGCCTGCTCTACGTGCTCGAGGTCGGCTCCGAGGACCAGCGCAACGCCGCGAATGCGCGGCTCGCGCTCCTGCGCGACGCATTCAACACGGATAGGCGCTTCCCCTCCTCGCGCCCGGTCATGGCCGCGGTGGAGACCGAATGCTGGACCTGGTGGCACGAGATCTCGACCGAGCCCGCCGCCCACCCGCAGCGGGCGCCTGCGCTGGCCTGACCGGCCCCGCGACGGCCGCACCCTCGCCACGATCGCGGCGCAGTGAGCGCGCGTGTCCCCGCGTACCCATCGGCCGCCGCACCATGACCTCCCCGACGACTGCTCCCGAACGGCGTGCCTCGCGGCCGCAGCGCCTCGCGACGCGGATCGCCGCGCTGGGCCTCGCGCTCGCGCTCGGCGCCTGCAACCTGGCCGGCGCGTCGGCTCCGAACGCGACGGGGGCCGGGTCGCAGACCCTGCTCGTGGCGACGACGCGTGCACCCGCCGCCGACCCGGGCAAGGCGCCGTTCTTCGCGGCCGAGCGCGGGGCGGGGCTCGCCTTCGCCCAGGCCACGCTCGCGCCGCCGAGCGAGGGCGTGCTCGCCACGCTCTCGCCCTTCGACGCGCGCTGGGGCGTCGTCGGCGTCGGGCCCGTCGTGAGCGCCGAGCCGGCCGAGGCCTTCGCCCGCGCGGCGGTGGGGCGCGACGTGCTCCTCTACGTCCACGGCTATCGCGAGACCTTCGAGACGGCGGCCTCCGGCGCCGCGGAGCTCGCCGCGGGCATCGGCTTTCGCGGCGCGAGCGGGCTGTTCACCTGGCCGTCCGGCGGCGCGACGTTCGACTACGGCTACGACCGCGAGAGCGCGCTGTGGTCGCGAGACGCGCTGGAGGAGCTGATCCTCACGCTCGCGCGCAGCGGGAGCGGCGGGCGGGTGCACATCGTCGCCCATTCCATGGGCTCGCTGCTGACGCTCGAGACGCTGCGCTTCGTGCGCGACAGCGGGGGCGATGCCGCCATGGCGCGGATCGGCGCCGTGGTGCTGGCCTCGCCGGACGTCGACATCGACCTGTTCGCCCAGGGCGTGGAGCGGCTCGGGGTGGACGCGCAGCGGATCACCGTCATCTCCGCGCAGAACGACCGCGCGCTCGCGCTCTCGCGCCGCCTCGCCGGCGGCGTCGTGCGGGCGGGCGCGGCGGATCGCGAGCGGCTCGTGGGGCTCGGCGTGCGCGTGGCGGACGCCTCGGAGTTCGGCTCGGGTGTCCTCAACCACGACCTCTTCCTGCGCGATCCGGACGTGCGCGCCGTCGTCGCGCGCGCCATCGAGCGGTCGCGCTGAGCGCGGCCGCTGCCGCGTCTCAGCCGCCCGCGCGCAGCGCGTCGAGGAAGCGGCGTCCGGCCCGGCCGGTGGGCTCCTGCCCGAGCCGCGACTGCATCTCCTTGATCGCCTCGCGGGTTTTCGAGCCGATGATGCCGTCGACATCGCCGATGGCGTAGCCTCGGCGCAGCAGCTGGACCTGCACCTCGCGCCGCTCCTCGCGCGACAGCGGCGGATCGTTCGTCGGCCAGGGCGTCTGGATTCCCGGCCGGCCGGCGAGCCGGTCCGACAGGAGCGCGATGGCGAGCGCGTAGGACTCCGCCTGGTTGTAGGAGTAGATCGCGTCGAAGTTCCGGAACACGACCCAGGCCGGCCCGTTCGTGCCCGCCGGCGCGAGGATCGCCGCCTGGCCCGGCCCCGTCAGCGCGCCGCCGTCGACGCGCCGCACGCCCATGCCGGCGAAATCCGAGAGCGCCCGCTTGTTGCGCCGTCCGGTGCGGCTCTCGGGGAAGCCGGCGGGCAGCCGCACCTCGTAGCCCCAGGGCTCACCGGACTGCCAGTTCGAGCGGGCGAGATAGTTCGCCGTCGAGCCGAGCGCGTCCACCGTCGAGCCGACGATGTCGCGCCGCCCGTCGCCGTCGAAGTCGACCGCGATGCGCTGGTAGGTCGAGGGGATGAACTGCGTCTGCCCGAAGGCGCCGGCCCACGAGCCGGTGAGCTGCTCGACGGGGATCTCGCCGCGCTCCAGGATCTTCAGCGTGGCGAACAGCTCGCCGCGGAAGAAGCTCTGGCGCCGGCCGAAGCAGGAGAGGGTGGAGAGCGACTGCAGCAGCGGGCGCTTGCCCATGTTGCGGCCGTAGTTCGACTCGACGCCCCAGATCGCCGCGATCACGTGGCGATCGACGCCCCAGCGCTCCTGGGCGGCCGCGAGCGCGTTGGGGTATTGCGCCATGGCGCGCCTGCCGTCCTCGACGCGCTCCTCGTCGACGAGGCCGGCGACGTAGTCCCAGATCGGCGTGCGGAACTCCGGCTGGCGGTCGAGCAGCTCGAGCAGGCTCATGTCCGGCTGGACGCCCGCGAGCGCGCGATCGAAGGTCGCGCCGGAGACGCCCTCGCGGGCGGCCTTTCCGCGCAGATCCGCGACGCAGGAGGCGTAGCTCGCCTGTGCCGGGGCGGGGACGGACAGCGCCGCTCCGGCGGCGGCTGCGAGGGCGAGGCACGCGCGCAGCGTGCGCGGGAGGGCGCGGGAGACGGCGCGGGGGAGGGGATATCGCTTGGTCATGGCGCGAGCATGCTCGGCGATCGTGGTAAACAGATGAATAATACGGGGCGAATGGGCGCTGCGATTCGGGTGCGCGGCACGCTTGCGGTTCGCCGTGCCTGCGAGCGGCTCTCCGGCGCCTCGGCCTGCGCCGGGGCGCACGGGAGGCGGCGGTGCCCCGGCACTCTCGGCGCGGGCCTCGCCATGCGGTCCCCGAGGGCGTCGTGCATGCGCGACGCGCGGTCGAACCCCATCCATCCCGTCGCGTTCGCCCCTCTCCCAACGAGGAGGCGAGCATGCCCGACCGGACCACCGACGACGACACCGCACGCCACGCCGCGGCGCAGGCGATGGAGCGGGACGCGACGACGCCCGTCGACGACGCCGCGCGCCCGCGGCTCACGCCGCAGAACCGCGCCGATCCCGCCGCGGCCGGCGAGGACGCCACCGATCCGTCGGGCGTCGGCGCGAAGCGGGGACAGGCGGACGAGGCCGAGGGCGGGCGGTCGCCGGCGCCCGGCGCCAGCGACCTCGACGCAGTCGGCGAGGCCCTCGAGCGCCCCTCCCGCGAGGGCGGCGAGATGCATTTCGGCGCGAGGCCCGAGGAGGCCGGCCGCGAGGGCTCGGCCGATGCCGCGGTGGAGCGCGCGGCGGCGGGGTGGTCCGGCGAGCGGAAGCAGTAGATTCAGAGACACGCGAGGGGTACACGGGCGTCGGCGGCGCATCCGATGCCGCCGCACGAGGATTACCGATGCTGCTTCGCCGCTACGATCCCGCCCGCGACGCCGACGCCTGCCTCTCGATCTGGCGGGACGCGTCGCGCGCAGGGCACCCCTTCCTCGAGGAGGCGGCGCTCGAGGCCGACGCGGTGCTCGTGCGCGACGTCTACCTGCCGAAGGCCGAGATCGTCGTCGCGGAGGAGGACGGGCGGGTCGTCGGCTTCGTGGCGCTTCTCGACGCCTTCATCGGCGGCCTGTTCGTCGATCCCACGCGGCACGGGGGCGGTGTCGGTCGGGCGCTCGTGCTGGACGCCGCCTCGCGCAAGGGCGCGCTCGACGTCGAGGTCTACGAGGCGAACGCGGGTGCGCTGGCATTCTACGTGCGGCTCGGCTTCGTCGAGACGGGGCGGCGGGAGACGGACGACCAGGGGCGTGCGCATCCCGTCGTGCGGCTGCGGCGCGCGAGCTGACGCCTCACAGCCGCCGCGCGAGCCACCCGGCGAAGCTCTCCGCGAGAGCGACGGCGCGACGCCGCTCGAAGTCTGCCGACTGCCAGGGGCCGGACTGGCCGGGCGGAAGCGCGACGCGCAGCGGCTCGCGGGCGAGCACGCGGCCGCCGTCGCTCAGGGTCGCGGTGCCGGCGAGCTCGTCGGCGGCGAGCGAGCCCGCGCCCGGGATGCCGAAGCCCAGCGGCCCGTCGTCGGTCTCGCCCGAGCCGTAGCCCCGCAGCTCGAAGCGATCGAGCACGACGGTCAGCCGCGATCCGCCCGCGCCGAGCCGGCCGGCGAAGCGATCCTCCAGCGCGCGCTGCAGGCTGGCCTCGAGCAGGTCGGCGTAGTTGCCCACGCCCTTCGCCCGCAGCGGCGACGCGTCGACCCGGATCTCGCCGATCAGCACGGCGGGCTGAGCGGTGGCCGGGCCGGCGAGCACAGCGAAGGCCACGACGAGCGCCACGAGGGCATGGAGCACGACCTTCGGCAGCGCGGCGAGATGCGGGCGGGCGGTCATGACGTCTTCCTCCTGGTGTCGCCGGGCGCATGCGGGGCACGCGCGCGGCGTTCGTCGGGAGGCTCAACCCCGCACCGGGCGCGGGGTTCGGTGGCGCCGCGAAGGCGCCACCGCGATCAGCGGAACTCGACGCTCATCACCTCGTAGGACTTGCCGCCGCCGGGCGTATGGACCTCGACGGTGTCGCCCACGGTCTTGCCGATCAGGGCGCGGGCGATCGGCGAGCCGATCGACACCCGGCCGGAATGGACGTCCGCTTCCGGCTCGCCGACGATCTGGTAGGTCTTCTCCTCCTCGGTGTCCTCGTCGATGAGCTTCACGGTCGCGCCGAACTTGACGCGATCGCCGTTGAGCTTCGACGGCTCGATCACCTCGGCGCGGGAGATCAGGCTCTCGAGCTCGAGGATGCGGCCCTCGTTGTGGGACTGCGCTTCCTTGGCCGCGTGATACTCCGCGTTCTCGGAGAGGTCGCCGAGCGCGCGCGCCTCGGCGATCGCCTGGATGATCCGCTGGCGCTCGACCTGCTGACGCTGCTTGAGCTCCTCCTCGAGCTTCCTGTAGCCCGGGGCCGTGATCGGGACCTTGTCCATGTCTTGTCTCACCGACGCGAAAAAGCCAGAGCGCGGAGCGGCCTGGCCGGGCGCTCCGCGCTGAGGCGGTTGGGGATGGGGCGGGATCCGCGCGCCGGGTGTCCGGGCGCGGGGTGCGCTTCAGGCGAAATAGTCCTGCAGCGCCCGCACTTCGAGATCGCCGCCGAGATAGGCCTCGATGCCCGCCGCGGCCGCGATCGCTCCTGCGAGAGTGGTGTAGTACGGCACCTTATGCAAGAGGGCCGCCCGGCGCAGCGACCGGGAATCGGAGAGCGCCCCCGCGCCCGCGCTCGTGTTGAACACGAGGTGGACGTCGCCGTTCTTGATCGAATCGACGATGTGCGGGCGACCTTCCAGCACCTTGTTGACGCGCTTGGCCTGCACGCCCTCGGCGGCGAGGAAGCGCTGCGTCCCGGTGGTCGCGAGAATCGTGAAGCCGTGGCCGGCGAGCATGCGCACGGCCGGCAGGATTCCCGGCTTGTCCTCGTCGCGCACGGAGACGAAGACGGTGCCCGCCCTCGGCAGCATCGTGCCCGAGCCGAACTGGCTCTTCAGGAAGGCGATGCCGAAGGAGTGGTCGAGGCCGATGACCTCGCCGGTCGAGCGCATCTCCGGCCCGAGCAGCACGTCGACGCCGGGGAAGCGGGCGAAGGGGAAGACCGCCTCCTTCACCGCGATGTGCTCGCGCGGCGCCGCGCGCTCGCCGAGCCCGAAGCCGGCCAGCGGCTCGCCCGCCATGATGCGCGAGGCGATCTTGGCGATGGGCTCGCCGATCACCTTGGCGACGAAGGGCACCGTGCGCGAGGCACGCGGGTTGACCTCGAGAACGTAGATCGTGCCGTCCTTGATGGCGTACTGCACGTTCATCAGCCCGCCGACGTCCAGCGCGAGCGCGAGCGCCCTCGTCTGCCGCTCGAGCTCGGCCACGGTCTCGTCGGAGAGGGTGCGCGGCGGCAGCGAGCAGGCCGAATCGCCCGAGTGGATGCCCGCCTCCTCGATGTGCTCCATGATGCCGGCGATGAAGACGTCCTTGCCGTCGCAGACGGCGTCGACGTCGATCTCGGTCGCGTCGGTGAGGTAGCGGTCGAACAGGAGCGGGTTCTTGCCCAGCACCGTGTTGATCTGCCCCGTCTTGTCGTTGGGGTAGCGCGCCTTGACGTCGGAGGGAATCAGCGAGGGCAGGGTGCCGAGCAGGTAGTCCTCGAACTGCGCCTCGTCGCGGATGATCGCCATCGCGCGCCCGCCGAGCACGTAGGAGGGGCGCACCACGAAGGGCAGGCCGAGATCCTGGACGATCAGCCGGGACTGCTCGACGGAGTAGGCGATGCCGTTCTTGGGCTGCTTCAGGCCGAGCTTGTCGAGCAGGCGCTTGAAGCGGTCGCGGTCCTCGGCGAGGTCGATCATGTCGGGCGAGGTGCCGAGGATCGGCACGTCGGCCTCCTCGAGCGCGCGGGCGAGCTTGAGCGGCGTCTGGCCGCCGAACTGCACGATCACGCCGTGGAGCCGCCCGGCCCCGCGCTCCGTCTCGAGGATCTCGAGCACGTCCTCGGCGGTGAGCGGCTCGAAATAGAGCCGATCGGACGTGTCGTAGTCCGTCGAGACGGTCTCCGGGTTGCAGTTGATCATGATCGTCTCGTACCCGGCGTCGCCGAGCGCGAAGCAGGCGTGGCAGCAGCAATAGTCGAACTCGATGCCCTGCCCGATGCGGTTGGGCCCGCCGCCGAGAATGACGACCTTGGTCCGGTCGCTCGGCTGCGCCTCGTCGACCGGCGCGGCCCCGAAGGGCGCCTCGTAGGTCGAGTACATGTAGGCGGTGGGGGAGGCGAACTCGGCCGCGCAGGTGTCGATGCGCTTGAAGACCGGGCGCACGCCGAGCGCCCGGCGCCGCGCCGTCACCTCGCCCTCCTCGAGGTTCGCGAGGACCGCGAGGCGCGCGTCCGAGAAGCCCATCGCCTTGAGCCGGCGCAGCGCGCCGGGCGTCGTCGGCAGGCCGAGCGTGCGGACCTTCGCCTCGGTCTCGACGATGTCCTCGAGGTGCTCGAGGAACCACGGGTCGATCATGCACGAGGCGTGGACGTCCTCGATCGACGTGCCGAGCCGCAGCGCCTGGGCGACCTTGAGCAGGCGGTCGGGCGTGGGCGTGCCGAGCGCGGCCTTGATGGCGTTCTCGTCGTCGCCCTTGCCGATACCCTCGATCTCGATCTCGTCGAGGCCGGTGAGCCCGGTCTCGAGCGAGCGCAGCGCCTTCTGCAGGCTCTCGGGGAAGGAGCGGCCGATCGCCATCGCCTCGCCGACCGACTTCATCGCGGTGGTGAGCGTCGGCTCGGCGCCCGGGAACTTCTCGAAGGCGAAGCGCGGGATCTTGGTGACGACGTAGTCGATCGTCGGCTCGAAGGAGGCCGGCGTCGCGCCGCCGGTGATGTCGTTGGCGATCTCGTCGAGCGTGTAGCCCACCGCGAGCTTCGCCGCGACCTTGGCGATCGGGAAGCCCGTCGCCTTCGAGGCCAGCGCCGAGGAGCGCGAGACGCGCGGGTTCATCTCGATCACGACCATGCGCCCGTTCGCCGGGTTGATGGCGAACTGGACGTTCGACCCGCCGGTCTCGACGCCGATCTCGCGGAGCACCGCGATCGAGGCGTCGCGCATGATCTGGTATTCCTTGTCGGTGAGCGTCAGCGCCGGTGCGACCGTGATCGAATCGCCCGTGTGCACGCCCATCGGATCGATGTTCTCGATCGAGCAGATGATGATGCAGTTGTCCGCCCGATCGCGGACCACCTCCATCTCGTACTCCTTCCAGCCGAGCACGCTCTCCTCGATCAGCACCTCGCCGGTCGGCGAGGCGTCGAGCCCGCGCTCGACGATGTCGAGGAACTCCTCGCGGTTGTAGGCGATGCCGCCGCCGGTGCCGCCGAGCGTGAAGGACGGGCGGATGATGGCGGGGAGCCCGATCTCGGCCAGCGCCATCAGCGCCTCGCCGAGCGCGTACTCGATCGTGCGCTTGCGCCGCTCGATGTCGGCTGCGGCCCAGCCGCGCTCGAACTCGGCGACGAGGCGGGCCTTCTCGTCCGCAGCGATGTCCATCGCCTCGATGCGGGCAAGCTCGGCGCGGTGCTGGTCCTTGTACTTCTTCTTGAGCGCGGAGGCATTGGCGAGCCGCGAGGCGGGCGTCTCGAGCCCGATCTTCGCCATCGCCTCGCGGAAGAGCTGGCGGTCCTCGGCCTTGTCGATCGCCTCCGCCTTGGCCCCGATCATCTCCACGCCGAACTTGTCGAGCACGCCCATCTGCTGGAGCGAGAGCGCGCAGTTGAGCGCGGTCTGGCCGCCCATGGTCGGGAGCAGCGCATCGGGGCGCTCCTTCTCGATGATCCTGGCGACGATCTCGGGCGTGATCGGCTCGACGTAGGTGCGGTCCGCCAGCTCCGGATCGGTCATGATCGTCGCCGGGTTGGAGTTCACCAGGACGATCCGGTAGCCCTCCTCCTTGAGCGCCTTGACCGCCTGCGTGCCCGAATAGTCGAACTCGCAGGCTTGGCCGATGATGATCGGCCCCGCGCCGATGATGAGGATCGAGGAGATATCGGTGCGTTTGGGCATGACGGTCTCGTGCTCGAAAGGGCCGCCCGCACATCATGAAAAGAGGCCCGCGCGCGAACGCGTGAGCCTCGTGCCGAGCGGCCCGGCCGCGCGGAGCGGCCAGGATCGCGATGTGTGGGGTCTATAGACCAAGCACCTCCCGGTGGGAAGGGTCGCCGAGCCGGCGAAGCAGGGGCGTTGCAGCAGCGATGCCGGAACCGCTGCGTCGCGCGTCGCATTGGCAGGCGCGCCGCGAGGCTCTACGTTTCGCTATTGCACCGCGGGAAAGAGGGAGATGCGAGCCGATGCCGTACACGCGCTGGACCATCGTCACGGGAGCCTCGAGCGGAATCGGCGCGGAGATCGCGCGCCAGTTCTCGTCGATCGGGCACAACCTCGTCCTCGTGGCGCGCCGGCGCGAGAAGCTCGAGGCGCTCGCCGCCGAGCTGACCCGCGCGGACCGCGGCGCTGTCGAGGTGATCGAGCTCGACCTCGCGCGGCCCGAGGCCCCGGGAGAGCTGCACGCGGCGGTGGCCGAGAAGGGGCTCGTCGTCCACACGCTCGTCAACAATGCGGGCTTCGGCCTGCGCGGCGACTTCGTCGACCTCGGGCTCGAGGAGCAGATGGCGATGATCGATCTCAACGTGTCGTCGCTGACGCGGCTCTCGCGGCTGTTCCTGCCGGACCTGATCAAGCGCGGGCAGGGCGGGATCCTCAACGTCTCCTCGCTCGCGGCCTTCCAGGCGGGGCCGCACATGGCGGTGTACTACGCGACCAAGGCCTACGTGCTCTCGCTGTCGGAGGCGCTGCACGAGGAAGCCAAGCCCTTCGGCGTGACGGTCACGGCGCTGTGCCCCGGCGCGACCGAGAGCGAATTCGGCGCGCGCGCCGGCATGGAGGGCTCGCGGATGTTCCGCAGCGGGCGGATGAACGCCGCGAAGGTGGCGCGAATCGGCGTCGAGGCCTACCGCGCCGGCCATGCGGTCTCGACGCCCGGGGCGCGCAACAAGCTCGTGATGGAGCTCAACCGTTTCCTGCCCCGCGTGATCATGCGCCGCGCCGCGGGGGCGATGCAGGCGTGAGCGTCACGCCGACGCTCGGGCCGCGTCTCAGACCACCTGCAGCGTGATCGCCCCGAGCCCGGCGATGGCGGCCCGCATCGTCTCCCCGCGGGAGACCGGGCCGACGCCGTCGGGCGTGCCGGTGAAGATCACGTCGCCGGCGAACAGCTCGTTGTAGCGCGACAGGTAGGCGATCTGCTCGGCCACCGACCAGATCATGTCGGCGAGGTCGCCGGTCTGGCGCGCCACGCCGTCCACCTCGAGCCGGATCTCGCCCTTCGCGAGATGGCCGACCTGCGAGACCGGGTGGATCGGGCCGATCGGGCCGGAGAAGTCCGCGCCCTTCGCGAGCGCCCACGGGCGGCGCAGGCCCTTCGCCTCGTCCTGCAGGTCGCGCCGGGTCATGTCGAGGCCGACGGCGTAGCCGAAGACGAGATCGAGCGCCTCCTCGATCGTGACGTCGCGCCCGCCGCGGGACAGGGCGCAGACGAGCTCGACCTCGAAATGGTAGTTCTGGGTCATCTGCGGGTAGGCGTGCTCGGCGATCGCGTCCGCCGGAACGGGCTGGAGCGCGTCCGCCGGCTTCATGAAGAAGAAGGGCGGCTCGCGGTCCGGGTCGTGGCCCATCTCGCGGGCGTGGGCGGCGTAGTTGCGCCCGACGCAATAGACCCGGCGTACGGGAAAGAGCGCGCGCGTGCCGGCGACGGGAATCGCCGGCGTCTCGGGGGCGGGAAAGACGAAGGTCATCGGCGAGCCTCTCGCGTGCCGCGGGTCGGGATGTCTCGCGGCGATCTGTAGCGGACCGCCGCGTGCCGCGCCATGCCCGCGGGCGCACGTCTCACATGAGCCCGAGCCCCACGAGCGCCACGACGACGTAGCGCGCGCCTTTCGCCACGACGACGAGCGGCAGGAACACGACGAGCGGGGTGCGCATCACCCCCGCGACCACGGTGAGCGGATCCCCGACGATGGGCGTCCACGACAGGAGCAGCGAGGCGACCCCCCAGCGCCGGTAGAGCGCCTCGGTGCGCGCGTAGCGCTCGGGCGAGACGGGGAAGCGCGGGTGGTCGCGGAAGCGCAGGAGGAAGCGGCCGATCCCCCAGTTCACCAGCGAGCCGGCGACGTTGGCGACGGTCGCGACGGTCACGGCGAGCCATGCCGCCGCCTCGCCGAGCGCGAGCACGCCCACGAGCGCGGCCTCGGACGTTCCCGGCAGAAGCGTCGCCGAGGTGAAGGCGGAGAGCGCGAGTGCCGCGAGCACGGCGATGTCGCCCAAGGTGGTACGGTCCTCTCTCGTGAGGCGCCGTCCGAACCACGGATCGGCCGCTGCCGCAAGCCGGATCGACGCGCGGCGCCCGCTCTTGCGCGAATCCCTCCGATAATCTACGTATTCCGCCCCGACGGGCGGTAATTCATTGTCCGGGATGACGAAATCTCGATCGTCGCGTTGATCCGGGCGTGGATCGGTCGCGTACATCGAAGCGACGCGGCGTCATGGATGTCTCGGCCGCTCGAGGTGAATGCAGTGACTCCCACCGGGCAGACGCACGAACAACCGCTCGACACGCTCCTCGCCGGCTACGCGCGCGGTATGCTGAGCGCGCCGCTGCACACGCTCGTGGCGACGCATCTGGCCATCCGTCCCGAGAGCCGACGCTTCGTCTCCCTGCTCGAGACGGCGAGCGCGAGCGAGATCGAGCGGCTCGAGCCGGCCCCGCTGGCGGACCGGGACGCGCGGCTCGCCGCGATCTTCGCCGCGGGGGAGGAGCCGATCCGCGCGTGCGCGCCGCGCGAGGCGGGGGACGTCTATATGGGGGACGACGTCGTGCCCTATCCGCTCGCGCGCTTCCTCGGCGCGAGCCTCGCCGCCACGCCCTGGCGCACGCTGCTGCCCGGCGTGAAGGAATACCGCGTCACCGACAACGAGGACGGCGAGGCGACGCTCTACTGGATTCGCGGCGGCCGCAAGATCCCGTCGCACACCCACGAGGGCTCGGAATACACGCTGGTGCTGAAGGGCGCGTTCTCCGACATCCACGGCCACTACCGGCGCGGCGACATCGCCATCGCCGACATGGACGTCGACCACCAGCCGATGGCCGACGCCGGCCAGGACTGCTTCTGCTTCGCCGTCACCGACGCGCCGCTGAAGCTGACGGGGCCGATCGGCCGCATCGTCCAGAAGATCTTCCGGCATTGAGTTCGTCTTCATCGCGGTAGCGGGTCGACGTCGAGCCAGGAACCCCGCCCCTGATCCGCTGCGCGGATCGTCCCCGCCCCGAGGGGGCGGGAGAAGGTGCGGGTCCTCGCTCCTCCCCCATCGGGGGAGGTGGATCGGCGCGAAGCCGACGAGACGGAGCGGGTGCGCCGCAGGCGCGCCGGCTAAGCCGAAACTGGACGCGTCGAGCCGGGTGGCCCCGCCCCTGATCCGCTCCGCGGATCGTCCCCGCCCCGACGGGGCGGGAGGGATCCCCGCGCGGGATCGTCCGCGCGGGGAGTCGAGGTGTCACTCGACCAGCAGGCCGGGGGCGTGCAGGAGGACGAGCTCGTTGTCGTCCTGGACCTGCGGCCCGCGGGCGGCCGAGTAGGGGAAGTTGTTGTCGTTGCCGACCACGATGTGCTCGGCGTCGACCACGTCCACGTCCTCGATCGTCACGAACGGGAAGCCGAACACGCCCTCGACGGTGCCCTGCAGCGCGACGCCCTCGGGGTCGGCGATGTCGAGCAGGTCGATCCACGCGACCTTCTCGACCGCCTCGCCCGGCGCGCCGAAGTCGATGCGGTAGACGCGCTTGAAGCGCGCGGGCGTGCCGTAGCAGTCGGCGTGCGGGGCGCCCTCCGGGCAGATGTCGGGGCCGGTGCCCTCGCCGCCGTCGCGCTCGATCACGAGCGCGGAATCCGCGTCGATCATGTTGAAGTCGCCGATCGCATGGGAGGCGTCCTCGAGCGGGTAGAACCAGGAGCGGCCGGTCCATTCCCCCGTCCGGGTGGAGAGCTCGAGGATGCGCAGCGCGGTGCGCCCGTCGACCTGCTCCCAGGCATTCGCCTCCGCATCCCACACCGGGCCTTCGAGCAGCGGGTAGAGCACCGAGCCGTCGGGGGCGATCGCCATGCCCTCGTAGCCGCGCGAGCGGCGCACGACGAACTGCGCCGCGCCGTCCGGCGTCGCCGGCACGAGGACGTTCGGGTGGTCGGGCGAGCGCGCGACGGCGCCGTCGATCTCGGTCTCGATCACCTGCTCGACGGCGCCGGAGCGATCCAGCTTCAGGACGTAGGGCCCGAACTCGTCGCCGATCCAGAAGCCGTCCGCCACCGGCTGGATCGACTCGATGTCGAAGTCCGACCCGGTGAGGTAGCGGCTCTCCGTCGCCTCGTTGGCGATGCGGAAGGGGACGGCGCGGTTCGGGTCGGCGAGGAAGACCGTCTCGACGACCTCGATCGCGCCGGTCTCGAAGTCCGGGCGCAGGTGGTGGAGCATCAGCATGGCGTCGGGGGAGTTCGCCTTCGAGCCGAAGCCGTTGTCGGACAGCGCCCAATAGGTGCCGTCGCCCATCGAACTGATGCCCGAGAGGCCCTGCAGCGGCTGGCCCTCGATGGGAAGCGCGTAGCCGGTCGGGCGCGGCGCGCTCGACGGATGCGCGAAGGAGGTGCCGGCGATGGCGCCGAGCGTCTCGGTGCGGGCGTTGCCCGGGCCGGCGAACTTGCCGGAGACCCGCAGGTCCGCCGGCGCATCGGCGGGTGCCGCGACGACGGTGTCGGCCGGCAGGATCGCCTGGCCGACGAGCGTCGCCTCGACGCGCTCGGCGGCGCGCGCGCCGGCGGCCGTCAGGGCGAGGAGGGAAGCGGAGAGGGAGAGCGCGAGAAGAGCACGCATGGCTGGGCTCCGTGTCGTTGAGGAAACCCCCGCGCGGGCGCGGATGCGCCGCGGCGGGGTGCCTCTCGTTACGGAGCCCGCATGTCGGCCGCGTTGCGGTGCGGCGACGGTTCGATGACGGCGGCTGCCTCGTCGTTCGACGGCCCCACCGCCCGCGCCGAGGCGCGGACTCCTCCCCTCCGGGGAGGAAGCGTGGGCGCGGATGTCGGGTCCCGCCTCACGCCACCGAGAGCCCACCCCTCACGCCGCGCTCTTCTTCTCCTGCGCCACCGGGGGCAGCGCGTTCATCACGCGCGAGGCGGGGAGGGTGACGATCACCTCGGTGCCCTCGCGGGGCTTGGAGCGCAGCTGGAAGCCGCCGCCGTGGAGGTCGACGAGGCCCTTGACGATGGGGAGCCCCAGGCCCGAGCCCTGCTCCGCGGTCTTGATCGCCCAGGTGCCGCGGCCGAACGAGGACATCACGACCGGGATCTCCTCCTCCGGGATCCCGGGCCCGGTGTCCTTGATCGAGACGTATTGCCCGCCCGAGGAGGTCCAGCCCACCTTGATGACGATCTCGCCGCCCTGCGGCGTGAACTTGATCGCGTTCGAGAGCACGTTGAGCACGACCTGCCGGATGGCCCGCTCGTCCGCCCAGATCCGCGGCAGCGATTCGTCGACGAAGCTGCGGATCGTCTGGCCCTTCGCCTTGGCGCGCAGGTTCATCATGTGGGCGCAGTCGTCGATGACGTGGGCGAGCGCGATCGCCTCCTCGTTGAGCTCGTAGCGCCCGGCCTCGATGCGCGAGAGGTCGAGGATCTCGTTGATCAGGTTGAGGAGGTGCTGGCCCGACGCGTGGATGTCGGAGGAATACTCCTTGTAGGAGTCCGACGCGTGCGGACCGAACACCTCGCCCTTCATCACCTCCGAGAAGCCGAGGATGGCGTTGAGCGGGGTGCGCAGCTCGTGGGACATGGTGGCGAGGAAGCGCGACTTGGCGAGGTTCGCCTCCTCCGCGCGCCGGCGCGCCTCGTCGGAATTGGCCTTGGCCTGCTCGAGCTCCACGAAGAGCGCGTCCTTCTCCGCCCGCGACAGCAGCGTCGCGACCGCGCTGGCGTAGAGGTGGCGGGCCAGCAGCACGAAGAACACCTGCGCGGAGACGATCATCACCGCCAGCGTCAGCGCCTGCGGCGCCGCCGCTCCGAGCGTCGCGAGGCCGACCACCAGCAGCAGCGGCGCGAGACCGGCGTAGACCGCGGCGGGAATCGTCGCGGAGAGCGTGGCGATGACGGCCGTGACCATCACCGCGCAGAACAGCACGAAGATCCGCATGTCCTCGGAGGGGACCTGCGCGAGCAGCTGGATGAGGTAGGACCAGGCGGCGCCGTGGAGCATCTCGCCGCAGGCGAAGACGCGCCGCCAGACGCCCAGCGTGCGCTCGTCGTCCTCGCTCGCGCGCAGATGGTTGCGGGCGAGCACGTTCATGATCGTCATGGCGAGCAGCGTCAGCGCCAGCCAGATCAGAACGGCATGCATCGGCAGCCAGGTCGTGGCCGCGCCCGCGATGGCGGCGGCGAGCACGTAGAGCGGGATCGCCGCGCCGACGCGATACTGCGCGAACAGCCGCACGAGCTCGGTCTCGAAGGCGCGCTCCAGGCCCGACGACGAGGTGAGCTTCTCGCGCGCGGCGCGCACGTCCTGCGCGACGCGCCGGCGGTGCTTGACCTCGCCGGCGACGCTCTCCGCCTCGCGCCTGTCGTTCTGCCCCGCGATGTCCGCCATGGTCTCCGAACGCGCACCCACGGGCCGCGCGATCGATTCGCGCGCCCAATTGCGCCCAACCTGCCACCGAATCGTTAATAGCGGCCTCATGGGCCGGGTGCGGTTCGCTCCGATTCGGGACCATCCGGCGCGTCGAGCGGCAGGGCGCCGCGGCGGGCGGCGTCGAGGAGCGCGACGCGGATCGCCGAGGAGAGGTTCGCCTCCCCGCGCGCCGCGTCGATCTCGCCGACGAGGCGCTGCACGGAGACGCCGCGCGCCGCCGCGAGGTCGACGAGCGCCTCCCAGAACGGCGCCTCGAGCGAGACGCTGGTGCGGTGGCCGGCGATCGAGAGCGAGCGCTTCTCGACCGGGCCGGGCGGCGCCGTCACGGGGCCGCGTCCGGCGGGGGTTCGCCGCCGTCGCGCGCATCGGCGTCGCGACGATGGCCCTCGAGCCGTCGGCGCTCCTGCTCGTCGCGCGTGGCCTCGGCGGTACGCTGCGCCTTCGTGCGCCCGAACAGCACCCGGTTCTCCGCGGCGGTCGCCTGTGCCGTCTCGCGCGCCTTGGCCTTGCGCGCCCGGCGCAGGTTGACGATCTCGGCGCTCATCCCGCCGCTCCCCCGAGGCTCGGCCCGACCATCGTCTCGGGGCGCACCAGCGCGTCGAACTCGGCCTCCGTCACGGTGCCCGAGGCGAGCGCCTCCTCGCGCAGGGTGGTGCCGTTCGCGTGCGCGGCCTTGGCGATCTTCGCCGCGGCATCGTAGCCGATCTTCGGCGCGAGCGCCGTCACCAGCATGAGCGAGCGCTCCAGCAGGTCCGCGATGCGCTCGCGCCGCGGCTCGATGCCCACCACGCACTTGTCGGTGAAGGAGATCGCCGCGTCGGAGAGGAGGCGCACGCTCTGCAGGAAGGCGTTGGCGATCACCGGCTTGAAGACGTTGAGCTCGAGATGCCCCTGCGTGCCGGCGAGCGCGATCGTCGCGTTGTTGCCGGTCACCTGGGCGCAGACCATGGTCAGCGCCTCCGCCTGCGTCGGGTTGACCTTGCCCGGCATGATCGACGAGCCCGGCTCGTTCTCGGGGAGAGCGATCTCGCCGAGGCCGGAACGCGGGCCGGAGCCGAGCAGGCGCACGTCGTTGGCGATCTTGAACAGGGCCGCCGCCATGGCGGTCAAGGCGCCGTGGGCGAAGACGAGGCTGTCGTGGCAGGCGAGCGCCTCGAACTTGTTCGCCGCCGAGAGGAAGGGCAGGCCCGTCAGGTCGGCGATCGTCA
The DNA here is from genome assembly GCF_000429045.1 of Salinarimonas rosea DSM 21201. Lineage (GTDB taxonomy): Bacteria > Pseudomonadota > Alphaproteobacteria > Rhizobiales > Beijerinckiaceae > Salinarimonas > Salinarimonas rosea. Next base: position 36,610 of record NZ_AUBC01000026.1, read on the forward strand.
TGGCGAAGCGCTCGGCGAACTCGGGATGGGCGTTGAGCCCCGTCCCCACCGCCGTGCCGCCCTGGGCGAGGTCGAGGAGCGAGGGCAGCGTCGCCTCGATCCGCGCGATCCCGAGCTGCACCTGCGCCGCCCAGCCGCCGAACTCCTGGCCCAGCGTCACGGGCGTGGCGTCCTGCATGTGCGTGCGCCCGATCTTCACCACCTCGGCGAAGTCGTCCGCCTTGGCGGCGAGCGCGTCGTGGAGGTGCTGCAGCGCCGGGATCAGCCGGTTCGTGATCTCGAGCACGGCGGCGACGTGCATCGCGGTCGGGAACGTGTCGTTCGACGACTGCCCGCGGTTGACGTGGTCGTTCGGGTGGACCGGGTGCTTGCCGCCGCGCGGGTGCCCCAGCGCCTCGTTGGCGCGGTTGGCGATCACCTCGTTGGCGTTCATGTTCGACTGCGTGCCGGATCCGGTCTGCCAGACGACGAGCGGGAACTCGTCGTCGAGCTTGCCCTGGGCGACGTCCGCGGCGGCGTCGGCGACGGCGTCGGCGATCTCGGGGGACAGCTCGCCGAGCTCCTTGTTCGCCATGGCGGCCGCCTGCTTGACGAGGCCGAGCGCGCGCACCAGCGGGGCGGGCATGCGCTCCTCGCCGATGCGGAAGTTCTCGAGCGAGCGCTGCGTCTGCGCGCCCCAATAGCGGATTGCGGGCACGGAGATCGGCCCGAACGTGTCGGTCTCCGTGCGCGTGTCGGGGGTCGCCCCCGCGTCCTCTCGACCCATCCCAGACGACATGGCGCGGTCTCCTCTCGGCCGATCGAAGCACCACATGTAACCCGGAGAGGGCCCGCCCGGCACCCCCTACGAGCCGCCGAGCCGCCCACGGAGAGCGCATGGACGAGCCGATCCTCGCGAGAGCCCGCTTCCGCCCGCCGGCGCCGACGCCCGGGCGCGCGCCCCCCGACCTGTTCGCCTTCCTGCGCCAGGCCCGCGACAACCCGCTCGCGACCTGGACGAGGGACCATTTCGAGAAGCCCGTCGTCTACGGCAAGGGCGTGCTCGGGCGCGTGATGGTGCTGAGCGAGCCGAGCGCGATCCGCCACGTGCTCGTGGAGAATGCGCAGAACTACAGGAAGGACGCTCTGACCCGGCGCGTGCTGGCGCCGGGGCTCGGGCAGGGGCTGTTCACGGCCGAGGGCGAGGACTGGCGCGTGCTGCGCCGCACGCTCGCGCCGATGTTCTCTGCGCGCCACGTCGCCTCCTTCGGCGGGCCGATGGCGCAGGCGGCACACGTGCTCGGCCGCCGGCTGGTGCGTCGCGAGGGGCGCACGGTCGATGTCGCCGTCGAGACGACCCGGCTCACGCTCGACGTGCTCGAGCGCACGATCTTCACCCACGGCCTGAAGCAGGACCCCGACGCGCTCGGGCGCGCGATCACCCGGCTCTTCGCGGCGATCGGCCCGGTCGATCCGCTCGACGTGCTCGGCCTGCCCGAATGGCTGCCGCGGCTCGGGCGCATCCAGGCGCGCCCGGCGATCGCCTTCTTCGCCCGCGTGGTCGACGCGCTGATCGGCGGGCGCCGGGCGCTCGTCGAGAGCGGCGCGCCGGCACCGCGCGACCTGCTGACGCTGCTGCTCGAGGCCCGCGATCCGGAGACCGGGCAGGGGCTCGACGACCTCGACGTGCGCGCCAACATCGTCACCTTCATCGGCGCCGGCCACGAGACCACCGCGAACGCGCTCACCTGGGCGCTCTACCTCGTCTCGCAGGCGCCCGACGTCCGCGCCCGGCTCGAGGCGGAGGTCGATTCCGTCGCGGGAGACGAGCCGGTCGCGGCCGAGCACGCGGCCCTGCTGCCCTACACCAAGGCGGTGGTCGAGGAGACGATGCGGCTCTACCCGCCCGCCGCCTTCATGAGCCGCGAGGCCGTCGCGCAGGACCGCGTCGCCGGCATCCGGCTCCCGGCGGGGGCGATCGTGATGATCGCGCCCTGGGTGCTGCACCGCCACGCGCTCCTGTGGGACGATCCCGCCGCCTTCGACCCGAGCCGCTTCCTCGGCGAGGCCCGCGCCCGCATCGACCGCTACGCCTACCTGCCCTTCGGCGCCGGCCCGCGGGTGTGCATCGGCAACACCTTCGCGGTGCAGGAGGCGGTGCTGGCGCTGGCCGAGATCGTCCGCGTCGCCCGCCTCGACCTCGCGCCCGGCACCCGCGTCGAGCCGGTGCAGCGCGTGACGCTGCGCCCGCGCGAGGGGATGCCGATGCGGGTGAGCCGGCGGCGAGGCTGACGGACGGGCCTGCGATCGCTCACCCGGCCTCCGGCGCCCGCGCGACGGCGGCGTATGCCGTGCCGGTGTCGGCCAGCGGAGGTACGTGGGAACGATGTTGGTGTCGGCGCGTATGACCCTCCGGTTGCGGCGCGAGGGAGCAGCCCGGTGTCGAGGGAGCGGATCGCGAGGTACCTCTACGTCGGCCAGGGCGTCAGCAGCCTCGGCGACGGCGTGTGGTTCGCCATATGGGCCATCTACCTGACGGAGATCGTCGCCATCGCGCCGTCGACCCTCGGCATCGTCGTCGCCGCCTGCGGGATCGTCGGCATCCTCCTCGCCTATCCGCTCGGCGTCGCCGCGGACAGGTTCTCTCCGCGCGACATCCTCGTCCTCGTCACCCTGGTGCGCGGCGCCGCGATGATCGGCTTCAGCCTGATCGAGGGCGTGGTCGGCCTCGCCTTCGCCGCGCTCGGGTTCTTCGGCACGCAGAGCGCCGCGACGGGGGTCCGCACGGCCCTCGTCTGCGCGCTGTTCGACACGGAGCGTCAGCTCGACGTGCTCGCCCGCACCCGCGTCGTGCAGCATGTCGGGTACGCGGCGGGCGCCGGCATCGGCGCGCTGGTGCTCGCGGCGAGCGATCCGTGGGCGTTCCGGGCCGCGCTCCTCGGCAACGCCGTGAGCTTCGCGGTCCTCGCCGGCCTGACCGCCGTGCTGCCGCGAGCCCGCGGCGAAACGACGGAGCCGGGCTCGGACGCGGCCGTCCTCGAGGACGTCCCCTATGCCGCGCTGATGGCGCTGACCGCCGTGATGGCCCTGAGCTGGGCGCTGATGTCGACCGCCCTGCCGCTGTGGACCCGAAACCATACGGAAGCGCCCGTCTGGCTGGCGGCGCTCCTGTTCGGGCTGACCGCCCTCCTCACCGTGGCCTTCCAGGTGCCGGTCGTACGCCGCGTCGGCACTGTCGCGCGCGGCGCCCGCGCCGGCGTTCTCGCGGGGGTACTGCTGGCGGGAGGCTGCCTGCTGTTCCTCGCGAGCGGCCGGGTCGGCGCGGGGCCGGCGGCGATGCTCCTGATCGTGGGGACGCTCGTCGTCGTCGGGGGCGAGCTGTACTTCGTCGGCTCCCGCTGGGCGCTCTCGCTCGGCTTGATAAACCCGCGGCTCAAGGGGCGCTACCAGGGCGTCGCGGCCTCGATGGAGGCCATGATCACGGCGGTCGGGCCCGCGGTGATGACGATGGTCGTGACGGCGAGCGGCATCGGCTGGATCCTGCTCGCCGCGCTCTTCCTCGCCGCCGGCCTGGGGACGCCGCTCCTCACCCGCTGGGCGCAGGCGCAGCGATCCTTCGCCCCGGAGACCCGAGCGCCCGCCGCGGCGCGCGCACCGCGTACCCCCTGAGGCGCCGAGCCTGCGGCGAGCCCGCTCCGCGGCGCCCTACATCACCGCGATCTCCCGCTCCACCACGATCTCCTCGGGCGTCACCCGGCAGACGAAGGCGTGCGTCTCGACGCCCGCTTCCCGCGCGCGGGCCCAGGCGGCGGCGTAGGCCGGATCGATGTCGGCGGCGGGGGTGAAGCGCCGGGCGTCCATCTGCACGATGGTGACGAGCGCCGCGCGCGCGCCGTCGCGGACCATGGCGGCGAGCTCGTCGAGATGGCGGGCGGAGCGCGCGGCGATGCAGTCGGGGAACTCGGCGATCCCGTCGTCGCGCATCAGGTGGCAGTTCTTCACCTCGAGGTAGAGCGGCGGCAGGCCGTCCCCCTCGAGCAGGAAGTCGACGCGGCTGCGCGTCCCGTAGGCCACTTCCGGGCGCACGCGCGCGTAGTCCCGGAACGGCGCGAGCGCCCCCGCGGCCAGCGCCTCGGCGACGAGCCGGTTCGGCGTCGCCGTATTGACGCCCACGAGCCGCGCCGCGCCCCCGCGCATCGGCGCCGCCTCGACGATCTCCCAGGACCAGGCGAGCTTGCGCTTGGGGTTGGTGGAGGCCGACAGCCAGATCCGCGCCCCCGGCTCCGCCAGCCCCAGCATGGCGCCGGGATTGGCCACGTGCGCGGTCGCTTCCGTGCCGTCCGGCAGCACGACGTCGGCGAGAAAGCGCTTGTAGCGGCGGAGAAGGCGGGCCTCGACGAGGGGGACGGGGAAGCGCATCGGGCGGTGGTAGCGCGCGGGGGAGGGGAGGGCAACCGGAGCGCCGCCCGCGCGCCCTGCATCGTCGCCATCCGGGTCGCCCCGCCCCTCTCGCGGCCTCGCGTGCCCTTGCTCCCCGCAGCCCCCGGCGCTAAAGCCTCTGCACGAGGTGCCAAGCATGAGCGAGAGCGTCGGCGAGAGCGTCACCGCGGCGATCCTGGTGATCGGCGACGAGATCCTGTCCGGGCGGACCAAGGACAAGAACATCGGCCACATCGCCGAGTATCTCGGCGCGCTCGGCATCGACCTGCGCGAGGTGCGGGTCGTCCCGGACGTCGAGGACGAGATCGTCGCGGCCGTGAACGCGCTGCGGGCGCGCTTCGACTATCTCTTCACCACCGGCGGCATCGGCCCCACCCACGACGACATCACCGCCGACAGCGTCGCGAAGGCGCTCGGACGGGCGATCGACATCGACCCGCGCGCGGTGGCGATGATGCGCGAGCGCTACGCCGAGGGCGAGCTCAATGCCGCGCGCCTGCGCATGGCGCGCATCCCCGAGGGCGCCGAGCTGATCGAGAACCCGATCTCGAAGGCGCCGGGCTTCATGGTCGAGAACGTGATCGTCATGGCCGGCGTGCCCTCGATCATGCAGGCCATGCTCGACGCCGTCGCGCCGCGGCTGCGCACCGGAGCACGCATGTGCGTCGAGACGCTCGACGCCGGGGGGCTCGCGGAGGGCAGCTACGCCGAGGCGCTGGCGGAGCTCGCGGGCTCGCATCCCGGCGTGTCGATCGGCTCCTATCCCTCCTTCACCGGCGGGGGCTTCCGCAACCAGATCGTCCTGCGCGGGCGCGAGGCGGCGGCGGTGGAGGGCGCGGCGCGGGACGTCCGCGCGCTCCTCTCCCGGCTCACGTCGGACAACGCCCCCATCTGACCCGCATCGCCGTCGCCCGCCCGAGAGAAGGCCCGCCGCCATGACGCCTCCGACCCCCAAGGCCTTTCCCGTCTCCTGGGATCAGTTCCACCGCGACGCCCGGGCGCTGGCCTGGCGCCTCGCCGAGAGCGGCCCCTTCGAGGCCATCGTCTGCATCACCCGCGGGGGGCTCGTGCCGGCGGCGATCGTGGCCCGCGAGCTCGAGATCCGGATGATCGAGAGCGTCTGCATCGCGAGCTACCACGAGTACAAGAGCCAGGGCGGGCTCCAGGTGCTCAAGGAGATCGCGCCGGCCGTGCGTGCGCTCGGCGACGGTCAGGGCAAGGGCGTGCTCGTCATCGACGACCTCGTCGACACGGGCAAGACCGCCCGCGTGGTGCGCGACATGCTGCCCAACGCGCACTTCGCCACCGTCTACGCCAAGCCCGCCGGGCGCCCGCTCGTCGACACGTTCATCACCGAGGTGAGCCAGGACACCTGGATCTACTTCCCCTGGGATCTCGGCTACGCCTTCCAGCCCCCGATCCGCGACGGCGCGCCGGGGTGATGCGCGCAGGCGGGGGACGCCGCCGGCGTCACATCGCTCGTGACGGAACGACGGCCGCGCTTTCGCGGTTGTCGCGGCGGGGCTTCGCCATACAATTCCATCATGCCGCACACTGATCCTCTCCGCCGTCCCGATCGTCTGCGCCGGAACCTGTTCGGCGCACTCGTCGCCGCGCGCGGGCGCTTCGGGAAGACCTTCGTCATCCTGGAGGATCAGCAGCGCCAGCCGCTGACCTACCAGCGGCTCGTGCTCGGGGCCCTCCTGCTCGGCCGCAAGCTCGCCGTCGGCACGCGGCCCGGGGAGCGCGTGGCGCTGATGATGCCGAGCGTGCAGGCGGCCGCCGTGGCGCTCTTCGGGCTCAACGTGATGGGCCGCGTCGCGGCGATGCTCAACTTCACCGCCGGTGCGCGCAACCTGCGCGCCGCCTGCGAGACGGCGGCGATCTCGACGATCGTCACCTCCCGCAAGTTCATCGAGGACGGCGGGCTCGACGAGCCGCTCGCGGCCATCGCGGAGGGACGCCGGGTCGTCTACCTCGAGGACGTGCGCGCCGGCATCACCAGCCTCGACAAGATCCGCGCGCTCCTCGACGCGCTGTTTCGCGCCAAGTCCATCGCCGCGCGCGCGGGCGGGCCGGACGACCCCGCCGTGATCCTGTTCACCTCGGGGGCGGAGGGCGCGCCCAAGGCCGTGTGCCTGACGAACGCCAACGTCATCGCCAACGCCGTTCAGATCGCCGAGCACGCCGGCGACGCGCTGACGCCGGCGGACACGATTTTCTCGCCGCTGCCGATCTTCCATTCCTTCGGGCTCACGGCCGGTCTCGTGCTCGGCCTGCTCAACGGCTACAAGGTCGTGCTCTACCCGAGCCCGCTGCACTACCGCATGATTCCAAAGCTCATCGCGGGCACGAAGGCGACCTTCCTCCTCGCCACCGACACCTTCCTGCAGGGCTACGCCCGCGCGGCGGGGGAGGGCGATCTCGCGAGCCTGCGCTACGTCATCGCCGGCGCCGAGCGCATCAAGGAGGAGACGCGGCGGCTCTATGCCGGGACCGGGGCGGAGATCCTGGAGGGCTACGGCGCCACCGAGTGCGCGCCGGTCCTCGCCTGCAACCTGCCGAGCCGAAATCGCCACGGCTCGGTCGGCCCCTTCCTGCCGAGCGTCGAGTGGCGGCTCGAGCCCGTCGAGGGCATCCACCAGGCCGGGCGGCTGGTGGTGCGCGGACCCAACGTCATGGCCGGCTACCTCGCGGCCGACGGGTCCGGGCGCATCGACCGGCCGCCGGACGGCTGGTACGACACCGGCGACATCGTCTCGGTCGAGGACGGCTTCGTGACGATCCGGGGGCGCGCCAAGCGCTTCGCCAAGATCGGCGGGGAGATGATCTCGCTCGCCGCGGTGGAGACGATGGTCCAGGAGCTCTGGCCCGAGCACGACCACGTCGTCGTCGCCCTGCCGGACGCCCGCAAGGGCGAGCAGCTCGTCCTGGTCACCGACGAGCCCGACGCGGACCGCGACGCCGTCCTGGCGCATGCGCGGGAGCGGGGCTTTCCGGAGCTGTGGGCGCCGCGTGCGGTCCTCGTCGTCGCCGCGGTCCCGGTGCTGGGATCGGGCAAGATCGACCACGTCGCGACCGCCGAAATGGCCCGGTCGTTACTTCCGATGCTGTAAAATCAGGCGCGCGGCACGGCGTCCGAGTAGGCGGGAACCTCGGCGATCGAGAAGCGCGTCTCGATCCGCCGGTCCGGCGCGGTGCGCGCCCAGAACCCGCGGCCCCTGTCGAAGCCGAGGCTGGGAAACGCCGAGAGCTTGTCGAGGATGAAGGCGACGGCGTCCTCGTGGCGCCCGAACGCCTCCGGGAACGCATCGGTCTCCACCGTCCGCTCGTCCGGTCCCACGACGCGCCAGGTGACGGTGTAGGCCATGGCCACCTCCTCGATTTCCGTTGGTGTAAGGATAGCGGCTCGCGGCGTCCCGTCCAGGACGAAGTCGTCCGATGGTTTCCGATGTCTCGCGAAGTCGACGCATGCCGTTGCGTCGCGCGCGAGGTCCTCCGGCCGCGCGGCACGCTGTGCGGGCGACGGACCGCATGCCTCCACTCATGAGTGTTGGTGGAACCGTCGGGAACTCGTTAACGTCGAGCCGCCGACCCTCCTTCCCGCGATGCGATTCGATGCTCGAAGAGGACCCGCCGCACTACCACGGCCATCGCGACCGCCTGCGCGCGCGGTTCATCGAGGTGGGCGGTGATTCGCTGCCCGACTACGAGCTGCTCGAGCTCGTGCTGTTCCGCTCGATCCCGCGGCGGGACGTGAAGCCGCTCGCCAAGGAGCTGGTCCGTCGCTTCGGCGGCTTCGCGGAGGTTCTCGGCGCCTCGCGCGGGCGCCTGTCGGAGGTGGGCGGGCTCGGAGAGGCGACGATCACCGACCTGAAGATCCTCGAGGCGGCGAGCCGCCGGCTCGCCCGCGGGGCGATCGCCAAGCGCCCGGTGCTCTCGTCCTGGGCGGCGGTGCTGGAATATTGCCGAACCGCGATGGCCTTCGCCGAGCGCGAGCAGTTCCGCATCCTGTTCCTCGACAAGAAGAACGCGCTCATCGCCGACGAGGTGCAGCAATCGGGGACGGTCGACCACACGCCGGTCTACGTCCGCGAGGTCGTCAAGCGCGCGCTCGAGGTCTCGGCGACGGCGATCATCCTCGTCCACAATCACCCGTCCGGCGACCCCACGCCGTCCTCCGCCGACGTGCGCATGACCCGCGAGATCGCGGATGCCGCCCGCCCGCTCGGCGTCGTCGTGCACGACCACATCATCGTGGGCCGCGACGGGCATGCGAGCCTCAAGGGGCTCAAGCTGATCTGACCGCGGCGCGAGGCCCGCGGCCGCGCCGCCTTCAGTGGAGGCGGCGGCTCGCCAGGATGCGCACGGGCGCGGGCTGCGGGCGCATCAGCGTCCAGCCCAGGCGATCGAGCGCGATCGCGCGGCGCGCGACCTCCGCGGCACGGCCGGTAAAGCCCTCGTCGCGCAGGATGCGGGCCTGCTTGACCATGACACGGGCGAGATCGAGGAGTCGGCGAGCCTTCTGTCGGGTCTGCATCGGTGTCGTCCTTCGTTGAGCCGGCGCGCGTGGCGCACGACCCGTATTCGCGAGTGTGCACCGCAGCGCACCATCCGCCAAGCGCGATCCGTGGCCCGGACTGCCGGAAGCGACGCCGCGCCGCAGGTCCGCGGAGGCCGGGCGCGCGTAGGCGGGAGCGTGTCGGTCGGTCGGGCGAGGAGCGGCGAAGGCGTGACGGAGCAAGGGATCCCGGGTGTCGCCGTGATCGGCGCGGGGCTCGCCGGCGTGATCGCCGCGCGCGACCTCGCGGCCGCCGGGCGAGGCGTTCACATTGTCGAGAAGAGCCGCGGCGCCGGCGGGCGCATGGCCACCCGCCGGACCCGGGACGGCCTCGCCTTCGATCACGGTGCGCAGTACGTCCGCGCGCACGGCGCCGATTTCGCGGCGGAGATCGCGGCCTGGGCGGCGCGCGGCCTCGCCGCGCCCTGGGGCGAGGGGGACCGCTTCGTCGGCGTCCCGGCCATGAACGCGCCGGTGAAGGCGCTGGCCTCCGGCATGCCGCTCACGGTCGGGACGGCCGTCGCGGCGATCGAGGGCGTGCCCGGCCGCTGGGAGCTCGCCCTTGCGGACGGCGGGCGCCTCGGCCCGTTCGCGGCGGTGCTCGTGACCGCCCCCGCCCCGCAGGCGGCGGCGCTCCTCGCGCCCGTTGCGCCCGCGCTGGCCGAGGCCGCGGCCACGGCCCGCTACGCGCCCTGCCTCGCGCTGATGCTGGCCTTCGCGCCCGAGGCGCTCGCGCCGCCATGCGTCCCGGCGCAACGGCCCGACCATGCCTCGATCGCCTGGATCGCCGAGGAGGCGACGAAGCCGGGGCGCGCCGCCGGCGCCGAGCGCCGCGTCGTCGTGCACGCGACGCCGGGCTGGTCGCGTGCGCATCTGGAGGAGACGCCCGACGCCGTCGCACGTTCGCTGCTCGCGGAGGCGGCGCCGTTCCTCGCCGCCCGCGCGGCCCCGCTCCACGCGGTCGCGCACCGCTGGCGCTACGCCCTCGTCGAGGCGCCGGTCGGCCGCGCCTGCCTGTGGGACGCCGCGACCGGCCTCGGCGCGGCGGGCGATTGGTGCCTCGGCGGCCGCGTCGAGGCGGCCTACGACAGCGGCCGCGCGCTCGCCCGCGCGGTTCTCGGGGAGGGCGGCCGATGAGCGGCGACGAACGAGCCACGGCGGCGGGAGAGCCGCCGGAGCTCACGGTCTACTACGACGGCGCCTGCCCGCTCTGCCGCGCCGAGATCGGGCACTATTCCCGCTGCCGCGGCGCCGAGCGCGTCGCCTTCGTCGACGTCTCGGACACCGCCGCCGATCCGGGGCCGGACCTGCCCCGCGACGCGGCGCTCGCGCGCTTCCACGTGCGCGATGCGCAGGGGCGCCTCGTCTCGGGCGCCGCCGGCTTCGCGCGGCTCTGGGGCGTGCTGCCGGCCTGGCGCCCGGCGGCGGCGCTCGCGCGCCTGCCGGGGGTGCGCACGCTCGTGGAGCTGGCCTATCGCGGGTTCCTGCCGCTGCGGCCGTACCTGGCGCGGATGCTCGGGCGGCGTTCGTAGCGCCACGGGAGCACAGCGGCGGACGCACGCATCTCCCCCTGTGCGAGGCGGGCCGAGATCAACCCTCCATTCAGGTTTCCGATTTACGAAACGGGACATGCCCGTATCGACGGAGACCTCACGCCGTGACCGCACCGCACCCGACGAGCGAGACGCCCGAGACCCGATCCGCCACCGACGCCGCCCGGACCGCGTCTCGCGCCGGCATCCGAATTCGCATCGCCGCCGGCTTCGCGGCGCTGCTCGTGCTGGCGCTCGGCGTCGCGCTGTTCGCCGCCTGGAACGTGTCGAGCCTCACGCGTGACTTCCGCGCCTATGCCGAGGTCGTCTCCGAGAGCGAGCGGGCGCAGGCGATCAACATCGCCCTCGACGAGATCTCGCTCGCCGCGCGCGACGCGCTCGCCAGCGGCGACGAGGAGGCGCTCGCCGGCATCGCGGCGCGCAAGGCCGCGCTCGACGCCGCGATCGCCGAGGCGCTCGCCGCCACCTCCGAGCCGCACCGGCGTGCGCTCGTCGAGGACATCGCGGCCCGCTTCTCCGCCTTCTCCGAGGGGCTCGACCGACTCTTCGCCGACAGCGCCGCCCTCGACGCCGTCGTCGCCGACGTGATCGACCCCGCCGTCGCGAGCGCCATCGACATCATGAACATGGCGATCTACACGGCCTCGATCGACCAGGACACGCAGGCCTCGACCGGCCTCGCCATCGCCATGAAGGACCTCCTCACGGCGCAGGTGGCGCTCGGGCGCTACCTCTCCGGCGCGAGCGACGATCCGCGGCTCGCCACCACGAGCATCGACCTCGCCGTCGATCGTGCCGCCGGGCTCTTCGCCGGCGTCTCGCACGCGGGGCGCAAGGCACAGCTCGGCGAGGTGCTCGGGCAGATGGAGACATTCCGCGGCGGCATGGCGCAGGCGGTGGCGCTCTCGGACGCGCAGGCCGCGCTGCGCCTCGAGGTGCTCGGCGCCGCCGAGCGCGCCGTCGGCGAGGCCTCTTCCGCCATCGCCGCGGATGCCGCGCGCGAGGCGGCGGCGATCGGCGAGGGCACGTCGGCCTCGGCCGCGACGACGGTCGGCCTCACCCTGGCGACATCCGCGGGCCTCGCGGTGCTCGGCATCGCCATCGCCGTGCTCATCGGGCGCTCGATCGCGCAGCCGGTCTCGGCCATGACGGCGGCGATGAACAGGCTCGCCCACGGCGACACGGCGATCGACGTGCCCGGCCGCGACCGCCGCGACGAGATCGGCGCCATGGCCGCGGCGGTGGAGATCTTCCGCAGGAACGCCATCGAGCGCGCGCGCCTCGCCGGCGAGACGGAGGCGGAGGCGCAGGCCCGCGCCGCCCGGCAGCGCACCGTCGAGACGCTGGTCGGCGACTTCCGCGGCGAGGTCGGCACGCTCCTCGCGCGGGTCTCCGACCAGATGGAGCGCATGCGCGAGACCGCCGGCACGCTGACGGCGATCGCCGCCGAGACCGCGCGCACCACCGACGAGACGGCGACCGAGAGCCGCGAGAGCGCCCATACCGCGACCGTCGCGGCGGAGGCGGCGGCGAGCCTCGCGGCGGCGATCGACGAGATCGCCCGCACCGTGGGCGAGACGACGGAGGTCGTCTCGCGCGCGACCCGCACGGCCGACGAGACGAGCGGGCGCGTCGCCGGACTCGCCGAGGCCGCCCGGCGCATCGGCGACGTCGTCGACCTGATCCGCTCCATCGCCGAGCAGACGAACCTGCTCGCGCTCAACGCGACCATCGAGGCGGCGCGGGCGGGCGAGGCGGGCAAGGGCTTCGCCGTCGTCGCGGGCGAGGTGAAGTCGCTCGCCGACCAGACCGCCAGGGCCACCGCCGAGATCGGCCAGCAGATCGCCGGCATCCAGGCCGAGACCGGGGAGGCGGTCTCCTCGATCGAGCGCATCGCGACGATCATGAAGGAGGTCGACGTCCACACCACCGCGATTGCGGCCGCGGTGGAGGAGCAGGGCGCCTCGACGAGCGAGATCTCCCGCAACGTCGAGGCCGCGGCGCGCACCAGCGAGGCGGCGGCGCGCAATATCGGCACCGTCCAGGCCTCCACCGCCCGCGCCACCGGCTCCGCCGACGCCGTCGACGAGGCCTCCCGCGCAGCCGCCGACGAGACAAGGCGGCTGTCGCAGACGATCGACCGGTTCCTGGAGCGGGTCGCGGCGGCGTAAGGGGGTAGGGAAGGGACGGGGGGCCTGTCGTCCCGCATTGCGAAGCGAGGCCGGGACCCGGAACCACGGGTGCCCGTCGAGCTTCGCCCCGGCCGTCCACACGGGCGTCGCGAATGAGGCCTTGCCGAGCGCCCTCCAGCCGTCCGACCATGGCGCCCCCCGCCCCGGAGCCCCCATGGACGCCTACCTCCCCCAGGCCTTCGCCTTCCTCCTCGGCGCCATCCTCGCCCCGCCGCTGTTCGAGCGGCTGGGGCTCGGGACGGCGGTGGGGTATCTCGTGGCGGGGGTGGTCATCGGGCCCTCGGTGCTGGCGGTGTTCGACGATGCCGACGCGGTGATGGGGATCTCGCAGCTCGGGGTCGTGCTGCTGCTGTTCGTCATCGGGCTCGATACGCGCCTGTCGCGGCTCGCCGCGATGAAGGGGGACATGCTCGGGCTCGGCCTCGGGCAGGTCGTCGTGGCCGGCGCGGCGCTCGGCGCGATCGCCTGGGGGCTCGGTCTCGCGCCGCCCGCGGCCGGCCTCGTCGGCTTCGCCTTCGCGCTCTCGGGGACGGCCATCGCGCTGCAGATCCTGGAGAAGCGCGCTGCGCTCGCCTGTCCCTACGGGCGGCGCAGCTTCGCGGCGCTGCTGACGCAGGACGTGCTCACGGTCCCCGTGCTGGCGCTCGCGCCGATCCTGCTCGGCGCCGGCGCCACGGGCGCGAGCGCGACGGGCTCGGCCTGGGGAGACGCGGCGCTGGCGCTCGGGGTCGTCGCGGGCATCGTGCTCGCGGGGCGGTACGTGCTCGATCATCTCTTCCGGATCATCGCGTCGGCGGGGGCGCGGGAGGTGATGACGGCGGCGGCCCTCCTCGTCGTGCTCGCCGCCGCGCTCGCGGCCCGGGCGGCGGGGCTGTCGATGGCGCTCGGCGCCTTCCTCGCGGGCGTGATGCTGGCGGGCTCGTCCTACCGCCACCAGCTCCAGGCCGACGTCGAGCCCTTCCGCGGGCTGCTGCTCGCCCTGTTCTTCATGTCGGTGGGCATGCTGATCGATCTCGCCGACCTCGTGGCGCGCCTCGATCTCGTGCTCGGGCTCCTCGCGCTGTACCTCGCCGTCAAGATCGCCGCGACCGCCCTGGTCGCCCGCCTCGCCGGCTCGACCTCGCGCGAGGCGATCAAGATCGCGCTCGTGCTCAGCGCGGCGGGCGAGTTCGCCTTCGTACTCGCGCCGCTCGCGGGCGCGCTCGGCCTCGTCTCGGGGGAGGACGTCGGGCTGATGATCGCGCTCGCGGCGCTCTCCATGGTCGCCTGCCCGCCGCTCGCGGCGCTCGGCCAGCGCATCCTCGCCGCCACCGCGCCGCGGGAGCGGATGGAGGAGGATTTCGAGGGGGCGGGCGGCTCCGCCATCCTCGTCGGCTTCGGCCGTTTCGGCCAGATCGCCTCGCAGATGCTGCTCGCGGAGGGCGTCGAGACGACGCTGATCGACCGCGCGCCGGACCGCGTGCGCAACGCCGCGCGATTCGGCTTCAAGGTCTATTTCGGCGACGGCAACCGCCTCGACGTGCTGCGCGCCGCGGGCGTGGAGCAGGCGCGGCTCGTCTTCGTCTGCATCAAGGACCCGGACACCTCGCTCGCCATCTGCCGGCGGCTGAGGGAGGAATACCCGCTGCTCGCCATCTACGCGCGCGCCTACGACCGCACGCACACGATCGCGCTGGACGAGGCGGGGATCGGGCTGTCGGTGCGCGACACGTTCGAGAGCGCGGTGCGGGCGGGGCGCGAGGTGCTCGTCGAGCTCGGTGTCTCGCCCGAGCGCGCGGCGGTGGTCGAGGCCGACGTGCGCCGGCGCGACCTCGAGCGGCTGGAGGCGCAGAAGCTCGCGGGGCTCGAGGCCGGCAAGGACATCCTCCACCAGAAGACCATGCGCCCCGAGCCCCTGCGTCCGCCGTCCCGCAAGGGGCGCGCGCTCAACGAGGAGGCGCGGGCGTTCGTGGAGGAGGAGGAGGGGGGAGGAGAGCGCCCGGCGGCGGAATAGGGCACACGGCCGGCACCCGCGTCCTCCCCGCCGGGGAGGAGTCCGCGCGGAGCGCGGGCGGTGGGGCCGTTCGACATGGCGAGCGAACCGTATCGCCGCCCTCCCCACCCTCCGGCCTTCGGCCTCCGTCCTCCCCTGCGGGGAGGGGGCGGCTAGACCAGGCGGCGGCGGGCGCTGGCGGTGTGCTCCTTGACGACCGTCTCGGTCTGCGGGTCGACCTCGCGCAGGAGGACGTCGTAGCCCCAGAGATCCGCGAGGTGCTGGAGCGTGCGGCGGGTGTCGCTCTCCTCGAGCCCGACGCGGTTGAGCATCGCGTGCTGGAGGATCAGCCGCCGGTCCCCGGCGAGGTCGACGTCGACGATCTGGATGTCGGGATCGGTGTGGGCCACGTCGTACTGCATGGCGAGGGCGCGGCGCAGCTTGCGATAGCCGCGCTCGTCGTGGATGGCGCGCACCTCGAGGTCGGGCTCGTCCTCGTCGTCGACGACGTGGAACATCTTGAGCTTGCGCATCAGGTGCGGCGACAGGAACTGCAGGATGAAGCTCTCGTCGCGGTAGTTCGCCCAGACGTCGCGCAGCACCGCCATGTGGTCGCCCCGGCCGGCGATGTCGGGGAACCACTCCCGGTCCTCGTCGGTGGGAGTCTCGCAGATGCGCTCGATGTCCTGCATCATGGCGAAGCCGAGGGCGTAGGGATTGATGCCGCCGTAATGCGGCTCGTCGAACTGCGGCTGGTAGACCACGTTCGTGTGCGAGCGCAGGAACTCCAGCATCGCCCCGTCGGAGATCCGCCCGGTCTCGTGCAGCCGGTTCATGATCTTGTAGTGGACGTAGGTGGCGCAGCCCTCGTTCATGACCTTGGTCTGGCCCTGCGGATAGAAGTACTGCGCGATCAGCCGCACGATGCGCAGCGCCTCGCGCTGCCAGGGGGCGAGCTTCGGGGCGGTCTTCTCCAGGAAGTAGAGGATGTTCTCCTGCGGCAGCTGCAGCAGCGCGTGCCGGCGCAGCAGCTCCGCGTCGTCCGGCGTGCCCTTGTCCTTGGTGGGCACCGTGCGCCACAGGTCGTTGTACATCCGCTCCTCGTGGAGCCGGCGCTCGCGCTCGCGCTTCTCCTCCGTGCGCAGGTCGGGGCGGACCTTGCGCGGATAGCGGTGCACCGCCTGGCTCATCAGCGCGTGGGCGGCGTCGAGCATCATCTCGACGGGCCCGTGGCCGTAGCGCTCCTCGCAATCCGAGATGAAGCCCTTGGCGAACTCGAGATAGTCGAGAATACCGTCCGCGTCGGTCCACTGCTTGAACAGGTAGTTGTTCTTGAAGAAGTGGTTGTGGCCGAAGGCGGCGTGGGCGATGACGAGCGTCTGCATCGTCGCCGTGTTCTCCTCCATGATGTAGGAGATGCACGGGTTGGAGTTGATGACGATCTCGTAGGCCAGCCCCCGCATGCCCTTGCGATAGCTCGCCTCGTGCGCGGCGAAGTGCTTGCCGAAGGACCAGTGCTTGTAGAACAGCGGCATCCCGATCGAGGAATAGGCGTCGAGCATCTGCTCGGCGGTGATCACCTCGACCTGGTTCGGATAGACGTCGAGCCCCAGCTCGTTCAGCGCCACGTCCTCGCAGGCGTCGAAGACGCGCTGGATGGTGTCGAAGTCCCAGTCCGCGCCCTCGAAGAGGAGGCCGTCGGGCAGGCGGCCGCGGCGCGGCGTGGGCTTGCGGGTCGTCGTGTCGGCCAGGCTCATCCGCGTGTCTCTCTCACATGTCCGCCGGTCGCGCTCGTCCCCCGGAATGCCTCAGGCCGTCGCCCGCTCGCTCTTCTTGGCGAAGAGCTCGCGGAAGACGGGGTAGATGTCGCGGCGGTGGCGCACCTTGCGCATGGCGATCTGCGCGCCGCCGGTGCGGGCGAGGTCGTAGGTGCGCCACAGGTCGCTCTGCCTGTAGCCGAAGCCCATCGGGCTGTCGTCCTCGCGCCCCACTTCCAGATAGGCGAAGTACTGGCAGGCCGGCAGGATCTCCTCGGTGAGGAGCGCCGACGTCTTGGCGTTGTCGGAGGAGGTGTTGTCGCCGTCCGAGGCCTGGGCGGCGTAGATGTTCCAGTCCTCCGGCCGGTAGCGCCCACGCATGACCCGGATCATCTCCTCGAGCGCCGTCGAGACCACCGTGCCGCCGGTCTCGGGGGAGTAGAAGAACGTCTCCTCGTCCACCTCCGACGCCTCGTGCGTGTGGCGGATGAAGACGATCTCGACGTGCTTGTAGCGGCGCTTGAGGAAGAGGTAGAGCAGGGTGAAGAAGCGCTTGGCCAGGTCCTTCATGTGCTCCGTCATCGAGCCGGAGACGTCCATGAGGCAGAACATCACCGCCTGGGCTACCGGCCGCGGCGTCGATTCCGACCGGCGGTAGCGCAGGTCGATCGGGTCGATCCAGGGGATCGCCCGGGTGCGCTTGCGCATGCGCGCCAGCTCCTCGCGGGCCTCCTCGAGCCGGATCGGGTCGTCGCGCGTGCGCTCGAGCTCGGCGATCTCCGCCTCGAGCGCCGCGATCGCGTCCGGCCGCGGCCGCCGCAGCGCGATGCGCCGCGAGAGCGAGTTGCGCATGGTGCGCGTCAGCGCGAGATTCGCCGGCGAGCCGGTCACCGAGAAGCCGGCGCGCCGCCAGCTCAGCTGCTCGGTCGTCGCGAGCTTGCGCTTGGCGAGATCGGGCAGCTCCAGGTCCTCGAGGAACAGGTCGACGAACTCCTCGTGCGTGAGCGCGAAGCGGAAGTCGTCCTCGCCCTCGCCGCCGGGCGAGCCCTGGGAGCCGCCGCCCCCGCCGCCGCGGGGCGGGCGGGGGATGCGCTCGCCCTCGACGTAGTCCTTGTTGCCCGGCAGCAGATAGTCCCGCACCCCGCCCTCGGAGGAGCGCCGCAGCCGCGGCTCGCGCACCCCGTCGAGCGGGATCGAGACCTCGCCACCGGCCTCCAGGTCCTTGATCGAGCGCTCCTTGGACGAGTCGCGCACGGCGCGCTTCACCAACGCCTTCGCCCGGCGCAGGAAGCGCTGTCGGTTCGCGAGGCTCTTGCCGCCCGGGTTCAGGCGACGGTCGACGATATGCATCAAGGCGCCTCTTTCGCGCGGGCTCGCCTCAGCCCGCCTGCTTCACGCGCATGTACCACTCTACCAGACGTCGTACCTGCCGCTCGGTATAGCCCCGCTCGGTCATCCGGTCGACGAAATCGGAGTGCTTCTTCTCGGTGTCGGAGTCCTTCTTCGAGCCGAAGCTGATCACCGGCAGGAGCTCCTCCACCTGCGAGAACATCCGCCGCTCGATCACCTCGCGGATCTTCTCGTAGGAGGTCCAGGACGGGTTCTTGCCGCCGTGGCTCGCCCGCGCCCGCAGCGAGAACTTGACGACCTCGTTGCGGAAGTCCTTCGGGTTGGCGATGCCGGCCGGCTTCTCGATCTTCGTCAGCTCCTGGTTCAGCAGCTCGCGGTTGAGCAGCTGGCCGGTGTCGGGGTCCTTGAAGTCCTGGTCCTCGATCCACGCGTCCGCATAGTCCACGTAGCGGTCGAACAGGTTCTGGCCGTAGTCGTGGTAGCTCTCGAGATAGGCCTTCTGGATCTCGTTGCCGATGAACTCGGCGTAGCGCGGCGCGAGCTCGGCCTTGATGAACTCGACGTAGCGCTTCTCGGTCTCGTCGGGCAGCTGCTCGCGGCGCACCGTCTGCTCCAGCACGTACATCAGGTGCACGGGATCGGCCGCGATCTCGATCGTGTCGTGGTTGAACGTCGCCGCCAGCACCTTGAAGGCGAAGCGGGTCGAGATCCCGTCCATGCCCTCGTCGACGCCAGCGGCGTCCCGGTACTCCTGGATGGAGCGCGCCCGCGGGTCGACCTCCTTGAGGCTCTCGCCGTCGTAGACGCGCATCTTGGAGAAGAGGTTCGAGTTCTCGTGCTCGCGCAGGCGCGAGAGCACCGCGAACCGCGCCAGCATGTCGAGCGTGCCCGGCGCGCAGGGCGCCTCGGCGAGTTCCGAGGTCCGGATCAGCTTGTCGTAGATCCGCTGCTCCTCCGTGACCCGCAGGCAGTAGGGCACCTTGATCACGTAGATGCGATCGATGAAGGCCTCGTTGTTCTTGTTGGCGCGGAAGGTCTGCCACTCCGCTTCGTTCGAGTGCGCGAGGATGATGCCCTGGTAGGGGATGGCGCCGATGTTCTCGGTGCCGACGTAGTTGCCCTCCTGCGTCGCCGTCAGCAGCGGGTGGAGCATCTTGATCGGCGCCTTGAACATCTCGACGAACTCGAGCACGCCCTGGTTGGCGCGGTTCAGGCCGCCGGAATAGGAATAGGCGTCGGGATCGTTCTGCGAGAGGGTCTCGAGCTTGCGGATGTCGACCTTGCCGACGAGGGAGGAGATGTCCTGGTTGTTCTCGTCGCCGGGTTCGGTCTTGGCGATGCCGATCTGGCGTAGCCGGGAGGGGTTCACCTTCACGACCTTGAAGCGCGAGATGTCGCCGCCGAACTCGTCGAGGCGCTTGAGCGCCCAGGGGCTGAGCAGGCCGGTGAGGCGCCGGCGCGGGACGCCGTAGCGGTCCTCGATCATGTCCCCCATGCGCTCGGGGTCGAACAGGCCGAGCGGGCTCTCGAAGACCGGGCTCATCTCGCCCCCGGCCTTGAGCACGTAGATCGGGTGCACCTCCATCAGCGCCTTGAGGCGCTCGGCGAGCGAGGACTTGCCGCCGCCGACGGGCCCGAGCAGGTAGAGGATCTGCTTGCGCTCCTCGAGCCCCTGCGCCGCATGACGGAAGAATGAGACGATCCGCTCGATCGTCTCCTCCATGCCGTAGAATTCCTCGAACGCCGGATAGACCCGGATGGTGCGGTTCATGAAGATCCGGCCGAGGCGCGAATCCTTCGCCGTGTCGACCATCTGCGGCTCGCCGATGGCCGCGAGGATACGCTCAGGCGCGCTCGCGTACATCATCGGATCCGACTTGCAACCCTCGAGGTAGTCCATCAGGGACATCTCGGTCTCGCGCCGCTGGTCGTACATCTGCGCGAATGAGGTGAACAGGTCATCGTTCGGATACATGTTCGCTCGCCCCATCATGGCATCACCTTGACTTTAACCCCCGAGCCTTGTCGAAGGTTGCCGGGAGAATGCGTCGGCGGATAGACAGGCATCGGGTCGCACGTGGCGTCACATGGCGGCTCGCCCCTCGAATCGCTTCCGGCGCAGTCGGTTTCGCGTCGCGCCGCGTGCCAGTGTGACGGAGCCGGGGCGGCGCGCCTATCCGCGCTGCGCCGGATGCGGTGGACTGGCCGCAGCCTGCGGCGCGTGCCCGCCTCGGGCACGGCCGTGCGCGAGGCAAGCAAGACACGTACCCGTCGGGCGAGCGGGGAGGGATCCTCACCCGCGCCGCGCCGTCGCCTCATTCCACAGCTAGCGCGCGGCGAGCCGCCGCACAGGGGGCGCGCACACGGCGAGCCTCCCGCCTTCCCGCCCTCCCGACTCCTCGACGACCCCACCGGACCCGATTCATGGCCCGCACAGTCCAGCCCGTCCTCGCACTGCTCCTCGCCGTCGTCCTGCTGATGGCGGGCTCCGGGCCCCTCGGGACCGTGGTCAGCGTGCGGCTCGGGGAGACCGACGCCTCCACCCTCGTGATCGGCCTCGTCATGGCGGCGAACTTCCTGGGCCTGACGCTCGGCGCCCTGTTCGCGTTCCACATCGTCACGCGGGTGGGCCACGTGCGCGCCTTCGCCGCCTTCGCCGCGATCATGGCGGCCACGACCCTCGCGTATCCCGTCGTCGTCGACGAGCCGCTGTGGGCGCTCTACCGCATCACCCAGGGCTTCTGCGCGGCCGGCCTGTTCGTGTGCATCGAGAGCTGGCTCAACGATTCGGCGACGCCGGAGAATCGCGGCACCATCCTCGCCGTCTACATGACGTGCCTCTATTTCGCGCAGGGCGGCGGACAATTCGTGCTGACCGTGCCCGACGAGAGCGGCTACCTGATCTTCAGCCTCATCGCGATGGTGATCATCCTCGCCGTCGTGCCGGTCGCCATGACGCCGCGCGCGCCGCCGATGATCCCCAACGTCGTGTCCTTGAGCTACAAGCGGCTGTGGGCCGCCTCGCCGCTCGGCATCTTCGGCTGCATCTCGTCCGGGCTCGTGCTCGGCGCGATCTACTCGCTCGCGCCCGTCTACGCCTCCGGCCAGGGTCTCGATCTGTCGGACACGGCGAGCTTCATGTCGGCGATCATCTTCGGCGGCGTGCTGCTGCAATGGCCGCTCGGGCGCCTGTCGGACCGCTACGATCGCCGCCTCGTCATCGTGGGCACGATGGCGGCGGGCGCGGTCGTCTCCTTCGTCATGCTGCCGACGCCCGCGCTCGGCTTCTGGGCGATGCTGCTCGTCGGCGCGATCTACGGCGGCATCGGCTTCGCGATCTATCCGCTCTGCGTCGCCCACACCAACGACCACCTCGAGCGCGAGGAGCGCGTCGGCGCCTCCGGCGGCCTGGTGCTCACCTATTCCGCCGGCGCGACGGTCGGGCCGCCGGTCGCGGCGGCGGTGATGGGGGCGCTCGGCCCGTCGGGCCTGTTCGTCTTCTCGGGCGTGATCGGCGTCGCCTCGATCGCCTTCGCGGTCTGGCGCCTGCGTGCCCGCCCCTCGGTACCGGCGGACCAGCAGATGCCGTTCCAGACGCTGCCGCGCACGACGCCCGTCGCCGCCCCGCTCGACCCCCGCGGCGAGGAGACCGTCGGCGCGACGCCGACCGTCTCCCACGCCATGGCGGCCGAGACCGTCGAGATGGCGGAGGCCGCCGCCGCGCAGGCCGAGCAGGCGCAGTTCCTCGAGCAGCAGGGCGAGCTCGACTTCGGTGACGGAACCGAGCCGGTCCCGGCGCCCGACGATGGTGCGCAGCCGGCCGCGCCGGCGGAGGGCGACACGGCGCGCGCTCCCACGGCCGTGGCTCGGAGCGCCGACGGCACCGAGCGGTAGCCCTGCCGGCCGCGACGACCCGGGGCCGCGCCGCGCGGCGATCAGAGAGGTCGGAGCGCCGGCCCGGCGTCCGTCGCGACGCCGCCGAGCACGCGCGCCGCAGGACGGCAGCGCCACCGCCCTTCGGCCCTGCGCGTGGCCTCAGCGCCGCGCGCGCGGGGCTCGGAACACGCCGACGAGCTCCACATGCGGCGCGTGGGCGAACTGGTCGACCGGGGTCACCCGCTCGATCGCGTAGCCGGCGCCGACGAGGATGGCCGCGTCGCGGGCGAAGGTCGCCGGGTCACAGGAGACGTAGGCGATCGTCGCGACGGTCGTCTCGGCGAGCCGGAGCGCCTGCGCCTGCGCGCCCGCCCGCGGCGGGTCGAGCACGACGGCGTCGACGCGGGCGAGCTCGGTCGAGAGGAGCGGCCGGCGGAACAGGTCGCGGGCCTCGACGCGCACCGGCCGCAGCCCCGGCGTCCCGCGCGCCGCGCGATCGAGGGCGGCGAGCGCCGCCGCGTCGCTCTCCACCGCATGGACCTGCGCCCGCTCGGCGATCCGCAGGGCGAAGGGGCCGGCGCCGGCGAAGAGGTCGACGACGCGCCGCGCCTTGCCCACCGCCTCCAGCACCAGGCCTGCGAGGGCGGCCTCGCCGGCGCCGGTCGCCTGGAGGAAGCCGCCCGGCGGGATCGCCACCGCGGCGCGGCCCATCCGCACGAGCGGCGGCCGCCGCTCGACCAGGATGTCCCCGTGCAGCGACAGCCGCGCGAGGTCGAGGAGCCCCGCCGCGCCGACCATCTTGGCGCGCAGGCCCGCGTCCACCGGCCCGTGGCCGCGCAGGTCGACGTCGAGCCCCGCCTCGGTGAGGGTCACCTGGATGTCGAGCGGCTTTCCCGAGCCGCGCAGCAGGTGCGTGAGGACGTGCGCCGCCTTCGGCGCGCCGGCGAGGCCGGGCTCCGCCACGGGGCAGGCGTCGATCGCCACCAGATCGTGCGAGCGCGCCGCCATGAAGCCGACGCGGGCGGCGCCGTCGAGGATGCGCCCGTGAAAGGTCAGCCGCCGGCGCCCGGCGCCCCGCGCCTCGACCGTCGGCGCGATCTCGCCCGCCTCGACGCCCGCGGCGGCGAGCGCCCCGGCGACGATGCCGCCCTTCCAGGCCAGCTCGGGCGCGCGGGCGAGGTGCTGCGTCAGGCAGCCGCCGCAGCGCCCGAAATAGGGGCAGAACGGCGCGACGCGCTCGGGCGAGGGCCTCTCCACCGAGACGAGGCGCGCGCGCTCGCCGGCTCCCAGGGCCACCCGCACCCGCTCGCCGGGAAGCGCGAAGGGCACGAAGAGCGGCCCGCGCGGGGTCTCGACGATGCCGTCGCCCCGCGCGCCGAGGCGGGCGATCTCGACCGTGACGACATCGGTCTCGCCGGGGTGCAGCTCACTCACGCGCGGCTCCGATCAGGCTCTCGCGATTGCCGTCGCCGCCGGCGATCGGGGAGGGGACCCGGCCGAGGATGCGCCAGCCGCGCGCCTCGAGCCAGGCGGCGACGTCCGCGGCCACCCGCGCGCGGGTCGCCTCGTCGCGCACGACACCGTGCTTGTCGAGCGCGGCGCGGCCGGCCTCGAACTGCGGCTTGACGAGGGCGACGAGCCGCGTGCCGGGCGCCGCCTGGTCGAGCACGGGGCCGAGCGCCACCGTCAGCGAGACGAAGCTCACGTCGGCGACGATCAGCGAGACCGCGAAGGGCAGGGTGGCGAGGTCGAGGCCGCGCGCGTCGCAACCCTCCTGCGAGAGCACCCGCGGGTCCGCGCGCAGGCGCGGGTGGAGCTGGTCGCGCCCCACGTCGATCGCGGCCACGTGCGCGGCGCCGCGCGCCAGCAGCACGTCGGTGAATCCGCCCGTCGAGGCGCCGACGTCGAGGCAGCCGAGGCCGGCGGGGTCGATGCCGAAGGCGTCGAGGCCGGCCTCGAGCTTCACGCCGCCGCGGGAGACCCAGGGGTGCGGGGCCTGCGCGGCGATCGCCGCGGTCTCGGCGAGCGTCTCGGAGGCCTTGCGCACGAGCGCGCCGTCGGCGACGACGAGCCCGGCCGCGATCGCCGCCTGCGCCTTGGCGCGGCTCTCGAACAGGCCGCGCGCGACGAGCAGCGTGTCCGCGCGCAGCTTCGCCGGGACGGTCGGCCGGGCGTGCGGCGGCGCATCGGTCATGGACGGGCTCCGGATCGGGTCGGGCGCGATCCCTAGCACGGGCGCGGCGCAGCCGCGAGGGGCCGGAACAACCCGCCGGACCACCCGTTCCCCGCCCTCTCCAACCGGATCGGGAGGCCCCCCAAATGCATCGTTCCACTCCGCATCGCTCCACTCCGCAGCTCTCTTGCACCCTCGCGTTCGCCGCGCTCCTCGCCGGCGGCCTCGCCGCCGGTCCCGCCGCCGCGCAGGATGGGCAGCAGGAGATCGAGACCTTCGAGACTCCCGTCGTCGGCTCCGACGGCGAGGAGATCGGGCTCCTCGTGCTGCGCGGCGGTCCCAACGGCGTCGTCGCGCGGCTCACGATCGACCAGGACCAGCTCTCGACCGGCTGGCACGCGGCGCACTTCCACCGCGTCGGCGATTGCTCCGACGCGCCCGAGTTCAAGGCGTCCGAGGGTCACATCACCTCGGAGGGCGCGATGCACGGCCACCTCCATCCCGAGGGTCCCGAGGCCGGTGATCTCGCCAACTTCTACGCCGGCGAAGGTGGCGCGGCCGTCGCCGAGTTCGCGACCACGCTCGTCACCTTCGACGGCGACCCGGCGCTGTTCGACGACGACGGCTCGGCGCTCGTGGTCCACGAGGCGCCCGACGACCACGTCACCCAGCCGATCGGCGGCGCCGGCGGGCGCGTCGCCTGCGCGGTGATCGAGCGGACGCAGTGACGCACGGCGCGGACACGCTCGCTTAAGGGTCGCCCCGGTAGCTTGGCGTCTGCATGCCCGGGAGAGTCTCCCGGGCGGGGGGCGGCGGAGCGGAGCGAGGCGGCGTGAGTGTTGGCGATCAGGAGGGCGAGCTCGCGCGTCTGCGGCAGGCGCTCTCCGAGCGGGACCGGCTCGTCGCCGCGCAGGAAGCCGCGCTCGCCCACGGCGCCAAGATCTTCGCGCGCTCCTGCGAGGTCGCGAAGGTCGGCGTCTGGGAATGCGCGCTGCCGGACGAGCGGCTGACCTGGACCGACGGCGTCTACGACATCTTCGAGCTGCCGCGCGGCACGCCGGTGACCCGCGCCCGCGCCGTGCGCCACTACGATCCCGCCTCCCTGGCGGAGCTCGACCGCCTGCGCAGCCGGGCGATCCGCGAGCAGGCCGGCTTCACCCTCGACGCGCGGATCACGACCGCGCGCGGCGCCGCGCGCTGGATGCGCATCACCGCGACCGTCGAGAGCGAGGGCGGCGTGCCGGTGCGCATCTTCGGCATGAAGCAGGACATCACCGAGGAGAAGACCCTCCAGGACCGCACGCGCTTCCTCGCCGAATGCGACGTGCTGACGGGTCTCTCCAACCGCGGCCGCTTCCAGGCGGCGCTCGCCGCACCGATCGACTCGGACGCGGGCGGCGCACGGGCGCTGCTGCTCGTCGATCTCGACGGCTTCAAGGACGTCAACGACACGTTCGGCCACGCGGCGGGCGACGCCTGCCTCGTCGCGATCGCGGAGCGCCTGCGTGCCGCCTGCGGCGCCGCCGCGCTCGTGGCGCGGATCGGCGGCGACGAGTTCGCGGTCCTCCTCGTGGGCCGCGACCGTGCGGCGGTGGAGGACGCGGCGGGCGACCTCGGCCGGCGCATCGTCGCCGCCGCGCGCGAGCCGATCCGGCACGCGGGCCGGTCCTACGAGATCGGGGCATCGGTCGGCATCGCCGTGTGCGCCGGGCCGGACGGGGCCCCCTGTGCGGATCTCCAGGGCGAGGCCGATCTGGCGCTCTATGCCGCCAAGGCCGCCGGCAAGGACCGGGTCGTGCGCTTCGATCCCACGATGCGGGCCGACGGCTCTGCCCGGGCACGGACCATCGCGGAGGTGGCGACGGCGCACGACGAGGGGCGCCTCGCCCTCGCCTACCAGCCGATCGTCGACCTGCGCGACGGGCGCGTGCGCGGCTTCGAGGCGCTGCTGCGCCGGCGCCGCGCGGACGGGACGCTCGCGGATGCGGCGAGCTTCGCGGCGGCGCTGCGCGACCCCGATCTCGCCCGGCGCCTCGACGAGTGGGTTCTCGAGGCCGCGCTGACGCAGGCCGGACGCTGGCGTCGCGAGGGCGTGAATGCCGGCGGGCTCGCCGTCAACATGGGTGCGCCGACGGTCTGCGCCCCGGGCTTCCCGGAGAGGGTGCTCGCGGGGATCGCGCGCGAAGGCCTGCCCGGCGGCGGCGACCTCACGCTCGAGATCGCGGAGGAGGCGTTCGAGGCGCGGCGCGATGCGCTCGCGGGGCCGCTGGCGCGCCTGCGCGAGGCCGGCATCCGCATCGCGCTCGACGATTTCGGCGCCGGCCGTACCCCGCTGATGGAGATCGGGCGGCTGCCGATCGACGCGATCAAGATCGACGGCGCCCTCGTGCGCGGCGCGCACGACCCGCGCCGGCGCGTGGCGCTCGAGGCGCTCGTGCACCTCGCGCGCGGCTACGACCTCGACCTCGTGGCCGAAGGGGTGGAGACCGCGAGCGAGCGCGCGCTCGTCGCGGCGATGGGCATCTCGAGCGCACAGGGCTGGCATTTCGCGCACGCCCTGCCGGCCGAGCGCCTCGTGCACGGCAGGGATGTCGACGCTTCCTCGCTGTGCGCCTGAGGTCCGTGCCGGCTCAGGCGCGCCGACCGAGGACGACGCTGCCCGCGGCCTCCCCGCCGAGCGCCTCGAACACCTTGGCGACGATGCCGCGGGCGTCGAGCCCTGCGGCGGCGTACATCTTCGCGGGCTTGTCCTGGTCGATGAACAGGTCGGGCAGGACCATGGGGCGGACCTTGAGCCCCTTGTCGAGCAGCCCCGCGTCGGCCAGCGCGTGCAGCACGAAGGAGCCGAAGCCGCCGATCGAGCCCTCCTCGATCGTGATCAGCACCTCGTGCTC
>NZ_AUBC01000027.1 GCF_000429045.1 Salinarimonas rosea DSM 21201
ATGGCCAAGGCAAAATTCGAGCGTACGAAGCCGCACTGCAACATCGGGACGATCGGTCACGTGGACCACGGCAAGACGTCGCTGACGGCGGCGATCACGAAGGTCCTGGCGGAGACGGGCGGCGCGACGTACACGGCGTACGACGCGATCGACAAGGCTCCCGAGGAGAAGGCGCGCGGGATCACGATCTCGACGGCGCACGTGGAGTACGAGACGGCGAACCGTCACTACGCGCACGTGGACTGCCCCGGCCACGCGGACTACGTGAAGAACATGATCACGGGCGCGGCGCAGATGGACGGCGCGATCCTGGTCGTGTCGGCGGCGGACGGCCCGATGCCGCAGACGCGCGAGCACATCCTGCTCGCCCGCCAGGTCGGCGTGCCGGCGCTGGTCGTGTTCATGAACAAGGTCGACATGGTCGACGACGAGGAGCTGCTGGAGCTGGTCGAGCTCGAGATCCGCGAGCTCTTGTCGAAGTACAGCTTCCCGGGCGACGACATCCCGATCACGAAGGGCTCGGCGCTGATGGCGCTCGAGGACAAGAGCCCGGAGATCGGCAAGGAGGCCGTGCTCAAGCTGATGGCCTCGGTGGACGAGTACATCCCGACGCCGGAGCGCCCGATCGACCAGCCGTTCCTGATGCCGATCGAGGACGTGTTCTCGATCTCGGGCCGCGGCACGGTGGTGACGGGTCGCGTCGAGCGCGGCGTGGTGAAGGTGGGCGAGGAGGTCGAGATCGTCGGCATCCGCGACACCGTCAAGACCACCGTGACGGGCGTCGAGATGTTCCGCAAGCTGCTCGACCAGGGCCAGGCCGGCGACAACGTCGGCGTGCTGCTGCGCGGCACCAAGCGCGAGGACGTCGAGCGCGGGCAGGTCGTCTGCAAGCCGGGCTCGGTGAAGCCGCACAAGAAGTTCACTGCCGAGGCGTACATCCTCACCAAGGAGGAGGGCGGCCGCCACACGCCGTTCTTCAACAACTACCGCCCGCAGTTCTACTTCCGCACGACGGACGTGACCGGCATGTGCAAGCTGCCCGAGGGCACCGAGATGGTGATGCCGGGCGACAACGTGTCGATGGAGGTCGAGCTGATCGTGCCGATCGCCATGGAGGAGAAGCTGCGCTTCGCCATCCGCGAGGGCGGCCGTACCGTCGGCGCCGGCGTCGTGGCGGCGGTCCTGGACTGAGGCCCGAGAGGGCGTGAGGACGCGGCCGCGATCGTCGCGGCCGCGTTTCTGGTCCCGCGGCGGGTTCGCCGCCGGCGGGTCGGGTGAGGAAGACGGGGCAACCCATGAACGGTCAGAATATCCGCATTCGCCTCAAGGCGTTCGACCACCGCGTGCTCGACGCGTCGACCCGCGAGATCGTGTCGACCGCCAAGCGCACGGGAGCGCAGGTTCGTGGGCCCATCCCGCTGCCGACGCGCCTCGAGAGGTTCACGGTGCTGCGCTCGCCGCACATCGACAAGAAGTCGCGCGAGCAGTTCGAGATGCGCACGCACAAGCGTGTCCTCGACATCGTGGACCCCACCCCGCAGACGGTCGATGCGCTCATGAAGCTCGACCTCGCCGCGGGCGTGGACGTGGAGATCAAGCTCTGAGGCCCTCCGGGCTCTCAGGGACAGGCATCAACGCCGAGAGGGAACGCACATGCGCTCAGGCGTCATCGCGCAAAAGATCGGCATGACCCGCGTCTTCACGGACGCCGGAGAGCATGTCCCGGTCACCGTCCTCAAGCTCGACCAGTGTCAGGTCGTGGCCCATCGGACGAAGGACAAGAACGGCTACGTCGCGCTGCAGGTCGGCGCCGGCCTCGCCAAGGTGAAGAACGTCTCGAAGGCGGAGCGCGGCCGGTTCGCCGTCGCCAAGGTCGAGCCGAAGCGCAAGCTCGCCGAGTTCCGCGTGTCCGAGGACGCGCTGATCCCGGTCGGCGCCGAGATCACGGCGGATCACTTCGTCCCCGGGCAGTTCGTCGACGTGACGGGCACCTCGAAGGGCAAGGGCTTCGCCGGCGGCATGAAGCGCTGGAACTTCGCGGGCCTGCGCGCCTCCCACGGCGTGTCGGTGTCGCATCGCTCGATCGGCTCGACCGGCGGCCGCCAGGACCCCGGCAAGACGTTCAAGGGCAAGAAGATGCCCGGCCATCTCGGCGTCGAGCGCGTCACGACGCAGAACCTGCGCGTGGTGCAGACCGATCCGGAGCGCGGCCTCATCCTCGTCGAGGGTGCCGTCCCCGGCGGCGACGGCGGCTGGATCTTCGTGCGGGACGCGGTGAAGCGCGCGCTCCCGGCGGATGTGCCGATGCCCGGCAAGTACCGTGAGAACGGGGCCAGCGAGGCGCCGGCCGAGGCCGGCTCCCAGGCCCAGACCGAGGAGAACGCGTGATGAAGCTCGCGATCACCACGTTGGACGGCGCCAGCGCCGGCGAGGTCGAGCTCGACGACGCGATCTTCGGTCTCGAGCCTCGTGCCGACATCCTGCAGCGCATGGTCCGCTGGCAGCTCGCCAAGCGCCAGGCGGGGACCCACAAGGTCAAGAACCGCGGCGAGATCGCCCGGACGACCAAGAAGGTCTACCGTCAGAAGGGCACCGGCAACGCCCGCCACGGCTCGGCCCGCGTGGGCCAGTTCCGCGGCGGCGGACGCGCCTTCGGCCCGCTCGTGCGCTCGCACGCTCACGACCTGCCCAAGAAGGTCCGTGCGCTGGCGCTGCGCCACGCGCTGTCCTCCAAGGCACGCACCGAGGCGCTCATCGTCGTCGACGAGATCGTCGCGGCCGAGCCCAAGACGAAGGCTCTGGTCGAGCGCTTCGCCAAGCTCGACCTGACGAACGCGCTGATCATCGGCGGCACGGAGCTCGACGCGAACTTCAAGCTCGCCTCGCGCGCCATCCCCAACATCGACGTTCTGCCGATCCAGGGCATCAACGTCTACGACATCCTGCGCCGCGAGAAGCTCGTGCTGACCAAGGCGGCCGTGGACGCGCTGGAGGAGCGGTTCAAATGAGCATGGATCCACGCCATTACGACGTGATCATCGCTCCCGTGATCACGGAGAAGTCGACCAACCTGTCCGAGCTGAACAAGGTCGTCTTCAAGGTCGCCATGGACGCGACCAAGCCGCAGATCAAGACGGCCGTCGAGAAGCTCTTCGACGTCAAGGTCAAGGCGGTGAACACGTCCGTGCTCAAGGGCAAGACCAAGATCTTCCGCGGCATCCGCGGGCGCCGCTCGGACGTCAAGAAGGCGATCGTGACCCTCGAGGAGGGGCACTCCATCGACGTCACCACGGGCCTGTGAGGAAGGGATCTCCACAATGGCTTTGAAGCATTTCAAGCCCATCACGCCCGGCCTCCGGCAGCTCGTCATCGTCGACCGGAAGGGCCTCTACAAGGGCAAGCCGGTCAAGGCGCTCACCGAGGGCCTGTCGCAGAAGGGCGGGCGCAACAACACCGGCCGGATCACCGTCCGCTTCCGCGGCGGCGGCCACAAGCGCACCTACCGCGTCGTCGACTTCAAGCGTCGCGCGCGGCTCGGCGAGACGGCCAAGGTGGAGCGGATCGAGTACGATCCCAACCGCTCGGCCTACATCGCGCTGATCCGCTACGAGGACGGGACGCAGTCCTACATCCTCGCGCCGCAGCGCCTGTCGGCCGGCGACACGGTCACCGCGGGCGAGAAGTCCGACATCAAGCCGGGCAACGCCCTGCCGCTCGCGTCGATCCCGGTCGGCACGATCGTGCACAACATCGAGCTGAAGATCGGCAAGGGCGGCGCGATGGCGCGCTCGGCGGGCTCCTACGGGCAGATCGTCGGCCGCGACCAGGGCTACGTCTCGATCCGCCTGACCTCCGGCGAGCAGCGTCTCGTCCACGGCCAGTGCTTCGCGACGGTCGGTGCGGTGTCGAACCCGGACCACATGAACACCTCGATGGGCAAGGCCGGCCGCAACCGCTGGCTCGGCCGTCGCCCGCACAATCGCGGCGTCGCGATGAACCCGATCGACCACCCGCACGGCGGCGGCGAAGGCCGCACCTCGGGCGGCCGTCACCCGGTCACCCCGTGGGGCAAGCCCACCAAGGGCCGCAAGACGCGGTCCAACAAGCGGACGGACAAGTTCATCGTCTCGAGCCGCCACGCCCGCAAGAAGAGGTGAGGACAGAGCCATGGCGCGTTCCATCTGGAAGGGCCCGTTCATCGACGGCTACCTTCTCAAGAAGGCCGAGGCGGCCCGCTCGTCCGGCCGAAGCGAGGTCATCAAGATCTGGAGCCGTCGCTCCACGATCCTGCCTCAGTTCGTCGGCCTCACCTTCGGGGTCTACAACGGTCAGAAGCACATTCCCGTCTACGTGACGGAGGAGATGGTGGGCCACAAGTTCGGCGAGTTCTCGCCGACGCGCACCTTCTCCGGCCACGCGGCGGACAAGAAGGCGAGGAGGCGCTGACATGGGCAAGCCCGCTCAAACCCGCTCGCTGCCCGAGAACGAGGCCAAGGCCGTGCTGCGCATGGTCCGCATCAGCCCTCAGAAGCTGAACCTCGTGGCGCAGCTCATCCGGGGCAAGAAGGTCGGCGTCGCGCTCGCGGATCTGGAGTTCTCCAAGAAGCGCATCGCGCGCGACGTGAAGAAGTGCCTCGAGAGCGCCATCGCCAACGCCGAGAACAACCACGACCTCGATGTCGACGATCTCGTCGTCAAGGAGGCGTTCGTCGGCAAGGCGCTGGTGATGAAGCGCTTCCACGCCCGCGCCCGCGGCCGCGGCGCGCGCATCATGAAGCCCTTCTCGAACCTCACGATCGTGGTTCGCGAAGCGCCCGCGCAGTCCTGAGGAGGATACGATGGGTCACAAGGTCAACCCGATCGGGCTGCGTCTGGGCATCAACCGCACCTGGGACAGCCGCTGGTTCGCCGGCAAGGGCGAGTACGCCCGCCTGCTCCACGAGGACATCGCCATCCGCGACGCCCTCATGAAGCAGCTCAAGCAGGCCGCCGTCTCGCGCATCGTCATCGAGCGCCCGCACCGGAAGTGCCGCGTCACCATCCACTCGGCCCGCCCGGGCGTGGTGATCGGCAAGAAGGGCGCGGACATCGAGAAGCTGCGCAAGCTCGTCGGCCGGATGACCAAGGCCGAGGTGACGATCAACATCGTCGAGGTGCGCAAGCCGGAGACGGACGCGACGCTCATCGCCGACTCGATCGCCCAGCAGCTCGAGCGCCGCGTGGCCTTCCGTCGCGCCATGAAGCGCGCGGTGCAGTCGGCGATGCGTCTGGGTGCCGAGGGCATCCGCATCAACTGTGCCGGCCGTCTCGGCGGCGCCGAGATCGCGCGCCTCGAGTGGTACCGCGAGGGCCGCGTCCCGCTGCACACGCTGCGCGCGGACGTCGACTACGGTATCGGCACGGCGTTCACCACGTACGGCACGTGCGGCATCAAGGTCTGGGTGTTCAAGGGCGAGATCCTCGAGCACGACCCGATGGCGCAGGAGCGCCGCATGACCGAGGAAGGCGGCCGCTCCGGCGGCGACCGTGATCGCGATCGTGACCGCGGCCCGCGCCGCGACCGTGACCGTGATCGCGAGCGCGAGAGCGCCTGAGGCGAAGGCAGTTCTGGAGGCACGCCATGTTGCAACCCAAGAAGACCAAGTTCCGCAAGCAGTTCAAGGGGCGCATCCACGGCGTCGCCAAGGGCGGCACGGAGCTGAACTTCGGCCAGTACGGCCTCAAGGCCGTGGAGCCGGAGCGCATCACCGCGCGCCAGATCGAGGCCGCCCGCCGCGCCATCACCCGTCAGATGAAGCGCCAGGGCCGCGTCTGGATCCGCGTTTTCCCGGACGTCCCGGTCACCGCCAAGCCGACCGAGGTCCGCATGGGTAAGGGTAAGGGCGCGCCGGAATACTGGGCGGCCCGGGTCAAGCCCGGCCGTATCATGTTCGAGATCGACGGCGTGCCCGAGGACATCGCGCGCGAGGCCATGCGCCTCGCCGCGGCCAAGCTGCCGATCCGTACGCGCTTCGTCCAGCGCATCGCCGATTGAGGAGGGACGAGATGAAGTCGAGCCAGCGTCTGTCCGACCTGAAGGCGATGACCGGAGATCAGCTGCAGGACGAGCTCCTGAAGCTGAAGAAGGAGCAGTTCAACCTGCGCTTCCAGAAGGCCACGGGACAGCTCGAGAACACCGCGCGCGTGGCGCAGGTCCGCAGGGACATCGCCCGGGTCAAGACGATCCAGCGCCACAAGCAGGCCGCCGCGGCCACCGCCTGAGGATACGAGATCATGCCGAAGCGCGTTTTGCAGGGCGTCGTCGTCAGCGACAAGCAGGACAAGACCATCGTCGTGAAGGTCGAGCGCCGCTTCACGCACCCGCTGCTGAAGAAGACCGTCCGCCGCACGAAGAACTACCATGCCCACGACGAGAACAACGTCGCCAAGGTCGGCGACGTGGTCCAGATCGAGGAGACGCGGCCCCTGTCCCGCCTGAAGTGCTGGGCGCTGGTGCAGCAGGGCACGCAGGGCTGAGCCCCTCGTTTCGAGGGTTGTGCGAGACGGGCGCTTCCTGTATGGGAGCGCCCTTCTCGCGATCATGAGCAGGGGGCGCGAGACCCCCGTCAGAAGTAGTCCGGCCGGGCAATCCCGTCCGTGCCGGAAACCTTTTGAGACAAGGAAAGGATCAAGGCCATGATCCAGATGCAGACGAACCTCGACGTCGCCGACAATTCCGGCGCCCGTCGCGTGATGTGCATCAAGGTCCTGGGCGGCTCGAAGCGGAAGTACGCCTCCGTGGGCGACATCATCGTCGTCTCGGTGAAGGAGGCGATCCCGCGCGGGCGCGTCAAGAAGGGCGACGTGATGAAGGCGGTCGTGGTGCGCACGGCCAAGGACATCCGCCGCGCCGACGGCTCGGTCATCCGCTTCGACAAGA
The DNA here is from genome assembly GCF_000429045.1 of Salinarimonas rosea DSM 21201. GTDB lineage: Bacteria > Pseudomonadota > Alphaproteobacteria > Rhizobiales > Beijerinckiaceae > Salinarimonas > Salinarimonas rosea. The sequence goes on from NZ_AUBC01000027.1 coordinate 6,920, forward strand.
ACGCGGCCGTGCTCGTGAACAACAACAAGGAGCCGGTCGGCACGCGCATCTTCGGACCGGTTCCGCGCGAGCTGCGCGCGAAGAACCACATGAAGATCATCTCCCTGGCTCCGGAGGTGCTGTGATGGCGGCGAAGATCAAGAAGGGCGACCAGGTGATCGTTCTCACCGGTCGCGACAAGGGCAAGAGCGGCGAGGTCGTGCGCGTCATGCCCAAGGAGACGCGGGCGCTCGTGCGCGGCATCAACCTGGTCAAGCGCCACCAGCGCCAGACGGCCCAGCAGGACGGCGGCATCGTCACCAAGGAGGCGCCGCTCCACCTGTCGAACCTCGCGGTCAAGGACCCGAAGGACGGCAAGCCCACGCGCGTCGGCTTCAAGTTTCTGGACGACGGGCGCAAGGTCCGCTTCGCCAAGCGCTCGGGAGATCTGATCGATGGCTGAGATGAACGGCTACACGCCCCGCATGAAGCAGCACTACGAAGAGGTGGTGCGCCCGGGGATGATCGAGAAGTTCGGCTACAAGAACCCCATGGAAGTGCCGAGGATCGACAAGATCGTCGTCAACATGGGCGTGGGCGAGTCGACCGCAGATTCGAAGAAGGCGACCACCGCCGCCGCGGACCTCGCGATGATCGCCGGCCAGGCGCCGGTCATCACCCGCGCCCGCAAGGCGATCGCGAGCTTCAAGGTCCGCGAGAACATGCCGCTGGGCTGCAAGGTCACCCTGCGCAAGACGCGGATGTACGAGTTCCTCGACCGCATGGTCACGATCGCGCTGCCGCGCGTGCGCGACTTCCGCGGCCTGAACCCGAAGTCGTTCGACGGCAACGGCAACTTCGCGATGGGCATCAAGGAGCACATCGTTTTCCCCGAGATCAACTACGACCGTGTCGAGCAGATCTGGGGCATGGACGTCATCGTCACGACGACGGCCAAGACCGACGAGGAAGCGCGCGAGCTGCTGCGTTTCTTCAATTTCCCGTTCCGGCAGTGAGGCTGCAGGGCCTCAGACGCGGAAACCGGAGAGGAATTCATGGCTAAGAAGTCTCATATCGAGAAGAACAAGCGCCGCCAGCGGATGGTCAAGCAGTGGACCGGCCGCCGCGAGCGCCTGAAGGCGATCGCCAGCGACGAATCGGTGTCGATGGAGGAGCGCTTCGAGGCGCGCCTCAAGCTCGCCGAGATCCCCCGCAACGCCAACCCGACGCGCGTGCGCAATCGCTGCGAGGTCACCGGTCGGCCGCGGGCCTACTACCGCAAGCTGGGCATGTCGCGCATCGCGCTTCGCGAGCTCGGCTCGCGGGGCCTGATCCCCGGCCTGGTCAAGTCGAGCTGGTAAGGAGGACGCATCATGGCGATCAACGATCCGCTCGGCGACATGCTGACCCGCATCCGCAATGCGCAGCTGCGCCGGCGTCCCACCGTGGGCACGCCCGGCTCGAAGCTGCGTGCGCGGGTTCTCGACGTGCTCAAGTCCGAGGGCTACATCCGCGACTACTCGGTCGCGGAGTTCGGCAACGGCCGGACCGAGTTCCAGATCGAGCTCAAGTATTTCGACGGCACGCCGGTCATCAAGACCATCGAGCGCGTGTCGAAGCCCGGCCGCCGGGTGTACATGTCCATCGACACGATGCCGCGCTATGCCGACGGCCTCGGGACGGTGATCCTGTCCACCTCGCGCGGCGTGATGGCCGACCACGAGGCCCGCGAGGCCAACGTGGGCGGCGAAGTGCTCTGCCGCGTCTTCTGACGCGCGGGCGATCTCGGAACCGAAGGAGAGCGACATGTCTCGCGTAGGCAAGAAGCCGGTCCCGGTCCCGCAGGGCGTCACCGCGTCCGTGGACGGTCAGACCGTGAAGATGAAGGGGACGAAGGGCGAGCTGAGCTTCGTCGTCCCCGAGGAAGTGTCGGTCGCGATGCAGGACGGCTCCGTCGCCGTGCAGCCCCGCGACACGACGAAGGACGCGCGCTCCAAGTGGGGCCTCTCGCGCGCCATGATCGCGAACATCGCGACGGGCGTCTCGAAGGGCTTCGAGCGCAAGCTCGAGATCAACGGCGTCGGCTACCGTGCCGCGGTGCAGGGCAAGACCCTCAAGCTCGCGCTCGGCTACAGCCACGACGTGGACTTCGACATCCCCGCCGACATCACCATCGCGACGCCCAAGCCCACCGAGATCCTGATCTCGGGAATCGACAAGCAGCGCGTCGGCCAGGTGGCGGCGGTGATCCGTGGCTATCGCGGCCCCGAGCCCTACAAGGGCAAGGGCGTGAAGTACGCCGACGAGACGATCTTCCGCAAGGAAGGCAAGAAGAAGTAAGGACGCGAGCCATGGCGAAGAACCTCGATGCCGTCGCGCGCCGCAAGGCCCGCGTCCGCAAGGCCATCAAGTCGGTGGCCAACGGGCGTCCGCGCCTGTCGGTCTTCCGCTCGTCGAAGCAGATCTACGCTCAGATCATCGACGATGCGAAGGGCCACACGCTGGCGTCCGCGTCCTCCCTCGAGAAGGACCTGCGCGAGAAGCTGAAGACCGGCGCGGACCGCGCCGCGGCGGCGGAGATCGGCAAGCTCGTCGCCGAGCGCGCCAAGGCCGCCGGCGTGACCAAGGTCGTCTTCGACCGCTCGGGCTACATCTATCACGGCCGGGTCAAGGCGCTGGCGGACGCCGCGCGCGAGGGCGGGCTGGAATTCTGATCGCGATGGGCGTATAGCCCGGCGGTCCATCGAGACGGCGCGCGCGGGAGGGCTCCATGCCCGGCCCGCGCGGAGCCATGACGGCGGCAAGCAACAAGGGGAGGGAGCGCGCCCGCGCTCCCGGGCGGGCGGGTATCCTCCCGGCGCCGATCCCCGGCAGCGAGCGGGAGCCGCCGCCCGCGCCAGTGAGAGAGACATGGCGAGAGAAAGAGACAGGCAGGATCGGGACGACCGCGACAGCGAGTTCGTCGACCGCCTCGTGCACATCAACCGCGTCGCCAAGGTGGTGAAGGGCGGCCGGCGCTTCGGCTTCGCCGCCCTCGTCGTCGTCGGCGACCAGAAGGGCCGCGTCGGCTTCGGCCACGGCAAGGCCCGCGAGGTGCCGGAGGCGATCCGCAAGGCGACCGAGGCCGCCAAGCGCGGGCTCGTGCGCGTGCCGCTGCGCGAGGGCCGCACCCTCCACCACGACGTCGCGGGCCGCCACGGCGCCGGCAAGGTCGTGATGCGCGCGGCGCCCGCGGGTACCGGCATCATCGCCGGCGGCCCGATGCGCGCCGTGTTCGAGGCGCTCGGCGTCCAGGACGTGGTGTCGAAGTCGCTGGGGTCGTCGAACCCCTACAACCTCGTGCGCGCCACCTTCGACGCGTTGAAGTCCGAGGACAGCCCGCGCTCCGTCGCGGCGCGCCGCGGGCTCAAGGTGTCGTCCCTGCAGGCCCGCCGTCCCGGCGGCGGCACCGACGTCGGCGCCGAAGGCTGAGGGAGGGCGACATGGCTGACAAGACCATCACCGTCGAGCAGATCGGCTCGCCCATCCGCCGCGAGGCCCGCCAGCGCCAGACGCTGATCGGGCTCGGGCTCAACAAGCTGCACCGGAAGCGCACCCTTCCCGACACCCCCGAGGTCCAGGGGATGATCACGAAGGTCAAGCATCTCGTGCGCGTCGTCGACGAGACCTGAGGAGGCGCGCGTCATGAAGCTGAACGAACTTCGCGACAATCCCGGAGCGGTCAAGGAGCGCATGCGCGTCGGCCGCGGCATCGGGTCCGGCAAGGGCAAGACCGCCGGGCGCGGCGTCAAGGGTCAGAAGGCCCGCTCCGGCGTCCGTATCAAGGGCTTCGAGGGCGGCCAGATGCCGATCTATCGGCGCCTGCCCAAGCGGGGCTTCAACAACCCCGGTGCCCGCGACCTCAACGAGGTCAACCTCGGGCGCATCCAGCAGGCTGTCGATGCGGGCAGGCTCGCGACCGACGCGCCGGTGACGGTCGAGGCGCTCGTCGCCGCGGGCGTCTGCTCGCGGGTGCGCGACGGGGTGAAGATCCTGGGTGTCGGCGAGCTCACCGCGAAGCTCGCCTTCGAGGTGACCGGCGCGTCGAAGTCGGCGCGCGAGGCCATCGAGAAGGCCGGCGGCAGCGTGAAGATCCTCGACGAGGCCGTTGCGCAGGCATGAGCCTGATCCCATCTTGACGACTGCGAGCGGCGGCCCGTGCGTGCGAGCGTGCGTGGCCGCCGTTTCATCTCGACGAACAGCGACGACGATCGACGGCGCGCCTCGAGGAGGGGACGATGGCCTCAGCAGCCGAGCAGCTTGCTGCGAACTTGAATTTCGGGGCGCTGGCGCGCGCCGAGGAGCTGAAGAAGCGTATCTGGTTCACCCTGGGCGCGCTCATCATCTATCGGCTGGGCACCTACATCCCGCTGCCGGGCATCGACCCCGAGGCGCTGGCGCAGTCCTTCGAGGCGGCGGCCGGCGGCGTGCTGGGCATGTTCAACATGTTCGCGGGCGGCGCGGTGGAGCGCATGGCGATCTTCGCGCTCAACATCATGCCCTACATCTCGGCCTCGATCATCATCCAGCTCCTGACGGCGGTCTCGCCGACGCTGGAGACCCTCAAGAAGGAGGGCGAGAGCGGCCGCAAGATCATCAACCAGTACACCCGCTACCTCACCGTGGTGCTCGCCGTGTTCCAGTCCTGGGGCATCGCGGTCGGGCTCTCGGCGTCGGGCGGCATCGTGGTGAACCCCGGCCCGTTCTTCATCGTCACGACGGTGATCACGCTCACCGGCGGCACCATGTTCCTGATGTGGCTCGGCGAGCAGATCACCTCGCGCGGCATCGGCAACGGTATCTCGCTGATCATCTTCGCGGGCATCGTCGCGCATCTGCCGCAGGCGACCGCGGGGCTGCTCGAGCTCGGCCGCCAGGGGGCGATCTCCACCGCCTTCATCATCGGCGTCATCGTCATGGCGGCGGGCATCATCTACTTCGTGGTGTTCATGGAGCGGGCCCAGCGCCGGCTGCTGATCAGCTACCCGAAGCGGCAGGTCGGCAACCGCATGTACGACGGCCAGACCTCGTTCCTGCCGCTCAAGCTCAACACGGCGGGCGTGATCCCGCCGATCTTCGCCTCCTCGCTGCTGCTGCTGCCGACCACGGTGGCGAGCTTCTCGGCGGCGCAGGGCGGGGACGGGATCCTCAACACGATCGCGATCTATCTCGGTCACGGCCGCCCGGCCTTCATGATCCTCTACGCCTCGCTGATCATCTTCTTCGCCTTCTTCTACACGGCCATCGTGTTCAATCCGGCGGAGACGGCGGACAACCTGAAGAAGCACGGCGGCTTCATCCCGGGCATCCGCCCGGGCGAGCGGACGGCGGACTACATCGACTACGTGCTCACCCGCATCACCGTGATCGGGGCGCTCTACCTCACCGTGGTTTGCCTGATACCCGAATTTCTCATTTCCTACGCGGCATTGCCGTTCTATCTCGGTGGGACGTCGCTGCTCATCGTGGTGACGGTGACGATGGACACGGTCGCGCAGGTGCACGGGCATCTGCTCGCCCACCAGTACGAAGGCCTCGTCAAGAAGGCGAAGCTGAAGGGCGCGCGGCGCGGCCGTTGAGGCCGGGCGACCCGCGCGCACGGTGCCGGCGACGGCGCCGCGAATCGAGGGAACGCGGAGGGGGACAGGGATGAGGCTGATCTTCTTGGGACCGCCGGGCGCCGGCAAGGGCACGCAGGCCGCACGCGTCTCCGAGCGCTGGGGCATCCCCCAGCTCTCGACGGGCGACATGCTGCGCGCCGCCGTCGCGGCGGGCACGCCCGTGGGGCGCGAGGCCAAGGCGATCATGGATTCGGGCGCGCTCGTCCCCGACGCGGTCGTGGTCGGCATCGTCGCCGACCGGATCGAGGAGCCGGACGCCAAGAACGGCTTCATCCTCGACGGCTTCCCGCGCACCGTGGCGCAGGCCGACGCGCTCGACGCGATGCTCGCGTCGAAGGGCATGGCGCTCGACACGGTGGTCGAGTTCGTGGTCGACGAGGCGATCCTCGTCGAGCGCATCGCCACCCGCGCCCGCGAGACCGAGGCGCGCGGCGAGCCGGTGCGCAAGGACGACAACCCCGAGGTCTTCAAGACGCGCCTCGAGGCCTACCGCCGGCAGACCGCGCCGCTCTCGGCGCATTATGCCGGCAAGGACATGCTCGAGCGCATCGACGGCATGCAGCCGATCGATGCCGTCACCGAGCAGCTCCTGGCGCTGCTGGCGAAATACGAAGGCTGATTCGACCGCACGCCTTGACGCGCCCCGCGCAGCCGTGTATGGGCGCCTCTTCCCAGGTCGACGGGCGGTCCCGGCGGGCTTCGTCAGAAGCCGTCCGGGGCTTTGCGCGCTTCGACCTCCGGCCCGCGAGGGCCCACTCCGCGCAGGGGCCGGCCTCCACCGGACGCGCGACACGACAACCCGCCGCCGCCCTCCCGGGCTCGCGGCCACATGGAGACGAGACGTGGCACGTATCGCAGGCGTCAACATCCCGACCAACAAGCGCGTCGTCATCGCGCTGCAGTACATTCACGGCATCGGGTCCAAGAAGGCCCAGGAGATCTGCGACAAGGTCTCGATCCCGGCCGAGCGCCGCGTGAACGAGCTCACCGACGCGGAGGTCCTCCAGGTCCGCGAGACCATCGACCGCGACTACGTGGTCGAGGGCGACCTGCGCCGCGAGGTGTCGATGAACATCAAGCGCCTGATGGACCTCGGCGTCTATCGGGGCCTGCGCCATCGCCGCAACCTGCCGGTCCGCGGTCAGCGCACGCACACCAACGCCCGCACCCGCAAGGGCAAGGCGAAGCCGATCGCCGGCAAGAAGAAGTGACCGTGCAGTGAGATTTCGGGCGGCGCCGCGCGTCGCCCGCCGATCCCGAGCGCCTGGCATTACGGGCGCGCCAGAAGGACTTGAGGACAGATGGCAAAGGACACCACCCGCGTTCGTCGCCGCGAGCGCAAGAACATCGTTTCCGGCGTCGCGCACGTGAACGCCTCGTTCAACAACACGATGATCACCATCACCGACGCGCAGGGCAACACGATCTCCTGGTCGTCGGCGGGCATGATGGGCTTCAAGGGCTCGCGCAAGTCGACCCCGTATGCGGCCCAGGTCGCCGCCGAGGACGCTGCCCGCAAGGCCGCCGAGCACGGCATGCGCACCCTCGAGGTCGAGGTCTCCGGCCCCGGCTCCGGCCGCGAGTCGGCGCTGCGCGCGCTCCAGGCGGCGGGCTTCACCGTCACCTCCATCCGCGACGTTACGCCGATCCCGCACAACGGCTGCCGTCCGCGCAAGCGTCGCCGCGTCTGACATCGCGCCGCCCGCGCGCCGCGCATGCCGGATCCCGCTCGCGGGCCGGCGCGGCGCGCATCGATCGGTTCGGCGCGCCGCGCGCCTTTCCGCCATGCCCGTCTCACGAGAGGTGAGGTCGTGATCCAGAAGAATTGGCAAGAGCTGATCAAGCCGAACAAGCTTCAGGTCAGTGCCGGTGACGATCCCAAGCGCGTCGCCACCGTCGTCGCCGAGCCCCTCGAGCGCGGCTTCGGCACCACGTTCGGCAACGCGCTGCGGCGCGTGCTCCTGTCGTCGCTCCAGGGCGCGGCGGTCAGCGCCGTGCAGATCGACGGCGTGCTGCACGAGTTCTCGTCGATCCCGGGCGTCCGCGAGGACGTGACGGACATCGTCCTGAACATCAAGGCGATCGCCATCCGCATGCAGGGCGACGGCCCCAAGCGCATGACGCTGCGCAAGACGGGCCCCGGCCTCGTCACCGCCGGCGACATCAACACGGTGGGCGACGTCGAGATCCTCAACCCCGATCTGGTCCTGTGCACCCTCGACGAGGGCGCCGAGATCCGGATGGAGTTCACGGTCAACACCGGCAAGGGCTACGTCTCGGCGGACCGCAACCGTCCCGAGGACGCGCCGATCGGCCTGATCCCGGTCGATGCGCTGTACTCGCCGGTGCGCAAGGTCTCCTACCGCGTCGAGAACACCCGCGAGGGCCAGATTCTCGACTACGACAAGCTCACGATGACGATCGAGACCGACGGCTCGCTGACGCCGGAGGACGCGCTCGCCTACGCCGCGCGCATCATCCAGGACCAGCTCGCCATCTTCGTGAACTTCGAGGAGCCCCGCAAGGACGAGCCGGCCTCCGTCTCGCCGCAGCTGCCCTTCCCGCCGGCGCTGCTCAAGAAGGTGGACGAGCTCGAGCTCTCGGTGCGCTCGGCGAACTGCCTGAAGAACGACAACATCGTCTACATCGGCGACCTGATCCAGAAGACGGAAGCCGAGATGCTGCGCACGCCGAACTTCGGCCGCAAGTCCTTGAACGAGATCAAGGAAGTGCTCGCCGGCATGGGCCTGCACCTGGGCATGGAAGTGCCCGGCTGGCCGCCGGAGAACATCGACGATCTCGCCAAGCGCTTCGAGGAGCACTACTGAGATCCCGGGCCCCCGCCGCGCGGCGGGGGCACCGTTCCGACCAAGACGATCGGCCGTTCCTTGGCACGGCGGCCGGCAACGAAGGAGAGCCACCATGCGTCACGGATTCCGCGGTCGTCGCTTCAACCGCACCCCCGAGCATCGCAAGGCGATGTTCAAGAACCTCGCCCAGGCCCTGATCAAGCACGAGCAGATCGTCACCACGCTGCCGAAGGCGAAGGATCTGCGTCCCGTCGTCGAGAAGCTGATCACGCTCGGCAAGCGCGGCGACCTGCACGCCCGGCGCCAGGCGATCGCCCGCATCCAGGACGAGACGCTCGTCAAGAAGCTCTTCGACGTGCTCGGCCCGCGCTACAAGGACCGCCAGGGTGGCTACACCCGCGTCCTCAAGGCCGGCTTCCGCTACGGCGACAACGCGCCGATGGCTGTGATCGAGTTCGTCGATCGCGATCCGGACGCGAAGGGCCAGGATTCCGGTCCCTCGGCGGAGGCCGACGAGGCCGAGGCCGCCTGAGGCCGATCCGGCGCCGCGTCGGCGCCACGAGAACGACACGCGCGAGGGGCGGCCCCGATGGGGCCGCCCCTTCGCGTTTTCCGAGCCTCAGGGTGCCGGCGGCGCGGTGCGCCCTCGGCCCGGCTTCGCCGCGGGCCGAACCCGCGCGGCGACGACCACGGTCGCGACGACCATGCCGGCGACGACCCAGGTCACCGGCTCCACCCGCTCGCCGTTCAGCACGGCCGCGATCGCGAGCGTCACGAACACCTGGAGGAGCTGGACCTGCCCGACGCGGGCGATGCCGCCCAGCGCGAGCCCGGTGTTCCAGGCGAAGAAGCCGAGATACTGGCTCAGCAGCGTCACGTAGGCGAAGCCGATCCAGGAGGAGAGAGGCACCGCCGCGGGTCCGGCCGGCATCAGCAGGAGGCTGGCGGGGATCGTCACCGGCAGGGCGAGCACGAGCGCCCAGGAGATCACCTCCCAGCCCGGCATGTCGCGGGCGGCCAGTCCGGACCAGGCATAGCCCAGCGCCGCCCCGACCGCCGCGAGAGCGAGGTAGCCGTCTCCCGCGCCGACGCCGTCGACGCCCTCGCGCAGCGCGAAGGCCGTCACGACGGCCGCCCCCACCAGCGCCGCCGCCCAGAATGCCGCCGGCAGGCGCTCCCGGGCCACGACCGAGGCCGCGATGGCGGTCGCCAGAGGGAGCAGGCCGAGCACGACTCCCCCGTGCGACGCCTCGACGGTCGTCATCGCGAGGCCGGTCGCGAGCGGGAACACACCCACGAGGCAGAAGGAGATCAGGGCGAGGCGTCCCAGATGCGCGGGGCTCGGCCGGCGCCGCATCGTGCAGACCAGGACGACGCCCGCGATGCACCCGGCTGCGGCCGCGCGTCCCGTCATGACGAACCACGGGTCGAGCCCGGCGACGGCCAGACGCGTGAACGGCAGCGTGCCGCCGAAGATCACGACGCCGACGAGCCCCAGCGCGAGCCCCAGGACGATACGCAACGTGGCCGGGCTCATGGCGTCTCCTGGCGCGGGCGCGCGCCGCGAGGCGCGACGCTAGCGCCGGTGCGCCGCGCGACGCAAGCCCGCCCGGACGGGCCGGGCGGGCTCGTGCGCGGCGACGCGCCGGCTCAGCGGACCGGATGGTAGAAGCACGGCCGGGCGCGCGCCTGCCAGGTCGTGCCGCCGGCGGCGGTCGGAACCACGGACTTGTCGGCGGCGCCGGCCCAGATCGACCAGTTCGCGCCGTGGACGGCGCTCACCTGGTTCGCCCAGACCGCCTGCGCGGCGGCGGCGCTGGGGCCCTGGGCCATCACGGGAGCGGCCTTGCAGGTGCCGGGCTGCGGCGCCGGCGCGCGCAGCTGGAGCTGCGCCTCGGCGGTGCCGCCACCCATGGCGGCGAAGGCGCCGAGCGAGAGCGCGGCGAGGGCGGCGATGGCGAGGGTCTTGCGCATGGTCCTGATCTCCCGTGTGTCGAGCCGTGCCGCTCTCTCGCGGCCGGCGGGGCGCCGACGACGCCCTTGCACGAGGTTGGTCGGTGCGGGGGCGCGGGAGGTTCGATGGGGCCGGTCGATTTCGGTCGCGGCTTCGGCCGTGCGGCAGGCGCCCGGCCGGTTCACGTGCGCGAGGGCGCGCTCCGGCCGGCGGTCCGGAAGCGGTCGGCGCTATTCCGCTCGGAGAAGGAGGCGATTCGCCGCCCTGGATGTTCCTACGTAGTTTCACGTCATAATCGTTTTAGTTTTGAATACAGTGATGGAATTAACTCCAAAATCACAGCGCTTAAACCTTCGTAAACGTGGGACGCCGCAGCGTCATGCCACCCCAAGCAAGGAAGTATTCTGGAGTGCGGAGAAGAACGATGCTCGGACGTGTGTCGGTAGGGGCCAAGATAGCTCTGGTGATCGCGACGATGGCAGTCGCGACGATCGGTGTCGCGACGGTCGCGTACAACAGCCTCGAAACCGTGGCGCAGGCGACGGCGCGCCTCGAGGCGACGACCCAGCAGATCAAGCTCGTCGCGGGAATCAACCAGGATGCCCTCGACATCTCGCGCAGCGAGTACAGGATCCTGGCGGAGCCGTCGAAGGTCGACGACTCTCGCGCCGACATCGTGGAGCGGCGCCGCAGCTTCGAGGCGCGCATGGTCCAGCTCGACGCGATGATCGAGGACGGTGAGCGCCGGGCCATGATGCGCGACATCGCGCGTCTGTCCCAGACCTTCTTCACCGATCTCGACGCCATCATAGCCGAGGGCGAGCGGCAGCGCGGGCGTGCCGTCGACGAGGCCCAGGCCCAGCTCGCGGACCTCGTCGCGAAGAGCCGGGAGGACGTCGCGAACCTGACCGCGACGCTCGACCGGTTGACGGACGCGAGCGAGGGGCTGGCCGTTCAGGTCGCAGCCGACGCGCGCGAGGTCGCGCGAACGAGCGAGGTCGTCCTGGTGACGATCGCCGTCCTCGGCACGCTCGTCGGCATCACGCTCGGCTTCTCCGTCTCCCGCTTCGGCATCACGGCGCCGCTGCAGAGTATCGTCTCGTGCATCCGTGCGCTCGCCGGCGGCGATCTCGCCGTCGAGGTGACGGGCGCATCGCGGCGCGACGAGATCGGCACGCTCGCCACCGCGGCGCTCGACCTGCGCGAGAGCCTGCGCCGCGGCAGGGACGCGGAGCGCGAGGCCGCCGAGCAGAAGCAGGCCGCCGAGCGCGCGAGCCGCGACGCGATGCTGCGCCTCGCCGACGAGTTCGAGGAGGCCGTCGCCGGCGTCGTCGGCGACGTCGGCAGCGCGGCCGAGCAGCTGCGCAGCAACGCCACCGCGCTCTCCTCCGTGGCGGAGGAGACCGAGAGCCAGGTCCTCACCGTCTCGGCCGCGGCCGAGCAGGCGAGCACCAATGTCGGCGCCGTCGCGGCGGCGAGCGAGGAGCTCTCCGCCGCCATCGCGGACGTCGTGCGCTCCATCACCGGCGCTGCGAACGGTGCCAACGTGGCGAACGAGGAGGCCGGGCGTACGACGGCCTCGGTCGCCGCCCTGCGCGAGGTGGTCGGCCGCGTCGCCGCCATGACGGTCCTCATCCGCGAGGTGGCCGAGAAGACCAACCTCCTCGCGCTCAACGCCACGATCGAGGCGGCGCGCGCGGGCGAAGCGGGCCGCGGCTTCGCCGTCGTCGCCGCCGAGGTGAAGTCGCTCGCCGAGCAGACGACGAAGACGACCGAGCGGATCGATGCCGAGATGGCCGCCATGCAGACCGCGACCGGCGTCACGATCGAGGCCGTCGAGCGCATCGGCCAGATGATCGGCGAGATCCGCGAGGGGGCGTCCCTGGTCGCGTCCGCCGCCGAGGAGCAGGGGGCGACGACGAACGAGATCGCCCGCAACGTCAACGAGGCCGCCAAGGGCACGAGCGCCGTCTCCGAGGCCATGTCGGCGATGACGCAGGCGGCAGCCGAGACCGGCCGCATGTCCGGCGAGGTGCGGGTGTCGGCGGAATCGCTCAGCGGGGCCGCCGGAGCGCTCGAGACCCGCGTGGCGGACTTCCTCCAGCGCGTCCGCGCCGCCTGAGCGGCGAGCCGGAGGCGGGCGGGGTCAGAGCCCCGCCTGCGCCTCTACGACCGCGACGGCCGTCATGTTGACGATGCCCCGCGCCGTCACCGACGGCGTCACCACGTGGGCGGGCTTCGCGGGGCCGATCAGGATCGGCCCGACCGGCAGGGCGTCCGCCATCACCTTCGTGAGCTGGTAGGCGATGTTGGCGGCGTCGAGGTTGGGCATGATCAGCACGTTGGCCTCGCCGGTCAGCCGCGAGTGCGGCAGCACCCGGTCGCGCGTAACCTGGAGGAGCGCGGTGTCCGCCTGCATCTCCCCGTCCACCTCGAGCGCGGGCGCGCGCTCGCGGATCAGCTCCAGGGCCTGGCGCATCTTGCGGGCGGAGGGCGTGTCCACCGCGCCGAAGTCCGAATGCGAGACGAGCGCGATCTTCGGGTCGAGGCCGAAACGGGCGACGTGGCTCGCGCAGGCGCAGGCGACGTCGGCGATCTCCTCCGCCGTCGGGTCCGGCCGCACGTGTGTGTCGGCGAGGAAGTAGGCGCCCTTGCTCGTGATCATCAGCGAGAGCGCCGCGAAGTCCCGCGCGCCGGGTGCGAGGCCGATGATGGTGCGCAGGTGCCGCAGGTTCGACTGGAAGCGCCCCTCGAGCCCGCAGATCAGTGCGTCCGCGTCGCCGCGCTGCACGGCGAGCGCAGCAATGACGGTGGCGTTGGTGCGCACCAGCGTGCGGGCGGCGTCGGGCGTGATGCCCTGGCGCCCGGCGATCTCGAGATAGGTGGCGACATAGTCGCGGTAGCGCGGGTCGTCCTCGGGGTTGATCAGGTCGACGTCGCGGCCGATCTCGAGGGAGAGCCCGAAGCGATCGAGGCGCGTCTGCACGACGGCCGGGCGGCCGATCAGGATGGGGCGGGCGATGCCCTCCTCGATGACGACCTGCGCCGCCCGCAGCACCCGCTCGTCCTCGCCCTCGGCGTAGATCACGCGCTTGGGCGCGGCTTTCGCCGCGGCGAAGAGCGGCTTCATGATGAAGCCCGAGCGGAAGACGAAGCCGCCCAGCGAGTCCTCGTAGGCCTTGAGGTCCGGCAGCGGCCGCGCCGCGACGCCGGAGCCCATCGCCGCCCTGGCGACTGCGGGAGCGATACGCAGGATCAGGCGCGGATCGAACGGGCTCGGGATCAGCGACTCCTTGCCGAAGGGCCGCGCCTCGCCGCCATAGGCCCGCGCCACCACCTCGGACGGCGCCTCCCGCGCCAGCGCGGCGATGGCCTTCACCGCCGCGGCCTTCATCTCCTCGTTGATCGTGGTGGCGCCGACGTCGAGCGCCCCGCGGAAGATGTAGGGGAAGCACAGGACGTTGTTGACCTGGTTGGGGAAGTCCGAGCGCCCGGTGCAGATCATCGCGTCCGGGCGCACCTCCTGTGCGAGGTCGGGCATGATCTCCGGAGTCGGGTTGGCCAGCGCCATGATCAGGGGCAGCTGGGCCATGCCGGCGAGGTATTCCGGCTTGAGCACGCCGGCCGCGGAAAGGCCCAGGAAGACGTCGGCGCCCTCGATCACCTCCGCCAGCGTGCGCTTGTCGGTCTTCTGGGCGTAGGCCGCCTTCCAGCGGTCCATCAGCGCCTCGCGGCCCTCGTAGACGACGCCCTCGATGTCCGTCACCCAGACGTTCTCGCGCCTCACGCCGAGCGTCAGCAGCAGGTTGAGGCAGGCGAGCGCGGCCGCGCCGGCGCCGGAGGCGACGATCTTGATCTCGTCGATCTTCTTGCCCGACAGCGCGAGCGCGTTCGTCACCGCCGCGCCGACGATGATGGCGGTGCCGTGCTGGTCGTCGTGGAAGACGGGGATGCCCATGCGGGCCTTCAGCCGCTCCTCGACCTCGAAGCACTCGGGCGCCTTGATGTCCTCGAGGTTGATGCCGCCGAAAGTCGGCTCCAGCGCCGCCACGGTCTCGACGAGCGCGTCGACGTCCGTCTGCGCCACCTCGATGTCGAACACGTCGATGCCGGCGAACTTCTTGAACAGGACCGCCTTGCCCTCCATCACGGGCTTGGAGGCGAGCGGGCCGATGTTGCCGAGCCCGAGCACGGCGGTGCCGTTCGTGACGACGGCGACGAGGTTCTGCCGGGCGGTGAGGGTCGCGGCCTCGCCGGGATCGTCGACGATCGCCTCGCAGGCGGCGGCGACGCCGGGCGAGTAGGCCAGCGCCAGGTCGCGCTGGTTGCCGAGCGGCTTCGTCGGCTGGATCTCGAGCTTACCGGGGCGGGGATGGCGATGGTAGAAGAGGGCGCCGGACTTCAGGTCCTCGGAAATGCTCTTCGTCACGCGTGCCCCCTGTTCCTACCTGGAACGCGTTTCTATACGGGGGCGGCGGGCGGGCGCAACACGGGCGGAAGGAAGGGGAGCTTTGCGCGGGGCGAAAGGGCGACACCCGCTCAGAACAGGAAATACCGCTGCGCCAGCGGCAGGCTCTCGGCCGGCTGGCAGACGAGGAGCTCGCCGTCCGCCGTCACCGCGTAGGTTTCCGGGTCGACGGTGATCGCCGGACAGGCGGAGTTGTGGATCATGTCGGCCTTGGAGATGCCGGAGCGGACGTTCTCGACGGCGATCGTCTGCTTCGAGAGCCCCAGCCGGCCGCGCACGTCCCGCTCCATGGCGGCCTTGGAGACGAAGGTCACCGAGGTCGCCGCCAGCGCCTTGCCGAAGGCCGCGAACATCGGGCGGTAGTGGACCGGCTGCGGCGTCGGGATCGAGGCGTTGGGATCGCCCATGGCGGCGGCGACGATGGCGCCGCCCTTGAGCACGAGATGCGGCTTCACCCCGAAGAAGGCGGGGTCCCACAGCACCAGGTCGGCCATCTTGCCGACCTCGATCGAGCCGATGTGGCGCGAGATGCCGTGGGCGATCGCCGGGTTGATCGTGTACTTGGCAATGTAGCGCTTCACCCGGAAATTGTCCGCCCCCGATCCGGCATCCTCCGCCAGCGCGCCGCGCTGCGTCTTCATCTTGTGCGCGGTCTGCCAGGTACGGGTGATCACCTCGCCGACGCGGCCCATGGCCTGGCTGTCGGACGCCATCATCGAGAGGGCGCCGATGTCGTGCAGGATGTCCTCCGCCGCGATCGTCTCCTTGCGGATGCGGCTCTCGGCGAAGGCGAGATCCTCGGGGATCGACGGGTCGAGGTGGTGGCAGACCATGAGCATGTCGAGATGCTCGTCGATCGTGTTCACCGTGAAGGGCCGGGTCGGGTTGGTGGAGGAGGGCAGCACGTTGGGGAGCCCAGCCACCTTGATGATGTCGGGCGCGTGCCCGCCGCCGGCGCCCTCGGTGTGGAAGGCGTGGATGGTGCGGCCCTCGAAGGCGGCGATCGTGTTCTCGACGAAGCCCGACTCGTTCAACGTGTCGGTGTGGATCATCACCTGGATATCGTATTCGTCCGCCACCGACAGGCAGGTGTCGATCGCCTGCGGCGTCGTCCCCCAGTCCTCGTGCAGCTTGAGCGCGCAGGCGCCGGCCTCGATCATCTCGACCAGCGCGCCGGGCAGGGCGGCGTTGCCCTTGCCGGAGAAGGCGAGGTTCATCGGCAGCCCGTCGGCGGCTTCCAGCATGCGCGCCATGTGGAAGGGGCCGGGCGTGCAGGTGGTGGCGTTGGTGCCGTCGGCGGGGCCGGTGCCGCCGCCGAGCATGGTGGTGACGCCCGACATCAGCGCGTCCTCCACCTGCTGCGGGCAGATGAAGTGGATATGCGAGTCGAAGCCGCCGGCGGTGAGGATCCGGCCCTCGCCCGCGATCGCCTCCGTCCCCGGCCCCACCACGATGTCCACCCCCGGCTGGACGTCCGGGTTGCCCGCCTTGCCGATGGCGACGATGCGCCCGTTCTTGAGCCCCACGTCCGCCTTCACGATCCCCCAGTGATCGACGACGAGCGCGTTGGTGATCACCGTATCGACCGCGCCCTGCGCGTTGGTGGCCTGGCTCTGCCCCATCCCGTCGCGGATCACCTTGCCGCCGCCGAACTTCACCTCCTCGCCGTAGACCGTGAAGTCGCGCTCCACGCGGATCGTCAGCTCGGTGTCGGCGAGCCGCACGAGATCGCCGACCGTGGGGCCGAACATGTCGGCATAGGCGGCGCGGGAGATGCGGTAGGGCATGGGCGGGGCCTTTCTGGCGGTGGGGCCTTTCCGGGGGGCGTCAGGGCACGATGGCGAGCGGCGGATGGCGGGCAGCCTTGCGATCGAACGTGTAGGTTTGCGACGCGCCGTGGGCCTCGTTGATGCAAGCGATGAGGCGGTCCGAGAAGTCGCCGAGGTTCGCTTCGTAGTCGGCGAGCGCCGCACGCGCCGCTGCGCCGTCCACCACGACGACGGCATCGTCATGCAGCAAACGTCTGAGCCGATCCGAGATAGCCGCGCGCTCGAGCTTGAGGCAGGAGCGCAACACCCAGAACAGCTCGGCAAGGACGACGGGGTTGACCAGGATCGGCGAGATCCGCGCCAGGAGCGCACGCCCCTTGCGGGCCTGGTCCGGATCGTCCTCCAGCATCAGCCGCACGAGCACGTTGGTGTCGATGCCCGACGGCTCGCTCATGAGCGCCCCTTCTTCAAGATCTCCTCGCCGATCAGACGGTGGATCTCCTCGCGGGGCGGCAGCGGGCCGTAGCCGCGGAGGGAACCTACGAGGCCCAGCAGGCCGGCGCCGGGGGTCTTCTCCGCCGTTTCCTCGCCACGGATCGGCGCGGCGGCTGGGCCGAGCTGAACTTTTCCATCGGGCATGAGCGTGAACTCCACCCGGTCTCCCGCCTTCAGGCCCAGCGCCCGCCGGACGTCCTCCGGCACGGCCACCGATCCGTCCTCGCCGATCGTCGCATGCGATCCCATGCCCTGCTCCTCCGTCGTGCCGATCCTACCACACCGCCCTCACAACGCCCCCATCACCTTCCCCTGGAACCCGTACACCTTCCGCTCGCCCGAGAGCGCCACCAGCGTCACCTCGCGCGTCTGGCCCGGCTCGAAGCGCACGGCGGTGCCGGCGGGGATGTCGAGGCGCATGCCGCGCGCCTTGTCGCGGTCGAAGGCCAACGCGCCGTTGGTCTCGGCGAAATGGTAGTGCGACCCCACCTGGATCGGTCGGTCGCCGGTGTTGGAGACCTCGAGCGTGAGCGTCTCGCGGCCCTCGTTGAGCACGATCTCGCCCTCCATCGGGCAGACCGCGCCGGGGACGAGCTCCTGCGTCGCGCCGCGGATCGGCTCGTGCACGGTCACGAGCTTCGTCCCGTCCGGGAAGGTCGCCTCCACCTGCACGTCGTGGATCATCTCGGCGACGCCGGGCATCACCTGCTCGGCCGTGATCACGTGCGCGCCGGCCGCCATCAGCTCGGCGACGGTGCGGCCGTCGCGGGCGCCCTCGACGACGTAGTCGGTGATCAGAGCGATGGCCTCGGGGTAGTTCAGCTTGACGCCGCGCTCGAGCCGCCGGCGTGCCACCATCGCCGCCATGGCGACGAGGAGCTTGTCCTTCTCGCGGGGGGAGAGCTTCATCGGGGCACCTCAGGTGGACCAGGAACGGGGCAGGGGGCGCCCGGAGAGCCGCGCGAGGAAGCGGGCGAGATCGGCGCGAAGCCGGCGCGGATCGGGCGAGAGGAAGCGGGCGATCAGCATGCCGTCGAAGCCGCCCGCGGCGCTTTCCACCGATGCGTCCCCGAGCGCCGCGCGCGCGTCCTCGACGCGCGCCTCGGCATCGGGCGACACGAGGAGCACGGTGGCCAGCGCACGCGCGCCGCCGCCGCAGGCGGGGCGCGCCAGGATCTCGGCGACGCCCCCCTCCAGCCGCAGGTCCTCGGCGAAGACGAGGCGCCGGTCGCGGCGGATGCGCCAGCGATCCCGCAGCGCCCCGGTCTCCACCGTCTCGCCCATCGCGAGGCGGCCGAAGACGGCGGCCTCGACCATGAGCAGCCTGGCGTCCGCGGCCATGGCGACATCGATCGTGCGATGGAGCCGCGCCCCCTCGAACAGGATCTGCTCCTGCGGCAGCCAGTCGAGCGCCGCGCCCGGCCCGAGATCGAGCGCGACGCGCATCGTCGCGGCGTCGCCCTGCGCACGGTAGACCTTCTCGGCCGCCTGCGTCGTCAGCGTCGCCGCCGCGCCGGGGGCGAGCGAGACGTCGAGCGCGAGGTCGTCGCCCCCGGCGAGCCCGCCGCCGGTGTTGAGGTAGACGCCCTCGCAGCGCCCGCTCGCGCGGACGAAGCGCACCCTGTAGCCTCCGCGCTCGGCGATCGCCATCGGCGCGGTGCCGCGCGCCGTGGTGCCGAGCGCGATGCGCACGCCCCCCGCGGCGCGGATCCAGCGCGGCGGGGCGGGGTCGGCGGCGGGGCGGGGCAGGTGCATGGACGCTGGTCTCGGGACGGCACGCCATCGTCGCGCCCGCGCGCTCCGGCATCAAGGCCACGCTCGGCGCTCGCGTGCCCAAAGAAGCGGCAGCGGCCGCCTCGCCGCGTGCAGACGATCGGCCGAGCGGGCTGCTTCGTCCTTGATCTTCCATGACGGACCAGTGAAACATATCGCATTCGGTGCATGCTCGCGGGCGGACCCCTGATGGCGGAGCTGCTTCCCCACGATCTCGCGGCCAACCTGGTGCGCACGCTGCTCGGCTTCGTCGCGGGCGTGGCGCTCGGCTTCGCCGCACGCCGGGGCCGGTTCTGCACGCTCGGCGCCATCGAGGACGCGGTCTACGCCCGCGACACCCGGCGGCTGCGCGCCTGGGCGCTGGCCATCGGGGTGGCGACGGCCGGGATCGTGCTGCTCGTGGGCGCCGCGGGTCTGGACCTCTCGCGCACGATCTATGTCGCCCCGCGGCTCGAATGGGCGGGAGCGCTCCTCGGAGGGCTGACCTTCGGGCTCGGCATGGCGCTCGTCGGCACCTGCGGCTTCGGCATGCTGCTGCGGCTCGGGGGCGGCGACCTCAAGGCGCTGCTCGGCTTCCTCGTGCTGGGCCTGTCCGCGCTGATGGCGATGCGCGGGCTCACCGGCGTCGTGCGCGCCTCGCTGATCGACCCGCTCGCATTGGACCTCGCCCCGCGCGAGATGCAGACGCTGCCCGCGCTGATCGGGCTCGAACCCGCCGCGGCGACGACGCTGGCGCTCGCCGTCGCCGGCGGCTTCGCGGCGCTCGCGCTCGCTCACGAGGCGACGCGGACCTCCCGCAAGCTCCTCCTCACCGGCGCGGCGATCGGTCTCTCGGTCACCGCGGGGTTCGCGATCACCGGCGTGGTCGGCGTCGACCCGTTCGAGGAGGCGCGGGTGGAGAGCTTCACCTTCGTCGCGCCGCTCGGGCAGACGCTGCTCTGGGCGGCGCTGGCGACGGGGATCGCGATCGACTTCCCCGTCGGTGCCACGCTCGGGGTTCTCGCCGGCGCCTTCCTCGCCGCGCGCACGGGCGGCGAGTTCTTCTGGGAGGCGCCGGACGACGCGCGCGAGGTGAAGCGCCACGTCTTCGGCGCCTTCCTGATGGGCACCGGCGGCGTCGCCGCCCTGGGGTGCACGATCGGGCAGGGGGTGAGCGGGGTGGCCACGCTCTCCGTCGGCTCCTTCCTCGCGCTCGCGTCGATCTTCGCCGGCGCGCGGATCGGGCTGTGGGTGCTGGTCGAGCGGTGACGGCGGGCCCGGCGCGAGCCGCCTCGCACGCCTACCGGAAACCGTGCGGTTCCGGCCCTCGCCTGGAGCCGTCGTGCACGGTGTCGGCCACGAGCCGGGCTGCGGCCTTCGCGCTCAGCCCGCCTTGGAGGCCGCGCGCACGATCCGCAGGAGCTCGCGCTGGACGGTCTCGTTGCCGGCGACGACCGAGCCCTTCGTCATCATCTGCTCGCCGCCGTCGGCGTCGGCGACGAAGCCGCCGGCCTCGCGCACGAGGATCAGCCCGGCGGCGACGTCGTAGCTCTGGACGTTGCGCTCCCAGTAGCCGTCGACCCGGCCGGCCGCGACCGCGGCGAGGTCGAGGGCGGCCGACCCCATGCGGCGCACGCCCGCGACCTTCGCCATGATCGTGGCGAGCTCGCGCAGGAATTCCGGATGATTGCCGTGGCCGAGAAAGGGGATGCCGCAGGCGACGAGACAGTCCGCCAGGTCGGTGCGCGCCGAGACGCGCAGGCGGCGATTGTTGAGGAAGGCGCCCTGGCCCTTCTCAGCGACATAGAGCTCGTCCTTGATCGGATCGTAGATCACGCCGGCGAACATCTTGCCGTCGCGCTCGAGCCCAACCGAGATGGCGAACTGGGGGATGCCGTGCAGGAAGTTCGTGGTGCCGTCGAGCGGGTCGACGTGCCAGACGTTCTGCGTGTCGCCGCCCTCGACCTTGCCGCCCTCCTCCAGCACGAAGCCGTAGCCCGGCCGCGCCTTGGCCAGCGCCTCGCGCAGGGTGGCCTCGGCCTTGCGGTCGGCCGCGGAGACGAAGTCGCTCGGCCCCTTGCGGGACACCTGCAGGTTCTCGACCTCGCCGAAGTCGCGCTTGAGCGTGCGCGCGGCCTTCATCACGGAATCGACCATCACGGTCATGAGAGGGGTGCGGATCATGGCGGCTCCAGCGCCTCCCCGGAACGGAGGCGGTCTTCGCGGCGATCGACGCCGGTACGCGTAGCGAGGATGCGCGAGGGCAAACCACGCCGCGGGCCGGGCGTCAAGCGCCGCGGCGGAGCCGAGACGGCACGAGTCGAGCAACGGGACCCCGCCCCCGATCCGCTGCGCGGATCGTCCCCGCCCCGAGGGGGCGGGAGCTTCGCCGCCGTCGGCGGCGAAGCCGACGGCACCCGGGAGGGCCGGTCGTGGGCGCTCGGGGCCGCTCCCGCCCGGTTGGGGCGGGAGCGGGGGCGTCACTGGTTGACCGGGGAGGCCGGGTCCATCAGCAGGGCGACGATGTCCTTGATCTGGTCGATCGTCAGGACCGCGTTCGCGCCGAAGCGCGGCATCATCGAGCAGGGCAGCGCGACGTGCGGATTGTAGATCTTCTCGTAGGCCGCCTTCACCGCCTCCTCCGAGAAGTCGTAGAGCTTGCCGTAGCCCATCAGGCTGGGGCCGAGCGTGCCGTAGGAGACCTCCTGCGGCGTGAGCTGGTGGCAGGCGTAGCAGTTGCCGCCGCTCTCCCGCCGCGGCGGGTAGTCGGAGAAGCGCATGCCGTAGCCGGACTGGGCGAGCTTCTCGCCGTTCTCCCACGAGCCCATCAGCACGCCGTCGTCGGGATAGACGATCGTGCTCGCCGCGCGGGTGCGGATCTCCTCGAAGACGTCGTCGGGCGGCATGTTGCCGAACTGGTTGCACTGACGCATCGTCTCGTCGGGCGTGAGCCGGGCGGCCCACTCCGCGTCGATGCCCGGGAAGGCGGCCTCGACGACGGCGTCGACCTGGGCCTGCGTCGGCCCCGCGTCCTGGGCGAGGGCGCCGGGAGCGAGCCCGGCGGCGAGGAGCGCCGCGCCGAGGGCGGCAGCGGCGAAGGTCCGCGAGAACGGACGCTGGATCTCGTTGTGCATGACCGCCTCCCTCAGCGCTTGATGCCGGGCGCGGCGACGTCGCCGCCGGCGGCCTTGTCGACGAGATAGGAGATCAGCGCCACGGACGCCTCCGAGCCCATCTCGAGCTTGGGCATGCGCATCTGCCAATAGCAGTCGTACATGCGGTGCTGCATCGTCATCACGTGCGTCGAGGACACGCGGTAGGCGGGCCACTCGCCGACGACGACCTGCGCCTCGGCCGGGTCGGACAGGTAGGGCAGCTCCTGCAGGCGGATCCGCTGGCCGCTCGCCGCATGGCAGGTGGCGCAGGAGAAGTCGAACGGGCCCGAGCGGCGGTTGAACAGCGCCTCGCCCATGGCGACCGCCTGCCGTCCGGCCTCGTCGTCGAGCGCCGGCGCGAAGGCCTCGCCCTCGGAGCGGTTGGCGATCCACGTGGCGATCGCGCCGACGTCCTTCACCGGCTGCCCGCCCGACGGATGCGGCTTCTTCACGTATTCGGCGACATCGAAGCCCTGGAGCTCCTGCATGCACCACAGGATGCGGGTCTCGACGTCCATGACGCGCCCCGCGTCCTCGAACCACCGCGGCAGCTGCGCGAAGGCGCCGTCCACCACGCCCGGCCCGAGGCCGAGATCGCAATCCTCCAGCGTGGCGTTGCTCGGGCCGGCGGGCGTCGCCCACAGCATCTCGCCGCGGTCGGCGTCGAGCAGCGCCGGGTTCGACCACGGGTCCTCCCGCAGCATCTGGCGGAAGCGTTCGAGACCGCGCTGGGTCTCCTCCTCGGTCTGCGCGCCGGCCGGCGGTGCGACCAAGGATAGTGTGAATGCGGCCGCCAGCGATCCCGCCAGCGCCAGGGTCATGAGCTTGTGCAAGGCCGTTTCCTCCCGAGCCTCGTTCCGGTCGTACGCGCCCGATGGTTGTTGTCGTGGATCGGCTCGGAGCCCACCGTCCTTCCACGCATGTTACATGCAAAAAATGCGATGGGAAGCTCCGATCTGGAAAGATTCCGATTGACGCATCGGCTCGCATCGGACAGCATCGAAAAAAATGAATGTGTTCGCCCGTCCAGGCGGTCCAGCGGGGCCGACCGGCGAGGCGAGCCGGGGAGGGAGCCGAGGGCGCTCGCACGCTCGTGAGAGGCGAGCCGCTTTTCGATCCCCAGCGACGGACGTATCCTGGCGTGCACCCGTGCGCGCCGGGTGCGCGAGACCACACGCACCGTCGGCGAGCCGGCGGCCGCGACCGAGGGAGAGATATGCGATGAACCTGGTCCTCAACCGCCGTCAGGCGCTCCTCGCGGGCGTCGGAGCGGTCGCGGCGGCGAGCGGCATGGCGGGCGCTTCCGCCCCCGCGCTGGCCGCGGCGGAAGACGCCGCCGCCACCATCCTGGAGTTCACCGGCGGCGCCGAGCCGACGATGGGGCGCGTCACGCTCGACGTCCCCGAGATCGCCGAGAACGGCAACACGGTGCCGATGGACGTGTGGGTCGACAGCCCGATGACCGCGGACGACTACGTCGCCGAGGTGCTGGTCGTCGCCGACGGGAACCCCCGCCCTGGCGTCGCGACCTTCCACTTCTCGCCGCTGTCGGGCCGCGCCCAGGCGAACACGCGCATCCGTCTCGCGGGCACGCAGAACGTCATCGCTGTCGCCAAGATGAGCGACGGCTCGGTGTTCATGGACAAGAAGGAGGTGAAGGTCACGATCGGCGGCTGCGGCGGCTGACGCCCGCGCCGACTTCGAGCCTCGACCTTCCCACGCATCGACCCCGAGGAGCACGAGCCATGGCGACCCCGCGTCCCCGCATCCGTCTCGACCGCAACGAGATCTCGGCCGGCGAGACCATCGAGGTGAAGACCCTCGTCTCGCACATCATGGAATCCGGCCAGCGCCGCGACGGCGACGGCAACGTCATCCCGCGCAAGATCATCAACACCTTCAAGTGCGAGTTCGAAGGGGAGCCGGTGTTCTCCTGCGACATCGAGCCCGCGGTCTCGGCGAACCCGTATTTCCAGTTCAACGTCGCGCCGCCCCGCTCGGGCACGCTGACCTTCACCTGGATCGACGACGACGGCACCGAGATCACGGCGACCGAGGACGTCGTCGTCAACTGACGCAGCCCGGCGACGGGGAGCGCGCTGCCGCTCCCCCGCGCGACGATCGCCGCCCGCCGGGCCCCCGGCGCGCGAACGGCGATCCGTGCCCACACGCATCGCCCGAACGAGGTCATCGCCATGCCCACGAGACGCGACTTCCTGCAGATGGCGGCGGCCACGGCGGCGATCCTGCCGACCGCGCACTGGTCGCGCGCCTTCGCGCAGCAGAGCCTGACCCAGGACGAGCTCTTGGCGATGGACCCGGTGGGGCGCCTCTCCATCGTCCACGTCACCGACATCCACGCCCAGCTCGTGCCGATCCACTTCCGCGAGCCGTCGACCAACCTCGGGGTGGCCGAGGTGAAGGGCCTCGTGCCCCACGTCACCGGGCGCGCGCTGCTCGACATGTACGCGATCGCGCCGGGCTCGCCGATGGCGCACGCGCTCACCTACGACGACTTCGCCGCCCTGGCGCGGGCCTACGGCCGCATGGGCGGGCTCGACCGGGTGGCGACGGTCGTCGATGCCATCCGCGCCGAGCGCGGGGAGGGCAACACGCTCCTCCTCGACGGCGGCGACACCTGGCAGAACTCCTGGACCTCGCTCCAGACCCGGGGCGAGGACATGGTCGCCTGCATGGCGCTGCTGCGCCCCGACGCGATGGTCGGCCACTGGGAGTTCACGCTCGGGGAGGAGCGGGTGAACGAGCTCGTCTCCCGGCTCGGCTTCCCGTTCCTCGGCGGCAACATCCGCGATACGGACTGGGACGAGCCCGTCTTCGACGCGATGACGATGGTCGAGCGCGCGGGCGTGAAGGTCGCCGTGATCGGCCAGGCCTTCCCCTATACGCCCATCGCCAACCCGCGCTGGATGATGCCGTCCTGGTCCTTCGGCATCCGCGAGGCGGAGGTCGCCGCGAGCGTCGAGGACGCCCGGGCCCAGGGGGCGGACGTGGTCGTCCTCCTGTCGCACAACGGCTTCGACGTCGACCGCAAGCTCGCCTCCCGCGTGCCCGGCATCGACGTCGTGCTGACCGCCCACACCCACGACGCGCTGCCGGAGCCGGTGATGGTCGGCAAGACGCTCGTCATCGCGTCGGGCTCGCACGGCAAGTTCGTCTCGCGCCTCGACCTCGACGTGTCCGGCGGCGAGGTGAAGGGCTTCGGCTACAGGCTCATCCCGGTCTTCTCGGACGTCATCGCGCCCGATCCGGCGATGGCTGCGAGGATCGCCGAGGTCCGCGCGCCCTACGAGGCGACGCTATCCGAGGTGCTCGGCCGCACGGAGGGCCTCCTCTACCGGCGCGGCAACTTCAACGGCACGTTCGACGACGTGATCTGCGAGGCGATGCTCACGCGGCGCGACGCCGAGATCGCGCTCTCCCCCGGCTTCCGCTGGGGGGCGTCCGTCCTGCCCGGGGCCGAGATCACCATGGAGGACGTCACCAACGCAACCGCCATGACCTATCCCGAGACCTATCGCACAACGATGACGGGCGCGCGGCTGAAGGAGG
Source organism: Salinarimonas rosea DSM 21201 (assembly GCF_000429045.1). Classification (GTDB taxonomy): domain Bacteria; phylum Pseudomonadota; class Alphaproteobacteria; order Rhizobiales; family Beijerinckiaceae; genus Salinarimonas; species Salinarimonas rosea. Next base: position 32,532 of record NZ_AUBC01000027.1, read on the forward strand.
TGCTGGAGGACGTCGCCGACAACCTCTTCAACCCGGACCCCTACTACCAGCAGGGAGGCGACATGGTTCGCGTCGGCGGCATCGCCTACGCCATCGACGTCTCCGCGCCGATGGGGTCGCGCATCTCCGACCTGACGCTCATGCGCACGGGCGAGGCGCTCGAGGCCGAGCGCGAATACGTCGTCTCGGGCTGGGCGAGCGTGAACGAGGGCACGCAGGGCCCGCCGATCTGGGACCTCGTCGCCGCGCACATCCGCGAGGCGGGCACGGTCGCGCCGAGGGAGACCGAGACGGTGCGCGTCACGGGCGCCTGACGCCGAACGGGCCCCGACGCCGAGACGAAGAGACGATCATCACCGAGGGAACGAGACCGATGTCGAAGGACGAAGCCGGCAGGAACGGGAGAGCGGGGCCGGGAGCCTCGCGCCGGACCTTCCTGCGCGCGGGGCTCGCCGCCGGCGGCGCCGCGCTGATGGGCGGGCGCGCCGCCGCCGAGACCGCCGCGGGCAATCCCGCGAACCTCCCGCCGAACGTGCCCGACTGGTCGCGCTATCTCGGCGACGGCGTCGCCGTGCGCGCCTACGGCCGGCCCTCCGAGCACGAGAGCCACGTGATCCGCCGCGACGTGGAATGGCTCACCGCCTCGCGGGAATCGTCGGTCAGCTTCACCCCGCTGCACGAGCTCGACGGGCCGATCACCCCCAACGGCCTGTGCTTCGAGCGCCACCACGGCGGCATCGCCGAGCTGAACCCGCAGGACTACCGGCTGATCCTGCACGGGCTCGTCGACAAGGAGCTCGTCTTCACGCTGGACGACATCAAGCGCATGCCGCGGGTCAACCGGGCCTACTTCGCCGAATGCGCGGCGAATTCCGGCATGGAATGGCGTGGCGCGCAGCTCAACGGCTGCCAGTTCACCCACGGCATGATCCACAGCGTGATGTATACCGGCGTGCCGCTGCGCGTGCTGCTCGCCGAGGCCGGCGTGAAGCCCACCGGCAAGTGGCTGCTGCTCGAAGGGGCCGACGCGTCGGGCATGACCCGCTCGCTGCCCATCGAGAAGGCGCTCGACGACTGCCTCGTCGCCTACCGCATGAACGGCGAGATGCTGCGCCCGGAGAACGGCTATCCCGTGCGCATGGTCGTCCCCGGCTGGGAGGCGAACATGTGGGTGAAGTGGCTGCGTCGCATCGAGGTCGGCGACCAGCCCTGGTACCAGCGCGAGGAAACCTCGAAATACACAGACCTGCTCGAGGACGGCAGCGCGCGCAAGTTCACCTTCGTGATGGACGCCAAGTCCGTGATCACGAGCCCGAGCCCGCAGGCGCCGGTCAACCACGCGAGCGGCTTCACGGTGATCTCGGGCCTCGCCTGGTCGGGGCGCGGCAAGATCGCCGCCGTCGACGTCTCGCTGGACGGCGGGCGCAACTGGCGGCGTGCGCGGCTCGACGGGCCGGTCTGGGGCAAGGCGCTGACGCGCTTCTACTACGAGCTCGACTGGGACGGCTCGCCGCTGCTGCTGCAGTCGCGTGCGGTCGACGAGACGGGCTACGTGCAGCCGACCAAGAACGAGCTGCGGGCCGTGCGCGGCCTCAACTCGATCTACCACAACAACGGGATCCAGACCTGGCACGTGATGGCCGGCGGGGAGGTCGAGAATGTCGAGGTTTCGTGAGATGCGCCCCCTCGCGCTGGCCGCGCTCCTTGCCGGGGCGAGCGTGCTGGCTGCCGGCGCGCTCCTGCCGGCGCCGACGCTGGCCACCGAGACGCGCGCCGCCGAGGCGACGGACGGCGTGACGGACGGCGCCTTCCCGGAGCTGCCGACCGGGCTCGGCCTCGGGCGCGCGGCGAGCGCCGAGGAGATCGCCGGCTGGGACATCGACGTGCGCCCGGACGGGCTCGGCCTGCCGGAGGGCCGCGGCACGGCGCGGGAAGGCGAGGAGGTCTACATCGCGCAATGCGCCGTCTGCCACGGCGACTTCGGCGAGGGCGCCGGACGCTGGCCGCAGCTGGCGGGTGGTGCCGGCACGCTCGCGTCGCACGACCCGTCGAAGACCGTCGGCTCGTACTGGCCCTACGCCTCGACGCTGATCGACTACATCAACCGCGCCATGCCCTACGGCAACGCGCAGTCGCTCACGCCCGACGAGCTCTACGCGGTGACCGCCTACGTGCTGTGGCTCAACGACGTCGTCCTCGACGAGGAGCTCGAGCTCAGCCACGAGAACTTCGCCGAGATCGAGCTCGAGAACCAGCCGAACTTCTTCCCCGACGATCGCGAGACGGCGGAGGCGCACTTCTGGCGGGAGCCCTGCATGGAGGGCTGCGCGACGGGCGAGGCGGAGATCGTCATGCGCGCGCGCGCCCTCGACGTGACGCCCGAGCCGGGGCAGGGCCCGACCGTGGATTGATGCGCGGGCGCCGATCCGCCCGCGCATCGGTGGTTTCGGGCTTGCTCCGCCCGTCGAGCTGATGGAAGCTGCGCCCATGCGTTCCCTCGTTCCCAGCCTGATCGTGCCGGTCGCGGCTCTCGCCGCGGCCGCATGGCTCGTGCCGGCGGCGCAGGCCCAGGAGCTCGCCGGGGACGCGGAGTACGGCGCCTTCCTCGCCGGCGAATGCGTGACCTGCCACCAGGAGAGCGGGGCCTTCGACGGCATCCCGCCCATCGTCGGCTGGCCGGTGGAGAGCTTCGTGCACGTCATGCGCCTCTACCGGGAGGGGGCGCGCGACAACCAGGTCATGCGCACGATCGCGGGACGGTACGGCGACGAGGAGCTCGCGGCGCTGGCGGCCTATTTCGCCGAGCTGGGCCCTGGCGCCGAGAAAAATACGAGATAGGATGCATAATGTGTGATTAACACACAGATTTCCGTGTAATTCGGCTCGAGGGCCGTGCTGGGAGGATCCGACATGTCGTTCACCCGTCGAGGCGTCATCAAGGCCGGGGCCGTGGCGGCCGCCGCCGGCTCCCTGCCGTTCGGCATGGCCGCACCCGCGATCGCCCAGGGAGCGCGTCCGCGCCTCGTGGTGATCGGCGGCGGGCCGGGCGGGGCCACGCTCGCCAAGTACGTCGCCCGCGATTCGCAGGGCGCGGTGGAGGTCACGCTGGTGGAGCCGAAGGAGCGTTTCGCCACCTGCTTCCACTCCAATCTCTATCTCGGCGATTTCAAGGGCTGGGACGAGATCAACCACGGCTACGAGCAACTGACCGAGGCCTACGGCGTCGCGCACGTGCGCCAGGCGGCGAGCGCCATCGACCGCGAGGCGAAGACCGTGCGCCTCGGCGACGGCTCGGACCTCGCCTACGACCACCTCGTGGTCGCCCCGGGCATCGACCTGATCTACGACTCGGTCGAGGGCTACTCGGAGGAGGTGGCGGAGACGCTGCCCCACGCCTGGCTCGCCGGCCCGCAGACGCAGCTGCTCAAGGCGCAGCTCGACGCGCTCGAGGACGGCGCGCAGATCGTCATGATCGCGCCGCCCAACCCCTACCGCTGCCCGCCCGGCCCCTACGAGCGCGTCTCGATGATGGCGCACGTGCTCAAGGCCAAGGGCCACACCCGCTCGCGCATCCTCATCCTCGACCCGAAGCCGAGCTTCTCCAAGCAGGCGCTCTTCGCCGCCGGCTGGCAGCGCTACTACACCGGCATGGTCGAGTGGCAGGATCCGAACATCCACGGCGGCATCGGCGCGGTGGACGCCGCGTCGATGACCGTCGAGACCGGGTTCGGTCCCTACGACGCCGATCTCATCAACGTCATCCCCGCCCAGCGCGCCGGCGCCATCGCGGTGTCCGCGGGCCTGACGAACGAGACCGGCTATTGCCCGATCCTGGCCGAGACCATGCGCTCGGCGGTCGACGAGAGCATCACCGTGCTCGGTGACGCGACCATCGCCGGCGACATGCCGAAATCCGGCTTCTCGGCGAATTCCCAGGCCAAGGTGGCCGCGAACGCCATCCGCGCCGCGCTCACCGGCTCGCGCCAGTTCCCGGCGCGCTACGCCAATACCTGCTGGAGCCTGATCGCCGACGACGACGCGGTGAAGGTCGGCGGGCGCTACGAGGCCGTGGACGGCAAGATCACAGCCACCGAGACCTTCGTCTCGCAGCTCGACGAGGACGACGACCTGCGCCGTCAGACCCAGGCCGAGAACATCGGCTGGTACGAAGGCATCGCCGCGGACATCTTCGGATGAGCCCGCACGGAACGACCGAGCCCGGCGGGACCACCCGCCGGGCGCTGCTCGCGGCCGCCCCGCTCGTGGGTTCCGCCGCGCTCGGCCTCGCCGGCGCGCCGATGGGCGTGCGCCTGGCCCGCGCCCGGGCGAGCGACACGCTCGCCATCGGCGACATCCGCGTGCGCGTCGTCTCGGACGGGACCGTGGCGCTGCCCGTCTCCTTCACGCTGCCGGAGACGGACGACGCCGACCTCGACGCCCTGTTCCGTGCGAACGGCATGGAGCCGCCGCGGGAATTCGTGAACCAGACCAACGTCGTCCTGATCGAGGTCGGCGAGCGGCGCATCCTCGTCGATGCGGGCTCCGGCCCGACCTTCCAGGCGACGGCGGGGCGGCTGACGGACGCGCTCCTGGAGATCGGCGTCGCACCCGAGGACGTGACGGACGTCGTCTTCACCCACGGCCACGCCGACCACCTCTGGGGTGCCGTCGACGATTTCGAGGAGGGGCCGCGGTTCCCGAACGCCCGCCACGTCATGGGCGAGACGGAGCACGCCTTCTGGACCGATCCCGCGACACCGGAGACCGCGCCGGATTGGCTGAAGGGCCTCGCGCTCGGTGCCGCGCGGGTGATCGGCACGCTCGGCGATTCGCTGGAGCCGGCGGGCGACGCGGCCGAGCTCGCGCCGGGGGTGCGGTACGTCGCCACGCCGGGGCACACGCCCGGCCACGCCTCGGTGCTCGTCGAGAGCGGCGGCAGCCAGCTGCTCGTGGGCGGGGACGCGCTCACCAACGCGCTGATCTCCTTCCAGAAACCGGACTGGCCGCTGGGCACGGACCTCGACCGCGAGCAGGCGATCGCCACGCGCCTCGCCCTGCTCGACCGGCTGGCCACGGATCGCATCGGCCTCGTGGGCTTTCATCTTCCGTTCCCAGGAATCGGCTCCGTCGAAAGACGCAACGGCGCATTCATCTTCGCTTCAGGATGAGGCGCGCTATAAAGGCTAAGCTGGATCAGCTCCAAGCTCGACCCACCCGCCCGAAGAGAGGAAACCAGCCCATGCGTAAGATCGCCCTCGTTGCCGCGTCGTTCCTGATGCTCGGCGGTATCGGTTCCGCCCAGGCCCAGGACGCGGCCGCCGGTGAGCGAGTGTTCCGTCTCTGCAGCGCCTGCCACATGGTCGGCGAGAACGCCCAGAACCGCGTCGGACCGCAGCTCAACGGCCTGTTCGGCCGCGAGGCCGGCTCCGTCGAAGGCTTCCGCTACTCGCCCGCCTACGAGACCCTCGACAAGGTCTGGGACCACGAGAACTTCGCGGTCTACATCAAGGACCCCCGTGGCGTGACGCCCGGGACGCGGATGGCGTTCGCCGGCCTGCGCAACGATCAGCAGGTCGCCGACCTGATCGCCTATCTCGATCAGTTCAACGCCGACGGCACGATGAAGTGAGGCGCCGCACCGGCCGCTTTCGCGAGACCACACGAACGGCGGCGGGCTCCCGGGCCCGCCGCCGTTTCGCTGTCTGCGATGTCGTCCCGGACGGCGAAGCCGATCCGGGACCCGGATCCTCCGGAGCCTCGAAGAGCGGCGTGCCGACGCCGCGGCGGAAGACGCCTCCATCGGCGCCCAAGGACGCGCGCGCTCCCGCGCACGCCGATCACACCCCTGTGGATCCGGGCCCCGGGCCCGCTTCGCGACCCGGGGTGACAGCGTTCGCCGCGCGACGTCCTATTCCGCCGCCTGCGAGCGCCGGTCCTGCGCGTCCGAGAACTGCAGCCGGGCGAGGCGGGCGTAGAGGCCGCCGCGGGCGACGAGCCCGTCGTGATCGCCTTCCTCGACGATCCGGCCGGCATCCATCACCAGGATCCGGTCGGCGGAGCGCACGGTGGCGAGGCGGTGGGCGATGACGAGGGTGGTGCGGCCCTCCATCAGTCGGTCGAGCGCCTCCTGCACCGCGTGCTCGCTCTCGGCGTCGAGCGCGCTCGTCGCCTCGTCGAGGAGCAGGATCGGCGCATCCTTGAGGATGGCGCGGGCGATGGCGATGCGCTGGCGCTGGCCGCCGGACAGCGTGACCCCGCGCTCGCCGACGAGGGTGGCGTAGCCGTCGGGCAGCGCCTCGACGAAGACGTCGGCGCTCGCCAGCCGCGCCGCTTCGCGCACCTGCGCCTCGGTCGCGTCGGGGCGGCCGTAGCGGATGTTGTCGAGCACGCTCACGCCGAAGATCGTCGGCTCCTGCGGCACGAGCGCGAGCCGTCGGCGCAGGGCGACGGGATCGGCCTCGGTGAGCGGCACGCCGTCGACGCTCACGCGCCCGCCCTCCGGGTCGTAGAAGCGCAGGATCAGCTGCAGCACGGTCGACTTGCCCGATCCCGACGGGCCGACGAGCGCCACCCGCTCGCCCGGCCGCAGGGCGAAGGAGACGCCCTCCAGCGCCGGTGCCTCCGTGCGGGTGGGATAGTGGAAGCGCACGTCCTCGAAGGCGACGGAGCCGAGAGGCGGCTCGGGGAGCGCGCGGGGGCGCTCGGGCGCCGTCACCCCGGGCAGCGCCTCGAGGATCTCGCCGAGCCGCTCCGCCGAGCCCGCCGCCTGGGCGAGCTCGCCGTAGACCTCCGACAGCTGCCCCATCGCGGAGGCCGCGAACACGGCGTAGAGCACGAACTGCCCGAGCGTCCCGCCCGTCATCGTGCCGGCCAGCACCGCCTGCGCGCCGTACCAGAGCACGCCGACGACGCTCGCCGAGACGAGGAAGATCGCGGCCCCGGTGAGCATCGCGCGCGCGCGCACCGAGATCCGCGCGGCGTCGTAGGCCTCCTCCGCCGCATGCGCGAAGCGCCGGGCGGTCTCGCGCTCCATGCCGAAGGCCTGCATCGTGCGCACGGAGCCCACCGCCTCGGCGGCGAAGGCGGAGGCGTCGGCGAGCTTGTCCTGGGCGATGCGCGAGCGCCGGCGCACCTTGCGGCCCGAGACGATGATCGGCACGACGATGAGCGGCAGCGCGACGAGGACGAGGGCGGAGAGCTTGGGGCTCGTCCAGATCATCAGCGCGATCGCGCCCACGAGGAGCACGGCGTTGCGCAGCGCGATCGAGATCGAGGCGCCGAAGGCGGCCTTCACCTGCGTCGTGTCGGCGGTGAGCCGCGAGACGAGCTCGCCCGCGCGGCTGGCGTCGAAGAAGGCGGGATCGAGGGTGGTCAGCCGCTCGAACACGGCGGCGCGCACGTCCGCCACGACCCGCTCGCCGAGCGTGATCACGAAGTAGTAGCGCAGCGCCGAGCCGAGCGCGAGGAAGCCGACGACGACGACGAGCATGCCGAAATAGGCGCTGATCAGGTCGCCCTGCGCGTCCGAGAAGCCGTGGTCGATCACCCGGCGCACCGCGAGCGGCACCGCGAGCGTCGCGACCGAGGCCACGACGAGGGCGATCAGCGCTGCGGCGATCCGCCCCTTGTAGCGCGCGGCGAAGCCGACGAGGGGCCTGAGCGCGCTGAGGTTGGCGCGCCCGCTCGTCCCGGGCGCGAGCCCGTCCGCTCCCCGCTTGCGCCCCGCGCCCCCGATCTCGTCCGCCATGATGATCCCGTTCCTCGGCGCTCACGCCTCGCTTGAACTCGCTCCGCGGCTGGGGTATAGCCCCGCGATCCCAGTCACTGGCTCGACATAACGTCGCAAGCCGTCGTCGTCACGCGGGACGCGCAGGCGACGGTGCGAGGAGGTTCAATCTATGCCCAAGGCCGCCACCAACCATCCGGATTACCACTTCATCACCGTCCAGATGACGGATGGGACGACGTACCAGACGCGTTCCACCTACGGCAAGGAGGGCGACACCCTCCCGCTCGACATCGACCCGAAGACGCACCCGGCCTGGACCGGCGCGTCGCAGGCGCTGCTCGACCGCGGCGGCCGCGTCTCGCGCTTCAACAACCGCTTCGCCGGGCTGACCTTCGGCCGCAAGTGAGCGTGCCGAGGACGTCGAGCCTCGCGCCTTTCCGAGATCGCCCGCGTCTCCAGTCACGCGTGCGCGCCCCGGCCGCCCCGCGGCCGGGGTTTTCGCGTCGCCGGCGCCGCGTCCGCACCCGGGGGGAGGGAACGATGCCCGCGACGGATCGGGGCGGGGCTCGTCCGAGCCGCGACCGTGACGCTCGCCGGCGGGCTCTCTCCCGGCGCGCACACGCTTGCGCGGACGCATGCCGGCTGCTACCGCTTGCGCGCGCTGCTACCGGCCAGGGGCCCGCCGCGCATGCCGGCTTAGCTCAGCTGGTAGAGCAACCGCCTTGTAAGCGGTAGGTCGTCGGTTCGAGTCCGACAGCCGGCACCAGTGATTTCAGGTACCTAGCGCGCCCCGTGCCATTCCGTTTAGACGGCCTTGGTGGGCGCGTTTAGACTTACCGTTCGACCGGTGTTCGCGCGCAGGATGGCGCGCCCGCGGCGGCGGGCCTCGTCGGCTGCGCGGACGAGGACCGGATCGACGGGGAGATAGGTCGCCTGGAGCGCGCGGGCGTCCTGGATCTGGTTCGCCATCTTCGCCGCGAGCTGGCCGGGGTCGACGCCGCCGGCGAGCGCCTCGACGGCGCCGGAGGGCTCGAGAGCGTGCCGATCGCCGGCGCGCCCGTCTTGCCGCGCCCGTCTTGCCGCGGCCGATGGCCGCGCAGGGTGCGGGCCGGTTCGGCTCGCCGAAGAGCCGGCGCGGCGCGCCGGCGTCGACGATCTCGTGGGCGATGTCGTTGGGAACCCGCGCGAGCGTGTGAGAGGTCGTTTCGCCGGGGCCGACCGGGCCTTCCGGGTGCCAATCCCTCCAGTGCTCGAACAGGAGCGGCACGCCGGCGGCGACGCCTAGTAACCGAGATCGACAATCACCGGGGAATGGTCAGAGCCTCGCGCATCGCCCACGAGAGCTGCCTCGATCACGAAGCCGCGCGAGAATACATGGTCGATCGTGAACGCCTGGAGCTTGCCCCGCTGCACGCGCCGGAATGTGATGTAACGCATCGGCTCTGCGCCGTGCTGAATGCCGGCAGCCGCGTGCAGTGATGAGGAAAATCCAAGCTTCGCCAAGTGTGCGACATTGGTGGAGTGAGACAGCGCTGGATACCTGTGGTCGAAGGCGGCGGATGCGTTGAAGTCTCCAGCGAATATCGCGTTCCCCGATTTCGGGAGACGCTCGGCAATCCACTCGATCGCCGCACGATTGACGACGTTATACGATCCGCCGTTCTTCGGGCGCCGCGAGCAGATCGCGACAAGGGCAAAGCTCCCCTCGGGGCCGTGGACAAGTGCTGCAAGGCAGGAGGGCGCTGGAGCCGCGATGACCGTGAGCGGATAGAGGGAGGCGATCGCGATCCCACGCGCAGAGTCCTCCAGCCGATGCGGGAGCCGATGATCGTCGGTCGGCACCGGCGGAGCCTCCTGCAGGACGGCGATCGCCGGGCGGAGGGCAAAGGCGTGCGGCCATAGCGCTTTGCGGGCGACGTTCCAGCTGACAATCCGCATTCCACGCCAGCCCTCTCGAGGTACGTCCGCCCGTGGCTCTTGAAGCTATTCAGCCAGAGTCGCGCGTCTCGAGAGTGGACCATATGCGAACATGCCTCGCCACTCTCCTCAATGCGCATCGATGCCGGGTCGCGGCCTCGTTCCCGACGCCGGCGGCCACATCGCCGCCTCCGGCGCGCGCAGCGGCTGGGGCAACCGCATCTTCCACCTCGGCGAGGCGATGTCCGTCCGGCTGCCGAGCGACGCGCGATGCGCAACCCTCCGCGCTGCCCGGGCGGACTCCCGCGCGCTGTGACGGCGGCTCCCGCTACAACCGGGCGCGCCGCCCGAGCATCGGCTCTTTCCGACACGGCCACGCCGTCCGATTTCCGGTCGAGCCGACGCGGCGCTGCGCGTTGCCTCGTCGACATTCGAGTCGTGCATTTTCTTATCGAGGGCACGTTATCCGTGCTCTGGGAGCAATTAGGATTATATCAGCAAACACAATCTGAAGAAAAACCTTTAAGATTTCACTTGCAAGCGCATTCGAATTCTGCCGCTCGAGTAGGGCGGATCTGCAACGTGATTTCCGAGCCTGCGGTCTGGCGACGAATGCTTCCGTTAACGGCCCGAGCCGATTGTGTCGACACTTCGACGATGGCTCGACCGAGGCGCGGACATGTACACACTGAAGATCCTCCACAAGCTGCTGATACCCGTTCTGATGCTGGCGCTCTTCGCGATCGGCTCGAGCTGGAACTCTCTTTCGGAGATGGGGGAGCAGAACGCGCTCACGCAGCGCGTCATCGCCAACGATGCGGAGAGCCTCTACCTCGCCGCTCGTGTCGCCGAGAACCTCACCCGTATCCAGTCGATCGCGATCGAGACGGCGAACACGACCGACCCGGCGCGGCTGCGGACGCTCGGCGCCGGGAGCGAGACGGAGATCGCCGACTTCCGGCGTCGCTTCGATCGCCTCGTCGACCTCTATGTATCCGAGAACACGGACGCGATCGGCAGGACCCTGCCGCGCTATGTCGCTGCGGTCGAAGGCACGCGCGCGCATGCCGAAGCGGGGCGTGCCGAGGCCGCGCTCGCCCTCGTGCAGGGCGAGACGTCGGAGCTCTTCGGGAGCATCGACGCGGCTCTCGAGGCCGTTACCCAGAGGCAGCGCCAGGACCTGAAGACCGTCGCCGCGGATGCCGAGGCGGCCTTCGCCTCGACGTTCCGCTGGACGCTCGTGGCCACGGCGGTGGGCCTGGTGGCGGTCGTCGCCCTGGCCGTCGGCCTCGTCCTCGTGCAGGTGAGCAACCCGCTGCGCCGTATGACGCAGACGATGAACCGCCTCGCCGAAGGCGATCTCACCGCCGAGGTCGCCGGTCAGGCGCGCACGGACGAGCTCGGCGACATGGCGCGGGCGGTCGACGTGTTCAAGCGCAGCGGCATCGAGCGCGAGCGCCTCGCGGCGGAACGGGCCGCCGAGGAGGACGCCAAACGCCGCCGTGCCGATCGCGTCGACGGCCTGATCGCGCATTTCGAGGGCGTCGCGCGCCAGGCCCTGGCGACCGTCGCATCCGCCTCGGGCCAGCTCGACGCCTCTGCCGGCAGCATGAGCGCGGTCGCCGAGGAGGCGGAGCGTCAGGCCGCGGCGAGCGCCAGCGCCGCGACGCAGACGGCGAGCAACGTCCAGACCGTCGCCGCCGCGACGCAGGAGATGTCCGTCTCGCTGCAGGAGGTGGCGGGCCAGGTGAGCCGCTCGCGCGGCATCGCCATGCAGGCCGTGGAGCAGGCGCAGGGCACCCGGACGACGATGGACACGTTGTCGCGCACGGCGCAGAAGATCGGCGACGTCGTCGAGCTCATCCAGACGATCGCGGGCCAGACCAACCTCCTCGCGCTCAACGCCACGATCGAGGCGGCTCGTGCCGGCGAGGCCGGCAAGGGCTTCGCCGTCGTCGCCGCGGAGGTGAAGGGGCTCGCCGACCAGACGGCCAAGGCGACGGACGAGATCGGGCAGCAGATCGCGGCGGTCCAGCAGGCGACGGCCCAGGCCGGCGGCGCGATCGAGGCCGTGAGCGCGACGATCCTGCAGATGAACGAGATCGCCTCGGCCATCGCCGCGGCCGTCGAGGAGCAGAACAGCGCCACCGGCGAGATCGCACGCAACGTCGACGAGGCCTCCCACGGCACCGAGGAAGTCGCGTCCAACATCGCCGGGGTCTCGCAGGCTGCCGCGAGCGCGGGCGCGGCCTCGGCTCAGGTGCTGCAGGCGGCGGGCGCCCTCAACGCCCAGGCGACGAGCCTGGGCCGGGAGATCGAGACGTTCCTCGGCGGCATTCGCGCGGCCTGAAGCGCTGCCCTGTCGGACGGAACGGGTCGGCCGCGAGCCAGCGGCCGGCCCGTCGTGGCGTGCGCGGGGTGGGTGCCATCCAGGCCCGGGTGCCTCCGGCGAGCGGAGACAGAGCCTGTTCCGGTCCGTACCGGCCCTAGTGCCTCAGCCCCCGCTCCTTCGCCAGCGCCGCGCGCAGCACGCGTCGGGCCGTGGCGGGGCCGAGCCGCTCGAAGGTGGCGCGGGCGTCCTCGGCGAGGACCTCGGGGAGGGCGCGGCCGAGCTTGGCGTGGATGAGGTGGTGCACCGTCTTCCAGCGGAAGTCGCAGGCGCGGGCGATCACGAGGATCGGCGCGTAGGTCGAGGCGTGGAAGGCGCGCGCCACGAACTCCACGGGCACGCCCTGCAGGATGGCGATGACGCACAGCGCCTCCGCCGGCCGTCCGTCGAGGAGGGCGCCGAGCGCGTCGATCTCGGCGAGCCCGGTCTCGGCCGCGCGCTCCTGCATCGCCGCCATCGGCTCGGCGAACTGGCCGAGCAGCGTGCGCTTGTCGCCCTTCTCCGCGATCTCGTCGCCGACACGCGAGACCAGCGCATCGATCAGCTCCGGATCGGCCCCGGTCTCCCGGGCGAGCGTGTCGCGCACGCGCGTGCGGGCCTTCGCGACCAGCGCGGCGATGCGCCCGGCGAAGGCGTCGTCGCGCGCCGCGAGCGCGCGCACCAGCGCGTCGTCGCTCTGTGCGCGCGCGACGAGGATCGCGGCCCCGTCCGCGCTGAAGGCGGCGCCGGGGTTGCCGGCCGCCGTCGCGACGGCGCGCCGCCCGCCGCGGTCGAGCAGGACGTCGGTGACGACCTCGGGCACGCTCGGGCGCTTGGCGATGGCGCAGAGGTGCTCCTGGCCCTTGGCGCGGGCGATGGCGAGGAGCGCGTCGACGTCGAGGCGCGACGAGCGCTCGAGCACCGGCCCGGCGACGCGGATCTCGTCGTCGCTGCCGAAGGCGAACACCACCTTGCGCGGGGCGTTCGGGCAATCGGCGAAGCGCTCGGACAGCGCCACGCGGGTGCGGAAGGTGATGTCGCCGACGAGCTTCTCGAGCACGTCGTCGAACAGCGCGACGTGATCCTCCGACAGGCCCGGTGCGCGCGCCAGGAAGAGTTCCGCCAGGCGCTCCGCCGCGCGTCCCCGTTCCGCGGCGTCGCGGGCGGCGAGGACGCCGTCGAGATCGGCCAGGGTCGAGCGGTCGACGGTCATGGGGCGGCGGGCTCCTTCGCGCCATGACGGTAACGCACGATGGTTAACGTTTCGCGACCCCGCTCGACCGCAATCGCGCGTTCCTCCGATGCGCCAGGCACTTGGCTCGCCGGGCACTCGGCGCGCCGGGCACTCGGCTCGCCAGGCACTCGGCCCTCGCCGTCCGGCCGCGGGTGGCGGCGCCGGGCGAAGCGTTGCGGTGAAATCACGACCGTTCCAAGTATAAATAGGGGACTTTACCTGCGTAAGAAAACGTATAGAAGGGTTATCTTCGGTAACGGAGTGGAACTATACCATCGCGGCCGCGTGAAATAGACGAATAAGAACGGCTCCTTTCAGTAAAAATCCGAGCCGTCGCCTCGTCGCGACGCGGTCGCGCATGCCTTGCGGAGGAGAGTCACATGGAACGTCGTCAGTTTCTCAAGGGGGCCGCGCTCGCCGGCGGCGCCGCGGCGGCGAGCACGCTCGCGGCCCCGGCCATCGCGCAGGAGCGCATCGAGTGGCGGCTCGTCACGTCGTGGCCGAAGGGCCTGCCCGGCGCCGGCACCGGCGTCGACCGGCTCGTCGAGCGCATCAACACGATGTCGGGCGGGCGCCTGCACATCACGACCTTCGCCGCGGGCGAGCTCGTGCCGGCGCTGCGCTGCATGGACGCGGTGATGGACGGCACGGCCGAGATGGGCCACGACGCCTCGTTCTACCATCACGGCAAGGACCCGGCCTTCTCGATCTTCTTCGCCGTGCCCTTCGGGATGACGGCGCAGGAGCAGTTCGCCTGGATCGCCTTCGGCGGCGGGGCCGAGCTGTGGGACGAGCTCAACGCGAAGTACGGCATCGTCGCCTTCCCGGCCGGCCAGACCTCGGCCCAGTCCTTCGGCTGGTTCAAGCGCGAGATCAACTCGATGGCCGACTTCCAGGGCCTGAAGATGCGCATCCCGGGTCTCGGCGGCGACCTGATCCAGCGCGTCGGCGGCTCGGCGGTGCTGCTGCCGGGCGGCGAGATCTTCGCCGCGCTCCAGTCCGGCGCCATCGACGCGGCCGAGTTCATCGGCCCGCTCAACGACCTCGCGCTGGGGTTCCAGCAGGTCTGCAAGATCTCCTACGGCCCCGGCGTGCAGGAGCCGGGTGGCATGATGCAGATGATGGTCAACCGCGCCAAGTACCAGGAGCTTCCCGCCGACCTCCAGGAGATCATCAAGGTCGCGTGCTGGCAGATGCACGAGGACATGAAGGTCGAGTACGACTACGGCTCCGGCCGCACCATGGAGACGCTGCGCCTCGAGCACGGCGTCGAGTTCCTGCGCCTCAACCGCGAGGTGCTGGAAGGCCTCGGCAAGGCCGCGGGCGAGATGGTGCAGGACATGTACGACAACGGCGACGACTACATGCGCCGTCTCTGGCAGTCCTACTTCGCCTCGCGCGAGAACACGATGCGCTTCCTGCGCTTCAACGAGCAGGCCTTCCTCAACGCCCGCACGCTGGACTTCGCCTTCCCCTCGCGCGGCCTGGGCTGAGCCCATCCGCCGGGCCGGGCCTCGCAGGCCCGGCGTCCCTCCCCCCCCCGCGGCGCCCGGCGCCGCGGGGGTTCGTCGTTTCGGGAGAAGCTCACAGGAACTCGTCCGCCTCGCTGTCGTCGAAGGGCAGCGGCGCCGGCGCGCCGTCGATCGTCGCGGCGGCGGGCTGGCGGAAGAAGTAGTTCGGCAGGTAGGTCGCCAGCGCCTGCCATTGCCAGACGAGCACGAGCACGGCGATCTGCATGACGACGAAGGGGACGACGCCGCGATAGAGCATCGTGGTCGCCACCTCCTTGGGCGCCACGCCGCGCAGGTAGAACAGCGCGAAGCCGAAGGGCGGGGTGAGGAAGGAGGTCTGCAGGATCAGCCCGATGAGCACGCCGAGCAGGATCGGGTCGACGCCGAGGATGATCAGGATCGGCGCCGTGATCGGCACGACGATGAAGACGATCTCGAACGTGTCGAGGAAGAACCCCAGCACGAACATCATCGCCATCACCGCCATGACGGCGCCGATCTGGCCGCCGGGCATGGCCGCGAGGAAGTCCTGCACGAGGTCGTAGCCGCCCATCCGCGTGAAGACGAGGGCGAAGGCGGTGGCGCCGAGCAGGATGACGAAGATCATCGAGGTGATCGTCATCGTCGCGCGGCAGGTCTCGTCCATCGTGCCGAGGAAGCGCACGCGCAGCTTCGTCGACGCCATCACCGGCACCAGCGCGGCGAGGATCGCGACGACGAGGAAGGTGAGGAGCCAGAAGGCGCCGCCGAAGACGCCGATGGCGAGGAGGAGCCCGAGGAAGCCGATCCAGAACCAGAACAGCTTCTCCTCGTGGTCGACGCCGTCGTCGCCGTGGACGGCGCGCTCGGCGAGGAGCTTGACGAGGCACAAGAGGATCGCGCCGAGCGAGCCGACGGAGGCGGACTCGGTGGGCGTCGCCACGCCGCCGACGATCGAGCCGAGCACGGCGACGATGAGCGCGAGCGGCGGGATCAGCGCCACGACGACCCGCCGGCCGAGCGTCGCCTTCTGCTCGGGTGTCATCACGATGGCGGGCGCGCTCTTCGGGTCGACGATCGCGCGCACCATGACCCAGAGCGCGTAGAGCCCCGCGAGGATCATGCCGGGGATGAAGGCGCCGACGAAGAGGTCGCCCACCGAGACCGTATCCGGCGCGAAGTTGCCGAGCTCCGCCTGCGCGGCGGCGTTGGCGCCCTGCAGGATGTCGGCGGTGAAGATCAGCACGGTCGAGGGCGGCAGGATCTGGCCGAGCGTGCCGGCGGCGCAGATGACGCCGGTGGCGAGCTTCGGGTCGTAGCCGGCGCGCAGCATGGCGGGCAGCGCGAGGAGCCCCATCGCCACGACGGTCGCGCCGACGACGCCCGTCGAGGCCGCGAGCAGCGCGCCGACGAGGACGACGGAGACGCCGAGCCCGCCGCGGAGCGAGCCGAACAGCTCTCCCATCGTGGTCAGCAGCACCTCCGCGATCTTCGAGCGCTCGAGCACGACGCCCATGAAGACGAACAGCGGCACCGCGATCAGCACGGGGTTGGTGATCACCCCGAAGAACCGCGTCGAGAGGGCCTGGAGCAGGTTGGCGTCGAAGGCGCCGAGCCACCAGCCGACCAGCGCGAAGATCATCGACAGGCCGCCCAGCGTCCAGGCGACGATGTAGCCCGACAAGAGGACGACGAGAATGGCGAAGAAGAAGACGACGGCGAGGATCTGGCCGGCCACCGCGGGATCGAGCATGGCGCGCCTCCTCAGCCGTGCGAGAGCGTCGGCGCGAACTCCTCGCGGCCGTTCAGCACGAGGAGCGAGCGGGCGACGAGTGCGCAGCCCTGCAGGAAGGTGAGCGCCACGAACACGACGAGCGCGCCCTGGAGCAGCCACCAATTCGGCAGCCCGCCCTCGTTGGGCGAGCCCTCGTCGGCGATGTAGCCGTTCCAGAAGAAGCGCCAGAACGACCAGGCGAGCACCGCGAGGAAGGGCATGAGGAAGACGAGCGTGCCGGCGATGTCGACCTTGGCGCGCCCGCGCGGCGACATGCGCCCGTAGAAGATGTCCACCCGCACGAAACCGCCGACCATCTTCGTGTAGGCACCGCCGAGCACGATCACCAGCGCGTGCTGCCAGACGTACGCCTCCTGGAGCCAGATGAAGTTCGTGTTGAGGGCGTAGCGGGTATAGACGGTGGCAAAGCACACGAGCACCGTCCCCAGCGTGAGCAGCGCGACCGCGCGACCCACGAGGTCGTTCACGCGCTCGACGGCGCGCACGAAGCCGATCAGCCCGGACATGGACGCAGGGTTCCCCATTATTCGTATTTGTGCGTAGCCCGTTTATCGGGCGGGGAAACGCGGCTGTCTACTGGTTTTTCGTATCGTCAGGCGAGAAATCGCGGTGGTTTTACCGAATTCCGTACGTGGATTATGGAGAATTATTCTACCGGTAAAGAATGTTCAAAGTATCGCGCGCCCCGACCGCCCGCCTGCCGGAGGATCACGCCCCGTGCAGGAGGCTCCGCACCTCGGGCGGCAGCGCGAACGCGCCGACGTGCACGTCCGGCGCGTAGTAGCGGGTCTCGAGCCGTGCCGCGCGGAAGCGCTCCCGCAGCAGCGCGAGGTCGCCGGGCGCGAGGTCGGCGTCCGAGGCGAAGCCGAGCGCGATCGGGCCGCCGGTATAGGTCGGCACGGCGGCGAGATAGGCGGTCGCGTGGGCGAACAGGCCCGCGCGCAGGGCGTGCGCTGCGGCGATCTGCGGGCCCTGGAAGAAGGGGACGCCCGCCTGGGTAACGAGCACGCCGCCGGGCCGGAGGCAGCGCTTGCAGTCGTGGTAGAACGCCTCCCCGAACAGCGCCGCCGCCGGACCCACGGGATCGGTGGAGTCGACCACGATCACGTCGAAGCGCCGGTCCGTGTCGCGCACGAAGGCGAGCCCGTCGCCGATCACGATCTCGGCGCGGGGATCGTCGAACGCGTCTCCGCAGACGAAGGGCAGGTGGGTGCGCGCCGTGCCGATCACGCGGGCATCGATCTCGACCAGCGTCGCGCGCACGTCCTCGTGCCGCAGCACCTCCCGCAGCACGCCGCCATCGCCGCCGCCGATCACCAGAACGTCGCGCACGGCGCCGTGCCCGAGCACGGGCACGTGCGCGATCATCTCGTGGTAGGCGTGGTGGTCGCGCTCGGTGAGCTGCACGAGCCCGTCGAGCGCGAGAACCCGGCCGAAGGAGGCGTTGTCGAAGATCACCAGCTCCTGGAGCTCGGTCTTCTCGTAGTGCACCAGGCGATCGATCCGGAAGGTCTGGCCGTAGCCGTCGTGCACCGCCTCCGTGAAGCTCAGCACGGCACCATCCCGCGCTTGTGCTCCGCGAGCTGGATGCGCGCCGGCGCGAACGCCTCGCGCAGCACCGCGATCGCCGCGTGCGGGCGCGCGTCGCCGCACATGAAGATGTCGATCGCGGCGTAGGCGCGCTCCGGCCAGGTGTGGATGGAGATGTGGCTCTCCGCCAGCACCGCGACCCCCGAGATCCCGCCGTTGGGCGTGAAATGGTGCAGGTCGATGTTGAGCAGCGTCGCCCCGGCGGCCTCGGTGGCGCGCCTGAGCGCGTCCTCCACCGCCGGCAGGTCGTCGAGACGCGTGGCCTCCCACAGGTCGACGATGAGGTGCGTGCCGGCGAAGCGCAGGCCGTCCTTCTCGACGAAGTGGTCGAGGCTCTCGTCGTGCCGAGTCGCGTCCGGCTCGGTTCCAACCGCCGCAGCGATCGATGGATCGTCGATCGCGCCCCGCTCCGTGGCGGAATTCCGATCGGTGCTCACCTCGTTGGTTTGAACGCCTGCATCATGCAGGTCCAAGTTCATCCCCAATTTGGCAAGGCGGGTGTTGTGAAGCATCCCGTGCCCTCCATACCAGCAGATGAACCCAGCCAGCTTTGTCTCGCTTTCGGGTCAGGAGGGGGGTTGTGGGGGTTCGCGGCTGGAAACGCAAGGCGTTCCGGCCCGACATACCCCGGCCACGGCCACGAATCGGGCCAGAAAGGCCGCCGGGATGGCGTCAAGAGGGATTTCCCCCGGTCAGCCGGGGTGTTCCTGCGCTCGCAATGATGGCAACCGGGGTGTGCTTACCCGGAACGGCCCTGTCCGGCAGCTTCGCCTCGGTCGGCGGCACCGGCTTCGCCTTCCTGACGCCCGAGCTCGTCTACGATCGCCGGGCGCGTGCGGTCGACCTGCGCTTCGCGCGTAACCGGACGCCGTTCGCCGCGTTCGCGCGCACGCCCAACGAGGGCGCCATGGCCGGCGTCATCGAGGCGCTCGGCCCCGGCAACCCGCTCTACGACCTCCTGGCGGCGCTGCCCTCGGCCGGCGTCCAGCCGGCCTTCGACCTCCTCTCGGGCGAGATCCACGCGGCCGCACCGGGGACCTTCGCCGAGGCGGGCCAGGCGCTGCGCCGTGTTCTCGACGAGCGCTTCGGCCGCTTCGGAACCATGGCCGCCGATGCCGGCGATCCGGCGGCGGCCTACGCCTCGCTCGCGCCGGACGGCGGGGTCGGCGCGCACGCGATCGGGGCCTGGGCGCGCGTCTACGGCAGCACCGCGGAGATCGCCGCACGCGGGACGCTCGCGGGGCTCGAGCGGCGGGGCGGCGGCATCGCCATGGGCTTCGACGGGGCGCTCTCCGACGCCTGGCGGGTCGGTGTGCTCGTCGGATTCGGACGCACGGACGTCGAGATGGACGCACGCGCCTCGCGCGGGGAGATCGGCTCCGTCGATCTCGGGCTCTACGGCACCGGCGCGCTCGGCTCCCTGATTGTCCGGGCCGGCGCGATCCACAGCTGGCACGATGTCTCGATGCGCCGGACCGTGGCGATCCTCGGCGTCTCGGATTCCCTGCGCGCCTCCTACGACGCCCGGTCCTGGCAGGTCTTCGGCGAGGCGGCTCTGCCGGTCGAGCTCGGCGCGATGCGGCTCGAGCCCTATGCCGGAATAGCGCACCTGCAGACGCGCAGCCCGGCCTTCGGCGAGACGGGCGGGATCACCGCCCTGACCGTCGCCGGCCGGACGACGGGCACGACCTTCACGACGCTCGGCCTGCGCGGGCGCACGACCTTCGACGTCGCCGGCGCCCGGCTCGGGCTCTCGGCCGGGCTCGGCTGGCGGCACGCCTTCGACGACGCCGCGAGCGGCACGGCCGCCTTCGCCGGCAGCGGCTCCTTCGGGGTCGGCGCGGCGCCGGGCGCCGAGGACGTGGCCGTGCTCGAGGCGGGGCTCGACCTCGTCCTCTCCGAGCGCGTCGGCATCGCGCTCGACTACGACGGGCTCGTCGGCGACGGCGATCGGGAGCACCAGGCGAGCGCGACGCTGCGGGTGGCGTTCTGACGCCGCCGCGGCCGCGCGGCGCCTCGCCCGTCGCGACCCCGTTCCTTTCCCCGCGCGCTTCGCTATCCTGCCCGGTGTTCAGGCGGGTCGGCGACGGAGCGCGCGAGACATGAGAGAGGCCATCCGGTTCGGCAGGAACGGCACGGTCCGCGAGGTCCGCGACGTGCATCCGCGCACGACGCTGCTCGATTGGCTGCGTCTCGGGGAGCGGCGCACGGGAACGAAGGAGGGCTGCGCCGAGGGGGATTGCGGCGCCTGCACGGTGGCGCTGGGGCGGCTCGTCGACGGGCGCGTCGTCTACGAGCCGGTCAATTCCTGCATCCTGCTGCTCGGCCAGTGCGACGGCGCGGACGTGGTCGCGGTGGAGGACATCGCCGCGGACGGGGCGCTGCACCCGGTCCAGGAGGCGATGGTGACGCATCACGGCTCGCAGTGCGGGTTCTGCACGCCGGGCATCGTGATGAGCCTGTTCACGCTCTACGAGGAGGGGGAGCGCCCCGTCGGCCGCGACGCGGTGAACGACGCGCTCGCCGGCAACCTGTGCCGCTGCACCGGCTATCGCCCCATCGTCGACGCGGCGCTCGACGCCTGTGCCACGGCGAAGGACCGCCGCTTCGAGGCGCATCGCGAGGCTGCCGCGTGCGCGCTGGGGGAGATCGCGGCGGACGGCGCCGATCTCTTCATGCGCGACGAGGGCCGCTTCTTCGCCGCGCCCGCCTCCGAGGAGAGCCTCGCCGCGCTGCTCGCCCGGCATCCGGACGCGACGATCCTCGCCGGGGCGACCGACGTCGGGCTGTGGATCACAAAGTCCTTGATGGAGATCGAGAAGATCGTCTGGCTCGGGCGCGTCGCGTCCCTGCGCGAGACGCGCTCCACGCCCGAGACGCTGACGCTCGGCGCCATGGTCTCCCACGCCGACGCCCACGCGGCGCTCGCGGCGATCGACCCGGATCTCGGCGAGCTGATGCGCCGCTTCGGCTCGATCCAGGTGCGCGCGTCGGGGACGGTAGGCGGCAACATCGCCAACGGCTCGCCCATCGGGGACCTGCCCCCGGCGCTGATCGCGCTGGGCGCGAAGCTGCATCTCGCCGGCGCGAAAGGCACGCGCACGCTGCCGCTGGAGGACTTCTTCCTCGGCTATCGCCAGCAGGATCGCGAGCCCGGCGAGTACGTCCGCGCGGTGGAGATCGACAAGCTGCGCAGGCACGACGCCTTCCGCTGCTTCAAGGTGACGAAGCGCCTCGACGAGGACATCTCGGCCGTGATGGGCGCCTTCCGCCTCCACCTGGAGGGACGGCGGATCGCCCGCGCCCGGATCGCCTTCGGCGGCATGGCGGCGACGCCGAAGCGCGCGCCGCTGGCGGAGGCGGCGCTCGTCGGCCTCGATCTCGACGACGAGCTCGCCTGGGCGCCGGCGCTCGATGCGCTGGCGCAGGACTACCGGCCGATGTCGGACCACCGCGCCTCGGCGGAGTACCGGGCGGTCGTGGCCCGCAACCTCCTCTTCAAGGCGCTGGCGGAGATCGCCGGGGACGCCGGGCTGCGCATCGCCCCGCGCCCGGCCGGCCTCGCCGCCGAATGACCGCGCGTCCCGTCGAAAGCATGAGCGCATGAACATCCGCCACGACCCCGACGACGCCAGCCCCGACGGCGGGGAGCCGCTGCGCCACGTGCGCAAGCCGTTGCCGCACGATTCCGCGCGCCGTCACGTCCAGGGCGCGGCGGACTACATCGACGACGTGCGCGAGCCGCAGGGCACGCTGCAGGTCGCGATCGGCATGTCGCCGAAGGCGCGCGGGACGATCCGCGGGCTCGACCTCGCGGCCGTGCGCGCCCATCCCGGCGTCGTGCGGGTGCTCACCGCCGCCGACATTCCCGGCGCGAACGACGTCTCGCCCGCGATGGGCGACGACCCGATGTTCGCGACCGACCGGGTTTCCTTCCACGGCCAGGCGCTGTTCGCCGTCCTGGCCGAGACCCGCGACGCGGCCCGGCGCGCCGCCGCCAAGGCTGTGGTCGAGATCGCCGAGGAGCGCCCGAGCGTCACCGTGGAGGACGCGCTCGCCCGCGAGGAGGCCGTGCTGCCGGACTACGGCTTCGGCCGCGGCGAGGTCGAGCCCGCGCTCGTCGGCGCACCGCATCGGCTGGAGGGGAGCCTGCGCATCGGCGGGCAGGAGCATTTCTACCTCGAGGGCCAGGCGGCGCTCGCCACGCCCGGCGAGGAGGGGGACGTCCACGTCCTCTCCTCCACCCAGCACCCCACCGAGGTGCAGCACGTGATCGCCCGCGTGCTCGGCCTTCCCGACGCCTTCGTCACCTGCGAGGTGCGCCGCATGGGCGGCGGCTTCGGCGGCAAGGAGAGCCAGGCGACGCAGTGGGCGGCCATCGCCGCGCTGGGCGCCCATCTGACCAAACGCCCCTGCAAGGTGCGGCTCGACCGCGACGACGACTTCGCGCTCACCGGCAAGCGCCACGACTTCCGCTGCGACTGGCGGGTGGGCTTCGACGGCGAGGGCGCGATCGCCGGCTTCGCGGTGACGCACAACGCGCGCTGCGGCTACTCGGCCGACCTGTCCCAGGGCGTCGTCGACCGGACGATGTTCCACACGGACAACTCGTACTACTTCCCGGCGGTGCGCATCGACACGCGCCGGCTCCTCACCAACACCGTCTCGAACACGGCCTTCCGCGGCTTCGGCGGCCCGCAGGGCATGCTGATGATCGAGCATGTGATGGACCGCATCGCCTGGGCGACGGGCCGCGACCCGCTCGACGTGCGCTACGCCAACCTCTACCGCCCCGGCCGGGACGTCACGCCCTATGGCCAGACCGTGGAGGAAACCGACACGCTGCGCGCGATCGTCGAGACGCTGGAGCGCACCAGCGGATACCGCACCCGCCGCGCGGCGATCGCCGCCTTCAACGGCCGCTCGAAGACCCTCAAGAAGGGCATCAGCCTCACGCCGGTGAAGTTCGGCATCTCCTTCACCCTGATGCACCTGAACCAGGCGGGCGCGCTGGTGCACGTCTACCAGGACGGCTCGGTCCACCTGAACCACGGCGGCACCGAGATGGGGCAGGGGCTCTACCAGAAGATCGCCCAGGTGGTGGCGGAGGAGTTCGGCATCGCCATCGAGCGCGTGCGCATCACGGCGACCTCGACCGGCAAGGTCCCCAACACCGCGCCCACCGCCGCCTCCTCGGGCACCGACCTCAACGGCATGGCCGCGCGGATCGCGGCCGGCAAGATCAAGGCGCGGATGGCGGCGCGGGCGGCGGCGCGCTTCGGCGTCGCCGCGGAGGAGGTGACGTTCCGCGACGACCGGGTCTTCGCCGGCAACGAGAGCCTGCCCTTCGGCGAGCTGGCGAAGGACTGCGTGCTCCACCGCGTCCACCTCTCGGAGGCGGGCTTCTACAAGACGCCGACGATCTCCTGGGACCGCGCCGCCGCGAAGGGCCGGCCGTTCCTCTACTTCGCCTTCGGCGCCGCCTGCTCGGAGGTGCTCGTCGACACGCTCACCGGCGAGTACAAGGTCACCCGCGTCGACATCCTCCACGACGTCGGCCGGTCCATCAACCCGGCGATCGACATCGGCCAGATCGAGGGCGGCTTCGTGCAGGGCATGGGCTGGCTCACCACGGAGGAGCTGGTCTACGACGCCGAGACCGGCCGGCTGCGCACCCACGCGCCCTCCACCTACAAGATCCCGGTGGCCTCCGACGTGCCGGAGGACTTCCGCGTCGCGCTCTTCCCCAACGCCAACCGGGAGGAGACGATCTACCGCTCGAAGGCGGTGGGCGAGCCGCCGATCATGCTGGCGAACAGCGTCTTCTGCGCGCTCGCCGACGCGGTGCATGCGCTCGATCCGGGCAAGCCCGTGCCGCTCGACGCGCCGGCGACGCCGGAGGCGGTGCTGCGCGCCTGCCAGGCGCTGCGCGGCCGGCCGCTGCCCGAGCGAGCGATCGGGTGACCAGCGCCTACGCCCGCCTCGCCGATCTCGTCGCCGCCCACGGCGCGGCGGCGCTCGTGCGCGTCGCCTCCGTGCAGGGCTCCGCCCCGCGCGAGGCCGGCGCGGCGATGGCGGTGCGGCCGGACGGCGCGTTCCACGGCACGATCGGCGGTGGCGAGCTCGAATGGCGTGCGCTCTCGGAGGCTCGCACGGCTCTGGCGGAGGGTCGGGGGCGGCTGCGCCGTCTCGACATGGCGCTCGGGCCGGACCTCGGCCAGTGCTGCGGCGGGCGGGCCGTGGTCACGATCGAGACCTTCGATGCGCGGGATCTCGACGAGCTGCGCATGATTGCGGAGGCGGCGGCGGAGGGGCGGCCGCTCGCCGCGCGGACGGGCGCCGATGGGCGCGTGAGGCGAGTGCCG
This sequence comes from Salinarimonas rosea DSM 21201, assembly GCF_000429045.1. GTDB lineage: Bacteria > Pseudomonadota > Alphaproteobacteria > Rhizobiales > Beijerinckiaceae > Salinarimonas > Salinarimonas rosea. The sequence continues at coordinate 57,020 of NZ_AUBC01000027.1, forward strand.
ACGCCGATACCAACGCGCAGGGGAGGTGCCGAGGCGCCCGACGCCGCGGTGGCCTGGCTCGAGGAGACCGCGCCGGCGCAGACGCCGCTCCTCCTGTTCGGCGCGGGCCATGTCGGCCGGGCGCTCGTGCTGGCGCTCGCGCCGCTGCCGTTCCGCGTGCGCTGGGTCGACGGCCGCGCCGACGCCTTTCCCGCCCACGTCCCCGGCGGCACGACCGCGATCCACAGCGACGAGCCCGGCCTCGAGATCGCTCAGGCCCCGCCCGGCGCCTTCGTGCTGGTGATGACCCATTCCCACCCGCTCGACATGGCGCTCACGGCGGCCGCGCTCGGGCGCACGGATCTCCCCTTCGTCGGGCTGATCGGCTCGGCCACCAAGCGCGCGCGCTTCGAGCGGCGCTTCCGCGAGATCGGCCTGCCCGAGACCCGCATCGCCGCGCTCGCCTGCCCCATCGGCCTGCCCGGCATCCGGGCGAAGGACCCCGCCAGCATCGCCGCCGCCACCGCGGCCCAGCTCCTCCTGGCCCGAGACCGCACCCTCTCGGCCGACCCTCCCGGACCCTCCTCATGACCGACCCCGAAAACGACCGCCGCTTCCTCGCCCGCGCCGTGGCGCTCTCGCGCGCCCACATGGAGAAGGGCGAGGGCGGGCCCTTCGGCGCGGTGATCGTGCGCGACGGGGAGGTGCTGGCCGAGGGCTGGAACGAGGTCACCTCGGCCAACGACCCCACCGCGCACGCCGAGGTCACCGCCATCCGCCGCGCCTGCAAAGCCGTGGGGGACTTCGCGCTTCGCGGCGCGACGCTCTACACGAGCTGCGAGCCCTGCCCGATGTGCCTCGCCTCCGCCTTCTGGGCCCGCGTCGACCGCATCGTCTACGCCAACACCCGCGCCGAGGCCGCCGCCATCGGCTTCGACGACGCCTTCATCTACGACGAGATCCCCAAGGACCCCGCCGCCCGCGCGCTCCCGGCCGAGCACCTGCCGCTCGACGAGGCGAAGGCCGTGTTCCGGGCCTGGATGGAGAAGCCGGACAAGGTGGAATACTGACGCTAGCCGCCGCGCTCGCAGAGCCCGAGCACCGCCGCCACGGTCTCCCGCGGGCGCTCCAGCGCGAAGAAATGCCCGCCGTCGATGCGCACCAGCGGGCGCGTCCGCGCGTAGAGCGCGCTCCAGGCGGCGACGTCGTCGGCCGGCGTCGGGTCGTCGCGCCCGGCGAGCGGGAGCAGGGTCGTCGCGCGCGGCCGCGCCGGGCGATGGACGTGCGCCTCGTCGAGCGCGAGATCGTGGCGCAGGCCCTCGGCGACGAGGTGGGCGAGGTCGGCGGGCGCGTCCCGGGGCGTGCCGTAGCGTGCGGCGAGGCCGGCGATCATCTCGCGTGCGGGCAGGTGCGCCAGCGGCGGCGTCGCGCGCGGGCGATGCGGCGCCGGGCGCGCGGCGAGCGCCACGCCGAGGAGCGGCGGCGCATCGGCCCGCGCCAGCAGCGCGCCGGCGACCGCATCGGCGAGGAGCGCGCCGAAGCTCGCGCCGAACAGCAGCACCGGCGTTCCCGCGTCGGCCGAGAGCGCCGCCGTCACGCCCGCGGCGATCGCCGCGAGATCCGCCGGATAGGCCGCGGCCGGCCCGCGGCCGGGCAGGCACGGGACCTCCAGGGACACGTCGGCGGGGAGTGCCCGGCGCCAGCCTGCGAAGCTCGCCGGGCTGCCGCCGGCGTGCGGGCAGGCGACGAGACGCGTCGACCCCGCCGCGCCGATGCGCACGAGCCGGACGGGGGCCGCGTCGGCGCCGCTCATCCGCGATAGCGGGCGAGGAAACCCGCGAGCACCCGCGTGCCCTCGCGCAGCGCCTCGACCGGCACGCGCTCGTCGGCGGCGTGGATCAGCTCCATGAAGGAGAGACCCGGCGGCAGGCGCATGGGCAGGAAGCCGTAGCTCTGGATGCCGAGCGGCGCGAGGTGTCGCGCGTCGGTGGAGCCGGGCAGCAGCATCGGCACCACCCGCGCGCCGGGGTCGATCTCCGCGATCAGCTCCTGCATCGGCCCGAGCTGCGAGCCGTCGAAGCCGGCGGGGCCGGTGGGCGGCAGCTCGCCTTCGATCGCCGCATCCGCACCGGCGATGCGGGCGAGGCGCGCCAGCAGGCCCGCGCCGTCGTCCTGCGGCAGCAGCCGCACGCTGAGCCGCACCCGCGCGGCGTCCGGCACCACGTTGGGCGCCTCGCCGCCGGCGGCGAGGCCGGTCACCTGCGCGGTCGTGCGCAGCAGGGGCTCGAACACCCGCGCCAGAAGCGGCCCGCCCGCCTTCAGCGCCAGCGGGGCGAGGGCCGGCCGAAGCAGCGCCCGCAGCGCCGCGGCCGCGAGGCGTCTTTCGCCGCCGAGCGCGTCCGCGATCGCCGCGATCATCGCCCGCGCCGCCGGCTCGACGCGGATCGGCTCGCGGTGGCGCGCCAGCGCCGCGGCGGCCTCGGCCGCGCGGATCGCCGGGGAGCGGCCGGCGAGGAGGGCGGTGTGCCCGCCCTTGCCGGCGAAGGCGAGGTGGAGCGTCGCGGTCCGCTTCTCGGCGACCTGCACCGGGTAGAAGGTCCGTCCGGCGATCCCGAGCGAGAAGCCGCCGAACTCGCCCAGCGCGTGGCGCACGCCGGCGAGGAGGTCCGCATGTGCACCCGCCACGTGGGCCGCGCCGAGCCGCCCGCCGGCCTCCTCGTCGGCGAAGCAGGCGAGGATCACGTCGCCGGGCGGCGGCTCGGGCGCGCGGGCGGCGGCGATCGTCGCGGCGACGAGCATCGCGAGCCCGCCCTTCATGTCGAGCGCGCCGCGGCCCCAGAGCATCCCGTCGCGGACCACGCCCCCGAACGGATCGACGCTCCAGGCGTCCGCGGGCGCGGGCACGACGTCGACGTGGCCGTAGACGAGGAGCGGCGGCGCCGCGCCGCGGCCGGGGACGCGGACGAGGAGGTTGGGGCGGGCGGGATCGGCGGCGAGGATGCGATGCGCGATGCCGTGGGCGGCGAGCCGCTCCGCGACGTGGGCGATCGCCTGCGCCTCGGCGTCCGGCCGCTCGGGGCGGGGCGGGACGACGCTCGGGACGCGGATCAGGCGCGCGGCGAGTGCGACGGGATCCTCCTCGCCCTCGACGGCACCGGCGAGGGCGGGTGCGGCGCCCGCCGTCACGAGCCGAGCACCGTCGCCTCGGCCCGCGCGCGCAGGCGCCGCGCGGTGGACTCGATGGCGAGCACCGCGCCGATGCCGAGCGCGAGCACGGCGGCGAAGGTCGCCTGAGCGCCGAGCCTGTCGAACGCCACGCCCGAGGCGAGCACCATCAGCGTCATGCCGCCGAAGGCGAAGGCGTAGAACAGCACCATGAGCGTCGGCAGGGCGGCGGCCTCGGAGCGCTTCACGACCGTGTTCATGGCCGTGATGAAGGCGATCTCGAACAGGACCATGAAGACGAAATACGCCGAAAGCGCTCCCGTCGGCGTGACGAAGGCGGTGGTCGCGAGGCCCGCGAGCCCGGCGGCGAGCGTCGCCGGCGCGAACAGGCGCAGCGTCGCCTCCCGCCCGGCGAGCCACCGCCCGGCGACGAGGAGCCCGACGAACACGCCGGCGAAGGCGGTGGCCTGCAGCAGCGCCACGCCGCTGCCGTCCATCCCGAGCTCCTTCAGCGGCAGGTGGATGCGCGCGGTCTGGTGCACGCCCTGGAACAGCGCGGTGACGGCGACGAGATAGCCGAAGGCGCGCATCAGCTCCGGATCGGCGGCGAAGGCGCGCGACGCCGTCCCCAGCAGCGAGGTCCGGCCCGCGGGCCGCGGCGGCGGCGCCCGGCGGGGCAGGGCGAGGTAGATCAGCCCGGCGGCGAGGTAGGTGGCGGCGTTGACGAGGACGATGGCGCCGAGGTCGAGCCGCTCGATCAGGAGCGCGCCGAGGAGGCCGCCGAGCATCGCGCCGAGGAAGAACGGCGCGTTGACGATGGTGTTGGCCCGCTCCACCCGCCCCGGCGGCAGCGCCAGCTTCACCGCCACCGCCCGCGAGGAGCGGGTGAGGATGTCGAGGAAGCCGCGCAGGGCGAGCAGCGCCAGCACCGCGGGGAAGAGATCCCAGACCAGCGCGAGCACGAGGCAGCTCGCGAAGCCGACGAGCTCGCTGCCGACGAGCAGCGTGCGCGGCGCCTGCGCCGAGCACAGCCGCCCGGCCACGCGCGTGAGCACGATCGGCGCCAGGAACTGGGCGAGGTAGACGAGCCCGCCGGCGAGCGTCGAGCCGTAGCGCTCGGCATATTCCACGGCGAGTGCGACGAGCGCGAGATGCGTGCCCATCATGCTGAGCAGCATGGACAGGAACAGCGCCACCACCGTGCGGTCGCGCCACAGCGGCGCCCCGGCGGCCTCGTCGGCCTGCGTCGTGGCGGCGCTCATCGCACCAGCTCCACGCCGATGGCGTCGGCGATGCGCCCCAGCGCGGCGTCCGCGCGGGCGTCCGCCTCCGCCATGGTCGGCGCGGTGGCGATCAGGCGGCCGAGGATCTCGTCGCGCCGCACGGCCGCGCCGTCGACGAGCCCGGGCGCGTCGACGAGGGCGAGGTCGGCGCGCACGGCCTCGAGCGTCGCGGCGTCGAGCGCCTGCGCCAGCCGCCCGTCGGCGCGCGGCATGATCTTGCGCGTCGTCCCCGCCTGCGCGATCCCCGTCGGCGGGCGTGGCGCGGCGCCCAGGTGCAGCGCCACGACGTCGTCGAGGATGGTGCGTCCCGACACCTCCTCGTAGAGCCGGGGCATGATGCCGCCCATCAGCCGCGGGTTGGCCTCGACCAGCACGGGTCCGCGCGCGGTCAGGATCATCTCGATGTGGACGAAGCCGAAGTCGAAGCCCAGCGCCTCGGCCACCGCCTCCGCGTAGGCGAAGCAGGCCTCCTCCCGCCCCTCGGCCTCCGCGGCGGGCATGGCGGCGCCGACCTCCACCGTCTCGTCGGCGCGCCCGCGCACCCGGCCGGACAGCATGTAGCGGATCGGCCGGCCCTCGAAGAAGGCGATCTCGGCGCTCACCAGCGGGCCCTCGAGCCGCTCCTCGACGAGGATACCGCGGGAGAATTGCTCGCGCAGCTGCTCCGGCAGCGTCTGCGGCGCGGCGAGGATCGCCTGCGCGGCGCGCCTGACGGCGGCCTCGTCGTCGCAGCGCGCGGCGAGGATGCTGTCGCAGCCCGACGGCGGCTTGACGATGACGGGAAAGCCGATCTCCCGCGCGGCCGCGCCGGCGGCGTCGGCGTCGGGCACGACGGCGTGGGCGGCGGAGGCGAGGCCGGCGTCCTCGACCCGCGCCCGCGCCTGCGCCTTGCGGCGCGCGAGCCGGGCGCTGGCGAGCGAGAGGAACGGCAGGCCGAGCGCCTCCGCGAGCGCTGCGGTCGCCTCCACGGCGTATTCCTGCTGGGTGAGGATGCCGTCGATCGGCCCCTCGTCGGCCAGCGCGCGCCCGAGCGCGAGGAGTGCCGGGGTGTCCGACGTCGCGGGCACGTCCACCAGCCGGTCGGCGGAGGCGATGATCGCCTCGTTCTGCGGCGTGCGCGGGTACATGGCGTAGCTCGTCCCGCGCACGAACGTGACGCGGTGCCCGAGGGCCTTGGCGCGGGCGAGCGCCTGGAGGCCGGGCAGGTTGGCGTCGACGATGAGGAGATGCGCCATCGCTACAGGGCCACGTCGTAGTTCGAGGGCCTCGCCTCCGCGGGGATGTCGACCCAGTGACGGGCGCGCTCGAAGGGATAGGCCGGAAGGCCGACCCGCCGCAGCGGCCGCTCGCCGCAGCGCCGTCCCGGGTCGATGCGCCCGCCACGCGCCCAGAGCGCGCCGAGCACGCGCAGGAGACCCGCGTCCTCGGCGAGGGCGTCGAGGGTCGCGGCGACGTCGCAGCCATCGGCGTCGAGGCCGAGCAGGATGCCGCGGCTCGCGGCGCGCAATGCGTCGAGCGTCGCGACGTCGCTGGCGCTGGGCTGGAGCGTCGCCTCGGCGAGGGCCTGCGCGTCGAGCGTCGCGCCCGGCGCCCACAGCTCGCGCCCGTCGAGCGTCCACAGCGCCGGACCCTCGGCGGCGGGGCTCGCCGCCGCGAAG
>NZ_AUBC01000028.1 GCF_000429045.1 Salinarimonas rosea DSM 21201
TTTGCGGATCACGGCATCACCTCCCGGGGGGCCACGCGGCGGTTCACCGCGCCCCAGTCGAGGGGCTGAACCGGGCGGAAGGAGACGGTGCCGGCGCCGACGGCGGTGTAGCCGGTGCTTGCGGAGGGGGCGGCCGGGTCGGCGGCGCGCACGAGATACGCAGGCGGCGTGCTGGCGCAGGCCGTGAGGCCGAGCGCCAACGCCGTCGCGAGGACGGGCTTGAGCATGTGTGGTCTGGTTCCGGATCGAGGCGAGGAGCCGGCCGGGACGGCCGGAGGTCGTCGCGTTGAGAACGTCGAGGCGGAGGGGGGGGGCGCGAACGGCCCGCGCGGGCGTCGGCCCGCGCCTCAGGCTCTCGGCGGGCGCTCGATCCGGGCGGAGCGCGCGTCGGTCAGGAGCGTCTCGATACGCCAAGCGGCGGCAATGGCCACCGGGGGCGCGAGATGCGCGTCCTGCGTGCGCGGGAACCCGAGGGGCTGGCACTTCGCCATGTCGCAGCAGCCGGCCCGGTCGGGTCCGCCCGCCGCGTTCCCCGCGTCGGCGCAGAGATCTCCGAGAGCATCCGGCTGTGCCTCGGTGCCGTCGTGATCGAGCGCTGTCGCGTCGACGCATGCGGCTTCGGAGAGCGTCACGCCCGTCTCGCGCTCGGCATGCACCGCACCCGCATGCGCGACGCCGAACGCGCGGGGCAGCGGAGCCACCACGACGGACAGGGCGATCAGCAATGCGACCAGGGCACTCAGGAGGCGCAAGATCAGCTCCGAATCATTACCTAGGTAAGTCTACGCGATCCGAGCTTCCGTACAAGCGACCGGAACGCCGCACCGGCGCCGGAACTGCTGCGACGGGCCGACGCGTCCGTGCGCCGGCCCGCCACCGTTCAGCGGGGCCGCCGAACCCGCATCACTGCGCGCTCGTGCCCGTGTCGACCGGCGCGCCGGTCATGAAGCCCCGCAGCTCCGCCTGCGTCACGCTGCCGTCGTCGTCGGCGTCGACGGCCCGGAAGATCCGGGCGTGGAAGTCCTGGACCTCCTCGAGCGACAGCGTGCCGTCGCCGTCGGCGTCCATGACGGCGAACGCGATGCGCATCATCGGGCCGTGCCCCATCATGCCCATGCCACCCATGCCGCCCATCATGCCGGGACCCATGCCCTGCCCCATGCCGGGTCCTTGGCCCATGCCCATCATGCCGGGCCCCATCATGCCCATGCCCTGGCCCTGGCCCGGGCCCATGCCCATACCCTGCTGGCCCATGCCCTGCTGGCCCATGCCCTGCTGGCCGGTGCCCGGGCCGCCCTGCTGCATCATCTGCTGCCTCTGCTCCTGGTTCATCATCGGCATGCCGGCGCCCGGCTGGCCCGGCTGGGCCTGCCCCTGCGGCGAGGTCTGCGCGTGGGCGGACGCGGCGGCCGCCAGGAGTGCGGCGCCGGCGGCGAGAGTGGCGATCGTTCTGGCCATGGTGTGCTCCTTCTCTGTCGGCTCCTCGCGGGAGCCGTTCTTCCTGCGCGCCGGAGGATCCGGCGCGCATGCTCGCAGGCGGCGGACGACGGTGTCCTTCCGACGCCTAGCGAATGCCGTTCGCGCGCTGCAGCTCGCGCACGTAAATGACGATGTCGGCGACCTCGGCCTCGCCGACGCGCGGCTGCGCCGGCATGTCGCCGAAGCCCCAATGGTGCGCGCGGACGCCTTGCCGGACGGCGATGTGGAAGGCGCCGTCGGCATGGTGGCCCGGCTCGTAGATCCGGTGGACCAGCGGCGGGCCGCTCTCCGAGCCGGCGGCGTTCGCACCGTGGCAGGCGGCGCAGCTCGCCGCGAAGGCGGCCGCGCCCCGCTCGGCCCGGGCCGAGAGCGCCGGCACGGCCACCTCGACGACCGTCGCCGACGGCGCGGGCCGGAACCAGACCAGCGCCGCGGCTCCGAGGGCGACGATCGCGCCGATCGGCAGGACGCTGCGCCACCCGCCGGAGCCGCCCGGCGGCGGCGCCGGGCTGGGCTGCGGGGCGGCGGCGCCCTTCCTCGCGGGACGGGAGCGGCTGCGCGGCACGGCTCAGCGATCCGCCCGTTGCGCGCCGACGAAGGTCCCGAGCGGATGCCGGACGTCGTTCTCGGCGAACAGCACGACCTCGTACGGCTCGGCCACCATGCCGGGCGCATCCATCCCGGGCGATCCCATGGGCATGCCCGGGACCGCGACGCCGACGACGCCGGGGCGCTGCGCGAGCACGGCCTCGATGGCGGACACCGGGACGTGCCCCTCCAGGACGTAGCCGCCGACCTCGGCGGTGTGGCAGGAGAGCAGGTCGTCGGGCACGCCGAGCGCGGCCTTGATCTCGTCCATCCGGGTCGTGTCGCGGACCTCGACGGCGAAGCCGGCGGCGCGGACGTGGTCGATCCAGGCGCCGCAGCAGCCGCAATTCGGGTCCTTGTGGACGATCATGGCCGCGCCCGGCGCGGCGGAGGCGCCGGCGGCGCCGAGGACGAGGAAGGCCGCGGAGGCGGCGACGAGGGTCATGCGGGTCATGATGCGTTCTCCCGATGAGCCGGCGACGGCCGGCGGAGCGTGAAGGTGCGGGTCGAGGAGGTGCGGGTCGCGGAGGTGCGGGTCGGGGCGGTGCCCCGGCGCGCGGCGGCGAAGGCGAGCGCCGGTACGACGAGCCACTGCGCGATCGGCGACAGGCCGAGCTCGAAGCCGCCGACGGGAACGGTCGGCATCGCGTCCGTGTAGGCCCAGGCTTCGCGCACGACGATGTTCAGCCATTCGCTGAAGGCGGTGTAGGCGACGCCGACGACGATGGTGGCCGCCGCGACCGCGCCGAACCGCTCGCCCGGCCAGCCCGCCGCGCCGAAGACGACGAGGGCGGCCGCGAGGGCGGAGAGCCCGATGAGGACGTCGCCCGCCGTGCAGTGCACGATGGCGAAGGCGATCTCGCCGAGGCTCGCCTCCGACCAGATCGTGTAGAGCGGCGTGTGGCCGATCTCCCAGGCGAGGCTCGCCAGCGCGAGAACGGCGAGGTAGCGGCGCAGCCCGCCGAGCCACGCGCCGCGGTCGTTATTTCCCATGGCCGTGCCCGCGATGCATGAAGAGGTGCAGGAGCGGGCATGCGACGAGCACGAGATACGGCACCGCCGCCAGCACGTGGCCGGTATGGGTGGCGAGCAGGTAGACCCCGAGCGCCGCGAGGGCGAGGCAGGCGGCGAGGTTGACCCGCGAACGCAGGAAGCGGCGCAGGGCGCTCTCAGGGGCGACGGGCGGAAGCGAATGGTCCGACATGGCCGTGTTCTCCTGTTCGCGTTCAGCTCTGCTGCAGCCCCAGCGCCGCGATGTCCTTGCGGCGGCGCTCGAGCAGCTTGGCGTTGATGGCGACGACGACGGTGCTCAGCGACATCAGGGCTGCACCGACGGCGGGGGTGAGGATGACGCCCCAGGAATAGGCGACGCCGGCGGCAAGCGGGATCGCGACGACGTTGTAGCCGGCGCCCAGCACGAAGTTCTCGATCATCTTGCGGTAGGTCGCCCGTGACAGGGACAGGATGGCGGTGACATCCCGCGGGTCGTTGCGCACGAGCACGATGTCGGCGGACTGCACCGCGACGTCGGTGCCCGCGCCGATGGCGATGCCGCAATCCGCCTGGACCAGCGCCGGCGCGTCGTTGACGCCGTCGCCGACCATGGCGACCGTCTTGCCCCGGGCCTGCACCTCGCGGATCTTGTCCGCCTTCTGGTCGGGCAGCACCTCGGCGAAATAGTCGTCGAGCCCGAGCTCGGCCGAGACGCTCTGCGCCACCGCCCGCGCGTCGCCCGTGAGCATCATGCATTCGATGCCCATCGCCTTGAGCTTGGCGATCGCCTCGCGGGATTCCGGCCGCACGACGTCCGCGAGCGCGATGGCGCCGACGACCTCCTCGTCGAGGAGGACGTAGACGACGGTCTTGCCCTGCTCGGCGACGCGCTCCACGTCGGCGTGCGCGGTCTCGATGCCGCGCCGGCGCAGGTAGCCGGGACCGACCACCTTGACGTTCCGGCCGGCGACGGCGGCCTCGGCCCCCTCTCCGGGCAGGTTGCGGAAGTCGCGCACGGCCTCGACGGCGAGGCCCCGCTCCTGCGCCGAACGGGTGACGCCCCGCGCGATCGGGTGCTCGGACTGGCTCTCGAGCGCGGCGGCCCAGCCGAGCACCGCGTCCGCCGGGAGCGCCCCGAGCGGGATCACGTCGCTCACGCCGAAGCGGCCCTCGGTGAGCGTGCCGGTCTTGTCGAAGACGACGACGTCGAGATTGCGGGCGCGCTCGAAGCTCGCCCGGTCGCGGATGAGCAGGCCGCTCGTGGCGCTCAGCCGCGTGCTCACGGCGACGACGAGCGGAACCGCGAGCCCCAGCGCATGGGGGCAGGCGATCACCATCACCGTGACCATCCGCGCGATGGCGAACTCGTAGGGCGCACCGACGCCGATCCAGACGACGAGCGTGGCGATGCCGACCACGAGCGCGCTGTAGGTGAGGATGTTGGCGCCGCGGTCGGCGAGGTTCTGGCTGCGCGAGCGCGATTCCTGCGCCCGGCGCACCATCTCGATGACCTGGGCCAGGTAGGTCTCGTCCCCGGTCTTGCGGATCTCGATCGTGATCGCGCCCTCGCCGTTGACGGCGCCGCCGATGACGACCTCGCCCTCGCTCCGCTCGACCGGCTTCGACTCGCCCGTGAGCATCGATTCGTCGAGGCTGGTGCGACCTTCCACGACGACACCGTCGGTCGGCACCTTGGCCCCGGGCCGCACCAGGACCCGGTCTCCCGGCCGGAGGTCCGAGACCGGCACCTCCTCCGTCGTGCCGTCGGGCAGCACCCGGTCGGCCGTCGCCGGCATCAGGGCCACCAGCGCCTGGAGCGCCGCGGAGGCGCCCATCACCGAGCGCATCTCGATCCAGTGGCCGAGCAGCATGATCAGGATGAGGGTCGCCAGCTCCCAGAAGAACGGCTCGCCGGCGAGCCCGAACACGGTCGCGGTCGAGTAGACGTAGGCCACCGTGATCGCCAGCGAGATCAGGGTCATCATCCCCGTCTTGCGGTTGCCGACCTCGGAGACGAACCCCGTCAGGAAGGGCCAGCCGCCGTAGAAGAAGACGATCGTCGAGAGGCCGAACAGGACCAGGGTCGATCCGGGGAACGCGAGCGTCTCCGCGAGCCCGAGGAACTCCTGGATCATCGGCGAGAGCAGCAGGATCGGCGGCGTCAGGACGAGCATGATCCAGAAGCGGCGACGGAAGTCCGCGATCATCGCCGCGTGGTCGTGGCCGCCGTGGCCACCATGGCCGCCGTTCCCGCCGGTCCCGTGCCCACCGTGCTGCCCGTGCGGAGCGCCCGGGGCGGCCTTGCGTACGGCCGGGGCGGCGATGCTCGCGTCACCCGGCGCGGAGGCGTCGCCCTCGGGATGGTGGTGCCTGTGGTTTGGTTCGGTCATCTCTGGATTCTTCCTCTGTCGAACACGTCGACGCTCGACCGTCCCGTCTTGCCGGGGCCGAGCGATCGGCGGCGCGGCTCACCCCGGGTCGGCCCGCGAGCGCTCGGCCTGGACCGTCCGTTCCCTCTCGGGCCAGGTGCTCTTGATGAAGGCGAGGACCGCATCGATCTCCTCGTCGGTCAGCACGCCGGCGAAGCCCGGCATGTCGCTCTCGTAGCCGGGGACCAGGACGCCGGGGCCGTGCTCGATGATGGCGACGAGCTGACGGTCCGAATGGTGCCAGGTGTGGCCGGTCTCGTCGTGCGGTGGCGCGGGCAGGCGGCCCGAGGGCAGCCGCTCCATCCAGTTCGCCTGGCCTTCGAGGTTCGCACCATGGCAGGAGGCGCAGTACGCCGCGTAGACCGCGCGCCCCTGCGTCACCCGAGCCGCCTGCGCGGCCGCGTCGCCGTCGTCGGCGAGCCACCAGGCGGTCGCTCCCGCGGCGGCGGCGGCGAGCGCGACGGCGGCGACGATGGTCGTCGTCCGCCTCATGAGCGCAGATACTTGATCAGCGCCGCGATCACGAGAACGACGAGGACGACGAGGAGGAGCCCCCACAGCCCCATGCCCCACATCCAGCCACCCATGTTTTCGCCCATCCAGCCGTTCATGTGATCAGTCCATCCCTGCTGCGTACGCATGACGAAATCTCCTTCTCGGGTTGTCGGCTCAGGTGACGCGCAGGAGCGCCGACATGCCCCCGGCCTGATGCTCCAGCACGTGGCAATGCAGCAGCCAGTCGCCGGCGCCCTCCGCCACGAAGGCGATCCGCATCCGCTCGCGCGGCGCCATCAGGGCGGTGTCGGCGAGCGGCGCGTGCGGCTCCGGCGCGCCGTCCCGCTCGAGGATTCGGAACGCGTGGCCGTGCAGATGGATCGGGTGCCACCAGGCGGTGTCGTTCACGAGATCGAGCACGACCGAGCGCCCGCTCGCCACCGTGAGGAACGGCGGCAGGCCGTGACCGCCGTCGTCGGCGGCGCCGTTCACGGCCCAGGCGAGGCCGCGCATCATCATGGTGCGCATGGCGCCCGGCCCGCCGCGCATGCCGCCCATCATCCCGCCCTCGAAGACCACGTCGAGGCGCTCGGCGGACGCGACGTCCGGCTCCGGCACGGGGTTCGGCGGGAGCACGAGGGAGGCGTCGAGCGGGCTGTCGCGCAGGGGCGTCTCGCCGTAGGCGAGGTCCACGACCCGGTAGGGCTCGCGCGGGAAGACGTCGACGACGGAGGCGCGGGCGCCCGGATCTCCGCCGCAGTCGAGGACGAGGTCGACCCGCATGCCCGGCCCGAGAAGGACGATCCCGTCCGGCGGCTCGTGCGGCGTCACCGGATGCCCGTCGCGGGCGACGACCATCGGCGCGTGGTCCTCGAAGCGCAGGGCGAAGATGCGGGCGTTGGCGACGTTGACGAGCCGCAGCCGCAGGCGCTCGCCCGGCGCGACGGCGAGCGCGTCCGGGACCCGCCCGTTGAGCGTCACCGTGTTGCCGAGCCGCCCGGCGTGGCTCATGTCCATGCCGTTGCCGAAATCCTCGACGATCGCCGCCTCGGGATCGAGCCGCCAATCGTCGAGCGCCCAGACGAGGTCGCGGTCGACGCGCAGGGGCTCGGGCTCCTCGACGACGAGGACGCCCGAGAGGCCGCGCTCGAGCTGCTCGGCGCTGGCGTGGTGCGGGTGGTACCAGAAGGTGCCGGCGTCGAGCGCGTCGAACTCGTAGACGAAGCGCTCACCGGGTGCGATCGGCGGCTGCGTCACGTTCGCCACGCCGTCCATGGCGTTGGGCAGCCGCAGCCCGTGCCAATGGACCGTGGTCGGGTCCGGCAGGCGGTTCTCGACGGTGATGCGCAGCCGCTCGCCCCGGGAGGCGCGGATCTCGGGACCGGGAATGCGCCCGTCGTAGGCCCACACCGCCGTCTCGGGGTGCGGCGCACCGACGAGCGCGGCCTTCGCCGGGGCCGGTGTCAGGGTGACGTCCCGTGTCGCGGCGGCGCGGGCGGGGCTGGTGGCGGGTATCGTGGGGAGCGCGAGGGCGCCGGCGAACGCCGCCGAGCGCGTGAGGAACGACCGGCGCGTGAGCGCAGGCGAAGAGACGATGCGGGTCATGAATGCGGTTCCGGGTGGCGGACGAGCTTCGACGAGCCCGTCGGCCGACCGGCCGCGGGCTCAGGCGAGCGTCGCCGGCCTCGGCGGCTCGTAGTCCGGACGCAGGGTGCGGCCTCCCGGCAGCGCGAGCGGTGCCGGGCGCGCGTCGTCGGCCGTCTGAGCCGCCGGCAGCAGCGGCGGCGGCGAGGGCACGAGCTGGAGGAGGCAGGCGACGGCGCAGGCCGCGCCCCCCTTGTCGTGACCGTCCTGGCAGCCGGGGCAGGCGTCGCTCGTCGCCGCGGCCAGGACCGCCACCGTGCCCGCCGCGTCGGATTGCGCGACCATGCAGGCATGCGCGTCCGCGCGCGCCCCCGCCGTGCCGGCGAGGAAGAGCGCCAGCAGCCCGACGAGCAAGAGGGTGACGCGGCCGAGACGGCCGCTGGACACGCGGATCATGAGCGACAAGTAGGCGGCCATCCCGGGCCGCGCAACTCCGCAGCATCCCGGGTGCGGGACGTGCCGCCCGGTCCTCGCGATCGTGGACGCCGCCGCGACCTCGGGCCGGACGGGATCGCCGCCACGCCGCACCGCCTGCGGCACTATGCCCGAGCGGTAGACGGGCTCGGCACGACGCAGCCCCCGGCGGGCCGCGAGCGCACCTTCGTTGCGCCCGCGCAACGTTCTCGCCGGCCCGACGCGACACGCTCGGCACGACGACGTCGGCGCGGTCGCCGACGAGCCACGGAGGAACCGCGTGAGCGTGATCGATCTCGCATCCCGGCCCGAGCTCGCCGCGCATGCTGGGCGGACGCTCGGGCTCCTGCGCGCGCACCTCGCCGGAATGGACCTCGCCTGTCCTTGCCGCGAACGGCTCGAGGACGCGCTGACGCGGCTGTCCCGGTTCGAGGAAATGCGCTCGCGCCGGCTGATCCTGGCCGCCGCACGCGAGGAGCGCGAGCGGATCGGCCTTCTTCTCGGCCTCCTGGCCGAGCTCGACGACCTCGCGCCGGGAGAGCCGGACGAGACCGTCTACCGCGAGCTGGAGCTGCTGTTCCGGGACGTCGCCGCGGCGGCGGAGCGCGGCGCGCTGGCCCTGGCGCGCGCGTCCGGCGCGGCCGTCTAGGCGGATGCGGGCGGCGGCAGGCTCGCGCCGGCGTTCGTGGCGTCCGGGTCGGGCCCGTCGATCAGCCGATCCGGCCGCGCCACGGCGGCGAGCCTGTCGCGATCGACGATCGTGACGCGCAGGCCGTCCAGGACGACGCCGTCCGCGGCGAGGGCCTTGAGGGTCCGGCTGAGGTTTTCCGGCGTCATCCCGAGATAGCTCGCCAGCAGCCGCTTCTCCACGGGAAGCACGTAGGTCGGGGCATTGCCCGCCAGCCGCGACTGCCGGAGCAGGTAGGACGCCACGCGCTCGCGCGAGGTCCGCAGCTTCAGGCCCTTGGCGTGCCGGACCACGGCACGATACGCGCCCGCCAGCTCGTTGATCACCGAGACGGCGAATTCCGGATCGCGCCGGAACACGGCGCGCAGGTCCGGGGCCGGCACGCGCACGATTCGCGCCGGCCCGAGCGTGCGCGCCGACATCAGGTAGGGCGCATCCCGGATGCAGGCGGCGAGGATGAAGCTGCCGACCGGATGGACCACGGCCATCGTCGTCTCGCGCTCCTCCCAGCGGGCGTAGAGCTCGACCGCGCCCTCGATCACGATGTGGAGGAAGTCGGCCGGGTCGCCCTGGCGAATCAGCTCGCGCCCGGCCGGGTAACGCTCCGCCCGGGCGCTGTGCATCAGCGCCTCGAAGCTCGACTGCAGCATGTCGCGGAACAGATGCAGATGGCGGATTTCCTGGTGCTCTTCGGGTCGCATGCTCGCCTGGCCGCTTCGTCGTCGGGTATCTGTTCTCCCGAACGACGTGCTTTTCAAGCCTCGCGGAAGCCGGGATCGACCCGGACCGGTGATGTCCTCGATCCGGGTGCGCGCGCGCAAGCCCTGCGGGGAGCCCGTCCTGGGGATCGCCGTGAGCGCCCCCCGCCTCGAGGCCTGCGCGCCTCCGGGTCGGTGGTCCCGATGCGTCGCCCCTCGAGATCGGCGTCGGCGGCCGACGCGAGACGCGGGGCGGCCGTTCACGCGCTCGGGCGCGGACGCAGCAGTGCGGGGCCGTAGACGAGGGCGAACCCGAGGAAGCTCGCGGCGAAGGCGGCACCGCCGAGCTGAAGGAGCCCGATCGCGTGGCCCGGAACGAGGCTCCCGGCCATCCGCGCGGCGGCGCCGGCGACGACGAGCGCGTAGAGCGCCTGCGTCCCGCGATCCGCGGCGAGAGGACGGCCGGTGTGCCCGCGGGTCGCGCGCGTCATCACGGCGAGGGTCATCGTCCCGATCGCACCACCGGTCCAGGCGTGGATGCCGGCGCTCGGCAGAACCAGGTCGAAGGCGGAAAGGCCGACGAGCACGAAGCCCACAGGCACGAACGCGTAGGCGACGTGCAGAATCGCGACCAGCGGCTCGCGCAGCGTCCGATCGCCGGCCCAGCGCCCCAGGCGCACGGCGTGGAGCCCGCCGGCGACGAGGAGCGCCGCTCCGGTGAGCGCGTAGGCGGGCGCCGCGATCCAGGCCGCCAGGGCGAGGCCGCCGACGATCAGGGAGAGAGCATCGAACCGCCCGAACGGTGCGGGCGCGCGTCCCGGGTTCTCGCGCGCGATCCAGTTGCGGGTGAAGCTCGGGACGATGCGCCCGCCGATCAGCATGACGAGGAGGATCGTCGCCGCGATCCCGATGCGCGGCCCGTAGGAGACGGTGCCGCCGAGCCCGGCCTCGAGATGGAAGACGGCATTGCCGATCCCCAGGAGGACGAGCGGCGCGAGGACCTTCAGGTTGCGCCAGTTGCGGCCGGCCGCAATCTCCCGGGCGCAGGCCGCGGCGACGAGGGCGAGGAAGAGGACGTCCACCGCCATCGTCGCCTCCCAGCCGATCGCCGACGACGCCGCCACCGCGATCCGCCCGGCGAGCCACGCCGCGACGAGGACGGCGAGAGGCCCGCCCCGCAGCGGAAGCCGCCCCGTCCAGTTGGGGATCGCGGTGAGGAGGAAGCCCGTGGCGACCGCCGGCACGAAGCCGTAGAGCATCTCGTGGACGTGCCAGTCGATCGGCGCGAAGGCGCTCGGCAGCGCGATCACGCCGAGATGCGCGGGCACGAAGACCAGCATCGCCATGCCGGCCTGGAGCGCCCCGACGAGGAAGAAGGGCCGGAAGCCGTAGGAGAGGAGCGCCGGGCCGTCCTGCCGGCTCGTGCGGGGGATGGAGGGCATCGTCTCTCTCGCGTGTCGTGTCGCGGGACCCTCGCGCCGATCGCCCCGCACGGTCCTTGTCCCAGCGCAACCTCGCTCGACCCGCACCCGTGCCGGATGCTAGACCGCGCGAGCGGCGGCGCGGTGCCGCCGGACGGAGCCCGCCATGACGCCGCTCGACCGCGCCCGGATCGCCGCCATGCCTCTCTTCGCCGGGGTCGAGCCGGCCGCGCTCGACGAGATCCTCGGCGCCGCCCGGATCGTGCGCTGCGGCCCGGACGCGGCCTTGTTCGAGCAGGAAGCCGACGCGCACGCGTTCTTCGTCCTGATCGAGGGCCGGCTCCGCGTCACCAGGGTCACCGCCGACGGGCAGCAGGTCGTCGTGCGCTTCGTGAGCCCGGGAGACCTGTTCGGCATCGCCCCGGCGATCGGCCGCACGACCTATCCCGCGACCGCGACCGCGATCGTCGGCAGCACCGCCGTCGCCTGGCCGACGAGCGCCTGGCCGCGGCTCCTCGCCCTCCACCCGGCCCTCGCCGCGAACGCTCTGACGACGGTCGGCGCACGTCTGCAGGACGCGCACACGCGTGTCGTCGAGCTCGCGACCGAGCCCGCGGAGCAGCGCATCGCGCACGCGCTCCTGCGTCTCGCGGAGGCGGCCGGCCGGACCGGCGCGCAGGGCGTCGAGATCGGCTTTCCGCTCTCGCGCCAGGACGTGGCGGAGATGACCGGCACGACGCTCCACACCGTCAGCCGCATCCTCAGCGCCTGGCAGCGCGAGGGCCTGGTGTCCGGCGGACGGCGGCGGATCGCGCTGCGCGATCGCGACGGGCTCGCGCGCATCGCCGAGCGGCGCGGCTGAGCGGCGCGGCCGAGCGGCGCGTCCGAGCGGCTCCCGGGGCCTCGCGCTGAGGCCGACCTTGCGCGGGAACAAGGACCCGTCTCGTGCATCGACGGATACGCTCCCCCGCGACGCCTCCCCCTCCTCGTTCCGGTGGCTTTCCAGCGCGATGATCGAGTTCGCCACGGCCCTCCTCGTCTTCCTTCTGGCGCACACCCTTCCCGCCCGCCTCGGCGCGAAGGCCCGGCTCGTCGCGCGGATCGGCCGCGGACCTTACCTCGCCCTCTACTCGCTGCTCTCGATCGCCCTCCTCGCCTGGCTGATCGATGCCGCGCGGCGGGCGCCCTACGTCGCCCTGTGGGACCCGGCGCCCTGGCAGGCGCACGTCCCGCTCGCGGCGATGCCGATCGCGTTCGTGCTCCTCGTCGCCGGCCTCGCGCAGCCCAACCCGCTCTCCGTCTCCCTGCGCGGCGGGGAGGTGCCCGGCGCGATCGTCTCCGTCACGCGTCACCCGGTCTTGTGGGCCTTCCTGATCTGGGCGCTCGCCCATGTCCCGCCGAACGGCGATCTCGTCGCCGTCGTCCTGTTCGGCGCGATGGCCGCCTTCGCGGCCGCCGGCATCCCGCTCCTCGACAGCAGGGCGCGGCGGCGCCTCGGCGAGGAGCGGTGGCGGACGCTCGCGGCCCGCGGCGGCCCGCGCAGCAGCGGCCGCGGGGCGCTCGTCGCGGCCGCTCTCGGCGGTCTCGCGGCGTACGGCTGGTTCGTGCTCCGGGGGCACGCCCTGCTCCTCGGCGTCGACCCGACCCCCTGGCTCGGGACCGGCGGTCCATGAGCGGGAGGATTCGCTCTCCGGGGGAAAACGCTCACGGCCGGTTGGCGTGCGCCGCGCCGACGTCCTACAGTCGTCGGACGTGCAATCCGCCTGCATCGGAGCGAACAGCCCGCATGGCGCCCTCCCCCGACACTTCCCCCCTCGCCGCGGATCGTCTCGTCGAGGCCGTGACCGATGTCGCGCTCGTGGTCCTCGACACGCACGGCCGCATCGCCAGCTGGAACGCGGGTGCGCGCGCGATCACCGGCTGGACCCCCGACGAGGTGATCGGCCAGCACTTCTCCATCATCCACCCGCCGGAGGACATCGCCGCGGGGAAGCCGGACCGGGCGCTCGACATCGCCCGCGAGTCCGGCCGCTACGTCGAGCAGGGGACCCGCCAGCGCAAGGACGGCTCGCGCCTCGTCGTCCAGTCGACCATCAGCCTCCTGAGCGACGACGACGGCATCCCGGTCGGCTTCGCCGAGGCGACGATCGACATCACCGATCTCGTCGAGGCCGAGGACGCGCTGGAGCGACGGGAGGCGCATCTCACGTCGATCCTGGAGACCGTGCCCGACGCCATGATCGTCACCGACGAGCGAGGCACGATCGAGAGCTTCTCGGCCACCGCCGTGCGCCTCTTCGGCTACGAGCCCGGCGAGGTCCTCGGGGAGAACGTCCGCATGCTGATGCCGAGCCCCTACCGCGAGCATCACGACGGCTACATGCAGCGCTACCTCGTGACCGGCGAGCGGCGGATCGTGGGCACGGGTCGGGTGGTCACGGGCCTGCGCAAGGACGGCACGACCTTTCCGATGGAGCTCGCCATCGGCGAGATGCGCGAGGCGGGGCGGCGGCGCTTCACCGGCTTCATCCGCGACGTCTCCGAGCGCCAGCGCGCGGAGACGCGGCTCGCGGAGCTGCAGGCCGAGCTCGTCCACATGTCGCGCTTCACCGCGCTCGGCGAGATGGCGTCGACGCTCGCCCACGAGATCAACCAGCCGCTCACGGCGATCGCCAACTACCTCAAGGGCTGCCGGCGCATCCTCGAGCGCATGGAGGGCCCGCAGGTGCCGATGCTCGCGGGCGCCGTCGAGGAGGCGGCGAACCAGGCGCTGCGCGCCGGCCAGGTGATCCGCCACCTGCGCGAGTTCGTCGCGCGCGGCGAGAGCGAGCGGCACATCGAGCGCCTGCCCAAGCTCGTCGAGGAGGCGAGCGCGCTCGCCCTCATCGGCGCGCGGGAGAAGGGCGTGCGCGTCTCCTACCGCTTCGACCCGCGCGCCCCGCTCGTCCTCGTCGACCGGATCCAGGTCCAGCAGGTGCTGCTCAACCTCATCCGCAACGCCATCGAGGCGATGGCCGACGGGCCGCTGCGCGAGCTCGTCGTCTCGACGCGCGCCCTGCCGGACGACGGGCTGGCCGAGATCCGCGTCGCCGATACGGGCCCGGGGATCGCCCCCGAGATCGCCGAGCAGCTGTTCCAGCCGTTCGTCACCACGAAACCCCACGGGATGGGCGTCGGCCTGTCCATCTGCCGGACGATCGTCGAGTCGCACGGCGGGAAGATCGCCGTCGAGAGCGAGCCGGGGCGCGGCGCGTCCTTCCGCTTCACCCTGCGAGCCGTGGACGAGAAGGAGCTGAAAGATGTCGAATGACGCCATCGTGCACGTGGTCGACGACGACCTCGCCGTGCGCCAGTCGCTCTCCTTCCTGCTCGCCTCCGACGGCCTCACCGTGCGGCTGCACGAGAGCGCCGGCGCCTTCCTCGACAGCCTGCGCGCGGCGCCCGCGGGATGCGTGGTCACCGACGTGCGCATGCCGGGCATCGACGGCATCGAGCTCCTGCGGCGCATGAAGGCGAAGGGCTGGAGCGCGCCGGTGATCGTGATCACCGGCCATGCCGACGTCCCCCTCGCCGTCGAGGCGATGAAGCAGGGAGCCGTCGACTTCGTCGAGAAGCCCTTCGACGACGAGCGCCTCCTCGCCACGATCCGTGCGGCCCTGGAGCGCGGCGCGAGCATCGCGCACCAGGATCTCGAGAGCGCGCAGGCCCGCGAGCGCCTCGCGACGCTCTCCGAGCGCGAGCGGCAGGTGCTCGAGGGTCTCGTCGCGGGCAAGGCCAACAAGGTCATCGCCATCGATCTCGAGATCAGCCACCGCACGGTGGAGATCTACCGCGCCAACGTCATGACCAAGATGAAGGCCGCGAGCCTTTCCGAGCTCGTGCGCATGGCCTTGATCTGCGGTGTCGCGCGCGGCTGATCGTCGGCCACCGTCGGGGCGCTTAAGGGATGCACCTGAATGGAGGCGCGGGCGGCGGGCGGGCATATGGACGGCGAGGGATGCTCTCGTGGCGGAGCGCCCGCGCCGGAGTGGCCGCGCCATGCCTCCCACCGTCATCCCCGCCGGATCCCGTCCCCTCGCCGGCGCACCCGGTCTCGTCATCCTCGTCGACGACGATGCGGCCGTCAGGCGCGCCCTGACGTTCTCGCTGGAGCTCGAGGGCCTGACCGTCCTGGCGCACGAGGGCGGAGCGTCGCTCCTCGCGGCACCGCCGACGGGTGCGGCCTGCCTAGTGGTGGACTACTACATGCCCGGGATGGACGGCGTGACGCTGGTCGAGCGCCTGCGCGAGGCGTGCCGCGAGCTGCCGACGATCCTCATCACGGCAAAGGCCGATCCCGACATGAGAGCCCGCGCGGCGGCTGCGGGGATCGCGCTCGTGCTCGAGAAGCCGCTCGAGGACGCGGCCCTGGTGGACGGCATCCGTGCGGCGCTCGCGGCGGCCGAGGCGCTCAGGGCCCGCCCTTAGGGAGCGGACCCGACTGGCACCCGGACGGCGCCGGCTCTACGCCTGATGCATCCCGCTTCGCGCGACGCGGCGGGCTCCACGCCGGAGATCGCCGACGCCCCCGCTCGCTGCCCTCGACACCCCGGCGCCGACCACGAGCCCCGTCGAGCCCTGCGCCTGCGACCGGGAGGCGACGACGCTGCTCCCCCTCGAGGAGGCGATCGCAATGGCCGCCGCCTGGGCCGCACCGCTCTCGTCGGCGACCATGGTCCCGCCCGTCGACGCCGCCGGGCGCGTGCTGGCGCATCGCATCCTCGCCCGCCTCTCCGCCCCCTCCTTCGATCGCTCGGCCATGGACGGCTACGCGGTGCGCGCCGGCGACGGGCTGCGCGCCGGCACGCGGCTGCGGGTCGTCGGGCGCATCGCCGCCGGCGCGCGCGGCACGGCGCTCGGCCCGGGCGAGGCGGCGCGCATCTTCACCGGCGCACCGACCCCGCCCGGCGCCGACGCCGTCGTGATGCAGGAGGACGTCCGCCGCGAGGGCGGTGCCGTCGTGCTCTCCCGCGCGGTGGCCTGCGGCGCGAATGTCCGGCCCCTGGGAGAGGACGTCGCGGAGGGCGCGGTGCTGGCGGAGGCGGGCACGCGCGTCGACCCGCGCCTCGTGGCGCTCCTCGCGTCGCAGGGGATCGGCAGCGTCGCCGTGCGCAGGCGCCCGCGCGTCGCCGTCCTCTCCACGGGAGACGAGCTCGTCGGCCCGGGCGAGCGGCTGCGCGCCGCCGCCATCCACGACGCCAACCGTCCGATGCTGCTCGCGCTGCTGCGATCCGCCGGCTGCGAGACGGTCGACGGCGGCATCGAGCGCGACGATCCCGACGAGCAGGCGGCGCGCCTGGGTGCCCTCGCCCGGGAGGCCGACCTGATCGTGACCTCCGGCGGCGCGTCGGTCGGCGAGGCGGATCACGCCGCGCGCGCGATCCTGCGCGCCGGGGGCACGGCGAGGACGCTCGCCATGGCGCTCAAGCCCGGCAAGCCGGCGGTTCTCGGACGGGTCGGGGGCGCCTGCGTCCTCGGCCTGCCGGGCAACCCGGTCTCGGCGCTCGTGGTCTTCCTGCTCCTCGGCCGCGCGCTGCTCTCCGGCCTCGCCGGCGCGGCGCCGCAGCGCCCGCTCGGCCTCCCGCTGCCCCTCGCCGCGCCGCTCGCCCGCAAGGCGGGGCGGACCGAGTTCGTCCCCGCGCGGCTCGTGCGTGACGGCGCCGCGACCCGGGTCGCGCTCCTGTCCTCGAACTCCGCCCGCCTGCGCCCCCTCGTCGAGGCCGACGGCGTCGCCGAGATCCCGGCAGAGACGACGCGTGCGGCGGCCGGCACGCCGGTGGCGTTCCACCCGTTCCACGGGCTGCTCTGCTGAGGGACCGCGCCGCGTCGTCCCGTCCACCGGGCGGTTCCACGCGGCGGGACGATGCTCTGGAGCATGATCCCACCAAGTGGAATGCGGTTGGTGGACGAGATCATGCTCCGAGGGCGAATCTAGAGCAGATCCCGACCTGATCGCATCTGGTCGGGATCTGCTCTAGGCCGGGCGCGGCCGGAACGCATCGACGACCTCCGGCCGCGTCTCGATCCGCGCGGCGCCGACGAGATCCAGGCAATAGGGCACCGCCGGCATGACGGCCAGCAGCGTCGTGCGGATCGAGGAGGGCTTGCCCGGCAGGTTGATCACCAGCGCGCGGCCACGGATGCCCGCGGTCTGGCGCGAGAGGATCGCGGTCGGCACCCGCTCCAGGCTCTTCGCCCGCATCAGCTCGCCGAAGCCCGGCAGCAGCTTCTCGCAGGCGGACTGCGTCGCCTCGGGCGTGAGGTCGCGCGGCGCGGGGCCGGTGCCGCCGGTGGTGAGCACGAGGTCGCAGCCCTCCGCGTCGACGAGGGCGACGATGGCGTCGCGGACGCTCTCGACACCGTCGGGCACGATCCGCGCGAGCGCCTCGAAGGGCGTCGCGAGCATCTCGTCGAGCGCCGCGCGGATGGCGGGCCCGCTCGCGTCCTCGTAGACCCCGGCGCTGGCGCGGTCGGAGACGGTCAGGATGCCGATGCGCGCCGGGCGTGTCGCGTCCTGCGCCATCCCTCAGCCTCCCGTGACGCTCATGTGCCGCCCGACGGTCGGCCCGCGCCCCCGCTCGACCACGAAATCGTGGCCCGCCGGCTTTGCCGAGACGGCGGCGTCGAGCGCCGCGTGGAGCCGCGCGTCGCCCTCCGAGCCGCGCAGAGCGGCGCGCAGGTCGTGGGCGCCCTCGTGGCCGAGGCAGGTGAAGAGCTGCCCGGTGCAGGTGACCCGCACGCGGTTGCAGCTCTCGCAGAAGTTGTGCGACAGTGGCGTGATGAAGCCGAGCCGGCCTCCGGTCTCGGCGACGCGCACGTAGCGCGCCGGCCCGCCGGTGCGGTGCGCGATCGGCTCCAGCGTGAAGCGCTCCGCGAGGCGCGCCTTCACGGTCTCGAGCGAGAGGTACTGGTCCTCCCGGTGCGCGCCGACGTCGCCCAGCGGCATCACCTCGATCAGCGTCAGGTCCATGCCGCGCCCGTGCGCGAAGCGCATCAGCCGCTCGATCTCGCCCTCGTCCGCATCCTGCAGCGCCACCGCGTTGAGCTTCACCGAAAGACCGGCGGCCTGCGCCGCGTCGAGGCCGGCGAGGATCTTGTCGAGCGAGCCCCAGCGGGTGATGGCGCGGTAGCGCTCGGGGCAGAGCGTGTCGAGGGAGACGTTGATGCGCCGCACGCCCCGCTCGGCCAGCGCCTGCGCGTGCCGGGCGAGCAGCGTGCCGTTCGTCGTCAGCGTGATCTCGTCGAGCGCCCCGCTGTCGAGGTGGCGCGAGAGCCCGCCGATCAGGTCGATCAGGTCGCGCCGCACCAGCGGCTCCCCGCCGGTGAAGCGCAGCTTGCGCACGCCGCGGGCGACGAAGGCCGAGCAGAGCCGGTCGAGCTCCTCCAGCGAGAGCAGCTCGCGCTTCGGCAGGAAGGTCATCGCCTCCGACATGCAGTAGACGCAGCGCAGGTCGCAGCGGTCGGTCACCGAGACCCGGAGATAGGTGATGCGGCGGTCGTGGCCATCGATCAACGGCGAGAGGGCGGGGCACGGCATGGGATCAGCCTCGGCCCGCGTGGCCGCAGGCGGGCGCGGCCTGTGCCGGCCTCAGGGCGTAGGCGAGCATGCCCTTCAGGCAGGCGCCGCCGGGATCCTCGGCGCGGCCGATCGTCCCGATCAGCGAGACCCAGTCGTCGTCGCTCGCACCGGCGCTGAACAGGGATACCGCCCGCGCGGCGAAGCCGCCGGCGGTCAGCCCCTCGCGCGCGGCGGCGGCCTCGACCTCGGTCACGAGCGCGAGGTCGCCGAGGCCGACGAGCGCCTCCATGGCGACGACCTCGTCGTCGAGGCGGGCGATGACGTCTCCGAGCAGCATGGCCGCCTCCTCAATGCACGTTGAGCGCGCCGGGCGCGGGGATCTCGAGGCCCTCGACCGACGACGCGGCGAGCAGGCGCGCGACGTACTGCGCCTCGGCGCGCCGGCGCACGGCCTCGCGCAGATAGGCGGCGATGCGCGCCTGCACGATCTCGAAGGGGAGGATCTCGCCCGCGATCTTCCGGTCGAGGCGGACGACGTGCACGCCGTAGCGGGTCTCGACGGGATCGGACACCGCGCCGGGCGCGAGCGCGTCGAGCGCCGCCTCGAACGCGGGCGTCGTCTCGCCCTGGCGGACCTGGCCGAGATGACCGCCCTCCTGCCCCGAAGGACAGGTGGAATGCAGCCGTGCCAGCTCGGCGAGGTCCCCGGGGCGCTGCCTCAGGTGCGCGGCGAGCGTGCGGGCCTTGTCGAGGGCGGCGGCGAATGCCGCCTCGTCCTCTCGCCGGGCCCCGATCAGGATATGCGCCGCCTCGTAGAGGGTCGGCGCGCGGAAGCGCTCGCGGTTCGTCTCGTAATAGCGCCGGCACTCGTCCCCGGTCGGCTCGGGGGTGACGACCTCGCGCTCGACGAGGGCACGCATGTCGGCCTCTCCCTGCGTCTCGCGCCGGCCCTCCGCATCCGTGCGGGGCTCGGCCACGATCCCGAGGCGCTCGGCCTCCTGGGCGAGCGCCTCGCGCAGGACGAGGGCGAGCGCCGCCTGCTTCCAGGCCGCGACCGGCGTGAGCGCCGGATGGTTCTGCACCTCGCGGGCGATCATCGCGTGGGAGAGCGTCTTGCCGCCGACGCGGATCGGGCGGCGGGGGGCGTTGGGGGTCTGGCGCACGGAGCAGGCGGCGGACATCGGGGGGCTCCTCGGGGGCGAGCTGGAAAGGAAGGGCCGGCCCGGACGGCAGCTGCCGGGCCGGCGAGGTCCGTCACTCGGCGGGCTGGGCCGCGGGGACGGGACGGGCGGGCGCGGGGCGCGCCGCCGGGGCCGGCTCTTTCGCGGAGGCCGGCTTCTTGGTGCGCACCACCTGGTAGCCGCGCCGGCCCAGATACCAGACCGGGGCGGACCAGACGTGGACGAGGCGGGTGAAGGGGAAGACGAGGAAGATCGCCATCCCGAGCAGGAGGTGCGCCTTGAAGATCGGGTGCACGTCCGCGACCACGGCCGAGACGCCGGGCTGGAGCGTCAGGATGCCCTGCGCCCAGGTCATGAACTTGAGCATCTCGTACCCGTCCAGG
Source organism: Salinarimonas rosea DSM 21201 (assembly GCF_000429045.1). GTDB lineage: Bacteria > Pseudomonadota > Alphaproteobacteria > Rhizobiales > Beijerinckiaceae > Salinarimonas > Salinarimonas rosea. Next base: position 19,972 of record NZ_AUBC01000028.1, read on the forward strand.
TGCCCGAGCGAGAGCGGGATCGTGGCGAGCCCGAGCAGCAGCTGGGCGAAGACGATCAGCAGGATCGCGGTGTCGGCGAAGGACGAGGTCGCGCGGATGCGCGGGTCGAACAGCCGCCGATGGGTGAGCAGCGCGATGCCGACCAGCGTCACGAGACCGGCGATGCCGCCGACCGCGATCGCCATGCCCTGCTTGAACGCCTTCGAGATCCCCACCGCCTCGAAGACGAAGGCGGGCGTGAGGAGCCCGGCCGCGTGGCCGAGGAACAGCACCAGGATGCCGACGTGGAAGAGCACCGAGCCGAGCACCAGCTGCCTGCGGCGCAGGAGCTGGCTCGAGCTCGCCTTCCAGGTGTACTGCTCGCGGTCGAAGCGGATCCACGAGCCGACCAGGAACACGGTCAGCGCGAGATAGGGAAACCATCCGAACAGGATGTGGTTGAGCGAGGTCTCCATGGCGCGGTCTCCTCAGGCTCGGTCCGTGGACGATGAATGGGTGAAGACGGTGCGCGGGCCCATCATGGCCGGCGTCTCGAGCCCCGGCGCGGGGCGGCGCGCCTGGCGCACCTTGGCGGCGAGCTGGTCGACGCCGCATTCCGCGGTCGCGGCGCCGGGCCCGAAGCGGACCTCCTCCTCCTCCCAGACCCGGTCGAGGGCGGCGAGGTCGTTCGGGTCCGTCTCCTCGATCTCGGCGAGCGCCTCGAAGGAGGACGCCTCCGGCGCCGAGGCGCAGAGCGCCACGAGCGCGGCGAAGACCGCCGCGTAGGGGCTCTCCTTGCGGGCGAGCCGGTCGCGCAGGGCCTCGAAGACGTGGGCCGGCTCGGCGAGGAGCGCACGCGCCTCCTCGCCCGGGAGCGTGGACGCGTATTCGAGGAAGAGCGGCAGGTAGTCCGGCAGCTCGGTCGACGCCATCTCGAAGCCGGCGCCGTCGTAGAGCGCCTTCAGGTCCACCATCGCCTGGCCGCGGTCCCGGCTCTCGCCGTGGACGTGCTCGAACAGGTTGAGCGAGTGCGCGCGGGTGCGGTCGAAGAGGAGCACGTAGCGCTCCTCCAGATCGTAGAGATCCTCGGTCTCGAGCCGCGCGAGCAGCGGCTCCAGCGCGCCCCGCGCCCGAGCGTCGAGGGCGGCCTCGGCGGCGATCCCCTCGCGGATGGCGGGGATGGCGCGCAGGAGATCGCGGGTCGGATAGCCGAGGAGCGCGGAGAGTGCCTTCAGGGTGAGCATGGTCGTGATCCTTCGCTCGGCGCCGCCCTCAGGCGACCTCCATCGGGGTCTTGCCCTGCTTGCGGGTCTTTCCGCCGAACAGGCCGGTCGTGGTGTCGCCGCCGGAGCAGCCGTTGCCGAAGGAGAAGCCGCAGGAGCCGCGCAAGTCGTAGGCGTCCTCGAGGCCCATCTCGCGATGCGACGTCGGGATCACGAAGCGATCCTCGTAGTTGGCGATCGCCATGATCCGGTACATCTCCTCGATCTGCGCGCCCGAGAGGCCGACCTTGCCGGCGATGGCCTCGTCGATGACGCCGTCGATCGTCTTGGCGCGCATGAAGGCGCGCATGGCGAGCATGCGCTCGAGGCCGGTGACCACCGGCTCCTCCCGCCCGGCGGTGAGGAGGTTGGCGAGGTAGCGCACGGGGATGCGCAGGTTCTTCACGTCGGGCATCTCGCCGTCGACGCCGATCTTGCCGGCCTCGGCGGCGGACTGGATCGGCGAGAGCGGCGGCACGTACCAGACCATCGGCAGCGTGCGGTACTCGGGATGGAGCGGGAAGGCGATCTTCCACTCCATGGCCATCTTCCAGACCGGCGAGCGCCTGGCCGCCTCGAGCCAGGCGTCCGGGATGCCTTCGGCGCGCGCCTCGGCGATCACGGCCGGATCGTTGGGGTCGAGGAAGACCTTCAGCTGGGCCTCGTAGAGATCGCCCTCGTCCGGGGTCGACGCCGCCTCCTGGATGCGGTCCGCGTCGTAGAGCACGACGCCGAGGTAGCGGATGCGGCCGACGCAGGTCTCCGAGCACACGGTCGGCATGCCCGCCTCGAGGCGCGGGTAGCAGAGCGTGCACTTCTCCGACTTGCCGCTCTCCCAGTTGAAGTAGATCTTCTTGTACGGGCAACCCGAGACGCACATGCGCCAGCCGCGGCACTTGTCCTGGTCGATCAGGACGACACCGTCCTCCTCGCGCTTGTAGATCGCGCCCGACGGGCAGGCGGCGGCGCAGGTCGGGTTGAGGCAGTGCTCGCACAGCCTCGGCAGGTACATCATGAAGGTGTTCTCGAACTGGCCGTAGATCTCCTTCTCGACGCCCTCGAAATTGGCGTCCTTGGAGCGGCCGGCGAACTCGCCGCCGAGGATCTCCTCCCAGTTCGGGCCCCACTCGATCTTCTGGATGCGCTCGCCCGAGATCTTCGAGCGCGGGCGCGCGGTCGGGAAGGCCGAGCCTTCGCGGGCCGTCTGCAGGTGCTCGTAGTCGAAGTCGAAGGGCTCGTAGTAGTCGTCGATCTCGGGCAGGTCCGGGTTGGCGAAGATGTTCGCCAGCACCCGCCACTTCGAGCCGATGCGCGGCTCGATCTCGCCGGACGTCTTGCGACGCCAGCCGCCCTTCCACTTGCCCTGGTTCTCCCAGTCCTTCGGGTAGCCGATGCCGGGCTTGGTCTCGACGTTGTTGAACCAGGCGTATTCCATGCCTTCCCGGTTCGTCCAGACGTTCTTGCAGGTCACCGAGCAGGTGTGGCAGCCGATGCACTTGTCGAGGTTGAGAACCATCGCGATCTGAGCGCGGATCTTCATCGTCTTGTCCCCTCGCGCGGCGGGCCGAATACGGCTCCGGGGCGCTCGTTCGTCTCGTCTGGGGTAGCCCGGAGCGGCTCCGGGCGACATTCGGATCGGGCCCCTAAGGGCCGCCCCGGAGCCCGCGTCGCGCGGGCTCCGAGAGCGTCGCGGCTCACTCGGCGGCCACAGCGGGGACCGGCTCGTCGTCGAGCCAGTCCACCTTCGCCAGCTTGCGCACGACCACGAACTCGTCGCGGTTGGCGCCCACGGTTCCGTAGTAGTTGAAGCCGTAGGAGAGCTGGGCGTAGCCGCCGATCATGTGCGTCGGCTTCAGCACCGCGCGCGTGACCGAGTTGTGGATGCCGCCGCGCTGGCCGGTGAGGGTCGACCCGGGCGTGTTCACGATCTTCTCCTGGGCATGGTACATCATGCACATGCCGTCCTTGACGCGCTGGGAGACCACCGCGCGGGCCGAGATCGCGCCGTTGGTGTTGTAGACCTCGATCCAGTCGTTATCGACGAGGCCCGCCTTCTTCGCGTCGTTCTCCGAGATCCACACGACCGGCCCGCCCCTGTTGAGCGTGAGCATCATCAGGTTGTCGGAATAGGTCGAGTGGATGCCCCACTTCTGGTGCGGCGTGATGAAGTTGAGCACGATCTCCGGCGCGCCGTCCGCCCCGCGGCCCTTCACCGGGTGCACGGTCTTCATGTCGATCGGCGGCCGGTAGACGCAGAAACCCTCGCCGAAGGCGCGCATCCACAGGTGATCCTGGTAGAGCTGCTGGCGGCCCGTCAGCGTCCGCCACGGGATCAGCTCGTGGACGTTCGTGTAGCAGGCGTTGTAGCAGACCTTCTCGGATTCGAGCCCCGACCAGATCGGCGAGGAGATGATCTTGCGCGGCTGGGCGACCACGTCGCGGAAGCGGATCTTCTCGTCCTCCTTGGGCAGCGCCAGGTGGGCGTGCTCGCGGCCGGTGAAGGTCTCGAGCGATTCCCAGGCCTTGACCGCGACCTCGCCGTTGGTCTCCGGCGCCAGCATGAGGAGCACCTCGCAGGCGTCGATGGCGGTCTCGATCCTGGCGAGCCCCTTGGTCGGCCCCTCCTCGGTGACGACGCCGTTGAGCTCACGCAGCAGCTCCACCTCGTGCTCGGTGTTCCAGGCCATGCCCTTGCCGCCGTTGCCGACCTTGGTCATCAGCGGGCCGAGCGCGGTGAAGCGCTTGTACAGGTTCGGGTAGTCGCGCTCGACCACCGTGACCTGCGGCATGGTCTTGCCGGGAACGGGCTCGATGGCGCCGGTCTTCCAGTCGGCGACGTCGAAGGGCTGGGCGATCTCGCCGGGCGTGTCGTGCAGGATCGGCGTGAGCACGACGTCGGTCTCGACGCCGAGCACCTCGGGCGCGACCTCGGAGAACGCCGCGGCCAAGCCCTTGTAGATGTTCCAGTCGGTCCGGCTCTCCCAGACCGGGTCCACCGCCGCGGTGAGCGGGTGGATGAAGGGGTGCATGTCCGACGTGTTGAGGTCGTCCTTCTCGTACCAGGAGGCGGTCGGGAGCACGATGTCCGAGTAGACGCAGGTGGTCGACATGCGGAAGTCGAGGGTGACGAGCAGGTCGAGCTTGCCTTCCGGCGCCTCGTCGCGCCAGACGACTTCCTTGGACTTGCGCTTGCCCTCCTCGCCGAGATCCTTGCCCAGCAGCCCGTGCTTGGTGCCGAGCAGGTGCTTGAGGAAATACTCGTGCCCCTTGCCCGACGAGCCGAGCAGGTTCGAGCGCCAGACGAAGAGGTTGCGCGGCCAGTTCTTCGGGTTGTCCGGGTCCTCGCAGGACATCTTCAGCGCGCCGGACTTCAGGCTCTGCGCCACGTAGTCCTTGGGCGAGAGGCCCGCGGCCGTCGCCTTGGCGGCGATGCCGAGCGGGTTCTCCTCGAGCTGCGGCGCGGAGGGCAGCCAGCCCATGCGCTCGGCGCGGATGTTGTAGTCGATGATCGCCCCGTCCCACGGCCCGGCGGGCGCCGTCGGCGAGAGGATCTCGGAGACGTCGAGCTGCTCGTAGCGCCACTGGTCGGTGTGCGCGTAGAAGCAGGAGGTCGAGTTCTGCTGCCGGGGCGGGCGGCCCCAGTCGAGGCCGAAGGCGAGCGGCGCCCAGCCGCTCTGCGGCCTGAGCTTCTCCTGGCCCACGTAGTGCGACCAGCCGCCCCCGGACTGCCCCACGCAGCCGCACATCACCAGCATGTTGATGGCGGACCGGTAGTTCATGTCCATGTGGTACCAATGGTTCATCGCCGCGCCGATGATGATCATCGAGCGCCCATCGGTCTTCTCGGCGTTTCTCGCGAACTCGCGCGCCACCGTGACGATCTGGTCGCGCTTCACGCCGGTGATCGCCTCGGCCCAGGCCGGCGAATAGGGTGCGTCGTCGTCGAAGCTCTCGGCGACGTTGCCGCCGCCGAAGCCGCGGTCGACGCCGTAATTGGCCAGGAACAGGTCGTAGACGGTGGCGACGAGCGTCTCGCCCTCGGCCGTCGCGATCCGCTTCACGGGAACGCGGCGCTCGAGCACGCTCGCGTGCGCGTCGCTCACGAAGTGCTCGTGCGCGATGTTGCCGAAATACGGGAAGGCGACGTCCTCGAAGCCGTCCGAAACGTCCTTCTCTCCGCCGGCGAGGGAGAGCCGCAGGTCGACCGGCGCGCCGTCGGCGCGCTTGGCCTCGAGGTTCCACTTGCCCTTCTCGCCCCAGCGGAAGCCCACCGAGCCGTTGGGCACGACGAGCTCGCCGGTGGTCTCGTCGAGCGCGAGCGTCTTCCACTCGGGATTGTTGGTCTCGCCCATGCCGCCGTCGAGGTCGGAGGCGCGCAGGAAGCGCTCGGGCACGAGCTTGCCGTCCTCCTGACGCACGAGCCGCACCAGCATCGGCATGTCGGTGTAGCGCTTGGCGTAGTCGACGAAGTACGGCACCTGCCGGTCGACGTGGAATTCCTTGAGGATGACGTGGCCCATGGCCATGCCGAGCGCCGCGTCGGTGCCCTGCTTCACCGACACCCACATGTCGGCGAACTTGGAGGCTTCCGAGTAGTCCGGGCAGATCACCACGGACTTCGCGCCGCGATAGCGCACCTCGGTGTAGAAGTGCGCGTCCGGGGTGCGGGTCTGGGGCACGTTCGAGCCCCACAGGATCAGGAAGCCGGAATTGTACCAGTCGGCGCTCTCGGGCACGTCGGTCTGCTCGCCCCAGGTCTGCGGCGAGGAGGGCGGCAGGTCGCAGTACCAGTCGTAGAACGACATGCAGACGCCGCCCATCAGGGACAGGTAGCGCGCGCCGGCGGCGTAGCTCACCATCGACATGGCCGGGATCGGCGAGAAGCCGAAGACGCGGTCCGGGCCGTAGGTCTTGACCGTGTAGGCGTTCGCCGCCGCGATCATCTCGTTGACCTCGTCCCAGGTCGAGCGGACGAAGCCGCCGTGGCCGCGGATCGCGGTATAGGCGCGGCGCTTCGCCGGGTCCTGCTGGATCGAGGCCCAGGCCGCCACCGGCGTGCGCACCGCCCGCGCCTCGCGCCACAGGCGCAGGAGCCGGCCGCGCACCAGCGGGTGCTTCACCCGGTTGGCCGAGTAGAGGTACCAGGAATAGGAGGCGCCGCGGGCGCAGCCGCGCGGCTCGTGGTTGGGCAGGTCCGGCCGCGTGCGCGGGTAGTCCGTCTGCTGCGTCTCCCAGGTGACGATCCCGCCCTTGACGTAGACCTTCCACGAGCAGGAGCCCGTGCAGTTCACCCCGTGGGTGGAGCGCACCACCTTGTCGTGCTGCCAGCGCTTGCGGTAGCCGTCCTCCCAGCCGCGATCCTCGCGGGTGGTGATGCCGTGGCCGCCCGAGAAGGCTTCGTCCTTGCGGGTGAAGAAGGTCAGCCGGTCGAGGAAGTGGCTCATGGGGTGATCCTCTAGATGTCTCTGGCGAGGCTCGGACGGCGCGCGACGGGCGCGGGAGTCTCGTCTCGAATGGGTCGCGGATACGCGGGCGCGCGGGCCCGGCCGGAGGGGGGAGCGCCCCCTCCGGCGGCGCGTCAGCAGCAGGTCGCCGCGTTCCGGCGGGCGTACATCCACCAGTTCAGGGCGACGTTGAAGGCGAAGAACACGGCGAGCCCGTAGAAGACGACGTTCGGGTTGCCGTAGGCGGCGAAGGCGCCCGCGAACATCATGCCGAAGACGAAGGGGCCGTAGGCCGCGATGGCCGCGGTGAAGCCGATCACGCCGCCCGCCTGGCGCGGCGGGAAGATCATCGGCATCTGCTTGAAGGTCGAGGCGTTGCCGACGCCGGAGAAGGCGAACAGGCCGAGCATCGCCATCACGAAGAAGGGGAACTCCGCCACCGAGTCCGGGGTGGTGAACATCGGGACCGTCGCCGCGCAGGCGACCATGCCGAGCCCCGCCACCTGCGTCACCCGCGCCCCACCGAACCGGTCGGAGATCGGGCCGCCGACGACGCGCAGGAGCGAGCCGACGAGCGGGCCGAGGAAGGCGAAGGCGAGCGGGTCGGGCGCGTTCTCGAGGCCGCCGTAGCACTTGGCGATGAGCAGCGGGAAGGTGCCCGCCAGCCCGGCGAAGGCACCGAAGGTCATCATGTAGAGGCTCGTCATCGACCACGTGTGCCGCGAGCGGAAGATGTCCATCTGCTCGCCGAAATTGGCCTTGACCGGGACGCTCTTCAGGAAGGCGAACGCCGAGAGGCCGAAGATCACGATGAACGGGATGAACACGGCGGTGGCGTTCTGCATGAAGACCGGCGTCTCGACGCCGTTCTTCGTCATCACCTGCGCCTCGCCGAGGAAGGTCGCGCCGCCGAGCAGCGACACCGTGATGATCCAGGGCGTGACGAACTGCACGACCGAGACGCCGAAATTCCCGATGCCGGCCTGGACCGCGAGCGCGGTCCCCTGCAGGCGCTTGGGGAAGAACAGCGAGGTCGAGGGCATGAAGGACGAGAAGTTCCCGCCGCCGAGCCCGGCCATGAAGGCGAGGCCCATCAGCACGACGAAGGGCGTCTGCGGGTTCTGCACCGCGAAGAACCAGCCCAGGGCCGGCAGCAGCAGCGACAGCGTCGACCAGCCCACCACGGAGCGGGTGCCGTAGATCGGCACGAGGAACATGTGCACGAGGCGCAGCGTGCCGCCGGCGAGGCCGGGCATGGCCGCGAGCCAGAACAGCTGGCCCGTCGTCAGCTGGAAGCCCAGCGCCGGCAGGCGCACGACGAGCGCGGAGACCAGGAACCAGATGATGAAGGCCAGCAGCAGGTTCGCGGTGGTGATGGTGAGCGTGCGCCACGCGAGGCGCGAGCCGCCGGCGGCCCAGAGGGCCTCGTTCTCCGGATCCCAGTGCGAAAGCCAGGTTCCGCGCGGCTCGGGGCCCGATTGCTCGTTCGGGGGCTTCACTGGTGTGGCTGCGACGGACATCGGTCCGGTCCTTCCATGAGAGGCAGTGCGGTCACCGGGCCGGCGCGCAGGCGCTCCGGCCCGGACGGGTTCATTCGGCGGGGGCGGTGGTGGCGGGTCCGCGTTCGGAGAGCCGCGCGAGCGCCGCGCGCAGCTCGTCGAGGCTGCCGAAGCGGGCGGTGACGGTGAGGCCTTCGCCCTTGTCGACCAGGTCGACCTTCTCGGAGCCGGCGAAGACGAGGGCGAGTTCGGCCTCCGCCTCCTTGCGGCGGCGCGCCTCCAGCGCGATCGCCTCGTCGACGGAGGAGATGACGTACTCGTCGCCGAAGCCGCCCTCCGGCTCCTTCAGCCACATCAGGCAGACCACCCAGGAGACCAGGGCGCCGGCGGCAATGATGAGGAAGAACTGGCTCGGCGTGACGAGGGTGAAGACGAAGAGGTAGAACACCGCGCCGACATTGCCGTAGGCGCCCGCCATGCCCGAGATCTGGCCGGTGACGCGGCGCTTGATCGAGGGGATGATGCCGAAGGTCGCGCCCTCCGCGCCCTGCACGAAGAAGGAGCAGAAGATCGTGATGGCGATGGCGACGACGAGCGGCCAGCTCGAGTTCATCAGCCCCATCAGGCCGAAGCCGACGGCGATGCCGAGCATGTAGGACAGCATCACGAACTTGCGGTTCCCGAAGCGGTCGGAGACGAGCCCGCCCATCGGCCGGGCGAACAGGTTCACGAAGGCGAAGGAGGAGGCGATGATGCCGGCGACGGCGGCGTTGAGGCCCCAGGTCTCCTCGAAGAAGAGCGGCAGCATCGACACGACCGCGAGCTCGGCGCCGAAATTGGCGAAGTAGGTGGTGTTGAGCGCCGCCACCGACCTGAACGGGTAGCGGTCGTCGGCGGGCACGCCCCGCTTCAGGATCGGCACGTTGACGCGCAGGACCTGCACGATCTGGTAGACGATCACCGCGACGATCGCGGCGTAGACGATGCCTGCCGCCGTGGCGTCGAGATAGCCGAGCTTCTCCGTGCGCCAGACGAGGATCGCCAGGATGCCGACCATCGGCACCGTGAAGAGCACGAGGAGGACGAGGTCGCCCCAGCTGCTGACCTCGAGCGCCGCCGCCTTGCGCGGCTTGCGGTGGCTGTCCGGGTGCGGGCCGTCGGTCAGCGCGAACCAGTAGAACACGCCGTAGGCCGCCATCACGACGCCGGAGAGCGCGATCGCCCAGCGCCAGCCCTCGTCGCCACCGAACAGCGTCAGCGCGATCGTCGGCAGGGTCATCGCCGCGGCGGCGGAGCCGAAGTTGCCCCAGCCGGCATAGAGCCCCTCGGCGAAGCCGATGTCGCGCGGCTTGAACCAGAGGGCGACCATGTGGATGCCCACGACGAAGCTCGCGCCGATCGACGACAGCACCAGGCGGGACACGAAGAGCTGCTCGCGCGTCTCGCCGAAGGCGAAGACGAACGCGGGCAGCGCCATGGCGACCATCAGGATCGAGAACACCCGCCGCGGCCCGAAGCGATCGAGCGCCATGCCGACGACGATGCGGGCCGGGATCGTCAGCGCCACGTTGGCGATGGCGAAGAGCTTGAGGTCCTCGGCCGTCAGCCAGTTCACCGAGCGCAGCATGCTGGAAGCCAGCGGCGCCATGTTGAACCAGACGTAGAAGGAGATGAAGAAGGCGATCCAGGTGAGGTGGAGCGCCCGGATGTCCCGGCTCTTGAACCGGAAGACGTCGGAGACTTTCATGGGACGTGGCCTCTGGAAGAAGGCGGCGCGCGCATGCGGGTGCGCTGCGGGTCGTCAGGGAGCGGGGATGATCAGCAGCGGGCACTGGACGCGCCGCGCCAGGAAGGCGCTCACCGACCCGAAGGTCATGTGATCGAACTCCTCGACGAAGGCGTCGAGCTTGGAGGCGAAGAAACCCCGGTCCGGCTTGTGGCTGTGGCGCGCCATCACGAGGAGGTCGGGCTCGCGCTCCTGCGTGGCGCGCAGGATCATCTTGCGCGCGTCGCCTTCCGCGATCAGGACCCGGGTCTTCATCCCCGCCGCGGTGAGCTCCGCCGCGGCGGCCTCGACGCCGGCGCGCTGCTCCCGGTACTGCTCGTCGAACATGTCGTCCGTCACGCTCGTCGCGGAGCCGACGTCCTCGATGACGGAGATCAGGGTGATCTCGGGCTTGGCGGAGGCGAACATCGACTTCACCGCCTCGAGAGCGATGCGCGCGTTGCGCGAATGGTCGTAGGCGAGCATCAGGTGCATGGGCGGCGGCTCCGTGCAGGACGGATGTCCTCTTCGAGATCGTGCACGGACGATGTCATGCGGAGCGCGTCACGCGACTTGACTTACATCAAGCAAGATCGGCGTCGGTCGCCGGATCGCGTTCGCACCTAAGGGACGCCCCTTAGCCGCAACCCCGAAAAAGCCTGCTTCATGGCTTGCGTAGCCTCGCCGGGCGCCCGGCTCGGCCGGAAGCCATGCCGGTGTCATACTTGATAATTGTCAAGCAAGAGGCCGGCGGGGGCTCGGCGCGATCGACGGGGACCGTCGCGGCCTCGGGCGCGCCGCCCCGTGCCGCACGAGGACGCGCAGGAGTACGCGCACGAGCCCGGCCTTCGCGGCGCGCGCGCTCCCGAACCGTCGTCGCGGATCGCCGAAGCCGATGTGGGATAAAGGTGTGATCTCGATGCCGCGCGGCGTGCGTGCGCGGAAGACCGTTCGCTCCCGCGCCGATCGGCCCCGATCAGGGAACGAGGAGCACCTTCGGCGCCGCGATGCGTCCCGCGGCGAGCGCCGCGAACACGTCCGGCCCCTCCTCCAGCGAGCGGATCTCGACGAGCGCGTCGAGATGGCGGATCACCGGGAGCCGGCCGTCGAAGATCGCCGCCGCCGTTTCGCGGAAATCCTCGGCCGTGTAGGTGTAGGCGCCGAAGAAGGTCACTTCCTGCAGCGTGGCGTAGCGCGGGTCGAAGCCGCCGCTGCCTCCGCCGAGCCCGATATGGGCGATGACGCCGCCCGGGCGCACGGCGGCGAAGGCGGCCGCGCGGGTCGCGTCGATGCCGACCGCGTCGACGACGGTCTCGGCCGGCGTCGGCGTGTCGGAGACCGTCACGCCGTCGAGGCCGCGCAGGCGCTCGGCGCGGGCGCCGTTGGGCTCGACGATGGTCACCGCATCCGCGCCCTGCGCGCGCAACGCGAGCGCCGCGCCGAGCCCGATTGCGCCGCCGCCGAGGACGAGCGCGCGCCCGAGCGGCGCGATCCGGCGCGCCAGCCGCACCGCGTGCCAGCCGCAGGCGAGCGGCTCGGCGAGGGCCGCCGCCGCGAGCGGCACGCCCTCGGGGATCGCGACGCAGGCGCGGGCGGGCGCCGACACGGCCTCGGCAAAGCCGCCGGGCCGCGGGGGCATCGAGAGGATCCTGCGATCCGGGCAGAGATTGTCCCGGCCCGACGTGCAGTACGTGCACACGCCGCAGGTGGCGAGCGGGTTGACCGTCACCGCGCGCCCGTCGGCGTCGTGGCCGGCGATCTCGTGGCCGAGCACGATCGGGGTCGGCCGGCGCGGGTCGTGCCCGCCATAGGCGTGCATGTCCGAGCCGCAGACGCCGCAGAAGGCGACGCGCACGACGTCGGTCTCGGGCGCCGGCGCGTCCCGGATCTCGAGCCGGTGGGGAGCGGTCTGGACGAGCGCCTTCATTTCGCGGTGAACCCCCCGTCGACATGGAGCACCTGGCCGGTCACGTAGGCGGATGCCGGCGAGCAGAGGAAGAGCGCCGGGCCGTCGAGATCGGCGAGGACGCCGTTTCGGCCGATGCAGGTCTGTGCGGCGTTGCCGGCCGCCCGCTCGGGATCGGCGAAGACGGGCCCGGTCAGCTCCGTGGGGAAGAAGCCCGGCGCGATGGCGTTGGCCGTGATCCCCCCGGGCGACCACGCCTGCGCCATCGCCCGCGTGAGCTGCGCGACGCCGCCCTTCGAGGCGCCGTAGGGGATCGAGTTGGGGAAGGCCCGCGAGGATTGGAGCGAGGCGAAGGTGACGATGCGTCCCCAGTTCCCCATGCCCGGCACCAGCGCGCGGGACAGGAAGAAGGGGACCTTCAGGTTCAGGTCCAGCGTCGCGTCCCAGCTCGCGCCCGAGATCGCGTCCCACGGCTCGCGCAGGTTCACGCCCGCGGCGTGCAGCACGATCTGCGGCGCGCCGAAGGGCGCGGCGAGCGCGCGGGCGAAGCCGTCCCAGTCCTCGATCGCCGCGAGATCCGCCGGGCAGGCGGCGATGCCCGCGCCCAGCCCGTCGAGCGCCTCGGCGCGGCGGGCGACCGCGACGACCCGCGCGCCGTGCGCGGCGAGCGTGCGCGCGAGATGCGCGCCGATCCCCGCCGAGGCGCCGGTGACGACCGCGACGCGCCCGGCCAGGTCGAACAGGCTCATGACGCGGCGCTCAGGTCGAAATTCTCGCCGGGGAAGTACTTGGCGAGGCGCACGTCCGCGGTGCGGGCGTGGCCCTCCATGCCTTCCAGCCGGCTGATGCGCGCACAGGCCTGGCCGATGGCGCGGTTCGCCTCGCGGGTCGCGCGCTGCCACGTCACGGTCTTGATGAACTTGCCCACCGAGAGCCCGCCCGTGTAGTGGGCCGCGCCCTTCGTCGGCAGGACGTGGTTGGGCCCGGAGCACTTGTCGCCGTAGGCGACGGTGGTCTCCTCGCCCAGGAACAGCGAGCCGTAGTTCGTCAGGTTGGCGAGCCACCAGTCGAGATCCTGGGCCTGCACCTGGAGATGCTCGGAGGCGTAGCCGTCGCTGATGCGCACGGCCTCCTCGCGGCTCTCGGCGAGGATGATCTCGCCGTACTCGTCCCAGGCGCGGGTCGCGTTCTCGCGGTTGAGCTCGGGCAGCTCGGCGATGCAGCGCGGCACGAGGCGTGCGACCTCCTCCGCCAGGGCGCGATCGGTCGCGATCAGCCAGACGGGGGAGTTGTAGCCGTGCTCGGCCTGGCCGACGAGGTCCCAGGCGACGATCATCGGGTCGGCGGTGGCGTCGGCGATGACCATGCTCTCGGTGGGACCGGCGAACATGTCGATGCCCACCCGGCCGAACAGGATGCGCTTGGCCTCGGCCACGAACTGGTTGCCCGGCCCGGCGAGCACGCGCGCCGGCGGGGTGCCGAACAGGCCGAAGGCCATGGCGGCGATGCCCTGGACGCCGCCGAGGTTGAGGATCCGGTCCGCCCCGCAGACGTCGAGCGCATAGAGCACGGCGGGGTTCATGCCGACGCCCGGCTTGGGCGGCGAGCAGGCGGCAATGTGGCCGACGCCGGCGACCTTCGCGGTCGTCACCGTCATGATGGCGCTGGCCACGTGGGCGTAGCGCCCGCCGGGCGCGTAGCAGCCCACCGCCGAGACCGGGATCTGGCGCTGGCCGGCGACGAGGCCGGGCACGACCTCGTACTCGACGTCCTGCAGGCTCGCGCGCTGGCGCTCGGCGAAGCGCCGGACGTTGTCGCGCGCGAAGCGGATGTCGTCCTTGAGCTTCTGGGCGACCTGGCCCGCGGCCGCGGCGCGCACCTCGTCGCTCACCACGATCTCGCCGTCGTAGCCGTCGAGCTCGCGGGCGTAGCGGCGGGCGACGTCGTCGCCGCCCGCCTCGATGTCGTCGAGGATGGATTGCACCGTGTCGCGGACGTTCCGCTCGTCCGTCGCTGCCGTCTTCCGCGCCGTCTTCAGGTATTCCATTCTCGTCTCCAGTCGGTTCGAAACGTCACTCGCCCCGGGCGAAGGCCGCGAGCTCGGGCGTGTCGGCGACGAGCCGCATGTAGGTGGGATCGACGAAGGTCGCGGCGTCGAGCTCGCTCTCCAGCGTGCCCGTCGAGGTCATGTAGCCGCCGAGCCCGTTGAACCACTCGACCGCCGTCGAGGCGTCGCCCTCCATGATCTCGAGCTGCTCGTCGAGGGTGAACATCGGCCTGAGCGCGATCTCCTGGCGCAGGAACTCCTCGGGGAGCTCGACGCCGGTGAGCGCGTAGAAGTCGGCCATCATCGCCACCGCCTCGTCGTTGTTGTCGCGGATGTACTCGACGCCCCGCAGGAAGACCGCGAGGTAGCGCGCGACGAGCTCCGGGTTCGCCTCGGCGTAGTCGCGCCGCGCGATCAGGGCGCCGGGGACGATGGCGCCCGCGTCCTGGCCCGAGCAGAGCAGCTCGGCGCCGGCACGGTCCTGCAGGGTGTAGATGTTGGGCGCCCAGAGGCCCGCCATCTTGCCGGTGCCGCTCGCGAAGGCGCTGATGATCTCACCCTGGTTCAGGTTCACCACCTCGACGTCCTCGGGATAGTTCAGCCCGAAGCTCTCGATGCAGGCGGCGGACGCGTATTCGCCGGTCGAGTTGGTGGTGACGAGGAGGCGCTGGCCGCGCAGCTGGCCGGCGGGATCGGCGCGGATCGCCTCCGCCTCGTCGCCGCGCACCATCATCGCGTTGGTGGCGCTCTCGTTGTTGGTGATGCCGATCGTGATGATGTCGAAGCGCGCGGCGCCGAGCACGGCGGGCGCCGAGCCGGTGCCGCCGAGATCCCAGTCGCCGGCCGCGGCCGCCGCCACCTGCGGCGCGCCGGAGGGGAAGGTCGAGTAGGAGGGCGCGAGCCCCACGTCTTCCCACCAGCCCATCTGGTCGGCGATGTAGTAGGGCAGCGCCCAGTACAGAGCCGGCTGGTAGGACACCTTGATCTCGGTCGTGCCGTCCTGCGCGGCGGCGACGCCGGGCAGCGTGAGCGCGGCTGCGACGAGCAGCGCATGGCTTCGCTTGAAGGTCATCGAACGTTTCCCCTCTTCTGGTTCGTCAGACGTCGGCACCCATCTGCTCGCGCAGGAGACGCCAGACCTGGCCACGCAGATGCGTGAAGCTCGGCTTCTCCATCACGTCGTCGATGGGCTCTTCGGACCACCTCTCGGCCTGGCGCGTGGAGGCGACGTCGATCACCTCGCGGATGTGGCCGGGATTGCGGCCCATCACCACCACGCGGTCGGCGAGGTAGACCGCCTCCTCGACCGAGTGGGTGATGAACATGACGGTGCGCGGATTGCCCTTGGACACGCGCACCAGCTCCTCCTGCATGATGGTGCGCGTCTGGGCGTCGAGCGCGCCGAAGGGCTCGTCCATCAGGAGCACGCCGGGATCGGTGGCGTAGCTGCGGGCGATGGCGACGCGCTGCTGCATGCCGCCCGAGAGCTGATGGGGATACTTGTCCGCCGTCCCCTCCATCTTCATCAGGCGCAGGTAGTACGTGACCGCCTCGTCCCGCTCCTCCCGCGAGGCGCCGCGCGAGCGCATGCCGAAGACGATGTTCTCGCGCACGGTCTTCCACGGGAACAGCGCGAACTGCTGGAACACGACCGCGCGGTCCGGCCCCGGGCCGGTCACCGGCTTGCCCGCGACGCGGATCTCGCCCCGGCTGACGGTTTCTAGGCCCGCCACCATGCGCATCAACGTCGTCTTGCCGCAGCCGGAGGGGCCGACGACGGAGATGAACTCCCGGTCCTCGACGCGCAGATCGACGCCGTCGATGGCGACGAACGGCTTGGCGCCGCCGTCGCCGAAGATCTTGGACACCTTGTCGATGACGATCTCGCTCATTGTCCTTCCCACTTCCGGCGCACGGCCGTCTCGACCCCGCGCAGCCCGACGTCGATCAGGAGGCCGATGAGGCCGATGACGAGCATCGCCGTGATCACGGTCTGGGGGCTGAGGTTCGACTGGCCCTGGATCATCACGTAGCCGATGCCCGAGCTCACCACGATCAGCTCGGCGCCGATCAGCGATTGCCAGCCGAGCCCCGCCGAGACGCGCAGGCCCGCGACGATGGAGGGCAGCGCGCCCGGCAGCAGCACCTCGGTCGCGATCCGGAACTCGGAGGCGCCGTGGGTCTGCGCGGCTTCGATCAGGTGCTTGTCGACGAGACGCGCACCCCGATAGGCGTTGATGAGGCAGGGCGCGAAGGCGCCGGTGAAGATCACCATGATGGCGCCGCCGACCCCGGTCCCGAACCACAGCGCGGCGAAGGGCACCCAGGCGAGCGGCGCGACGTAGCGGTAGGCCTCGAAGACCGGCGTCACCATCTCGTCGAGGAGCCGGAAGCGGCCCATCATCAGGCCGAGCGGGACGCCGATGGCGGCGGCGAGCCCGAAGCCGCCGAGGAAGCGCAGGAACGAGGAGAAGGCGTGCTCCCACAGCAGCGCGCCGGCGAAGGGACGCTGCATCATCGCGATCGCCCGCTCCGCCACGGTCACCGGCGAGGGCAGCACGAAGGGCGAGACGAGGCCGAGCACGGTCACGCCCTGCCAGACGCCGAAGAACAGCACGAGGCTCGACAGCGAGTAGAGCCACAGCGGGACGGCGCGCGTCATGCCTCCGCCCTCCATCGGATCACCCGCTTCTCGAGCCGGGCGAGGAGGATCGTGGTGAGGGCGCCCGAGATCGCGATCGCCACCATGGCGACGAGGATCATCGGCGTGTTCACGTCGCGATAGGCCGTCTGCAGCGCGCGCCCGAGCCCGAGGAAGGCGCCGACGAGCTCGGCGGCGACGAGCGTCGTCCAGCTCGCCTGCAGCGAGAGGCGCAGGCCCGTGAAGATCATCGGCGAGGCGTCGGGCAGGTAGACCTCGCGGATCACCCGCCCGCGGCTCGCCCCGTGGACGAGGGCCGCCTCGATCAGATGCTTACGGACGTTGCGCACACCGGTATAGGTGTTGATGACGGACGGCACGAAGGCGGATACGAAGATGACGAACACCTTCGAGGCGTCGCCGAGGCTGAACCAGACGATGGCGAGCGGGATCCAGGCCAGCGGCGGGATCGGCCGCAGGACGAGGAAGACAGGGTTGACGAACGCCTCGATGCGCCGGTCGTACCCCATCAGGAACCCGAGCGGCACGCCCACCGCGACCGCGGTGAGGAAGCCGACGAAGACGAGGCGCACGCTCTGCACGACGTGCTCGATCAGCGTGCCGCCGGCATACCCTTGCGTCCAGATGCGCTGGAGCGCGGCGACGAAGGCCTCGGGAGACGGGAAGCGCGCCGGGCCGACGAGGCCGAGCACGCTCGTCGAGAGCCACCAGGCCACGAGCAGGGCGACGATCGTCGCGACGCCCGTCACGACGGAGCGCCGGACCCTCGGCCTCCACGCGTTTCGCTTCGCGGGGACAGCCCCCGCGACGGTCGGCATCATCGTCCGCTCCCGTGGTCCGATGCTTCGCTCCGCGCCTTTGTCTGCGCTTTCATTCGAGTGTATACGCATACAATGACCGAGATCAAGCCAGATTCCTCGGAGCCTCCGCGGCTCGGCGGAGCGACGCAGATCGACGTGGCGCGCCGCGCCGGCGTCTCCACGGCCACCGTCAGCCGCGTGCTGAACGGATCGCCCCTCGTCAGCCGGGCCTCGCGGGAGAAGGTCGAGGCGGCGATCCGCGAGCTCGCCTACATGCCGCACGAGGCGGCGCGCTCGCTGGCCACGCGCCGCTCGCGCACGCTCGGCGCCGTGATCCCGACGCTCACCAACGCCATCTTCGCCGCCGGCGTGAACGCCTTCGAGGACGAGGCGCGCCGCCGCGGGCACGCGCTGTTCATCGCCGTCTCGAACTACGACCCCGTGCAGGAGGGCTTCCTGATCCGGCAGATGGTCGAGCGCGGCGTCGACGGGCTCCTGCTCGTGGGCAACGATCGCGGTGCGGAGGGCCTCGAGATGCTCGTGTCGTCGGGCCTGCGCTGCGCCTGCGCCTGGGCCTACGACGAGGCGGCGCCGCTCGCCAATATCGGCTTCGACAACGCGGCGGCGATGGCGCCCCTGGTCGATCACCTCGTCGCCAGCGGGCGGCGCCGCGTCGCGATCCTCGCGGGCGTGCTCGCGGGCAACGACCGCGCCCGCGCGCGGCTCGACGGCACCGTGGCGCGTCTCGCCGACCACGGGCTCGCGCCGGTCGCGGTCGCCGAGACGCTCTACTCGATCCGGCGGGCCAAGGAAGCCGCGCGGGCCCTCCTCGAGGTCGGGCCCGACGCGGTCGTGTGCGGCAACGACGTCATCGCGCTCGGCGCGCTGGCCGCCGCGCGGGCCGCGGGCCTGGGGGTGCCCGACGACGTGGCGATCACCGGCGTCGACGATCTCCCGATCTCGGCCGAAATGGACCCGCCCCTGACGACCGTGCGCATCCCGGCGGAGGAGATGGGCCGGCGGGCCGCCGCCGAGCTCATCGCGGCGATCAAGGAGGATCGCCCCGTCTCGTCGATCCGGCTCGGGACGCGCCTCGTCGTGCGCCGCAGCAGCTGGCGCAAGCCCGGCGCATCCTAGGCCGGGAGGGCCGCGGCGGCGTCGAGGATGTGGCGCGCGATCAGGTCGCAATCCTCGAGCGTAAAGGTCAGCGGCAGCCGCATGTCGAACAGGCCCGACAGGATGCGGTCCGTCCGCGGCAGCGCCTGCGCCGGCACGTAGCGCCAGCTGGCATGGGCCGAGGTGAAGCCGACCGGCTCCGGCGCGCCGAACCACTTGAGCTCGACGCCGCGCGCGGCGCACTGCGCGAGGAAGCCGCGCGCCGCCTCCGCGGCGATCCCGGGCACCAGGAACTGGATCGAGGACCCGACATAGGCCTCCTGCGGCGGCCGGGCCGGCAGGCGGATGCGCGCGCAGGCGGAAAGGTGCCCCGCGACCCGATCGTGGCGCGCGTTCCAGCGCGCGATCGCGTCGTCGATCCGGGCGAGCTGCGGGCGCAGGATCGCCGCGCGCAGGTTGTCCATGCGCGCCGACAGGTTCGGCGTGTCGAGGCGGATGTCGGCGTAGGTGTCCGGCGCGGGTCCCGCGCCGTGGCGATCGTAGAGCATGTAGCTGCCCGAGAGCACGGTCGCCCGCGCCATGAAGGCGGCGTCGTCGCTCGTGAGCAGGCCGCCCTCGCCCGCGTTGAGGTGCTTGTAGGTCTGCGTCGAGAAGCACCCCGCGAGGCCGAAATTCCCGGATCTGCGGCCGTTCCAGCGCGCGCCCATCGTGTGGGCGCAATCCTCGATGATCCGCACGCCGAGCGCCTCGGCCAGCCCGACGAGGCGGTCCATGTCGCAGAGGTGACCGCGCATGTGGGAGAGCAGCAGCCATCCCGCGCCGCTCGCATGCGCCTTCTGCGCGAGATCGTCGAGGTCGAGCACGAGGTCCTCGGTGATCTCGACGAGCACCGGCTCGGCCCCCAGGGCCGCGATCGCGCCGGGGACCGGGGCGAGCGTGAAGGCGTTGCTGAGGACGCGGTCGCCGGGGCTCACCCCGGCCGCGCGCAGCGCGATCTGCATCGCCTGGCCGCCGGAGGCGAGCGCGAGGCAGAAGCGCGCCTCCTGCCAGGCGGCGTAGTCCCGCTCGAGGGCGGCGGCCTGCCCTTCGTCGCCGGGGACGGTGTTGTAGCGATGCAGCCGCCCGCTCCGCAGCACGGTGAGCGCGGCCTCGATCGCCTCGTCGGGGATCGGCTCCTGCTGGGTGAAGCTTCCTGAGAAGGGCGGTCGGCTCATCGAGGCTCGTCGCTGCGGCCCCGCCGGGGGGGCGTCGACCGCCAGCATCGACCAGGTCGAGAGCCGCTGCAAGCGCTTACTTCGGCGCGGCGCCGGGATTTCGCAGGCACTCCGCCCGGAACGCGGCGATCTCGTCGGCGACGAGATCGCGGTCGTGGTCGAGCGTGGCCACGTGGTAGGAGTTCTCCAGCCAGACGAGCCGCACGCGCGCCGCCGCCACGCTGCCGACGATCCGCAGGGCGTTCTCCGGCGCGACCACGTGGTCCTCGCGCGACTGGAGGACGAGCACCGGGCGCGTGACGAGCGGGAGCATGTGCCCGGTCGCGCAGGCGAGGACGTACCGGTTCTGCAGGGCGGGGACCGGGATGCGCGCATAGGCGATCTCCCGCACGCCCTCGCGCTTGATGTCCGAGCCGATCCCGGGGACGTCGCCGCGCGGATCGGCGTCGAGCAGCTGGGCCGCGACGCCGGGCTGGTAGATGCCCGTCGAGGCGTTGATCGCGGCGACGCCGAGGATGCGTTCGCCGCGTCGTGCGGCGAGGTTGAGGGCGATCGTCGCGCCCATCGACAGGCCCACGACGAGCACGGGTCCGTGGGCGGCGGCGAGCGCCTCGAGGGCGCGTTCCGCCGAGGCGACCCAGTCCCGATAGCCGCAGGAGCGCAGGTCCTCCGGCACGCCGCCGTGCCCTGCGAGGAGCGGCGCGTGGACGGTCGCGCCGGTGAGGCGGTGCAGGCGCTCGCCGACGGGCCGCACGCCCTGCGGCGTCCCCGTGAACCCGTGGATCAGGAGGATCGCGGCCCCCTCCCCCTCGAGCAGAAACGGATCGGTGTCGGCGGTCACGAGCGCGCTTCCCGGCAAGGCCGCCCGCCGGATGGCGAGCGCATGCCGGGCTTGTCCGACCATTCGGCGCCCGATTTCCAATCGAAAGAAGAGATCGATCGATCGCGTCCGGTGATCAGCCGGACCCGGCGAAGTAGCTGCGGAACCGGCGCAGCAGGCCCGTGTCGGCCGCCTCGTGATGAGCCATCCCGATGGTCGCGCGGGCCTCGAGGTCGCGGATGGGGATCGCCGCGAGCTGCGCCGGCAGGCTCTCCGCGATCGAGGCGGGATAGATCGTCACGCCCTTGCCGTCGGCCACGCGCTGGAACATCACCTGGACGTCCCAGACCTCGTCGACGACGCGCGGCTGCAGGCCGTGGGGCGCGAGCGCCTCGTCGAGGAGAAGCCGATAGCTCCGCCAGTTCTCCCGCAGCCCCAGGACGAATGGCTGGTCCGCGAGCTCGCCCACGCGCACGGCCTCCGGCACCGCCGCGCGGGGCGCCACGAGAGCGAGCGGGTCGCGCCAGAGCGGCTCGATCGTCAGGTCGCCCCGCGCCACGGAGCCGTGGTCGAGCAGGAAGCCGACGTCGATGGTCCCGTCCGCGAGGCGGCGCGTCATCGTGTCGGTGGAGAGCACGTGCATCTCCACCTGCACGTCCGGGCAGGCGCGCTGGAAACGCTCGAGCGCGCGCGTCAGCGCGCTCGACGTCGCCAGCGCCGAGTAGCCGACGATGACGTGCCCGCGCCGGCCGTTCTCGTCGCGACGCGCCGCGCGGACCGTGCGCTCGAACAGGGCGACCGCATTGCGTGCGTCGGCCAGGAAGGCCGCGCCCGCCTCGGTCACGGCCACGGAGCGGGTGGTGCGCTCGAAGATCGGAAAGCCGAGATCCTCCTCGGTGTCCTTCACGGTCTTGGTAATCGCCGGCTGGACGACGGCGAGCACCTCGGACGCGCGCCGGAAGCTGCCCGCGTCGGCGACCGCGACGCAGGTCCTCAGATGCCTGATGCCGATCCGCGACGCCCTCATCCACCGCTCCTCGCCCGGGAGGGGAGGCTGATAGCCGATCGTGATCAGTCGATCAACAAAGGATATTTGTGCATCGAACCGAACGGGGAAATCCTCGACCACGAGCCGGGATCACGGCGACGAGCCCGGGGATCGTCGGCCGGACGAGCGCCGACCGGCCATCGCACGCAACCAGGGAGAACGGGAGTGGCGAGCCTCACGCGACGCGCATTCGACGGCCTGCTCCGCGCCCTGACCTTCGTCGGCGGCGCGGCGCTCGTCCTGATGATGCTGCACGTCACTCTCGACGTCGTCCTGAAGAACCTCTTCCGCGCGCCGATCCAGGGCACGATCGAGATCTCGTCCTACTACTACATGGTCGCGATCGTGATGCTGCCGCTCGCCTTCGTCGAGCGCACGGACGAGCAGATCAGCGTCGACCTGCTCTTCCGCCGCCTGCCCGCCCCGGCGCGCCGGGCCGTGCTCGCATTCGCCTGCCTCGTGACCGCGGGCGTCCTCGCGATCATGACCTATCGGACCGGCCTCGACGCCGTGCGCGCCTGGCGCGTCGGCGAGGTGGTGATGGGCGCCCGCGAGGTCGTCGTCTGGCCCGCACGGCTGATGCTGCCCGTCGGATTCGGCCTCGCCACGGCCGCGGCGCTGCTGCGGATCGTGCTCGTCGCGCGGGGCGAGGCGATCGCCGACGCGGACACGCCGAAGGACGTCGCGTGATGAGCGCGCTCGCCGTGGGCTGGATCGGCATCGCCGCGCTCTTCGCCCTGCTCGCCCTGCGCGTCCCCATCGGCGCGGCCCTCGCCGTGGTCTCGATCGGGGGCATCACGGTCATGACGAACCACGTGGCGGCGCTCGGGATCGTGAGCGCGCTGCCCTTCACCTTCATCGGCGACTGGTCGCTCACGGCGATCCCGATGTTCCTCCTGATGGGTTTCGTCGCCGCCAACACCGGGCTCACCGCCGGCGCCTTCGACCTCATGCGCCTCCTGCTGCGCCGCGTCCCCGGCGGGCTCGCCTCTGCGAGCGTGGCCGCGTGCGGCCTCTTCGCGGCCGCCTCGGGCTCGAGCATCGCGACGACGGCGGCGATGTCCCGCATCGCCGTGCCGGAGATGCTGCGCGCCGGCTACCGCCCCTCGCTCGCGACGGGGGTCGTCACGGCCTCGGGAACGCTCGGCTCCCTGATCCCGCCCTCGATCCTGATGGTGCTCTACGGGATCTTCACGGAGCAGTCGATCGGGCAGCTCTTCATCGCGGGCATCGTGCCCGGGATCCTCTCGGCGCTGATCTACATGGCGATGATCACGGTGCGCGCCATCGTCGACCCGAGCCTCGCACCGGCCCGGGCCACCGGCCGCGTCGCCCCGGGGGAGCTCGGCCGGCTCGTCCTCGCCGTCTGGCCGTTCCCGCTCCTCATCGTGGGCGTGCTCGGCGGCATCTTCGGGGGATTCTTCACGCCGACCGAGGCGGGCGCTGTGGGCGCGTTCCTCGCCTGCGCCATCGCGGCGCTGCGCGGGCAGCTGACGCGGGCCGCGCTGGGGACGGCGGTGCGGCAGACGGTGGTCGCCACGGCCTCGATCTTCTTCCTGTCGATCGGCGCGATCATGTTCACGCGCTTCATGGGGCTGTCGGGCGTCCCCGATCAGCTCGCCGACGCCATGCTCTCGGTCTCGACGGAGCCGCTCGTCGTCATCGCCATGATCGCCTTGCTGTTCATCGTGCTCGGCATGGTGATCGACTCGATCGGCCTGATGCTGCTGACGCTCCCGGTGCTGCTGCCCGTGCTCGAGGCCGCGAACGTCGACCTGATCTGGTTCGGCATCATCGTGATCAAGCTGCTCGAGATCGGGCTGGTGACCCCGCCCGTCGGGCTCAACCTCTACGTCATGCACTCCGCGCTCTCCGGGAAGGTCCGCCTCGGCGAGATCCTGCGCGGCACGACCTGGTTCCTCGCCATGGACCTCGTGACCCTCGTGCTCCTCATCCTCGTGCCCGGCCTCACCCTCGCCCTGCCGACGCTGATGCGCGGGTGAGACCGGGCCCGAGAAGAACCGCCCACTGGAGGAAGATCGCCATGAACAGCACGCCCCGCGCGGCGCTCGTCGCCGCCGCCCTCGTCTGCGCCACGAGCACGTCGGCGCTGGCCCAGGCCAACGCCAACCACTTCTTCGCCGAGCGCCATTCGATGGTGCGCGGACCCTATGTCGAGTTCGCGGAGCGCGTCCGCGAGCGCACCGACGGCTCGGTCGACCTGCGCGTCTTCAGCGGCGGCTCGCTGCTGCCGCCGGCCTCCGCGCTGCAGGGCGTGCGCGACGGCATCGCCCAGGTCACCTACCACGCCGGCACCTACACGCCCGCCGAGCTGCCCATCGCCAACCTCGTCGGCGACATGGCGTTCTACAACACCGATCCGATGGTCATGGCCTTCGCCTCGACGGAATTCGGCCTCACCGATCCCCGCATCCAGGCGGAATGGGAGGAGAACGGCGTCGTCTTCGGCGGCGGCTATTCCACCTCCCAGTATTTCATGATGTGCAACACCAAGGTCGAGACCCTGGAGGACGTCCGCGGCAAGCGGCTGCGCATGGCCGGCGGCGCCTGGTCGCGCTTCGCGGAGCACGTCGGCGCGGTGCCGGTCTCGATCCCGTCCAGCGAGATGTATACCGGGCTCGACACGGGCTCCCTCGACTGCGCCGTCGCCGCCGCCGACGCGCTCGACAGCTTCAGCCTGAAGGACGTCGTGACGTCGATGAACACGCTGGAGATCGGAAACTACTACGCCGGCTTCCTCTGGGGCTACAATCCGAGCTTCTGGGAGGGGCTTTCGGACGAGGAGCGGCGCGTTCTCCTGGACGAGATGGCCTACTACCTCGCCCAGCACCGCGTCGCCTTCGATGCCGATGTCGAGGCCGCGGTTGCCGCGGCGAAGGAGGCCGGCATGACGGTCTACGAGCCGGATGCGGCGCTCGAGCAGGCCTTCGCCGAGTTCGTCGCGCAGGACGAGGCGGCCCTCGTCGCGATCGCGCAGGAGCGCGGCGTCGAGGATCCGCAGGCGATCATCGCCGACTTCAAGGCGACGATCGACAAGTGGGACGCGCTTCTCGCCGAGGTCGACCGCACCGACGTCGAGGCGCTCGCCGCCTTGGCCCGCACCGAGATCTACGATCGGGTCGACGCGAGCCGCTACGGTCTCTGACCGGGCCTCGCCGGCCGTCGCGGAAGCCGCCCGCCGCCCCGAGCGGAGGGCGGCCGGGCCGCCGCACGGGCGGAGCGCACCCTCGCGCTCCGCCGCGTTCGTCCGTCAGGCTGCCCTGACGCCGCCGAGGAACGTCGCCACCTCGTCGCTCAGCTTCTTCGACTGGCGGGACAGATCGGTGGCCGAGGAGAGGACCTGCGCGCAGGCCGCCCCGGACGCCGCGACCGCGACATTGACGCCGCCGATGTTCGCGGACACTTCCGACGTGCCCTGCGACGCCTGCTGGACGTTGCGGGCGATCTCCTGCGTGGCCGCGCCCTGCTCCTCGACGGCGGCGGCGATCGCGCCGGCGATCCCGTTCAGCTCGCGGATCACGTCGGCGATGCCGCCGATGCCGCCCACGGCATCGGCGGTCGAGGTCTGAACCGCGCCGATCTGTCCCGCGATCTGCTGCGTCGCCTTGGCAGTCTGGTCGGCCAGGTTCTTCACCTCCTGCGCGACGACGGCGAACCCCTTGCCGGCCTCGCCCGCGCGGGCCGCCTCGATGGTCGCGTTGAGCGCCAGCAGGTTCGTCTGGCCGGCGATGGTGCTGATCAGCTCGATCACCT
The DNA here is from genome assembly GCF_000429045.1 of Salinarimonas rosea DSM 21201. Classification (GTDB taxonomy): domain Bacteria; phylum Pseudomonadota; class Alphaproteobacteria; order Rhizobiales; family Beijerinckiaceae; genus Salinarimonas; species Salinarimonas rosea. The sequence continues at coordinate 45,308 of NZ_AUBC01000028.1, forward strand.
CGCCGATCTGCTGCGCGGCGCTGCTCAGCGCCTTCACCTTGGCCGCGATCTGGTCGGCGTCGCGCATGGCGCGCGAGGCGATGCTCGCGGAGCTGTTCACCTGCCCGCCGATCTCGCGGATCGAGGCGGAGAGCTCCTCGGCAGCGGTCGCGACGGTCTGCACGTTCGCGGACGCCTGCTCCGAGGCCGAGGCGACGGTGAGCGACTGGGTCGAGGTCTCGTCGGCGGTCGCGGTGAGGGTCTGCGCCGCGGCCTGCAGCTGGGTCGAGGCCGACGAGACGGCAGAGACGACGCCGCCGATGGTCGCCTCGAAGTCGTCGGCGAGCTTGCGCATGGCGGCCCGCTTCTGGGCTTCGCTCCGCTCCTCGGCTTTCGCCTGCTCCTCCTCGAGCCGCACGCGCTCCAGGCCGTTCTCCTTGAACACCAGGGCGGTCCTCGCGACGGCGCCGATCTCGTCCTTCCGCTCGAGGCCCGAGACCTGGGTGGTGAACTCGCCCGCGGCGAGCCTCTGGAGCACGTCGACGATCGTCCTGATCGGCTTCGCGATCCCGACCTGGCCGACGAAGAAGCCGAACAGGAGCCCGAGCGAGACGCCCGCGACGCCCGCGCCGATCATGAGCGAGGACGATGCCTCGTACTCGTCGGTCGCGCTCTCGGAGGTCCGCCGGACACGCGTGTCGAGCTCGGTGGCGTAATCCCGGACCGCGACGCGCAGCCGTTCGGCCGCCTCGAAGCTCGCGACCGCCGAGGCGCGCAGGGCCTCCATCTCGTCCGAGACCTCGAACGACCTCACCGCCGAGGCGAACGAGAACGTCTCCTCGAGCTCCGCTTCGTAGGCGGACCAGAGCCCTTCGATCTCCCGGAGCCGCTCCTGGTCGGCCTGCGGGCTGACCTCCGCGATCTCCGAAAGCCGCTGGAGGAACGTCCGCCGGTGCTCCTCGACGGCCGCGCGGGCTTCACGCACGGTCTCGGGGCGCGGGTCCGCGGCCACCTGGAACTCCGCCCCGTTCATCTGAACGACGTTGATGTTCATCCGCGACATCGTCAGCGCGTTGCTCGCGGCCTGCTGCATCGACTCGGCCGCACGGCTCAGCGACTGCAGCGACGTGATGCCAACGAAGCCGACCATGGCCGCCGTCGCGGCCAGGACGACGACGATGGCGAGGACCTTGGTCATGATCCGAAAGTGCGAAAGCGGGTTCAAGTTGTCCCTCCCTGGAACGGGATCGGCTCGGTGGTTGTGTCGGGTGGCTGGTTCGGTTCGCCCCGCCGGGCGGGGCGCGTCCGCGGATCACGACTGCGCCGGTGCGTGCTCTGGAGGGGGCAGGCATCGGATCGGCGGCTTCGGCCTCTTCGCTGCCGTCGAGGACCGACAGGGTTATCTCTCTCCGTAGAGCAACGATCGCCGGAGCGACGGTAGAAGACTTCGGAACACGACCGTTTACAGGCTCCGAATCGAAACGCCGGCTATCGTTCTAAGAACAAACGAATCTCGACCGGCCTCGACTCTGGTCGTACTACCCCTTTTTCGATGACCCTCGCAGGAGCTCTGCAGAACCGATCTTCGTTCTCGTTTGTTAAAGACAAGTAAATACCCTGGTGCATGGAGTAATGCGAGCGAGGCCGCCCGGACGATCTACCATCATTTTCCACGCGGAAGGGTCGTGGACATTTACCGTAATCGTCCAGGCGCGGCTCGTCCGCCGCAACCGCGGTTCAGGGGAGTGCGCGCGTCGCGTTCGCGCCGCGCCACCGAAGATCGCGGGCGCGATACGTCTTCTGCTTGCCCAGGCCGGATCGGGAACGCGTATCCGAACTCTTGCAAGGCGGCCCGCGCCTCTGCGCACGCGACGGATCGGGCCCGAGCACGGGCGCATCTGCGCCCGGCCGGACCGGGCGCCTCGCCCGCCGTCAGGCTTCCGTGTCGATACCGAACGCCAGCAGGAAGCGGTCGACCGCGCGCGTGATCGCCTCCGCCGGGTCGGCGGGGCAGGGCATCCGGTAGATGTGCTGGCGTATCCCGATGTAGACGATGCCGCCGTGCAGGTTCCAGAGATCCTCCATGGCCGGCGCCGCGTCGCCGCGCGCCTCGGCGGCGATCTCGGCGAGGAGCGGGCGCAGGATCACGTCGGCGAGGTGGCGCAGGTAACGCCGGTTGAGCTCCGCCCCGGCGAGGCCGGAAAACATGAAGATGCGCATCCACTCGTGCTGGAAGATCAGCGTGCTGTACTCCGTGTAGAAGGCCAGGATGCGCGTCCGCAGCGGGACCGAGCGATCGGTCAGGCGCCTCGGCCAATCCGGGGCCAGCCGGTCGAGATACACGGCCTCGTAGACCGCCTCGACGAGATCGTCCTTCGTCGCGAAATAGTTGAACAGCAAGGGCTGCGTGATCCCCAGCCGCCGCGCGAGGTCGCGCGTGTTCCCCTCGATGCCGACCTCCGCGAAGAAGGCCACCGCCCCGTCCACGATCTGCCGGCGCCGCTCCTCCGCCGGCAGCCGTCGCCGTGCGGACGCGCTCGGCCGGCCGTCGCCCGCGGACTCGGCACGCTCTCCCGACTTCATACGCGATCGCCTCCCCTGGAAACATTCCACTTGCAAAGCGCCCGGATCCATACATGATCCGGATCACGGGATTGAGCAAACGCTCAATTAGCCGCCCGCGGAGACGGGGACCGAGAGGGAGGAGACGGATGAAGGCTGCTGTGGGCGGCTATGCCCGCGCACGCGACCTGCGGCATGCGCTGGAGCTCCTGTCGAGCGCCGACGGCATGGGCCGCGTGCTCGCCGGCGGGCAGAGCCTGGTCGCGGCGTTGAACATGCGCCTGACGACCGGCGACATCCTGGTGGACATCTCCGCGCTCGCCGACTGCCGCGGCGTGGCGGACGACGGCGGGACGCTGCGCATCGGCGCGCTCACGCGCCATGCCGAGATCGGCCGCGATCCGCTGGTGCGGGCGCATGCCCCCCTCCTCGCCGAGGCCGTCGGCCATATCGCGCACGCGGCGATCCGCAACCGCGGCACGATCGGCGGCGCGATCGCGCATGCCGACCCCGCCGCCGAGTTTCCTGCCTGCGCCCTCGCGCTCGGGGCCGTGATGCGTGTCGAGGGCCTCGACGGCCCGCGCGACATTCCCGTCGAGGCGTTCTTCCGCGACACGTTCGAGACCGCGCTCGCCGAAGGCGAGATCCTCACCGCGATCTCCGTGCCGAAGGCCGCGCCCGGCGAGGTGCAGGTGATCCAGGAGGTCGCCCGCCGCTCCGGCGACTACGCGCTCGCGGGCTTGTGCCTCGTGCGCCGCGCCGGTCGCCACCGCCTCGCGCTCTTCTCCACCGGGCCGAAGCCGATGCTGGCGACGGCCGCCATGGCCGCCCTCGACGGCGGCGACACCGAGGCGGCCATCTCCGCGCTGAAGGCGGAGATCGACCCGCCGTCGGACACGCAGGCGAGCGGAGCCTACCGCCGGCATCTGGCGGGCGTGCTGCTGCGCCGCGCCGTGGCGCGCATCGAGGGAGGGACCCGATGACCGAGATCGTCCGCGATCGCATCGACGTCGCGCTGACCGTCAACGGCGAGCCCGTCGAGGCGCGCGTCCCGGCCGGCCAGCACCTGATCGACTTCCTGCGGCTCGAGCTCGGCCTCACCGGCGCGCATGCGAGCTGCGAGCACGGCGTCTGCGGGGCCTGCACGATCCGCGTCGACGGCGACGCCGTGCGCGGCTGCCTGATGCTCGCCGCCCAGGCCGACGGTGCCGAGGTCTGGACCGTCGAGGGCCTGACCGATACCGGCGAGATCGCCGACCTGCAGGCGGCCTTCGTCGCCCGCAACGCGCTGCAATGCGGCTTCTGCACGCCCGGCATGCTGGTCGCCGCGCAGGAGCTTCTCGCCCGCGGCGGCGCGCCGTCGCGCGGGGAGATCCGCGAGCACCTGTCCGGGAACTACTGCCGCTGCACCGGCTACGAGGCCATCGTCGACGCGGTCGAGGCGGTGGCGATGGCGCGCGCCGGCGCGGCCGCCCAGGAAGGCGGGGGAGGAGCATGACCATCGCGTTCGGCAATCCCGACCGGCCGAATTCCTATATCGGCAAGACGGTCCCGCGCCCCAACGCGCCGCGGCTGGTGCAGGGCCGTGGGCGCTTCGTGGACGACATCACCCTGCCGCGCATGGCGCACGTGGCCTTCGTGCGCTCGCCCTACGCCCACGCCCGGATCGGCGGGATCGACGCCGCCGCCGCGAAGGCGGTGAAGGGCGTGCTGCGCGTCTTCACCGGCGCGGACATCGCCGAGGTCTGCACCCCCTGGGTCGCGGTGCTCGCGCATCTCAAGGGGCTGAAGTCGCCGCCGCAGCACGCGCTCGCGACCGATCGCGCCACCTGGGTCGGCGAGCCGGTGGCGGCGGTGCTGGCCACGACCCGCGCCGCGGCGGAGGAGGCCGCCTCCCTCGTGGAGGTCGCCTACGAGGCGCTCCCCGTCGTCACCGACATGATGAGCGCGCTCGACGAGACGACGCCGGTCATCCACCCCGATCTCGGCGACAACCTCGCCTTCCGCCGCCTGCACGACGAGGGCGACGTCGAGGGCGCCTTCGCCGGCGCCCACGCGGTCGTCTCCGCCCGCTTCCGCACCGCGCGCCATACCGGAGTCACGCTGGAGCCGCGCTCGATCCTCGTCGACTGGAACCCGGCCGAGGGACAGCTCGTCGCCTGGCACGCGACGCAGGCGCCGCACATGATGCAGACGGTCCTCGCCAAGCACCTCGCCCTGCCCGAGAGCCGCGTGCGGGTGATCTGCGGCGACGTCGGCGGATCCTACGGCATCAAGGTGCACGTCTACCCGGACGAGGTCGCGACCGCCGCCATCGCCAAGATCATGGGCCGGCCGGTGAAGTTCGTGGCCGACCGGCTCGAGAGCTTCACCACGGACATCCACGCCCGCGACCACATCGTCGACGCGCGTCTCGCCGTGGACGAGGCCGGCCGGATCCTGGCGTTCGACGTGGACGACTGGACCGCGATCGGCCCCTATTCGGTCTACCCGCGCACCTCCGCCATCGAAGGCAACCAGGTCGTCAACCTCTGCGGCGGCCCCTACGACTTCGCGAACTACCGCGCCCGCACCACGGTCGTCTTCCAGAACAAGACGCCGACATGCCAGTACCGTGCGGTGGGCCACCCGATCGCCGTGGCGATCACCGAGGGCCTCGTCGACATGGCCGCCGCCGAGCTCGGCATGGACCCGGTCGAGATCCGGCGGCGCAACCTCTACGCCGACGACGCCTACCCCGCGACCTCGCCGGCGAAGATGCGCTTCGAGGGCCTGTCCCACCACGCCTCGCTCGACAAGCTCGTCGCGCTGATGGACTACGACGCGCTCCGGGCGGACCAGGCGGCGGCGCGCAAGCGCGGCGTCCATCGCGGCATCGGGATCGCGAGCTTCATCGAGCTGACCAACCCATCGCCCTTCATGTACGGGATCGGCGGGGCGCGCATCTCGGCGCAGGACGGCTGCACCGTGCGCATGGATCCCGACGGCTCGGTCGTCGCCCTCTCCGGCGTCACCGAGCAGGGGCAGGGCACCGAGGCGATGCTCGCCCAGATCGTCGCCGAGGGCGTCGGCGTGAGCCCGTCCGAGGTGCGCGTCGTCACCGGCGACACGCAGGTGACGCCCTACGGCGGCGGCACCTGGGCCTCGCGCGGCGCGGGCATCGGCGGCGAGGCGGCCCTGCAGGCGGCGCGGGCGCTGCGGGACTCGATCCTCGAGGTCGCGGCCGCCATGCTCCAGAGCGAGCCGGGCCGGCTCGACATCCGCGCCGGGGCCGTGGTCGATCCGGACACCGGAGAGGAGCGCCTCTCGCTCGCGGAGCTCGGCCGCATCGTCTACTTCCGCGGCGACACGCTGCCGAAGGGCCTGCCGCGCGAGCTGGTGCAGACGCGCCACTTCATCACGTCCGAGTACCCGTTCGCCTTCACCAACGGCGTGCAGGCCTCCTACCTCGAGGTCGACGTCGAGACCGGGGTGGTGACGCTCCTGAAGCACTGGTGCGTCGAGGATTGCGGGCGGATCGTCAACCCGCAGCTCGTCGACGAGCAGATCCGCGGCGGCATCGTCCAGGGGCTCGGCGGGGCGCTCTACGAGGAGATCCACTACGACGAGGAGGGCCAGCTCCTGAACGGGTCGATGGCCGACTACCTCGTGCCGATGGCGGCCGAGACGCCGGACATGATCGTCGGCCACGTGGAGACGCCCACGAAGGAGAGCCTGCTCGGCGCCAAGGGTGCCGGCGAGGCGGGAACCGCGGGCGCGCCCGCGGCCGTGATGAACGCCATCAACGACGCGCTGCGCCCGCTCGGGGCGCAGGTCACCGAAATGCCGTTCACGCCCGAGCGCATCCTGCGTGCGCTCGGGGCGATCGAGGACTGACAGCAACGAGGTCCCGGCACGAGGACCCGACACGGGAGGAGCAAGATGAAGATCGTCACCATCGCCGGGGCCACGGCCCTGGCCCTGACGGCCGCCGGCGCGGCCACCGCGCAGGAGCGCATCACCGTCAACATCGGCTCGTCGCACCCGGAGAACAACATCTGGGTCTACGCGATGAAGAACACCTTCCAGCCCGAGGTGAACCGGATCCTCGGCGCGGCCGGCGCGTACGAGATCGCCTGGGTCGAGAGCTACGGCGGGACCCTCTACAAGTTCACCGACACGCGCGAGGCGGTGATGGACGGGATCGTGGACGTCGGCATGGTCGGCACGGTCTGGGAGGGCGCCAACATGCCGCTCCAGAACGTGACCTACTTCACGCCGTTCGCCACCGAGGACCACCGGATGATCATCGAGATCTTCGATGACCTCTCCGAGAACCTGCCCGAGCTGAAGGACAGCTGGGCCCAGAACGGCATGGTCCACCTGTCCTCGCTGATCACCGACAGCTACGACATCTACGCCACGTTCCCGGTCGAGACGCTCGCCGACCTGCAGAACCGCAAGCTGAACGCGCCCGGCACCTCCGCCAACTGGCTCCGCGAGACCGGCGCGACCCCCGTCGACGGGGCGCTGACCACCTACTACACCAACATCCAGACCGGCGTGACCGAGGGCACGCTCTCGTTCGCCTCCGGCATCCTGCCGACCCGCGTCTACGAGGTCGCCCCCGAGCTCACGCGCGTGGGCATCGGCTCGATGTATTTCGGCGGCATCGCCGCCAACAAGGACTTCTTCGACGGCCTGCCCGGACCGGTGCAGGAGGCGTTCCGCGAGGCGGCCGCGGCGACCTCCGTCGCCCACGGCGACTACGTCGCCGACCTCGCCGCACGCGCCCTCGACGAGATGCAGGCGGCGGGCCTGACCATCCACGAGCTGCCGGAGGAGGAGAAGGCGGCCTGGGTGAACGGCCTGCCCAACATCATCGAGCCCTGGCTCGAGCAGACGGGCGAGTCCGGCCGCGTGGTGCTGAAGGCGTATTTCGACGCGCTGCGTGAGCGCGGCGCCACGCCGCTGCGGAACTGGGACGAAGGCCTCTGACCGGCCGTCCCGGCCGACGGGGTCGCCGAGCATCGCGCCCGCCCGGGTCCGGCCCGGACGGGCGCCGCGCCGAGGGGGCGAAGGCATGAGCACGAGCGACGAGAGCACGAGCGGAGCCGACGACGCGTACATCCCGCGCCTGGCGGACGCCCCCGTCGGGTCGGTCCTGGCGACCGTGGCGGCGATCCTGTCCTCGATCGGCACCGCCTGGATCGGCGCGCTGATGCTGCTGATCGTCGCCGACGTGGTCGGGCGCAACTTCCTCGACGCGCCGATCACCGGCGTGGCGGAGATCGCCGCGCGATCGGTCGTCGCCATCGTCTTCCTGCGGGTCGCAGCCGCGATCCTGCAACGGCGCCTCACCCGCGCGGATTTCCTCCTGCGTCGCCTCGAGCGCGCCTCGCCCCGCGCGCTCTGCCTCGTCGAGGCGCTGTTCGCGCTCGCCGGCGCGGTGGTCTTCGCGCTGATCGTCTGGGCATCGTGGCCGAAGCTCGCCTCCGCCTGGGCGACGGCCGAGTTCTTCGGCGTGCAGGGGGTCTTCACCATCCCCACCTGGCCGTTCCGTCTCATCACCGTCGCGGGCGCCGCCCTGGCATCGCTCTGCGCGCTCTACGTCGCTCAGGACGAGCTGCGCAAGCTCGGAGCCCGGGAATGACCACGCTCGCCATCGGCTTCCTCCTGATCGGGCTCCTGGTCGCCCTCGTCCTGCTCGGCCTGCAGATCGCGTACGCGCTGCTCGCCGTGGCCTTCGCCGGGATCTGGATCATCCGCGACAACCTGGGTCTGGCGTTCCGGATGCTGGAGCTGACGGCCTACAGCGGCATCGCCGACTACCTCTTCGCCACGATCCCGCTGTTCGTCCTGATGGGCCTGCTGGTCAGCGTCTCGAATGTCGGCCGCGACACGTTCGAGGTGGCCGAGGTGCTGCTGCGGCGGCTGGTCGGCGGGCTCGGCGTCGCGACGGTCGCGGCGAACACGGTCTTCGCCGCCGTCACCGGCGTCTCGATCGCCTCCGCCGCCGTGTTCACGCGCGTCGCCGTCCCGGAGATGACCCGGCACGGCTATCGGGCCTCGTTCGCGGCGGGAACGGTCGCGGGCTCCTCGGTGCTCGGCATGCTGATCCCGCCGAGCCTCCTCTTGATCATCTACGGCGTGCTGGCCGAGGTCTCGATCGGGGGCATGTTCATCGCGGGCATCATCCCCGGCCTGATGCTGGCGGGCGGCTTCGTCGTCTTGCTGATCCTCACCGCCGCCGTGTTCCCGCGTTTCGTGATGAGCGATCCGGCCGGCAGTCGCGAGCGGCGGCTGGACACGGGCGGGCCCTCCATGACGGTCGGCACGATGATCGCCAAGCTCACGCCGATCGTGGCTCTGGTCGTGCTCGTGCTCGGCGGCCTCTACACCGGCTATTTCACGCCGACGGAGGCCGGCGGTGTCGGCGCCTTCGGAGCGCTGGTCGTCGCGATCGCGCGTCGCTCGCTCGACCGCCACAAGCTCTGGCAGGTGATGAAGCAGACGGGCGTCATCTCCGTCTCGATCCTGCTGCTGCTCATCGCCGCCAGCTTCTATTCGCGCATGCTCTCGATCGCCGGGCTGCCGGACGCGATCGCCGATCTCGTCACCCGCTCGGGCTTCGGGCCCTACGGCTTCCTGTTCCTGTACGCGGCGATCATCCTGCTGATGGGGATGATCCTCGACAGCACGTCGATCCTGCTGATCATGGTCCCCATCGCCGCCCCGATCGCGACGAGCATGGGATTCGACCTCAGCCATTTCGGCATCGTGACGGTGATCGCGGTGGAGATCGGTCTCCTGACGCCGCCCTTCGGCATCTCCGTCTTCACCGTCCACAGCACGCTCGCCGATCCGGACGTCACCATCGAGCAGGTCTTCTCCGCGACCCTGCCCTTCGTCGGCGTGATGCTGCTCGTGCTCGTCCTGGTCGCGCTGTTCCCGGTGACGGCGACGCTGTTCCTCTGACGGGCGCGCCCCCGACCGCGCCGTCGACCCGCGAGCGGGGGACCGGGCCGCGTCGACCGGGGAGGACATGAACCGGCCGAGGAAGACGGGAGTGCCGCGGCGGGGCCCGGCGGAAGACGGTGCGCGTCGCGATCCGGCACGCGCGGCCCCGTCCGTGCTGGTCCTGCTTGGCGAGCGCCTGACGGCCGCCGGGACGCGGCGCGACGACGGCGCTCGGCGCGACGCGGCGACGGAGCCGGTCCGCCCCGTCGCCGAGACGATCGTTGTGGGCTCCAGAGACAGGAAGGATGGGGTCGCACCGACGCTCCGCGGCGACCTGGCGCGGGTCCCGACCCCGGGCGCGACGGCGGGGCAGAGCAGGGCCCGAACGCAAAAAACCCCAGCGGGGGACCGCTGGGGCTTCGTGTCGGTGGACTTGGTTGCGGGGGCAGGATTTGAACCTGCGACCTTCAGGTTATGAGCCTGACGAGCTACCGGGCTGCTCCACCCCGCGGAAGGGTGTCGCCTCCAATGCGAACGGCCCCGAACATGTCGGGGCCGGCGCGGGGAGGCGTCGTGAGGAGGATGGGTTCGGCATGGGTGTGTGCGCGTGATCTGTCCTTTGCAGGCCCGGCGACGACCTACTCTCCCGGGGCTTGAGCCACAGTACCATCGGCGCTGAGGAGTTTAACGGCCGAGTTCGAGATGGGATCGGGTTTTGTGCTCCTCGCTCCGGTCACCGGGCCGGCGAAGGACAGATTGCGCGCACAGGTGTTTCTGGTCTCGTTGCGACGTTGCTCGTGTCCGTGCGCGGGGTCTTTGCGGGACCCGTTGG
>NZ_AUBC01000029.1 GCF_000429045.1 Salinarimonas rosea DSM 21201
CCATCGAGGGCAGCCGGAGTGATAACCATGCCCAAATCGCCTGCGTCCCGACAGACTGGCCGAGTCGCGGCCGGAACGCATCAACTGGGTAAGGCGTGGTGACCACGAACGCGACGCCCGCGACGCTCGCCGTGACGGCGACGAGGCGCGTCATCGAGAACGGGTCGAGGAAGTGCCCGGCCGTCCCGGCGGTGACGATGAAGCCCGCGATCATCATGATCCAGACGATCGCCGCCGCCGACGCCTGCCGCGCGGGCGCGACGCGCTCGGCCAGCAGCGCGAGGAGCGAGGTGCCCGAGGCGCCGACCCCGACGCCGATGATGCCGAAGGCCAGCGTCGAGAGCGCGATGCCCGCGACGAGGTTCGTCGCCGCGAGCGCGGTGGCGAGCGCGGCGAGCACCGCGCCGACGGCGAGCGCCGCCATGCCGCCGACGATCCACGGCGTGCGCCGCCCGCCCACGTCCGAGCCGTGGCCCCAGCGCGGGCGCAGCAGCTGCACGGCGTAGTGCAGGCCGACCAGCAGGCCCGGCAGGGAGGCGGCGAGCGCGAGCTCGACCACCATGACGCGGTTCAAGGTCGAGGTGGTGATCACCACGATCGCGCCGAGCGAGGCCTGGACGAGGCCGAGCCGGGCGATGCCGAGCCAGGAGAGGGGAGCGCCGTCGCGCGAGGCCGTCCGGGAGGCTGTCATGGTGCCGCTCCCTTCATCCGCCGACCGGCCCGAGCCCGCGCAGGGCGAAGGCGGTGGCGAGCATGCCCAGCACGTAGAGCGTCGTGCCGGTGGCGTTGTACCAGGCGGCCTTGCCGCGGGGATCGGCGACGAGCTTGCCCATGAGCGCGGCCTGCGCGGCGAGGAGCGCGGTCACCGCGAGCGCGTGCCAGGGCGCGCCCCAGAAGAGCAGCAGCGCGATCACCACCAGCTGCGGCGCCGCCATGACGACGCAGGCGAGGCGCGCGGCGCGGTCGACGCCGAGCAGGACGGGCAGCGAATCGACGCCCTCGCGCTTGTCGCCTTCCACCGACTTGAAGTCGTTGAGCGTCATGATCCCGTGCGCGCCGAACGAATAGAGCAGCGCCACGACGACGATCCGCCAGTCCGGAAACGCGGCGGCCATGATGGCGGCGCCGGTGAACCAGGGCAGGCCCTCGTAGGAGATCGCGACCGCCGAGTTGCCCCACCAGCCGTTCTGCTTGAGGCGGAAGGGCGGGGCCGAATAGGCCCAGGCGAGCGCGAGCCCGATCACCCCGGCGAGCAGCACGACGGGCCCGAGCATGAAGGCGACGAGGAACGAGAGCGCCGTCCAGATCACGGCGATGTAGAAGCCCCATTGCCCGGGGATGCGCCCGGAGGGGATCGGCCGGTTCGGCTCGTTGATGGCGTCGACGTGCCGGTCGTACCAGTCGTTCACCGCCTGGCTCGCCGCGCAGACGAGCGGCCCCGCCAGCACCACGCCCGCCAGGATCACGGGCCAGCGCGTGTCCGCGGCGACGCCGGAGGAGACGACCCCGCAGGCGAACGCCCACATGGGCGCGAACCAGGTGATCGGCTTGAGGAGCTCGGTGAAGGAGAGGATGGCCGGTCGCGTCATGCCGGAGATGCTACCCCGCTCGGCCGGCCCGTCAATCAGAATTGACACTTACGTGTGTCAAGTCGGGTGAGGGGCTGCACGGCCCCGTCCGGCCTCAGTCGTCGTGGTCGAGGTCGCCGAGCCCGTGCCGACGCAGCTTGGCGTAGAAGCTCTGGCGCGAGAGGCCGAGCATCTCGGCGGCGGAGGCCCGGTTGTCGCCGGTGAGGTCCAGCGCGGCCTCGATGCACAGCTTCTCGATCACGTCCGTCGTCTCGCGGACGAGCTCCTTGAGCGACACGCGCCCGACGAGCTCCTTCATCTGCGCGACGGAGTGCGGCAGCTCCGGCCCGGCGGCGCCCATCGCGGCGGCGGGACGCGGGCCCGTGGAGCGGATGGCGAAGCCGTAGCAGGCGTCGTCGACCTCCGGCGCCAGCACGGCGGAGACCTCGACGTCCTCGGTCAGCCCGTACTCGCCCTGCACCACGGTGCCGAATCGCTTCACCGCGCCGTGCTCGCGCACGCTCGCCGTGAGCACGTTGCAATCGACGCTGGAGCGGCCGAGCCAGCGGTCGAGCGGCTCGCCGCGGGCCTGCTCCTCGGTGGCGAGCTGCACGAGATCGAGGAAGGCGGCGTTGGCGGAGAGGATGCGCCGGTCGGAATCGGTCACGACGATCGCATCCGGCAGGCGCTCGACCACGCGCAGCACACGCCGGCGCGCGGCCGCGAGGGCGCTCGCGCCACCGGCGGGCGGGGCGAGGCGCACGAGGAAGTGGGTCACGCGCTCCTGGCGGAAGACCGAGGCCGAAGCCAGGGCCTCGCGCCCGTCCCCGAGCCTGAGGCGCGCCTCGTCGGAGCGCCCGGCGGTGCGGGCGGCGCCGAGCAGGTCCTCGAGCGCGCCGGCGCTCTCGGCCGCGAAGAGCTGGGCGAGCGGGCGCCCGGCGATCGGCCGGCCGGAGGCGACGAGCTCGATCGCGGCGGGGTTGGCCTCGCTGACGCGCCGGGTCGCCGCGTCGACGACGAGCACCGCTTCCGACGCGATCTGGAACAGGAGACGGTAGCGCGTCTCGGCGCTGCGTAGATGCGAGTACTCGCGCTCCATCGCGGCCTGTGCGTCCACCAGCCGGCGCTGCAGCGTGGCGACGCCACGCAGGTCGCGGCCCACCGCGACGATGCGCCCGGAGCGGCCGACGTCGACGGCGGAGTAGAGGATCGGCAGGTCCGGCCCGACGGGGAGAGGGTGGTTCACCTGACGCCAGATGCGCGCCTCGTCGGAGGCGGCGTTGCGCATCAGCGCCTCGATCTTCTCGCGGCTCTCGACGGTGACGGTGTCGACCCAGCGCTTCCCGCGCCAGCGCCCGCATTCCTCGACCTCGAGCTCCCGCGAGCCGACGGCGACGTCCTCGATCACCCCGTCGGGATCGACGATGAGCGCGAGATCGTTCGTGGCCGCGATCAGGCGCGCAGCGCTCGCCGCGTCGACGTCGGCCAACGCCGTCTCAGGGGCCCGGAATCGGCGCAGGCCCTCGGGAGCCGTAGGAGTGTCCATCGGGCGCTGCGATCCTCGCTGTTCCAAGCCGATCCCTCACCGAGCCCGCGCGGCGCCTCCCACGAACCGCTGCGCCTTCCTGACGGCGTCCAGGCCGTCGAACGCCACGAGGTCGGCACCGACGAGCGCGGCACTCTCGGGATGTTCGTTGAAGTAGTGGCCCCCGACGACGACACCGACCCGCTTGTTGCGCGACCTGCGCCGGACGACGTCGATAGCGGACGCGAGCTCCGCGAGCAAGCTCTCGCAGCTCAACGACAATCCGACGACGTCGAACCAGTCCGAGCGGACGATGCGGCCCAGCTCCGCGAGCGAGGTGCCGGGGGCGCACACGGCGTCCCAGCCCGAGCGGCGCAGGAATTCCTCGACGATGGCCACGCCGAACGTGTGGGTCTCGCCCGGCGAGGAGGCGAGCAGGATGCGCTTCTCCTCGGGCCCGGTGTCGCCTTCCGCCTCGAAGGGCGCGCTGAGGGCGCGCAGCACCTGCTGGAGGCGCGAGAGAGCGATCGTGACGTCGCAGAAGTCCGCCTTGTCCTCCCGCCAGAGCGCATCGAGATGATTCGCGGCCGGTGCGAGCAGATGCAAGAAGATCGTCTCCAGCGTCGCGCCCCGCGCGCGCAGGACGGAGATGTAGGAGGTCGCGACCTCCACGTCGTGCGCGATGACGAGGCCGGCGAACTCCACCACCTCCTCGTGCGAGGGCAGCGGGTCCTGCCGGTCGCCCTCGCAGCAGCCGTCGCTCGTGTGCACGAGCATCAGGCGGGGGATGATCTCGGCCTCGATCGTCCGGGAGAGCGCGTCCCTGCGAGCCGCCTCCGTCCGTGGTGCACGGCGCGAGCTCTGCCCCACCGAACGTGCCTCGCCGCCTGGCGCAGCGGCGGAGGACGATGCGATCGCCTCCTTGAGGATGGCCATCGTAACCTCCCTTCGTCTCGGCGTCGTGCGCGTCGACTGCTCGGCGGACCGTTGATCTTGTTGATTTTTCTGGTCGGGGAGCGTGGCTGAACTTGGAGCGAGCATAAGGCGGAGCAAGCTGTGCGCGCAAGTGGTCCGAAGCTACGCACTTAACCCGACCGTGTTTGTTGTGAGGATGGATTGACGTCAATCTAGGTTGACACTTCCGGGCCCGCTCCGTAGCTTTCGAGGCAAGAAGACGAGCCGTTCCAGGGAGGGTCGCGATGCGTCGCGCCGACGCCGAGACGCCGAGGAGAGGTCTCTACACGCCTCAGGAACGCCTGCGGCGCGACGCCTCTCCGTGGACGACGGTGCAGGGGGTGCTCGCGCCGGTGCAATTCCTGGTATGCCTCGCCAGCATCGCCCTGATCGCGCGCTACCTCGCGACCGGCGACGGCTATGCGCTCGCGACGATCTCCATCGTGGTCAAGACGCTGACGCTCTACACGATCATGGTCACCGGAGCGATCTGGGAGAAGGAGGTCTTCGGCGTCTACCTGTTCGCCGAGCCGTTCTTCTGGGAGGACGTCGTCTCCTTCGGCGTGATCGGGCTGCATACCTTCTATCTCGTGGCGCTGTTCACGGATCTGCTCGGCTCGCGCGGCGAGATGCTGCTCGCGCTCGCCGCCTACGCCGCCTACGTCGTCAACGCCGTGCAGTTCGTCCTCAAGCTGCGCGCCGCGCGGCTGCAGGAGACCCGCGAGAGGGGCGCCGCGGCGCCCGCGGGCGGCGGGATCCCGGCGGGGGAGGGTGCCCGATGAACCGCCATGTCGTCGTCGACGAGACCCGCCGCCCCGCGCCCGCCGGCTGCGCCGACGTACCGAGCGTCCCGCCGACCGTCGCCCCGGGCACCGGCCCGGCCGTGCGCACCGAGCGCGGCCAGCGCGAGGTCTTCTGCGGGCTCACGGGCATCATCTGGATGCACCGCAAGATCCAGGACGCCTTCTTCCTGATCGTGGGGTCGCGCACCTGCGCGCACCTGATGCAGTCGGCCGCGGGCGTGATGATCTTCGCCGAGCCCCGCTTCGCCACCGCCATCATCGACGATCGCGACCTCGCCGGCATCGCCGATGCCAACGACGAGCTCGACACCTGCGTCGAGCGGCTCCTGTCGCGCCGGCCCGACATCAAGATGCTCTTCCTCGTCGGCTCCTGCCCTTCGGAGGTGATCAAGCTCGATCTGTCGCGGGCGGCGCAGCGCCTCTCCGCGCGCTTCCTGCCCGACGTGCGGGTGCTCTCCTATTCCGGCTCCGGCATCGAGACGACCTTCACGCAGGGCGAGGACACCTGCCTCGCCTCGCTCGTGCCGACCCTGCCGCAGGCCGCGCCGGAGGCGCAGCAGCTGCTCGTCGTCGGAGCGCTCGCGGACGTGGTCGAGGACCAGTTCGCCCGCATCTTCGCCGCGCTCGGCATCCCCGCGCGCTTCCTGCCGATGCGCCGGGCGAACGAGCTGCCTCCGGTGGGGGAGGGCACGCGCATGCTCCTCGCCCAGCCGTTCCTGGCGGAGACCGCGCGCGCCCTCGAGGCGCGCGGCGCGACGCACCTCGGGGCACCGTTCCCCCTCGGCGTCGAAGGGACGACGGCCTGGCTGCAGGCGGCCGCGGACGCCTTCGGCGTCGACCCGGCGGCGCTCGAGCGCGTCACCGCGCCGATGGCGGCGCGCGCCCGCGCCGCGCTGGAGCGCCAGCGCGAGCGGCTTTCCGGCAAGCGGATCTTCTTCTTCCCCGATTCGCAGCTCGAGCTGCCGATCGCCCGCTTCCTCCACCGCGAGCTCGGCATGGAGCTCGTCGAGGTCGGCACGCCCTTCCTCCATCGCCAGCACCTGGCGGCGGAGCTGGCGCTCCTGCCGGACGGCGTCGCGATCGTCGAGGGCCAGCACGTCGACCGGCAGCTCGATCGCTGCCGCGCGGCCGCGCCCGACATCACGGTGTGCGGGCTCGGCCTCGCCAACCCGCTCGAGGCGGAGGGGCTCGCGACCAAGTGGTCGATCGAGCTGCTCTTCACCCCCATCCACGGCTACGACCAGGCGGCGGACCTCTCCGGCCTCTTCGCCCGCCCGCTCGTGCGCCGCGAGAAGCTGAAGGTTTGAGGCGATGAAGCTCACCGTCTGGACCTACGAGGCTCCCCCGCACGTCGGCGCGATGCGCGTCGCGACCGCGATGGAAGGCGTCCACTACGTCCTGCACGCGCCGCAGGGGGACACCTACGCCGACCTGCTCTTCACCATGATCGAGCGGCGCGACCAGCGCCCGCCGGTGACCTACACGACCTTCCAGGCGCGCGACCTCGGCGCGGACACGGCGGAGATCTTCAAGGAGGCCGCACGGGAGGCCTACGAGCGCTTCGATCCCGACCTGATGCTGGTCGGCGCCTCCTGTACCGCCGAGCTGATCCAGGACGATCCGGGCGGGCTCGCGAAGGCGCTGAACCTCCCCGTCCCGGTCGTGCCGCTGGAGCTGCCCTCCTATCAGCGCAAGGAGAACTGGGGCGCGGCGGAGACCTTCCTCCAGCTCGTGCGCGCGCTCGCACGGCCCCGCGCCGAGCCGCGCGCGGAGGGTGCGCAGCCCTCGTGCAACATCCTCGGCCCGACCGCGCTGGGCTTTCGCCACCGCGACGACCTCGAGGAGATCCGCCGGCTGATGGCCCGCATCGGCGTGCGCGTGAACGCGGTGGCGCCGCTGACGGCGCGGGCGCACGACATCGCGCGCCTCGGCGAGGCGGACTTCAACGTCGTCATGTACCCCGAGATCGCCGGCCCCGTGGCGCGCCACCTGGAGCGCGCCTGCAGGCAGCCCTTCACCAAGACCGTTCCCATCGGCGTCAACGCCACGCGCGCCTTCGTCGAGGAGGTCGGCGCGCTCGCCGGGCTCGACGTCGCCGACGTCCTCGCCGAGGGCGCGGGGCGGCTGCCGTGGTGGTCGCGCTCGGTCGATTCGAACTACCTCACCGGCAAGCGGGTCTTCGTCTTCGGGGACGCGACCCACGCCATCGCCGCCGCCCGGGTCGCCTCCGAGGAGCTCGGCTTCGAGGTCGTGGGGCTCGGCACCTATTCGCGCGAACTCGCCCGCGAGGTGCGCGCCGCGGCCGAGGGGCTCGGCCTCGAGGCGCTGATCACGGACGACCATCTCGAGGTCGAGGACGCGATCACGGCCCTCGCGCCGGAGCTCGTGCTCGGCACGCAGATGGAGCGCCACATCGCCAAGCGGCTCGGCGTCGCCTGCGCGGTGATCTCGGCCCCCGTCCACGTTCAGGACTTCCCCGCCCGCTACTCGCCGCAGATGGGCTTCGAGGGCGCGAACGTCCTCTTCGACACCTTCGTCCACCCGCTCGTGATGGGGCTCGAGGAGCACCTGCTCTCGATGTTCCGCGAGGACTTCGAGTTCAACGACGGCGCGGTCCCCTCGCATCTCGCCTCCGAGCACGCCGCGCCGCGCCGCGAGGCGGCCCCCGCGCCGGCCGAGCCGACTTCCGGGCCCGAGCCCGCGCCGGCCGCAGACGGCGGCGTCGCCGTCCTCGAGCGACCGGCGGCCGATGCCGACCTCCGCTGGACCGCCGAGGCGGAGAAGGAGCTGCTGAAGATCCCCTTCTTCGTGCGCGGCAAGGCCCGGCGCAATACCGAACGCTTCGCGCGCGAGCGCGGGGTCGCCCCGATCACCGTCGAGACGATCTACGATGCGAAGGCTCATTTCAGTCGCTGACCGGACGGATCTGACGATCCGATCCATGGACGGGCCCGCCCCGGCCTGCCTCGACCGCGTCGCGGCTCCCTCGGCTGCGGGCGTGCCCCTGCGCTTCACCATCGTGACGCTCGACAACCATCTCGCCGGCCCGATCGCCCGCGCCCGGCGCACCCTCGCCCGTGAACTGCCGGGGCTCACACTGCGCGTCCATTGCGCCACCGATTTCGAGGGCGATCCCCAGGCGGTCGCGCGCGCCGTCGCCGACATCGCGAGCGCCGACATCGTGCTGTGCACGATGATGTTCCTCGAGGACCACATCCGCGCCGTCATGCCGGCGCTGGAGGCCCGGCGCGACGCCTGCGACGCGATCGTCGCCTGCATGTCGGCGGGGGAGGTGACGAAGCTCACCCGCATCGGCGGGCTCGACATGAGGAAGCCCGCCTCCGGGCCGATGGCGCTGTTGAAGAAGCTGCGCCCGAAGAGCTCGAAGAAGGACGGCGCCCCCGGCGCCGGCGACTCGGGCGCGCGTCAGCTCAAGCTCTTGCGCCGCATCCCGCAGATCCTGCGCTTCATCCCGGGCACCGCCCAGGACCTGCGCGTCTACCTCCTCTGCCTGCAGTACTGGCTCGCGGGCTCGGAGGAGAACGTCGCCAACATGGTCCGCCTGCTCGTGGACCGCTACGCCGCCGGCCCGCGTCGCGCCCTGCGCGGCACGCTGAAGGTCGGCGACCCGGTCGAGGTGGCGGAGGTCGGTGTCTACCATCCGCGCGTCCCCGGCGGCATCGCCGAGAAGGCGGACGCGCTGCCGCGCACCGGCGGGGCCGGGCGGGTCGGGCTCGTGTGCCTGCGCTCCTACATCGTCGCCGAGGACACCGCGCACTACGACGGGGTGATCGACGCGCTCGAGGCGTCGGGCCTCGACGTCGTGCCCTGCTTCGCCGCCGGCCTCGACGCGCGCCCCGCCATGGAGCGCTACTTCCTCGATCGCGACGGGCGTCCGACGGTGGACGCCGTCGTCTCGCTCACCGGCTTCTCGCTCGTCGGCGGCCCCGCCTACAACGATTCGAAGGCCGCCGAGGAGATCCTCGCGCGGCTCGACGTGCCCTACCTCGCCGCGCAGGCGAGCGAGTTCCAGTCGCTCGCCGCCTGGGAGGGGTCCGAGCGCGGCCTGCTGCCGGTCGAGGCGACGATGACGGTCGCGCTTCCCGAGCTCGACGGCGCGACCGGGCCGATCCTCTTCGCCGGGCGCGGCCCCGGCGCCGGCGCCGGCGCCTGCGGCCATTGCCGACGCTCGGAGGCGGAGCGCGCCGCCGGCGCCTGCGGCGACTGCATGCGCCCGCAGCCCGAGCGCGTGGCGATGCTCGCCGCGCGGGTGGCGAAGCTCGTCGCCCTGCGCCGCACCGCGCGCGCCGCGCGCAAGGTCGGCATCACGCTCTTCAACTTTCCGCCCAACAGCGGCGCCACCGGCTCGGCGGCCTTCCTCGCCGTGTTCGAGTCGCTCTTCAACACGCTCGCGGCGATGAAGGCCGCCGGCTATACGGTCGACCTGCCCGAGAGTGTGGACGCGCTGCGCACCGCGATCCTCGAGGGTAACGCCGCCCGCTACGGCGCGGACGCCAACGTCGGCGCGACGATCCCCGTCGACGACCACGTGCGCCGCGAGCGGCATCTCGCGCAGATCGAGGCGCAATGGGGCCCCGCGCCCGGGCGGCAGCAGACCGACGGCGCCTCGCTCCACGTGCTCGGCGCGCGCTTCGGCAACGTCTTCGTCGGCGTTCAGCCCGGCTTCGGCTACGAGGGCGACCCGATGCGGCTCCTGTTCGAGCGGGGCTTCGCGCCGACCCACGCCTTCTCCGCCTACTACCGCTGGCTGCGCGAGGATTTCGGCGCGCACGCGGTGCTGCACTTCGGCACGCACGGTGCGCTGGAATTCATGCCCGGCAAGCAGACCGGACTGTCGGGCGCCTGCTGGCCGGACCGGCTGATCGGCGATCTGCCCAACCTCTACGTCTACGCCGCCAACAATCCCTCCGAGGGCATGATCGCCAAGCGCCGCGCCGCCGCGACGCTGATCTCCTACATGACGCCGCCGGTCGGGCATGCCGGCCTCTATCGCGGCCTCGTCGACCTGAAGGGCGCGGTCGAGCGCTGGCGCGCTCTGCCGCCGGAGGACATCGCCGAGCGCGCCGACCTCGCGCAGAGCATCCGCGCGCAGGCGGGCGAGCTCGACTTCGTGCTCGCCGATCCCGGCCCGACCGGCGAGGCGGACATCGCCGGGCTGTGGGAGCAGGTGCTCGAGTACGAGACGACGCTCATCCCCTACGGCCTCCACGTGATCGGCCGCGCTCCGTCGGCGGTCGAGCGCGCGGACCTCCTCGTCTCCGTCGCGGACGCCTCCGACGGCATCGCTCTGGCGCGTGCCGCCGCGGAAGCGCTCGCCGCCGGCGCCACGCCCGCCGCCGCCCACCAGGCGGCGGAGCCCGGGCGCGGCGAGGTGACGCCGGACCAGCTCGAGGTCCTGACCCGGCTCGCGGCGGTGAACGCCGCGATGGCCACGGACGGCGAGCTGCCCGGCATCCTCCACGCGCTCGACGGCGGCTACATCCGCCCCGTGCCCGGCGGGGACCTGCTGCGCACCCCCGCGATCCTGCCGACAGGGCGCAACATCCATGGTTTCGACCCCTTCCGCATCCCGAGCGCCTACGCCGTCAAGGACGGCGCGCGGCAGGCCGACGAGCTGATCCGCCGCCACCGCGCCGACGGCAACCCGCTGCCGGAGACGGTGGCGATGGTGCTGTGGGGCACCGACTCGCTGAAGACCGAGGGGGCGCCGATCGGCCAGGCGCTCGCGCTGATCGGCGCCGCGCCGAAGTTCGACAGCTACGGGCGGCTGTGCGGCGCCGTGCTGCGGCCGCTCGACGAGCTCGGCCGCCCGCGCATCGACGTCGTCGCGACGCTCTCGGGCATCTTCCGGGACCTGATGCCGCTGCAGACGCGCATGCTCGCCGAGGCCGCCTTCCTCGCGGCCTCCGCCGACGAGCCGGATGCGATGAACTTCGTCGCCAAGCACGCCCGCGGCTACATGGCCGAGAAGGGCTGCGACCTCGAGACGGCGGCGCTGCGCATCTTCTCCAACGCGGACGGCACCTACGGCGCGAACGTCAACCAGCTGATCGACGCCGGCGCCTGGGACGACGAGGACGAGCTCGCCGAGACGTTCTCGCGGCGCAAGTGCTTCGCCTACGGGCGCTCCGGCAAGACGACGCGCGAGCCCGCCCTGTTCGAGAGCATGCTGTCGGGTGCCGACCTCGCCTACCAGAACCTCGAATCGGTCGAGCTCGGCGTCACCACCGTCGATCAGTACTACGACAGCCTCGGCGGCATCTCGAAGGCGATCGGCCGGGCCCGCCGC
Organism: Salinarimonas rosea DSM 21201; assembly: GCF_000429045.1. Taxonomy (GTDB): domain Bacteria; phylum Pseudomonadota; class Alphaproteobacteria; order Rhizobiales; family Beijerinckiaceae; genus Salinarimonas; species Salinarimonas rosea. Next base: position 11,161 of record NZ_AUBC01000029.1, read on the forward strand.
GAGGCCGGCCGCGACGCGCCCGGCGCCCGGCCGGTTCCCGTCTACATCGGCGACCAGACCAAGGGGAAGAACGTCGTGCGCACGCTCACCGAGCAGGTGGCGCTCGAGGCCCGCACGCGCATGCTGAACCCCAAGTGGTACGAGGGCCTGCTGCAGCACGGCTACGAGGGCGTGCGCCAGATCGAGGCCTCCGTCACCAACACGATGGGCTGGTCGGCCACCACCGGCCAGGTCCAGGACTGGGTCTACCAGCGCCTGACCGAGACCTTCGTGCTCGACGCGGCGATGCGCGAGCGCTTGGCCGCGCTCAACCCGAAGGCGTCCGTGAAGATGGCCAACCGCCTCATCGAGGCGCACGAGCGCCGCTACTGGACGCCCGACGCCGCCACGCTCGCAGCGCTGCGCGCCGCGGGCGAGGCCCTCGAGGACCGCCTTGAAGGCATCACCGAAGGAGCGACCCCGTGACCGCCTTGAACATCCGTGCGCCTATCCCCCGGCGCCCCGCTCTCGGCCGCTCCGACGGCGAGGGCAGCGTGCAGGTTCACCTGGATCCGAGCCTCGACATGGGCAAGGCGCAGGTCTTCGCCGTCTACGGCAAGGGCGGGATCGGCAAGTCGACGACCTCGTCCAACCTCTCGGCCGCCTTCTCGAAGCTCGGCAAGCGCGTCATCCAGATCGGCTGCGACCCCAAGCACGACAGTACCTTCACCCTCACTCGGAGGCTAATCCCCACCGTCATCGACGTGCTGGAGACGGTGGACTTCCACTCCGAGGAGCTGCGGATCGAGGACTTCGTCGTCGAGGGATACAATGGTGTGATGTGCGTCGAGGCCGGCGGCCCGCCCGCGGGCACCGGCTGCGGCGGCTACGTCGTCGGCCAGACCGTGAAGCTCCTCAAGGAGCATCACCTGCTCGAGGACACGGACGTCGTGATCTTCGACGTGCTCGGCGACGTGGTCTGCGGCGGCTTCGCCGCGCCGCTCCAGCACGCCGACCGGGCGCTGATCGTCGCGGCCAACGACTTCGACTCGATCTTCGCGATGAACCGCATCGTGCAGGCGATCAAGGCGAAGTCGAAGAACTACGAGGTCCGCCTCGGCGGCGTCATCGCCAACCGCTCCGCGGCCACCGACCAGATCGAGCGCTTCACCGACAAGATCGGCATGAACGTGCTCGCCCGCTTCCCGGATCTCGACGCCATCCGGCGCTCGCGACTCGGTAAGCGCACGATGTTCGAGATGGGGGATGAACCCGATGTTCGCGCCGTGCAGGACGAGTACCTTCGCCTTGCGCAGTCGCTGCTCGACGGCACGGACCCGTTGATCTGCGATTCCCTCAAGGACCGCGAGATCTTCGATCTTCTGGGGTTCGAATGATGCAGACCCAGAGCTACGTCGACCGCCGCCATCGCCTGCAGGCCTATTTCGACCGCACGGCATCGGAGACCTGGGCGCGGCTGACGTCGGACGCGCCGGTGAGCCGCATCCGCGCCACCGTCCGCGCCGGGCGCGCGGAGATGCGCGCGACCATCCTGTCCTGGCTGCCGGACGACCTGAGCGGCCTCACCCTGCTCGACGCCGGCTGCGGCACCGGGGCGCTCAGCGCCGAGGCCGCACGGCGGGGCGCACGGGTGACCGCGATCGACGTGGCCGAGAGCCTGGTGGCCGTCGCGCGCGAGCGCCTGCCGGCGGACGTCGACCCGGCGTTCGTGACCTTCCGCACCGGGGACATGCTCGACGAGGCGCTCGGGCGCTTCGACTACGTCGTTGCGATGGACTCGCTCATCCACTACCGGCCCTCGGACATGGCCGGCGCCCTCGCGGCGCTGTGCTCGCGCACGGACCGGGCGGTGATCGCCACCTTCGCGCCGCGCACGCCCGCCCTCTCGCTGATGCACGCCACCGGCAAGCTGTTCCCGCGCGCGGACCGCTCGCCGGCGATCGTGCCGGTGTCGGAGACGACGCTGGCGCGGCTCGTCGGCGGCGAGCCCGACGCCGCCGGCTGGCGCACCGGCCGCACCCGGCGGGTGAGCCGCGGCTTCTACACCTCCCAGGCCCTGGAGCTCGTTCCAGCATGAGGCAGGCCGGGCCCACCCGCTCGACGCCGGCGCTGTCGAGCTTCTGGACGCTGATCGGCACGCGCTTCCTGCCGTTCGCGGACGCGGCGACGCGCGAGCTGCCGCTCCCGCGGCTCGTGCGCCTGTCGCTGTTCCAGGTCTCGGTGGGAATGGCGATCGTGCTCCTCAACGGCACGCTCAACCGGGTGATGATCCTCGAGCTCGACGTGCCGGCCTGGCTCGTGGCCTCGATGATCGCGCTGCCGGTCCTGTTCGCGCCGGCACGGGCGCTGATCGGGCATCGCTCGGACCACCACCGCTCGCTGCTCGGCTGGAAGCGGGTGCCCTACATCTGGTTCGGCTCGCTGCTCCAGTTCGGCGGGCTCGCGATCATGCCGTTCGCGCTGCTCGTGCTCTCGGGAGACGGGCAGGGGCCCGTCTGGGTCGGCCAGCTCGGGGCGGGCCTCGCCTTCCTGCTCGTCGGCGCGGGCCTTCACACGACGCAGACCGCGGGCCTCGCGCTCGCGACGGACCTCGCGCCGGAGGCGTCGCGCCCGCGGGTGGTCGCCTTCCTCTATGTCATGCTGCTCGCCGGCATGGTCGCCAGCGCGGTCCTCTTCTCCGTCCTGCTCGAGCCCTACAGCCATCTCGCGCTGATCCAGGTCGTGCAGGGCGCGGCCGTGGTGACGATGGTGCTCAACGGCATCGCGCTGTGGAAGCAGGAGGCGCGCGACCCGTCCCGCACCCGCGTGGACACGCCCCGGCCCGCGTTCCGCGAGAGCTGGGCGAAGTTCGTCGCCGGCGGGCGCGCCACGCGCACCCTCGTCGCGGTCGGCCTCGGCACGGCCGGCTTCTCGATGCAGGACATCCTGCTCGAGCCCTACGGCGGCGAGGCGCTCGGCATGTCCGTCTCGGCGACGACGGCGCTCACGGCGCTTCTCGCCGCCGGCTCGCTCGTCGGCTTCGCCTATGCCGCGCGCCGGCTCACGAGAGGCGGCAATCCGTACCGGCTCGCCGCGCTCGGCGTGCTCGTCGGCATCGCCGCGTTCTCCTGCGTGGTCTTCGCGGGCGCGTTCGACTCGGCCCCGCTGCTGCGCATCGGCGCCGTGCTGATCGGGCTCGGCGCCGGGCTGTTCGCCGTGGGCACGCTCACCGGCGCGATGGCGCTCGCGGATGCGAGCGGCTCGGGCCTCGCGCTCGGCGCCTGGGGCGCGGTGCAGGCCACCGCCGCGGGCGTGGGCATCGCGCTCGGCGGGGCGATCCGCGACGGCGTCGGCGCGCTCGGCGCCTCGGGGGCGCTGGGCACGGCGCTGGCGGGTCCGGAGATCGGCTACCACGTCGTCTACCACCTCGAGATCCTGATTCTGTTCGTCTCTCTCGTCGCGATCGGTCCGCTGGTCGCACCCGCTTCGGTCGGCACCTCGGCGCGCCGCGAGCGGTTCGGTCTCGCCGACACGCCAGCTTGAATGAGGAGGCTTCCATGGGCACTGGAGCCATCACGGGTTACATCGACGTCGCGCAGGTCACGCTCTACGTCTTCTGGTTCTTCTTCGCGGGGCTGATTTTCTACCTGCGCCGCGAGGACAAGCGCGAGGGCTACCCGCTCGTCTCGGAGCGCTCCGAGCACATCCTGGTGCAGGGCTTCCCCTCGATGCCCAAGCCCAAGACCTTCCTCCTGCGCAACGGCCACACCTACCAGGCGCCTCCCGGCCACGTCGACGAGCGCGAGCTCAAGGCCGTGCCGGCCGAGCCCTGGCCCGGCGCGCCGCTCAAGCCCACCGGCAACCCGATGATCGACGGCATCGGCGCGGCCTCCTACGCGCTGCGCGAGGACGTTCCCGAGCTCACCGCCGAGGACGAGAACCGCACCGTTCCGCTGCGCGTGGCGACCGACTTCGCCGTCGCCGCGCAGGACGAGACGCCGATCGGCATGCCCGTCTACGGGGCCGACGGGATCAAGGCGGGCGTCGTCTCGGAGATCTGGATCGACCGCTCCGAGCCGATGATCCGCTACCTGGAGACGGAGGTGGCGACGGCCGCCGGCCCGCGCACCGTGCTCGTGCCGATGAACTTCTGCCGCATCAAGAAGGCCCGCGGCGAGGTCCACGTCGCCGCCATCCTCGCCTCCCAGTTCGCCGACGTGCCGGCCCTCGCCTCGCCCGACCAGATCACGGCGCGCGAGGAGGACAAGATCACCGGCTACTTCGGCGGCGGCACCATCTACGCCACCCCCGAGCGCGCGGAGCCGATCGTATGAGCATCGCAATCGTGAAGAAGCCCGAGGATGCGCTCGCCGCCGCGGCGGCCCGCGAGGCCGCGCAGGCCGAGCCCGTCACCCCGCGCGGCCTGCCCGCTCCGCTGCCGGAGGGCGAGACGATCCTCTGGCAGGGCCAGCCGGCCTGGCGCACGCTCGCGCGGCGCGCGATGCACCTTCGCGGCATGAGCCTCTATTTCGGGATCCTCGCCGTCTGGGCCTTCGGCGAGGCGATCGTGGCGGGGGAGGGCGTCCCCGCGGCGCTTCTCTCCGCGACCTGGCTTCTGGCGCTCGGCGCGGCGGCGATCGGGCTCTTGTCGCTCTATGCCTGGCTGTCCGCCCGCTCGACCTTCTTCACCATCACGAACGAGCGGCTGATCCTGTCCTTCGGCGTGGCGCTGCCGATGAGCGTGAACGTGCCCTTCAGGCTCCTCGAGAACGTCGCGCTCAAGCGCTGGCCGAACGGCACCGGCGACCTCCCGCTCACCATCAAGAGCGAGCGGCGGCTCTCCTACGTGCTGTTCTGGCCCTACGTGCGGCCCTGGCGGTTCTCGAAGGTCGAGCCGATGCTGCGCGCGGTGCCGCAGGCCGAGCGCGTCGCGGCGATCCTGGCCGAGCGCCTGACCGCCACGCACGGCGAGAACGCGGCGGCGCAGGCGGCGGCGTCCTCGCGGCACCAGGACGCGAGCGAGGGCGCGCGCGACGACGCACGCCTGCGGCCGGCCACCGCCTGAGACCCGCACCGAGACCCGTGGAGCTCCCCCGATGAACGCTCACGCGATGCCACCCCGACCGGAGCCGGCCGCCGACGTGCCGCGCCGCCGGCCGCACTTCCCCAGGGGCGCGCTGTACGGCGCCGCGACCGTTCTCCTCGCGGTGCTCGTCTCCGTGTGGATCTTCCGCGAGCCGGAGCCGGCGCCGCGGGACCTCACGGGCGCGCACCTCGCCGTGCCGCTGATCTTCGAGGACCGCGCCGACGGCGCCGTCGTCGTGCGCGACCCGGCGGACGGGACGGTGCTGCGCGTGTTCGACCCGGGCACCAACGGCTTCGTGCGCGGCGCCATGCGCGGCCTCGCCCGCGAGCGCAAGCGCCGGGCGATCGGCGCGGAGGTGCCCTTCACGCTCGTCCTGTGGCCCACGGGCCACCTCTCGCTCGAGGACCCGGCGACGCATGCCTCGATCGATCTCTCCGCCTTCGGCCCGGACAACTTCGCGCCGTTCGTCACGATCCTGAACGCAGAGGGAGGGGCGTCATGATCTTCCGCCGCACGCTCGAGGTGCCCTGCACCGTCGAGATCGAGAACACGTTCGACAGCCTCCACGCGCATGTCGACCTGCACGGGATCAAGGTCGCGCCCGGCGACAGCGTGATCGTCCACGGCGCGCCCACCATCGTGCCGCACGGCGAGCGGCAGGTCTTCGAGCGCCGCGCCACCGTGGTGCGCGCGACGATCCTCGACCGCCTCTTCGCTAGGGCCGAGGGCTATGCGGAACTCACCGACCTGTTCGAGGTCGGTTTCGAAGGGCATCCTCCGGAGATCCGCAAGAGCGACGGGCCGGCGCTACCCCTGCCGGCAGACGACGCCCGACATTCCCGAGGGAGGGACGCGACATGATCACGATGGAAGGCGGAGTCGGCCAGGGCGAGAACGGCAAGCCGCGCCGGGGCCCGCGCGAGGTCAACGAATCCACCCGTCGCGCCCAGGCGAGCACGATGCTCTCGCCGCGCTTCTACACGACCGATCACGCCGCCATGGACGCGATCGACGTCGAGCCCGTGCGCAAGGACTGGGACGCGCTGATCAAGGAGATGCGCGACGACCCCAACAAGGGCCACTTCAAGCGCACCGACGAGTGGGACGACTTCGACCTCTCGACCCTGCCCGAGGGCCTGCAGGAGGAGCTCAAGGACTTCCTGATCTCGTCGGTGACGGCGGAGTTCTCGGGCTGCGTCCTCTACGTCGAGCTCAAGAAGCACATCAAGAACCCCGACGTGCGCGAGCTGTTCGCGCTCATGGCCCGCGACGAGGGCCGGCACGCGGGCTTCATCAACGACACGCTCAAGGACCTCGACATCGCGGTCGACCTCGCCTTCCTGACGAAGGCGAAGAAGTACACCTACTTCAAGCCGAAGTTCATCTTCTACGCGACCTACCTCTCCGAGAAGATCGGCTACGCGCGCTACATCACCATCTACCGTCTGTTCGAGCGCAATCCCGAGCTTCGCTTCCACCCGATCTTCAAGTGGTTCGAGAAGTGGTGCAATGACGAGTTCCGCCACGGCGAGGCCTTCGCGCTGCTCATGCGCGCCAACCCGCACCTCGTCTCGGGCCTGAACAAGTACTGGGTGCGCTTCTTCCTGCTCGCGGTCTACGCGACGATGTACGTGCGCGACCACGCCCGGCCGCACTTCCACGCCGCGCTCGGCATCGACCCGGACGAGTACGACTACCGCGTCTTCCGGATCACCTCCGAGGTCTCCCGCCAGGTCTTCCCGGTCGTGCTCGACATCGACCACCCGGCCTTCAAGGCGGGGCTCGATCGGCTCGTGCGCATCTCCCGCTCGATGGAGAAGGCCGCCGCGCACGGGGGCCTCGCGGGCAGGCTGCGCAAGGGCGCGCTCTCGCTCGCCGCCGCCGCGACCTTCGCGCGGCTCTACCTCCTGCCCGTGAAGCGCAACGAGGTCCCCGCCTCGGTGCGCCTCGAGCCGGCCTGGTGAGGACGCACGCCCCATGACCATGGTCCTCGTCGCGGCCGGTTTCGCGCTCTTCGCCTGGTGGGCCTCCACCGGGCTCATCCTGATGCTCGACCGGCTGCCGCGCTGGACCTTCGCGTGGACCATGGCGGGGGCGACGGCGCTCACGGCGCTCGCGGTCTGGGGGCTCGCCTGGTCCGCGCAGCAGACGAGCGTCGCCGCGGCGCTGTGCGCCTTCGCCTGCGCGCTCGTGGTCTGGGGCTGGACCGAGGTGTCCTTCCTCACCGGCTGGATCACCGGGCCGCGCACGACGGCCTCGCCGCCGGGGACCCGGGGGCTGGCGCGCCTGCGCCACGCGATCGCGGCCATCATCTGGCACGAGCTCGCCATCCTCGCGGGCTTCCTCGTCGTGCTCGCGGTGACGTGGGGCGGCGAGAACCAGACGGCGACGGCGACCTACGCCGTCCTGTGGATCATGCGGCTGTCGGCCAAGATCAACATCTTCCTCGGCGTGCCCAACCATGCCGACGGCTTCCTGCCCGAGCATCTCGCCTACCTGAAGTCCTGGTTCACCAGGCGCGCGATGAACCCGTTCTTCCCGGTGTCGGTCTCGGCCGCCCTCGTGGTCCTCGCGCTCGTCGCCGCCCCGGTGTTCGCACCGGAGACCGGGGCGTTCGAGGGGGCGAGCCGTGCGCTCGTGGCGACGCTCCTCGCGCTCGCGATCGTCGAGCACTGGTTCCTGGTCCTGCCCTTCGAGTCGATCGCGCTCTGGCGCCTGCCGTCCGGCGAGCCGCGGGCCGGCGAGTCCTCGCGCGACGCACTTCCGCCGAGCCTCCCCGCGCCGCCTCCGGGCACGGTTCCCACCCCGCTCGCTGCCGTTCTTCCCGCCCCGTTGCGCGAGCCCGTCCCGGACTCCGCGCGCGACCCCCGCGCCCCGCGCCGCCCCGTGCCGCGTGTCGAGGACACGCCGTCCGCGTTCAGCCTGTGGAGACGATGATGAACTACGAGGAAATCTTCCGCACCGCGCTCGACGGGCTGCACCAGGAGGGCAACTACCGGGTCTTCGCCGATCTCGAGCGGCAGGCCGGCGCCTTCCCGCGCGCGATCTTCCGCAGCGGCGGCGTCGAGCGCGAGGTCACGATCTGGTGCTCGAACGACTATCTCGGCATGGGCCAGCATCCCGACGTCATCGCCGCGATGCAGGAGACGATCGGGCGCTGCGGCGCCGGCGCCGGCGGCACCCGCAACATCTCCGGCACCACGCACGCGCACGTCCTGCTCGAGCAGGAGCTCGCCGAGCTCCACGGCAAGGAGGCGGCGCTGCTCTTCACCTCGGGCTACGTCTCGAACTGGGCGGCGCTCTCGACGCTCGGCGCCAAGCTGCCGAACGCCGTCATCGTCTCGGACGCCGACAACCACGCCTCGATGATCGAGGGCATCCGCCATTCCAAGGCCGAGAAGGTGATCTTCCGCCACAACGACGTCGCCGATCTCGAGGCCAAGCTCGCGGCGATCGACCCGGCGCGGCCGAAGATCGTGGCCTTCGAGTCCGTCTATTCGATGGACGGCGACATCGCGCCGATCTCCGACATCTGCGACGTGGCCGAGGCCTACGGCGCGATGACCTATCTCGACGAGGTCCATGCGGTCGGCATGTACGGCCCGCACGGCGGCGGCGTCTCGGAGCGCGAGGGGCTCGCGCATCGCCTCACGATCATCGAGGGCACGCTCGGCAAGGCCTTCGGCGTGATGGGCGGCTACATCGCCGGCTCGGAGGCCGTGTGCGACTTCGTGCGCTCCTTCGCCTCGGGCTTCATCTTCACGACGGCGCTCCCGCCGGCGCTCGCCGCGGGCGCACGCGCCGCGATCCGGCACCTGAAGGTCTCGGACGTCGAGCGCCGCGGCCAGCGCGAGCGCGTGGCGCAGCTGCGCGCGCGGCTCGACGAGGCGGGCATCCCGCACCTGATGAACGGCAGCCACATCGTTCCCGTCATCGTGGGCGATCCCGTGCGCTGCAAGGCGATCACCGACCTGCTGCTCGAGCGCCACGGCATCTATGTCCAGCCGATCAACTACCCGACCGTGGCGCGCGGCACCGAACGGCTGCGCATCACGCCCGGGCCGCTGCACACGGAGGCGGACGTCGAGCACCTCGTGCGCGCGCTCGAGGCCTGCTTCGCCAGCGTCGCCGAGCTGCGCGAGGCCGCGGAGTAGCGCCCTCGCCCCCTCACGCGTCCCGCGCGAGGGCGGCGAGCCGTGCGACCATGGTCGATCCCGGATCGGACAGCGGGGCGACGACGTCGAAATGGTGCCGGCCGGGCGCCGACTCGTAGCGCGTGGCGACACCCTTCGCCCCCCAGGCCTCGACGATGGCGCGGCTCTGGCGGTGGTACTCCGCGCTCTCGATCTCGCCGACGATCGCGTCGAGGCTGCCGCCGGGGATCGGCTCCCACAGGAGCGGGCTCGCGGCCTTCGCCTCGGCCTCGTCCATCCGCAGCGCGCCGTTGACCTTGGTGTGGAGGAGCGGCGCGAGGTCGAACAGGCCGGAGATCGCATAGGCGGCGCGCACCAGGTCGTCCGGCAGGTCCTGCGAGACGGCCTTCCAGTGCGTGGCGAGCAGGCAGGCGGCGAGATGCCCGCCGGCGGAATGGCCGGCGACGACGAGGGGGCGGTCGAAGCGCGCCATCTCGCGGGCGGCGGTGCGCATCTCCTCGACGATCTCGCCGATGCGCGCCTGCGGCGCGAGCGTGTAGCTCGGGATCGCGACCTGGATCCCGTGCGCGAGGAGCCCCGCCGCCAGATGGCTGAAGGAGGAGCGGTCGAGCGATTGCCAGTAGCCGCCGTGGATGAACATCACGGAGGCAGCCGCCCGGTCGGTTTCCGGCCGGAACAGGTCGAGCCGCTGGCGCTCGCCCGCCCCGTAGGCGATCTCGAGCGGCGGATGCGCCGCGCGGAAGGCGGCCGCATCGCGTGCCCAGCCGGCGAAGATCTCCGGGTGGTGCGGCACCCGCGCGCGGTTGTCGTACTCGGCCTCGTAGTCGATCGGCGCGTCGGTCATCTGAGGGCTCCTCTCGCGTCCAGAGGGAAGCGCGCCGGGCGCCTGGCCGCAAGGGCCTGTGCGCCCGAAGCCGGATCGGCACGCCCGCGCCCTCGCCGTGCCCGCCGCCACCCGTCCGCCGCTTTGACTTCCCCGCGCGCATCCGTCAAAAGGCCGGCCTTCCGGGACGCGCGCCCGCGGCCGCGCCCCGATCGGGAACCCGAGAGGCCCAGATGAACAACCCCGTTCTCGTCGAGGTGACGCGCGGCGCGCTCGTCGAATCCCGCCATCGCGGCGCCGTGGCGGTCGTCGACACCGAGGGCACGGCGGTGCTCACGATCGGCGACGTGGACGAGCCGGTCTTCCCGCGCTCGGCCGTCAAGGCCATCCAGGCGCTGCCCCTCGTCGCGAGCGGGGCGGCGGACGCGATGGGCCTGACCGACGCCGAGCTCGCCCTCGCCTGCGCCTCGCATTCCGGCGAGCCGGCCCATGTCGAGACCGCGGCGGCGATGCTCGCCAAGGCCGGGCGGGACGTCGGCACGCTCGAATGCGGCTGCCATTGGCCGCTCGACCAGAAGGTCGCCCGCGCGCTCGCCGAGGCGGGCGGGCAGCCGAGCGCGCTCCACAACAATTGCTCGGGCAAGCACGCGGGCTTCGTCTGCCTCGCCTGCGCCTCCAAGGTCGATCCCGCCGGCTACGTCGGACCGGATCATCCGGTGATGGAGGAGGTGCGTGCCGCGCTCGAGGAGGTGACCGGCGCGACCCACACCGCCGACCGGCGCGGCACCGACGGCTGCGCCATCCCGACCTACGCCGTGCCGCTCACCGCGCTCGCCTACGGCTTCGCCAAGCTCGGCACCGGCATGCACCTCTCCGACGCCTACGCCGCCGCCGCGGCGCGCATCCGCAAGGCGGTGGCGGCGAACCCGTTCATGGTGGCCGGCACCGGCCGCTTCGACACGCGGGTGATGGAGTGCCTCGGCCCGCGCGTCTTCCTCAAGACGGGCGCCGAGGGCGTCTACTGCGCCGCCTTCCCGGAGCTCGGGCTCGGCGCCGCGCTCAAGTGCGACGACGGCGCGACCCGTGCGGCCGAGGCGATGATGGCGGCGATCATCCGTCGCTTCCTCGACCTCGACGACAAGGAGCGCACCCTCGCCGATTCCGTCGCCGCAGCGGCGATCAAGAACTGGAACGGCACCCTGGTCGGCGAGATCCGGGCGGTGGGACCGCTCTCCGGCTGAGCGGCGGCGTCACCGCTGCGCCAGCGCGCCGGCGATCTCGGCGGCGAGCGCCGCGTTGTTCTTCACGAGCGCGACGTTCGTCGCGAGGCTCCGGCCGTGCGTGAGCGCGACGAGGCGCCCCAGCAGGAACGGCGTCACGGCCTTCGCGCTCACGCGCTCGGCTCGCGCTTCCGCGAGGGCGGTGGCGATGTGCGCGTCGATCTCGGCGCGGGGGATCTCCGCCTCTTCCGGCACGGGGTTCGCGACGAGCACGCCGCCGTCGAGCGAAAGATCGCGCTTGGCGGCGATCAGGGACGCAATGGCCGCGGCATCGTCGAGCCGCAGCGGCGCGGCCAGGCCCGACGAGCGGCTCCAGAAGGCGGGGAGGTCGTCGGTGCGGTAGCCGATCACCGGCACGCCGCGGGTCTCGAGCGCCTCCAGCGTGCGCGGCAGGTCGAGGATCGCCTTCGCGCCGGCGCAGACGACGCAGACCGGCGTGCGGGCGAGCTCCTCGAGATCCGCCGAGACGTCCATCGTCTCCTCGACGCCGCGATGCACGCCCCCGATCCCGCCCGTGGCGAAGACCCGGATGCCGGCCGCCGCCGCGCAGATCATCGTCGCGGCGACGGTCGTGGCGCCGTCGCGCCCGGCGGCGACGGCGAAGGGGAGGTCGGCGCGCGAGAGCTTCATCACGTCCGACTTCTGCGCCAGCGCCTCCAGCGTCGCGTCGTCGAGCCCGACGCGGATGCGGCCGGCGATCACGGCGATCGTCGCCGGCACGGCGCCCCCCGCCCGCACGACCGCCTCCACCGCCCGCGCGGTCTCGAGGTTCGCGGGCCAGGGCATGCCGTGGGTGATGATCGTCGATTCGAGCGCCACCACGGGCCGTCCGGCGGCGAGGGCGTCGGCGACCTCGGGGGCGATGTCGAGGAACGAGGGGTGTGCGGTCATGGGGCGGCTCCGTCGGCCAGCGCCTCGGCGAGGAGGGCGGGCGAGAGGTCGGCGCGCACGGCGCCGGGGCGGGCGATGGTGAGGCGGGCGAGGGCCTGGCCGGCGGCGAGCGCGTCCGATGGTATCGCGCCCGCGGCGAGGCGATGCAGGGTCCCGGCGATGAGCGCGTCACCGGCGCCGGTGACGTCGACCACGTCGGCCGCAGGCGCGGGACGATGCGTCGCGCCATGCGCTTCCGCGTGGACGAGGCCGTCGGCGCCGAGCGTCACCACCGCCGCGGCGGCGCCGCGGGCCACGAGGGCGCAGGCGAGATCCTCCGGCGGGCAGACCGCGCCGACGATGGCCTCGGCCTCGTCGCGGGCGCAGAACAGGACGGCGACGCCATGGAGGTCCCGCGGCAGGCGGGCGGATTTCGCGACCGACACCGCATCGAGCGCGAGGCGCCACGGCGCCCCGCGGGCGCGCTCCACGAGGGCCGCGAGCGCGTCCGCCGCGCAGTTCGCGTCCGCGAAGACGAGGCCGGCGAGGTCCAGCGCCGGTTCGGCACGCCCGACGAAGCCGGCATCGAGCCGTGCCAGCCCCTCCATGGCGGCGAGGCCGACGTGCAGCGCGCCGTCCGGGGCGAGCACGGCGACGTATTCCGCGGTCCGCATGCCGTCCGCACGCTCGATGCCGGACACGTCGACGCCGCGCTCGGCGAGGGCGCTCACGATCTCCGCACCGGCCGCATCCGCGCCGACGACGGTGGCGAGCGCCACGGGCGCGCCGAGCCGCGCCAGCGTCTCGGCGACGTTGCGCGCCACGCCCCCGTGCGAGACGCCGGCCGTGGCCGGGTTCGAGGTCCCGAGCCGGACGGCGTCGCGCACGCGATAGGTCCGGTCCACGGCCGCGCCGCCGAGGCAGAGGATGCGGCGGGGTGGGGCAGGGGGCATGGCGGGACGGTCGTGCGGGTTCGGGATGGAGCCGCTTAGCAGAGGCGCGGAGGCGGGGGAAGGAGGCCCCCGCTCACCCGAATCGATCCCGCCACGCCGGCGGGCATTCCGGGAACGGCAGGGAGGTCGCTTCCCGGACGCCCCGCGCCACCGCGCGTGCGAGCACGTCGGCCGCCACGGCGCCGATCTCGGTCAGCGCGATCGCCGGGGCGTCGCCGAGCGGCCGGCGGCCTGTCGCGGCGCAGAACACGGTGTCGCCGTCGTAGGGTGCGTGGGTGAGGCGCAAGGCGCGGGCGAGGCCGTCGTTGGCTTGAACCGCGACGCGCTTCGCCTGGGACTTCGTCAGCCCCGCGTCGGTGGCCACGAGAGCGATGGTCGTCGCGGGTTGCGGCCCGCCCTTCCAGGCCAGGCGACCGCTCCTGCGCGCGACGTCCGCCGGCAGGCCGAGCCCGCCGAACTCGCCGTCGACCTCGAAGGGCGCCGCCCAGAAATGCGGGCCCTCGCCGACGATCGCCGAGCCGATCGCGTTGACGACGACGAGGGCGCCGACCGTGTGGCCCGAGGGCGTCACGGCGGAGGCGGAGCCGAGCCCGCCCTTGAGATCCACCGTCGTCGCTCCGTAGCCGCCGCCGACGGTCCCGAGCGCGAACTCCGCGCCCGCCGCCTCGCAGGCCTCGTGCCCGAGCTCGCGATAGGGCGGGTAGAGCCCCCAGTCCTTGTCGCCGCCGTTGAGCAGATCGAAGACGATCGCCTGGGGCACGATGGGCACGAGCGCGTCGCGGATGGCGAAGCCACGTCCGCGGGCGCGCAGCCAGGCCTGCACGCCGCCCGCCGCGTCGAGCCCGAAGCCGGACCCGCCGGAGAGGACGATCGCGTCCACCGCCTCCACCGTGGCGTCCGGCTCGAGGCAGGCGGTGTCGCGGTTGCCCGGTGCGCCGCCGAGGGCCGCGACCGAGGCGACGGCGGGCGCGTCGAACAGCGCCACCGTCACGCCCGAGGCGAGCCGCGCGTCGTGCGCGTTGCCCACCGCGATCCCGGCGACGTCCGTGATCAGGTTGCGCCCCCGCGACATTCGATCCCTCCTCGACGATCTCGCGCAACGCGCGCGCCGTCCCCATTCTCCAGGTTCGCTACCGTGTATCACGCGGCATCACGAGGCCGCGAGAGCGTGCGCGGCGCGCTTTCCCGCAGGCGCCTTTTCGGACTACACGAAGATCCATGATGGACGTCTCGCTCTACGCCGCCCTGCTCGGAGGGCTCATCAGCTTCCTGTCGCCCTGCGTGCTGCCGCTGGTGCCGCCCTACATGTCGTATCTCGCCGGCGTCTCCGTCGAGGAGATGCAGCGGGAGGACGACTGGGCGGTGCGGCGGCGGGCGCTGCTCACCGCGCTCGTCTTCGTGGCGGGCTTCGCCACGGTCTTCACCGCGCTCGGCGCGACGGCGTCGCTCTTCGGCCAGCTCGTGCGCCAGTACATGGACGTGTTCGCCACGCTGGCGGGCGTGGTCATCATCGTGATGGGGCTGCACTTCCTCGGCGCCTTCCGCATCGCGCTGCTCTACCGCGAGGCGCGCTTCCAGGGCGGCGCCTCGGCCGGCCTCGGCGGGGCCTACGTGATGGGGCTCGCCTTCGCCTTCGGCTGGACGCCCTGCATCGGGCCGATCCTGGCGGCGATCCTGGCGGTCGCGGGGTCGGAGGCGAGCGTCGGGCGCGGTGCCATGCTGCTCGCGGTCTACTCCGCCGGGCTCGGCATCCCCTTCATCCTCGCGGCCTTCGCGATGAAGCCCTTCGTGGCCTTCCTCAAGCGGATGAAGTCGCGCTTCGCCTATGTCGAGAAGGCGATGGGCGCCCTCCTCGTGCTCACCGGCGTCGCCTTCCTCACGGGGGGCATCCAGACGGCCTCGTTCTGGCTGCTCGAGACCTTTCCGGCGCTCGCGACGCTGGGGTGAAGACCCTACCTCTCCCCTGCGGGAGAGGGGCGAGCGCTCACAGAACGATGTTCTCGTCGAAATTGTCGGGCGAGATCGGCAGCAGGAACTCCACCGCGATCCCGTTCTGGAAGTGGCGGACGACCCGCGCCGGGGTCGACCCGACGAGGAGGCCCGCGCCGATCGCGGGCCGCTTGTCGAGCGCGATGCCCGCACCCGAGATCGAGACGTCGATGAGGCTCGCCTCGAGGGTGATTCCCTCGTCGAGCTTGAGCACGACGCGCTTGTCGATGGGCGTGATGCGCTCGTGCCGGCGATCCTCGGGCAGCCCCAGCTCGTGACGGTTGGCGAGCCAGGTGAGCTGGGACGCGAGCTTGTCGCGCTTACGCGCGGTGGCCGTGATCGCGATCGCGAAGCCCTTGTCGGTGTGGCGCGCGATCGTGCCCTCGACTCGGCCGATGTGCTCGAAGTAGCAGACGACGCGCTCGCCGATGAGCCCGCGCACCGGCGCGACCAGCGCCACGCCGCCGGGGGAGAAGTCGACGCTCTGGCAGGGATACTCCTGCCGGTTCGGGAGCATGTAGCGGCCGAGGAGGACGACGTTGACGCGTGCGTGGAGACGCCGGTCCGAGCGGCGCAGCGGCGCAGCCGCTTCTTTCTGCAGCGTCGATGGCGAAGCGGTCATCGCAGCGGGGGTCCTCGGCGGTCGATCGTGCGCGAGGACCGTAGCGCTGCTTGGTTAAGACGCGCTTTCCAAGGGAAATCCTCCGGACTTTCGTTTCGGTCGATCGCCCATCCGGGGTTTCAGAGCCGGTCGCTCAGGCCCGCCCGCCCTCGTGCACCACGAAGCGGCGGCGGCGTTCCACCGCGTCGAGGGGAGGGCGCATCTCCTCCAGCGGCCGGCCGGACGGCCAGACGACCCGCATCGAGACGGTGGTCAGCGTGGTCACCGGATGGAAGCCGATCCAGGTCGGGACGATGCGCGCGGAGAGGCATCCGAGCGCACGGGCATTGGTGCGTCCACGATGGCGCAGGGGCAGGACGACGAGCTCGAGATCGACGGTCTCGCCCTCGTTCGTCGCGCCGACGAGCCCGCTGACGATGCCCGCCGTCTCGTCCACGACGATGTCGAGGTTGCGGCGCACATCGTGGCGGGTGCGCTCGGGCCACAGGTCGACGAGGCGCATGTCGCGCAGCTCGCGACCGAAGAGGGCGCACATGCGGGTGCCGGCGAGCCGGAAATGCGCCTCGCGGCCCTCGTCGAGCTCGAGGATGAAGGCATCGGCGAGGACGTGGCGGATCTCGCCGGGCTCGATCTCCCCGCGCTCGGGCGCCGCGCGCTCCCCGCGCAGGGCGTCCCAGTAGGAAAACAGCATCCGTGTCGCCGGGTGCTTCATGCAGGATCTCCAAGCCTCTCGCACGGGTCTCGCCCGTGCCGCGGCGACGCGCCGGCGCCTCGTTTCGCGACGCGCCGACGCGACGCGTCCGTTGTCGACGAGTCGCGACGCGAAGGCCATGCCCGGGGAGGGGAGCAGCCATCGAAAGGTTCGGTTAACCTTAACCGAAGCTTACCCCCGCCGGGCCCTTGCCCGGCAGGCGGCCATGGTGCACGTTCTCCTTGCTTCTGGACTTTGCTTCGACGGGGAGGCCGGGACGAGACGGGCGCCGAGAAGAGCGTCGAAGGCGGCATGCGTGCCGCGGCCGGCCGCCCTGACCGGCGTTTCGAGCCTCGATACGGAACGGGGGAGGGCGACGAGCCCTCCCCCGATTTCGTTCGCGAGCCGGTGAGCGCATCGACGAGCGCCGGGGCTCACCGCATCGCGTGGTCGTGCTGCCCGTCGAGCTGGACGCCCTCGCTCGGCTGCCATTCGGCCGGCATCGCGTGGCCGCGCGCGACGTCCGGCGCCACGGACTCGGCGACGAGGGCGGCGAGCGCCTCCTCGAGGCCCTGGCTCGTCTGCGCCTGCGAGCC
Source organism: Salinarimonas rosea DSM 21201 (assembly GCF_000429045.1). GTDB lineage: Bacteria > Pseudomonadota > Alphaproteobacteria > Rhizobiales > Beijerinckiaceae > Salinarimonas > Salinarimonas rosea. The sequence continues at coordinate 28,204 of NZ_AUBC01000029.1, forward strand.
GAGCCGGCGCACGTTGACCGTGCGCTCCGCGGCCTCGCGCTTGCCGACGACGAGGATCACCGGGATCTTGGCGTGCGAGTGCTCGCGCACCTTGTAGGTGATCTTCTCGTTGCGCGTGTCCGCCACGACGCGCAGCCCCGCGCGCTTCGCCGCCGCCGCCACCTCGCGGGCGTAGTCGTCCGCCTCCGAGGTGATGGTGCACACCACCACCTGCTGCGGCGCGAGCCAGAGCGGGAAGTGGCCGGCATAGTGCTCGATCAGGATGCCGAGGAAGCGCTCCATCGAGCCGCAGATGGCGCGGTGGACCATGACCGGCATCTTCTTGGTGCCGTCGGCGTCGACGTAGAAGGCGCCGAAGCGCTCCGGCAGGTTGAAGTCCACCTGCGTCGTGCCGCACTGCCAGTCGCGCCCGATGGCGTCGCGCAGGACGTACTCGAACTTCGGCCCGTAGAAGGCGCCTTCGCCCGGGTTGATCGCGGTCTTCACGCGGCCGCCGGCGCGTCTCTCGATGTCCTCGAGCACGCGCGCCATCACCGCCTCGGCGTGATCCCAGGAGGCGTCCGAGCCGACGCGCTTCTCCGGGCGCGTGGAGAGCTTCACCACGATCTCCTCGAAGCCGAAGTCGGCGTAGGTCGAGAGAATCAGGTCGTTGATCTTCAGGCACTCGTCGGCGAGCTGCTCCTCGGTGCAGAACACGTGCGCGTCGTCCTGCGTGAAGCCGCGAACCCGCATCAGCCCGTGCATGGCGCCCGACGGCTCGTAGCGGTGCACGACGCCGAACTCGGCGAGGCGCAGGGGAAGGTCGCGGTAGGACTTCAGCCCGTGCTTGAAGATCTGCACGTGGCCGGGGCAGTTCATCGGCTTCAAGGCGAACCAGCGCTTGTCCTCGGCCTCGTCGCCGGCGGACTGGGCCGCGAACATGTTCTCGCGATACCAGCCCCAGTGCCCGGAGGTCTCCCACAGCGACTTGTCGAGGATCTGCGGCGCGTTGACCTCGTCGTAGTCGCCCTCGAGCCGCCGGCGCATGTAGGCGACGAGGCTCTGGAACAGGCTCCAGCCCTTGGCGTGCCAGAACACGACGCCGGGGCCCTCCTCCTGGAAGTGAAAGAGGTCCATCTCGCGGCCCAGCCGCCGGTGGTCGCGCTTCTCCGCTTCCTCGAGCTGGTGCAGGTAGTGCTCGAGGTCCTCCTTGGAGGCCCAGGCGGTGCCGTAGATGCGCGTCAGCATCGGGTTGTTGGCGTCGCCGCGCCAATAGGCGCCGGCCACCTTCATTAGCTTGAAGGCGTCGCCGACCCTGCCCGTGGAGGGCATGTGCGGGCCGCGGCAGAGGTCGAACCAGTCGCCCTGATAGTAGATCTTCAGGTCCTGGTCGGCGGGGATCGCCTCGACGAGCTCGACCTTGAACGCCTCGCCCTTGCCCGCGAACACCTCCTTGGCGCGATCGCGCGACCAGACCTCCTTGGTGAAGGGCCTGTCCGCCTTGATGATCTCGCGCATCTTCGCCTCGATCGCGGCGAAGTCCTCCGGGGTGAAGGGCTCGTCGCGGGCGAAGTCGTAGTAGAAGCCGTTGTCGATCACCGGCCCGATCGTCACCTGCGTGCCCGGATAGAGCGTCTGCACCGCCTCGGCGAGGACGTGCGCGCAATCGTGGCGGATGAGCTCCAGCGCGCGCGGATCCTCGCGCGTCACGAACTCGATCCTGGCGTCGGCGCGGATCTCGTCGGAGAGGTCGCGGACCTCGCCGTCGATCGCCATCGCGACCGCCTTCTTGGCGAGCGACTTCGCGATCGACTCGGCCACCGCGCGGCCGGACACCGCGTCCGGGTACTCGCGCTGCGCGCCGTCGGGGAAGGTGAGGGTGATCATGGCTGCTCCTTGCTCACTCCTGCGAACGAGGCAGGTAAGCGGGAAAGACGGCGTCGGGTGGGGATCAGCTGCGGGCCGCGCCGCCGTCGTCGGGCGCGTCCTCGCCGGCGGTCGATGCGGTCGTCGGGCCGGTGCCCGGTCCGTTCACGCCACGCCAGCGGCCGAAGGCCCAGGGCGTATACCACCGGGCTTGCGCGGGCAAGGCGTCCGGCACGTTGTCGATGCCGTGCGTGCCGAACGGGCCGCAGCGGCAGATCCGGGCGAGCCCCATCCAGCCGCCGGCCCAGAGGCCGTAGCGGCCGATCGCCTCCGACGTGTATTCCGAGCACGACGGCAGGTGCCGGCACTGGCGGCCCATCAGCCCCGAGAGCGTCAGCTGGTAGCCGCGGATCGCGCCCCGCGCCGCCGTGCGCGGCCCGCGTGCCGCGGCCGACCTGGCAGCGTCGAAGAGGGCGTCGAGGCCGGTCCGGGGCGCGCGTGGATCCATGTCCGTAGAGATGGGGCCTGCGTCTTCGGCGCGCAATCGCCACCGCAGTGAACGAAGCATTCAGCCGGCGTTCAGCGCAGGGCGCCTATGAAACCCATCATGATGAAACGGGGTTCGCCCCTATTGTCGGAAAGATGCGCTGCTGTCTTCCGGTGTTCGCCTGCGAGCGACACGAAGCGTGGCGGAAAAGGAGCAAGAACATGTCTGTGAAGACTATCTTCCAGCGCCTCGGCCTCGCTGCCGCGACCTGCCTCGTCGCCGGTGCCGCCTGGGCCTATCCCGCCGAAGTCTCGCGCGACCTGAACCTGCGCGCCGGCCCCGGCACGAACTACCAGGTCATCGCGACGATGCCCGGCGGCGTCGTCGTCGACGTCGAGGGCTGCCGCGGCAGCTGGTGTCGCGTCGACTATCGCGGTCGCTCCGGCTGGGCCAGCGCACGCTATCTCGGGGAGCCGAGCGTGCGGCGCGGCCCGCGGGCCCCCGCACCGGACTACGGCTACCGCGAGCGGGTCCGCCCCGCCCCGGGCATCACCTTCGAGTTCGGCTTCGGCGCGGACCGCGACTACTACGACGATCGCCGCTGGCGCGACGACGATCGCCACTGGCGCGACGACGACCGCCACTGGCGCCGCCCGGGCCGCGGGCAGGGCCGCGTGATCGCGCGTCTCGACCGCGACGGCGACGGCTACTACGAGACGATCCGCATTCGCCGTCCGGACGGCTCGGTGGTCGTCCGCCGCGACCTCGACGGCGACGGCCTGTTCGACGACGTCGTGCGTCGCTTCTGACGGCACCCGGCAACGCGGCGTTCACCCGCGCGCGCTACACCCGAACGGCCCGGATCGCCCGATCCGGGCCGTTCTCGCGTCGGGAGGGCGAGACAGATGCCCGAGAGCCTCGCGGCCGTCCTCGGCCCGGACGCCGACCTCGGCACCGCCGCGCTCGCCACGGTCGCCGGGCTCGGCGCCGTCATGGCGTTGATGGCGCTCGCCGGCGGCAGCATCCTCGCGGCCGTGGTGAAGCGCATCGCGCTCCTCTTGGTCGCGGCCGGCGTGTCGCTCGGCGGCTTCCTGATGCTGCGCGACGGGGAGAGCGCCGCGATCATCGGCGATCTCGCCGCCCGCCTCGCCCCGAGCCTCGCGGAGACGCGCACCGCCCCGGCGCCCGAGCCGCCCCGCGTCGGGCTCGGGCCCCGCGAGGTCGTGGCCTACATGGAGCGCGGCGCCTTCGCGCTCCCGGGCCGCGCCAACGGCGCGCCGATGGACTTCCTGTTCGACACCGGCGCCACCGCCGTCGTGCTCACCGCCGAGAACGCCGCACGCATCGGCTGGCCCGCGAACCGCCTCGCCTACACCGTGCGCGTCTCCACGGCCAACGGCACCACGACGGCGGCCCCGATCACCCTCGAGCGCGTCGCCATCGGCGGCATCGAGGTGCGCGACGTGCGCGCCTTCGTGGCGCAGCCGGGGGACCTGCGCGAGAACCTGCTCGGCATGAGCTTCCTGGCGAAGCTCGCCTCCTACGAGGTCCGGGGGGACAGGCTGCTGCTGCGGGGGTGGTGAGCGTTCGCGACACGCGCCGACGCCGCATCCTCCCCGGAGGGGAGGAGTCCGCGCGGCACGCGCGGGCGGTGGGGCCGTTCGGATGGCCTGGCGAGCGGCATCGCCGCCCTCCCCAACCCCGGCTCCGCGAGCCTCCGTCCTCCCCTGCGAGGAGGTAGCGGCGGGCGGCCGACCTGCGGTAGATTGCCCGCCATGCCCGACCTGTTCGCCCCCGACGGCCCCGCGCCGGACGCCGATCCCGCCCGCCCGCTCGCCGACCGGCTGCGGCCCCGGACCCTCGCCGAGGTCGTCGGGCAGGAGCATCTCGTCGGGCCCGACGGCGCGCTGACCCGGCTGATCGCCTCGGGCTCGCTCGGCTCGCTCGTCTTCTGGGGGCCGCCGGGGACCGGCAAGACGACCGTCGCACGGCTGCTCGCCGGGGAGACCGCGCTCGACTTCGTGCAGATCTCGGCGATCTTCTCCGGCGTCGCGGACCTGAAGAAGGTGTTCGAGGCGGCCCGGCTGCGCCGCGCCATGGGGCGGGGCACGCTGCTCTTCGTCGACGAGATCCACCGCTTCAACCGCGCCCAGCTCGACGCCTTCCTGCCGGTGATGGAGGACGGCACCATCACGCTGGTGGGGGCGACGACGGAGAACCCGTCCTTCGAGCTCAATGCGGCGCTCCTGTCGCGCGCCCGCGTGCTCACCTTCCGCTCGCTCGACGAGGCCGCGATCGAGCGGCTGCTCGCCCGCGCGGAGGAGGCGCAGGGGAAGCCCCTGCCGCTCGATGCCGACGCCCGCGCCGCGCTGGCGCGCATGGCGGACGGCGACGGGCGGGCCGCGCTCACGCTCGCCGAGGAGGTCTGGCGCTCGGCGCGGGCGGGGGAGACCTTCGACACGAAGAGCCTCGTCGCGATCGTCCAGCGCCGCGCGCCGCTCTACGACAAGGGCCAGGAGGGCCACTACAACCTGATCAGCGCGCTGCACAAGACGGTGCGCGGCTCCGATCCCGACGCGGCGCTGTACTACCTCGCCCGCATGCTCGACGCCGGCGAGGACCGACTGTTCATCGCCCGCCGGCTCGTGCGCATGGCGGTGGAGGACATCGGGCTCGCGGACCCGCAGGCGCTCGCGGTCGCCAATGCCGCCAAGGACGCCTTCGACTTCCTCGGCTCGCCCGAGGGCGAGCTGGCGCTGGCGCAGGCCACCGTCTACCTCGCCACCGCGCCGAAATCGAACGCGGTCTACGCGGCCTGGAAGGCGTCGATGCGCGCGGCCAAGGAGCACGGCTCCCTGATGCCGCCCAAGACCATCCTCAACGCGCCGACGAAGCTCATGAAGAACGAGGGCTACGGCGCCGGCTACGCCTACGACCACGACGCGCCGGATGCCTTCTCCGGCCAGGACTACTGGCCCGAGGCGCTCGGCCGGCAGCGCTTCTACGAGCCGGTGGACCGCGGCTTCGAGCGCGAGGTGCGCAAGCGGCTCGACTGGTGGGAGAAGCTCAGGCGCGAGCGCCGGCGACCATAAACCGAGGAGGGTAGGCGCTAGTAGCGGCCGTCCTCCCCCTCGTCGCCGTCCTCCAGGTCTGCTTGCCGCCTCTGCGCGAGCGCCGCGAGGCGCTCCAGCGCCCCCTGCAGGATGTAGGCCGCCGCCACCTTGTCGACGACCTCGCCGCGGCGGGCGCGGGAGGCGTCGGCCTCGATCAGCATGCGGGTGACCGCCACCGTCGAGAGCCGCTCGTCCCAGGGCACGATGGGGCAGTGGACGAGAGGGGCGAGGTTGCGCATGAAGGCGCGCGTCGCCTGCACCCGCGGCCCGGCGCTGCCGTCCATGTTGAGCGGCAGCCCGATCACGATGGCGGCGACCTGGTGCGCGGCGACGAGCGCGGCCAGGCGCGCGGCGTCGGGTCCGAACTTCGTCCGGCGGATCGTCTCGAGCGGGCTCGCGATGCGGCGATCCGGGTCGGAGAGCGCGAGCCCGATCGTCTTCGTGCCGAGGTCGACGCCGATCAGCCGCCCGCGCGTGGGAAGCGTCTGCGCCAGCGTCTCCAGCTCCGCGCTCATCGCCGGGCGGCTTTCGCACGTGTGCGGCGTGGTCCGAGGACCCTCGGGGCGCTATCGTCGCGTTCGCGAATCATGTCCGTCGTCCGGGCTGGCGGGGCGGAGCCTCCGCCGCACGGGCGCGTTCTTAATGCAAGCGACGAGGGAGCGCGACCCATGAAGATCACCTGGTTCGGACATTCCGCCTTCCGCCTCGAGTTCGGCGACGCCGTGGTGCTGATCGACCCGTTCCTGTCGGGCAATCCAGCCTTCGAGGGCGATCTCGCCGAGGCGACGAAGGGGGTGACCCACGTCCTCCTCACCCACGCCCACGGCGACCACGTCGGCGACACCGTCGCCATCGCCAAGGAGAGCGGCGCCAAGGTCGTCACCAACTACGATCTGTGCATGTACCTGGCGTCGCAGGGCGTCGAGCGCTTCGACCCGATGAACACCGGCGGCACCGTCGACCAGGGCGGCTTCACGGTGACGATGGTGCGCGCGGACCATTCCGCCGGGCTGGTGGAGCAGGGCGTCGGCTTCCCGCTGGGGAGCGCCGCCGGCCTGATCGTCAAGGCCCCGGGCGAGCCCACGGTCTACCACATGGGCGACACCGACATCTTCTCCGACATGGCGCTGATCGCGGAGCTGCACCGGCCCGACGTGGTGCTCGTCCCGATCGGCGACCGCTTCACCATGGGCGCCGAGGTCGCGGCGCTCGCGATGAAGCGCTACTTCCCGGAGGCGAAGACGGCGATTCCCTGCCACTACGGCACGTTCCCGCTCATCGCCCCGACGGCGGACGGCTTCGTCGCCGCGATGCAGGGCGCGGGCACGCAGGTCGTCGTGCCGCACAAGGGCATGCCGGTGCGCATCGCAGGGTGAACGCGCATCGGGTGAACGCCCGTTAACCATGATCGCGTGCCGCGCTGGCACGCCGGGCGGCTGTCTGGCAGGCTCCCGCGTTAAGGATCGCTTAACCAACGCGCCGAGGCCGCTTTGCCCGATACCATCGTCCTCTCGCCGAGGGTCACGCGCCGCGCCGTGCCGGCGTCGGACACGATCCTGCCCGTGCTCGACCTCGATGCGAACAGCCGGGTCGTGCGCCGGGCGGTGACGGCGCCCGTGATCTCCGCCGCGGATCTCGCGGGGGCCCGTCCGCGCGCGCCGCAGCGGCCCGTGCCGGTCGCTCCGGTAGCATCGCCGGACCCGGCGCCCGATCTCGGCGCCCGCCTCGTGCGCCGCCTGCGCGCCGCCGTCGCGGACAGCCGCATCCGGATCGCGCTGCTCACCGCCATCCTCGTCGTCCTGGGGCTCCACGTTCTCGGGCCGCCGACGCTGCCGCGGGTGACCCGCGACGCGATCGAGGCGCCGTTCCCGCCGCCCGGCCACGCCATCGCGTTCGTCGTCCCGCACGCCTTCTGAGGGCCTGTCGCGATTCTTCAAGACGGAGCAGTCCGCCGCGGGCAGGGTGGCGGCCTCTTCCCGCAACGGAGATCACGATGAAGCTCAGGTACACGATCCTCTACGTGGAGGACGTCCCCGCCTCCCTCGCCTTCTACGAGCGCGCCTTCGGTCTGGCGCGGGGCATGCTGCACCCGTCGAACGACTACGGCGAGCTCGCCACCGGGAACACGACACTGTCCTTCTCCTCGCGGCGCCTGATCCGCGCGCTCGGCAAGGACCCCGCCGCACCCGATCCCGCCCGCCCCAGCTTCGAGATCGCCTTCGAGACCGACGATGTCGAGGCCGCCTTCGCCCGCGCGGTCGAAGCGGGCGCGACGCCGAAGCAGGCGCCGCGGCGGGAGGAATGGGGGCAGACGACGTCCTACGTGACGGACCCGGACGGGTATCTGGTGGAGATCTGCTCGGCGGTGCCCGGCTGACGCATCATCCGTACCCCGTCGCCAGCACCATCCCGGCCACCGTCTCGTCCCGCACGAGCCGCCCCGGCGTCGTGCCGAGCCAGCGGGAGAGCTCGCGGGTGAGGTGGGCCTGGTCGGCGTAGCCGGCGGCGAAGGCGGCCTCGGCCGGCGACGTGCCGGCGAGCAGCGCGCGGCCGGCGCGACGGGCGCGGGCGAGGCGGCGCCAGAAATCCGGGGAGCGGCCGGTCTCGGCCCGCACGAGCCGCTGGAGGGTGCGTGGCGCGACACCCGCGCGTGCGGCGGCGCCGGCGACGTCGCGGGCCTCGGCGAGGCAGGCGAGGGCCTCCTCCAGGCGAGGCGAGCGCGGCGCGATCTCCGGCAGGCGGTCGAGGATCGCCGCCGCGTCCTCCGCGTCGGCGGGCGGCACGGCCGACAGCACGCCGACGTCGACCCGCCGCCCCGGTGCCAGCCGGAAGCCGGCGAGGCGCTCGCCGGGCGAAAGGCGCACCCGCGTCGGCGCGTCCATCAGCGCCGAGACGCGCAGCTCCGGCGCGGTGCCGGGGCGTCGCGCGAGGATGAGGTCGACGCAGCCGTCCGGCAGCACCAGCGCGTCGCGCGGTGCATCCGCGCTCGCGACCCAGCTTCCGATGACGTCCCGCGCGCTCACCCGCCGCTCCCGCCCATGGTTGCCCCCCGCGTCGCGGCGATGATATAGCCGGCGCGACCCGCCCTCCAGCCCGGCTTGGAACACATGTCCGTCGACACCGACACCGTGAGGCGCATCGCGCGCCTGGCCCGCATCCGCGTGACCGACGAGGACGTGCCGCATCTCCAGGGCGAGCTCAATGCCATCCTCGCCTTCGTCGAGCAGCTGTCGGAGGTCGACGTCGAGGGCGTCGAGCCGATGACCTCCGTCACGCCGATGCGCATCAAGACCCGCGAGGACGGCGTCGCCGACGGCGACAAGGCCGACGACATCGTCGCCAACGCCCCCGTGACCGAGGACCATTTCTTCGTGGTCCCCAAGGTCGTCGAGTAACCCGTTCAGCCGCCGTCGCACCCCGTCGCAGCAAGGGCACGCCCGTGACCGATCTCACCGACCTCACCCTCGCCGAGGCCCGCGAGGGGCTCGCGAAGAAGTCCTTCTCCGCGCGCGAGCTGACGCAGGCGCATCTCGATGCCGTGGCGAAGGCCCGCGCGCTCAACGCCTACGTGCTCGAGACGCCGGAGAAGGCGCTCGCCATGGCCGACGCCTCCGACGCGCGCCTCGCGAAGGGGGAGGCGGGCCCGCTCGAGGGCCTGCCGATCGGCGTCAAGGACCTGTTCTGCACCGAGGGCGTGCGCTCGACCGCCTGCTCGCGGATCCTCGACGACTTCACCCCGCGCTACGAATCGACCGTCACCGCCAACCTCTGGCGGGCGGGCGCGGTGATGCTCGGCAAGATCAATTGCGACGAGTTCGCCATGGGCTCGTCGAACGAGACGAGCGCCTTCGGGCCGGTCGTGTCGCCCTGGCGCCGCGCCGGCTCGGACGCGGCGCTCGTCCCCGGCGGCTCGTCCGGCGGCTCGGCCGCGGCGGTCTCCGCCCGCCTCGCGCTCGCGGCGACGGCGACCGACACCGGCGGCTCGATCCGCCAGCCCGCCGCCTTCACCGGGACGGTGGGCATCAAGCCGACCTACGGGCGCTGCTCGCGCTGGGGCATCGTCGCCTTCGCCTCGTCGCTCGATCAGGCCGGGCCGATCACCAAGAGCGTCGAGGACGCGGCGATGATGCTCCAGGCCATGGCCGGCCCGGACGCCAAGGACACGACCTGCGCCGACATGCCCGTGCCGGACTACCGCGCCGCCGTGTCGCGCGGCGTCAGGGGGCTCAGGATCGGCATCCCGAAGGAATACCGCGTCGAGGGCATGCCCGCCGAGATCGAGGCGCTCTGGCAGCAGGGGCAGGACTGGCTGCGCGCCGCCGGCGCCGAGATGGTCGAGATCTCGCTGCCGCACACCAAATACGCGCTTCCGGCCTACTACATCGTCGCGCCGGCGGAGGCCTCCTCCAACCTCGCGCGCTACGACGGCGTGCGTTACGGCCTGCGCGTGCCGGGCCGCGACATCACCGACATGTACGAGATGACCCGCGCCGAGGGCTTCGGCCGCGAGGTGAAGCGGCGCGTCATGATCGGCACCTACGTGCTCTCCGCGGGCTACTACGACGCCTACTACCTGCGCGCCCAGAAGATCCGCACCCTGATCAAGCGCGACTTCGAGGAGGCCTACGCCGCGGGCGTCGACGCCATCCTCACGCCGGCGACGCCGTCGGCCGCCTTCGGCATCGGCGAGAAGGGCTCGGGCGATCCCGTGGAGATGTACCTCAACGACATTTTCACGGTCACCGTGAACATGGCGGGCCTGCCCGGCATCTCCGTCCCCGCCGGCTTCGACGCGCAGGGCCTGCCGCTCGGCCTCCAGCTCATCGGCCGCGCCTTCGACGAGGAGACCCTCTTCGCCACCGGCCGCGTGATCGAGGAGGCCGCCGGCCGGGTGACCTATCCGCAGCCCTGGTGGGGGTGAGCACCGGGCTCGAGATCGCGCTCGCCGAGGCGGTCGCGACCGTCCTCTGGATCGGGCACACGGGCTTTCCGCGCGTCGGGCTCGCCGTGCTCGTGACGGCGCCGTTGCTCTGGTGGGCGCAGGCGCTGCCGGCCTTCGGGCGCGCCGCGATCGGGACGACCCTCTTCGCGCTCGGCCTGTGGGCCAGCGCGACCTGGGGCGGGGCGACCGGAATCGTCGACGACGGACGCATCGTCATCGACGAGGTCGCCGGCGCGGCACTCGTGCTCTTCGTCCTGCGGCCGAGACGCCCCTCGGTTGCCGCGTTCCTCCTCGTCGCCTACGTGACGATCGACCGGGTGAAGCCCTGGCCCGTCGACCGGGCGGAGGCGATCCCCGGGGCGCTCGGCGTGATGGCGGACGACCTCGCCGCGGCGGGGATCGTCCTCGCCGCGGCCGCGCTCGCGTCCGTGGTGCTGCGGCGCCTCGCATGATGGCGCGGGGGCGCGCCGCCTGCTAGGACGCGGGCGCGTTCGCGTCCGCCTTTCGAGGAGCCTCCCGCCGTGGAAACCCCGTCCGTCGCCGCCGCCGTCTGGCTGATGGCCGCCTTCGACCCGATCCTGATCGTGGTGGCGGCCTGGTTCGGCTGGAATGCCGACCAGGCCGGCAAGCTCGTCGTCGCGGTGATCGCGGCGCTGGCGGCGGCAGTCCTCGCCGCCTGGGCGATCACCAGCCTCGGCCTCCCCTGGATCGCCCCCGTCGGCGGCGACCACCCCTCGCTGCTGCCGGTGCGCACGGTGGCGGCGCTGGTCTGGTCGAGCGCGGCGTACGGGATCAGGCGCATGCGGGGGGCGTGATCGGGGGCGGGGTAGGACGAAAGCTCCTCCCCCGTCGGGGGAGGTGGATCGGCGGCGAAACCGACGAGACGGAAGGGCGTGCGCCGCAGGCGCGCTCCGGCGCAGCCGAAACCGGACGTGTCGAGCCGCGGGACCCCGCCCCTGGCTCGCTGCGCTCGCCGTCCCCGCCCCGAGGGGGCGGGAGAGCGGGGCGTCAGTCGTGGAAGTGGTCGTAGACCGCCTTCGCGGTGGCGGCGTTGACGCCGGGCGTCTTCATCAGGTCCTCGAGCGCGGCGCGCTGGATGGCCTTCACCGTGCCGAAATGGTGGAGCAGCGCGCGCTTGCGGGCGGGGCCGATGCCGGCGATCTCGTCGAGCGGGTTCTGCACCATGGCGCGCTTGCGCTTGGCGCGGTGGGCGCCGATGGCGAAGCGGTGGGCCTCGTCGCGCAGGCGCTGGATGAAGTACAGCGCCGGGTCGCGCGGTGGCAGCTTGAAGGGGCTCCTGCCCTCGCAGAAGAACGTCTCGCGGCCCGCGTCGCGGTCGCGCCCCTTGGCGACGCCGACGAGGGCGACGTCGGTCACGCCGATCTCGGCGAGCGCCCTGCGGGCCGCCGCGACCTGGCCGGCGCCACCGTCGATGAGCACGAGATCGGGCCAGGCCGGGAACTCCTCGTCGGCGGCGGCCGTCTCGAGCTCGTCCTCCAGCGTCTCGTCCTCGCTCCCGGCCTCCGGTCCCTCGGCGATCAGCGCGTCCTCGATCTCGCGCGCCTCCTCCGGCTCGTCTGCCGCCGCCTCGGGGACGCGGACGAGCCGGTCCGGATGCTCCTTCACCAGCCGCGCGAAGCGCCGGCCGAGCACCTCCTTCATCATCCCGAAGTCGTCGCCCGGCGTGAGGTCCTGCGACTTGATGTTGAAGGTGCGGTAGTGCTGCTTCATGAAGCCGCCGACGCCGGCGACGACCATCGCGCCGACGGCGTTCGTGCCCATGATGTGCGAGTTGTCGTAGACCTCCACGCGCCGCGGGGCGCGCGGCAGGTCGAAGGCCTGGGCCAGGACGTCGAGCAGCTTCGCCTGGGAGGAGCGCTCGGCGAGGCGCCGGCCGAGCGCCTCCTTGGCATTGCGCAGCGCCGCCTCGACCATGGCGCGACGCTCGCCGCGCTTCGGGGCGTGCACCTCCACCTTGTGGCCGGCCTTCAGGGTCAGGGCCTTCTGGACGAGGTCGCGCTCCTCGATGTCGTGGGACAGGAGGACGAGCCGCGGCGGCGGCTTGTCGGCGTAGAACAGCGAGACGAAGGAGGCGAGCACCTCCTGAGGCGCGAGCCCCTTCTCGGCCTTGGGGAAGTAGGCGCGGTTGCCCCAGTTCTGCCAGTTGCGGAAGAAGAACACCTCGACGCAATAGGCCCCGGCCTGCTCGTCGATGGCGACGACGTCCGCCTCCTCCACCGACTGCGTGTTGATCCCCTGCGACCCCTGGATGGCGGAGAGCGCGGCGATGCGGTCGCGGTAGCGGGCCGCGCGCTCGAACTCGAGCGCTTCCGCCGCTTCCTGCATGTCCGCGGCGAGCCGCTCCTTCACCGCGGTCGAGCGCCCGGCGAGGAAGGCCTGCGCCTCGCCCGCGAGCGCCGCATAGTCCTCCCTGCCGATCTCCCCCGTGCAGGGGCCGGCGCAGCGCTTGATCTGGTGGAGCAGGCAGGGCCGCGTGCGGTTGTCGTAGTAGCTGTCCGAGCAGGTGCGCAGCAGGAAGGCGCGCTGCAGCGCCGTCATCGTGCGGTTGACCGCCCACACGCTCGCGAACGGCCCGAAATAGGCGCCCTTGCGGTTCCGCGCCCCGCGGTGCTTCACGAGCTGCGGCGCGCGATCGGCGTCCTCGGTGAGGAGGATGTAGGGCAGGGACTTGTCGTCGCGCAGGAGCACGTTGTAGCGCGGCTTGAGCTGCTTGATGAGGTTCGTCTCGAGCAGCAGCGCCTCGGTCTCGGTCGCCGTGGTGACGAACTCCATCGCCGCCGTGTCGACGATCATCCGGGCGATGCGGTTCGAATGCGCGTAGCCCCGCGCGTAGGAGCCCACGCGCGACTTCAGGTTCTTGGCCTTGCCGACGTAGAGCACCTCGCCGGCCGCATCGATCATGCGGTAGACGCCCGGCGCGTTGGGCAGCGTCTCCCAGAAGCGCCGGATCACCGACATGCCGGCCTTCAGCTCGGCCGGCGTCTCGAAGTCGAAGGCCGCGCGCGTGCCTTCGGCGTCGGCCGGCTCGGGCGGGAGCGGGGCATCGGCCTCGGTCGTCGTGGTGGATTCGGTCTCGTCGCTCATCGTGCGGGAGATGTATGCGACGCGCGCGCGAGGGGAAAGGGCAGCGCGCCGCGGCGAGACGGCGCCCGTGCCGACGGCGCGCCGCTCACGACGGCATTCCTGCGGCGCGTATGTCGCCCCAAGCGTCGAATCGGCGCTCGGGTGCCTCGGACGTTCGATGCAACTTCGCCTCGTCGGGCGGCGACCATATGGGAAGCCCGGCGGCACGACTGCTTGCCGGATGACGGCCTTCCCGATATGACCCCTCGCGACAGGTGCGCGGGTCCGGCCCGCCGCGCCCCCCGAAGCTCGAAGGCTCCGTGATCGATGAAGCTCGTCGCCGGCAACTCCAACCGCCCGCTCGCCGAGGCGATCGCCGCGTACCTCGACGTCCCGCTCGCGCGCTGCTCCGTCAAGCGCTTCGCGGACATGGAGATCTTCGTCGAGCTCCAGGAGAACGTCCGCGGCGAGGACGTCTTCATCGTCCAGTCGACCTCGTTCCCGGCGAACGACCACCTGATGGAGCTGCTGATCCTGATCGACGCTTGCCGCCGCTCCTCGGCGCGGCGGATCACGGCGGTGATCCCGTATTTCGGCTACGCCCGACAGGACCGGCGCACCGCGGGCCGCACGCCGATCTCGGCCAAGCTCGTGGCGAACCTGATCACCGAGTCCGGCTGCGACCGCGTGCTGACGCTCGATCTCCACGCGGGACAGATCCAGGGCTTCTTCGACATCCCCACCGACAACCTCTTCGCCGCCCCGGTGATCACTCGCGACATCAAGGAGCGCCTGCCCGCGGGCGAGCGCATGGTGGTCTCGCCGGACGTCGGCGGCGTGGTGCGCGCCCGCGCGCTGTCCAAGCGCCTCGAGACGACGCTCGCCATCGTCGACAAGCGCCGCGACCGGCCGGGCGAGTCGGAGGTGATGAACATCATCGGCGAGGTGCGCGGGCGCTCCTGCATCCTCATCGACGACATCATCGATTCCGGCGGCACCCTGTGCAACGCCGCCGAGGCGCTGCTCGCGGAGGGCGCCACCGCGGTCTCCGCCTACATCACTCACGGCGTGCTCTCGGGCGGGGCGGTGTCGCGCATCGCGAACTCCAAGCTCAAGGAGCTCGTGATCACGGACTCGATCATGCCGACGGAAGCCGTGAAGGTCGCCCGCAACATCCGCGTCGTCTCGATCGCGCCCCTGATGGGCGAGGCCATCGCCCGCACCGCGAGCGAGAGCTCGGTGTCCAGCCTGTTCGATTGAGGCGGGGGCGGCGGGCCTGGGATCTACCGGGACGCGAAGCGTTCGACGTTCTCGCGCGTTCGTGCATGGGCAATCGCCGAGGTAGGGCCGGATGCTTGTGCTTCCGTCGGATTTCCGTAGACGCGACCGGCTCTCCGGTTGATGCGTGTCGTCGGGGCGGGCACCAACGCCCCGAGATACGCGCGAGAGGGAGCACACAATGCCCGACACCACCACCAAGGTCGCCCTCGTCACCGCCGGCGGCTCCGGCATGGGGGCGGATGCCGCGCGCCGGCTCGCCGCCGACGGGTTTCGCGTGGGCATCCTCTCGTCGTCAGGGAAAGGTGAGGCCCTGGCCGGCGAGCTCGGGGGCTTCGGGGTCACCGGGTCGAACCTCGTCGTCGCCGATCTCGCGCGGCTCGTCGACGGCGCCATGGCGCGCTGGGGGCGGGTCGACGTCCTGGTGAACTCCGCCGGGCACGGGCCCAAGGGCGACGTGCTCGCCATCCCCGACGAGGACTGGCACCTGGGGATGGACGTCTACCTTCTGAACGTCGTGCGACCCGCGCGTCTGGTGACGCCGATCATGCAGGCGCAGGGCGGCGGGGCGATCGTCAACATCTCGAGCTTCGCTGCCGTGGAGCCCGATCCGGTCTTCCCCACGTCGGCCGTGTTCCGCGCCGGGCTCGCGGCCTTCACGAAGCTCTTCGCCGATCGTTACGCGCCGGACAACATCCGCATGAACAACGTGCTCCCCGGCTTCGTCGACAGCCTGCCGGAGACCGAGGCGCGCCGCGCGCGCATCCCGATGGGGCGCTACGCGCGGGCCGCGGAGGTCTCCTCGCTCGTCGCCTGGCTCGCCTCGGAGGAGGGCGCCTACATGACCGGTCAGAACCTGCGCCTCGACGGCGGGCTGACGCGCTCGCTGTGAGCGCGCCGAGCCCTCACCTCGGCGCCGTCACCCCCGCGCCGTCCGCTCCCGCCAGCGGCGCACCACGACCGGGATCAGCGCCAGCACCGCGAGCCCCACGAGCGCCGTGATCACCTCCGGCGTCAGCACGCCGCGCGCGGAGAGCTCGCCGCCCTGGGCGATCACGCTCTCGAAGCCCGCGCCGACGGAGGCGAAGACGAAGGCGCCGGGCACGATGCCGATCAGCGTCGCGACCACGTAGGTGCGCAGGGGAACGCCGAGGAAGGCGGGGGCAAGGTTGACGACGAAGAAGGGGAAGACCGGCACGAGCCGCAGGAACAGCAGGTAGTTGAACGCGTCCTTGCGGAAGCCCTCCGCCATGCGCGCGATCGCGCCGCCGGCCTTCTCGCGCAGGGCGTCGCCGAGCGCCGTGCGGGCGATCAGGAAGACGCCGGTCGCGCCGATCGTGGCGCCGACGACCGCGAAGGCGGTGCCGGCGAGGACGCCGAACAGGAAGCCGCCCGTCATGGTCAGCACCGCGCCGCCGGGCAGCGAGGCCGCCACCACGACCGCGTACACCGCGACGTAGGCGAGCGCCGCGAGGACGAATCCGTCGGCGACGAAGGCCTGCAGCCGCTCCGAATTGGCGCGCAGCGCCTCGAAGGAGACGTACTCGTCGAGCCCAAGGGCGAAGGCGCCGGCGATCACGGCGGCGAGCGCCACGAGCGGGCCGAAGCGCCGCAGCGCGCCGCGGGCGGGCCGGCTCGCAGGACGGTCGGCGGCGGTGTCGGCGGTGGTGCGGTCCTGGGTGTCCTGCATCGCGGTCATCGTGCTTTCTCCCGGTGTCTACGCTGTTTCGCGTGGACACCGGTGTTGTAACGCACCGCCCGGTCACGGGCCCGTCACGACTTCGCGGGCGCCGCGTGACCGACGAAGGCGGCGATCGCGGGATCGCGCGTCGGATCGAGCGCGGCGCGGGGTGCATCCTGCACGAGGACGCGTCCCCGCGCCACGAAGGCGAGGGCGTCCGCCCGGTCGAGCACGTCCTCGGGGGTATGGATCGTGATCAGGACCGTGATGCCCCGCGCGCGGCGCAGGTCGTCGACGATGGCGATCATCTCCCGCCGCAGGCCGGGATCGAGGGCGCCGAAGGGCTCGTCGAGCAGGAGCAGCGGCTTTCGCGAGACGAGCGCACGCGCGAGCGCCACGCGCTGGCGCTGGCCGCCGGAGAGCTGCTCGGGCCGGCGCGCCTCGAGCCCCGCGAGATCGACCGCCGCGAGCGCCTCGGCGACGCGCGCGCGGTCGGCCTCCGCGAGGCGCAGCGAGGGGCGGATGCCGAGCGCGACGTTCTGCGCCGCCGTGAGGTGGGCGAACAGGTTGTTGTCCTGGAACATCATCGCCACCGGCCGCTCGGCCGGCGAGAGCGGCAGGAGATCGCGCCCGTCGAAGGCGAGCCGTCCGGAGACCGGCGTCTCGAACCCCGCGATCATGGACAGCAGCGTCGTCTTGCCGCCGCCGGAGGGGCCGACGATCGCGAGCATGGAGCCCGACGGGGCCTCGAGCGCATACAGCGTCTCGAAGTCCGGCCAGGCGAGGCGGCAGGCGTCGACAATCAGCATCGGGCCATCCGTGTGGCGAAGGCGGAGAGCGCGAAGGCTGCCGCGACGAGGAGGAGCCCGATCGCCGCCGCCTCGTCGAGGCGGTACGCGCCCAGGCGCTCGTAGAGCAGGTAGGGCACCGTCCGCAGCTCCGTCCCGCCGAAGAGCGCGACGATGCCGAAATCGCCGAAGGAGAGCGCGGCGGCGAAGGCGAAGGCTCCCGCGAGCGGGCGGCGCAGCACCGGCCAGTCGACGATCGCGATCCGGCGCAGGCCGGTGAGCCCGAGCAGCGCCGCGAGGCGGCCGTGGCGCTCGGCGCTCGTGGCGAGCGCCGGCGCCAGGAAGCGGTAGGCGAAGGGCAGGGCGCCGATGGCGTTCACCAGGGGCAGGAGCAGGAAGCCGGCCTGCGTCGGCCCCACGCGTCCGCGCAGGAGGAGGAAGAGCCCCGCCGTCAGCGCGAAGGGCGGGATCGCGAGCACCAGTGCCGGCAGCACGTCGTAGGCGGCCGCGAGCCGCCCCCGCCGGCGGCTCCGGGCCGCCTGCGCCGCGCCCGCGAGCGCGATCGCCATGGCGCAGGCGAGGACCGCCGAGACGAGCGCGATCGCGACGCTCGTCGTCGCCGCGTGGGCGAGGTCGCGGTCGAAGACCCGCGGCAGCGCGGCGGCGCCTTCGAGCGTCGCCGCCAGGATCGGGAGGACCAGCGCCCCGCCGAGCGCCAGCACCGCGCGGTCGAGCCGGCGCAGGCGCGGGTCGCCGGCGTCCGGGCGCGCGATCGGCAGGCGCTCGGTCGGTACCACGGGGGCCCGCGTCACCGCCCAGTGCAGCACGAGCGTCAGCGACAGGCAGATCGCGAGCTGGACGCCCGCGAGCATCGCCGCGCGGGCGAAATCGAGCTCGACCCGGAGCGCGGAGAAGATCGCGACCTCGAGCGTCGCCTTGCCCGGCCCGCCGCCGAGCGTGAGCACGATGGCGAAGCTCGTGAAGCACAGCAGGAAGACGAGCCCGGCGAGGCCGGGCGTCTCCCGCATCAGGATCGGCCGGTCGAGATGGGCGAAGGTGGCCCGCGCGCCGAAGCCGAGGATCGCGGCGAGCCGCCAGTGCTCCGCGGGCGCCCGCGACAGCGCGTCG
Source organism: Salinarimonas rosea DSM 21201 (assembly GCF_000429045.1). Classification (GTDB taxonomy): domain Bacteria; phylum Pseudomonadota; class Alphaproteobacteria; order Rhizobiales; family Beijerinckiaceae; genus Salinarimonas; species Salinarimonas rosea. Next base: position 46,550 of record NZ_AUBC01000029.1, read on the forward strand.
AGGTAGACCCGCGTGGCGAGCGCGGCGTTGAGGAAGACGTGGGCGAGGAGGATGCCGGGCCATCCGAACGGGTCGGGCCGCAGCGTAAGCCCCGTCGCCTCCAGTCCCACCGCGAGCCATCCCGAGCGTCCGTAGACCGCGACGACCGAGAACACGACGACGATCGCCGGCATCACCGCCGCCGCGCCGAGCGCCGCGAGCGCGAGGCCGCGCCCCGGGAAGCGCCGCCGCGCCAGCGCCAGCGCCAGCGCCGCGCCCAGCGCGAGCGAGAGCACCGTCGAGAGGGCCGCCTGGGCGAGCGAGAAGACGAGGATGCGGCGCAGGTAGGCGTCGAGCGCGAGCACGCTCGGCCGGTCCTGCGCCGCCGCGATCAGCGCGCCGAAGGCGGCCGCCGCCAGGACCGCGAGCGCGAGCGCGACGAGCGCACCGGGATGCGGCAGGCGTCGGCCCGGCGCGCGCCTCACCGGGTCGTCGCCTCGAGCCAGGTGTCGATCAGCCCCCGACGCTGGGCGGAGACGCGCTCGGGGTCGAACAGGAACGCCACGTCCGGCGCGATCAGCCCCTCGAAGCTCTCCGGCAGCCCGCCCTCGGGCAGGCGCGCGGGGTACATCCAGTTGCCCTCCGGGATCAGGCTCTGGAAAGCGTCGGACAGCATGAAGCGCAGGAAGTCCCTGGCGAGCTCCGGGGCGTCCGTGGCCTGCGTGATCCCGGCGATCTCGACGTGGAGGTAGTGCCCCTCGGCGAAGCGGGCGGCTTCGTAGCGCGTCTCGTCCTCGACGGACCGGTGGTAGGCCGGCGAGGTCGAGTACGACAGCACCATGTCCGCCTCGCCCTCCAGGAAGAGCCCGTAGGCCTCCGACCAGCCGGTGGTGAAGGTCACCACGCGCGGCGTCAACGCCGCCCAGGCATCGGCGAGCCCTTCGCCGAAGACGGCGCTCGACCAGAGCAGCAGCCCGAAGCCCGGCGCGCTGGTGCGCGGGTCCTGGAGTACGACGCGCGGGCCGTCCGGATCCGTGAAGAGCGCCTCCAGGCTCTCCGGCGGGGCGTCGAGCCGGGTCGTGTCGTAGACGAAGGCGAGATGGCCCCAGTCGTAGGGCAGGAAGGTCTCGTCCTCCCATGCCACCGGCATGTCGAGCGGGCCGGGCTCGACGCCGTGGGGCGCGAACAGGCCGAGCGCGCGGGCTTCCGCGGCGAGGTTCATGTCGAGGCCGAGCACGACGTCGGCCTGGGTCGAGGCGCCCTCGAGCCGCAGGCGGCCGAGCAGCGAGCCGGCATCGTCGGCGGTCACCCACTCGAGATCGCAGCCGCAGGAGGCCTCGAAGCGCTCGGCGATGGCCTCGCCCGGGCCGTAGCGGCCGACGAAGGAGGAATAGGTGTAGACGGTGAGCGTCGGCCGCTCCTGCGCGGCGGCGGGCGTCGGCAGCGCGGCCAGCCCCGCGGCGAGGGCGGGCGAGGCGAGGGTGAGGGCGGCGAGGAGGAAGCGGGCGGGGGTGTGCATCGGCGGCTCCGTTCGCGAGAGCCGGGGCGCGACGGGCGACGATGTGCGGGGGCGGTCGCAGCGCGCGGCCAGTCGCTCATCCCTACGCCGGCACGACCCGGATCAGGTTCGACGGGTTGGCGCGGACCGCGCCTCTCAGCTCCTTCGCGGAGCACCCCGTGAGACGCGACGGGTGTAGACCGCCGCGCACGTCCGCGCAAGCGTGGGCCGCGATCAGGTCAGCGAGACGCGCCGGCGTCGCCGCATCAGGAACCACGCCATCCCGAAGGTCCAGACCAGCACGATCAGCGCGATGGCGCGCTCGTAGAGCCCGTCCCACCGCGTCGGGACGATGAAGAAGATCGGCGCGAGCACGATCCAGGCGGCGCCGACGACGGCGTCGAAGATGCCCCAGGCGCGGCGCTCGCGCCAGAGGCCGGGGATGAGGAGCAGCGTCGCGAGTGCGAACAGGCCGCCGAGCGCATAGACCAGCTCCAGGTGGATGACGAAGCCGCCCCGATCGCGGTCGCCGTATTCGTCGTGGAGCGCGATCGTCGCGACGTCGAGGGCGACGAGCGCGACGCAGACCACGCCTGCGCGCCAGGTTCGGCCTGCGCGCCGCCGCCCGAGACCCCAGGCCAACGCCGCGAGGCCGATGGCGAAGGCGACGAGTCCGAGGTCCTGGATCCAGGCGAGGCGGCCTGCGGCGAGATCCGAGATCGAGTTGCGGACGGGGTCGTAGCCCGGCACCAGCGCGGAGCCGACGAGATCGGTGACGACGAGGACGCTCGCGCCCGCGGCGGCCACCGCCCCCGTCCAGGGGACGGAGGCGCTTTCGTCACGAGAAGAGTGCATCGATGAAGACCGCCCGCGAGGTTGCTGCAAGACGGCCAACGCGCGAGAGGCGCCCGCCGTTGCGCCGCCTCCGGCGAGCGACGCGACCCCGCCCGGCGGGCGGGGCCTGCGCCAGTCAACGCCCGCCGGGCGTGAGCCTGTGGATCTTCCCCTCGTCCACCGCGGCGTAGAGGCTGCCGTCGGGGCCGAGCACCACGGAGCGGAAGCGGCCCGCCTCCATCGGCAGCGTCATCTCCGTGACGTCGACGACGGACGTGCCCGCCTCGTCGAGCTCGATCACGTCGATGCGCTGGCCGATGGGCGTGCCGCCGAACCCGATGCCCATGATGCCGACGACGAGCGCGTTCTCCCAGTCGCCCCACGCCTCGCCCTCGAGGAAGGCGGCGGACGCGGTGCCCTGGGACCAGCCATTGTTCTCCCAGATCGGGGGCATCGCGTCCGGGTAGGTCTCGAAATCCGTCATCGGCATGAAGGAGGCGCGCTCGAAGCGGTTCATTCCCTCCATCTGGTTGGGCATGTAGCCGCAATAGTCGTCCGGGCAGTCGCCGCGGCCGGCCATGTTCGGGCGCGGGTCCCAGCCGCCGTTGCCGCCGTTCTCCAGCACGGTGATCTCGTCGGAATGCCAGGGGCCGTGCTCGGCGACGATCGCGGCACCGGTCACGGGGTGGAAGGCGATGCCCTGCACGTTGCGATGACCGTAGGTGTAGGTGCGCGGGTCGAAGCCCTCGGGCGGGGTGTTGCCGGGAGCGGCGTTCCCGTCGGTGTCGATGCGCAGCACCTTGGAGCCCATGATGGTCGGGCTCTGCGGGATCGTGCCGTTGTGGTTGTCGCCCGTGGTGACGTAGAGATATCCGTCCTGCGGGCCGAAGCGGACGCGGCCGCCGTTGTGGGTGCCCGTCCCGCCGAAGGGATGGTCCGTCGGCTGCGTCTTGAAGGGGATGTCGTCGACGATGTCGGTGCGGTCCGAGACGCCGGCGAGGTCCTCGTCGACGGTGAGCCGCAGCACGCGGTTCGTCGGCGGATCGGAGCGGCGCGACGCCGCGTAGACGTAGATGCGGCGGTTCTCCGCAAAATCCGGATCCACGGCGACGCCGTTCATCCCGGCCTGGCCCTCGCAGAAGAGGTCGTCCGCCGTGGCCGCGTAGCCGGCGCTCTCGGGCATGCCGAGCAGCGCGTTCACCTCGCCCGAGGGCAGGCGCACGGACAGGCCCTCGCAGAACTCGGTGAAGAACATCGTGCCGTCCTCCAGGAACGCCATGTCCCAGGGGATGTCGAGCCCGTCGAGCACGACCTCGTGCTCGAGGCTCGTCGTGTTCATGCCGCTCTGCGCGAGAGCAGGGGTGCCGCAGGCGACGGCGCCTGCGATCAGGGCCGCGAGCGACGTCGCGGGGGCGGTTCGTTGCCGATGGCGCATGGTTTCCTCCCGATGGTCGTTTCGACGAACGCGCCCGGGCGCATACGCATCGGGCGTCGTGACGCCGATCGCGCCGTCGCCCGGCGCGTGCGGGAGGAGGTAGGGCGGATGCCGGCCGGGGAAACACCGGTGCGGGACGCGGGTCGCATCGCGAGGGGGAGAGACCGTGCGGTCGTGGGGGGGGCGCCTGTAGCGACCCTTCATTGGCGACGAGTGTTGCCGGGAAACAACAGCTTGAATTGGTTCCGCCAAAGCACTGCGCCCCGCCGTCGAAATCGACAGCGGGTATCTTGCCGCCAGAATGGGCATGCGGTACCATTCAGAACGTGGAGTTGCCGGCATGCAGCTCCACGTAGCCCGGATGCGGGCTCCTTCTTGGGCGTTTCCTCCCTAGACTCAGGGCCGCACCTCGCGGCCCTTCTTTTTTGGGCCACGGCATGCGCCTTCGTCTCGGCGGAGGGGAAGCTAGCCTAGCGTTTTTCCGGAATCAAGCCGCTGTCCGGGGTCAGCACATATGAGACGCGGCGGGGCTCCCGTCAGCTCAGGCCGAGAGGTACGCGGCGGGTGGTCTCCCGGCAAGGGCTCCGTGAGGTCTGTGGTGGTTGTAGAGATTCTGGAAGGCGTCGATGTGTGGGTTGAGGGCGTCGACGCCGGTGGGAAGGTCGTAGACGGCGTAGAATTCGTAGCGCCAGGCGGCGTTGCAGCGCTCGACGGCGCCGTTGAGCTTCGGGCTCTTGGGCGGGAGCTCGTAGAGGGCGAGCTTCTTGTCGGCGCAAGCCTTCTCGAACTCCGCCTTGAACTCGGAGCCGCCGTCGACCTGGATCGCCTTCACCGGGAA
>NZ_AUBC01000030.1 GCF_000429045.1 Salinarimonas rosea DSM 21201
CGCGGAAGGCCGGCCGGTTCGCCTGGTGCTCACCGCCGGGCAGGCGGGTGACGCGCCGGCCTGCGAGCAGCTCCTTCCGCTCGTCGCGAAAGGCGCCATCCTGGTCGCCGACCGCGCCTACGACACGAACGCGATCCGCGCGACGATGGCCGAGCGCGGCGCCTGGGCGAACATCCCGCCCCGCGTGATCCGAAAGGGCAGCTTCCCCTTCAGCTCCTGGGTCTACCGCCAGCGAAACCTCGTCGAGCGCTTCTTCAACCGCATCAAGCACTTCCGCGGCCTCGCCACCCGCTACGACCGCTCGCCCCACAACTTCCTCGCCGCGCTCAAGCTCGCAGCCATCCGGATCTGGCTGGCTACGAAATGAGTCCGCATCCTAGCTGCGTGGATCGTCCTCGTCCTTCACGTAGGTGATCGTCCACGGCCCGGTGCTGTTGAGCTGAACCACAGTCTCGCCCTCGGCATAGGCGTAGTGCGCCGAGCCCGGCGGATAGGCGAAGAAGCCGCCCGGCTCGAGAGCCGTCGTCGCCTTGGGGTCAGCCTCCTCGCCCGATCCGATGCGGAAGGTGCCGGATATGACGGTCACGATCTCGGGCTGGCCATGAAAGTGCGGGGCGATGTGGTAGCCGTCCGGCAGCTTCAGGCGCATGGCGAAAACGCCCTCGCCGGAAGGATCCCCGTAGAGAACGGAGTACTCGGCCCCCTCCGCGAGGGAGGGCGGCCCGGGCTCGTAGGTGAAAGCCTCGCTCTCGATCAGGACGTGATCGTCTTGCGGCTGAGCCGGCGCGGAGTCCTGGGCAAACGCGGCCGGGACCAGCAGCATGACGGCTGTGGCGGCGGACGTCACGTCTCGAGCCAGCTTTACGTAGCGGGTCGGGGTCATTGAAGCATCTCCCTTGATCTTCCCACATTCGAATGCGGGCGTTGAAAGCTTCGGAACGCGGCGCCAACGAGCGGTCGCCCGGGGATCGCCGGCGACCACTACCCTAGGCCGGGCTGCCCGACCCCGCTTGGGGAAGCCTTGATCCTCGTCTGGAGATTTCATGAGCGGCGGCGGCGCTGGGGCAAAGATTATTACCCTGCAGGCACCTCACGAATTCTCTGAAAATCCCCCACGAATGCCCCAAGCTCGTTGAGCGGATTCTGATTTATCGTCGGCCTCCACACTGCGAGCAAGGGAGACGAACGATGACATCCCTGCATGAAGCCGGGAGCCGCCCGCCCACGGCGCCCCCCGTCGACACCGAATACGTGCGTTTCTGGAACGAAGTCCTGGCGCCCAAATTCATCCGCTTCCGCCACATCCTCGTCGACGGCCTGACCCGCCACAGCGAGGCGGTCTTTCCGAAGCTCCCCGTACGGCCCGGCGATCGCGTGCTCGACGTCGGCTGCGGGTTCGGCGACACCGCACTCGCGCTCGCGCGGATCGTCGGCCCGGAGGGCGAGGTCGTCGGGATCGATTGCTGCGACGCGTTTCTCGCCGCGGCGGAGGTCGACCGGGAGCAGGCCGGTGTCGAGAACCTCAGGTTCCTGCGCGGCGACGCCGAGATCGCGCTTCCCGAGGAACGATTCGACTTCGTCTTCGCCCGGTTCGGGACGATGTTCTTCGCCAACCCGGTCGCGGGCTTGCGCAACATGCGCCGCGCGCTCCGGCCGGGCGGCCGCATGGCGCACATCGTCTGGCGGGAGCCGGCGGACAATCCCTGGCTCTCGATGGCCAAGGAGATCGTCCTGCGATACCTGCCCGCGCCGGGCGACGGCGCCCGCACCTGCGGCCCCGGCCCGTTCTCCATGGCCGACGAGGAAACCGTGCGGAAGATGATGGAGATCGCCGGGTACGAGGACATCCGCTTCGAGCGCGTCGACGCGCCGGTGCTGATCGGCCACGACGTGCGAGACGCCATCGAGTTCCAGCTCGCCATCGGCCCGGCCGGCGAGGTCTTCCGGGAAGCCGGCGACCGGGCCGAGGCCAGGCGCGCCGAAATCGAGGCAGCGCTCGCCGACGCCACACGAAGACAGGCCGCCGCGGCGGACGGCATCGTGATGCCGAGCTCGTCCTGGGTGATCAGCGCATTGAACCCCGCCGCCGGTCTCTGAACGGCCAAAGTCGGCGGCTCCGCTTGCGGCGGAGTGCCGCGCCTTGGTAAGGTCGAGAAACGGGCGAGGCGCGCATCGAGACCGCCGCGCTGGCTCGCCTGTCCTCGGCAGGATTGGGGAGAGCCGTTATGAGCCGCTCCTCGACTCGAGACCCGACGCAGCCCGCCGTCCCGGAGGAGATCCTTCGATTCGGCCCCTTCGAGCTAGATCCTCGGCGCTTCGAGCTTCGCCGTGATGGACGGATCGTGCCCGTCGAGCCGCGAACCTTCGATCTCCTGCGGGTGCTTGCGCGAAATGCCGGCCGCACCGTCACCCGCGACGAGCTCTTCGACGAGGTCTGGGGCGACCGCATCGTGTCCGACGCGGCCCTGAGCAGCCAGGTGCGCGCAGCACGTCGCGCGCTGGGCGACGACGGCAGCGCACAGGAGATGATCGCCACGGTCCACGGCCGCGGCTTCCGGCTCCGCGGCCGCGCGGACCAGATGAGGGAGGAGCCGCAGGACGTCGCGGCGGCGACAGGGCGGACCGGCAGGCCGACCATCGCGGTGCTGCCCTGCGTGAGCCTCGACCGGGACGGCCGGGGCGCGGTTCTGGCCCAGGGTCTGGTCGAGGACCTGATCACGGCGCTCTCGAAGACCCGCTGGCTGCGCGTGGTCCCGCGCAGCACGATGATCGCAGTCGGCGGCGCCGCCGACAACCCTGCCGACGTCGCAGCCGCGACGGGCGCCGACTACCTCGTCTCGGGCACGGTGCGGCGGGACGGCAACCGGGTGCGGATCTCGGTTCAGACCGCGGACGCCCGCGACATGCGCTGCATCTGGAGCGAGAGCTTCGATCGCGACATGGCGGACATCTTCGCCCTCCAGGACGAGATCTCGCGGCTGGTCTCGGCGCGGATCGCCACCGAGCTCGGCGTCACCGAGCAGGAGCGCGCCGCCCGGGAGCCCCGCAAGAACCGGGGCGCCTGGGAGATCTACCAGCTCGGGTCGCTCGAGTTCTACCGGTTCACCGCGGAGAGCAATCGGCGCTGCCAGCGGCTGATGCGTCAGGCGATCGAGCAGGACCCGGCCTTCGGCAGCGCCTACGCGCGCCTCGCCTACGCCGTCGTACTAGAGATGGTCTACTTCGAGGGCGAGCGCCATCGGGCCCGGCTGGACGAGGCTCTCGATCTCGCGCGCCGGGGTGTGGATTGCGACGACCAGGACGCCGCGACGTTCTTCGTGCTCGGCCGGGTGCGGCTCGCGCGCTGCGAGTACGAGCTGGCCATGGACGCGCTCGAGGAGGCGCTGCGGCTCGATCCGTGCCTCGCCCTCGCCCATTGCGGAATGGGCGATTCCCTCGCCTACGAAGGCCGCCTCGACGAGGCGATCGAGCGGTTCGAGACCGCCATCGAGCTGAGCCCGCACGACCCCTTTCGATGGGCATTCATGTCCTATCGCTCCCTCGCCCACCTCTTCGATGGAGCCTTCGAGGATGCCGCTCGCTGGGCGCGGCGCGCGACGCAGCTGCCGAACGCTCATTACTGGGCGAATGCGAACCTGGTCGCCGCGCTCGGCCATTGCGAAGCCGGCCGCCAGGCGGAAGAAGCCGTCCAGGCGCTGTCGCGCATGCGTCCCGGCTTTTCCCGCCGTCTGGCGCGGGACCGCCTCTTCTACGTCAAGGACGGCGACCAGATCGAGGCGTTCCTGGAGGGGCTGCGCAAGGCGGGGGTGAAGTGAGCCGACCGCATCCGGCTCCGCGGGCCCGGGCCGGCCCGCGTCCTGGCGGGCCGGCTCTCCTGCGCCCTCACGCCGCCTCTCGGGCGTCGCCGATCTGGGCCAGGAGCGACGGCGTGTCCGGGAAGAGCCACGTCTCGGCGATCAGTCCGTTACGCATCCGGTAGATCGCCACGCCGTCGAAGGTCGCGCGGCGGCCGGTCGCCGGCAAGCCCGCAAACGGGCCCGTATGATCGACCGATACACGCCAATGAACGACCACGCGATGCGCATCGGCCACGGTCGCGAGAACCTCCGAGCTCATGTTCGAGAAGCTCTCGGCGAAGCCGCGGAACCAGTCCTTGTATGTCTCGCGCGAGGTCGGGTTTCCTCCGGGAAACCCGTGTGTGACGATGTCCTCGGCGACGGTCTCGTCGATGACGTCGAGGTGCCCGGTATGGGTGCCTTCGAAGAAGCGGGCGACGGCATCCTTGTTACGCTGGATGGCAAGACTGCAGCACATGTCGTTTCTCCTTTGCGAATTTGGGGCGTGCGATGTGGATTCGATCGGCTCAGGCATGAGCCGCGACGAGGCGCCCGATCTCCTCGTGATCGGGCGCCTCCACAGGTCCGCTTTCCTGGGCGGCGGCGAGGTGGCCGAGGAGATCGCGGGTGAGCCCCCGCGCGGAGGGCAGGTGGCCCGAGAGCACGATCTCCGGGTCGAGCCGCTCGATCGCGGAGAGCGCGCGCCCGAAGGCGCCGCGATCGAGCTGGGCGAGCCAGGGCGCGTCGATCGAGGACCAGGTCGTCATGCCCGTACGCAGCGCCTCGGCGCGGATCGCGGCCGCCTCCTCGGCGGGCTCCTGAATCAGCGCTCCGAAGGCAGAAGCGGGCGGAATCGCAGGCGCAGACGCGCCAGCGGATCGTCGAGGCCATGGTCGCTCTCCACGAGGAGCTCGGACCCCGCAACGCCACGATCAGCGCGATCGCGCAAAGGGCCGGCGTTCAGCGTCTCACGGTCTACCGGCACTTTCCGGACGAGGAGGCGCTGTTCGAAGCCTGCACCTCGCACTGGCTGGCCCTCAACCCTCCGCCCGATCCGCGCTCGTGGTCGGACACGGCGTCCGCGCCCGAGCGCGCACGCGCGGCGCTGAGCGCGCTCTACGGCTACTACGCCGCCACGCGACGCATGTGGACCGTGTCTTACCGCGACGAGGCCGTGGTGCCGGCCTTGGCAGGGCCGATGGGGGCGGTGCGTCAATATCCCGCATCGGTGGCGGACGATCTCGATGCGGCCTACGTGTCGCGGGATGGAGACGCCTTCGCCCGTCGCGCCACGATCGGGCACGTCGTACAGTTCGCTACTTTCGCCTCGCTGGCGGACCAGGGCCTCGCGCGGGAGGCGGCGGCGCAGCTCGCGCACCGGTGGACCGAGGCCGCAGGCGAGGCAAACCATGATCGATGATGTCGGTCCCCGACGAGGCTCGGCCATTCGCCGGATGGCCGTGCATTGCGAGTAGAACAGGAACCGAAGATAATCCCTGCTAGAATCAACATTAGCTTCGGCGAAGATCTCAATTGAATTTCCAGCGTTGAGCTAAGTTTTTCTTGATTGTTCCGCCGTTCACTAACATAATCTCACATCAGCCTGAAACATTCTTAATGAGCGGCTCTAGATGGTTCTGGACAACGTCCCGAAGGCTGCGGAGGAGCGATTGACCGTCCTCCTGGCCGAAGACGAACCGATCATTCGCTTCTCGGTAGCCGAGACCTTCCGCGAGCGTGGCGCGCAGGTGATCGAATGCGCGACAGCCGACGAAGCTCTGGACGTGGTTCTGGCCGGCACGCCGCTCGACGCTCTGGTCACCGATGTCCGAATGCCCGGCGATCTAAACGGACTGACGCTGGCGCATCGCGTGAAGCGCTCCCGGCCGGGTATGCCCGTCGTGGTCATGTCCGGCGACGCGCGGCCCGAGGAAGCCTGGGTCGCCGACGCGTTCCTCTGTAAGCCGGTGGCGGAGGAGAGCCTATGCGCCGTGGTGGAACGGCTCGTCGCCGAATCTCGTTCGAACGGCTAAGCACCCCGGAGGAATGCCATGCATACCGTTCTCCTCGTCGACGAGGATGTCCTCGTCCGCAAGGAGTTGGCCGAGTTCCTGCGCGAATGCGGCCTGCGCGTCGCCGAGGCCGCGACCGCAGCAGAGGCCCGCGCCCTCGTCGCTGACGCGGACCTCGGCATCGACATCGCCTTGATCGATATAGGCCTCGCCGGCGCGGAGGACGCCTTTTCTCTCGTCGCGTGGCTGCGAAGCGAGAACCCCGCGATCGACGTCCTGCTCGCCGGCAGTGCGGAGCGCGCGGTCGAGCGCGCCGCGACGATCTGCGAGGAGGGTGCGTCGCTTCCCAAGCCCCACGATCCTAAGGCGGTCCTCGAGAGGATCAAGAAGCTTCGCGCTGCGCGGACGCGCGGCCGGGACTTGGAGCAGAGCTGAGGGGGCGCCGCCGGGTGGAGCGCCGGCGAGTCATGCGGCCTCTCGGGCCTCAGACACGGCCACGCGCGCATCCGTCTGGAGCACAGCGCGCCGCTCGCGCAGGGCGATCGCGCGCGCGATTGCCCGACCGGCGTGGCCCGCCTCGTGGAAGAATCCGGCGAGCCCCGGCTTCATCCCGGCGAAGAACAAGCCGGGCGCCTCGTCAATCTGCTCCGGTCCCGAGATCCGCGGGAAGCCGCGCTCGTCGAGCACGTCGAGCCCGTCCAGCATCGCATCGAGGCCGGACCTGTAACCCGTCGCCGCGATCAGGACGTCGGGACGGATCGTCCGTCCGTCCGCGAGATGCACGGCGTCCGGCGTGAAGCGCGCGATGGCTGGCAGGACGGCGATGCGTCCGTCCTTCATGGCCGCGACCGCCCCGTCGTCGATTGCCGGCGCGATGCCGCCTTGGACGAGGCGGGTCGCGCCTCCCGTGGCCGGCCTCGGCAGCCCGATGCGTCGCAGGTCGCCGAAGACGAGCCGCTGCATCCCCGAAAGCAGTCGGTCCAGCACGGGAACGGGAAGCCGCGCGAGGATGGGCGCCAGCTGCTGCACGGGAAAGCCGAGGAGGCGCTTGGGGAAGATCGTCGGGCCCTCGCGCACCGAGACCGACAGCGAGGCGGTCGCCGCTCCGACCAGATGATTGAGCGCGTCCATGCCGGAATTGCCGACCCCGACGACGAGGACGCGCCGGCCGCGATAGCGCGCGACCGGCCCCAGATCGTGCGCATGCACGATCCGCCCGGCCCAGGCCTCCGCGCCCGGCCAGCGCGGGACGAAGGGCACGCGGTCCCGGCCCGTCGCGACCACGACGTTGCGGGCGCGCATCACCCCGGCGTCCGTGTCGACGCGCCAGGCGCCGCCGTCGCGGGCGATGCGCGCGACCCGCACGCCGTAGGCGATCGGGACCGGGAGCGTGTCGGCATAGGCCTCGAGGTAGTCCGCGATCGTGTCCCGGTGCGGGAAGGCGCCCGCCTCCCGCGGCAGCGCGCGGCCGGGCAGCGCCGACAGCGTCCGGCGCGTGTTGAGCCGCAGCTGCGGATGCCTGGCGCGCCAGGGCGAGCCCGGCCGCGCCTCGGCCTCGAGCACGCGGCAGGCGATCCCGGAATCGGCGAGCGCGCGCGCGACGCCGAGCCCGGAGAGACCGGCCCCGATCACCAGAGCCGGTAGCGTGTCGTCTCTCGTCATGACGGTCTCCGATCTCAGGTGCGCGCGACGAACCAGACGTTCATCGGATCGTGCGGCAGGACGTGACGCTCGACCGCGGCGAAGCCGGCGCGCTCGAGCATAGCCTGCGCCGTTTCCCAGCCCCACATCGTGCCGAGCCCCGGCCCGCCCTGGCCGATGGAGATCGGCGTGCAATGGGCGCAGCTGATCGCGTAGAGCATCGCCGCCATGGGGAAGTCGAGATTGTTCTCGAGCCGCGCCGACCCGCCGATGTCCTGCATCAGGTAGACGCCTCCGGGCCGCAGCGAGGCCCGGATGCCGCGCACTAGCCCCTCCGGGTCCTTCTGGTCGTGGACGGCATCGAACGAGGTCACGAGATCGAAGCTACCCGGCTCCTCGAAGCCGGTGAGGTCGCGCGCCTCGAAGCGGACGTTGCCGAGCCCGGCCGCCTCGGCCCGCTCGCGGGCGAAGGCGATGGCGTCGGAGCCGAGGTCGTAGCCCACGAACCGGCTGCGCGGAAAGCGCTCGGCGAGCGCGATCAGGACGCCGCCGCGCCCGCAACCCGCGTCGAGCACGTCGATGCCCTGCTCGAGCCGGTCGACGAGCCCCTCGGCGAGGGGCAACACCGCGTCGAAAAGGGCTCCGCCGACGGTCTGCGCGCTGTCCTCCGCCATGATTTGGTGGAAGCAGGGATAGTCGCCGTAGGCTGTTCCCTCGCCGGTTCGCAGGCAGCGCAGGACCCGGTCCTGCACCGCGCCAAGGAGGGCGACGTGCTGGGCGTAGATCGCGAAGTTGCCCAGCGGCGCGCCGTCGACGAGGCAGGCGGCGTGCTCGGCCGGGAGCGTGTAGGTCCCGGCCTGCAGATCGTAGGTGACGATCCGCCCAACGGTCATCGCGGCGAGCCACTCGCGGACATAGCGCTCGGCGAGGCCCGCCCGCTCGGCGATCGCGGAGCTGGTCGACGGCGGTGCGTCGGCCATCGCCGCGAACAGGCCGGCGCGATGGCCGAGCGCCATCATCACGGCGATGGCGCCGTCGTCGAGGATGGTCGCGACGCGCCCGGCGAAGACCTCAGCGGCTTTTTCGTCGAAGGCGGTTCGGGAATGGGTGTCGAGAGCTGTCATCCCTTTGTCTCCTGAACAGTTTTGGGATGCGGGGAGGAGTACGGCGAGCGCCGGCCGCCGACGAGGGGCGGATTGGACAGGACCGGTTCGATCGTGCCATCTACGACGCCATGATCGAGCCTGCGCCGCCCCTGGAGGTCGCGCTCCTCGCCCTGCCGGAGACGACGCCCGGCACGCTCTACGGCCTCGCCGAGGTGCTCGGCGCGGCCGGCACGACCTGGAGCCAGCTCACCGGCGAGCCCGAGATCGCGACGCGCCGCATCGCTCCGCGCATCGTCTCCCGCGACGGCGCGAGCTTCCGCTCGCGCGCCGGGCCGCCGATCGCGGTCGACCGGTCCTGCGCCGAGGCCGCCGACGCCGAGGTGGTCGTCGTCACCGCCGTCGACCTCGACGGCGATCCGCGGGGTCGCTGGCCGTCGGAGTGCGACTATCTGCGAGAGCGTCACGCGACGGGCACCACGATCGCATCGGTCTGCACCGGCTCGTTGGCCCTGGCGGAGGCCGGCCTCCTCGATGGGTTGGAGGCGACCACGCATTGGGCCGCAGCGCCGCTGTTCCGAAAGCATTATCCGCAGGTGCGCTTGCGCCCGGAGCGGGTTCTCTGCCCGGCGGGACCCGAGCATCGGATCGTGACGAGCGGGGGCGCGGCGTCCTGGGCCGATCTCGCGCTCTGGCTCGTCGCGCGCGCCTGCGGCGAGGGCGAGGCGCTGCGGCTCGATCGCGCCTTCCTGCTCGGCGACCGCTCGGACGGCCAGCTGCCGTTCGCCGCCATGATGCGCCCGCGCCGCCACGAGGACGTCGCGATCGCGGCCGCGCAGGAATGGATCGCCGACCACTACGCCGAGCCGCACCCGGTCGCGGGCATGGCGGCCCGCTCGCGCCTCTCGGAGCGGACCTTCAAGCGGCGGTTCAAGGCCGCCACGGGGTACGCCCCCGTTGCCTATGTCCAGGCGATCCGGATCGAGGAGGCCAAGCACCTGCTCGAGACGTCCGCCCTCCCGACGGACGCCGTGGCGGCGCAGGTCGGCTACGAAGACCCCGCGTCGTTCAGGCGCCTGTTCAAGCGCGCCACGGGCGTCTCGCCGGCGCGCTATCGCCGCCGCCTGGCGATCGCGGTCGGGAGGGGCGGCAGAGGGGGGCGGCGCGAGGAGAGGGTGCTCGCGGAGGAGCGGGAGTGATCTCCCGGCCTTACCGCGCTTGTCCGACGACGAGCCGACCTTCAGCGTTCCGACCGGGAGCCGTACGGATCGTGATGTCGACGAAGCCGGCGAGAGCGAGACGGCTGGCCACGAGTTCCGGCGTCCGCGGGCGGAACGAGATCGGACGAACCTCGACGCGTGGTGAATGCCCGGGCGCCGTAATCTCCGTGGTCATCCGGTAGCGATGGACGCCGTCGGCCCCGATCTCGAGCGCACGAAGCCGGCAGGTCATGCGAACGCCGTCGGGGCGCAGGACGTCGCGGACGAGGTGCTCATCACCGAGGTCGGGCGCCGGACCCGGCAGGTCGACGTCGAGCGCGACGAGGGCACCGGGTCGACAGGCCCGCCGTGTGGAGGCGAGCATCGCGTCGAGCGCGCCGTCGCCGAGGAGAGAAACGGTTCCGGCGGCGCAGAAGACGAGCGCGAACGAGCGGTCGAGCGTGAACGCGGTCATGTTCCTATGGTGGAGACGGGCACTCAGCCCGTGTTCCTCGGCTCTTCGGCGACAGCGCGCAAGCATCGCCTCGGAAGCGTCGAGTCCCTCGACGTCGAGTCCCTCCGCCTGCATCGGCACGAGAAGCCGACCGGTGCCGGATCCGAGCTCCAGGACCGGTCCTGCGCACGCGCGCGCGAGGTCAAGCCAGTCTTGCAGGTCCTCCCGCGCGTCGGCCTCGACGAATGCGTCGTAAGCTTCGGCCATTACGTCGCCGTAGGGATCTTGCGTGCTCATGTCGGCTCTCCATGCGGACGGCGCACGAAAGCGCGCGCCGTCCGAAGGCCTCAGCGGAAGTCGAGCGTGACGATCTCGCCGCCCTCGACCCCGTAGACCCGATACGAGCCGGCGGCCTCGCCGGGGCCAATCAGCTCGACGCCGCTCGCCCCTTCGTAGTCGATCGCGCCACCCTCAGCGATGATCTCCAAGCCCCGGTCGAGCTCGCCGGGAAGGATCGGCTCCCCGGGCGCGTTGGCGATTTCCATCAGGTTGGCGGCGAGCGTCCCGCCGCCGGCCTCGCCGCCGCCGGCGGCGATGGCGAGGGTGATCAGTGCCGCCGCGTCGTAGCTCTCCCCGGCAAAGAGGCTGGCCCCGTCGAAGCCCGCTTCTTCCGCCATCGCCTGGAACGTCTCGGCCCCTGCGCCGCTCGTGCCGGGAACCGTGCCGATCACGGCGCCGTCGAGATCCTCGCCAATGGCTTCCACCAGACTCTCGCCGTACATGCCGTCGGCGAAGACAAAGCGCTCGAAGGCGCCCGTGTCCAGGGCCGCCTGAACGACGCCGCGCCCGCCCTGGTCCAGGTAGCCGAACACGGCGAGGTGCTCCGCGCCGGACGCGGCGAGCGCGCCGATCTCCGCGGAGTAGTCCGCCGCGCCGTCCACGTGCCCGGCGCTGATCAGGACTGTCCCACCGAGCCGCTCGAACGCGGCGGCGAAGCTGTCGGCCAGTCCCTTGCCGTAGTCGTTGGTGACGTAGGTGATGGCGATCTCCTCGACGCCCTCCTCGCGCGCGACCGCTGCGAGGATCTCGCCCTGCCGCGCATCCGAGGGCGCCGTCCGGAAGAACAGGCCGCGATCCTCGCGCGTACTCAGAGCCGGCGCCGTCGAGGCCGGCGAAACCGTGAGAACGCCGCGCGGCACCGTGATCCCGGAGACCACCGCCACGCTCGCGCCGGAGCAGTCGGCCCCGAGAATGGCCGCGACTTCCTCCACCGACACCAGCCGCTCCGCCGCGGCGGTCGCTGCGGCGGCATCGGCGCAGGTCGAGTCGGCGCGCGCCGCCTCGATCGCCCGCCCGTCGAGGAAGCGACCCGAGCGGGTCGCCTCCTCGAACGCGAGATCGGCGGAGCGCGCCATGGCGGGCGCGAGGGTCTCGATCGGCCCCGTGAAGCCGAGGAGCACGCCGACGCGCACCGGCTCGAACGCCGATGCGGGTGCGCCGAGCGCCGCGAGGGCGACGCCGGCGAGAATGCAGGTCCTGATCATCTCCGTTCTCCTTTCCGAGAATGCAAATCGCCATCGCGGACGGCGGCGTCGATTCGGCCACGCGAGATCCCCATGTCCGCGAGGAGGCGGTCGTCGAGGGCGTGCAGCCGCTGTGCGTCGCGATGCGCGCGCAGCCAGGCCATGAGGCGGGCGCGCCCGGCGCGCAGGGCGACGAGCCAAGCCGGGCGCCAGACGGGCTCGCCGAAAGGTTCGAGCGCCGCGTCGGCGGGATCGGTCGCCGGCGTGTGCGGGGCCCATGCGGGCGCGGATCCGGTCGCCACGTCCGGCGGGACGGGGCGTGGAAGCGGGCGCGCGTGTTCCTCGACGCGCCGGCGTGGCACGAAGAAGGACATGTCGTCTTCCTTTCCTGGTGCGCGGGCAGCCCGTCCGCCTCGGCTCACAAAAGCCGGGCGTCTGCGGGTCGCGTCGCAATGGCGCAAGGTCGATGAGCGCGACGCGCAGCGGTCATCGCAGAGCTGCGCGCCGCGTCGCGCTTCATATGCACGTTTTCGGCCAGCGCGCGAATGCCATAGATCCCACGAAAACGGACCAATCTTCGTCTAGCGCGGTCGGTTTCTGCCCAATATGCTTGGTAGAACGATATAGAAAGAGGCTTATTCGCTTAGGTTACTTGCCGTCTTGTCCGAATCGGTGGGGTGATTGTCCTTGCGAATCGTGTCGAGACATCGGTGATCGCTAAACCCAGCGGTGGTCCGGTCAGCGCCGCGCGCGCCGACGGATACGAAGCGTGGCGGATCCGCCTGTAAGAGCAGCCAGTCGGTCAGAATAACTCGAGGTTTGGGGGTTGCTCAGGCCGGCTTCTCAAACGCCAGCAACGGTCGGATCGGCGTTGATCCCGGCCCCGGTCCCACCCCGTGCTCACCAGCCGGCGAGCCCCAGGAACACGAGCGCCATCGCGATCTTCAGCTGTTTTGCGGTGCGCCTGGCGGGTTCGTTTCGCCCGTTCATCACGCCGCCCTCTTTAGCGCCGAAGCCGCAACGGCAGCGGGGCTCGGGTCCGCCGGCGGCTCGCGGAAGGCGAGCAGCCGGCGCACGTGGGCGCGCGAGACGGCTGCGGGCGGGCCCTTGATAACGTCCTCCCAGCGGGTGGACGGGCAGACGTAGTCGATTCCGATACAGGTTCTCATGGCTTTCGCTCCGGTCGGAGAAGGCGCCGGTCAGGCAGCGCGGGAGGTGGCGGAGTGGGAGGAGGCGGGCAGAAGCGCGAGGGCGTCCCGGGTCATGCGGGCGACGAGCGCCGCGGCGGGCTCGATCGTCTCGATCACCGCCGAGGCCTCGCCGACGGTGAGGCAGGCCCAGTCGAGATCGGCCTCCATGTCGCGGATCGGCAGGATCGCGCTGTAGCGGGGCACCGGCAGCCGCTCGCCGCCGAGAACGACCGTCCCGATGACCTCGCCCTGCGCCTCCTCCAGCGCTTCGGCGGCGCGCCCGCGCGCCGCTCGGACCGCGGCGTTCGCCAGGGCGCGAACCGGCTCGCCGGGCCATTCCGGCCCGAACACGGTGGAGATCTCGGTGTCGCCGGGCCCGCTCTCGACGACGCGGCTCTTGAAGCCCTCCGCCGCGTTCGCCTCGTGCGTGGCGAGGAAGCGGGTGCCGCACCACACGGCCTCTGCGCCGGCGACGAGCGCCGCGGCCATGGTGCAGCCGTCGACGATTCCGCCGGCGGCGACGAGCGGCAGCGTCGAGCAGGCCTGCCGGATCGCCGGCAGAAGCGTTGCGAGCGTCATCTCCGCGCGGTTGTGCCCGCCGGCCTCGGAGCCCTGGAGGACGAGCGCCTCGACCCCGAGGGCGACGGCGTCACGGGCCTCGGCGACCGTGCCGACCTGCATCCATACACAGACGCCTGCGGCCTTCAGCCGTTCGATGGTCGAGGCCGGCGGCGCCGACCAGAAGAAGATGACGAGCGCCGGGCGCTCCTCGAGCAGCACGTCGACGTGGGCGGGCTCGACGAATTGGCCGATCAGGTCGACGCCGAAGGGCCGTGGGGTCAGCGCGCGGGTCGCGCGGATCATGCCGCGCAGGCCCTCCGGCGGGACCATGGTCGCTCCGATCGTGCCGATCCCCCCCGCGTTGGAGACGGCGGCGGCGAGCTCGGGGCCGGCGATCAGCACCATGCCGGCGTTTAGGATGGGGGTCGATGCGCCGAAGCGCTCGGTGATGCGCGTGCGGATGCGCGCGCCCTCCGCGACCCCGGCGGGGGCGGTCGTGGCGGTCTGCATGGCAGGGTCGTCTCCGTTTCTCGTGAACGGAGGGACCTCTATGCCGCGACCGCCCGCGGATCACCCCGGAGGTGGGCGAAAATCGAGCATCATGAATCCGTCGACGGATATGCGAAACCTACTTCGAGATCGCGCGCAGGTCGACCCGGCTCGAGGAGAGCTCACGGCCGATGCCGCCTTCGGCGCGCGGGGATATTCCGACGCGGCGCACATCGCAGCGCATCTCGCGGCCGTGCTCCTCCGCGAGATGCGCGAGCGCAAACGACCTCGAAGGCGCGTGGAGCCGCGTCGAGCGCTCTGCCGTCGGGCTTTGCGGTGACGTGTGCCGCCCGTTGCGTTACCGTTCCGATGGCGCAGCCTCGGCGCCGTTCCGCGTTCGAAGCTCCGGGAGGTACTTTGTGAGGACCGGAAAAGGAGTGCCCGCGAACCTGCTTCAGGAGGTGCTGGACGCCCTCGAGGACTGCGCCTACGCGCTCGATCGCGAGTGGCGGCTGGTCGCCTTCAACGCCGCTGCCGAGGCGCACTATGCACTTGCGCGCGAGGAGGCCCTCGGCCGGGTCGTCTGGGAGGCGCTGCCGGCGGTGGCGGGAGGGCCGTTCGAGTCTTGCGCACGCCGTGTCATGCGAGGACGGGAGGCGGAGGAGTTCGTCGCGCCCTCCACCGTACGAGCGGGCGTCGACGTCCGCATCCGCGTCGTTCCCTCGCCGTCCGGCGTCGTCGTTACGGTACGGAACGTCACGGCGGAGCGCGCCGTCGAGCAGGCCCTGTCGGATGCGCAGCGACGGCTCGCACTCGCGGCCGAAGCCTCGCGGATCGGCGTCTGGGAGTGGGACGTGCAGACTGGCGCCATCCACTTCGACGTCCGCATGCGCGAGATGTTCGGGTTCATGCCCGCACGATCCCTGACCGTCGAGGATTGGCGCAATGCCGCGCATCCCGAGGATTTGCCGCTTATGCAGGCGATCGCCGCGCACGCGCTCGATCCGGCCGTTCGGGCCCGCGAGGCCTACGAGTACCGGATCGTTCGGCCCGGCGACGGCGAGTTGCGCTGGATCCTCGCCCATGGCGAGGCGATCTTCTCGCAGGGTGAGGCGCCCCGCGCGCTGCGCTACGTGGGCGCCGCGCAGGACGTGACCGCGCAGAAGCTCGAGCTGGCGAGGGCGCAGGACGATGAGCGCAGGCTCCGGCTGGCGCTCGAGGCCGGCCGGATGGCCTGCTGGGCCGTCGACCTTCGGGCCGAGGCCATCACCGGATCGCGCGAGCTCAATCGGCTTCTTGGCTTTCCCGAGGACAGCGCTCCGACACTGGACGAGATCCGGGCCGGCTACTTTCCCGGCGAGCAGGAACGTGTCCGAGGCGTCCTCCAGCGCGCCCTCGCGAGCGGGGAGAACAGCTTCGCCGTCGAGTACCGCTACGTCCGCCCCGACGGCGATCTGCGCTGGCTCCTGCTCCGCTCCGAGATCATTCCCGACGAGGCCGGCGCCCCTGCCGAGGTGGTGGGCGTCCTCGCCGACGTCACCGAGCAGCGGCAGGCGCAGGAGCGCACACGCATGCTCGCCATGGAACTCGCCCATCGCGTCAAGAACACGCTCGCGGTGATCGGTGCGCTGGCGCACCAGAGCCTGAGCGCGCCCGAGCTCAAGGAGGCGCGCGAGCAGTTCATGGGGCGCGTCCGCGCGATTGCCCGGGCGCACGACCTCCTGATCGACGCGCCTTCCGAGCCGGTCGGGCTGGCGCGCCTGCTGGAGACGATCCTGGCTCCCTACGGGGACGAAGCGACCGGGCGGATCGCCCTGGGAGGGCCCGACGTGCGCGTTCAGCCGAGCACGTCGCTCGTTCTCGTGCTCCTGTTCCACGAGCTGGCGACGAACGCGGCAAAATACGGCGCACTCTCGCAAGAGAAGGGGCGCGTCGAGCTGACCTGGAGCGTGACCCCGCCGGGAAGCGTAAGCACCATCGGTTTCGAATGGCGGGAGCGCGGCGGGCCGCCGGTCGAGGGTGCGAGGACGCCTGGTTTCGGCACCCGGCTCATCGAGCGGCAGCTCGCGATGGCGGGTGGGAGCGCCGAGCTCATGCACGAGCCGACCGGCCTTGTCTGCCGTGGAAGCATCCCGCTTCCGGGCGCCCCGCGGCGGCGATAGCGCGCTGGCCGGCCCTCCGAGCGGGGCTCTGCAGAGCAATGCTCCGCAGGAGGACCGCCTTCGGCTCACCGCATGCCGGCGTCAGTGTCTCCCGCCGACGTGGCGAGACCGATCTCCGCGATGCCGCCCAGGTGGCGGCCGAGCGCGGCGAGGGCGCCCGTGAAGACTCCGGTCTCGCAGCGGCGCAGCGTGAAGCCCGCATTCACGACCGCCGCGAGCGGGTCGCGGACGAGGCTGCATCCGCCGACGAAGCGCCGCCAAAAGGGGTCGAGCCCGCGCTGCAGACGCGCCGCAACGGGACCGTCACTCGCCGCGTGCTCCGCGAACACCAGCTGACCGCCGGGTGCGAGAACCCGTGCAGCCTCTCTCAAGGCGGCGACGGGGTCCGCCACGCTGCAGAGGACGTAGGCGACCACCACGGTGTCGGCGCAGCCGTCCCCGACGGGCAGGGCTTCGGCGCAGCCGTCCTCGACGGTCACGGCGAGTTCACCGCGTCGGGCCCGCCGGGCGGCCAGCGCCCGCATCACGGGGTCCGGCTCGATCGCGCGGATCGTGCGCACACGAGCGGGGTCATAGAACGGCAGGCTCGCGAGCGAGCCTGCTCCGATCTCGACGACCGCCCGGTTGCGAGCGGCAGCACGCGCCGGCGCATGGAATCGAACGCGCGAGCGCCACATCCGAGATGGACGAGGCGCGGCGCGAGAACGCTGGCGTAGACCGAGCGGCATTGAAGGCACATCGTCTCTTCCCCGCCTGCGAGCTTCAATGAAAACGGATGGTGCCGATCGCGAGGTCCTCGACCCCGTCAAGGCGGTAGGAGCCCGCCGCCTCTCCGGGGCCGACCAGCTCGACGCCGCTCGCGCCCTTTGAAGACGATGGCGGCCTCCTCGAAGGCGAGGTCGGCCGCGCGCACGATCGCGGGCGCGAGGCTGTCGATCGGGCCGGCGAAGCCCAGGAGGACGCCGATGCGAGCGGGCTCCGTGGCGTGAGCCGGAGCCCAGAGCGCCGAGAGCGCGACGCCGCCGGCGAGAGCGAGTCTCTTGGCCGAGTCGGTGTCTCCTGTTTCGGGGTCGGCGTTCACCACCGCTCGCGCGGATCCTCGTTGTGCCCGAGGACGACGGCGTCGATGCTGCCGCGGGTCAGGCCCATGTCCGCCAGCAGGCGGTCGTCGAGCGCATGCAGGTGCTGCGCTGCTTGCCGGGCGGCGAGAATGTGCGCGACGCGGTGGGCGAGGTCCGTCAGCAGGGCCGCTAAGCTCGAGCGGCGCACTGGCTCGCCGAACGGCTGCAGCGCCGCTTCCTCCGGCGAGAGCTCGGGCTCGAGGCGTACGGCAGACGCGGGGCGGTGGCGCTCCGGGCGGCGAAAATCGGAATAGGGCTGTGCGTCCGTCTCGAAGCAGACGGCGGGTGTGGGGGCGTTCATAACGTCTTGTCCTTCGCGGAGAGGCGAACGGGCGTTCGCGGATGCCGCACCATGTTCTCGCGTACGGAACCCGACAATTACAGTCATCCCACCTATACGGACGACAAACAATTTGTTTCTATTGTATCTGTGTAGTATTCGAGCGGGTGAAATCGAATGAAAACGCATCGCCGTCTCCCTCCCTGCAAGCCGCGCGGTCGGGGAGACTCGGTTACGACCCTCCCCGGATGCGCTTTGGCGCGAATCGTGGGAAGCATGTCGTTGCAGACGAACGAGGCCGAGAGCACAACGTCGCCGAATACCGGAGGAAGAGCATGCGGTCCGAACCCGCCTCCCATACCGTGGACGCTTGCCGCGGCGCGCCGCTGACGATCGCGTTCCTGGTCTACCCGGGCTGCGTGCTCCTTGATCTCGCGGGGCCGATGGAGGTCTTCAGCACCGCCAGCAGCTTCGCGGAGCGCGACGGTCGCGCCGCGCCCTACCGGATGGTCACGGCCGCGGCGAGGCGCGAGAGCGTGCGCACCCGCGCGGGCCTCGCCTTCGCGCCGGACGCGACCTTCGAGGACGAGATCGGTCCGCTCGACACGCTGCTTGTGGTCGGCGGACGCGGCGTGCACGAGGCTGCGCGCGAGCCCGGCACAGTGGAGTGGCTGCGGAACGCCGCGGCGCAAGCGCGCCGCGTGGGCTCGGTATGCACCGGCGCCTACCTGCTCGCGGCCGCGGGTCTCCTCGACGGCCGGCGGGCCGCGACGCACTGGCGCGAATGCGCCAATCTCGCGGCCGCCCATCCGGCGATCGAGGTCGATTGCGACTCGATTTTCGCCGAGGACCGCGGGGTCTACAGCTCCGCGGGGGTGAGCGCCGGCATCGACCTCGCGCTCGCGCTCGTTGAGGAGGATTGCGGGCACGCCGCCGCGCTCGCGGTGGCGCGCCAGCTCGTGCTGTTCCTCAAGCGACCGGGCGGCCAGTCGCAGTTCAGCACCTTCCTCGCCGCTCAGGCGGCTGAGCGCACCCCGATCCGCGCCGTCCAGGATTGGGCGCTGGCGAACCTGGCGGGCGATCTGTCGATCCAGGCGCTCGCCGACCGCGCCGCGATGAGCCCCCGCAACTTCGCGCGCGTCTTCCACCGCGAGACCGGCCAGACGCCGGCCCACTTCGTCGAGACGGCGCGCCTCGAGGTGGCGCGTCATGGGCTGGAGGACAGCGACGAGCCCGTCGAGGTGATCGCGATCCAATGCGGCTTTCCCAGCGCCGAGATCCTGCGGCGCGTCTTCCAGCGACGGCTCGGGGTATCGCCCCGCGCCTATCGCCAGCGCTTCCGCCGCTCTGCGGCCTGATCCCGCGCCCGCGGGCGTCGAATCCAGGCGCCCCGTTCGGGCAGCCTGCCAAGAGGACGACGCATGTCGATCGACATCACACCCCGTCATCCCGAGGGCGCGCTCGATCTCGCGCCTCACATGGTCCGCGCTCGAGCGCTGCGCGCGGAGGCCTTCCTGCGCCTCCGGCCCGGGTTCCTCCGCGATCGCGGTCCCCGAGAAGACGGTGTTCTTCGGCTCGCCGAGAGCGCGGACGTCCCCTCGATCGCGGCGGTTCAAGCCGAGGCTTTCCGGCGGGGCTGCGCGCGCTTTTACGACCCGGACACCCTCGAGACGCTGGTCGCCAGCGGCGCCTTGCTCGACCCTGCGCTCATCCGCGACGGCCGCTACGCCGTCATGGTGTGCGGCGACCGCGTCGTTGCCGGCGCCGGCTGGAGCGAGGCTGGTCCTTCCGAGGCGGAGGACGCGGCGCCCGGCGATGCCTGGTTGCGCTGCGTGTTCGCGGATCCGGAACTCGCCGGCTACGGCTTCGGCCGGCGCGCGGTGGAGGCCGTTGAGAAGCGGGCGGCTCGGGCCGGGCGCACCCGCATGCGCCTCGTCGCGACGCTCAACGCCATCCCCTTCTACAGAAGCCTGTCGTATCGGTTCCTTGCCGGTCGTACGCTGACCGCCGGCGCTCGGTCCCTGCCGGTCGTGCTGGGCGAGAAACAGATCGCGTTGTGAGGAACCGACCGTCGCGAGCGACGGCATCGGGATGTGCATGCGGAGACGACCCCATGATCGAAATGCCCCGCCCTGATCGGGCCCGGCTATGTCGGCGAGATGGCCGCCTACAAAGCGTGGCAAATCCCAGGGCGCTCTATCTGATGCAGATGTTCAATCACCAGACCCACCACCGGGCTCAGGTGACGGCGGCCCTGCACCGCGTCGGGGTCGACTACGGATCCACCGACCTGTGGTTCCGACCCGGCAGCCCGTTCTGAAGCGGCGCTCTGCGCTGAGGCTCGAGCACGCCGGCGCGCCCCCGGCACCGCGAGGAACAGGATGATCACGCCCGACTACCCCCGGATCATGGCCCGCTACAATCGCTGGCAGAACGCCTCGCTGATCGCGGCCGCGAGCACGCTTTCGGACGCCGAGCGCTGGCGCGACCGGGGCGCGTTCTTGGGGTCGATCGCGAGGACGCTCAACCACGTCTACTGGGACGACCGCATCTGGTCGGCGCGCCTCGCCCGCGACGGGCGCGACAAGTCCATTCCGTATGCTCACCCCTATGCGGACGAGCCCCGGGACTGGGCGGAGTACGTCCGCCTGCGCCGCGAGCTCGACGACGCGCTGATCGCCTGGGCCGACGACCTTACCACCGCGGCTATGGGCCGGGAGGCGCCCTGGATGAAGAACGGCGCGCTACGCCGGCCGAGGCTCGGCTTCTGCGTCGTCCACCTCTTCAACCATCAGACCCACCACCGCGGCCAGGCCCACGCCATGCTGACGATGGCGGGCGCGCGCCCGGACGAGACCGATCTGCACGTCGCGCCAGAGATCGGGCCCGACGTCCTCGGGCTTCCGACCGCCCCGGGAGGGGGCGATTAGGAGCCGGCGCGCCGATCGGTTCGTTCCCGTTCGCCACACGTCGGCAGTACCAGCTCGATTGCGATGCCAAACGAAACCCTTCTCGCCTGGGCCTTCGCCGGAGCCGTCGCCGTGCACAATCTCGAGGAGGCACTCTGGCTTCCGGCCTGGTCGCGGCGCGTCGAGGACCGGTGGCGCCGTCCCGTCGCCGACGGCGCGTTTCGTTTCGCCGTATGCATGCTCACGGCGTTCGCGGCGGCGCTCGTCGTGCTGGCGACCGCCACCCACGCGACGATCTGGTGGCATCTGGTCGCCGCCTACGCGCTCGGCCAGGCCCTCAACGTCGTCTTTCCCCACCTGATCGTGACGATCGCGACGCGCTCCTACGCGCCCGGCCTCGGGACCGGCGTCGCGCTCGTCCTGCCGAGCGCGATCGCCTTTCTCGAGCGCGGATTCGCCGCCGGCCTGCTGCGCCTGGACGCATTCCTGGTCACGACGGCCCTGTTCGTCCCGGCGACGGTGGCCGCCATACCCGCTCTCCTGTGGATCGGGCGCAGGCTCACCGCATGACCTCGCGCGCCGGCGAGGCCTCCATGGGGGAGCCTGACGAGCCGATCTCGGGCCAGCCCGGCGACGCCGATCGCGAATAGAAGCGGTCGAGCGCGTCGTCGAAGCGGCCCGGCTCCTCCACGAACGGAAAGTGGGCCGAGTGCTCGAACCAGACGAAGTCCTTTCCGCACGGCGCGTCGAGCGCCTTGTACCACGAGCGGGCCAGGACGGACGGCGCCGTCCAGTCGTGCCGCCCCTCCAGCAGCAGGACGGGGACGGGCAGCCGGTGCGCCTCCTCGTCGAGCCGCACGCAGTAGAGCTCGTCGATGAGACGTTCGAGCGCGTAGAAGGGCGACTTCAGGATACGCAAGACGTCGCCCCACCCGTAATGCCGGCAGCGGGCGATCTCGAGCGCCGCGGCGAGCACGGATTGCGGCTCCTCGTGGATGTTGCCGCCATAGCGGATCACGAAGCTCCGCTCCGACATCGTCGTGCGGGCGTCCCAGGGCGGGGGCCGATGCGGTCCAAGGCGCGGAGCGCGCGCGTCTCGCCGCGGCGGCGCGCCTCCTCGAGCGCGAAGCGATAGCCGAGCTCCTCGCCCTTCGCGAAGTCGACGACCTGCCCCGCGGCCATGTAGGACCCGAACAGGTCCGGGCGCCGGAGCAGGGCGCGCGTGCCGATGACGGTGCCCCACGAATGAGCGAAGAGGTCGACCCGCGACACGCCGTAGCGCTGCTTCAGCGCGAGGGCGAGCGCGATCGCGTCGTCCACGTAGCGGTCGATCGTCATCGCCGCGTCGGACCCGCCGGAGCGGAGGGTCACGCCGGTGCCGCGCTGCTCCCAATAGGCCACGACGCCCCGCTGCTCGAGCGTGGTCGTCGCGCCGATCCGGTCCGCGAGCGGAAGCACCGGCATGCCGGGGCCGCCGTGAAGATAGAGGATGACGCGCCCCTTGCGCGCGTCTCCGCGCAGGAGGACGTACTGCTCGATGCCGCCGAGCGTGAACGCTTCGAGCGCCTCGCTTCTCATCCGTGCCTTCTCCATCGATCCGGGAGCACGACTTCGACAACCCGCGAGTTGGTGCCTCTCGCAGACGGCTCAACCCCGGTTCGCGGACGGAGACCTTCGGCTGGCTGACGGGACCCCGCATTTACTGCGCGCGTTCAGCGCATGACGAGCAGCATGCGTCCGCGTCCTCTCTGCACCGTCAGCGCCACGGGTCTCCGCGCCTGAGCGAGCGCCCGGCGGAGGTCCGCGACGTCCGTCACCCGGGTCCGGTTCACGGCCACGACGAGGTCGCCCGGGCGCAGGCCCTGGCGCGCGGCCGGGCTGCCGGGCGTCACGTCCTCGACGAGCGCGCCGCTCGTCTCGCCCCAAAGTGGATCCCCGGGCCTCAGGTCGCGCAGGCGCGCGCCCGCAACCGGGCTCTCGAACGGATCGTCGAGCGTCGGCCCATGCTCCGGGGAGCCGAGGCTGGCCAGGAGCTCGAGCCGCTCGCCCTCGCGCAGGAGCGCGATTGCGACGCGGTCGCCGACGCGGCGCATCCCGACGGCGTTCCGCAGGTCGCCCGCGTCGAGGACCGGCCGGCCGTCGACGGCGGTCACGACGTCCCCGGCCAGGATCCCGGCGGCCTCGGCGCCGCTGCCGGGCTCGACCCGGGTCACGATGGCTCCTCCCGCGGCCGCGACGCCGAGCGCCTCGGCGAGGTCGGGCGTCAGGTCCTGGATGGACACGCCGAGGAGCCCGCGCCGGATCTCGCCGTGCTCGATCAGCTGTTCCATGACGGCGCGCGCCACGTTTGTCGGCACCGCGAAGCCGATGCCGACGTTGCCGCCGGCGGGCGAGACGATGGCCGTGTTGATGCCGACGAGGCGCCCGTCGAGGGTGACCAGGGCGCCGCCGGAATTCCCGGGATTGATGGCGGCGTCCGTCTGGATGAAGTCCTCGTAGCCGTCGGCGTTGATGCCCGTGCGGCCCAGGGCGCTGACGATGCCGGAGGTGACCGTCTGCCCGAGGCCGAAGGGGTTACCGATGGCCAGCACGTAGTCGCCCACGCGCAGGAGGTCGGAATCGCCCAGCTCGAGAGCGGCCAGGTTCTCGGCGCGGATGCGCAGGACCGCGATGTCGGTGTCGGGGTCACTCCCGACGAGCTCGGCCTCGAGCTCGCGACGGTCCTTGAGCGTGACGACGATCTCGTCGCCGTCCGCGACGACGTGGTGGTTCGTCAGCACGTAGCCGTTCTCGGCGTCCACGATCACGCCCGAGCCGGCGCTGAGGCGTGGGCGTGCCGGCGGCATGTCGGGAACGTCGAAGAAACGACGGAAGTAGGGGTCGCGGAACAGCGGGTTGCGGCTCATCGGAGCGCTCGACGCGACCGAGATGTTGACCACCGCCGGGGTGATCTTCTCCAGCACCGGTGCGAGCGTGAGCGCGCCCTGGGGCGCACTCGGACGGGTGACGGCCGCTGCGGGCGCGGCCAGCGCGATCGACGCGACGATCGCGAGCGCGTGCACGATCTGCCTCATCGTCCTGATCCTCCAGGCTGCGGACCCGACGATCGTCGGCCCGCAGGTCGGCCGAGATCCCGGGCGAACGCGCAGGTGATGTCATGCGCTGTCGGAGCGCGGCAGTCGATGTAGGTAGAGGCAGACGCGCTGCAAGGTCCCCCGCCGGCGATCTTGACCGGGGCTTACGGCGCGACCAGATCGTCGTCGGCCGGAAACCGGCTCCATGCTCACGTCGTGCACAGAACTCGCGAGGTGACCATGCTGGCGGAAGAAGAACGCTCATCGGACTCGCTGGCAACGGACGTGCGCTCCGCCCGGCCCGCCGAGGGGTACCCGGGAGCGGCGAGCGGATCGGGCGGCGAGGGGAGGTCGCGTGCGGCCGCGCGACATCGCCTCGCGGCCGAGCTCTTCCTCGAGACCCTGTCGACGGCGCTCGGCGCCGACCCTGGGCTCGTGGCGTCGCGCGTCTCCGACGACGGGTTTTCGCTGCGCCTCTCGGTTCTCCCGAGCGAGGACCACCTCGCCCGGGCCGAAGCGCTCGCGAGCGAGGCGATCCTGTCGAACCGGCCTGTCGGCGCGGATGGAACGGGACGTCTCGCAGGCGGCCTCGGGATGATCGTCGTGACATGCGTCGTCGCCGAGCCGGACGGGACGCTGCGCATCGAAGGGGCGTCCGGCCCCGAGGCGCTGGCATACTTGAAGGCGCATTCGAGGCTGCTCGCTCGCGCCGCCGGCGCGCTGCGATGCGCCCCGTCCGAGGCGCCACGGCGGACCGCGGAGCTCCACTCCGAGCTTCGCGAGCTCGGCGCCCGTCTTGCCGAGGCGCGCCGGCGCCTCGGCAAGCGCCGATCCCGGTCCACGAAGAGGACGAAAAAAAATCGCGTCGGACCTCTTGAACGGAGGTAGGGCGTTACCACCTCGTCGGTCGCCGGGCGCCCCATCCGGGCTCGGCAGTTCGGAGCGTGTCCGCACGGTTCGGACCCTCCTCGTACTCACGTTGCTCACGGAGGATGTGGCTATGAGGACGAACGACTTCACGCCTCTCTACCGCTCGACGATCGGATTCGATCGTCTCTTCGACATGCTCGACCAGGCCACGCGGGTCGAGCCGATCTCGCCGAACTGGCCGCCCTACAACGTCGAGAAGCTGGGCGAGGACCGCTATCGGATCACCATGGCGGTCGCCGGGTTCACGACGGACGAGATCGAGATCACCCAGCACGAGAACAGCCTGACCGTCTCCGGCGAGAAGCGCCCCGAGCCCGAGGGCGTGCAGGTGCTCCACCGCGGCATCGCCGGGCGCGCCTTCCGGCAGGCCTTCAGCCTCGCCGACCATGTGCGCGTCACCGACGCGCGGCTGGAGAACGGCCTCCTCACCGTCGACCTCGTGCGGGAGGTGCCCGAGGAGCTCAAGCCGCGCCGTGTCCCGATCGCCACGGGCGGCGCGTCGGGCTCGCGGGTCGCGCAGATCGAGCACGAGCCGAAGGCGGCCTGACGGGGCCCGACGTTTCGAACCACGGAACGAGACGCCTGTCAGGGAGAACCGAGCCATGCTCGACATCGACACCGCTACGGGCTCCCCGGCTCGGCCGGGCGAGCCCGACACCCCGGGCTGGCGCGCGCTGGTCGAGCCGGCCGAGTGCTTCGCCTCCCCGCGCGATGTGCTCGATTGCCCCGACCTCGACCCGGAGGAGAAGCGCATCGCGCTGATCTCCTGGGCCCGCGACGAGCTCGCGGTCGAGGCGGCCGCGACGGACGCCATTCGCGATCTCGGCGTCCGCTCCCGGCTCGCCTTCGTCCTCGACGCGCTGGTCGAGATCGACCCGGACGCCGCCTGGCTCTTCGCCCAGGCGAGCCGGGAGCTCGCGCCCGGCTGGACCGCCGCTCGCCGGGGAGCCGGCCCCTGGGGCGCCGGACCTCCGCCGCATGGCGGGGTCCCCGCGCAGGCCCTCGCCTGAGGGCTCGACAAGCGGCTTCGGGCGGCGCGAGCGGCCGCCCGGCCCAGCTCCGCCGCGGCCGTCGGGCGCGACGGAGGGCGCCGATCGGCGCCAAGCCTGATGTCCTTGCTTCTCGAAGGAGGATGACATGCAAGACGCGAAGCAGAACACCAACCGCACCAACGAGCAGCGCATCGCCAACGGCATCCACGCGCTCGTGGCCCTGGCGCTCGCGGCGTCGCCGTGGCTCTTCGGGTTCACGGCGGAGGCCGGCGCCTTCTGGACCGCGCTGTCGATCGGCGTCGTCGGCCTCGCGGTCGCCGGCTACGGCGCCTACGACCCGCGGGACTGGCAGGCGTGGTCCCTCGCGGGGCTCGGCGTCTTCGCGGCGGTCGCGCCGTGGATCTTCGGCTTCGCCGGGATCGTCGACGCCATGTGGTCGCTCGGCGGCTTCGGTCTCGCCCATCTGATCGTCGCCGGCGTGCAGCTGTGGCGCTGGCGCTCGCCGGAGCCGCAGACGGCGTGACCCGTCCGGAGGCCGGCGCGGTCGCGCCGGCCTCCCTTTTCCCGAGCGTTTTTCCGAGGCATGTCCACGTCGCCGCCCGGCGCCTCGCCGGCGCAGGATCGCGCACGCGAGCGCCGCCGGGCGCATGGCGCCTCTCTCGACCGGCCGCGGGCCCGAAGGGACGCGGCGAAACCCCCACCACCTTCAGGAGATCGCTTCATGAGGATCGCCCAGGTCTCACCGCTTTACGAAAGCGTGCCGCCGAAGCTCTACGGAGGCACCGAGCGCATCGTCTCCTACCTCACCGAGGAGCTCGTTCGGCAGGGGCACGAGGTGACCCTGTTCGCATCGGGGGATTCCGTGACGAGCGCCGAGCTCGTGCCGTTCTGCGACATGGCGCTGCGGCTCAATCCCAGCGTCACGGATCCTCTCCCGCATCACCTGATGATGCTGGACGAGGTCCGCCGCCGAGCCGACCACTTCGACGTGATCCATTTCCACACCGATCTGCTCCACATGCCGCTCGTCCGCGATTTCGCCGGGCGGACGGTGACGACGCTGCACGGCAGGCTCGATCTCGTGGAGCTGCCGGCATTCTACCGCACGTTTTCCGACGCGCCGCTGGTCTCGATCTCCGACGATCAGCGCCGCCCGCTGGCCGGCGCGAACTTCGTCCGGACCGTGCCGCACGGCCTGCCGCCGGATCTACTGCCCTTCAGCGACCGCGCGCACGGCGGGTACCTCGCCTTCCTGGGGCGGATCTCGCCCGAAAAGGGACCCGAGGCGGCGATCGCCATCGCCGAGCGCGCCGGCCTGCCGCTGCGCATGGCGGCCAAGGTCGACGAGGCCGATCGGGACTACTGGAACGGCGTCGTCGAGCCGCTGGTCCGGACGAAGCCTCACGTCGAGTTCGTCGGCGAGATCGACGAGCGGGAGAAGGCGAGCTTCCTCGGCCACGCCCTGGCGCTGCTCGTCCCCGTGGACTGGCCCGAGCCGTTCGGGCTCGTCATGATCGAGGCGATGTCCTGCGGCACGCCCGTCATCGCCTTCCGCCGCGGCTCGATTCCCGAGATCGTCGAGCACGGGCGCTCCGGCTTCGTGGTCGACACGGTCGGCGGCGGCGTCGAGGCGGTCGGCTGGCTCGACAGCCTCAGTCGCGAGGAGGTCCGCCGCGCCTTCGAGGAGCGCTTCACCGCGGCGCGGATGGCGGCGGACTATCTCGACGTCTATCGTGGGCTCGCCCGCGTACGGCTCGACGCGGCCCATCTGCGGCGGGCCAGCGGCGGGCATCGAAGCCTCGAGGTCGTGGCGTGAGGGGGGCTCGATGGAGGACGACCAGGCAATCGCTTCGTCCGGCCCGATCGGGGTCGTCGCCTACGCGTCGCTCGCCGAGCGTCGCGCGCGCACGCTCAAGCACGGCGACACGTTCGCCGTGCTCGATCCCAACGGGGATCTTCTCACGGGTCCGGGCAGTGCCGACGGGCTGTACCATCGGGACACGCGCCATCTCTCGCGATTCGACCTGCGCATCGACGGGCGTCGACCCATCCTGCTCTCGTCGATCGTGCGCGACGACAACGCGGCCCTGATCTTCGACCTCACGAACCCCGATATCGGCGACGATCGAGGCGATACCGTTCTCGAGCACGATCTCGTCCACGTTCGCCGCACCAAGTTCCTATTCGAGGCCACCGCGTTCGAGCGGATCTCGGTGCGCAGCTTCGCGACGGTTCCACTCGAGCTCTCGCTCAGGCTCGGCTTCGCCGCCGATTTCGCCGACCTGTTCGAGACGCGGGGCGCGCGCCGCCCGCGTCGCGGTCGGCAGGAGCCGCCCGACATCACCGAGAGCCGCGTTCTGCTGCGCTACGCCGGCCTCGACGGTCGGGAACGCGTGACGCGGCTGCGTTTCGAACCGGCGCCGGACGCGATCGCCGCAGACAGCGCGACCTGGAGGCTCGCGCTCGAGCCGGGTGCCCAGCGCGTGCTGTATGTCGAGGTCGCCTGCGCCTCAGGCGATCCGGCCTTCTCGCCGCGGGCGAACTACCTGCGCGCGCTCGTCGACGCGCGCAGGGCGCTGCGCGCGTCCCTGTCGCGCACCGGGTCCGTCTCGACCTCGAACGAGCATTTCGACGAGGCGCTGGCCCGCGCTCGGGCGGACCTCGCCATGCTTGCGACCGACACCGAGCACGGCCCCTATCCCTATGCGGGCACGCCCTGGTTCTCGGCGGTGTTCGGCCGCGACGCGCTGATAACGGCGCTCCAGACCTTGTGGCTCGACCCGGCGCTGGCGCGTGGCGTGCTGCGCTTCCTGGCCGCTCATCAGGCGACCGAGGAGGATCCCGCCCGCGACGCCGAGCCCGGCAAGATCCTCCACGAGATGCGCCACGGGGAGATGGCCGCGCTGGGTGAGGTGCCGTTCGCGAGGTACTACGGCAGCGTCGATGCGACGCCGCTCTTCGTGGTGCTGGCCGGAGCCTACCTCGATCGTACCGGAGATCTGGAGACCCTGCGTGCGCTCTGGCCGCATATCGACGCGGCGCTGCGCTGGATGGCGACGCATGGCGACCGGGACGGCGACGGCTTCGTCGAGTACGAGCGGCGCTCCGGGAGCGGGCTGGTGAACCAGGGCTGGAAGGACAGCCACGATTCGGTCTTCCACGAGAACGGCGCCACGGCGCACGGACCGATCGCGCTGTGCGAGGTCCAAGCCTACGTCTACGCCGCCAAGCGCGCCGCGGCCGCGATCGCGGCCCGTGTGCATCGGCCCGAGCGGGCGCTGGAGCTGGAGGAGGAGGCGCGGGCGCTCGCCGCACGCTTCGACGCGGCCTTCTGGCAGGAGGATCTCGGCACCTACGCGCTCGCGCTCGACGGAGCGAAGCGGCCCTGCCGGATCAGGACCTCGAACGCGGGGCACGCGCTCTTCGCGGGGATCGCTGCGCCGGCGCGCGCGGTGCGCGTCGCGAGCACGCTCATGAGCGCGAACGGGTTCTCGGGATGGGGCGTGCGCACGCTCGCCCGCGGCGAGGCGCGCTACAACCCGATCTCCTACCACAACGGATCGGTCTGGCCGCACGACAACGCGCTCGTCGCGATGGGCCTCGCCCGCTACGGGCTCAAGAACGAGGCGGCGCGCATTCTCGACGGCCTGTTCCACGCCGCGACCTACATGGACCTGCGCCGCCTGCCGGAGCTGTTCTGCGGTTTCCCGCGGCGGCGCGGGCAGGGACCGACGCTCTATCCCGTCGCCTGCGCGCCGCAGGCCTGGGCCGCGGCGGCGCCTATGGCGCTCCTCGGGGCCTGCCTGGGGATCTCGGTCGACCCCGGCCGGCGGGTGGTGCGCCTCGACCGCCCTGTCCTGCCGCGCTTCCTCGACGAGGTCTCGGTGCGCCGCCTGCCGGTCGGGGATGACCGGGTGGACCTCACGGTGCGACGCGCGGGCGAGGAGGTCGTCGTCCATGCGCTCTCGCGTCCGGAAGGTGTGTGCATCGAGACGGTAGCTTGAGCGATCCAGGGAGCCGCGCGACCATGCACAGCGGACGACAGGCCGAGCGCTTCGCCCGCTCGAGGGCACCGAACCACGCGCTTGGCGCGGAAACACGGGCGCGACGGGTCACTCGCGCCGTGCGCAGCGCGCTCGGACGCGCGATGGCTCGCCGGTCTACGGGGCTTTCGAGCAGACGATCGTCCTCGTCCTCACCGGCCTTATCGCCATCGTGGTCCTCGCGGCCGTCTGGAGCCTGCTCACCGCGGTCGTCGCGGACCTCGTCCTGACGGGCTCGTTCACCCGACCGACCACCGGGTATTCCAGGCCGCTGTCGGCGCGATCCTCACCGTGATCATCGCGCTCGAGTTCAAGCGCTCGATCCTGGTCGTCGGCGAGCGCCAGTTCGGGATCGTCCAGGCGCGCGCCGTCATCCTCGTCGGGCTCCTCGCCATCGTGCGCAAGATCATCGTGCTCGACCTCGGCACGATCGATCCCGGAAAGCTGCTCGCCCTCGCCGCCGCGAGCCTGGCGCTCGGCGTCGTGTACTGGCTGGTTCGCGATCAGGATCGCAAGGATCGCGGACCGGCGTGATGCGCGGGGCTGCGCCGGGCGTGCCCTCTTCGAAGGAGCGGTTCGCAGGCTCCGGCGTTGTTCGTAGCCGAGCCCGTCGGTCCGCGAGCGCGGGATCGAGCAGGGAGCAGGTGCACCGGGAGGGAGACGCGCTCATGGTCGAAGGCGCCCAGCACTACGGCGGGCTTCTCCTGTTCATGGCCCTCGTCACCCTGCTCGCGATCCCGATTCGAGCTGGCTTCGGAAAGCTGCGGCTTCCCGCGGCAATCGGGTTCACGATGCTCGGCATCGTCTTGTCCATAGCAAATGCCCGCCTCGACGTTTTGAGCGATCCGGTGGGGGAGTACATCGAGTTCCTTGCCAGCCTCGGCATAGTGGCCTTGCTTTTCCGTGTCGGTCTGGAGAGCGACCTCGACCTACTCCGAAGGCAGCTCAGGAAGGCCGCGCTGGTCTGGGCGCCGAACATGATCGTGCCCGCGGCGCTCGCATTCGCATTGATCTACTTCTGGCCGGGTCTCGGCCTGATCCCAGCCCTGTTCGTGGGAGCTGCGGCAAGCGCGACCAGCATCGGCGTCGCCGTCAGCGCCTGGAAGGACGCCGGCATACTGAATACGCCGGAAGGCGCGCTCCTGCTCGATGTGGCGGAGCTGGACGATCTCTCGGCCGTCGTTCTGCTGAGCGTTCTTCTTGCGACGGCGCCGCTGATCGCCGACGCGAACGCCGATGGGGCGGTCCGAGCGGCAGGCGTTACGGCATTCGCTCAGGTCGCGATGATCGCGGCTTTCAGCGCGGCGTGCTACGCCTTCGCCCGTTTTATCGAGGGAAAGCTCTCAGCTGCCTTTGCGAGCCTCGATCCGAAACTCGGACCGTTCCTGTTCGCGGCTGGGGCGGTCTTCGCGATCGCGGCGCTCGCCGATCTGCTTGGGTTCTCGATGGCGGTCGGAGCGCTGTTCGCGGGTCTGGCGTTCAGCCGCGATCCGCTGGAGCGGGGCGTCGCCCAGCCATTCGAGTTGCTGTTGGCGATCTTCGGTCCTTTCTTTTTCGTCTCTATCGGGCTGTCGGTTCAGGCCGAAGCGATCCTGCCGTCGATCTTCCTGGGCACGATGCTGTTCCTGGTCGCAACCGTGGGCAAGGTTCTTGGTGCAGGAGTCCCGGCCGCCTTGGCCGCGGATGCACGAACCGGGCTCCTGATGGGGGCGAGCATGGTTCCGCGAGCAGAAATCTACTTCGTCATCATGCTACACGGGCTCTCGCTCGGCCATTGGGCCGTCCCGCCTTTCCTCTACTCGGCGGCCGTTCTCGCGTCGATTGCGACTTGCCTGGTCGGGCCGCTACTTGTCGCCCGTGCAATCGATGCGCGAGCGCGCGAGGGTCGGGGCGCACCGTGAGCCCGATCGGTAAATCAGATCAGTTGTCTCCAGGAACCGACAGCGGTTGGCGAGGGTTTCACGTGTTCAGTTGACGCGCGGCATAGTTTTTCGCCCTCCCCCTTCGTCGCCGGCCAAGACGTCTCATTTGCGGAGCCGCATCACGGAAAACCCACGCCTCCGAGCCGCATGCGAGACCGCCCGACCAGATCCGAACGCCTCGAAAAGCGAGCCGTCCTACGCGCCGCTCCCCTGTTCGGGGGGCTGGCCCTGCTCGGCGCCGGCAGCAGCCTCGTGGCCTCTCTCGTCGCCCTGCAGATGACGTTGCGAGACTTCCCGGAGTGGACGCTCGGCCTCGTGACGGCAGGATTCGCGCTGGGCGGCATCGCCGGCGCGAACTTCGCTCCGCGGGTCGTGGCGCGGGTCGGGCATGTTCGATCCTTCGCGGCTCTGTCCGCGCTTCTCGCGAGCGTCATTCTTCTGCACGCCCTCGTAACCGGGCCAGCCGCCTGGGGCCTGCTGCGGATCGCGACCGGAATCCTGTACTACGGCGTCGTCCTAGTCGCGGAGAGCTGGCTCAACGGGATCGCGACCGATCGCAGCCGCGGGCGCCTGCTCGCGGCCTACATGATCGTGTTCTTCGGATCCGCAGGGCTGGGACAGCTCGCACTCAACCTCGGCAGCGCACGGGCCGACGACCTGTTCGTCGTCGCCGGCATGGTGCTCGCGCTCGCGGTTGTGCCGATGACGCTGTTCCGCATCCGTAGGGAACCGCTCGATGCCGTCGAGGCGCTGTCGCCGAGAGGGCTCGTGCGGGAGCGGCCGAAGCCGGTTTTCGGCGCCTTCGTAGCCGGCGTCGTCGCCGGCACATTCTACGCTCTCGGCGCCGCCTTCGCTTCGCGGATCGGGCTGGGGATGCGCGGGACCTCGCTCTTCATGTTCTCGGCTCTAGCCGGCGCCCTCGCGCTGCAATGGCCGATCGGATGGCTCTCGGACCATCTGCCGAGAAAGCTGGTCCTGAGCGCGGCGGCGGCGGGCACGTCCGCCGCGGCGTTCGCGATTGCGGAGACGCCGCGCGAACCCTGGCTCTACGCGGCCGCCTTCGCATTCGGGGGGCTCGCATTCAGCCTTTATCCGCTTTGCCTGTCCCTCGCGGGCGATCGGCTGCCCGCCTCCCGATCCGTCGGCCTGAGCCGAAGCTTCCTGACCGTGTTCGCGGCGGGATCGGCGGCGGGGCCGCTGTTCACGAGCGTCCTGCTCGAGCCGTTCGGGACGCGCGTGATCTTCGCCTGGCCCGGCACGGCGGCGGCCGTCCTCGCGCTCGTCGCCCTGTTCGCCCGTCGCGCCCTCCCGTTCCTGAAGCAGGGCTTCGTGTCCGTGCCCCTCG
Source organism: Salinarimonas rosea DSM 21201 (assembly GCF_000429045.1). GTDB lineage: Bacteria > Pseudomonadota > Alphaproteobacteria > Rhizobiales > Beijerinckiaceae > Salinarimonas > Salinarimonas rosea. The sequence continues at coordinate 32,787 of NZ_AUBC01000030.1, forward strand.
GCTCGCTGAACGCGTCCTCGATGGACCCGCGGCAGCCGCCTCGAGGGCGCAATCGCCCGGCGACCCACGAGCGGGCGGACGTCACGCCGGGCGGCGATGAGCGGCCCGGTTGCGGCGTCCGCACCTGAGCCGGGCCGTCTGCGCCCTTGGGAAGGTCTTGCGCCGTCAGAGGAAGTTCTCGTCGGTGTCGAGAATGGCGCCCGAGAGCGGATCCACCTCGATCTCGACCTCGTCGCCGCCCGGGGATGTCGCTTCGACCTCGTAGGTCCGGAACTCGACGTCGAAGTCGCGGATGTTGGTGTACCCGAGCTCCCGCACGCGCGTCACGATCTCGTCCGGCGTCTTGGGAGCGACGGGAAGGATGATGGAGCTGCGCTCGATCATCATGTCCGCGGCGCGTCCCGCCTCGGCCATGGCCTGCTCGTCGGCGGCCTGGTCCTGGGCGAGAGCCGGCGCGCAGGCGACCGCAACGGCAGCGGTGCAGGACAGGATGGAACGCTTCATCGTCCTCTCCTCCTCTGCAGACTGGTTGGGACGTGCGAAAAGCGTGATCGCCGGCGCGCCGGTTCCGGGCGGCGATCACGCGGATCCCGGCCGCGCCCGGCGACGCCAGACGAGCTTCTCGGCCTCCACGACGAGGAACAGCAGCACCGTGATCCCGGCGATCAGGCCCCAGGTCGAGGCGGAGAGAGCCGTGCTCTGGAACAGGAGCTGGACCGGCGGCGCGTAGGTCCAGGCGAGCTGGGCTGCGATCACGATCGCCAGCGCGATCAGCGCCGGTCGGCTCCCGACGAGTCCGCGCCGGGAGATCGACCGCTCGACGAGGAAGCGAGTGTTGAAGAGGTAGGCCGCCTCGCCGCAGACGAGCATGTTGACGGCCGCCGTCCGCGCCAGCTCGACGCTGCCGCCCATGTCCCGCACCAGGAGATATACGCCGAAGACGGCGGTCACGAGGAGCGCGGACACGAACAGGATGCGCCAGATCAGGAAGGGGCTGAGGATCGGCTCGTCCGGATCGCGCGGCGGACGCGCCATGACGTCGCTTTCCGCCGGCTCGAAGGCGAGGGAAAGCCCGAGCGTGACCGCGGTCACCATGTTCACCCACAGGATCTGCACCGGCGTGATCGGAAGCGAGACGCCGACGATGACGGCGCCGAGGATCGAGAGCGCTTCGCCGCCGTTCGTCGGCAGAAGGAAGGTGATCGCCTTGCGGATGTTGTCGTAGACTGTACGGCCCTCCTCGACGGCGGCGGCGATGGTGGCGAAATTGTCGTCCGCCAGCACCATCTCGGCGGCGTCCTTGGCGGCCTCCGTTCCCTGCCGCCCCATGGCGACGCCAACGTCGGCCTGCTTCAGGGCCGGGGCGTCGTTCACGCCGTCGCCCGTCATCGCGCAGACGGCGCCGGCCTCCTGCACGGCGCGCACCAGCATGAGCTTGCTCTCGGGGGACGCGCGGGCGAAGACGTCGGTATCCTCGACGGCCGCGCGCAGGTCGCCGCTCGACGCCTCCTCGACCTCCGCGCCCGTCATCGCGAGGTCGGTTCGCGCGAGCCCAAGCTGCGCCGCCACGGCGCGCGCCGTCAGTGCATGATCGCCCGTGACCATCTTCACCCGGATGCCCGCGGCGAGGCACTTGCGCACCGCGTCGGTCGCGCTCTCGCGGGGCGGGTCGATCATGCCAACGAGGCCGAGAAGGGCGAGGCCGCCCTCGACCGTCTCCTCCGAGAGGCGGTCGACGCCTTCCCCGGAGCGCCGCGCCACGGCGAGGACGCGCATGCCGTCGGCCGAGAGCGCCTCGATGCGCCTCTCCCATTCGTCCCGGTCGAACGGCGTATCGCCGGCGGACGTCGCGACCCTGTCGCACAGGCTAAGGAGCACTTCCGGAGCCCCCTTCACATGCACGACACCCGCCTCCGCGCCGCTCTCCCGGTCGAGCGTCGCCATGTACTTGCGGTCGGAATCGAAGGGGATCTCGTCCACCCGCTCGACTGTTTCGCGAAGCTGGCGGGCGTCGATCCCGGCCTTCGCCGCCGCGACGATCAGGCTGCCCTCCGTCGGATCGCCGACGATGGACCAATGTCCCTCGTCGGCCTCCAGCGCCGCATCGTTGCAGAGCGCTCCCGCGACCAGGAAGTCGCGCAGGATCGCAGGCGCGTCCGCCTCGACGGATGCGAGTTCCCGGTCCGTGCCGGGCGACGAGGCGTCGTCCGCGGCGTCGCCGCTCGTCCAGCGGAAGCGACCCTCCGGCGCGAAGCCCGTGCCCGAGATCTCCGCCTCGCCGTCCGCCAGGACGACGCGCCGGGCGGTCATCTCGTTGCGTGTGAGCGTCCCGGTCTTGTCGGAGAAGACGATCGATACGGTGCCGAGCGTCTCCACGGCCGGGAGCCGGCGAATAATCGCGTTCCGCCGCGCCATGCGCTGAACCCCGACCGCGAGCGTGATCGTGACCAGGGCGGGCAGGCCCTGCGGGATCGCGGCGACCGCGAGGCCGACGGCGGCGAGGAACATCTCGCGGATGCTCGAGCCGTGGACAGTGATGCCGAAGAGTGCCATCGCCGCCGCGACGGCGACGATCACGGCGGCGAGGATTTTCGCGAACCGGTCGAGCTGGCGCGAAAGCGGCGTCTCGAGCTGCTCGACCTCGCGGAGCATCTCGGAGATCCGCCCGATCTCACTGTCGCGGCCGGTGGCGACGACGACGCCCTCGCCGGCGCCCTGCGCGACGAGCGTTCCGGCGAAAGCCATGCAGGTGCGGTCCGCGATCGCGGCCTGCGCCTCGACGGGGTCCGTGCTCTTGTCGACGGGCTCCGACTCGCCCGTGAGCGCGGCTTCCTGCGTGCGCAGGCGGCTCGCGCGGAGCAGGCGGATATCTGCCGGGACGCGGTCGCCGGCTTCGAGTGCCACGATGTCGCCCGGCACGAGCTCCTCGGCGCCCGCGACGGTCCTGGACCCGTCGCGGATCACCACCGTGCGCGGCGAGAGCATCCGCTTGATGCTGTCGAGCGCCTTCTCGGCCTTGCCTTCCTGGTAGAAGCCGATGCCGGCGTTGATGACGACCACGCCGAAGATGGCGCCCGCGTCGATCCACTGCTGGAGGAACAGCGTCACAGTCCCGGCGATCAGGAGCACGATGATCAGCACGTTCTCGAACTGGGCGAGCAGCCTGCGCCACCAGGGTCGGGTCTTCTCCTCGCGCAGGATGTTCGGGCCGTGCGCCTCGAGGCGGCGGCGCGCCTCGGCAGCGCTGAGGCCGCGCTGACCGGTCCGCAGCGCCGCGAGCGTCTCCTCGGGCGGCGACGCGTGCCAGGTCGGATGGTCGTGCGATGGGCTCGCCGGGCCGCCCCGGCGGGTCTTCTCGTCGAGATGAGCCATCGGATCTTCACCAGGATCGATATACTTCCGCGCCTCGGCCCTGCCGGCTCACGCGGGAGGACGCCCACCATGAGAACGGGGATCGGCGGCCGGAAGTGCGGGCTCGCCCTCTGAACCGCGATCGGCCGGCACGGTTCCGCGCGCGGCCGGCGCGGGACAGCTCGGCCGCACGCCGCTCGGGACCGCGTCGGCGTCGAACCCCATCAGCCGCGATGCCTGCACCGCGCTGTCGCCGAACGGGGACAGGACGAGGTCGGCTCCGGCCCGGCCCAGGCGCGCCGCGTCGTCTGCGTCGTGGCTGCGCACGGCGATCCTGCCCTCGAAGCCGGCCCGGCGCAGCGCGTCGATCGCCGCGAGCCGGCTGTCGGCCTGCCAGAAGCTCGGCGCGACCGGAGGGCGCGTCACGATGGCGACCCAGCGTGCGCCGGAGAGGGGCAGGGTCGAGATCAGCTCGGGGTCGAGCGCGTCGCCGAAGACGCCGGCGCGGCCCTCCGCGCGCCACCGGCGTAGCGCCTGCGGGTCGAAATCGACCCCGAAGATCCGCGCGCCGGAGGCGGCGAGCGCATCCGCGATCTCGCGCCCGTAGCGCCCGAGGCCGATGAGGATCACGTCGAAGGCGTCTTCCTCGCGGGTGCGGTCGACGCGCTCCCGGAACGGGTTGCGGCGCTCGGCCCAGAACAGCGCCGGCTCGACGATGCGGTAGAGCTGCTGCGAATAGGTGATCATGTAGGTCGACAGCGTGATCGTCACGAGACCGACGAGCGTCACGAGCGCGACGGCGTCCTCCGGGACGTGACCGAGGGAGGCGCCGAGCGCCACGAAGACGAGGGAGAACTCGCTGATCTGCGCCACGGTCAGCCCGGCGAAGAAGCCGGTGCGCCTGCGGTAGCCCATCGCGGCCATGATCGCGATCACGATCAGCGGGTTTCCGATCAGCACGAAGGCGGACAGCGCGAGCGCGGCCTCGATCTCGGGCCCGAGAGAGGAGAGGTCGAGCCCCGCGCCGAGATCGACGAAGAAGAACAGCAGGAGGAAGTCGCGCAGGCTGGCGAGGCGCGTCGAGACCGCCTCGCGGACCGATGTCGAGGCGAGCGTCGCGCCCGCCGCGAGGCCCCCGAGCTCCTTGCCGAGCCCGGCGGTGTCGAACAGCGCCGCGAGCGCCACCGCCCAGCCGATGGCGAAGACGACGAGCAACTCGGGCGTGCGCGCGATGCGCAGCATCAGCGGCTCGGCCGCATAGCGGGTGAAGACGGCGAGCGCGAGCGCCGCGCTGGCCCCGAGCGCGAGCGCCGCCGGCCACGCGATCGCCTCGGCGGCAGGCCGCAAGGCGAGGCCGAAGGCCGAGAGGGCTACGAAGCAGCCGATCACGAAGACGTCCTGGACGATGAGGAAGCCGATGGCGATGCGCCCATGCAGGCTGTCCACCTCGCGCTTGTCCGTGAGCAGCTTGACGATGATGATCGTGCTCGAGAACGTCAGCGCGACCGCGACGTAGAGGCTCGTCACCGGATCGAGGCCGAGCGCGAGGCAGAGGACGAAGCCGACGGCCGCCGTGAAGGCGATCTGCCCGAGCCCGGTGGCGAGGGCGACGGGCCCCAGCGAGCGGACCGCCTGCGGGTCGAGCATCAGCCCGACGAGGAAGAGCAGCACCGCAATCGCGATCTCCGCCAGGACATCGATGATCTTGCCGGACGAGACGAGCCCGAGAAGATCGGGCCCGGCGATCATGCCGGTGACGATGAAGGCGACGATCAGCGGCTGCCTCAACGCGGTCGTCGCCGCCCCGAGCGCCGCGGCCAGCGCCAGGATCGCGGCGATCTGGTAGAAGATCGAGCCGTCGGCCATGCGCGGGGCCTCACGCGCTGCTGCGGCTCTCCGGCTCGGGCGCGCGCAGCCCGAGCTCGGGCGCCTCCGTGGTGGGCGCTGCTCCCAGGGCGTGGATCGCGCGCCGCACCTCGTCGAGCCGCGATCCGTCTCCGGTGATCCCGCCGTCCTCGGCGAGACGCTCCAGCGCGAGCTCGTCCCAGGTCCAGCGCTCGAGAATCGCGCGCTTTGCGGTCTCGTCGAGCGCCGGATGGGCGATCACGCGCCACGGCGACGCGAAGGCCGCGGACGGCGCCGACAGGCCGCGCTCGACCTCCGGGAGGAGGGGCGGATCGCACAGTCCGTAGCGCGCCCGCAGCAGCGCGGTCCAGAGATGGGCCCAAGCCTCGAGGCCGGCCTCCGCGTCGCCGACAGCGGCGCCCGGGCAGCTCGAGCGTCCGGCCGCCTTCGCGGCGACCACCTCGTAGTCCAGGCCCGCCCGCCGTGCGTAGCCTTCCGCCTGCTCGAGCGTGTCGAAGGCGAGCTCGGTCGGGGCGCCGTTCCCCGTCGGCGGCGCAGGCTCGATGCGCAGCAGCCAGCCCCGCCTGCGATAGCGGCCGCGCTGCTTCGGTCTCCTCGTTCGCTCGACGATGAGTGCGCGCCGTTCGGCGGCGGTCGGGGAAGGGTCGTGCAGAAATGTGTCGTGGCCGATTGCGAAGAGCTTGGTCATCGCAGCCCTCCATGATGGCGCAGGAGCTGAAGGACCGATCCGGGGCGGCCCCAGCCGCCCCACCGCCTCGATTTGCGTCGTCGCGCCTCGCTTTTCAAGAATTCGCCAGCTCTCGGCGACCGGCCTCGAGCCCGACGCCTGTCTCGATATCGCTCCCCCTTGACACGGCGATCGACGCGACCATCTCGATGCTCGTAGGCGTCTGCGCCGGGAGCGCAGGTCGGCCGCGGTCGCCGCGACCGACTTGGTAGATCGCCGCGAATGCTTTCGAAAACTTGGCCCTGGCGAAGGCGCTGAATTCGGTGACACATCATCGAAGGAGGATGCCATGAAGGTTCGAGGTCTCATTCCCTGGGGTCGCGGGCAGGAGCGTTCTGCCCTGGCGACGATGCGCGACCGGGACGACCCGTTCGCGATGCTGCATCGAGAGATCGACCGTCTCTTCGAGAACGCGTTCGGCAGCCTCGATGGCGGCGTGCCGATGCGCTCCTTGGGCACGGCCTGGCCGGCGCTCGAGGTCAGCGAGACCGACGGCGGCCTGAAGGTCGTCGCCGAGCTGCCGGGGCTCGAGGAGAAGGACGTGGACGTCACCCTCGATGGCGACGTGCTCACCGTGCGAGGCGAGCGCCGCGAGACCGTCGAGGACAAGGATCGGCGCTTCAGCGAGCGCTGGTACGGCGCCTTCGAGCGGCGGATCCCGCTGCCGTACAAGGTGGACGAGGAGCGCGTCGAAGCCGCCTTCGACAACGGCCTGCTCTCGGTGACCCTGCCGCGCTCGGCCGAGGCCGAGGAGCACCGTCGCCGGATCCCGGTGAACGGATCGAAGCAGAAGGCGGCGTGATCCGGGAGATGCGATCCGACGGCCGGGCGGGACGCCGCCCGGCCCGTCCTGTCCAACCCGGTCGGAGGATGGGGTCATGATCGTGAGATGGACGAACGAGCGAACGGCGATGGACTGGGTCCTTGCCGCCCTGGGCCTAGGGCTCGCGGCCTCGCCCTGGCTCTACGATTTCGAAGAGGAGATCCTCGCCTTGGCGAGCGCGACGGCGCTGGGTCTCGGTGCGTGCGCCTCGCTGGCGCTGCCGCGCGCCGAGACGCGAACCTGGGTCGCCTTCGCGGCCGGAGGGCTCGCCGCCGCCGCGCCGTGGCTTCTGGGCTTCGCCGACGTCCGCAACGCGGCGGGCATGCACGTGGCGCTCGGCGTCGGGCTCGCGGCGCTCGCAGTCCTGCGTGCAGCGTTCGACGACGACGTGATCCGCGAGCGTCGCGCCCGCGCCGGCACAGAGGCGAAGCGGCACGAGGGCGCGGCGAGGACGCCGCCCGCGGCCCGCACGGAGCGTCGGCGGGACGCGCCGCGCCCCAGCCGGGCTGCGGGCAGGACCCTGCGTGCGGACGAAGCCGTGCACCGCCGCTCGGCCTAGCCGGGGGGTGGCGCGGAGCCCGGCTGTTGCCGGGTCCGGGCCCTGTGCGTGACCTTTCGGGAGAAGGGACGTGAAGACGAAGGAGCAGCTGAATTTCTGGTACGTCGTGCTCGCCATCCTCGCGGTCCTGGTCATCCAGGGCCTGGTCGAGCAGTGGCGCACGGTCGCCGCGATACCCTACAGCCGGTTCGTCGAGCTCGTCGAGGAGCGCAAGGTCGACGATCTCGTGATCGATGCCGACACCGTGAGCGGACGGCTGCTCGAGCCCGTCGACGGCCGGGATCGCTTCGTCACCGTGCGCGTCGATCCGGGCCTGACCGAGCGGCTCGACGAGGCGGGAATCGAGTATGCGGGACGTTACGAGAGCGGCCTCGTCTCGACGCTGCTGTCGTGGATCGTTCCCATCCTGCTCTTCGTCGGAATCTGGTTCTTCTTCTTTCGCCGCTTCGCCGAGCGCCAGGGCTTCGGCGGCCTGATGTCGATCGGCAAGAGCAAGGCGAAGGTCTACGTCGAGAAGGAGACCGGCGTCACCTTCTCGGAGGTGGCGGGCGTCGACGAGGCCAAGACCGAGCTGCTCGAGATCGTCGACTTCCTCAAGGACCCGAAGGGCTACGGCGTCCTGGGCGCCCGGGTGCCGAAGGGCGTCCTCCTGGTCGGCCCGCCTGGCACCGGCAAGACGCTGCTCGCGCGCGCTGTTGCCGGCGAGGCCGGCGTCCCGTTCTTCTCGATCAGCGGCTCGGAATTCGTGGAGATGTTCGTCGGTGTCGGCGCGGCGCGGGTGCGCGATCTCTTCGAGCAGGCGCGCAAGGCCGCGCCGGCGATCATCTTCGTCGACGAGCTCGACGCGCTCGGACGCGCGCGGGGAGCGGGCCCGCAGCCGGGCGGGCAGGACGAGCGCGAGCAGACGCTCAACCAGCTGCTCGCCGAGCTCGACGGCTTCGATCCCTCCGTCGGCATCGTCCTCCTCGCGGCGACGAACCGGCCCGAGATCCTTGACCCGGCGCTGCTGCGGGCCGGGCGCTTCGACCGGCAGGTGCTGGTCGACCGTCCGGACCGGACGGGACGCGTCGAGATCCTCTCGGTCCACCTCGCCAGGATCCAGGCGGCGGCGGACGTCGACGTCGAGAAGGTCGCCGCGATGACGCCGGGCTTCAGCGGCGCGGACCTCGCCAACCTGGTGAACGAGGCGGCGCTCCTCGCCACGCGCCGCCGCGCAGAGGCCGTGACGATGGGCGACTTCACCGAGGCCGTCGAGCGGATCGTGGCGGGCCTCGAGAAGCGCAACCGGCTGATCAACCCGCGCGAGCGGGAGGTGGTGGCGTACCACGAGATGGGCCACGCGCTCGCGGCCCGCCTCCTGCCGGGCGTCGATCCCGTCCACAAGGTCTCGATCATCCCGCGGGGCGTGGGCGCCCTCGGCTACACGATGCAGCGCCCCACCGAGGAGCGTTTCCTGATGACGCGCGCGGAGCTCGAGGACAAGATCGTCGTGCTGATGGCGGGCCGCGCCGCCGAGAAGCTCGTCTTCGGCGAGGTGTCGACCGGGGCGGCCGACGACCTCGTGCGCGCGACCGACATCGCCAAGGCGATCGTCGCCCGCTACGGCATGGACGCGCAGCTCGGGCAGGTGAGCCTCGATCCCGAGCGCCCGAACTTCCTCGGGCAGGCGGCGGACGCCGGCGCCGGCCGCCGGCGGTACAGCGAGCGCACGGCGGAGCGGCTCGACGACGCCGTGCGCGAGATCGTGGAGCGCTGCTTCGAGCGCGCCCTGCGGCTGATCGAGGACAACAGGCCCGCCCTCGAGCGCGGCGCCGCCGAGCTGCTGCGCCGGGAGACGCTCGCCGAGGAGGATCTCGCGCGGATCGTCGACCAGCGCAGCGCGCCGGTGGCGGCCTGAGGCGGGGCGGAGGCCATGGCGCCGACCCTCCGGCACAAGCTCCGCAATCTCGCGCACGCCGCGGTCCTCGTGGCCGCGATGGCGGCCATCACCTGGGCCGCGACGAGCGCGCTGTGGGGATCTGACGGCGGCGCCGCGGCCCTGCTCGTCCTCCTGGCAAGCCTCGCCTTCGCGCCGAGCGTGCCCAAGCGGCTCGTCCTGTCCGCGCACGGCGCGCGGCTCCTGACGAGCCGCGAGTTCCCGATGGGTGTCGCGGCGCTGCGCGAGCTCGCGGTGCGCGCCGAGCTGCCGGCCGTACCCCAGCTCTGGTACGTCCCGAGCCGGCTTCCGAACGCCTTCGCCCTCGGCTCGCCCCGGGACAGCGCAATCGTGGTGAGCGAGGGGCTGCTGCGCCTGCTCGACGCCCGCGAGCTCGCCGGCGTCTTAGCCCACGAAGTCAGCCACATCGCCAACCGGGATCTTTGGCTCATGGCGCTGGCCGACGTCATGGCGCGGCTCGTCGGCCTTTCTGTGGCGATCGGGCAGCTCATCGTCCTCTTCGGGCTGCCGCTTCTCATGATGGGCGTCGTGCTGGTGCCTTGGACGACGGTCCTCGTCCTGCTTCTGGCCCCGACGGTGATGAGCCTGCTGCAGCTCGCCCTCTCCCGCGCCCGCGAGTTCGACGCAGATCTCGGCGCCGCGGAGCTCACCGGAGACCCTGCAGGGCTGGCGCGGGCGCTGCTGAAGCTGGAGCGACGGGTCGGGCGCTGGTGGGAGGATATCCTGCTGCAGGGACGGCGCATTCCCGAGCCTTCGCTGCTCAGGACGCACCCGCCGACGGAAGAGCGAGTGGCGCGGCTGAAGGAGCTCGCGAGCGGCCGGTCGCGCGGATGGCATCCTCACCGCCGGCCGCCGGCGTTCGGCTCGGGCGGCTGGGCCTAGCGCTAACGCGCCGCGGCGCGGGCCTCGAGCCGTCGCCGGCTGGACGCGCCACGGGTCAAGACTTCTCGGGCGACATCCTGTTGCGAGCGCCGCATTTCGGGCAAACGATCACCGCGTCGGAGATCTTCAAGGGGGCGGTCGCGTAGTCGTAGTCGAAGACCAGCACCTCGCCGCAATTCCCGCAGGCATAGTCGTGTCCGGATCCTCCGCTTCTCACTCCGGCGAAGACGGTCGGATCGAGATCGTCGGCCCGCTCCGTCTCGGGAACGTCGCTCGGCAGGAGATCCATGCGTATGGTCGCCATGATCATCTTGGCAGATGTTCGCTCGTCTCGGATTGTCTTATCTCGTGCGAGATCTTGAGAAGAACACGCTCGGCGTGGCCAGGTTCGCCGCGAAGGTCGAATTGGAACGATGCGTCGCGCAGCCGATCTTCGCGCGCAGACGTACCGGGAGGGAGCGAAAGTTCCGCTCTCTCTCCGCTGCGCCTCAGCGGGCCCGAGCCGGCGTCGCCTCTCCGGCAGGCCGCTCGCGCGGCGTCTCCAGCACGACGGAAAGCACGAGGCCGCCCAGCCCGGCGAGCAGGAGCACCGCACGGCCCGCATGGGCGTATTCCCATTGAGCTCGCCAGGCCTCCCAGTTCTCGGGAAGGCTCGCGACGGTCCAGCCGGACATCTCGGCGTTGACAGGAAACACGAAGGCCCACCATGCCACGAAGGCGGCGACGAGGAAGGCGGCTCCGGCGGCGCTCGTGATGAACGTCGCCCCGCTGCGGTTCCTGACCATTAGCGCCAGGGCCACCGCCGCTATCCAGGCCCCGGTCTCGATCGCGGCGCCGACCGTGCCGAACAGCGCGAACACTTCCCCAACGACGGTCGTGCCGACCCACAGCTCGGCGTCCCAGCCGAACCTGGCCGGCATCTCGAGCAGGTGGCAGAACGCCATGCCCATGCTGAGGGAGGCGAGAAGGATCGTCGCCATCCGCCAAGCTCTCACCATCATCGGCTCCTCCAATGCTGACGTGGTCTCCGCCTGTGCTGCTCGCCGCAGGCCCGGTGTCGGGCCGATCGGGTCGCGGCCGCTCAGCCGGCCTCGACGATGGTCGGCCGGCACGTCGGCCGAGATGTCGGGCGAGCGAGCAGATGAGTGAATGCGCTCTGGCGCGCGTCAAGACGTGGGAAGCAAGAGGCGCGTTGTAAAGGATTGGGCAGGCCTCGGCCTCAGCGATGCTCCGACGGACGGCTTCGACCCGGACCGGACGAGCGAGAACCTCGCGGCCGCGCTGGCGGCGCACGGAGAGCAGGGTCCCTACGTCCTCTTTGGTAATTCCCTGGGCGAGCTCCTGGTGCGCGATTTCGCGAGCCGGCGTCCTGAGGAGGTCGGTGGCCACGTGCTCGTCGACCCGTCCCACGAAGACGGTCTCTCGCTTTTCCAGCCCGAGATGGTCGATCAGTTTCGTTCCTTCCCGGCCAGCTGCGGGTGCCCGCCGACGTCTCGCGTCTTCGCCTGCTGCAGCTTAAAAATCCGCTGGAGGCCGGCGCCGAGGGGCTCGGGCACGGCGCGCTCCGGGCCGCGTCCCTGTTCGCAGGCGACCATGTCCATCTCGCCGCGTCGCCGTCCGAGCTCGACGCCTGGGATGCCATCGCCCGGAGGCCGCGCGAGGCGGCCCTTCCCGCGGACATCCCGCTGCTCGGCGTCACCGCGGGCGCGCCCGTCGCTAGATCTTCGGACTTCTCCGACGTCATCGAAGAGCCTCACGCCGAGATCGCAGCGCGCTCCTCCCGCGGGCGGCACGGGGTGATGGCCGAGGCGCACAATTTCTCGATTGTCATGGACGAGCGGCACGCGGGAGATCTTGCGGGCTGGATCGAGCGCTTCACCGCCGGCGCCGTCTCCAGGGCCGTCATCGGCGGCTGAAGAGCGTCGTGCCCTGGGGGCGCGCGATCGAGCAGCTCGTTTCTCCTGCGCCGTGCCAAGCGACTCGACGAGAGAGCCACGCCACCCCGGAGGGGCATGAATGCGAGCCCGAGCAAGCGCGCCTCGGTGATGACGTTTCGCGGCCGCGGCCTGCTGGATCAATCCAAGGGCGGATGCAGGCGCTCGGGCGTTCGTCTTCGACGCGCCGCGTGACTTCAGCGAGAAAAGATCATGCGGCCCTTCGTCGAGGCGCCGCGCGGCCATCAGGGCGCTGAGGTTCGGACCCGCCTCGACCGTAGCAAGGGAACGCCAGCACCACCTATGCGGCCGCCGTCAGGCGGCGCGCTCCAGCACGATCGCCCACGTTTGAACGCCCGTGCGGCCGTCGCAGTTCAGCGTGTTCCTCGCGGCCGAGGCTGCGGAGCGCAGCTCGATCCGAGCCGTGCAGGACTAGGCGCTCCAGAACCTCGCGGCCAATTTCTTGATCCTGGCCCTGGCCGACCGTGCGGCGGTGCGTCCGCTTCCTCGTTCACAAAGGCCTGCATCTGTGGGAGCTCACCTGCGCGCTATCCGTGCTTCGCCATGCCGAGGCTGCGAGGCCCGGAAGCTACCGATGGGACGTCGTCGGGCTGCGTGCGGGCGAGGTCTCGACCCAAGCGCCTCGCCGCCCTAATCCGCGCGTGAGATCCTCCCGGCAGGCGTCTCGTGGTCGCAGTACGACAGCCAACCCCATCGCTGCCCTCCCCCAGTCGCCTCGCCCGCGAATCGGAGCCCATCGCAGCGCAAAGCTCATCGCGGGAGAGGCGCAGGGTGCAAGGCCGCGGGAGTTAGCGTTTTCCCCCAGCGTTTCCCCCGGCCGCAAAACGCAAACGGGCGGCCCGATGGGCCGCCCGCGAACCATATGCCATTGCTGGCGGAATTTGGTGGGCGCACTAGGGCTCGAACCTAGGACCCGCTGATTAAGAGTCAGCTGCTCTACCAACTGAGCTATGCGCCCGGTCCAGTCGGGGGCGGTTCAGGCCCGCCCCGTCGTGAGGGCGCTTCGATATCCGAAGCCGGACGGCGTGTCCAGCCCTCACGACGGAAAATTCGCGACGAACTTCGCGGACGGAAGGCCCGGCCGCGGATCGCCCCGGCGGCGCCCTCAGGCGTGCGCCTTCTCGCGGTGGTAGGCGCCGCTGCCGCGCGTCAGGACGCGGTCGTCCGGCAGCACGTCGCCGGGGTCGAGGTCGCTCTCGCGGTCGAGCGCGCGCCACAGAGGGGTGAGCTGCGCGATGTCGAGGCGCGGCCAGGCGTCCGGCCCGTCGAGCACGAAGTAGGTCTCCTGGTAGTCGTCGATGCGATAGCGCGTGCGCATCACCCGGCCGAGGTCGAAGGCGATGCGGTTGGGCGAGGCGCTCTCGACGGCGAACACGGTCTCGCCGGGCGACGAGGCGATGCCCGCACCGACGATGCGCAGGCCCTGCGGCGTCTGCGCGAGGCCGAACTCGACAGTGTACCAGTAGAGCCGCGCCAGCCGGTGCAGCGTGCCGTGCCGGGCCGCCTCGAGCCCGGCCTTGCCGTACTCCTCCAGATAGTCGGCATAGACCTGCTGCATGATCAGCGGCACGTGGCCGAACACGTCGTGGAAGACGTCGGGCTCCTCGATGTAGTCGATCTGCTCGGGCTTGCGGATCCACCAGCCGGCGGGAAACTTGCGGTCGGCGAGCAGCTTGAAGAACACGACGTCGGGCACGAGCCCGGGCACCGCCACGACCTCCCAGCCGGTCGTCGCCTTCAGGCGCTCGTTCATGACCCGGAAGTCCGGGATGCCGTCGTCGGAGATGCCGAGCCGGTCGAGCCCCTCCAGGAAGCCGTCGACCACGCGGCCCTCCAGGAGCGCCCGCTGGCGCGTGGCGAGCCGGGCCCAGGTGGCGTGGTCCTCCGCCGTGTAGGACGAGAAGCCCTGGTCCTGCAGGAAGTCGCGCGGGTCGTCGCTCGTGGCGTTGGGGTTCATGGAATCCTCCCTCGTCGTTCGGAGGTACAAGTCGTGAGTCGCGCTTCGATTTCCATACCGCGTGCGACGCCGCCAGCGAAACGGGCGCGTCCCGATGGAACGCGCCCGCGCCGCCGCCTTCGTCGGATTGGATGCGTTAGCGCGCCTGCGCCTCGATCGTCACGAGCGGCAGGAGCGAGAGCGGGTCGTCCGTCTGCATCGCCGCAGCGAGCGGGATGCCGGCGGGATCGACGGCGCTCACGGAGACGTCGAGCTCGCCCGGTGCCTCGAGGAAGGTCGCCAGCGCCTCGCCCAGCGCGAGCGCCTCGGGCGTCCCGCCCAGCGCCGCCGGCACCATGGTGCGCGCCAGCATGACGCCCTGCCCGCGCAGGTCGTCGGCGGTGGCGCCCATGCGCCCGGCCTGCATCTCGAGCAGCCGCTCGGTGAGGCCCGCATCGGCAATGGAGACGCTGACCTTGCGGGCGGTGGCGGCGGCCGCGGCCATCATGGCCGCCATCTGGTCGCCCGAGAACACGCCGGGCCCGATGTTGCCGAACTCGGCCGCGAGACCGAACCGGCCCATCTCGACGCCCGTCAGCACGGCCTCCTCGATCGCGAGCGTCTGCTCCTGCGGGTTCCAGCGCGCGGCGAAGGCGCCGGAGAGATCGACCTCATCGTAGCCGAGCGCCCGCAGCTGCGCCGCGCGGCCCTGCCCGGAGCCCTCCGGCAGGGCGAAGGCGAGGTTGTCGAAGCTTGCGCGAATGCTCGTCGGCGTGCCCTCGACGAGATCGTCCGCCGTCATCGCGAAGGCGGCGAGCGTCAGGTCGACCGCCTCCGTGCGGCCCGGCGGCACGATCGAGCCGGCGAGCTCCTCGAGCCGCAGCGTACCGACCGTCGGCGCGAGCGCGCGGGCGCCGCTCGCGTCGAGCGCGACCTCGCCCTCGGCGATGCGGCGCATCCCCGCGATCATCGGCTCGAAGGAGAAGCCCTCGGAGACGACCGCCGCGATCGTCAGCCGAACCTGCTCCGAGTCGACGCGGATGGTCTCGGCGCGCGCCGGCCCGTCGCCGCCGAAGACGATCCGCTCGACGGCGAAGACCGGCTCGTCGCCGGCCTCGGCGACGGTGACGGCGACGTCCTCGACCACCACCTGCCCGAAGCGCACCGAGCCGAGCATGTCGGCCATCATGCCGAGCATGCGGCGCGTGTCCTCCTCGCCGGGCTCCTCGTCGGCCTCTGCCATCGCCTCGATCTCGGGCATCATCTGCGTGAAGGGCTCGCGCATCAGGCGCCCCTCGATGGTCTCGCCCGCCATGCGACCGACGGAGACGGCGGTCGGCGCGTCGCTGTCGCCGAAGCGCATGTCGGCGACCGAGAAGGACCGATAGATCGGCCGGAAGGGGTTCTCGCCGTCTTCCGGCGCGGCGTCGGTGTACCAGCGCACGGTGAAGGGCAGGTCGAAGCCCTCGACCACGGTCTCGCCGATCTCGCCCTCGAACGGCCGTCCGTCCGGCCCCTTGGCCGCGATCCGCGCGGAGCCGGCGACGAAGCGGGCGATCACGCCCTCGCTCACGTCCTCGGCGACGAGGTCGCGGTAGGTGATCGTCGTCTGCGCCTCCTCGACCTCCTGCTCGATGATCAGCTCGGGCATCGTGATCCGCTCGGCCGAGATCCCGGCGAGCGCCTCGTGCCAGGGCGCGTCGGTCTTGCCCTGGATCGCGTCGAGGAGCGCCTCGCGCGAGAGGCTCGAGCCTTCGATCGTGACGCTCGGCAGGCGGTAGACGCTCGGGCCGGCGTCGATCGTTACGTTCTCGAGCGTCACCGCGCTCTGCGCGTAGGCGGCGGCGAAGAGCCCGTGCTCCAGCCGCACGGCCTCGACGGAAACCGGGCCCTCCCCCGCCGGGAGCGCGATGCGGACGGGAGAGACGCCGATGTCGCCGAGCGCGAGAACCGTGGCGGCGACGCCGGCCATCAGCGCGAGGCGCCGCGCGCGAAAGCGCTTATCTCGTGTCATGTGAGGTCCTCTTCCTGGCCGCGCCTCCCCGCGGCGCGGCGCGATCATAGCCACGAGCCGACGATTTGACAGAGCGGATGGGCGAAAAATCGGCGCCGGCGCGGCCGCTCAGTCGGTGAAGACCACCGTCTTGCCGCCGTTGAGGACGACGCGATCCTGGATATGCAACCGCACGGCGCGCGCGAGCACGCGGCGCTCGATGTCCCGGCCCTTCCGCACGAGGTCGTCGGGCGTGTCGCGGTGGGAGATGCGCTCGACGTCCTGCTCGATGATCGGCCCCTCGTCGAGCTCGGACGTCACGTAGTGCGCCGTCGCGCCGATCAGCTTCACGCCCCGCGCGTGGGCCTGGTGGTAGGGCTTGGCGCCCTTGAAGCCGGGCAGGAACGAATGGTGGATGTTGATGCAGCGGCCCGAGAGCTTCGCCGACAGCCCGTCCGAGAGCACCTGCATGTAGCGCGCGAGCACGACGAGATCGGGCGAGACCTCCTGGACGAGCCGCCACAGCGCGCTCTCCTGCTCGAGCTTGGTGTCCTTGGTCACCGGCAGGTGGTGGAAGGGCACGCCGCCGAAGTCGAGATGGTCGAAGGTCTCGCGCGCATGGTTCGAGACGACGGCCGCGAGGTCCATCGCGAGCTCGCCGGTGCGCCAGCGGTAGAGCAGGTCGGCGAGGCAATGGTCGAACCGCGAGGCGAGGATCATCACCCGCCGGCGCGCGTCCGTGCCGCGCATCGACCAGGCCATGCCGAAACGTGCCGCCAGCGGCGCGAAGCTCTCGCGCAGCGCCTCCACCGCCGGCGCGCCGTCGAGCCGGTTGAGGACGACGCGCATGAAGAAGTTGCCGGTCTGCGTGTCGTCGTATTGCTGCGCATCGAGGATGTTGCAGGCGTTCTCGAAGAGATGGGCCGAGACCGCGGCGACGATGCCGGGCCGGTTGCGGCAGGACAGGGTCAGGACGATGGCGGGCTCGGCGGGCATGGGATCTCGCATCGGGCTATCGGGCATGCGGACGGCATCGCGGCTCCGCGCCGTCCCGCTCTAGGCTCAGGACCCATTAATCGGCTTGAGATCGCATTGGTCGCATGATTCAAATCCCCAAACTTTCAGGGGGTATCATGAGCAATCTATTTTGGCTGACCGACGAACAGATGGCGCGGCTGCGACCGTTCTTTCCGAAGAGCCATGGCAAGCCGAGGGTTGATGATCGGCGGGTGTTGAGTGGGATAATCTTCATCAATCGCAATGGCTTACGGTGGTGCGATGCGCCGAAGGAGTACGGCCCACCGAAGACGCTCTATAATCGCTGGAAACGCTGGAGCGAGAAGGGTG
>NZ_AUBC01000031.1 GCF_000429045.1 Salinarimonas rosea DSM 21201
TGGGCGACATGCCGAAAGCCCAGTGGCTTCTGGGGGACCGCGGCTATGACGCCGACTGGTTCCGCGAAGCCCTGCAAGATAAGGGGATCAGGCCCTGCATCCCGGGCCGGAAGGCACGAAAGAAGCCCATCAAATACGACAAGCGCCGCTACAAGCGCCGCAATCGTATCGAAATCATGTTCGGGCGTCTGAAGGATTGGCGGCGGGTCGCCACCAGATATGACCGCTGCCCCGAAGTCTTCCTCTCGGCCATCGCTCTCGCCGCAACAGTCATGTTTTGGTTATGAGTCCTGAGCCTACGGCGATCGCGTAGTGCGGCTCATCGAGGAAGCAAATCAGCTCCGCGAAAGGACAGGAGACAACGCCGCGATGGCATATGCGGCGCTCACGATGATCCGCACCGAACGCATGCGCAGGACGGGCGCGGCCAACAAGGCGGCGCAGAGCGTCGCCTACGTCGTGCGCCAGCTCAAGCGGCCCGAGGAGATCTCTCTCATGCGGGAGGTCTACGGGAAGCGCGTCTTCCAGATCTCCGTCCATTCCGAGACGGGTCGGCGTCGTACGCGCCTCGTCGAGCGAATGAGAGACAAGGACGCCGCAGCGACGCGTGGCAGCCAGTTCGAGGGACGCGCGCTCGAGCTGCTGGAGCGCGACGAGTTCGAGGGATCGGTGGCGCACGGCCAGCGGCTGCGCGACGTCTTCCCGTTGGCCGACGCCTTCATCGACAGCGATCGCACGCGAGACGTCACCGCGACGGTGGAGCGCCTCGTCCGCCTCGTCTTCGGCTACAATTTCGCCTCGCCCTCCCGCGACGAGCACGGGATGTACCTGGCGAAGTCGGCCGCCCTGCGCTCGCTCGACCTCTCGCGGCAAGTCGGCGCGGCGGTCTTCTCCGTCGACGGAGAGGTGAAGGTGCTCGGCACGAACGAGGTCCCGAGCCCCCGCGGCGGCACCTACTGGGACGGGGACGAGCCCGAGTCGCGGGAGTATCTCCGCGGAGCCGACACGAACGAGGAGTTCAAGCACAAGCTCCTGACGGATGCGCTCCACCACCTAGCGAAGGCCGGGGTGGTCACCGATGCCTACAAGGATCTCGATTCGCGAACTCTGCTGAAGCGCATCTCGGAGGAGCGTGGGGTCGACCTCGGCAAGCAGCTCCTCTTGATGGACATGATCGAGTACGGCCGTATCATCCACGCGGAGATGAACGCCATCACCGACGCCGCGCGTCTCGGCATTTCGCTCAAGGACGCCACGCTCTTCTGCACGACCTTCCCGTGCCACCTCTGCGCCAAGCACATCATCGCCGCGGGGATCAGGCGCGTCGTCTATATCGAGCCCTATCCGAAGAGCTATGCAGCCGAGCTCTATCCCGACGAGATCGTGCTCGGACGACCTGCGGCGCCCGTGTCCGCGGATTGCGAGGATGGACGCGTCCGCTTCGATCCCTTCATCGGGATCGCTCCGTTCCGCTATCGCGATTTCTTCGAGAAGCAGAAACGGAAAGGCAGCGACGGCCGTGCCGAAAAATGGGCTAAGGGCGCTCCGGAACCGATCGTGGGCAGCGACGTCGAGTCTTATCTCGCCACAGAAGGGCAGAAATTCTCGTATTTCATGAGCCGTCTCGCCAAGACGTCGCCCCCGGAAGACGAAGCCCCTCCTCCCTCCTGACCGCTCACCCCACCCGCGACACGTACACGTCCGAGAACGCCGTCATCACGCGGTCGCGGCCGTTGGCCTTGGCGTCGAACAGGGCGAGGTCGGCGCGCTTCATCAGGCCCTCGACGGTCTCGCCGTCGGACCATTCGCCGACGCCGAGGCTCGCGGTGAACTTCACCGGACCGGAGCGGCCGCGCACGCGGATCTCGGAGATCTTGCCGCGCAGCGTGTTGGCCACGTCCGAGGCCTCCATGCCGCGCAGGCCCGGCAGGGCGAGCGCGTATTCCTCGCCGCCCACCCGGCCGGCGAAGCCCTTGTGGTCGCGGGCGACGGCGGCGAGCACCTCTCCGGCGGCGCGGATGGCGGCGTCGCCCACCGCGTGGCCGTGGCCGTCGTTGATCGTCTTGAAGTGGTCGAGGTCGATGCCGACGAGCGCGAGCCGGCCCTGGGGCCCGTGCCGGCGCGCGGCCTCGGCGAGCCGGTGGATGAAGGCGCCGCGGTTGAGCAGGCCGGTGAGCGAATCCGTCTCGGCCAGCCGGATCAGCTCGCGCTGCAGCGTGGTCAGGCGCTGGGCGGCGCGCAGGCGCGCGTTCAGCTCCTCCGCCACCGGAGGCTTGGAGAGGAAGTCGTCCGCGCCCGAGTCGAGCGCCTCGGAGAGGTTGCGCGCGTTGTCGGTGGAGGACATCGCGATGATGTAGAGGGGGCGGCGGTCCTCGGCGAGGAGCCGGGCCGACCAGCACAGCTCGAAGCCGCCGATGGGGCGCGTCTCCAGGCTCGTGATCAGCGCGTCGACGCTCGGCGTGTCGGTGACGAAGGCGAGCGCCTCGCGGCTGTCGGTGAAGGTCTCGACCTGGTGTCCCTTCGGGGCGAGCAGGCCCGCCACCATCTTCAGGACGACCCGGCTCGAGTCCACGACCACGATATGCATGTGCGGCCCCATTTCCCCACGGGAAGACCAGCGTAGGCATAGAGGGCACGGCTTAAGAAGCCGCTAAGGCGATCGGCGGCGCGGGCGTCCGGCGGCGGCTCAGCCGGCGGTCGCCAGCCGCTCCTCGGCTTCCGCGAGCGCGCGGGGATCGCCGACGTGCAGCCAGGTGCCGTCGAGCCGCAGGCCGTGCAGACGCCCGGCGCGCTCGGCGCGGTCGAACAGCAGGTTGAGCGAGAACGGCCCCTCGGGCGTGTCTGCGAACAGGGCGGGCGAGAGGATCGCCACGCCCGCGTAGGCGAAGGGCGCCACCGCCCGCTCGCGGCGGCGGGCGAGGCGGCCCTCGCCGTCCATCTCGAAGTCGCCCGGGCCGTCGAAGCCGATCGCGCCGGCGGTGGCGGCGAGGAGGAGGGCGATGTCCATGCGCTGCGGGTCGTAGAGATCGATCAGCCGCGCGATGTTGCTGCGCGGGCCCTCGAGCCAGGCGGAGTCCGTGTTGTGGACGAGGAACGGCCCCGGCCCGAGCCGCGGCAGCGCGGCCTTGATGCCGCCGCCGGTGTCGAGCAGCCGGTCGCGCTCGTCGGCGATCACGAGGGCGGGCGGGGGCGTGCGCCGGGCGCAATGCGCCTCGAGCAGGTCGGCGAGGTAGTGCACGTTGACGACCGCCGTCTCGACGCCCGCCGCCGCGAGGCGTGCGAGCGCGTGGTCGATCAGCGCCTTGCCGCCGAGGCGCACCAGGGGCTTGGGCGTCGTCGTGGTGAGCGGGCGCATGCGCCGGCCGTAGCCGGCGGAGAGCACCATGGCCGTGGTGGGTCGGGGCGTCGTCATGAGGGCATCGTCACGAGGGAGCTGCGCCGTCGCGCTCGGCCGCGAGGCGCGGCGCGTGCGCCTCGTACCACGCCTTGAGACGGGCCAGCGCGGGGTGGGCGAGGTTGCGCGCCAGCACGGCCTCGAGCCGCGGCAGGTGGGCGAGATAGCCGGGCTTGCGGTCGCGCCGGTCGAGGCGCGTGAAGATCCCGAGGATCTTCGTCGCCCGCTGCGCGCCCAGGATGGCGTAGTCGCGCGCGAAGGCGGCGACGTCGAAGCCGGGCTCGCGGGCGCGCCGCTCGCGGGCGTAGAGCGAGAGCAGCTTGAGCTCGAGCTCGGGCGCCACGTCGACCCGCGCGTCCTGCGCCAGCGAGACGAGGTCGTAGGCCGGATGGCCGAGCACCGCGTCCTGGAAGTCGATCAGACCGACGCGGGCGACGCCCTCCCGCTCCGGGAGCCAGATCAGGTTGGGCGAGTGGTAGTCGCGCAGGCACCAGGTCGGCGGCGCCTCCTCCAGGGTGGCGAAGACCTCGCGCCAGGCGGCGAGGAACTCGGCCCGGGCGGCCGCCGTCAGCTCGTGGCCGACGCGGAAGCGCAGGTACCAGTCGACGAACAGCTCCACCTCGATCGCGAGCGCCGCCTCGTCGTAGGGCGGCACCACGTGCTCGATCTCGTCGGCCACGGGGAGCACGTGCGGCAGGGTCGTGGTGTGGATCTCGACCAGAAGCCGCGCGGCCTCGGCGTAGCGCTCGGGGATCGGGCCGTTCGCGTCGACGACGGGGATGTCGCCGAGGTCCTCCAGCAGGAGGAGCCCCTCGTCGAGCGCGTCGCCCAGGATGCGCGGGGCCGACAGCCCGAGCGAGCGCAGGCCGCGGTCGATCGCGACGAAGGCGTGGACGCTCTCGGCCAGGCGGGCGATGGCGCTGTAGGGCCTGCCCTGGCGGATCGGCGGGCCGTCCGGGCGGCGCGGCGCGATCATCAGGACCGCCGTCTCGCCGGTCTCCCGCGTCAGCCGCTCGTAGGCGCGGCTCGAGGCGTCGCCGGTCATGGGCGTGCGGCGCGCGCCCGACCAGCCGGCGCGGGCGAGCATGCCCTTGAGGGCGCGGGCGCGCACCAGCCGCTCGCCGAAGGCGCCGACGCCCACCAGGATCGCGACGCGCGCCTCGCCGCCGTCGCGCGCCACGATCTCGAGCGTGATGTCGAGGCGCGACGCGGAGAGCGCGGCCGCCGCGCGGTCCGGCCATTCGACGAGCGCGATCGCGCTCTCGGTCGCCTCCTCCCAGCCGAGCTCCACCAGCTCGTCGGAGGAGGAGAGGCGATAGAAGTCGGCGTGGACCACGGGCGCCTTGCGCGCCTCGTAGGTCTGCATCAGCGTGAAGGTCGGGCTCGGCACCTCGAGCGCGGGGTCGCCGGCGAGCGCCCGCACGATGGCGCGGGCCAGCGTCGTCTTGCCCGCGCCGAGCCCGCCCGAGAGCGTGACCACGTCGCCGGGCTTGAGCTCGTCGGCGATGAAGCGCGCCATGTCGCGGGTGGCCTGCTCGTCGTCGAGCAGAACCTCCCACACGGGCAGGCGCGGGTCGGGACCCGGGGGCAGGCCCATCAGGCCTCTCTCTGGCATCGAATCCTCGCTGTCGGGGCGTCGGGCTTCTCAGTGACGCCGGGAGACGCTCCGCCGGAGCCCGCCCGCCGCGGCGCTACTCGGCCGC
This sequence comes from Salinarimonas rosea DSM 21201, assembly GCF_000429045.1. GTDB lineage: Bacteria > Pseudomonadota > Alphaproteobacteria > Rhizobiales > Beijerinckiaceae > Salinarimonas > Salinarimonas rosea. The sequence goes on from NZ_AUBC01000031.1 coordinate 5,098, forward strand.
GAGGCGCTGCGGGCCGTCGGCCGGAAAGACGCAGGTCACCGTCGTTCCCGATCCCGGGTTCGACGTCAAGGACACCCGGCCGCCGTGCAGCTCGACGAAGGCGCGCACGATGGACAGGCCGAGCCCGACGCCGCGGTGGCGGGTCCCGAGCGTATGGCTCTCGAATCTGTCGAAAACGCGCTCGACCACCTCGGGCGGGATGCCGCGCCCCTCGTCGGCGACCTCGAACACCACCTCGCCCGCGCTCTTGCGGGCGGACAGGCGCACGGTCTGCCCCGTCTGCGAGAAGCCGACCGCGTTCGACAAGAGGTTGAACAGCACCTGGCGCACGCGCTTGGCGTCCGCGACGAAGCCGCCGATGCCGGCGGGCGCGTCGATGACGAGGGAGAGCTTGTTCTCGGCGATGCGGTCGTCGATCCCGCGCACGGCGGCGTCGATCGTCTCGCGGATGTCGACCTCCTCGGGGGCGAGCTCGAGCGATCCCGTGTCGATCGAGGCGAGGTCGAGGATGTCGTTGATGATGGCGAGCAGCGCTCCCGACGAGCGCATGATCAGCCCGGCATACTCGCGCTGGCGGTCGTTGAGCCCGCCCACCGTCTCGTCGCCCAGGAGCTGGGCGAAGCCGATGATCGTGGTGAGCGGCGAGCGCAGCTCGTAGGAGACGTGGTGGACGAAATCCTCGCGCAGCCGCGCGGCCACCTCCAGCGCCTCGTTCTTCTCGATGAGCGCCCGCTCGACGTTGACACTCGCGGTGACGTCGACGAAGGCGATCAGCGTCGCGCCGTCGGGCAGCGGCTGGACGGCGCAGTCGAGGTGCAGCCCGTCGCGGCGCGCGAGCCTGAGCGCCAGCTCCGTGCGGCCCTCCGCGTCGCCCGCGACGGCGGCGCGGATGGCGGCCCAGGCCTCCTCCTCCGGGGCGAGCGGACGGCAGGCCGCGACCACGCTGTCGAGATGCGGCTCCTCTCCGGCGGCCGGCTCCGGCAGGCGCCAGAGCGCGCGGAAGGCGCGGTTGGCGAGCTTGAGCCGCCCGTCCGAGCCGAACACGGCGACGCCCTCCTCGAGCGCGTCCAGCGTCTCGCCCTGCACGCGCATGAGGGAATTGTAGCGGCTCTCCAGCGAGAGATGCTCGGAGACGTCGTCGAACAGCCAGGTCAGGCCGCCCTGCGGGTTGGGGTTGGCGACGACGTGGAGCGTGCGCCCGTCCGGCAGGTGCCACCAGGTCTCCTGCGGCTCGATGGCGCGGTAGGCGGCGAGCACGTCCGCCTTCCAGCGCCGCCAGTCCGCCTGCTCGGGCAGGCGCCGCTCGGCCCGCAGCCGGTCGAGGATCTCGCCCTCCGACGGCCCGCTCTCCAGGAAGGCGCGGTCGAGGCCCCAGAGGGCGCGATAGGCGGCGTTGTGGAAGACGAGGCGCTGGCTCGAGTCGAAGATCGCCACCGCGTTCGGCAGATGATCGAGCGTGCGCACGTGCGCCTGCATCTGGCGCTGCAGGTCGGCACGGACCTCCTCGAGGTCGGTGACGTCCACCGCGATGCCGACGAAGCCGCCGGGGGAGGGTGTCTCGGCCACGTCGAGGGTGCGCCGGGCGCCCGCGACGATCGCGGTGGTGCGCGCGGCGAAGCGGGCGCGGGCGGCGCGCGCGCCGGCGGCGTCGTCGCGGGCGCCGCGGTCGAGCAGCTCCAGCCCCCGCGTGCGCGCGTCCTCCAGCGACTGCGCCTCCACCGCGGCGAGCCAGGCGGGGTTCGCCCAGGCGATCGCGCCCTCGCCGTCGCGCAGCCAGACCGGCTGGCTCATGCCTTCGAGCAGCGCCCGCAGGTTCTTCAGGTCGTCGCCCTGGCGCACCAGCGTCTCGCGGGCCTGGAGGAGCTCCAGCCGGTCGCCGGTGACGTCGCGCAGCCGCAGGATCGCGCGCCCGCCGAGCGCGCGCCCCTGCGCCTCCACGAAGCGGTCGCGCTGGGCGCGCAGCGTCAGGCGGAAGGCCTCGCCGCGCTCGCGCAGCCGCGTCAGCGCCCCGTCGAGCGCGCCCGCGTCCGCGGGGGCGAGCCAGGCGCCGAAGGCGAGGAGCCGCTTGCCCGCGGCCGCGGGGCCGAGCGCGTTGGGGTCGCCCTCGATGCGCGGCTCGGCGTCGCGGCCGTCCCAGGAGACGACGAGCTGGCTCTCGGCACCGATCACCGTCTCCGCCCGGTCGGCGGCGGCGCGCAGCTCGGCGAGCTCGGCGCGCAGGCCCGCCTCGCGCTCCGAGGAGCGCCGCTGCTCGATCCGGTAGACGAAGGCGGTGGTGAGCGCGAAGACCAGCGAGCCCGCCACGAAGGCGAAGCTGATCGCGTTCTGCGGGTCGAGCCGGGCGAGCAGCGCGTCGGGTCCCAGCGCCCGGGCCGGGCCGGAGAGCAGCGCCCCCGCGGCGAGCGCGCTCGCGCCCGTCAGCGCCGCGCGCATCCGCCCGGGCCCGGGCCCGTCGCCCCGCCTCGCCGTCCCGTCTCCAGACCGCCCGTTCCCGTCGCCCATCACCCGCCCGAGGCTCCCGCTCGTCGCAACGCCGCGCCGGCCGGGGATCCGGCGGCGAGCGGCGACGTCGACACGATTCGCGTGCAGTGTACCCGTCCGGCGACTCCGCCAGGAAGAGGGTTAATGTCCGTTTAAGCGGGGGTGTCACCCGGAGGACTCGGGTCGACGCCGCGCGATTCGCGCTGTTGCCAAACCGGCCGTGCGCGGTCACATCTGCGGGGTCATGACCGCTCACCCCACGACGAGCGCCGGATTCGGCGTGTACGTGCACTGGCCCTTCTGCGCCTCGAAGTGCCCGTACTGCGACTTCAACAGCCACGTGCGGCGCGAGCCGCCGGACGAGGCGCGCTTCCTCGCGGCCTTCGCCGCCGAGATCGCCCACCAGGGCGCGCTCGCGCCCGGACGCACGGTGGGGAGCGTCTTCTTCGGCGGGGGCACGCCCTCGCTGATGCAGCCGCGCACGGTCGGCGCGATCCTCGACGCGATCGGGAAGGCCTGGAGCGTCGCGCCCGACGTCGAGGTGACGCTCGAGGCGAACCCGACGAGCGTCGACGCCACCCGCTTCGCGGGCTACCGCGCGGCCGGCGTCGAGCGCGTGTCACTCGGCGTGCAGGCCCTGAACGACCCGGACCTGCGCGCGCTCGGGCGCCTGCACACGGCGCGCGAGGCGCTCGACGCGGTGGCGGTGGCGCAGGCGCACTTCCCGCGCTCGTCCTTCGACCTGATCTACGCGCGCCCCGCCCAGACCCCGGCCGCCTGGGCGGCGGAGCTGCGCGGGGCGATCGACCGGGCCGCCGAGCACCTGTCGCTCTACCAGCTGACGATCGAGCCCGACACCTGGTTCGAGAAGCTCCACCGTGCCGGCAAGCTCGTCGTGCCCACCGCCGACGAGGCGCGCGCCCTGTGGGACGTCACGCAGGAGGTCTGCGACGCTGCGGGGCTGACCGCCTACGAGATCTCGAACCACGCCCGGCCGGGCGCGCAGTCGCGCCACAACCTCGTCTACTGGCGCTACGGCGAGTATGCCGGCGTCGGCCCGGGCGCCCACGCGCGGCTCGTGACCAACGAGGGGCGGATCGCGCTCGCGACCGAGCGCCATCCCGAGACCTGGCTCGCGCTGGTGGAGCGCGACGGCAACGCGACGGTGTCGCGCGAGGTGCTCTCGGCGGAGTCCCAGGGCGACGAGTTCCTGCTGATGGGCCTGCGCCTGGTGGAGGGCGTCGACCCGCGCACCTACGAGGCGCTCTCCGGGCGCAGCCTCGACCCGCGGCGCATTTCCGCGCTCGTCGGCGACGGGCTGATCGAGCCCCGCCCCGGCGGCCGCCTCGCGGTCACCCAGGCGGGCTTTCCCGTCCTCGACGCGGTCGTCGCCGATCTCGCCGCCTGACGCGGCTCACGAGACCCGGCTCACCGGGCATCGCTCACGAGGCACCCCAGCGCCGCGTCGCGGCCCCGTTCGCCTGCGGCACCAGCACCGGGATGAAGCGCGTCCCGCGCCGGGTCTGGCGGACCATCAGCGGGCGATGGAGCTGCTTCGTGGCCTCGACCACGTGGACGCCGGCGAAGGGGAGGTTGAGCCGCGTGCCGAGCCGCTCCCAGGCGCCGGCGGAGCCGCGCAGCACCGGCGAGGGCAGCGGCGGCACGTAGAGCGTCTCGGTCCAGGTCTCGGGCGTGAAGAGCGTGCGGCGCATCAGCGCCTTGAGCTGCCCGCGGGAATAGGGCTGGCCCTGGCCGAAGGGCGTGACGTCCATGCGCGCCCACAGCCCGCCGCGGTTGGGCACGACGACCGCGAGCCGGCCGCCCGGGGCGAGCACCCGCCAGACCTCGTAGAACAATTCGTCGGGATCCTCCGACGTCTCGAGCGCATGGACGAGGAGCACGCGGTCCATGCAGCCGTCGGGAAGAGGGAGCATCAGGCTGTCGGCGAGGCAGGCGGCGCAGCGCGCGTCCGCCGGCCAGGGCTCGACGCCCTGCGCCGCCGGCATGAAGGCGAGGACGCGCTCGGCACGCCCGCGGGCGGCCTGGAGGAAGGGGCCGGGATAGCCGAGCCCCATCACCCGCGCGCCGCCGACCGGCGCCAGGAAATCCTCGAGCGCACGTCCGACGAAGCGGCGCGCGGTCTCGCCCAGGGGGCTCTCGTAGAATGCGCGCAACGCGACGACGTCGAGGGTCATGCCCGGCGCTCTCCTCCCGCGCACAGCAATGACGCGCCCGCGCGCGATGCGCAACCCGCAGGGCCGCTCGGCGCCGGACGCTCTCGCAATTGGCGCGCAGATCGCTTATGTGAGGAGCCGAACGCCCGGCTCGCGCGCCGCAGCGCCCCCTCCCGCCAGACCAGAACCGACACCGGGGATGCCCTGATCGGCCCGGCGGGGACCTCCTTTCGACGGTACCGACGTAAGATGCCCTTTCCCGCGACCCACCCCCTCCTCGCCGAGGCGCTGACCGCGCGCGGCTATGCCGAGCCGACGCCGGTCCAGGCGGCCGTGCTGGCGCCCGGGCACGAGGGGCGCGACCTCCTCGTCTCCGCCCAGACCGGCTCCGGCAAGACCGTCGCCTTCGGCCTCGCCCTCGCCGAGACGCTGATCGGCGCCGCGCCCATCCTCGTTCCCTCCCTCGCGCCGCGCGCGCTCGTCGTCGCGCCGACCCGCGAGCTGGCGCTGCAGGTGGAGCGCGAACTCGCCTGGCTCTGGGCGCGCACCGGTGCGCGCCTCGTCTCCTGTGTCGGCGGCATGGACCCGCGCCGCGAGCGCCGGGCGCTGGAGGTGGGCGCCGACATCGTCGTGGGCACGCCGGGGCGCCTGCGCGACCACATCGAGCGCGGCGCGCTCGACCTCTCCGCGCTCGAGGTGGCCGTGCTCGACGAGGCGGACGAGATGCTCGATCTCGGCTTCCGCGAGGACCTGACCTTCATCCTCGACGCGGCGCCCGCGACGCGCCGCACCCTGCTGTTCTCGGCGACGATCCCGCCGCAGATCGCGGCGCTCGCGCGCGACCACCAGACCGACGCGATGCGCATCGACACGGTCGGGCGCAACGCGCCCCATGCCGACATCGCCTACCGCGCCGTCCGCGTCGCGCCGCGTGAGATCGAGCACGCCGTCGTCAACGTGCTGCGCCAGGTCGAGGCGCGGGCGGCGATGGTGTTCTGCGCCACCCGCGAGCAGGTGCGCCATCTCCATGCGAGCCTGCTCGAGCGCGGCTTCTCGGCGGTGGCCTTGTCGGGCGAGCTGTCGCAGGCCGAGCGCACCACCGCGCTCCAGTCGCTGCGCGACGGGCGGGCGCGGGTGTGCGTGGCGACCGACGTCGCCGCGCGCGGCATCGACCTGCCGCATCTCGACCTCGTCGTCCACGCCGACCTGCCCAACGACCGCGAGGCCCTGCTCCACCGCTCCGGCCGCACCGGGCGCGCGGGGCGCAAGGGCGTGTGTGCGCTGATCGTGCCGGTGAACCGCCGCCGCAAGGCGGAGGGTCTGATCCAGGCCGCGCGGATCGACGTCGAGTGGTCCGGCCCGCCGACGATCGAGGAGATCCGCGCCGCCGACGAGGCGCGCTTCCTCGCCGACCCGACGATCACCGAGGCGCCCGGGGAGGACGAGCGCGACACCGCCCAGCGCCTGCTCGAGACGCGCACGCCCGAGGAGATCGCCGCCGCGCTGGTGCGCCTGTGGCGCGCGCGCCTGCCGGCGCCCGAGGACGTCAGCGATCCCGGCGAGCGCCCGCAGCGGCGCACCCGCGAGGAGCGCGAGGCGTTCGTGCCCCGCGAGAAGACGCCCTTCGAGGGGCGCGGCGCCCGCGAGCGGGAGCCGCGCGAGGCCCGCGAGCGCCTGCCGATGGCGTGGTTCACGCTCTCCGTCGGGCGGCGCCAGAACGCCGACCCGAAATGGCTGCTGCCGCTGATCTGCCGGCTCGGCGAGGTCGAGCGCGGCGTCGTCGGCCCGATCCGGATCTTCCCCGAGGAGACGCGCTTCGGGATCGTCGTCGACGCCGCCGAGCGCTTCGCCCAGGCGGCCCAGCGCCCCAACGACGAGAACGTCCGGGTGGCGCGCGCCGACGGCGAGCCCGGTCCGCAACCCGGATTCGGCAAGCCGGCTTTCGGCAAGCCGGGCCCCGGCAAGGGCGGGTTCGGGAAGACCGGTCCGGCGAGATCGGGCAAGGGTGGGTTCGGCAAGGGCGAGTTCGGCAAGGACGGCCCGCGCGGCAAGCCCGCGCCGCGGGGCGAGGCGCCCTTCCGCAAGGACGACACGCGCCGCGGCCCCGCCGAGGGCGCACCGCGCCGGCGCCACGGCGAGCGCTGACCGGCTCGACGGGCTGCGCGTTCCGTCCTAGCTCTCTCGACGGGCGCCACGGCACGCCCGTCGAGACGAGGCCCGGGAGGACGCGCCGATGAACGACATATCGCGACGGTTCGAGCGCGGGGGCGGCGCCCGCAACGTGCTCGGCGGCCCGCTCGCCCTGTGCTGCGCATCGCCGCGCACGGGCTTCTTCCGCGACGGCTTCTGCAACACCGCGGCGGAGGACGTCGGCACGCACGTGATCTGCGCCGTCGTCACCGACGCGTTCCTGCGCTTTAGCCAGAGCCGCGGCAACGACCTGCTGACGCCCCGGCCCGAGTTCGACTTCCCCGGCCTGCGGGCGGGCGACGGCTGGTGCCTGTGCGCGCTGCGCTGGCGCGAGGCGCTGGAGGCGGGCGTCGCCCCGAAGGTCCGGCTCTCCGCGACGCATGCGCGCGCCCTCGACTTCGTCCGCCTGGAGGACCTGGAAGCCCACGCCGCGCCGGACTAGGTCCGCCTCGTGCTGCGATGCGGGAACGGGCCGCCGGGCGCCGCCGTTCACCCCGCGCGACACGAGGAGAGCCATGCCGGTCTACTACTTCCACATCCGCTCCGACCGCGGCGTCCATCCCGACACGGACGGCGTGCGCCTGCCCGACGGCGAGGCCGTGCGCCGGGAGGCGATCGACCGCGCGCTCGTCGAGATGGCGGAGGGCGAGAAGCACGCCGAGGACCGCACCGGCTGGGCCTTCGACATCCGCGACGACCACGACCGCCCGGTGCTGGAGCTGCCGTTCATGGAGGCGATCCCGCAGGGGTGAGCGGCCGTCTCACTCGGCGGCCTCACGAGCGGGCAGGTAGTCCCCCCACACCGTCTCGCCCTTGAACCCCGCGAGGAAGGCCGCGTGCGCCTCCCGCTCGGCATCGCTGAGCCGCGAAGGCGCGGGCCGGCGCTCGACCCGCGGCGCGCCGGCGACGAGGGGGCCACGGGCGAGGCTCGGCGCGGAGAGGCCGAGATCGACCTGCTTGCCGCCGATCAGCTCGATGTAGACTTCCGCCAGCAGCTCCGCGTCGAGCAGCGCCCCGTGCTTGGTGCGCCGGGCGTTGTCGATGCCGAAGCGGCTGCACAGGGCGTCGAGGCTCGCCGGCGCGCCGGGGAACTTGCGCCTGGCCATCATCAGCGTGTCGAGCACCTGCGCGGCGGGCCAGCGCGGGCGGCCGAGCCGCTCGAGCTCCATGTCGATGAAGCCCATGTCGAAGGGCGCGTTGTGGATCACGAGCCGCGCGCCGTCCACGAAGGCGAGGAAGTCGTCGCAGATCGCCGAGAACACCGGCTTGTCCGCGAGGAACTCGTCGGACAGCCCGTGAACCCGGAAGGCGCCCTCCGACATCACCCGGTCGGGGTTGATGTAGCAATGATACGTGCGCCCGGTCGGGATGTGGTTGAGGAGCTCGACGCAGCCGATCTCGACGATCCGGTCGCCGAGGTTGGCGTCGCGGCCGGTGGTCTCGGTGTCGAGGACGATCTCGCGCAAGGGTCGGCTCCGGTCGCTGCGGCGGGGTTCAGGGGCGCGCGGCGCGGCCCTCGCGGCCGGCGAGCGCACGCAGGATATCGCGGACCTGCCGCTCGGCGGAAGGGAAGCCGCGGCTCGTATCCACCAGGAAATGCGCGCGCGTCCGCTTCTCGGCGTCCGGCACCTGCCGGGCCAGGATGCCGGCGAGCTTCTCCGCCGTCATGCCCGGGCGCGCCAACACCCGTTCGCGCTGCACGTCCGCCGGCGCCGTGACGACGCAGACCGCGTCGCACAGGCGCTCGCTCCCGGTCTCGAGCAGGAGCGGCACGTCGAGCACCGCGATCGGCGCCCCCGACGCCCGGGCGCGCCGGAGGAAGGCCTCCCGCTCGGCCGAGACGAGCGGGTGGACGATGGCCTCGAGCCGCGCCATCGCGTCCGGCTTCCCGATCACCATCGGCCCGAGCGCGGCGCGGTCGACGACGCCGTCCTTCGTCGCGCCCGGGAACGCCGCCTCGATCGCCGGCGCGGCCGCGCCCGCGTAGAGCCGATGCACCGTCGCGTCGGCATCGTGGACCGGCGCGCCGGCGCGCCGGAATATCGCGGCGGTCGCCGACTTGCCCATGCCGATCGAGCCGGTGAGGCCCAGCACAAAGGTCATCTCCGGCCGCCCTCCGCGGCCGCCCGGGCGAGATCGGCCTCGATCAGCGCCCGCAGCTCCGGCGTCGGCTGCGGCCGCACGCCGAACCAGCGCGCGAAGCCCGGCACGGCCTGGTGCAGCAGCATGCCGAGCCCGTCGACCGTCGCGAGCCCGCGGGCGCGCGCCGCGCGCAGGAGCTCCGTCTCCAGCGGCGCGTAGACGATGTCGGCGACCGCCGCCCCCTCCGGCAGCCCCGCGAGGTCGAGCCCGAGCGGATCCCGGCCGACCATCCCGAGCGAGGTGGCGTTGACGAGGAGGTCGGTGTCCCCGAGCGCGCGCTCCACCTCGCCGAACGGGAGCGCGGCGACGCGGGTCGGGGCGAAGCCCACCAGCGGCGCCGCCTTCTCCACGTCCCGCGCGGCGACGACGACGCGCTCGAGCCCGCGGTCGAGGAGCCCCGCCACGACCGCCCGCGCCGCGCCCCCGGCGCCGAGCACGAGCGCCCGGGTCAGGCGCGCCTCCCAGCCCGCGCCGAGCGCGGCGTCGAGGCTCTCGACGAAGCCGGTGACGTCGGTGTTGTCGCCGGCGAGCACCCCGTCCTCCAGCCACACGGTGTTGACCGCCCGCAGCCGCTGCGCGCGGGCGGTCGGCGCGTCGACGAGGCGGAAGGCGGCCTCCTTGTGGGGGATCGTCACGTTGCCGCCGACGAAGCCGCTGCGCGCGAGCCCGCGCAGGAAGCCGGGGAAGGCGTCGGGCGCGACGTCGACGCGCTCGTAGCTGCCGGCGAGGCCACAGCGCTCCAGCCAGTAGCCGTGGATCAGCGGCGAGCGGGAATGGGCGATGGGATGCCCGGCGACGAAGGCTTTTGGCGGCACGGTCTCTCTCGGGGTCGGAGTGCGGGCGTTCACAGAGCGGGCGTTCACAAGGCGAGCGCTCCCAGGCCGCGCAGGGCGGCGAGCAGGGGCAGGATCGGCAGGCCGAGGATGGTGGCGTGATCCCCCTCGACCGTCGCGAAGAGATGGGCGCCGACGCCCTCGAGCTGGTAGCCGCCGACGCTCGTCGTCACCAGGTCCCCGGCGAGATCGAGATAGAGATCGATCGCGGCCGCGTCGAGCGGGCGCATGGTCAGCCGCGCGCTCTCGACGAAGGCGGCGACGACGACCCCGTCGCGCGCGAGCGCCACGCCGGAATGGAGTGCGTGCGTGCGCCCGGCGAGCGCGGCGACCTGCGCGCGCGCCTCCTCCCGCGAGGCGGGCTTGTGGAAGAGCCGGTCCCCCAGCGCCAGCGTCTGGTCGGCGCCGATCACGAGGGCGCCGGGCCGGGCCGGGGAGACCGACAGCGCCTTCTCCCGCGCCAGCCGCGCCGCGAGCGCGTCGGGACCCGCGCCCTCCGCGCGCGCGGCCGCCTCGATCGCGCGCTCGTCCACGTCCGGCCGCGCGGTCTCGAAGGGCAGACCGGTCGACGCCAGCAGGCCGCCCCGCGTCGCGGAGGTCGAGGCGAGGACGAGGGGTGCCGGGTCGCGCCAGAGGCCGGGGAGGCTCATCGATCGGTCTCCGGGGCTCTCAGGTGGCGATGAACTTCATGCGATGGGCGCGGTAGTGCTCGAGGATGGCCGCCGCCGTCTCCTCGATCGAGCGGCGGGTCACGTCGATCACCGGCCAGTGGTTGCGGGCGAAGAGCTTGCGCGAGTAGGCGATCTCCTCCGTTACCCGGTCCTTGTCGGCATAGTCCGATTCGTCGGACGCGTTGAGCGACAGGAGCCGGTTCTGGCGGATCTGCACGATGCGCTCCGGGCTCGCGACGAGACCGACGAAGAGCGGCTTCTTCGCCTTCTCGATCTGCGGCGGCAGCGGCACGTTCGGGACGAGCGGGATGTTCGCCGTCTTGAGCCCGCGGTTCGCCAGGTAGATGGCGGTGGGCGTCTTCGACGTGCGCGAGACGCCGATCAGCACGATGTCGGCCTCCTCGATGTCGGCCGGCAATTGCCCGTCGTCGTGGAAGAGGGTGAAGTTCATCGCGTCGATGCGCTTGAAGTAGTCGGCGTTGAGCATGTGCTGCGCGCCCGGCCGCGCCGTCGAGGCCGCTCCGAGATAGGATTGCAGCAGCGCGTGCACGGGCGAGAGCACGGAGAGCGCCGGCGAGCCGTTCTCGCGGCAGGATTCCTCGAGCCGCTGGGCGAGGTCCTGCTCGACGAGCGTATAGAGCACGATGCCCGGCGCGGCCTCGATCTCCGCGATGACCCGCTCGAGCTGCGTTGCCGAGCGCACCAGCGGATAGACGTGCTCGATGGCGGAGACGCCCTCGTACTGCGCCGCCACGGCGCGGGCGACCGTGATCAGCGTCTCGCCCGTCGAGTCGGAGACGAGATGCAGGTGGAAGTAGCTTCGCGCCAAAGGCGTGCCTCCTTCGCCGTGACCCCCCTCGCCCGGCACCGGCGCGCCGGGGAGCGGGCACCGCCGTCCCCAGGCCGACCGCCGGGGGAGTCGATCAGTGTGGATAAAGCGGCCGGGCGCGCGGGTCCAGCCGGGGGCCTGTGGAGGACCCCTCCATACCGTCAACACCGGATGGTCTGGGGATGCGGCCGGCGGCTATGGTGGGGACTGCGGGCGCGGGGTGCGCGGCCGGGCCGGACGCCGGCGGGAGCGGATCGTTAACCTCCTGTTAAGGATTGCGATTCCGGATCCGCTGCGCGATCGCGTCAACCCTTTCTCAACCAATCCATGGCGGGCCCCGCATGTGGAGCGGCTGTGGACGGCGTTGCGGCAGCCCTGTACCCCTGCCAAGCAGAAACAGGATTCGATTCTAGAAAGAATTTCTGATTTGAGAGGGAAGGGGGAGGAACGCGGATGACCGACAAGCCGGCGCGCAAGCTGATGCGGGTTCTCGACGGCGAGGCCGTCTGGCCGCAGCCGATCTGGCTGATGCGCCAGGCGGGGCGGTACCTGCCCGAGTACAAGGCGACGCGCGCCACGGCCGGCGGGTTCCTCGCGATGTGCTACGATCCGGACTTCGCGGTGGAGGTCACCCTCCAGCCGATCCGGCGCTTCGGCTTCGACGCCTCGATCCTGTTCTCCGACATCCTCGTCGTCCCCCATGCCCTCGGCCAGGAGGTCTGGTTCGAGGAGGGCGAGGGCCCGCGCCTGACGCCGATCGCCACGCTGGACGACGTGAGGCGGCTCGGCGAGGCGAGGGACCCGCTCGAGCACCTCGCGCCGGTGATCGAGACCGTGCGGCGCCTGCGTGCCGAGCTCCCGGCCGAGACGACGCTGCTCGGCTTCTGCGGCGCGCCCTGGACTCTGGCGAGCTACATGATCGCCGGGCGCTCGAGCCCCGAGCAGGCCCCCCTGCGGCTCGCCGCCTACCGCGATTCCGCCTTCCTCGCAGCCCTCGTCGAGACGCTGGTCGAGACCTCGATCCGCTACCTCGTGGCGCAGATCGACGCCGGCGCCGACGCGGTTCAGATCTTCGAGAGCATGGGCACGAGCCTGCCGCCCTCGATGGTGGAGAGCGTGTCGCTCGGCCCGCTGCGGCGCATTGTCGAGGGGGTGAAGGCGGCGCGGCCGCACGCCAAGGCGATCGTCTTCGTGCGCGGCGGCGGCCATCTCCACCGGCTCGCGGCAGCCGGCTTCGCCGACGCGGTCGGCATCGACTGGCAGACGGACATCGCCGATGCGGTCTCGCGCCTGCCGTCGGGTCTCGCGAGCCAGGGCAACCTCGATCCGCAGGCGCTCGTCGCCGGCGGTCGGGCGCTCGAGGAGGGGATCGACGCGATCCTCGCCGCGACGCAGGGGCGCCCGCACGTGTTCAATCTCGGCCACGGCATCGAGAAGGACACGCCGATACCCCATGTCGAGGCCATGATCGCGCGCGTGCGGGGAGCCTGACGCGGTGTTCGACGGCTATCTCTGGCTGAAGAGCCTGCACGTCATCGCCATCATCGCCTGGATGGCGGGGCTGCTCTACCTGCCGCGGCTGTTCGTCTACCACACGGGCGCGCAGCCGGGCACGCCGCAGTCCGAGACCTTCAAGGTGATGGAGCGGCGGCTGCTCAAGGCTATCACCACGCCGGCGATGATCGTCTCCGTCGCCACCGGGCTGTGGCTCGCCTTCCTCGGCGGCTGGTGGAGCCAGGGCTGGCTGCACGGCAAGCTGCTGCTCGTCCTGGGCCTCCTCGTCTCGCATCACCTGATGGCACGCTACACGAAGGCCTTCGCGGCGGACGCCAACGCCAAGTCTTCGAAGTTCTTCAGGATCTTCAACGAGGCGCCGACGCTGCTGATGATCGGCATCGTCGTCCTCGTCATCGTGAAACCGATTCTCCGGTGACGGCGTTTTGGGGTTGAGCGTCGCGAAGAAACGCGATATGCAGCCTCTACCCTCCCCTCGAGTGACAGGTCGCGCTTCCCCTCGGGCGATCCGGTCCCGGCTCCTTCGCCGGCAACCGTCCCGCGAAGCGGTGTCTCACCACCGACCCGGCCCGAACCGCCCTGTCGCCTCGCCTCAGCGCGAACGCCCCATGATCGAAGACGACATCATCAACGCACCGATCCGCGAGACCTCGGACACGGCTCCCGCCATGCGGGAGATCAAGCTCCAGGACCTCAAGTCGAAGACGGCGACCGAGCTCACCACCTTCGCGGAGGAGCTCGAGGTCGAGAACGCCAGCACCATGCGCAAGCAGGAGCTGATGTTCGCGATCCTCAAGCAGCTCGCCGCCCGCGAGGTCGAGATCATCGGCGAGGGCGTGGTCGAGACCCTGCAGGACGGCTTCGGCTTCCTGCGCTCGTCGGACTCGAACTACCTGCCGGGTCCGGACGACATCTACATCTCGCCCTCGCAGATCCGCCGCTTCGGCCTGCGCACCGGCGACACCGTGGAGGGCCCGATCCGCGGCCCGAAGGAGGGCGAGCGTTACTTCGCGCTCCTCAAGGTCAACACGGTCAATTTCGAGGATCCCGAGAAGATCCGCCACAAGGTCCACTTCGACAACCTGACGCCGCTCTACCCGACGGAGCGGCTCAAGCTCGAGCAGCAGGACCCGACGCGCAAGGACTACTCGGCGCGAATCATCGACATCGTCTCGCCGATCGGCAAGGGCCAGCGCGGCCTCATCGTCGCGCCGCCGCGCACCGGCAAGACCGTGCTGATGCAGAACATCGCGCAGTCGATCACCACGAATCACCCCGAGTGCTACCTCATCGTGCTGCTCATCGACGAGCGGCCGGAGGAGGTCACCGACATGCAGCGCTCGGTGAAGGGCGAGGTCATCGCCTCGACCTTCGACGAGCCGGCGGTGCGCCACGTCCAGGTGGCGGAGATGGTGATCGAGAAGGCCAAACGCCTGGTCGAGCACGGCCGCGACGTGGTCATCCTGCTCGATTCGATCACCCGGCTGGGCCGCGCCTACAACACCGTCGTCCCGTCCTCGGGCAAGGTGCTGACCGGCGGTGTCGACGCCAACGCGCTGCAGCGCCCCAAGCGCTTCTTCGGCGCGGCGCGCAACATCGAGGAAGGCGGCTCGCTGACGATCATCGCCACCGCGCTGATCGACACCGGCTCGCGCATGGACGAGGTGATCTTCGAGGAGTTCAAGGGCACCGGCAACTCCGAGATCATCCTCGACCGCAAGGTGGCCGACAAGCGCACCTTCCCGGCGCTCGACATCACCCGCTCCGGCACCCGCAAGGAGGAGCTGCTCGTCCCGCCCGACCAGCTCAAGAAGACCTACGTCCTGCGCCGTATCCTCAACCCGATGGGCACGGTCGACGCGATCGAGTTCCTGCTCGACAAGCTGCGCGCGACGAAGTCGAACGGCGAGTTCTTCGATTCGATGAACACGTGACGCTCCTCCCCCATCGGGGGAGGTGGCGCCGGCGAAGCCGGTGACAGAGGGGGTGCGCCGCAGGCGCGCTTCGGCGACAGCCGAAACGGGACGCGTGGAGCCAGGGGACCCCGCCCCTGATCCGCTGCGCGGATCGTCCCCGCCCCAATGGGGCGGGAGCGAGGTCGCGGATGCCGCGAGCGTCGATGAAGCGCGCCACCCGCCTCCTCCCCGCAGGGGAGAAACAGGAGCGTCAGCCGAGCCGCTTCAGCCGCGCGGCCACCCGGTCGAGGTAGCGCTCGCGGTCCTCGCGGGCGGCCGAATCCATCTCGTGCAGCCCCATCCAGAACGTGCGGCAGCCCTCGGCGCAGAGCACGCCGAGCCCGGTGAGCAGCATGCGCCGGCCGGGCATGCCCATGAACCACCACCACCAGCGCGGCGCGCCGAGCGTCGAGATCGCGCCGAGCACCCGGATGTTGGTGAGGACCCGCGTGATCGGCCGGCCCGGCTGCGGCATGCCGAACGTGGCGTGGGGCACGAAGACGCGCTCGACCCAGCCCTTGAGCATCGCCGGCGGGCCGTACCACCAGGTGGGGAACACGAAGATCAGCGCCTCGCAGGCCTTCAGCCGGGCGAGATGGCCCGCGACCGGCGCCTCGTTGACGCCGGCCTCGTGATAGGCCCGGCGCTCGTCGGCCGAGAGGACCGGGTCGAAGCCCTCCGCGTAGAGATCGAGGAGATCCACCTCGTGCCCGGCGGCCGCCAGCGCCGCGACGGCGCGGTCCCGGACGGCCGCGTTGAAGCTCTCCGGGACCGGGTGGCAATAGACCAGGAGAACGCGCATCACACCCCCGAGAGCGTCGCCTCTACCCGCTTCAGGAAGGCCTTCCGGCTCTCGGGCGTGGCGTTGTTCATGTCGTAATGCGCGAGATAGGCGGTCCGGGCGCTCGGCGCCGCCAGCACGCGCAGCATGCGCATGACGCAGCGCCGGGGCGGGTCGCCCATCAGGACGGCGCGCCAGCGCGTCGCGCCGTAGGTCGTCACCGACATCAGGAGGCGGATGTTGCGCAAGGCGGGCGCGACCTTGCCGTCGGCGATGACGAAGCTCACGCCCGGCAGGAAGACGCGGTCGAGGAAGCCCTTGAGGATCGCGGGGAAGCCGAAGTTCCAGACCGGGTTGACCAGCACGAGCCCGTCGGCCGCCTCGAGCCGCCGCACGTAGTCCTCCACCGGCGCGCGGTTCGAGGGCGTCGCGTGGTAGCCCCGCCGCTCGGCGCAGGAGAGGACCGGGTCGAACCCCTCGGCGTAGAGATCGCAATCGTCGACCTCGTGGCCACGCGCGGTCAGCGTCTCGACCACGGTGCGATGGAGCGCTGCGACGTAGCTCTCCGGGTCGGGATGGGCGTAGAGGACGAGGATGCGCATGTCAGGGCGTCCTCCCCTCTCCCGGACGGGAGAGGGGCCGGGGGTGAGGGAGAACCGCCGCAGGATGGTCGCGCCCTCGATGAAGCGCGTGGCGGGCGGGGCGCACGCCGAGGGGCGACGCGGGTATTCTCCTTCCCTGTAGGGGAAGGTGGATCGGCGCGCAGCGCCGAGACGGATGGGGCGCGCGGAACGCGCGTTCGGCGAAGCCGAATTGCACGCGTGAGGTCCGACGCCGTAGCTTCCGCTTCGCGGAACGCGTCGCTGCGCGCCGCGCCCCATCCGTCACGCCGCCTTCGGCGGCGCGCCACCTTCCCCTACAGGGAAGGACAGGGACCCGCGCCGCTCCCGAACACGCTCCACGACACTCCGCGAATCGCCTGTTCCCATCCGGGAGAGGGGAGACCGTCGCGCCCTTCATCTCACCCCTCCGCCAGCGCGCGGAACAGGAAGGTCTTGCCCGAGCGGTAGTCGTAGCTCGGGTCCTCCCAGGCGATCATCTTGCCGGGGTTGAGCAGGCCCTGCGGGTCGGCCTCGCGCTTGAAGGCGAGCTGCACGGCGTCGGTCTGCTTCATGCCGCCCTCCTCCAGCGTGTAGCGGTGCGGGTTGAAGATCGGCGCGCCCATCTCCTCGTGGATCGCCATGATCTCCTCGAGCCGCTCCTCGCTGGTGAAGCGCACCAGCGGCAGGCCGAAGCAGGTGACCTTGCCGTCGAACTTCACGAACTCGAGGTGGGCGGGCAGCTCCTCGCCGAAGCGCTCGTGGATCTTCGTCACGAGCTCCACCTGGTTCGGGAACGGGTAGAGGACCTGGAGATAGGTGATCGACGGGTCGTCGCGCAGCGCCCGGAGCGTCGTGTGGTTCCAGGACAGCTCGAAGACCGGAGGCAGGCCCTTGAGGTCCTCCGCGGCGAGCGTGTCGTTGCGGAACAGCAGCTCCGCGCCGCGATGGCGCCCCGCCACCGCCAGGTAGGAGGAGAGGGCGAAGTCCGCCACCATGGCCATGACGAGATGCTTCTCGCGGGGCAGGTACTTGCGGTGGCGCTTGAAATGGTCGTGCGGGAGGGGCGCCGCGACGACGGCGAGCTCCTTCAGCAGCAGCCCGTCCTGCTCGCCGGCGGCGTTGGCGAAGGCGGTCGCCTCCCGCAGCGTGTCGAAGCCGTGGATGACGTCGACCCAGGCGTAGGCCGGGGCGAGCGGCATCTCGACCTTCGTGATGATGCCGTTGGTGCCGTAGGCGTGGGAGACCTTGTGCAGGTCGTCGCCGGAGAGCGTCAGCACCCGCGGGCTCGCCTCCATGGTCACCACCTCGAGCGAGATGATGTTGCCCGCGTCCCGCAGGCCGCCCCAGCGGATCGAGCCGACGCCGCCCGAGCCGCCGGCGACGAAGCCGCCGATCGAGGCGGTGTGGTAGGTCGACGGGTGCAGCCGCATCTCCTGGCGCGACCCGGCGCGGGTCTCCTTGTCGATCGCCGCGATCACCGCCCCGGGCTCGGCCACGACGCGGCCGTGCCCGATCTCCCGGACCGTGCAGAACTGGGAGAGGTCGAGCACGATGCCCCCCGACAGCGGCATCGCCTGGCCGTAATTGCCGGTGCCCGTCCCGCGCGGCGTCACCGGGATGCCGAGCGCGTGGGCGGCGGCCAGCGTGCGCACCACCTCGTCACGGGACCTCGGGAAGACGACGACGTCTCCCGTCACCTGGTCGAGCTGGCGCTTGAGCGTCGGGGAGTACCAGTAGAAGTCCCGGCTCTTCTGCTTGACGAGGGCGGGGTTGCGCTCGGTCCTGATGCCGTCGAGGCGCGCCTCCAGGGCGTCGATGTCGTAGCGGGCGCTCATGGTCACTCCTGTGGGGGCACGCGGGGCGTCGTCTTTCCGGTCAGCGGTGCATCAGGTCGTCGAGCTCGGAATAGTCGGGCGGGCCCGACGCGAGCGGGCGGCCGGCGGCGATGACGATGCGATCGGATTGCGGGCGCGACAGGAGCTCGTCGAGCGAGCGGGCGCGCAGGAGGACGAAGTCTGCGGGGCCCCCCGCCTCGAGCCGCCCGGCGCCGTCGAGCCCCATGACGTCGGCGGGCGTGGCCGCGATCGTGCGCAGCCAGTCGCGGCCGGAATGGTCGAGCTGGAGGATGCGCGTCGCCTCCCGGAAGACCTCGATGAGGTCGAGGTCGCCGTATGCGTAGAACGGGTCGCGGGTGTTGTCGGAGGCGACCATCACCGGCACGCCCGCGGCCGCGAGCTCGTGGAGCGGCGCCACCCCGCGCCGGCGCGGCGTGCGGCCGGCGGCGCGGTCCTGGAGGTACATGTTGCACATCGGCAGCGAGACGACGGCGATGCGCGCCTGCGCCACCTTGTCGATCACCCGCGCCGCCTCCCCTTCCTCCATCGCGGCGAGCGCGCAGCAATGGCCGGCGAGGATGCGGCCGGGAAAGCGGTTGCGGATCGCGGCATCGGCGATCCGCTCCAGCGTGCGCGCCTCCGGCGCCAGGCTCTCGTCGACGTGCAGGTCGAGATCGAGCCCCTCCGCGGCGGCGGTCCTCGTCAGGATGTCGAGCGCCGCGTCGACGCGCGCGTCCGGCGCCGCGCCGAGGAAGGTGACGGCGCCGAGCACGCCCTCGTAGCGCGCGGTCGTCGAGACGATCTCGTGGAACTGGTGGGGATCGTCGTGGATCATGTCGAGCGGGAACAGCGACACGCCCTGAAGCGCCACGATGCCGCGCCAGGTCTCGCGCATCTCGGCGAAGACGGGCCAGGAGGTCGCCGTCTGCCGACCGCTCGAATCGATGTGCGTGCGCAGCGCGCCGGTGCCGTGGGCGAGCGCGCAGCGCAGCGAGAAGTCCATGCGGCGCGCCACGTCGTCGGCGCTCCAATGCGCCTCCCGGTCCGCGGCGACGGCGGCGAGCGCGCCGGCGAAGCTGCCGTCCGGGTTGGGGCGGCGGGGCCAGATGTGGCCCTTGTCGATGTGGGTGTGCACGTCGACGAGCCGCGGCAGCAGGATGCGGCCGGCGAGATCCAGCCGGGGCAGGTCGTCCCCGTCGGGACGGAAGCCGCCGGCCGGCCCGATGCCGGTGATGCGCCCGTCCTCCACGACGAGGTCGACCCGCGCCAACCCCTCCGCATCGCCCGCCACCCCGGAGGCCCGCAGGAGGCACAGCGGCGCCCGCGCATTCGCGATGCGCCAGGCGGGGGCCTCGGCGACCTCCCGCGGGAGGGCGGCCGGGGGGCTCGGGCGCGTGGCGAAGGGGTCGGTCATTCAGCGCTCCTCGGCGATCGCGCTCTCGTGCCAGCGACGCAGGAGGAGATGCGAGACGGCGGACAGCGCGAGGAAGATGACGACGCCGGTGAGCGACAGCAGCACCAGCGCCGCGAACAGGCGGGGGATGTTGAGCCGGAACTGGCTCTCCAGGATGCGGTAGGCGAGCCCCGACCCGGCGCCGGCGGAGCCGGCCGCGATCTCGGCGACGACCGCCCCGATCAGCGCCAGCCCGCCGGCGATCTTCAGGCCGGCGAGGAAGTAGGGCAGGGCGGCGGGCCGGCGCAGGTACCACAGCGCCTTCACCCGCGACAGGAAGCGCCCGAGCCAGGGCGGCGCCCAGCGCGGCTTCGTCGCGCCGTAGAGGTCGAACAGCTCCAGCAGGTTGCGGTCGACCGATTGCAGGCCGAGCGTGGTGTTCGACAGGATCGGGAAGAAGGCGACGATCCAGGCGCAGGTGAGGACCGCGGCCTCCTGCGGCATGTAGATCAGGAGCAGCGGCGAGATGGCGACGACGGGCGTCACCTGCAGCACCACCGCGTAGGGGTAGAGCGAGTACTCGACGAGGCGCGACAGCGACAGCAGCACCGCGAGCCCGACGCCGCCGAGCACCGCCAGCGCGAGGCCGAGGAAGGTTGTCTTCAGCGTCTGGAGCAGCGAGGCCCACAGCACCGGCCAGTCCGCGATCATGGTCTCCATGATCCGGCTCGGCGCCGGCAGGATGTAGTGCGGCACCTCGTAGGCGACGACCCAGCGCTCCCAGCCCAGCACGACGAGGGCGAAGAGCCCGAGCGGGAGGGCGACCCGCAGGAGCCGCGCCGGGTCCGGCCGGCTCCCCGATCCGCCCGGCGCGGCGGCCTCGATCGGCGCCCGCACGGTCGCGACGCGCCCGGCCTCGGCTGCGGGGTTCGCCTCGCTCATGCGGGTCTCCTCCTTTCAGAGATGCGCGCTGCCGCCGGCCGGATCGGCGTCCATCGCCCCGTGGAGCGCGGCGCTCGCCTCGCGGCAGAGCGCGCCGTAGAGCGGCGTCGTCCGGAAGGTCTCGGTGCGCGGCGTCGGCGCCCCGATCGGGATCTCGGCGACGATCCGCCCCGGCCGTGCCGCCATCACCACGATGCGCGTCGACAGGTAGACGCTCTCGTAGACCGAGTGCGTCACGAAGACCACGGTGCAGGCGAACTCGTGCTGCAATCTCAGCAGATCGTCGTTCAGCTTGAAGCGGGTGATCTCGTCCAGCGCCGCGAAGGGCTCGTCCATCAAGAGGATGCGCGGGCGCAGCGACAGCGCCCGGGCGATCGAGACGCGCATCTTCATGCCCCCCGACAGCTCCCGCGGATAGGCCTCGGCGAACTTCGAGAGGCCGACGAGGGCGAGGCTCGCCGCGATCGCGTCGCCCGCGTCGCGACGCGAGACCCCGCGCAGGCGCAGCGGCAGGTAGACGTTGTCCGCGACGCTCGCCCACGGCATCAGCGTCGGCTCCTGGAAGACGAAGCCGATCTCGCCGCGATGATCCTCCGCCCGGCCGCCGCCGGCCCACGCGACCTCGCCACGCGACGGCGGGATCAGGCCCGCGAGGATGCGCAGCGCCGTCGACTTGCCGCAGCCGGACGGGCCGAGCAGCGAGACGAACTCGTTCTCGCGGATGTCGAGGGCGAGGCCCGACAGCGCGGTCGTGCCGTTGGCGAAGGTCTTGTCGACGCCGCGCAGCGCGACGAGGGTGGCGCCGAGCGGAGTCTCGTCCAAGGAACGATGGCTGGGCGGCGGTGGCGTCCTGGCCTGTGTCGCGCTCATGATCTCATGTCGTCTCGCCGGCATCCGGCGCTCTCGTCGGGCGCCGGGCGCTGCCGAAGCGCCCGGCGGATCGGCCGTGCGGCCGTCTGGATCCGCGCGCCTACTGCGCCGGGCGCAGCTCCAGGCCGACCCCCTTGTTGACGAAGGCGAGGGTGTAGGCCTGCGCGTAGTCGAGGTCCGCCGGGAACAGGCCGGCCTCGACCATCTTGCCGAAGAAGCTCTCCATGCGCGCGTCGGTCATGGCGCCGATGCCGAGCTCCAGCGCGTCGCCGGAATCGACGATGCCGTATTCCTTCAGCTTCTCGATCGAGTAGGCGATCTGGTCGTCCGTCATCTCGGGGTTGTCGGCCTTGATCATCTCGTTGGCGGCCGCGTTGTCGCCGTAGAGGTAGTTGTACCAGCCGATCGCCGAGCCGTCGACGAAGCACTGGACCACGTCCGGCTCCTGCTCCACCAGCTCGCGGCGGGTCTCGATCGTGGTCGAGTAGGTGTCGAATCCGTAGTCCGCCAGCAGGAAGACGTTGGGCGCGAAACCGGCCTCGCGCTCCACGGCGAGCGGCTCGGAGGTGAGGTAGCCCTGCTGCACGGCATCCGTGTCGGCGATGAAGGGCGCCGGGTTGAACGTGTAGGGCTTCACCTGCTCCTCGGTGAAGCCGTACTCGGTGACCAGCCACTGGTAGAACGTCGCCTGGCCCTCGCGCCCGACATAGATCGACTGCGAGTCCTTCAGGCTCTCGAACGTGTCATGCACGCCCGGGTGCGACATCAGGATCTGCGGCTCCTTCTGGAAGCTCGCCGCGACGACGAGGGTCGGGATCTCCTCCTGGATGGCGGAGAAGGCCTGGATCATGTTGCCGCCCATGTAGAAGTCGATGCGGCCGACCGGCAGGAGCATGCGGTTGTTGGCCTGGGGCCCGCCGGGCACGATCTCGACGGACAGCCCGCACGCCTCGTAGGTGCCGTCCGCGACGGCCTGGTAGTAGCCGCCGTGCTCCGCCTGGGCGACCCAGTTGGTGCCGTAGCGCACCTCGCGCAGCGGCGCGTCCTGGGCGAGCGCCGGAGCGGCGGCGACGAGAGCGAATGTCGAGGCTGCGATCGCGCGCCTCGCGGGCGAAGAAAGCGTCATCGTTGCCTATCCCTGCCAGTTGAATTGCTCGAGGCGTGGGCATGCCCGCCGCGCAGACCCGCATCCTCGCGAGCCCGGCTCCGCTTGGCAAGGGGCGTGCCGGCGGTGCGCGGACGCGTGCCCGCGGCCTCAGCGGCCCGCGCGCTGCGCGGCGGTACGGGCGATGTCGACGACGAGGCGCTCGGTGAGGGCGTCGGCGAGGTCGGCGGAGCGGCGCGTGGCGAGCACCGTGTCCTGGATGCGCGCGACGAGCCGGCGCAGAAGGTCGGGCGTCCACAGCGCGAGGTGCCTGGTGACGAGCGGCTTGCGCTTGAAGTGCAGCCCGCGCCAGCCATCCACCGCGCTCGCGGGCGGGCTGCCGGCCGCGACGTCGAGCGCGAGCGGCAGCAGCGTCGTGGCATGGCCGAGCAGCGGGGAGAGGATGCCGCTCGCGCTCGTCCCCTCGAGACGCAGCCGCCGGAGCGCCTCGTCCGCCTGCCGCACCGCCCCCGCGAAGGCGGCGTCCGTGACGACGCTCGCCTGCAGCCCCGAGACGTCGCTCAGCACCGCCTCGAGATCGGCGGCGCCGACGCTGCCGCGGCCGTGGCAGTAGAGGACGAGCTTGTCGAGCTCGGAACGGGTGGCGAGCCGGTCGCCGCCGAGGCTCTCGACGAGGAGCGTGCGGGTGTCCCTATCGATCGCGAGCCCCGCCTCCCGCAGCGCGTCGTCGACGACCTGGGAGAGGTTGCGGCCCTCGTCGGCGTAGCAGGGGATCGCCAGCGCCCGCGGCGCCTTCTCGCACACCGCGCGCAGCGGGGAGGTCTTGGCGAGGTCGCCCGCCTCGACGACGACGAGGGCGTCGCTGCCGGGGATGGCGAGCACGGCCTCGACCGCGGGCGCGAGGTTCTTCGACGTGGGCCGCACCCAGACGGAGCGCCGCCCGCCGAACATGGCGACCGTGCCCGCCTCGTCGGCGAGCCGGCCGGGATCGCCGGCGATGCCGTCGCCGTCGAGCTTCACCAGCTGGAACGGGTCCTCGGGATCGGTGACGGCCGCCCGCGCGACGCGCCTCGCCCGCTCGGCCACGAGGCCGGTGTCGGGTCCGTAGAGCAGGACGACGGCGACCCGCGGATCGAGCCGCGCCAGCGCACCGTCGGCATCTGCGGCCTTGACCGCGACCATGCCGCCCTCAGCCGGTCGGCGCGGGGGCGTCGGCGGGCGCCTGCACCGCCGGAACGGGGGCGGCTTCCGGGGCCGCCCGCAACGCGATGGCGACGCGGGTGCGGATCTCCTCGGCGAGGCGCTTGGCGAGGCGGATGCGCGCCTCGCGGCCGGCGCGCACCGCGGCGAAGCGCTGGGCGGTCCGCTCGTAGGTGACGACGGCGTTGACCGTGGCGCTGTCGACGACGGTCCCGCCATCGGCGCTGGTCAGTGTGTAGCTCGCCCGGCCGACGAGGCTCGCGACGCTCGCTCGCAGCGTCACCGCGTCGACGATCGGCAGCCGCACCGAAGCGCCCGCCTCCACGGCGAGCGCGTAGGCGCGCGGACCCTCCACCGTCGGCCGCCCGGTCCCGTCCAGTGCGAAGACGAGCTCCTGGCGCAGGTAGTGCGCGAGCACCTCCTCGCCGGGATCGACCTTCACCGGGTCGACGGACACCCGGCGCAGCAGCTCGGACACCTCCACGTTGGAGGCGGCGGTGCCGTAGAGCGGCCTCAGGCAGCCGGCGAGCGGCAGGGCCGCGAGGCAGGCGAGCCCGCCGAGCACCGCTCGGCGGGTGGGCGCGACGATGGCGCGTTCCTCAGGCGACGACATTCACGATCCTCTGCGGGACGACGATGATCTTGCGCACGGGACGCCCTTCCATCGCACGCTGCACGTTCTCGTGCGCCAGCGCGGCGGCCTCGATGGCCTCCGTGCCGGCGTCGCGCGCGACCGCGATGTCCGCGCGCTTCTTGCCGTTGACCTGGACGGGGAGGACGATCGTGTCCTCCACGAGCAGGTCCCGCTCCACCGCGGGCCAGGCGGCGTCGGCGACGAAGCCGTCGCGGCCGAGCACGCGCCAGCATTCCTCGGCGAGGTGCGGCATCATCGGCGCCACGAGCTGGACGAGCGTGCCCAGGGCCTCTCGCAGCGCGAAGCCCAGATCCGCCGCCGGCGCGGCGCCGTCCCTGGGCGCGGCGGCCGAGATCGCGTTGGCGAGCTCGTAGATCTTGGCGACGCCCACGTTGAAGCGCAGCCCCTCGATCGCCTCCTCGACGGCGGCGAGCGTGCGGTGCGTCGCCTTGCGCACGGCGAGCGCCTCCTCCCCGACCGTCTGCGGGCGCGGCGCGACGGCCCCGCCCAGCGGCGTCTCGTTGACCAGGCGCCAGACGCGCTGGACGAATCGGTAGGCGCCCTGCGCCCCCTCCTCCGTCCAGATCACGTCGCGCTCGGGCGGCGAGTCGGAGAGCACGAACCAGCGGGCGGCGTCGGCGCCGAAGCTGTCGAGGATGTGCTCGGGGTCGATGACGTTCTTCTTCGACTTCGACATCTTCTCGATGGAGCCGATCGTGACGGCCTCGCCCGTTTTCACGTGGAACGCGCGGCGCTCGCCCTCGACCGTGTCGATGCGCACGTCGATGGGCATCACCCAGCGCCCGGCCGCGTCCTTGTAGGTCTCGTGCACCACCATGCCCTGGGTGAACAGGCCGCCGAACGGCTCGTCCAGGTTCAGGTGGCCGCAGCGGCGCATCGCCCGGGTGAAGAAGCGCGAGTAGAGCAGGTGCAGGATCGCGTGCTCGATGCCGCCGATGTACTGGTCCACGGGAAGCCAGGCGTCGGCCTCCTTCGGGTCCGTCGGACGGTCCTCGAGATGCGGGTCGGTGAAGCGGGCGAAGTACCAGGACGAATCGACGAACGTGTCCATCGTGTCCGTCTCGCGCCGGGCCGCGGCCCCGCAGGCGGGGCAGGGCACGTCGCGCCAGGTCGGGTGCCGGTCGAGCGGATTGCCCGGCTTGTCGAAGGCGACGTCCTCCGGCAGCGTCACCGGCAGGCTCTCGCGCGGCGCCGGGACGACGCCGCAGGCGTCGCAATGGATCACCGGGATCGGGCAGCCCCAGTAGCGCTGGCGCGAGATGCCCCAGTCGCGCAGGCGGAAGTTCACCTTGCGCGTCGCCACCGGCGCGCCGCCGCGGGTCTCCTGCTCGAGCCGCGCGGCCACCGCTTCCTTCGCCTCGGCGATGGAGAGCCCGTCGAGGAAGCGCGAGTTGATCAGCCGCCCCTCGCCGACATAGGCTTCGTCGCGGATGGTGAACGTCTCGGGGTCCGCGTCCGGCGGGCAGACCACCGGGGTCGCGCCGAGCCCGTACTTGTCGGCGAAGTCGAGGTCGCGCTGGTCGTGGCCCGGGCAGCCGAAGATCGCGCCGGTGCCGTAGTCCATCAGGATGAAGTTCGCGACGTAGACGGGGAGCGTCCAGGACGGGTCGAACGGGTGCACCGCGCGGATGCCGGTGTCGTAGCCGAGCTTCTCGGCGGTCTCGATCGCCTCCGCCGACGTGCCCATGCGCCGGCACTCCTCCGCGAAGGCGGCGAGGGCCGGATCGCGCGCGGCGGCGGCCTTGGCGAGCGGATGATCGGGCGCGAGCGCCATGAACTTCGCGCCGAACAGCGTGTCCGGCCGCGTCGTGAAGATCTCGAGCTCGGACGCACCCTCCGGGGCGGTCGCCGCCTCCAGGGCGAAGCGCACCGTCAGGCCCTCGGAGCGGCCGATCCAGTTGCGCTGCATCAGCCGGACCTTGTCCGGCCAGCGCTCGAGCCCGTCGAGCGCCTGCAGCAGGTCCTCGGAATAGTCCGTTATCCTGAGGAACCACTGGGTGAGCTCACGCTGCTCGACGAGCGCACCGGAGCGCCAGCCGCGGCCGTCGATCACCTGCTCGTTGGCGAGCACGGTCTGGTCGACCGGGTCCCAGTTCACCTTCGCCGTCTTGCGGTCGACGAGGCCCGCCTCGAGGAAGTCGAGGAACATGGCTTGCTGGTGCTTGTAGTAGGACGGATCGCAGGTCGCGATCTCGCGCGACCAGTCGAGCGACAGGCCCATGGACTGGAGCTGGCCGCGCATCGTGGCGATGTTCCGGTAGGTCCACTCCTTGGGGTGGACCTTGTTCTCCATCGCCGCGTTCTCGGCGGGCATGCCGAAGGCGTCCCAGCCCATCGGGTGGAGCACGTTGAAGCCGCGGGCGCGCTTGTAGCGGGCCACGACGTCGCCCATGGCGTAGTTGCGCACGTGCCCCATGTGGATGCGCCCGGACGGGTACGGGAACATCTCGAGCACGTAATAGCGCGGCCGAGGATCGTCGTTTCGGGTGCGGAACGTCTCGGCTTTCGCCCATTCCGCCTGCCACCTGGGCTCGGAGTCCTTGGGATTGTAGCGCTCGGCCTTCATCGCGGGGTCGATCTGGCGTGTCCTGTGGGAGATGTGGCAGGATGGCGCTTCGAGAGGGCGCGCGCCATCATGCGCCGCCGACGCGAGCCCGCGACGCCGGGGCAATTGGGCACGAATGTGCGCGCCGGTCAACGGGCTCGGGCGTGCCGGAGGGATCGAATGGACATGGACGCGCAGACGTTCACGGACGCGCGGGCGCAGGCCGGTGCGGCGAGCGTGGAGCGGTTGCGGCAGGTCGAGGCGGCGATCGCCCGCGCGGCCCGCGACGCGGGCCGGGAGCCGGACGGGATCGAGCTGGTCGCCGTGTCGAAGACCTACGACGCCGACAGCATCGTGCCGGTGCTGGCCGCCGGCCACCGGGTGTTCGGCGAGAACTACGTGCAGGAGACGAAGGGCAAGTGGCCGGGGCTGCGGGAAGCGTACCCCGATGCCGAGGTGCACCTCATCGGCCCGCTCCAGTCCAAGAAGGCCCGCGACGCCGTCGCCCTGTTCGACGCGATCCAGACGCTCGACCGCCCGTCCCTCGCCCGGGCGCTCGCCAAGGAGATCGCCCGCGCGCGCGACGCCGGCGAACGGGTGCCGCGGCTCTATGTGCAGGTGAACACCGGCGAGGAGCCTCAGAAGGGCGGCGTCGCCCCCGGCGAGGCCGACGCCTTCATCGCCGCCTGCCGGGAGGAGCACGGGCTCGCCATCGCGGGCCTGATGTGCATTCCCCCTGCCGACGACCCGCCCTCCCCGCATTTCGCGCTCCTCGCCGAGATCGCGCGACGCAACGCCCTCGCCGAGCTCTCCATGGGCATGAGCGCGGATTTCGGCGCGGCGATCCAGATGGGCGCCACGATGGTGCGCGTCGGCAGCGCCATCTTCGGCGCCCGCGGCTGAGACGCCGGAACGGCGTGACGGGGCGCGGCTCGACCGTTCCCCGCAGCCGGGACCTTTACCGCGCCGGCGTCACGCGGCACATAGCATCCATGCCCACCGCCGATTCGCCCACCGCCGATTCGCCCGACGCCGCCCTCGCCCCCTACGCCGTTTCACGTGAAACCCGCGCGCGGCTCGAGATCCTCGTCGCCGAGCTGCGCCGCTGGCAGCCCGTGAAGAACCTCGTCGGGCCCCGCACCCTCGACGAGGTCTGGACCCGGCACGTGGCCGACTCCCTCCAGCTCGTCGACCTCGCCCCGCCGGACGCGACCCGCTGGGTCGACCTCGGCTCCGGCGCCGGCTTCCCCGGCCTCGTCGTGGCGATCGCGCTGGCGGACCGGCCCGGCTTCCGCATGGATCTCGTCGAGGCGAACGCCCGCAAGTGCGCCTTCCTGCGCCACGTCGCGCGGCTGACGAACGCGCCGGCGCGGGTCCACGACGCGCGCATCGAGACCGCGATCCCCGGCTTCGCCGGCGAGGCGCAGGTCGTCTCCGCCCGCGCTCTGGCGCCGCTCGAGACGCTGCTCGGCTGGAGCGAGGAGCTGTTGAAAACCGGTGCCGTCGGCCTGTTTCCCAAGGGCGCCGGCGTCGAGAGCGAATTGACCGCCCTCGCGAAATCCCGGACAGTCGCCGTCGAAGAGATCCCGAGCCGGACCGATTCGCGCGCGCGCGTCCTGCGGATCCGCTGGCTCTCCCGGGACGACGCGTCCAGGATCGACTGACCAGGACAGACCGATCATGACCAGCGACACCTTCGTGGACGAGGACGACGCCGCCGCGGTGGCCGATCCGGCGGACGACGCCGAGTCCGCCCCGCGGCGCGAGGCCCGCCGCCCGCACGCCCGCCCCCGCGTCCTGGCGCTCGCCAACCAGAAGGGCGGCGTCGGCAAGACGACGACGGCGATCAACCTCGGCACGGCGCTCGCGGCCATCGGTGAGAAGGTGCTGGTCATCGATCTCGACCCGCAGGGCAACGCCTCCACCGGCCTCGGCATCGAGCGCAAGCAGCGCCGGGTCTCGACCTACCACGTGCTCACCGGCGAGGCGGAGCTGCGCTCGGCCATCCGCGAGACCGCGGTGCCGCGCCTGCATCTCGCCCCCTCAACCCTCGACCTGCTCGGCGTCGAGCTGGAGATCGCCTCGGCCCGCAACCGCGCCCACCGGCTCAAGCTCGCCGTCGACGGGCTGGCGCTCGGCGATGCTTTGCGCGCCGAGCCATTCACCTACGTGCTGATCGACTGCCCGCCCTCGCTCAACCTGCTCACCATCAACGCGCTCGCGGCCTCCGATTCGGTGCTCGTGCCGCTGCAATGCGAGTTCTTCGCGCTGGAGGGCCTGAGCCAGCTCCTCAAGACCGTCGAGCAGGTGCGCGACAACCTCAACCCGCGCCTCACCATCCAGGGCGTGGTGCTCACCATGTTCGACCCGCGCAACAACCTGTCGAACCAGGTCGTGGCGGACGTCCGCTCCTTCATGGGCGGCAAGGTCTACGAGACCATGATCCCGCGCAACGTGCGGGTCTCGGAGGCGCCGTCCTACGGCAAGCCGGTCCTCCTCTACGACCTGAAGTGCTCGGGCAGCCAGGCCTACCTGCGGCTCGCCTCCGAGATCATCCAGCGCGAACGCACGCTCGTGGCGGCCTGAAGAACGGACTGGGGAAAGACATGGCGGAAGAGGGACAGCGCCTGCGGCTCGGTCGAGGCCTCGCCGCGCTCATCGGGGACATGGGGGACGACGACGAGGGCGTGGTCGATCGCGGCCGCGGCCAGCGCCGCGTGCCGATCGAGTTCCTGCGCCCCAACCCGCGCAACCCGCGCAAGGCCTTCTCCGAGAGCGACCTCGAGGATCTCGCCCAGTCGATTCGCGAGCGCGGCATCATCCAGCCCATCGTGGTGCGCTCGCTGCGCGGCCTCGCCGACGCCTACGAGATCATCGCCGGCGAGCGGCGCTGGCGCGCCGGCCAGCGCGCCGGCCTGCACGAGGTGCCGATCGTCGTGGTCGAGGCGGACGACCGGCTCTCGCTCGAGTACGCCATCGTCGAGAACGTCCAGCGCACGGACCTCAACGCGCTGGAGGAGGCGGCGGGATACGACAAGCTCATCGCCGAGTTCGGCTATTCCCAGGCCGATCTCGGCCAGGTCATCGGCAAGAGCCGCTCGCACGTGGCGAACACGCTGCGGCTCCTCAAGCTGCCGAAGAGCGTGCAGGACAAGCTCACGTCCGGGGCCATCAGCGCCGGTCACGCCCGCGCCCTGCTCGCGGTGAAGGACCCGGAGGGCGCCGCGGAGCGGATCGTCGAGCAGGGCCTCAACGTGCGCGACGTCGAGCGCCTCGCCCGCGACGAGGAGACCGTCCCCGGCGCCCGCGGCGGTCGCCCCCGCACGGAGAAGGACGCCGACACCCGCGCGCTCGAGCAGGCGCTGACGGAGACGCTCGGCCTCGACGTCGCCATCGCCGCCAAGCCCGGCGCCTCCGACGGCGAGGTGCGCATCCGCTACGCCAGCCTCGAGCAGCTCGACATGCTCTGCCGGAAGCTGCGCGGCGGCTGACGGTCGGCGCGGGCGCAGGTTTCGGTTGACGCGCGGCCGTAGGTCTGTTCTGTTTACGTTCTAGGGACGCGACAGGGGCGGGACTGGGGCGGGACTGGGGCGGATCGGCGGAGCGCGCGCCATGAGGGTTCCTCTCTTCATCCGGCAGCCGGCGATCGTCCGCCTCGGCGCAGCGCAGGTGCAGGTGCAGGCAAGGGCTTCTGCGCGGCCGGCGCCGGTGCAGAAGGGCCGGGCGCATCCGCCGGAGACGGTCGCGCTGGTGCGCTCGCTCATCGAGGGCACGATCGACTCCCATCGCGAGCTCGCCGCGCGCACCGGGGTCGATTCCGGCACGATCTCGCGCTGGGCCGCCCGCCACGGCTGGACGCGCCCGCCCGGCGCCTGCCGGCCGGCGCCGCGGCCGCCGGAGGCGCGCTACACGCGAAACCGCATCGGCCGGACGCTGGCCCGCGAGATCCTCGCCGCCTGCACCCGCCTCGTCGACGCCATCGAGGCCGACCCGCGGCCCGATCCCGCGGCGCTCGCCGAGGCGCTCGACCTCCTCGCCCGCGCCCGCGCCGAGAGCAGGGTCCGCCGCCGCCGGCGCCTGAACCCGCCGACGAGCCCGCCCCCGCCCGAGCGCAAGCCCAAGCGCCGGCCGGGGGACCCGCCCATCACCCGCCGGTCCCGCCGCGCCCTGCGCGAGGCGCTGCGCACCATGCAGGGCCTGCGCCCCGGCGACACGCTCGAGCGCGAGCTCGCCGACCAGCTCCGCCCGCCACCCCCGCCGCGGAGGGGGCGGGTGGGACGGTAGGGATCACCCGACGCGAAAGACCTTCTGCACCTCGTCCCCGAAGTGGTTGATCACCTTCACGCAGATCAACCCGTTCTCCGGCGGGCGGAACGGCCGCGAGGCGGTGGCGTGCAGCTCGGCCCAGGCGGCCTCGTCGATCTCCGCCTTCAGCGCGCGCTTGAGGCTCTCGTAGGGGTCGCGGCCCAGGAAATACGCCTGGCGCACGAAGAAGCTCTCCTCGTCGTAGGCGTCGTCGATGAACCAGCAGGCGATGTCCTCGGCGGGATCCTCCGAGGAACGCACCTCGCCCGTCGTCGGATCGAAGATGTCGACGCCGCGGATCTCGACGCGCACCATTCCGTCGGGGAGAGACTCCACCGCGATGTCGGGCTCGCCGAACACCACGAACAGGTTGCCCGTCCCGGCCTTGAGCTTGTCGGCCATGCGCAGGTCCTGGTTCATGCGCGCCTTGAGCACCGTCAGCTCGCCGAAATGAAGCCGCGAATCGTCCACTTCCGGCGCGAAGGCGAAGCCGCAGACGATCAGCGAATCGAAGGCGTGCATCGCCTCGCGCGCGGCGTTCCTCACGAGGTCGAAGCCCACCGTGTCGTATTCCGGCCCGATGGCGATGGCGGCGCGCTTCTCCGCCCCGCCCTCCCGGTAGAGCGCCTCGAAGGCGATGTAGCCGCGCTTGGAGGCGAAGGGCTTGATCCACTCGAACTCGAGCGTCTCTCCCTTCTTGGTGTTCTGCACCCCCGCCGCTTTGAGGTTCTCGTAGACGACAGTGGCGAAATCCGTCTGCGGCTGCGTCGCCCCGTCGGCGACCGCGTCGCCGCCGCCCTCGCCCAGCGCGTCGAGGAGCGCCGGGTCCTCGGCGAGCGGCAGCACGCGGTGCGGCGACAGGCTCTCGACGGTGAAGGGGCCGGAGACGCGCACCACGCCCTTGGCCTTGTACGGCCGGTCGTAGAGCAGCTCCACCTCGGCGTTGCGCGCGATCGAGGCGTCGATCTCGGCCTGCCGCTCCCGGCGCAGCGACCAGAATTCCGCGTGCGCCTCGATGGCGGAGGCCGGCCAGCTCGGCTGCGTCTCGCGCGGGACCTGCCACTCTTCCCAGGCCTCGCCCAGCGCCGTGTTCAACGTTCCGCGCATCTCCTCCAGCCGAGGCTCGTAGGCGGCGTGGATCTCGTCGATCTCGGTGTTGTTGGCGATGGCTTTCAGCGTCACCCGCGGCACGCGCTCGTAGACGAAGCCCTGGCGCAGATCGGGCCTGCCGCCGTGGTCCGGCCCCGGCACGGGCCGGCCGAGGATCGCGCTCTCCTTTGCCGCGCCCTCCTCCGAGTCGCGCGGGATGTAATAGTCGAATTTCGCCGCCATCAGCCGGGTGCGCGCCAGCGCCAGCGCGACACGGCTCGTGTCGATGGTGATCCAGCGCCGGCCCCATTGCTCGGCGACGTAGGCCGTCGTGCCGGACCCGCAGGTGGGGTCGAGCACGAGGTCACCGGGGTCGGTGGTCATGAGGAGGCAGCGTTGGACGACTTTCGAAGAAGTCTCGACGACGTACTGCTTATCAGAAGTAAATCCCGCGATGACAGTATCAGTCCAGAAATTGTCAACGGGGTAGGCCTTAAAATCGTCCAGAAAGCGGACATAGTAAAGACCCTTCTGAGTTGCCGATAGGCGATCAGCCTTGAGGAGGCGCTCCATCCCGCGCTCATTTGTTTTCCAGCGGACTTTTTCGCTGGGGCGGATTACCCTACCATCTATACTTACCGGGAACCAGGATGCGGCTCCTTCTCCCTTATCTCGTCCCACACTTTGGCTGGTGAGATTATCTATCCGGAAGATTCGCGCGCCGGAAGGTAGAGAGCTTGGATCCAAGCGTTCTTGCTCGGACAGCGCGCGTGTATCCCCATCTGAAAGGAGCGCCCTTGTGTATGCACTTCCTCCCCCGCCACCGATAGATTTCAGCTTGAGCGGTTGTCGGTATTTTACGCGCTCGCGGTCTTTAGCAAACCAAACGATAGCGTCATAAACGCCAGGGAGGTACTCTGAAGTTGCGCCACTTGTTTTCAAGAAGATGATGTTTGCCATAGCATTGGCAGGACCAAAAACTTCATCTAGTAAGCTTCTGACTAGATGCAAGTTCTCTTCGCCGATCTGTACAAAGATGCTACCGCTCTCTGCGAGAAGGTCTCGCGCAGCAACAAGCCGGTCGCGCAAATATTGTAGGTACGAATGGAGCCCGTCCTTCCATGTATCCCGAAACGCCCGAACCACCTCCGGCTCACGCGACATACTCTCGAGCTTTCCGTCCTTGACGTCGCGCGTGCGGGTCGAGGGCTGCCAATTCGAGTTGAACTTGATCCCGTAGGGCGGGTCGAAATAGATCGCCTGCACCCGCCCACGCAGGTTCTCCCGCTCGGCGAGGCTCGCCATCACGAGAAGCGAGTCGCCCAGGATCATCCGGTTCGCCCAATTGGCGTCGTGCGCGTAGAACTCGGTCTTCGCCTCGGGGTCGTCGATGCCGTCGAAATCGGCGAACAGGTCCACCTGCTCGGCCTTGTCCTCCTTGCGCGCCCTGGTGCGCCGCTGCAGGTCGGCGACGATCGCCTCGGGCCGGATCTTCTCCTGGATGTAGATCGGCGCCGCCTCCACCGCGAGCGGCCCCGCATCCTCCGCATCCTTACCCCGCCAGACGAGTTGCGGGTCGAGGTCCGGGTTGCGCGGATACAGCAACGTCTTCGCCCCGTCGTCCGGCGCGAAGGCCTGGAGCTCGGCGGTGGGGATGTTGGTGCGCTTGGCCTCGCCGTGTTGGTAGGCGTCGACGTCGGCGGTGGTGGGGCGGGTGGGGGGCATTGGCGACTTACCTGGAAATCAAGAAGGTGGCGGACCCGACATTGAAGCCGTCGATCGGCATGGGGCGTAGATCCGCTTTGACCGCCATGCCATATTCGCCCGCCAGCTCCTTCATGGCGCGGCCGATCGCGTCGCATGAGCTTTTCGAGCGGTCCGGACGGTTCACATCGAACCGAAAGGTCGTCGCGACCACGCCGTAGCGGATGGAGCCACAGAAGTTCCGGCCGAAGAAGTATATCCAGTCGAGAATGCGCTTGGCGTCGGTCAGCAGCTTCGCATCCAATCCCGTCTTCACCTCGATCAGCGATCGAGGAAGCGAGTTGGAATTCCAAAGCACGATGTCGACCCGTCCGGTCGACTTCTTTTTCAGTTCACTCAGCTCCTTGGCGGGGCGCCCCCTCCCGGGTGCCGCGTCGGCCCACTCGACGAGTTCTCCGAACACCTGTTCAAGAGTGATCCAGTTCCTCGCGCCAAGCGCATCCGCACGCGCTTTGATTTCTCTAGCCGCATAGACCGTCGTCACGCTCTCCACCAGATGCCGCCTTTTGGTACCGCCACCAGTCCAGCCGATGTACTCCTTGACGGCATTGGAGAAGCCGACGTGAATTGCATCGACGACTTCGTTTCGCCCCATTGCGCCCGCCATCACGCAGCCTCCCTCTTCCCCGCCGCGATCCCCCGCAGCACCCGCTCCGCCTCGTAAATATCCTGCCCGATCTCCACGAACGCCCAGCGCCCGAAGCGTGCGGCGTGGTTCACCGCGGGCAGCCAGATCCCCGTCGCGACGTCCGCCTTGGCGGCGTCCCTGTTGTCCTTCAGCCCCTTGATCTCGACGACGAGGTTGAGCGGCTCCGCGCCGCCGTCGCGCAGGCGCACGACGTAGTCCGGGCGGTAGCGGCGCTCGGCGCC
Source organism: Salinarimonas rosea DSM 21201 (assembly GCF_000429045.1). Taxonomy (GTDB): domain Bacteria; phylum Pseudomonadota; class Alphaproteobacteria; order Rhizobiales; family Beijerinckiaceae; genus Salinarimonas; species Salinarimonas rosea. The sequence goes on from NZ_AUBC01000031.1 coordinate 39,844, forward strand.
GGCATAGTGGTAGGGGATCTCGAAGTGGAGGGCGTGGTTCTTCACGTAGGAGACCACCACGTCCTCCATCCGCTCCAGCGTCTCGGCGAAGGCGAGCTCCCATTCGGAATCGGCCACCACATGGTCCACCGGCGAGAGCCGCGTCTCGAAGAGCAGCGTCTTCGTCGTGGTGAAGTCGACGTGGTTGGTCGAGCCCTCCGGCGTGAACGGGTCGAGGATCGGCAGCGTGCGTTCGCTCTCGCCCGCCCCGGATTGCCCCCGGGCGCAGGCGGTGTGGATGCGGTTCGCGGCCTCGTCGGCGAACTGGCGGAACTTCATGAATTGCTTCGGCACCTCGCCGCGTGTCACGAGGCAGGTCTCGAACCAGCGTTCCGTGATGCGCACGAGCTCCGGGAAGCGCCAGACCTCCACGGCGCCCTCGTCGTCGCGGAAATACTTGCGCAGCGTGTGGCCGGCGACGTCGAAGATCACCGATTTCAGCCGCAGCCGCTCGGCGTCCTCGCGCAGATCGAAGGTGATGCCCTGGCCGATGAACGGCTCGTTCTCGACCTGGGTCGGGATCATGTCCGGTGTCAGCTCGTAGCGGCTGTTCGCGGTGAAGGTCGCGGTCAGCGGCGTGCGCGGGAACACGAGGCGGTAGCCCTGCACGCGCGGAAAGCGGATCGCCAGATCCGGCCGATCACGGCGCGTGCGCACGTGGGTGAGCGGCGGCGGGGGCTTCGGCACGGTCTTCGTCTTGGAGGCGTTGGCGAAGGTGAAGGGGATGCCGAGCACGTCGGCGTATTCCACCGGAAAGCGGCCGTCGCTCCCGACCTCGTAGGACATCCGCCGCAGGCCGCGGCCCACCACCTGCTCGCAGAGCAGCTGCGTGCCGAAGGCGCGCACGCCCAGGATGTGCGTCACCGTGTTGGCGTCCCACCCCTCGGTGAGCATCGACACCGAGACGACGCAGCGGATGTCGCCGCCGAGCTTGCCGGGGCGACCGACGGTGTTCATCACCTCGCGCAGGATGTCCTGCGGCGACGTCTTCTCGGGGTCCCCCTCGCCGCGCCGGCGCTTCTCCTCCTTGAAGCGCGCGATCTCGGGCTGCGCGACGCGCAGGAACTCGTCGGAGAGCGCCTCGCCCGAATCGAGCTGCTCGGAATCGATCAGCAGCGTGCGCATCGGCCGCGCCTCGCGGCCGTGATCGTCGATGTTCTGGAACAGCGTGAGGCGACCCGGCACATGGCGCGATGGCCCGCCGTTCGGGTCCTCGATCTCGTAGCCGGCGATGTAGTCGTAGATCAGCTTCGACGTGGTCGTGTTGTTGCACACCACGATGAAGACCGGCGGGCGCCCGAGACGCGGCTGCTTCTCCCATTCCGCGTGCACCTCGGCGTAGTGGCCGTAGAGTGCGCCGAGCGCGCTCTCCAGCAGGCCGGGCAGGTCCTGCGGGTCCATCGCGATCTTCGACTGCTTGGCCCGCCCCTTGCGCGGCAGCGGCCGGTCGCCCGCCTGGATGTTGCGGTAGAGATTGCGGAAGAGCGGCATCTCGCCGGCCACCCGGTCGTCGAGCACGGGAATGCGCGGCACCTTCACGATGCCGCTCTCGATCGCGTCCAGCAGTGAGAAGTCGGAGACGACCCAGGGGAACAGCGCCCCCTCCTCGTGGCCGGAACCGCGCAGGAAGAAGGGCGTCGCCGAGAGATCGTGCACGGCCTTGACGCCGAGCACGCGGTCGAACGCACGGATGCCGGAGATCCAGACGAGCGCCTTCTTTTCGTTCTCCTTGGCCTCGTCCTTCTCCTCGGCGTCGAGCGCGCCGGTCGGCGCCGTGTCGGCCTTCTCGTAGCAATGGTGCGCCTCGTCGTTGAGGACGAGGATGCCCTTGCGGCCCATCAGGTCCTTGGCGACGCGCCGAACGATCTGCCCGTCGGTCTCGGTGAAGCGCTTCTCCCCGTCGAGTCCGCCGAGCACCTGGCGATTGAGCTTGGAGACCTGCTCCGTCTCCTTCGGCATGAAGGCGTGGTAGTTGGTGATGACGATGCGCGCCTTGCCGAGCCCGTCGCGCAGGTCGGAGGGGACGAGGTCGAGCGCCGCGTAAACGTTCTCCGGGTCGCTCGGCATGAGCACCCGCAGCCGGTCCTTGATGGTAATGCCCGGGCAGACCACGAGGAACGCGTCGGTGAACATTTTCGAGTTCGGCCGACGCGCCTTGTTCACCGCGTGCCAGGCGATGATCATCGCCATCACCGTCGTCTTGCCGGAGCCGGTGGCCATCTTCGAGGCGAGGCGATGGAGGCCCGGGTTCTTGTCGGCGTTCGCCTCCTCGATCTGGCCGCGGAAGCGGGTCGGGTCGACCTCGGTGAGGTAGATCAGCGTCTCCAGCGCCTCGACCTGGCAGAAGAAGAGCCTTCGCGTGCGCGCCGGGTCGGTCCAGTGCTCCAGCAGGCGGCGCGTCTCGGGAGTGACGCGGCCGAGCCGGTCCGGGGACTTGCGCCAGGCGTCGACGCGCTCGCGGATGCGGTTGACCAGCCGGTTCTCCTCCACCCGCTGGGCGAGGTCGCCGAGATCGAGTTCGGGGTCCTTGCGCTTGCGGCGCGCCTGCGGCACCGGGACGATCTGCACGCTGGGTCGGCGCCCATCGAGCAGCATGCCCGTGGGCTGGCCCTCGTCGCTCAGCTGATAATGCTGGCGCGGCGCCTCGAATGGTTTGTTGACGACCGGATTCGTGCCGAAGCTCATGCCCACCCCCGGTGGAAGAGCAAGCGCAGGAGGCGCGCAACTGTCAAGATGCCGAACATTCCTACTTCCCCGCACCGCGTGCCCCGCGACTCCCCACCCCCTCGCCATCCCCCCGTTCCCCCGCTACAACTTCCTCCACGACCCGCCCGCCCCGGGAGCCCGCCGCATGTCCGTCCACTCCACCTCCCCGCAGTTCAAGGACAACGCCCACGCGGCGCTGCACGACGTCCAGCTGCAGCGGGCGCTCTCGAACGTGCGGGTGGGGTTCATCGAGAAGCGGGCGAAGGCGGCGGGGAAGCTGCCGGAGTTCGAGGCGCTGCGCGACTCCGCGCGCGACATCAAGGATCACGTGCTCGCCCATCTCGACCTCTACCTCGAGGCCTACATCGCCAAGGTGGAGGCGTCGGGCGGGATCGTGCATTTCGCGCGGGACGCGGCGGAGGCGCGGGCGATCGTCACCGACATCTGCCGAGAGAAGGGCGCGCGCACCGTCACCAAGGGCAAGTCGATGATCTCCGAGGAGATCGGGCTGAACGACCACCTCGCCGCGGCGGGCATCGAGCCGGTGGAGACGGACCTCGGCGAGTACATCATCCAGCTGCGCCACGAGACGCCCTCGCACATCATCGCGCCGGCGGTCCACGTCAACGCCTCACAGGTGGAGGAGGATTTTCGCCGCGCCCACACCCATCTCGACGCGGCGCGCGACCTGTCCGAGCCGGTGAACCTGCTCACCGAGGCGCGCGGCGTGCTGCGCGAGCGCTTCCTCGCCGCCGACGTCGGCATCACCGGGGCGAACTTCCTCGTGGCCGAGACCGGCACCTCGATCATCGTCACCAACGAGGGCAACGGCGACCTCACCCAGATCCTGCCGAAGACCCACGTCGTGCTGGCCTCGATCGAGAAGCTCGTGCCGACGCTCGAGGACGCCTCCCAGCTCCTGCGCGTGCTCGCCCGCTCGGCCACGGGCCAGGAGCTGTCGGTCTACACCACCTTCACCACCGGCCCGCGCCGGCCCGAGGACCCGGACGGGCCGGAGAGCTACCACGTCGTGCTGATCGACAACGGGCGGTCCTCCATGCTGGGGACCGAGTTCGAGGAGATGCTGCGCTGCATCCGGTGCGGCGCCTGCATGAACCATTGCCCAGTCTACCACGCGGTCGGCGGCCACGCCTACGGCTGGGTCTATCCCGGCCCGATGGGCGCCGTGCTGACGCCCTCGCTGATCGGCGTCGACAAGGGCGGGCATCTTCCGAACGCGTCGACCTTCTGCGGACGCTGCGAGAGCGTCTGCCCCGTGCGCATCCCGCTGCCGAAGCTGATGCGGCACTGGCGCGAGCGCGAGTTCGAGCGCCACCTCTCGCCGGCGACCGTGCGCTCCGGCATCGCGGCCTGGGCCTTCTTCGCGAGGCGCCCCGCGCTCTACAGGCTGGCGACGCGGGTGAGCATGAACCTCCTCGCCTTCGCCGGACGCCGGAAGGGCGGGACGAAGGGGCGCTTCGCCTGGCTGCCCTTCGCCGGCGGCTGGACCGAGCACCGCGACTTCCCCGCGCCCCAGGGCGGCACCTTCCAGGAGCGCTTCGCCCGCGAGCGCGCCGGCAGGAGCGGCGAGACGGGCGCCACTGCGCCGGCGAGCAGCCGGGCGGCGTGAGGAGACGGCCATGAGCACCGCCCGCGACGAGATCCTCGCCTCCATCCGCCGCTCCCTCGGCGTCACCGGCCGCGAGCGCCCGCGCCGGACCGTGGTCGAGGAGCGCATCGCCCGCGCGCCCGCGGGCGTCGTCCCAGCCCGCGGGGCCGTGAGCGGCCGCGCGCGCATCGAGCTGTTCGTCGCGCAGGCCGAGGCGGCGCTCGCGACCGTGAGCGAGGTCGATACGCCGGACGCCGTTCCCGCGGCGATCGCCGGCTGGCTGCGCGCCCACAATCTCGCCGCCACGCTGCGCATGGGCGCCGACCCGCGGCTCGCGGCGATGCCCTGGAGCGAGACGCCGCTCGCGGTCGACGAGGGCCCGAGCGACGGCTCGGACCTCAACGCGGTGAGCCACGCCGAGGCCGGCGTCGCCGAGACCGGCACCTGCGTGCTCGTGTCGGGGCCCGGGAACCCGTCGACGCTCAACTTCCTGCCGGACAACCACATCATCGTCGTCGACGCGTCGACCGTCACGGGCGACTACGAGAGCGCCTGGGCCCGCCTGCGGGAGCGCTTCGGCAAGGGCGTGATGCCGCGCACCGTGAACTGGGTCACCGGCCCCTCCCGCTCCGCCGACATCGAGCAGACCATGTTCCTCGGCGCCCACGGCCCGCGGCGGCTGCACATCGTCGTCGTCGGCGGCCGGGAGAGCGCCTCGGCATCCTGAGCCGGCCCCGAGCCTCGCAACCCGACCGGAGCGCAAGCCGCGCGCAAGCGCCGGCGCGCAGCCTCGCTCGGCAGGGTGCGGACCGGCCGCGCCCGCGACGAGGGCGCGACCATGCGGCTCGATGAGGCCTATTCCCCCTTCCATGTCGATCGCCGCCGCGGCGAGCGGCTCACGCTCGTGCTGCCGTGCCGGATCGTGCGTAAGCGGTGTTCTCAGGCCGCGTCTGCAAGGGTGCGGCGGGCGTAGGCCCACGGCAGCAGCTCATCCAGCGCGGAGTTGGGATGGCCGTTGACGATGCGGGTGATGACGTCGGCGAGGTAGGCGTAGGGGTCGACATCGTTCAGCTTGCAGGTTTCGACGAGCGAGGCGACGACGGCCCAGTGCTCGCCGCCGCCGTCGGAGCCGGCGAAGAGCGCGTTCTTCCTGGTGAGGGCGAGGGGCCTGATCGCGCGCTCAACGACGTTGGAGTCGAGCTCGACGCGCCCGTCATCGAGGAAGCGGGAGAGGCCGTCCCAGCGTGCGAGGGCATAGCGGAT
>NZ_AUBC01000032.1 GCF_000429045.1 Salinarimonas rosea DSM 21201
CCGCCGCCGTTGCCGCCGCCGCCGTTGCCGCCGCCGCCGCCGCTGCCGCTGCCGCTGCCGCTGCCGTTACCCGTGCCGGGCCCGCCGCCGATGTTGCCGCCGGCGAAGCCGCCGCCGGGCGCGGCATCCTCGGTCTGGTCGTAGATGCTGTCGCGGAACGTGCCGGCCTCCGGGACCGGGGCGCGCCGGATCGAGCCGGTGGTGAGCACGTCCTGGAGCGGCACGAGCCGGCACAGGCAGCGCGGCTCCCCGCTCGGCCGCAGCACGAGCCGGCAGCTGGAATAGCGCCCGCCCTCGATGTAGCCCATGCACAGGTCCGGCGTCTCCTGCGCCGAAGCGGGAAGCGGCGCGAGGGCCGTGAAGGCGAAAGCGAGGAGTGGGATACTGCGACGCATGGCTTCGGCTCCGTGAAACAGATCGAACACAGAACCAAGTGCGGCGGAAACGGGGCGTTCCTCGGGGGCAATCAAATACGAAGCAACAAAGCCGGGCGAACCCTGCCGCCCCTATGCGTGCGAACGGCGCCCCGGGCCTCCCCGGAGCGCCGTGAAACCGGTCGCGATGCGTGTGGATCAGGCCGCTTCGGCGGTGTCGTGGGCGAACTCCCAGTAGAGCTCGCGGGCGCGCCGGGCGACGGGGCCGGGCTGGAGCTCACGGTCGTCGATCTTCACCACGGGCGTGATCTTCGCGTAGTTGCCCGACATGAAGATCTCGTCGGCGCCGAGGAAGTCCTCGTAGGTCAGCGCGCATTCGCGCACCGTGGCGCCGGTGTGGCCGAGCAGGTCGATGGCGCGCTGGCGGGTGATCCCGTTGAGGAAGGTGCCGTTCGGGACCGGGGTGAGGACCTCGCCGCCGCGCACCATGAAGATGTTCGACGTCGCGGTCTCGGCGACGTTGCCGAGCATGTCGAGCACGAGCGCGTTGTCGAAGCCGCGGTCGAGCGCCTCGCGCAGGGCGCGGGCGTTGTTGGGGTAGAGGCAGCCGGCCTTGGCGTCGGTGGGCATCGTCTCCAGCGACGGGCGGCGGAAGCGGCTCCTGGTGACGCGTGCGCCCTTGCCGGCGGGCGGCAGCGGCGCCTCGAACAGGCACAGGCAGAAGCCGATGTCGTCCGGGTCCGGCAGGATCGTCGAGGCGCCCTCGCCATGGCCCCAGTACATCGGCTTGACGTAGAGCGCGACGTTGCCGTCGAAGCGCTTCACGCCCTCGTGCGTGAGCCCGACGATCGCCTCCGTGCTCATCGTGGGGTTGAGCCCGATCTTGCGCGCCGACTCGTTCACCCGCGCCGCGTGGCGCCCGAGATCGGGAGCGACGCCCTCGAAGACGCGCGCGCCGTCGAAGACCATCGAGGCGAGCCACGAGGCGTGGCTGCGCGGCCCCATGATGCCGGGATTGCCCTCGTGCCAGTCGCCTTCGAACCAGGTCCAGGTGCGCGAGAACGTCGCCAAGGCCGCCTCCAGAATCATGCTTGCGTGCGGGATCGGTCAGTGATGCTGTCCCGATCGAACCCCGCCGGGCCGTCCGCGTCAATTCGGAAAAGCGCCCAGGACCGATGACGAGTGCTGATGGCACTCGTCAATCTTCGTGATCCCATCAGGGGATGCGGCAATAATGCCGGCGCCCGTCGTACCCGAGGAAGGTGAACGAGTTGGGATCGAAGGAGCGGTACTTGCGCGCGCAATAGGCGATCGCGTCCGCGTCGTAGCGCACCCGCGGCGCCCGCACGGCGGGGGGCGGCGCGGCGAGCGCCTGGCCGAGGATCGCTCCGGTCGCGAGCCCGATGATTCCGGCCGCCACCGCCGCGCCGGGATCACGCCGGTAGACCGGCGGGTACGTGTCGCGCGGGTAGCGGTAGCGGTACACCGTGCGCGGGCGGATCGGCCGACGCTCGTAGACGTAGCCGTCGTAGTACCGCCGGCGGTCGTAGTACACCGGCCCGCGATAGGCATCGAGGTGGAAGGAGATGCCGGGGTGGCCGCCGTCGTACGGGCGAGTCTGGAAGGGGCTGGGCTCTTCGGCCGCGGCGGGTGCGGTCGCCCCGAAGGAGGCGAGCGCGAGCGTCGCCGCCGCGAGGAGGGTGAGGAGGAGGTTTCTCATGGTCGGACGCCTCGTTCTCGGCGCGTTCCTCGCCCCCGCCGGCCGCGCGCGTTGTGAGCGGGAGGATAGCAGGGATGGACGTCGCGCCCAAGCCGTGAACCCCGATCGTCAACTCTCCGCGGAGCGCGTCCGTTCCGGGTCCGCTCCGCGCCCGGCGCGCTTCCCGTCCGCCGCCCGCCTCGCTATGGTCCGCGCCGTCGAACACGAGGACGAACCCCCATGCCCCTCACCGTCGCCGTCCAGATGGACCCGATCGAGCACATCCGCATCGCGGGCGACACGACCTTCGCCCTCATGCTCGAGGCGCAGCGGCGCGGGCACGCGCTGGTCTACTGGACGCCCGAGAGGCTCTCGATGCGCGACGGGCGCGTCGTGGCGCGGGTGCGGGATGTCTCGGTGCAGGACGTCGAGGGGGCGCACGCCACGCTCGGCGAGCCCCGGCGCATCGCGGTGGAGGAGGAGGTCGACGTCGTCCTGATGCGCCAGGACCCGCCTTTCGACCTCGCCTACATCACCGCCTCGCACCTGCTCGAGCGCGTCCACCCGAAGGTGCTCGTCGTCAACGATCCCATGCACGTGCGCAACGCGCCGGAGAAGATCTTCGTCACCGAGTTCCCGCACCTGATGCCGCCCACCCTGATCTCCCGCGACAAGGAGGAGATCCAGGACTTCCGCCGCGAGCACGGCGCGGTGGTGATGAAGCCGCTGCACGGCCACGGCGGCGCGGCGGTCGTGCGGCTGATGCCCGACGACCCGAACTTCGGCTCGCTGTTCGACCTGTTCTCGGTGACCTTCCGCGAGCCCTGGGTGATCCAGAAGTTCCTGCCCCGCATCACCGAGGGCGACAAGCGCATCCTCCTCGTCGACGGCGAGGCGCGCGGCGCCATCAACCGCGTGCCGGCGGCGGGCGACATCCGCTCCAACATGGTGCGCGGGGGAGGGGCGGTGGCGACCTCTCTCACCGACAAGGAGCGCGAGATCTGCGAGGCGCTCCGCCCGCACCTGAAGCGCATGGGCCTGATCCTGGTGGGCATCGACGTCATCGACGGGCTCCTCACCGAGATCAACGTCACCTCGCCCACCGGCGTGCGCGCCGTGAAGGCGCTCGGCGGGCCGGACGTGGCGGTGGACGTGTGGGACGCGATCGAGGCCAAGCGCGCCTGAGCATGCCGCCGACCTCCCCGCTGGGAAGTTGCTCGTCGCGCGTGTGGCGGGCGGCGCGGTGACATTGCGCGGATATATCAGCCGTGATATCTTAAGCTCCGTTATCGGCCTGAAGAGATCACTCGTGATCAATCTGGACGCGCTCGTCACCGCACCGGAGATGCAGGCGAAGGTCGCCGCTGCGGCCCGCGCGCGGCGGCTCGCGCTCGACCTCACCCAGGACGCGCTGAGCGCCCGCAGCGGCGTCCCGATCGCCACCCTGCGGCGCTTCGAGGCAGGCGAGGCGGCGAGCTTCGCCACCGTGCTCGCGGTTGCCGAGGCGCTCGACGCGCTCGACGCGTTCGCCGCCCTGTTCCCGCCGCCCGAGCCCACCTCGCTCGACGACCTCGCGCCCCCGGCACCGAGACGCAGCCGCGCCGGACGGCGGCGCTCGTCGTGAACGAGCGCCTCGCCGTCCACCTGGACTTCGGCGGCGGGACGCCACCGCGGCGCATGGGACGGCTCGGACGCGATCCGGCCCGGCGCGCGATCGCCTTCGAGTGGGACGAGGCCTTCGCCGCGGCACCGCTGCCGGTGTCGCCGCTGCGGGCGGGACGCTATCGCGAGCTGCTGCGGCCCGACGCCGGACGGGGGGCGACGCTCCCCGGACTGTTCGAGGACAGCCTGCCCGACGGCTGGGGACGCCTGCTGCTCGACCGCGAGATGGCCGAGCGCGGCGTCGATCCCGCCGAGCTCGGCGACCTGGCGCGCCTCGCCTATGTCGGCCGCCACGGCATGGGCGCGCTGACCTACCAGCCGGAGCTCGCCACCGCGCCCGACGACGCGGTCGATCTCGCCTGGTTCGAGGATGTCATTCCCCGCGTGGAGGACGCCGCGGCGGTCGACGAGCTCGCGCGCCTGCGCACGCTCGCCGGCGGCAGCCAGGGTGCGCGGCCCAAGCTCGTCGCGCTGATCGACGAGGGCAATACGCGGCAGCGGGATCATCGCGGTGCGCCCGGGGGCGGCTGGCGTGCCGTGCTGGTCAAGGGGCGCGGCTCGAGCGATCCGAAGGGCTCGGTCGAAGGGGAGATCGCCTATGGCGCCGCGATGCGGGCGGCCGGCATCCGCACGACGCCGATGCTGCCGCTCGCCGGCGCCCGCGAGTGCTTCCTCGCCACGGACCGGTTCGATCGCGTGGGCGACCGGCGGCTCCACACGGCGACCGTCGCCGGCCTGCTCGACACCGGGATGGTGCACGGCTCGATCGACTATCTCGCCATCGTCAAGCTCGCCAGGGTCGTGACCCGCAGCGCGGAGGACGTGGAGGAGGTCTTCCGACGGGCCGTGTTCAACGCACGCGCCTTCAACCGCGACGATCACGTGCGCAATCACGCCTTCCTCATGGACGCCGCGGGGACGTGGCGCCTCGCGCCCGCTTACGACGTGACCTTCTCGGCCGGGCCCGGAGGCGAGCACTCGACGGCGATCGCGGGGGAGGGGCGTCGGCCGGGGCGCGCGGCCTTCGCGCGCCTGGCGCAGGCCGCGGGGCTGAAGCCGCGTCGCCGCGACGCGGTCGTCGATGCGGTCGACGCGGCGCTGGCGCAGTGGCCGCGGCTCGCGGACGAGCACGACGTTCCCCGTGCGCTGGCGAGTCGGGTCGCCAGCGCGATCGATGCCGCCCGCCGCTGGGAGTGACGGCGAGCCCACGCCGGCGCCGCGGCGCCGTTGACCCGCGCGGCGCCGCCCCTTATCTCGACGATATCCCGCTTCCCCACGAGTTCATCGCCGTGAGCAAGATCGTCAAGCTTCCCGACCCGCGCCTGCGCCTCGCCTCCGAGCCCGTCGGCGCCATCGACGGTGCCGTGAAGGCGCTCGCCGAGGAGATGCTCGAGGCGATGTACGCCGCCCGCGGCATCGGCCTCGCGGCGATCCAGATCGGCATCCCCAAGCGCATCGTCGTGATCGATCTCGGACGCGAGGTCGAGGGCGAGACCGAGCTCGACGAGGACGGGGAGGAGGTGCCGAAGTACGAGGCGGACCCGCAGGTCCTCGTCAACCCGGAGATCCTCTGGCGCTCGGAGGAGACCCGGCTCTACGAGGAGGGCTGCCTGTCGATCCCCGACTATGTCGAGGAGGTCGAGCGGCCCGCGCGCATCCGCGTGCGCTGGACGGATCTCGACGGCGCCACGGTCGAGCGCGAGGCGGACGGGCTGCTCGCCACCTGCATCCAGCACGAGGTCGACCACCTCGACGGCCGGCTGTTCATCGACTATCTCTCGCGGCTCAAGCGCGACCGCGTGGTGAAGAGGTTCGCCAAGGCGGCCAAGCGCGAAGCCGAGACGGCCTGACGCGATGAGCTTGCGCGTCGTCTTCATGGGCACGCCCGATTTCGCGGTGCCGACACTCTCCGAGATCGTCGGGCAGGGCCACGAGGTCGTCGCCTGCTACACCCGCGCGCCGGCGCCGGCCGGGCGGGGCATGGCCGAGCGCCCCTCGCCGGTGCACAGGATGGCCGACGGTTTCGGCATCCCGGTCTTCACGCCGAAGTCGCTGCGCACCGAGGAGGCGGCCGAGGTGTTCCGCTCCCACGGGGCGGACGTGGCGGTGGTCGTCGCCTACGGCATGATCCTGCCGCAGGCGATCCTCGACGCGCCCGACATCGGCTGCCTCAACCTGCACGCCTCGCTCCTGCCGCGCTGGCGCGGCGCGGCGCCCATCCAGCGCGCGATCATGGCGGGGGACGCCGAGACCGGCGTCGCCGTGATGCGCATGGAGGCCGGGCTCGACACCGGGCCCGTGGCGATGGTCGAGAAGGTCGCGATCGGCCCCGACACGACCGCCGGCGAGCTGCACGATCGGCTGTCGGTGCTCGGCGCGGACCTGATGGCGCGCGCGCTCGCCGCCCTCTCGCGCGGCTCGCTCGCCTTCACGCCCCAGCCCGACGCGGGCGTCACCTACGCCGCCAAGATCACCAACGGCGACGCCGAGATCGCCTGGACGCTGCCGGCGCGGCGGGTGCACGACCAGGTGCGCGGCCTCTCGCCCTTTCCCGGCGCCTTCTTCACCGCCGATCTCGGCCGCGGGCCGGAGCGCATCAAGGTCCTGGCGACGCAGGTCGCGCAGGGCGACGAGGGCGGCGACGGCGCTCCGGGCACGCTGCTCAGCGCGGACGGCGTCGTGGCCTGCGCCGAGGGCGCGGTGCGGCTCGTGACGGTCCAGCGCCAGGGCAAGGCGGCGATGGCGGCGGTCGACTGGCTGCGCGGCGCGCGGCTCGCGCCCGGCGCACGCCTCGGCGGCGCCTGAGGATGCCCCGGTACAAGCTCGTCGTCGAGTACGACGGCACGCCCTACTCGGGCTGGCAGTACCAGGAGAACGCCCGCTCCGTGCAGGACGTGGTCGAGCGCGCCATCGCCGGCTTCTGCGGGCATCCCGTGCGGCTCCATTGCGCCGGGCGCACCGACACCGGCGTCCACGCCACCCACCAGGTCGTCCACGTCGACCTCGAGCGGGCCTTCCGCATCGACACGATCCGCGACGCGGCGAACGCGCACATGCGCGACGACCTCGTCGCGGTGGTCTCGGCCGCACCCGTGACCGAGACGTTCCACGCCCGGCTGTCCGCCGTGCGGCGGCACTATACGTATCGCATCCTCAACCGCATGGCCCCGCCGACCTTCGACCGCACCCGCGTCTGGCACGTGCGCCAGGCGATCGACGTCGCCGCGATGCAGGCGGCGGCGGACCTGCTCGTCGGGCATCACGACTTCACCACCTTCCGCGCCAGCCAGTGCCAGGCGAAGAGCCCGATGAAGACGCTCGAGCGGCTGGCGGTGGAGCGCGTCGGCGAGGAGGTGCGGGTGCACGCCGCATCGCGCTCCTTCCTGCACAACCAGGTCCGCTCGATGGTCGGCACGATCGCGCTCGCGGGCATCGGCCGCTGGTCGGTGGCTGACGTCGAGGCCGCGCTCGTGGCCCGCGACCGCACCCGCTGCGGCGCCCTGGCGCCGCCGCACGGCCTCTACTTCGTCGGCGTCGACTACGCCGAAGGCTCCGACGCGCCGCCCGACGCGGGTGCGTGAGGGGCGCTCCTCCCCCGTCGGGGGAGGTGGATCGGCGGCGAAGCCGACGAGACGGAGGGGGTGCGCCGCAGGCGCGCTTCGGCGGAGCCGAAATCGGCACGCGTCGAGCCGGGGGACCCCGCCCCTGATCCGCTTCGCGGATCGTCCCCGCCCCGATGGGGCGCGAGCGCGGCAAGCATCGCGAAACCATGCCCGGGCACGGGCGCTTAACCTGAACGCGTGTTGACGCTTTCGGATTAAGACTCCTCCAAGCGACGTCGATCACAGTCCTCGTACGAACCAACACACCGGTCGCGACAAGCAAGACCGGGGAGGCGTCGAACATGATCGATCAAGCTTTGCGCGAATTCGCCGATAATGTCTGCGAAAGCCGAACGATGACTTCCGGGGACGTGGCGCGCCTGCGCGCCATCGCGCTCGATGTCGGCGTCTCGACGCGGGAGGAGGCGGACGTCCTCATCGCGCTCGACCGCACGGTGAAGCGTGCGGACGAGGCGGCCGCGCAGGCCTGGTCGGAGCTGTTCGCATCCCTTCTCGTCGACTTCGCCGTGTGGGGCGCGCGCCCCACCGGCGTCGTCGACCCCGGGCTCGCCCGCTGGCTCGTCACCTCCGTGAACGCCTGCGGCGGCCCCAGCGAGAACGCCCGGCGCGCCGTCGCGCAGATGGTGCGCGAGGCGCACAAGGTCGACGAGACGCTGCTCGTCTTCGTCATGCGCGGCGGCGTCATGCGCATGCGCGACGTTCTCGACGCGCCGGAAGCGCCCAAGCGGCTCGAGGACGCCGCCCGCAAGGCCGAGCGGGTGGCCTGACCGCAGGGCGCGGACGAGGTCCGGCTCGCCCTCTCAGTCGAAAGAGGCGTGGACGAGACCCGCCGTGGGTCGCTAGAAGCTGAGGCGTCTCAACGCCGACCAGCGAGGCCCGCGTTCATGTTCGACAAGATCCTCATCGCCAATCGCGGCGAGATCGCCTGCCGCGTGATCAAGACCGCGCGGAAGATGGGCATCGCGACGGTCGCCGTCTTCTCCGACGCCGATCGCGATGCGGTGCACGTCGACATGGCCGACGAGGCGGTGCACATCGGCCCGGCTGCGGCCTCCGAGAGCTATCTCGTCATCGAGAAGATCGTCGAGGCCTGCCGGCGGACGGGCGCGCAGGCGGTGCACCCCGGCTACGGCTTCCTGTCCGAGCGCGAGGCCTTCCCCAAGGCGCTGGCGGATGCCGGGATCGTCTTCATCGGTCCCAACCCCGGCGCCATCGCCGCCATGGGCGACAAGATCGAATCGAAGAAGGCGGCCGCCGCCGCGAAGGTCTCCACCGTGCCGGGCTTCCTCGGCGTGATCGAGAGTCCCGAGCACGCCGTCGCCATCGCCGAGGAGATCGGCTTTCCCGTGATGCTCAAGGCCTCCGCCGGGGGCGGCGGCAAGGGCATGCGCATCGCCCACTCGAAGGACGAGGTGGCGGAGGGCTTCGCGCGGGCGAAGTCGGAGGCGGCGAGCTCCTTCGGCGACGACCGGGTCTTCGTCGAGAAGTTCATCACCCAGCCGCGCCACATCGAGATCCAGGTGCTCGGCGACAAGCACGGCAACTGCATCTGGGTCTCCGAGCGCGAATGCTCGATCCAGCGCCGCAACCAGAAGGTCGTCGAGGAGGCGCCCTCGCCGCTGCTCGACCCGCAGACCCGCCGCAAGATGGGCGAGCAGGCCGTCGCGCTGGCGAAGGCGGTGGGCTACGACAGCGCCGGCACGGTCGAGTTCGTCGCCGGGCAGGACAAGTCGTTCTACTTTCTCGAGATGAACACCCGTCTCCAGGTCGAGCACCCGGTCACCGAGATGATCACCGGCATCGACCTCGTCGAGGAGATGATCCGTGTCGCCGCCGGGGAGCGGCTCCGCTTTGCTCAGGACGACATCCAGCTGAAGGGCTGGTCGATCGAGAGCCGCATCTACGCCGAGGATCCCACCCGCAACTTCCTGCCCTCGACGGGGCGGCTGACGATCTACCGCCCGCCGGCGGAGGGCGCGATCGACGGGATCAGCGTGCGCAACGACACCGGCGTCGAGGAGGGCGGCGAGATCTCGATCTACTACGATCCGATGATCGCCAAGCTCGTCACCCATGCGCCGACCCGCGAGGCGGCGATCGACGCGCAGTCGCGCGCCCTCGACGCGTTCGCCATCGACGGCATCCGCCACAACATCCCCTTCCTCACCGCGATCATGCAGAACCCGCGCTGGCGCGAGGGGGCGCTCTCGACGGCCTTCATCGCCGAGGAGTTCCCGGAGGGCTTCCAGGCGCCCGAGCCGGTGGGCGTGGTCGCGACCCGCATGGCCGCGGTGGCGGCCTGGATCGACTACCTCGAGGCCAAGCGCAAGCGCACGATCTCCGGCCAGATGCTCGGGCGCGCGCTCCACGTCTCGCGCGAGCGCGTGGTGATGCTGGAGAAGCAGCGCTTCGACGTCACGGTGGACGAGCGCCCCGACGGCGTCGTGCTGATCGGCTTCTCCGACGGCAGCACCGTGCCGGTGGCGAGCGACTGGCGGCCCGGCAGCCCGGTCTGGGAGGGCAGCGTCGCCGACGTGGCCATCGCGGTGCAGGTGCGCCCGATCGTCAACGGCGTCTTCCTGCAGCACCAGGGCGCCTCGGCCAAGGCGAAGGCCTTCACGGCGGCGGAGGCGCGCTTCGTCGAGCTGATGCCGGAGAAGAAGGCCGCCGATACCTCCAAGCAGCTGCTCTGCCCGATGCCGGGCCTCGTCAAGGCGCTGATGGCCGCCGTCGGCCAGGAGGTGAAGGCGGGCGAGCCGCTCGCGATCGTCGAGGCCATGAAGATGGAGAACGTCCTGCGTGCCGAGCGCGACGGAACGGTGAAGGCGGTTCACGCGAAGGAGGGCGACAGCCTCGCCGTCGACGCCGTCATCCTCGAGTTCGCCTGACGCGCCCGCCGCGATGCCGCTCTACTTCGCCTACGGATCCAACATGGACCGCGCGCAGATGGCCGTGCGCTGCCCGGCCTCGCGGCCGGTCGGCCCGGCCCGGCTCATGCGCCATCGCATCGTCGTCATGCGCGAGGGCTGGGCGAGCGTCGTGCGCGCGCCGCAGGGCGCCGTCTGGGGCGTGCTGTGGGACCTCGCGCTGCGTGACGTCCCCGCGCTCGACCGCTACGAGAGCCTCCACACCGGGCTCTACGCGAAGCTGGTCCAGCCGGTGCTCACCGAGAAGGGCGCGCGCCGCGCCATCGTCTATGTGGGGCGCGCGAGCGAGGGCGGCACGCCGCAGCCGGGCTACCTCGAATCGGTGGTCGCCGCGGCAGAGGCCGCCGGCCTGCCGCCGAGCTGGCTCGCGACGCTCCGGGCGCTGCATCCGGACGCGGCGCAAAGGCGCAGTTCCTGACGATGCCGGCAACGGAGGCCGACGAACGCGCCTTTCTGTAACCTACACCCTTCCGTGATGGCGCGGCTTCGCGCATACTTCGGAAAAACACGGATGCGGGAAGCTCGATGAGCGACAACGAACGACGCGGCGCGCTCTATGCGCCCACCTTCATCGCGGTGGCGCCGAACGGGGGCCGGCGGTCGAAGGCGGACCATCCCGCCCTGCCGCTCACCGCGGGGGAGTGCGCCGCCGTCGCCCGCGCGGCGCAGAGCGCAGGGGCAGCCATGATCCACCTGCACGTGCGCGATCGCGAGGGCCGCCACAGTCTCGACGCCGGCCTCTACCGCGAGGCGATCGCCGCCGTGCGCGACGCCGCCGGGCCGCGGATGGTGGTGCAGATCACGACCGAGTCGATCGGCCGCTACGCGCCCGACGAGCAGGTCGCCGTCGTCAAGGCGGTGAAACCGGAGGCGGTGTCGATGGCGCTGCGCGAGATCGCGCCTGCCGAGTCCGACGCCAAGCGCCTGTCGGATCTGCTCGCCTTCTGCGAGGCCGAGCGCATCGCGCCGCAGATCATCGCCTACGACCGCACCGACGCCGACCGGCTCGCCCGCTGGGCGCATGCCCGGGTGATCGACGCGCGGCAGGTCTCCGTCCTGTTCGTCGGCGGGCGCTACGACCCGCCGACCCCCGCGCGTCCGGCCGATTTCGTGCCGATGATCGAGAGCTGCGCGGACATCTATCGCGACTTCATGGTCTGCGCCTTCGGTCCGCGCGAGGCCGGCTGCGGTGTTCTGGCCGGGCTTCTCGGCGGCCACGTCCGCTGCGGCTTCGAGAACAACCTCGCGCTCCCGGACGGCTCGCCCGCCGCCGACAACGCGGCCGTGGTAGCCGCCCAGGCGAGGGCGCTCACGGCGGCGGGGCTGACGATCGGGGACGCGATCGCGTTGCGCTCGCTCTGGGGGATCGAGGGACGCTGAGGTCCGCCGTGGCGCGGCGCTTTGACGGCGGGGCCCGCACCGACTATGTGATGGGGCGTCACAGGAGAGGAAGGGTGCGGCACCGCAGGGTGCGCCCCTCGCAACGTTGATCGAGATCGTCATCGCCGCGGCCCTGATCGGGCTGAACGGCCTGTTCGCCCTGTCGGAGCTCGCCGTCGTGTCGGCCCGCCGGGCGCGTCTGCGTGCACTCGCGGAACAGGGGAAACGGGGCGCCGCCACGGCCCTCGCCCTCGCCGAGGACCCGGGACGATTCCTGTCCACCGTGCAGATCGGCATCACGCTCGTGGGCATCCTCGCCGGAGCGTTCTCCGGCGCGGTGCTGGGCCAGCGCCTCGACGCCGTGCTCGAGCGCTACGGGGTGCCGGTATCGGTTTCCGAGCCGCTCGCCTACGTCGTCGTCCTCGGCGCGATCACCTACCTGTCCGTGATCGTCGGGGAACTCGTGCCGAAGAACCTCGCATTGCGGAATGCGGAGGGCATCGCCTGCGCCGTCGCGCCGGCGATGAACGCGGTCTCGCGCGCCGCCGCGCCGGTGGTCTGGCTGCTGGACGCCTCCACGAAGCTGATCTTCCGCGCAGCCGGCATCGGGACGGAGGCGGAGGTCTCGATCACCGACCAGGACATCCGCTCGCTGATGGCCGAGGCGGAGACGGCCGGCGTGATCGAGACGGACGAGCGCCGGATGATCGCCGGCGTGATGCGCCTCGCCGACCGTGCCGTTCGCGGCGTGATGAAGCCCCGCACGGAGGTCGACTGGATCGATCTCGCCGGTCGGCAGGAGGAGATCCGCACGACGCTGCTGACGACGACGCATTCCCGTCTTCCCGTCGCGGACGGCGGGGCGGACAACGTGATCGGCGTCGTGCAGGTGCGCGAGCTGCTCGCGCCGCTGCTGCGTGGCGAGGCCCTCGACCTGCGGGCCGTCGTCCGGCCGGCGCCGGTGATCCCCGACACGGTGGACGCGCTCGCCGCGCTCGCCGTCCTGAGGCGGGCCGAGGTGCCGATGGCGCTCGTCCACGACGAGTACGGCCACTTTGAGGGGATCGTCACGCCGGGAGACGTGCTCGACGCCATCGCCGGCGCGTTCCGGTCCGACGTCCCCGGTGCGGCCGAGGCGGAGGCGGTGCGGCGCCCGGACGGGAGCTGGCTCGTCGCCGGCGCGATGCACGCCGACGAGATGGCGGAGCAGCTGGGGCTCGCCCTGCCCGCCGACCGCGACTACGAGACCGTGGCCGGCCTCGTGCTGACCGCCTTCGAGCGTCTGCCCGCGACGGGCGAGGCGATCGAGGCGCACGGCTGGCGTTTCGAGGTGGTCGATCTCGACGGGCGGCGCATCGACAAGGTGCTCGCGACCCGCCTCCGGTCCTGAGGCACAGGCGCGACCGGCTTCGCGGACGACGACGACGCCGACCGCGGCTATCCTGGGCTCCGCCCCGAGGCTGCGCGCGCTCTCGCGGGTGTCGACGGTGTTGCGCCCGGCGGCTGCGGCAGGGCCGAAGGGCTCTCGACGCAGGCCACCTCGCTGGCGCCGCCGATCGCGCTTCCCGGCGCGACCGGCGGTGCTCGAGCGAACGCCCGCGCGGGGAGGACGCAGGGCATCAGCGTCGCCGCCGCCGCGAGAAGGAAGACGCCCTCGCGCCCGAGCGACGGCGAGAGCGCGCCGCCGACGAGCGGCCCGATCATCGCGCCGAAGGTGAAGATCAGGAACGTCGCGCCGAAGCCGGCGGACGGTCGCGCACGGAACACGCGCAGGCTCCAGACGCCCAGGAGCCCCGTCGCGAAGATGAAGGCCGCCCCGAATAGAGCCCCCGAGACGACGATCGCCGCGCCCGAGGCCGGCGCGAGGCCGATCAGCAGGCAGGCGGCCGCGATCGCCGCGAGCGTGCCGCGGGTGACGAGCGGCAGCCCGCGCCGGTTCACGGCGTCCCCGGTGAGCGCGCCGACGAAGCCCGACACGCCGGTGAGCGCCCAGAAGGCGATCTCCGGCCGCGCGAGCGCGCCGAGCGACCCGCCCGCCTCGAAGATCGTCGCGATGGAGAAGGTCCAGTACACGGCGGTCGTCAGCCCGGCGACGAGCGCGCTCGCATAGAGCGGGAGCGCCGCGGGCACGACGAGATCGGCCGCGCGGAAGGCGGGCGCGCGCTCCGCCCCGCCGGGTGCCCGGTGCGGCGGGCGGGGCGGAGCGAGCGCGATCGCGCCCGCGCCGAGCAGCACGGAGGCGAGCGCGAAGGCGGCCCACGCGTGCTGCCACAGCTCGGCGGGCACGAGCGCGAAGGGCGCGGCCAGGATCACGCCGGCGCCGGTGCCCGAGTTCATCACCGCGAAGAGCCGGTTTCGGGCGTCCTCGCGCGCCGCGACCGAGACCCAGTCCGACAGCGCGGGAAAGACGAGCCCCGGGCTTGCACCCGCCAGCGCGACACCGACGGCGAGCACGGCGAGCCCGTCCGCCAGAGCCACGATCGCCGCGCCTCCGGAGGCGGCGGCGACGCCGAGCACGATCGGCAGGCGCGGCCCGACTCGGCCGGACGCCCAGGCCGCCCCGATCGTTGCGAGGACGTAGGACGCGTAGGAGCCGCTCGCCACGAGCCCCTGCATCGGCGCGTCCATCCCGAACGTCTCGGCCATCCGCGGCAGGAACAGCCCGTAGCCGTAGCGGGCGATCCCGAACGAGACGCCCACGAGCGCGAGCCCGGCGGCGGCGGTCCAGAACAGCGGGGGAGGGCGGCGCATCGCGGCCTCGCTTCCGAGTATACAAGCTTGTATAATAGATCTGGCGAAGCGAGTCGAATCTGCGCTCGAGGTTCAGCTTGTGCCAGAAGCTGCAGGAGGTTTCAGGTATCGAATGAGCGAAAGCAGGGGCCTCATCGTCGAGACGGCCGACGACGTGTTCTATCGCCGTGGCTTCGTCGGCGTCAGTGTCGAGGATCTGCTGGCGGCCTCCGGGCTGTCGCGCGGGACCTTCTACAAGCACTTCCGCAGCAAGCACGCGGTCGTGCTCGCGGTCCTCGCCCGCCGAGCGGCGCTGTTCGAGGACGCGATCGCACGCGGCCTCGCGGACGCGCACGGACGGGATGCGATCGCGGACGGGCTCTTCGCTGCGCTGGCCGATTGGCACGCGACGCACGGCGCGCGCGGCTGCCTGTTCCAGACGGCGGCATCCGAATACGGTCGCGGCCACCCGGACGTCCTGCGGCTCGCGCGCGACCACAAGACCCGCGTCCGCGGCCTCGTCGAGGCCGCGCTCGCGCGCGCCGGCGTGCGCGACGCGCGATCGGCGGCCGAGCCGCTCGTGCTCCTGATGGAAGGCGCCGTCGCGCTCGGCCAGTTCGCCGACCAGCGCCGGCAGATCGAGGCGGCGCGGCGGGTGGCGCGCTCGGTCGCGTGAGCGCATGTCTCGGCTCCGCCGAAGCGCGCCTTGCGGCGCACCCCCTCCGTCTGGTCGCCTTCGGCGCCGATCCACCTCCCCCGAGGGGGGAGGAGCGCGCTCCCGCCCCCTCGGGGCGGGGACGATCCGCGCAGCGGATCAGGGTCGGGGTTCCGCGGCTCGACGCGTGCAGTTTCGGCTTCGCCGAAGCGCGCCTTCGGCGCACCCCCTCCGTCTCGTCGCCTTCGGCGCCGATCCACCTCCCCCGATGGGGGAGGAGCGCGCTCCCGCTCCATCGGGGCGGGGACGATCCGCGCAAGCGGATCAGGGGCGGGGTCCCGTTGCTCGACGCGTGCAGTTAAGGCTTGGCGCGAAGCGCGCCTTCGGCCCGTCTCCCTCACGCCTCCGGCCGGCGATACACCCAGACCCGGGCCGGGGGCAGGTTCAGCCAGATGCGCTGGGACGGGGTCGCGGTGTACTCGCTCGGGTGCTTGGGGATCGGCGGCACCACGGCGTAGGTGAACTGCACGAAGGGCGCGCCGGGGCGCGACAGGTCGTGGGCGGCGCGCAGGAGGGCGAGGCGCTGCTCCACCGGCTTGGTGAACAGCGGCAGCGAGGAGATCGTCGCCACCGCGGGCTCGGCGAGCAGCTCGCTCACGGTGGTGCGGATGTCGTAGGCGTCGCCCTGGATCACCGTCGCGCGCGGGAAGCGGTGGCGCAGCAGGCGGCAGAAATCCGGGTTGAACTCGACGAGCACGAGCCGCTCCTGCTCGATGCCGCGGCGCACCAGCGCGTCGGTCACCGGGCCCGTGCCGGGCCCGAGCTCGATCACAGGCCCGGACTCGCGGGCGTCGACGTAGGCCGCCATGGTGCGCGCGAGCAGCTTGCCCGAGGGCGTGACGGCGCCGGTGACGAGGGGTCGCTCGATCCAGGAGCGCAGGAACCGGGCCTCGTCGTCGAGATCGACCGGAACCTTCTTCTGCGTTTGCCGATGGGAGCTTGGCAGCACGCCTGATTCCTTTCCTGGCGGCGGCCCGGACGCGCGGGCGAGCCGTATAGAGCAACCGTACCGACGCACGTCAAGCCCGTCCGGTTCCGCCGAAGAACTCGCGCACCCTGTTCAGGAAGCCGTGGCTTTCCGGATGCGTGTCCCGCGAGCATTCCGCCTCGAACTCCTGGAGGAGCTCCCGCTGCCTTTTCGTGAGATTCTGTGGCGTCTCGATGACGACCTGGATGTGGAGGTCGCCCACGTCGCGCGAGCGGAGCACCGGCATGCCCTTGCCGCGCAAACGGAATTGCTTGCCCGTCTGCGTGCCCGCCGGGATCGGCACGCGCGCGTCGGAGCCGTCGATCGTCGGCACGGTGACCTCGCCGCCGAGCGCCGCCTTGATCATCGGGATCGGCACGCGGGCGAACAGGTCCGCCCCGTCGCGCTGGAAGAAGGAATGCGGGGCGATCGACAGGAATATGTACAGATCCCCCGCCGGGCCGCCGCGCAGCCCCGCCTCGCCCTCGCCGGCGAGCCGGATGCGGGTGCCTTCCTCGACGCCGGCGGGAATGTTGACCGACAGCGTCCGCTCGCGGGTGACGCGGCCGGCGCCCTGGCAGATCTCGCAGGGATCGTCGATCACCTCGCCGCGGCCGAGGCAGGTGGGGCAGGCCCGCTCGATCGTGAAGAAGCCCTGTGTCGCGCGCACGCGGCCGTAGCCGTTGCAGGTGCCGCAGGTCTTGGGCTTCGAGCCCGGCTTCGCGCCGGAGCCGCCACACGCCTCGCAGGCGATGGCGGTGGGGATCTTCAGGTCCTCGGTGCGGCCCTTGAATGCGTCCTCGAGCGTGATCTCGAGGTTGTAGCGCAGGTCCGCCCCGCGCTCGCGGCCGCCGCCGCCGGCTCCCGCGCGACCGCCGCGGCGCGGCCCGCCCTCGCCGAAGAAGTTCTCGAAGATGTCCGACATGAAGTCGGAGAAGTCCGGCCCGAAGCCGGGCCCGCCGGCAGGGCCTCCGCCGGCGCCCTGGAAGGCGCCGTGGCCGAAGCGGTCGTAGGCCGCCCGCTTCTGCGGATCGGAGAGGACCTGGTAGGCCTCGTTGAGCTCCTTGAACTTGAGCTCGGCCTCGGCGTTGCCGGGATTACGATCCGGGTGCCATTGCATGGCGAGCTTGCGGAAGGCGCTCTTGAGGGCCTTCTCGTCCGCCGTCTTCTCGACGCCGAGGATCTCGTAATAGTCGCGCTTCGCCATCGGGGAAGGTGCCTTCGCTCAGTCGCCTCGCAGGATGGGCGAGCGGCCGGGGCTGGGACCCGGCCGTATGGTCGCTCGAACGCCCGCGCGGAGGGTCCCGTGCGGGCGCTTCGTCGTGGACACGCCGACGCCGCGCCCGCCGGGCTCGAAAGAGCCCGATCGGACGCGGCGCCGCTCAGGAGCGCGTGCTCGTCACGCGCGCTTCTTCTTGTCCTCGTCGTCGACCTCCTGGAAGTCGGCGTCGATGACGTCCTCGTCGCTCTTCTGCTCGGCCCCGCCCTCGGCGGAAGCCCCGCCCTCGGCGCCCTCGGCCTGGGCCTTGTACATGGCCTCGCCGAGCTTCATCGAGGCCTGCATCAGGTCGTTCGTGCGCGACTTGATGGTCTCGAGCTCCTCGCCGCCGAGCGCCTCGCGCAGCGCGTCGATCGCGGTCTGGATGCCCTGGCGGTCGTCCTCCGAGACCTTGTCGCCGTAATCCTTGAGCGACTTCTCGGTGGAGTGGACGAGCGCCTCGCCGTGGTTCCTCGCCTCGACCAGCTCGCGGCGCTTCTTGTCCTCGGCGGCGTGCGCCTCGGCGTCCTTGACCATCTTCTCGATGTCGGCGTCGGACAGCCCGCCCGAGGCCTGGATGCGGATCGCCTGCTCCTTGCCGGTCGCCTTGTCCTTGGCCTGGACGTTGACGATGCCGTTGGCGTCGATGTCGAAGGCGACCTCGACCTGCGGCACGCCGCGGGGCGCGGGCGGGATGCCGACGAGGTCGAACTGGCCGAGCAGCTTGTTGTCCGCCGCCATCTCGCGCTCGCCCTGGAAGACCCGGATCGTCACCGCGTTCTGGTTGTCCTCGGCCGTCGAGAAGACCTGCGCCTTCTTCGTCGGGATCGTGGTGTTGCGGTCGATCAGGCGCGTGAACACGCCACCCAGCGTCTCGATGCCGAGCGACAGCGGGGTCACGTCGAGCAGCAGCACGTCCTTGACGTCGCCCTGGAGCACGCCCGCCTGGACCGCGGCGCCGATGGCCACGACCTCGTCGGGATTGACGCCCTTGTGCGGCTCCTTGCCGAAGAAGGACTTCACCGTCTCCTGCACCTTCGGCATGCGGGTCATGCCGCCGACGAGCACGACCTCGTCGATCTCGCCGGCCGAGAGGCCCGCGTCCTTGAGCGCCTTGCGGCAGGGCTCGACGGTGCGCTGGATCAGGTCGTCGACCAGGCTCTCGAACTTGGCGCGCGAGAGCTTGAGCGCGAGGTGCTTCGGGCCGGACGCGTCGGCGGTGATGTAGGGCAGGTTGATCTCGGTCTGCGTCGTGGACGAGAGCTCGATCTTCGCCTTCTCGGCGGCCTCCTTGAGGCGCTGGAGCGCGAGCTTGTCCTTCGTCAGGTCGATGCCCTGCTCCTTCTTGAACTCCGCCGCGAGGTACTCGACCACGCGCATGTCGAAGTCCTCGCCGCCGAGGAAGGTGTCGCCGTTCGTCGACTTCACCTCGAACACGCCGTCGCCGATCTCGAGGATCGAGATGTCGAACGTGCCGCCGCCGAGGTCGTACACCGCGATCGTGCCGGTCTGCTTCTTGTCGAGGCCGTAGGCGAGCGCGGCTGCGGTCGGCTCGTTGATGATGCGCAGCACCTCGAGGCCGGCGATCTTGCCGGCGTCCTTCGTCGCCTGACGCTGAGCGTCGTTGAAGTAGGCGGGGACCGTGATCACGGCCTGGGTGACGGGCTGCCCGAGATAGCTCTCGGCCGTCTCCTTCATCTTCTGAAGGGTGAAGGCGGAGATCTGCGAGGGCGAATACTGCTTGCCGTCCGACTCGACCCAGGCGTCGCCGTTGCCGCCGCGGACGATCTTGTAGGGGACGAGATCCTGGTCCTTCTTCGTCGTCGGATCGTCGAAGGTGCGCCCGATCAGGCGCTTGATCGCGAAGAAGGTGCGCTCCGGATTGGTGACGGCCTGGCGCTTGGCCGGCTGGCCGACGAGGCGCTCGCCTTCGTCGGTGAAGGCGACGATCGAGGGCGTGGTGCGCGCGCCCTCGGCATTCTCGACGACCTTGGGCGTCGTCCCCTCCATCACGGCGACGCAGGAGTTCGTCGTACCCAGATCGATACCGATGACCTTACCCATGGCGGGATCCCTCACTTTCAAGCAGACCGCCGAGCCCCGAAGCGACTCGGCCCATGGCTGACTTACAGTTGCCTAGCAGGTTGCTTTCGCTTGCGATTTCGAGCCGTCCGCCCCCCAGGCATCCGGCTCTTCGTGAACGCGGCTGATATAGGCGTGCCGAAATCACGCCGCAAGGCGGGACATGGGCCGGCGGGCGCGGCGGTTCAAGGGCGGCAGCGACTTCGATGTCGGTTCCGCAGGTCCCTCGAGCACCTCCCTCGATCACCTCGCGGACGGGCCCGCGGATGGACACGCGTGCGCGCCTCGCCTAGGGTCGCGCGGTCGCAACCGTCCGGGTGCCGGTACTTGCCTTCCAGAGCCCTCCGCTCTCCAAGAGCCCTGCGCGGAGCCCTCCGCGTCCTCGCGTTCTCGCTGCTCGCCGGCCCGATGGCGGTCGTGGCGGTGCCTCCCGTCGAGGCGCAGCCGCTGGAGCTGCCGGGGGCGCAGTTCTCGCAGCCGCCGGCGCCGGTTCCGCAGCCCGCCGCACCGGCCGCGCCGAGCCTGCCGACGACCCCCGACGCGCCCACCGCGCCCCTCCCCGTGGCGCCCCCCGGCACGGTCGCCGATCCCGCCGCGCCGGCCCTGCCGCCCCCGGCGGACATCACCGAGCTGACGCTCCACCGCGACGCCCGCGAGGGGGCGCTCGACATCGCGCGCACCGGGCAGGGCCTCGCCGCGACGCTGACGCTCGAGGGCAGGGGCATCTCCAATCCGCAGGAAGCCTGCGCCGTCACCATCGCCGACGGGGTGCGAGGTGCCGAGGGGGAGGAGGGCGTCGCGCTCTCGCCGGTGACGCCGCTCGGGCGCTACGCCCGCTACCGCCTCGCGGCGCCAGCCTGCCCGGTCGTGGTGACGCTCTTCGCGGACGCCGCGATCCTGTGGCACGAGGGGTTCTGCACCTTCGAGGCGGCCGATTGCCGGGTCGATCCCAACGGCGTCTGGGGACCGCGGGCGGACGCGCTGCCGACGGACCCCGTACGGCTCGAGCGCGATCTCGCCGAGGCGGACGAAGCCGTGCGCGCGGCCTTCCGCACGCTCGCCGAGCGCAGCGAGGGGGATGCGCTGCGCGCGGTTCTCGCCGAGCAGGCGGGCTTCTCGGCGGAGCGCGTCACCGCCTGCGCGCGCTACGAGGGAGAGGAGCGCCAGGGCCTTTGCGCGGCGCGCTGGACGCAGGCCCGCGCGGCGGGTCTCCAGGAGCGGCTGGGCACGACGCCGGCTCCCGTGCCGCGTGCCGACGCGCCTGCGGCGGTGCCGGAAGCCCCGGCGCCGCTGTCGATCCTGCCCACGGACAATTGAGACGCGGTCTCACGAGGTCGCGGCTCGGCCGCGCCGCACCTTCTCCCAGCGCTTCACCGCCCGCTCCCGCCGCACGCGGCCGAGCCGGCGCAGCCAGAAGATTCGGTCGAGCTGGTCGATCTCGTGCTGCAGGCAGGCGGCGCGGAAGCCTTCCGCCGCCTCCTCGCGCGCGGCGCCGTCGAGGTCGCGATAGGCGACGCGCACCGAGGCCGGCCGCTCGACCTCGTCGGTGATGCCCGGCATCGACACCGAGCCCTCGGTCGCGCGCGCCGTCTCGTCGGACGCCCACACGACCTTCGGATCGCAATAGACCCTCGGAGCGGCGTCCCCGGGCAGCTCCAGCACGGCGATGCGGCGCATCGCGCCGACGTGCGGGCCGGTGATGCCGACGCCGGGTGCCGCGCGCATCGTCTCGAGGAGGTCGTCGGCGAGCGCGCGGGTCTCGGCGTCCGGCTCGCCGACGGGGGCGGCGGGCGCGGAAAGCAGCGGGTCGGGCCAGCGCAGGATGGGGCGCACCGGCATCAGCCGGCCTCGGAGGGCGTGCGGTCGAGCAGCCGGTCGATCGCCTGCTGGGCGGCCTCGACCTCCGCCTCGTCGGGCAGGTCGCGCCCGCCGGAATTGAGGAAGGCGCTGGCGCGCGCGATCAGGCGCCTGAGTGCCGGTCCGGTCACCTCGGCCACGTGCGCGGCGTCCTCCGGCTCGCAGGGCGGGCGCAGGGCGCGGATCGCGGTGGTGGCGAGGCGGTCCATGGCACGGGTGAGGGCCTCGAACGCCGCGCGCCGCTCCTCGGGCAGCGCCGCGTAGGCGGCGTGCGCGGCGGGCGCGCGGCGCAGGTGCGAGGCGGCGAAGTAGGTCGGGTAGTCCACCGGCCGCCAGGCGGCGAGGTCGCCGAACGCGTCGGCGTCCTCCGCCGCCAGCTCGACGAGCATGAGGACCTCGCTGAAATGGTTCAGGTAGTCGTTCGAGAGGCCGCCCGCCGTCGCGTCGGCACCATCGGGCGCCGGCGCCGCTCGCGTCTCGTCGATCGGGCCGTGCATGGATGGTGCACCGTCGGGATCGGGGAGGTGACGCATCCTGGCGCACGGGGCCGAATAAAGTATTACCTTCGTCCCGGACCCGCGGGACACGAGGTGCGACATGTGCGGCCGCTTCATCATCACCTCGACGCCGGATGTATTTCGCGACACCTTCGGCTACGCGCAGACGCCAAACTTCCCGGCGCGCTACAACGTGGCGCCGACGCAGCCCGTGCCGGTCGTCGTGCACGAGGCCGGCGCGCCTCGGTTCCGGCTGGTGCGCTGGGGCTTCCTGCCCTCCTGGACCAAAGACCCGAAGGACTTCCCGCTGGTCATCAACGCGCGGGCCGAGACGCTGCTCGAGAAGCCGACCTTCAAGGCGGCGATGAAGCGCCGGCGCTGCGTCTTCCTCGCGGACGGCTTCTACGAGTGGCGCCGCGAGGGCCGCGTCAAGGCGCCCTGGCTGATCCGCATGGCGTCCGGCGGCCCGATGCCGATGGCGGGCCTCTGGGAGACCTACGCCGACCCGAGCGGCGGCGAGATCGACACCGCGGCAATCGTCACCACGGACGCCAACGGCACGCTGTCTGCCATCCACCACCGCATGCCGGTGATCCTCTCCCTCGAGGACGTGCCCCGCTGGCTCGACGGCGCGGGCACGAGCGACGTCGAGGCCCGCGCGCTCGCACGTCCCTGCCCGGACGCGTGGATCGACATGGTCCCGGTCTCGCCGCGGGTGAACAAGGTCGCGAACGACGATGCGCAGAACATCGTGCCGCTCGATGCGGAGGCGCCGGCGCCGGAGGAGCCCCGCGCCGGGCGCGGTCGCACGACGCGCAACACCGACGAGGACGGGCAGGGGCGGCTGCTGTGATGGCCGTGGAGGTGCGGGAGGGCAACGAGGATCGGCATAATTGACAAGTTGTTGAAGCGTCGGTAGGCATACTCGAGAGGGCGGCAGGCGGCCGTGTGCCCCGAAACTCGGCGGAAGCTACGTCCCCGCTGCGCGCGTTCCAGCCGCCGGGCGATCGACGAGGATGGCGATGGTCACTCGGTTTCTGCACCGCGGCCCCGAGCAGCCGACGTCCGAAAGCCCTGCCGAGCGCGACGCGCGCATCGCGTACGAGCGCGAGCTGATCGAAGAGGCGCGGAGGGAGATCGCTGACGGTCACGCGATCAAGGGCGATGACGCCCGCGAACTCCTCCGCGCATTGAGAGAGGGGCGTCCGATCTCCATCCCGGACACCTCGTCGCCGCGGCTGCGCTGACGACCGATGCCGGCACGATTGTCGCTCGCGCCCGCGGCGGCGCGCGATCTCGATTCAATTCGCGAATGGCTGACGCAGCCGGGTGCAGGGCGGGCGGCGGCCGAGGTGCTCTTCCAGATACTCGACGCCGTCGACGACGTCGCTCTCGCACCGTTCCGGTGGGCTCCGAGCAGGAGCCATCAGGGCATGCGGGTGCGCTACGTGCGGGGACACGCGATCATCTACGAAGCCGAGCCGGACCTGCCGGGCACGCCGATCGAGAATGTGGACGTGCTCATCCTGCGTGTCTTCGCGCCGGGCCAGAACCGCACCGACCTGTGATACCTCGGCAGCGCCCAGGTCTCCGCCACTTTCCTCCCGCGCCCCGCCGTCCTATACCCCCGGTGCAGGCGGAAGGAGAGCGGGATGAGCGACATGCGGCTCGCGGTGGTCGGCGCGTCCGGGCGAATGGGACGGACGCTGGTGCGGGCGATCGCGCAGACGCCGGGCTGCGTCCTCTCGGGCGCGTTCGAGCGTCCGGGAGCGGAGGGGGTCGGCGCCGATGCGGGCGTGCTCGCCGGCCTGCCGGCGCTCGGCGTCGCCGTCGGCGACGAGCCGGAGCGCGCGCTGGACGGCGCCGAGGCCGTGATCGACTTCACGGCGCCCGCCGCCACGACCGCGCTCGCGGGCCTGTGCGCCGCGCGCGGCATCGCCCACGTCGTCGGCACGACGGGGCTCTCCGCGCAGGATCTCGCCGTCCTGCGCGATGCCGCGCAACGCTGCTGCGTCGTGCAGTCCGGCAACATGTCGCTGGGGGTGAACCTACTCGCGAGCCTGGTGCGGCGCGCCGCCCGCGCGCTCGGACCGGAATTCGACGTCGAGATCGTCGAGATGCACCATCGCCACAAGGTGGACGCCCCGTCCGGTACGGCGCTGCTGCTGGGCGCCGCCGCCGCGGAAGGCCGCGGCGTCCCGCTCGAGGAGAAGGCGGTGCGCAGCCGCGACGGGCACGTCGGCCCGCGGCGCGAGGGCGACATCGGCTTCGCGACCCTGCGCGGCGGCAGCGTCGTCGGCGAGCATTCGGTGATCCTCGCCGGGCCGGGCGAGCGCATCGAGCTGCGCCACATCGCCGAGGATCGCGGCCTGTTCGCCCGTGGCGCGCTCCAGGCCGCGCTGTGGGCGCGAGGGCGCGCGCCCGGGTTCCATTCCATGGCCGACGTGCTCGGCCTCGATTGACCCGTCCAGAACCGAGACTTCCCCAACCGAGAAGGACAAGTCCCCCATGGAGCGTCTCCTCGTCCTGGCCCGCCACGGGCAGAGCGACTGGAACAAGAAGAACCTCTTCACCGGCTGGAAGGACCCCGACCTCACCGAGCTCGGCGTCGAGGAGGCGAGGCTCGGCGGCCGGCGGCTGAGGGAGCGCGGCTACACGTTCGACGTCGCCTTCACCTCGGCGCTGACGCGCGCGCAGCGCACCTGCGCGATCATGCTCGACGAGCTCGGCCAGTCGGGCCTCGAGACGATCGCCGACGCGGCCATCAACGAGCGCGACTACGGCGACCTCGCGGGACTGAACAAGGACGACGCCCGCGCGAAGTGGGGCGAGGAGCAGGTCTTCGTTTGGCGGCGCTCCTACGACGTCCAGCCGCCCGGCGGCGAGAGCCTCAAGGACACGGTCGCGCGCGTGCTGCCCTACTACATCCGCGAGATCCTGCCCCGCGTCATGCGGGGCGAGAAGGTGCTCGTCGCCGCCCACGGCAACTCCCTGCGCGCGCTGATGATGGTGCTCGACGGGATGACGACCGAGGAGGTCTCCAAGCTCGAGCTGCCCACCGGCATCCCGTTCGTCTACCGGCTCGGCGAGGACACGCGCGTCGTCTCCAAGGAGACGATCGACACGTGAGCGCGCCGCGGCTCGCGCTGGCGCCGGGGCTCCTCCACGTCCCCGGCTACCTCGACCGGGACGCGCAGGTGCGCCTGCGCGACGCCGTGCGCGCCGTGGTGCGTGCCGCGCCGCTGTTCACGCCGCGCATGCCGCGCACGGGCAAGCCCTTCTCCGTGCGCATGACGAATTGCGGCGACCTCGGCTGGGTCTCGGACGAGTCCGGCTACCGCTACCAGCCGACCCATCCCGTCACGGGGGCGTCTTGGCCGGCTATGCCGGACATCGTCCGCGAGGCCTGGGAGGCGCTCGCGGGCCATCCGCATCCGCCGCAGGCCTGCCTCGTCAACTGGTACGAGCCGACCGCGCGGATGGGCCTGCACCAGGACCGCGACGAGGCGGACCTCGACGCGCCCGTGGTCTCGCTCTCGCTCGGCGACACGGCCGTGTTCCGCTTCGGCGGCACCGTGCGCAAGGCGCCCACGCGCTCGATCCGCCTCGCCTCCGGCGACGCCGTCGTGATCGGCGGCGCCTCGCGGCTCGCCTTCCACGGCGTCGACCGCATCCTGCCCGGCACCGCGACGCTGCTCGACGCGCCCGGGCGCATCAATCTCACCCTGCGCCGCGTGACCCCGCCCGCCCGCCCCGACGCTCCGATCGGAGGATCCCGATGACAGCACGCACCCGCCGCCTTCGCCCGTCCTGCGCCGCGCTCGCGCTGCTGACGCTCGCGAGCGCACCGGCCCTGTCACAGCAGGGCGAGGCGCCGGCCAGCGCCCCCGCCGCGCCGCCGGCGGAGACCCGCCCCGTCGACCAGGTGACCTTCCTGCCTGGCGCATCGATCGGCGTCGCGCCGCTGCCCGGCATGCGGCCCTCGAGCCGCTTCCTCGGTTTCGAGAATCCGCAGGACGGCACCTTCATCGCGCTGATCACCGCGCCCGCGGAGGAGTGGGATGCGATCTCGCAACGCTATTCCCCCGAGAACCTGCCGGCGCAGGGCTATTCCGAGCCGGTCCGCGAGGAGATCGCAGTGGAGGGCGCGTCGGAGGCGTTCATGGTCTCGGGCGAGCAGCGGCTCCAGCAGAGCCTCACGGTCGACAAGTGGGTGGTCGCCGCGCGCACGCCCGAGCAGGTCGCGCTGGTGATCGCCCAGCGCGTCCCGCTCCAGCCGGCCTACACGCGCCAGGCGATCGAGGCGGCGCTCGAGACGATCGCGCTGCGCGCGCCGCCCGGGCTCGAGGAGCAGATCGCGGCACTGCCCTTCGCCATCGGCGATCGCGCCGGCTTTCGCGCCGTGCGCGTCACGGGCGGCAATTCCGTGCTCCTCACGCAGGGCGAGGACAACGTCGTCCAGGCCGCGGACCAGCCGGTCGTCATCGTCGCCGCCTCGCAGGAGATCTCCCCGCCGGAGGATCGCCGCGACGACTTCGCCCGCCGCGCCCTCCAGGGCCTCGCCGGCCTCACCGACGTGCGGATCGAGCGCTCCCAGGGCTTCCGCCAGGGCAATGCCGACTGGCACGAGATCCAGGCGACGGCGACCGAACCGTCGGGCGTGCCGGTCGTCGTGCAGCAGACCCTGCGCTTCACCGATTCGGGCTTCATCCGCGTGCTGGGCGTGGCGAAGGACGCCGAGCGCGAGACCTGGACCCCGCGCTTCCGCGCGCTCGCCGATTCGCTCGTGCCGCGCTGACGGCGCAGCCGCTACTCGATCCGAGTCGCGTCGGGCCGCTCGACGGTGCGGGTCAGCTGAAGCCGCAGCATGACGATCGACGCGCCGAGCGCCCAGAGCGCGCCGACCGTCCAGCCGGCGAGGACGTCGGTCGGCCAGTGCACGCCGAGATAGACGCGGCTCGCCCCGACGAGCAGCGTCAGGAGCACGGCCATCGTGACGAGGTAGACCCGCAGCCGCCGCCGCGTCAGCACGCGCGAGACGAGGGCCGAGAGCGTCAGGTAGACTGTCGCCGACATCATCGAGTGCCCGGACGGGAAGCTCGCCGTGTAGACGATGCTGCCGTGGGGCACGAGGTCGGGCCGCGGCCGGTCGAAGCCGGACTTCAGGAGCGTCGAGAGCAGGATGCCGCCGCCGATCGCGAGCGCCACCGCGAGCGCGGCGCGCGGCAGCCGCGCCACGAGCAGGAACACGACCACGATCGCGGTGAGGAGCGTCAGCACGCCGGTGCCGCCGAGCGCCGTGAAGTCGCGCATCATCTCCTCGAGCCAGCCGGGGCCGATCGGGTCCGAGAGGTCGCCGGGGACGCGCAGGGCGACGAGGATCGCCTCGTCGATCGCGTGCGTCTCGCCCTCCAGCACCTCGTCGGCGAGCTCGATGAAGGCCCAGAGGCCGCCCGCGAAGAGGGCGAGGACGAGGAGCGTCGCGCGGTTCTCGAGGGCGGTGGCGAGGAGGAGGCGGCCGTGCTTCATGGCTGTCGCAACGCGTGAGCGCGCCGGATCGATCCGTCCTCCCGAACGCCTGCCCACGGCGATCAGCCGCGGTAGGGCGGCTTGTCCCAGCCGTTGGGCGAGAGGGTGAAGATCTCGCAACCCGTCTCGGTGACGCCCACCGTGTGCTCGAACTGGGCCGAAAGCGAGCGGTCGCGCGTCACCGCGGTCCAGCCGTCGCCGAGCACCTTCACGTGCGGGCGGCCGAGGTTGATCATCGGCTCGATGGTGAACAGCATGCCGGGCTCGAGCGGCACGTCGTAGGCGGGCTCGACGAAGTGCAGGATCGTCGGTGCGTCGTGGAAGACGCGGCCGAGCCCGTGGCCGCAGAAGTCGCGCACCACCGAGCAGCGCTCGCCCTCGGCATAGGCCTGGATCGCCGCGCCGATGGCGTTCGTCGTGGCGCCGGGCTTGACCGCGGCGATGCCGCGCATCAGCGCCTCGTACGTGATCTCGCACAGCCGCTCGGCCTTGCGGGGCACGGCGCCGACGTAGAACATCCGGCTCGAATCGCCGTGCCAGCCGTCGACGATGAGGGTGATGTCGATGTTGACGATGTCGCCTTCGCGCAGCGGCTTGTCGTTGGGGATGCCGTGGCAGACGACGTGGTTGATCGAGGTGCAGATCGCCTTCGGGTAGCCGCGGTAGAACAAGGGCGCCGGATAGGCGCCGTGGTCCATGGCGAACTCGAAGGCGAGCTTGTCGAGCGCCTCGGTGGTGACGCCGGGCGCGACGTGCTCGACCATCAGATCGAGCGCCTTCGCCGTGAGCTGCCCGGCGCGGCGCATCGCCTCGAAGGCCTCCGGCCCATGGATCGTCGGCGACTTGCCGCTGGCGCGGCGTTCGATCTGGTCGGTGTCTTCGAGCGTCATCGCGTCCTGTTCCTGTCGTGGGAGACCATAAGCGCCCGAGCCGCCCCGCGCAAAGGGCGACGTGCCGTCACGCTTGCCCCGCCGCGCCGGGGATGGCAGGAAGGCGCGCCTCCGGTGCGCCGCCCGCGCTCGCGTCATCCGCCCGGCGGCAGACGAGGTCGAGATCCGTGACGAACGAGCCCGCGCCCTACGGCGCCCATTCCCCCGACGGCCTGGTGCGCTGGCTGATCGAGCGGACCCGCGCGGCCGGCGACGGCTGGCTGTCCAAGCGCGTCTCCTTCCTCCTGCGCCGCCTCGCCGTCAAGCGCCTGGCCGGGCGCCCGGTCGACATCGAGACGCTGGGGGCGAAGTTCCGGCTCTACCCCTACAACAATGTCTGCGAGAAGCGGATCCTGTTCACGCCGCAATACTTCGACGGGCTGGAGCGGAAGATCCTGGCAGAGCGCATCCGGCCGGGCTTCAGCTTCATCGACATCGGCGCGAACATCGGCGCCTACGCCCTCTTCGTCGCCGCCCGCGCCGGGCGGGACGCGCGCATCCTGTGCGTCGAGCCCCAGCCCGACGTGTTCGACCGCCTCGTCTACAATGTCCGGCTCAACCCCTTCGCGACGGTCAAGGCGATCGACTGCGCCGTGGCCGACAAGGCGGGCGAGCTCACCCTCTTCCTCGAGCCGTCGAACTCGGGCGAGACCTCGATGAAGATCGTCGGCTCCGGCGGCGCGAGCGCGATCCGCGTGCCGGCGACGACGCTGCTCGACCTCGTGCGGCGCGAGGGCTTCGAGCGCGTCGACGCGATCAAGCTCGACGTCGAGGGCGCCGAGGACGTCATCCTCGAGCCGTTCCTGCGCGAGGCGCCCCCCGAGCTGTGGCCGAGCCTCATGATCGTCGAGGACGGCTCCGGCCGCTGGCAGGTCGATCTCGCCCGCATCGTCCAGGACGCGGGCTACCGCATCGTGGCGAAGACGAAGCTGAACTTCGTTTTCGAGCGCGGCTGACGCCATCGCCCGCGGGACCACGTCGACGCCGGCTGTGCGCCGAATGCCGGGGCGGCGCGGGATGCGTTTCGCCCCAATCGCCTCGCTCGCGCTCGTCGAGCGCCCGGAGGGGGCGGCGACGGGCTCAGGTTGGCTTCTCGAGCACGACCTGCCGGACGTCGGTGTTGCGGGTCGCGAAGCCGACCTCGCAATAGGCGAGGTAGTAGGTCCACAGCCGCCGGAAGCGGGCGTCGAAGCCGAGCGCCTCCATCCGCGGCCGGGCGGCGTCGAAGCGGGTGCGCCAGTCCCGCAGCGTGCGGGCGTAGTCCGCGGCGTGGGAGGTGTCCGAGACGATCGGCAGGCCGTGCCGCTCGGAGAGCCGGGCGACGATGGCGTCCGAGGGCAGCATGCCGCCGGGGAAGACGTGGCGGCGGATGAAGTCCACCCGGGTTCGGTAGGCATCGTAGCGGTCGTCGCGGATCGTGATCAGCTGCAGCCCGGCGCGCCCGCCGGGGCGAAGGCGCGCCTTCATCGCCTCGTAGAACGCGTCCCAGTAGGCCTCGCCCACCGCCTCGAACATCTCGATCGAGACGATCCGGTCGTAGGTCCCCGTCACGTCGCGGTAGTCCTCGAAGCGCAGGTCGATGCGCTCGGCGAGCCCCGCCTCCGCGACGGCGCGGGCGGCCCGGTCGTGCTGCGCGCGCGAGATCGTCAGCGCCGTCACCCGGCAGCCGATCTCCCCCGCCGCCCACAGCGCGAAGGAGCCGAAGCCGCAGCCGATCTCGAGCACCCGGTCGCCGGGGCCGATGCCCGTCGCGCGGGCGAGCAGCCGATGCTTCTGCGCCTGCGCCTCCTCCAGCGTCCCGGCGCCGCCGGCGAAGACGCCGCTCGAGTAGGTCATGCTCGCGTCGAGCCAGGCGGCGTAGAACGCCTCGCCGAGGTCGTAGTGCTCGGCGATGTTGCGCCGCGCGCCTGCGCGGGTGTTGCGCCGCGTCGCCTCGCGCAGGCGCCGGAGGAGCCGCAGCGGCGCCGGCTCCTCGACGATGCGCCCGCGCTCCGGGCGGTTCGCGGCCAGCAGCATCAGCAGCGCGCCGAGGTCGGGCGTGTCGAACAGGCCGTCGCAGAAGGCCTGCGCGAAGCCGATCTCGCCGGCGAGGAGGACGCGCCGGGCGAGGCGCGCGTCGCGGATCGTCATCGCCGCCTCCGGCCCGGGACGGGCGCCGCCGAAGGCGAGCGTGCGCCCGTCGGGCGCGACGATCGTCAGGCGACCGACCTCCATCCGCAGCGCGATCGCGAGCAGCCGGCGCAGCAGGAACGGCAGCCCCCGCGTCGCCTGCGCGAAGGTCCCGGCGGTGAGCGGGGCGGGGGACGTGGTCGGGACGGAAGGCATGCGCCGGGCTCCCCGGATCAGCGCGCGCGGCGCGGATGCGGGACGACGGGCACGCCCTTCGCCCACAGCCGCAGCGCCTCCCAGTGGATCGCGGCGACGACCTTCGCCGTCATCAGCGGCGTGCGCACGAGGGCGGCGGCGAGGCCCGCCGTCGTCAGCGCCCGACGGCGCCCCGCGAAGACGGCGGTGAGGACCGGCCCGCTCGCGTCGTGCTCGACGATCGACACCCGCGCCGTCTCGCCCGGCGGCTCGAGCCCGAAACGGTAGACGTGATCCATGGCCAGGAACGGCGAGACGTGCAGCGCCTTCTCGGCCTTCGGCCGGCCGGAGCCGGCGGGCAGAACATAGACGTGGCGCTCGCCGAAGGTGTTGCGCACCTCCGCGATCGTCCCGACGTGGATCCCCGCGGCCGAGAAGCCGTAGTGCAGCGCGATCGGATTGAAGGCGAAGCCGAGGATGCGCGGGTAGGCGAGGAGCCGCACCCGCTCCGCGGCGATGCCGTGAGCCGCGAAGGTGGCCCGCGCCCATTCCGCCAGCGGGCGCGCGCCCCGGGCGCCGTGGTCCCGCGGCTGGAACGCGACGAGGTTCGCACGCGCGACCGAGAAGAGCGGCGACAGCCCCCCGGCCTCGTCGAGCCGGTCGAGGTCGATCCACAGCGCCAGCACGCGGTAGCGGAAGCGATGCGTCCGGGGCCGCAGGCGCGCGTGCATGACGTCGCCGACATAGAGGCAGGCGGGCGGGCCCGCGATATCGCCGCCCGCGCTCACGCCGCGGTCCCGAAGGCGCGCGGCGTCACGCGCCACGGCGCCGCGGCGCCGAGCGCCTCGGCGACGGCGAGGCCCGAATGCAGCCCGTCCTCGTGGAAGCCGTACTTCGTCCACGCCCCGCAGAACCAGACGCGGTCGCGCCCCTGCAGCGCCGCCAGGGCCGCCTGCGCGGCGATGGCCGCCTGGTCGAACTGGGGGTGCGCGTAGTCCGTGCGCGCGAACACCGTCCCCGCCCGCGGCGGCCGCGGCGGGTTGAGCGAGACGAAGAGCGGGCGCGTCGGGTCGATCCCCTGGAGCGCGTTCATCCAGTAGGTGACGCAGACCTCGTCGCCGTCGCGCTTGATCACGTTCCAGGCCGCCCAGGCGGCGCGGCCGGGCGGCATCAGGCTCTCGTCGCGGTGGAGCCACACGGCGTTGTCGCGGTAGCGGATCGCGCCGAGCATCGCGCGCTCGGACGGCGTGGGGTCGGCGAGGAGCGCGAGCGCCTGGTCGCCGTGGCAGGCGAGGACGACGTCGTCGTAGAGCGTCGAGCCGCCGTCGGCGGTCGCGACCCGCACGCCGTTCGTCTCGCGCGAGACGCGGGTCACGGGCGCTCCGAGCCGCATCCTGTCGGCGAAGGGGGCGACGAGGCGGCGCACGTAGGTGCGGCTGCCGCCCGTCACCGTGCGCCAGGTCGGCCGGTCCATGCGCAGGAGACGGTGATTGGCGAAGAAGGCGAGGAAGGTCGCCGCCGGAAAGGCGAGGATGTCGCCCGGCGGCATCGACCAGATCGCCGAGCCCATGGCGACGACGTAGTCCTCGCGGAAGCGCTGGGAGTAGCGCTCGCGGGCGAGGTAGTCCCCCAGCGTCAGGCCCTCGAGCCGCCCCGCCTCCAGGTCCGCGGCCCCGCGCCGGTTGAAGCGCACGATGTCGCGGGCGACCCGCAGATGGACCGGGGAGGGGATCGCCGCGCCGAGCGGCAGGATGCCGCCGAGCACGGCGGAGGCCCGCGACGTCCAGGCCAGCGCGATTCCGCGCGCGTCGTCGTAGCGCGAGACGGAGAAGCTCATGTCCGCGACCTGCGTCTCGACGCCCAGCCGCTCCAGCAGGCGGGTGAGGTTGGGGTAGTTCGGCTCGTTGTAGATGATGAACCCGGTGTCGACCGCGATCCGCGCGCCGTCGTAGTCGATGTCGACGGTCTCCGCGTGCCCCCCGGGGCGCGACTCGCCGTCGTAGACCGTGACCTCGTGCGCCGAGGCGACGGAGAGCGCCCAGGCGGCGCCGTTGCCGGCGATGCCCGCTCCCACCACCGCGATGCGCTTGCCGCCCGCTCCGTTGCCGTCACCAGGAATTCGCGTCACGCCGCCGTCTTCTTCATCTGCGCCAGCGCGTCGAGCGCGCGGCGCCGGCCCTCCTCGTGCGCCACGATCGGGAGCGGATAGGTCTCGCCCAACGCGACGCCGGCCTTCTCTAGCACGTTCCGCGGCGCCTCCCAGGGCCGGTGGATCACGTGCGCCGGAAGCCGGGAGAGCTCGGGCACGAAGCGCCGGACGTAGTCGCCGGCGGGGTCGAACTTCTCGCCCTGCGCCACCGGGTTGAAGATCCGGTAGTAGGGCGAGGCGTCCGCGCCCGAGCCCGCCACCCATTGCCAGGAGGCGGCGTTGTTCGCCGGATCAGCGTCGCACAGGGTGTCCCAGAACCAGTCCTCGCCGAACCGCCAGTCGACGAGGAGGTGCTTGACGAGGAAGGAGCCGACGACCATCCGAACGCGGTTGTGCATGAAGCCGGTCCGCCAGAGCTGGCGCATGCCCGCGTCGACGAGCGGGTAGCCGGTGCGCCCCCGCCGCCAGGCCTCGAGCGCGGCCTCGTCCGTGCGCCAGGGGAAGGCGTCGAAGCCGCGCACCATGTTGGTGCGGGCGATATCGGGCTGCGCGAACAGGAGCTGGTGGGAGAAGTCCCGCCAGCCGAGCTCGGAGCGCAGCATGTCGTAGTCCTCGGGCGGGATGCGCCCGGCGTCGCGCGCGTGCAGCGCGGCGTGCACGACCTGGCGCGGCGAGATCTCGCCGAAGCGCAGGTGCGCGGAAAGCATGGAGGTGGTCTCGAGGTCCGGGCGGTTGCGCGAGCCGGCGTAGCCCGACAGCGTCCCGTCGAGGAAGGCGGCGAGCCGCGCCTGCGCGCCGGCCTCGCCGCGGGTCCAGGTCTCGCGCAGGCCGCCCGCCCAGTCCGGCGCCGTCGGCTCGAGCGCGAGATCGGGGAGGCGCACCGCCCGGGCGCGGATCGCGGCCGGCCAGGAGCCGGTCTCGATCCGCGACGGTGCGGGCAGCGGCGGCGGGGGCGGGTCGAAGGCGAGCGTGGCGTTGCGATAGGGCGTGAAGACCCGGTAGAGGCCGCCGGTCTTCGTCGTCACCTCGCCGGGCTCGTAGAGGACGCGCGCCTTGCAGCTCTTCGCCGCGACGCCGGCGTCCTTCAGCGTCGCCTCGATGTCGGCGTCGATCTCCCGCTCGGCGCCGTAGCGCCGGTTCGAGAC
Organism: Salinarimonas rosea DSM 21201; assembly: GCF_000429045.1. Taxonomy (GTDB): domain Bacteria; phylum Pseudomonadota; class Alphaproteobacteria; order Rhizobiales; family Beijerinckiaceae; genus Salinarimonas; species Salinarimonas rosea. The sequence continues at coordinate 33,828 of NZ_AUBC01000032.1, forward strand.
GACGTGGGCGGCGCCGGTCTCGCGCGCGATCCGCGGGATCGCCTCGCGGGCCGCACCGCGCAGGATCAGCAGCTCGCTCCCGCGCTCGGCGAGCGCCCGCGCGAGGGCGTCCAGCGACCCGTGCAGGAACCAGCGCGCCGCCCCGCCGAGGGGGCGGACCTCGGGGCTCTCCTCGTCGTGGAGGTAGACGCACAGGACCGGCGCGCCGGTCTCCACGGCATGCGCCAGGGCGGGATTGTCCGCGACGCGGAAATCCTCGCGAAACCACACGAGCGCGGGGCCGGCCAAACGATCCTCCTCGACGATCACCGTCGCGCCCTTGATACGAAGCTTCGGCGGGCGATTGAACCGCCCCTGCTACGCGACTTCCGGCCGCAGAGGGGTGGGGTCGGAAGCGGGGCGGGCGAGCGGACGCGATCGCGCGAGCCGTTGCGCGGCCCGAGGCCAACTTCTTCGTTCTGAAGGGGAATTTGGCTCCGGCGGTAGGATTCGAACCTACGACCAACGGATTAACAGTCCGCTGCGCTACCGCTGCGCCACGCCGGAATACCATGGCACGGGCGAGATCGCCCGTCGGTGAGAGGGCATATATCGGCGTCACCGGATGGACGCAAGCCCCGAAATCCCGGCAGCCGACGAAAGATCGGCCGCGGGGCCGGCGCGGCGCGGGTCAGATCAGCCCGAGCAGCACGTCGATCACGGTGGCGCCGGCGAAGACGAGGAAGCCGATCCAGATCAGCGCGAGCAGCGCGCCGGCGAGGACCAGGAGCCCATCGCGCTCGATCAGCCCCACGGCGATGATGGCGACGCCGATGCCCGGCACGGTGTTCGTCAGCGGCAACGGCACGGCGATCGAGAGCGAGGCGACGAGCATGGCGAGGCCGACGAGGCGCTCCGAGGGGCCGCTCACCAGAAAGGTCAGGCGCGGGCGGGCGAGGTGCTCGAAGCGCACGAGCCAGGGGCGGGCGCGGGCGATCATCCCGGAATAGTCCGCCTTCGAGAAGGCGCGCGCGCGCAGGCCCTGCGGCAGCCACAGCGCCCGGCGGCCGATCACGAGCTGGGCCGCGACGAACACCATCGGCACGGAGACGATCTGCGGCACGCCGTAGAGGAAGGGGATCGCGCAGGGCAGGGCCAGCACCAGCATGACGAGGCCGAAGGTGCGCTCGCCCAGGGCGTCGACGAGCGTGCCGAGCGGGATGCGCTCGCCGGGCGCCTCCTCGCCGACGCGGGCGAGGACCGCGGACGCGGGCTCGTGGTGCGCGGAAGATTGGGGGGCGCCGGTCTCGTCGGTCATGCTTCGCGCTCGTTCGCCCGGTCGCGCCGTGGGGCGCGCGTGGGGCCGACCTGTCGGGGGACGCGGGAGCCGCGTCCACGCGCTCCTAGCCCCATGCGGCGGCCCTGTCCATGGCCCGCACACCCCATCGCCGCCACGCGTCGTACCGGCTGCGCAACCCGGTAACCCGATCTGAAGACCGATGCCCTACAGACCGTTCCCATGACGGGCACGGTCGGCATCATCGGACGATTCTCGGCGAACGCGCGCGGCGCGGGGCGGCGCATCGGCGCGGCCGGCGGCGCCTTCGCATTGTGGGCGTTCGCCATCCGCGTCGGCGCCGCCGCGCTCGCCTTCCTCACCCAGATCGTGCTCGCCCGCCTGATCGGGGAGGAGGCCTACGGCGAGGTCGCCGGCGCCGTGACCGTGCTCGGGATCGTGGTGGCGGTGGCCGTGCTCGGCCTCGACACGGCGGCCCAGCGCTTCGTCGCGCAATACCGCGTGGAGGGCGACGACGCCTCGCTGCGCGGCTTCGTCAAGTCGGCGCGAATCCTGCCGATCTTCGTCGGCGGAGCCGTCGGCGCGGTCGGCGTGGCGCTGACGGTCGCGCACGATCCGGTCCTGGCGCTCGCCTTCGTGATGCTGCCCTTCGTCGCCGCGCTCCTGGCGCAGGAGGGGGTGGCGAAGTCCTTCGACTGGCCGATCCTGGCGCTCGGCCCGACCTTCGTGCTGCGGCCCGTGCTCGCGCTCGGCTTCGTGCTCGGCGCCGCCGCGCTGGGGATGGGGCTCGACGCGCGTGGTGTCATGCTCGCCATGCTCGCCGCGGCGGCGCTGGCGCTCGCGCTGCAGACGCTCGTGCTGACCCCGCGCCTCGCGCGGACGATGCCCGCCGGCCCGCATCGCCACCACCCGCGGGCCTGGTTCGCGATCATCTCGCCGATCGTCGTGGGCGACATCGGCGGGCTCGTCGCGAGCAGCGTCGACGTGCTGGCTCTCGCCTTGACGCGACCGGCCGAGGAGACCGGCATCTACTTCGCCGCGGTGAAGAGCCTCGCGCTCGTCCAGTTCGTCGCCTACGCCATCGCCAACGCCGTGGCGCACCGGGTGAGTGCGCTCCATGTCGGGGGCGATCGCATCGCGCTGCGGCGCTACGTGCTGCGCGCCTGCCTCGCGACCTTCCTGCCCTCGCTCGCCTTCGCGGTCGTGCTGGTGGGGCTCGGGGAGATCATCCTCGGCCTGTTCGGCGCGGCCTTCGTCGCCGCCTGGCCGGCGATGGCGATCGTCGCGGCCGGCGCGGTCGTCCTCGCCGCGGTCGGGCCGGCGGAGCGGGTGCTGAACATGATCGGCGCCGAGCGCGCCTGCGCGGTCGTCTACGTCGCCGCGGCGGTGGTCGCGACGGTGCTCTCCTTCACCCTCGCCCCGGCCTACGGCGTCATGGGCGCGGCGAGCGCGCTCGCGCTGACGATGGTCTTCGAGGCCGTGGCCCTCGCCATCGTGCTGCGCGCCGCGCTGCGGTGAGCGCGGGAGCGAATCGTCAGCGCTGGGCGCCGAACAGGGCGGCGTCGAGGGTGATCAGCACGAGGCTCGCGACGAGCAGCACCCAGGCCAGCACGAAGCCGCCCGACAGCCCGACGGGGATCGACAGGAACAGCAGCATCGGCGCGAGCGCCAGCCCGAGGCCCCGGGCGAGGGCGCCCAGGCGGCTCCGGCCCGTGGGTCCGGAGGAAGCGCGATCGCTCGTGAGCGGCTGGGTCGACATGTGGAGATCTCCGACGCGTACTACGATGCCGGCGAGCGTGGCCGTTCGCGCCTGAACCGCGCTTGAACGACGACGCCGACGCGCCCGCTCCGTCGAGGAAGCGGCGCGGCGGTTAACGAAGAGTTACCGGGATCTCGGAATGCCGGCAACCCGCGCCTGCTCGGCGGGCTCGTAGGCACCGAAGGCTGCCAGATGCGCCTCCGCCCGGCGCGCCGCCGCGGGCGCGTCGGCACCGCGCCGCCGGGCGACGAGGGCGGCGAGGCCCTCCATCGCCGCGAAGGCGGGCGTCATCGCGTGGAAGAAGGAGGGCGTGTCGATCCGCACCGGCACGACGACGTCCGCGAGCCGCGCCACGGGCGAGACGGGATCGTCCGTGATCGCCAGCGTCGTCGTGCCGCGCTCGCGCGCGAAGGCGAGCGCCTGGCGCACGGCCCGGGCATAGGGTCGCACCGAGACGGCGAGGAGGACGTCCTGCGGCCCGAGGTCGCGCAGCCGGTCGATGCCGGTGCCGCCGGGCGCGTCGACGAGCTCGGCGCGCACGCCGGCGATCCCCATCACGTAGGCGCCGGCATAGGCGACGGCGAAGCTGGCGCGCAGGCCGAGGAAATAGACGCAGCCCGCGCCGGCGATCGCGTCCGCGGCGCGCACCAGGGCGGCCGACGCGCGTGCACCGCCGAGCTGGCCGACGTCCTCTCCCATGGCGGCGACGAAGCTCCCGAGGAAGGTCGCGTCGTCGGCGCTCTCGCGCCCGGCGACGAGAGCCTCGGCCCGGCCGGAGAAGCCGCCGCGCTCGGTGCGCAGCGCCTCGGCGTGGAGACGCCGCAGCGCGTCGTATCCGTCGAGGTCGAGCCGCTGCGCCAGCCGCGTGAGCGCCGCCGGCGAGACGCCCGCGCGCCGCGCCTGCTCGCGCGTCGACAGCAGCGCGACCTCGCGAGGGTTCTCCAGCACGAACCGGGCCGCCGCCCGGAGCTGCGGCGGCAGGCGATCGAAGCGCTCGAGGATGCGCTCGGCGAGCGGGGTGTCGTGCATGCGTTCGGCGTAGCTCGTTGAAACACTCGGTTCAAGTGCTGAAACGCCGACCTGCGACGCACGCGCGCTGCGTGTTCGTCCCAATGGGCGCTCGCGGGATAGGACACCAATCTCCGGATAGGAGCGGGAGGCAACGCCATGCGGGTTCTCGTCGTCTACGCCACCACGGAGGGCCAGACGCGCAAGATCGCGGAGCGGATCCAGGCACGGCTCGCGGGCGCCGGCCACGCGCCGACGCTCGTCGACGCGACGCAGGCGGGACCGCGGACCGACCCCGCCGCCTTCGACCTCGCGATCCTCGCCGGCTCGCTGCACGCGGGGCGCTACCAGGCGGCGCTCGTCGACTTCGCCCGCCGCAACGCAGCGGCGCTCAATGCCGGCGAGAGCGCCTTCGTCTCCGTCTCCCTGTCGGCGGCGGGGGACGATCCCGACGACTGGGCCGGCCTGGCGCGCTGCGTCGAGACCTTCCGTTCGGAGACCGGCTGGAGAGCGGAGCGGCTCCATCACGCGGCGGGCGCCTTCCGCTTCACGCGCTACGACTTCCTCAAGAGCTGGGCGATGCGCTTCATCGCCTACCGTCGGGGCGAGAGCGTCGATCCGCACGCGGACGCGGAATACACCGACTGGGACGCGCTCGACGCCTTCGTCGACGAGGCCGTCGCGGCGGCGCAGCCCGGCCCCGCCGCGGCTCCTTAACCGGTCCTCAACCTTAACGTCGCCTAGGCTCAGGACTCATAACCAAAACATGACTGTTGCGGCGAGAGCGATGGCCGAGAGGAAGACTTCGGGGCAGCGGTCATATCTGGTGGCGACCCGCCGCCAATCCTTCAGACGCCCGAACATGATTTCGATACGATTGCGGCGCTTGTAGCGGCGCTTGTCGTATTTGATGGGCTTCTTTCGTGCCTTCCGGCCCGGGATGCAGGGCCTGATCCCCTTATCTTGCAGGGCTTCGCGGAACCAGTCGGCGTCATAGCCGCGGTCCCCCAGAAGCCACTGGGCTTTC
>NZ_AUBC01000033.1 GCF_000429045.1 Salinarimonas rosea DSM 21201
CGATCGCCCCCGTCGCGTCGCGCCGGGCGACGGCCGCGCGCCGGTGCGTCATGCGCCGGCGCCCGCGCTCGAGCGTCGCCGCCACGTCGTCGAGGTCGAGGCTCGGGTCGGTCGCGAGCGCCGCCTCCAGGTCGGCGCAGGCGCGCGCCAGCGCCGCCTCGCTCCCGGCGGAGACGACGAGGAGCTGCTCGGACACCGGCGAGGGGGCGCGCGCCGGGACCGGCGGCGCCTCCTCTAGGATGGCGTGGGCGTTGGTGCCGCCGACGCCGTAGACGTTCACCGCCGCCACCCGCGGCCCCTCGATCGCCGGCCAGTCCTCCAGCGTCGTCGCCACGCGGAAGGGTGTGCGGGCGAAGTCGATCTGCGGGTTGGGCGTCTCGTAGTTCAGGCTCGGCGGCACCTTGCCGTGCCGGAGCGCCGCCACCGTCTTGAGCAGCGCGCCCATGCCCGCGGTGACGTTCATGTGCCCGATGTTGCTCTTCACCGAGCCGATCGGGATCGTGCCCGGGCCGGCGGCGCCGGGGCCGTAGACGCGGTCGAGCGCGGCGATCTCGATCGGGTCGCCGAGCGGCGTCGCCGAGCCGTTCGCCTCGATCATGCCGATGCGCGCCGGCTCCACGCCCGACAGCCGCAGCGCCTGGGCGCCTGCCTCGGCCATCCCCTCGGCGCTCGGCATCCGGAAGCCGCCCTTGCGCCGGCCGTCGTTGTTCACCGCGGTCGCGCGGATCACCGCATGCACCCGGTCGCCGTCGCGCAGCGCGTCCGAGAGCCGCTTGAGGACGACCACCGCCACGCCCGACGAGTAGACCGTGCCGCGCCCCTTGGCGTCGAAGGAGCGCACGTGCCCGTCGTCGGAGACGATGCTGCCCTCCTCGTAGAGATAGCCCTTCACCTGCGGCGCGTAGACCGTCGCCGCACCCGCGAGCGCGAGGTCGGTCTCCCCCGAGAGCAGGCTCTCGCAGGCGTAGTGGACCGCCACGAGCGCCGTCGAGCAGGCCGTCTGCACCGTCACGCTGGGACCTTCCAGGCCGAGCAGATACGAGGTCTGCGTCGTCAGGAAGTCCTTGTCCGTCATGATCAGGAACTCGATCTGATGGAAGCGGCGGGTCAGCGCGCGGTCGGCGTGGCGCAGGTTGTTCAGCAGGTAGGTGTTGATCGCGCAGCCGCCGAACAGGCCGATCGGGCCGCCGAAGCGCTCGGGGTCGACGCCCGCGTCGTCGAGCGCCGCCCAGCACTTCTGGATGAAGAGGCGGTGCTGCGGGTCCATCACGGTCGCGCGGTCGGCGCTCATACCGAAGAGCGCGGCGTCGAAGTACTCGGCGTCCTCGATCACGCCCTTGGCGCGCACGTAGTTCGGCTCGGCGAGTCGCGCGGGCTTCACGCCGGCTCGACGCATCTCCTCCTCGCTGAAGAAGCGGACCGCCTCCTGCCCGTCGCGGAGCATCTCCCAATAGCGGGTCAGGTCGGTGGCACCGGGGAAGCTCAAGGCCGTACCGACGATAGCGATCGGATCAACCTCGACGGGCGTCTCGTCGCGCTGCATGTACCTCCCCCGATGGTGAAGACGGCTTTACGCAGTAAACCGGATGTCGTAGACGAGCTATATCAACTCCGCTGCTGGTGGCAAGGAGAAAGCGCGATGCGGCACTCGATCCTCGATGCCCTTTCGGATCACGCATTGCGCCGGCCGCACGGTCGGGCCTGGGCCTTCCTCGACGCGGACCTCGGAATCCGCGAGGCGGCGACTTATTCGCAGTTGCGTCATGCCGCGTCGCTCTGGGCGGGCCTCGTCGGGTCGCGGGCGCGACCGGGAGACCGGGCCGTGCTCGCCTTCGAGCCCGGCCTCGCCTTCGCCGAGGCGTTTCTCGGAACGCTCGCGGCGGGCGTGGTCGCGGTGCCCGCGAGGCCCCCCACGCGCCGGGGCGCGGAGCGCTTCCGCGCCATCGTGGCGGATTGCGAGCCGGCCCTCGTCCTCGCCTCGCCGAGCCTTTCGGGCGCGCTGGCGGAGGCGCTCGGCGGCGCCGTGCCGGTCCTCGACGAGCGGGCGCTCGGCGCGCCGGCGGCGGCCCCGGCGACGCCCGCGGCCGGTGCGCTCGCCTTCCTGCAATACACGTCCGGGTCGACGGCGACGCCCCGCGGCGTCATGGTCACCCACGGGGCGATCGCCGCCAACGAGGAGGCGATCCGGGCCTGCTTCGGCCACGATGCGGACAGCCGCATCCTGGGGTGGCTTCCCGTCTACCACGACATGGGCCTGATCGGGACGCTGCTGCAGCCACTTTGGGTTGGAGCGGCCGGGCACCTGATGAGCCCCGCGCACTTCCTGCGCGAGCCGCTCTCCTGGCTGCGGGCGATCGACCGCTACCGGATCACGACCAGTGGTGGCCCGAACTTCGCCTACGACCTGTGTGCGGACGCGCCCGGCGCGATCGTCGGGCTCGACCTCTCGACCTGGCGCGTCGCCTTCAACGGGGCGGAGCCCGTGCGGGCGGCGACGCTCGCGCGCTTCGCCGAGCGGTTCGCCCCGACCGGCTTCGACCCGGCCGCCTTCCTGCCCTGCTACGGGCTCGCCGAGGCGACGCTGTTCGTGACCGGCAAGCCCGCCGCGGACGCGCCCGTCGAGCGGCGCGTCCTGGAGGAGGGCGAAGCACCGCGGCGGATCGCGGCGGCGGATGGCGGGGAAGGCGCCGAGGCGGTCTCCTCGGGCCGCGTCTTCCCGGGTACCCGCGTCGCGATCGTGGATCCCGGGACGCGCGCACCCCGGCCCGACGGCGTCGAGGGCGAGATCTGGGTGCGCGGCGAGAGCGTCGCCTCCGGCTACTGGCGCCGGCCCGACGAGAGCACCGCGAGCTTCGGCGCGACCCTCGAGGGCGATGGCGGTGGCGAGGGCGGCTGGCTGCGCACCGGCGACCTCGGCATCCGCGACGCGGGCGAGCTCGTCGTGACGGGGCGGATCAAGGACCTGATCATCCTGCGCGGGCGCAACGTGCATCCCCAGGACATCGAGGCCGCCGCGGTCGCCGCGCACGCGGCGGTGCGCACCGCCGGCGCCGCCGCCTTCGCCGCCGGAGAGGCGGGCGCGGCGGCGATCGCCGTCGAGGTCGCCCGCGAGGCGCGCGCGAAGGCGGCGGACGTCGCCCGCGCCGTCGCCGCGGAGGTGGCGCGGGCCTGCGACGTCGCGCTCGAGGCCGTCCACGTCCTGCGCCCGGGCGCGCTCCCCAAGACCACGAGCGGCAAGGTGCAGAGGAGCCTCACCCGGCGGCTCCTGGAGCGCGGCGCGCTCGAGGCTCTGCACGTCTGGCGGCGCGGCGCCGAGGGTTCCGCGCCGGAGGCGACGTCGGATGCGCCCGAGGCCCCCCTGTCCCTGCGCGCCCGCCTGGCGCGGGCCGCCCGGCTGCCGGAGGCGGAGATCGCCGAGGATGCGCCGCTCGCGGCGCTCGGCGTCGATTCGCTCGCGCTCGCCGAGCTGTGCCACGCGCTCGCGCGCGACCCCGGTGTGAGGATCGCGCCCGCGGAGCTCGCCGAGCTCACCCCGGCCCGGCTCGCCGCCCGCCTCGCGGAGGCGGCCCCGCGCAGGACGTCGGTGGAGGAGCCGAGCGCCGCACCGCCGCCCGTGTGGCTCGCGCCCACGCCCGGGCAGCGCCGCTTCCTCGTCCTCGACGCGCTGGGCGAGGGCCGTGACGACCAGGGCGTCGCCGCCACGCTGACGCTCGACGGCCCCCTCGACGCCGCCCGGCTCGCCCGCGCCGTCGGGGCCGCGGCGGCGCGCCATCCGATGCTGCGTCTCGCCTTCGCGGAGGTGGGGCCCGCCGCCGGCGGCGGGCCGGAGGCGCGGCTGCGGCCGGACGCCGGCGTCGGGCTCGAGGATCTCGGATCGGCCACGGACGAGGCGGCGGCCCGCGCGCTCTGGCGCGAGCGGGCGCGCGCGCCGTTCGATCGGGCGAGCGGTCCGCTGGCCCGGGCCGGCCTCGTCGCGCTCGGGCCGGAGCGCGCGCTCCTCGGGCTCGCGGCGGATCACATCGTCTGCGACGGCTGGTCGATGCGGGTGCTCGCCCGCGAGATCCTCGCGCTCTACGCCGCCGACGGCCCGGCGGCCCTGCCGCCGCCCGGCGATCCCTTCGCCGCACTGCGGCCGGACGCCGACGCCGAGCGCGCGGCGCTGGCCCGCGCGACCGACCGTCTCGCGGGCGCGCCGACGCTCCTCGCGCTCCCCGCCGACGGCGCCCGCGGTGGGGCCGCGCAGGCGCTCGAGATCGACGTCGACCCCGCCCTCGTCGCGGATCTGCGGCGCATGGCCGGGCGGCTGCGGGTCTCGCCGGCCGCGCTCTGGCTCGCGGCCTTCGGCATCGTCCTCGCCCGCGTCGCGGACGTGGACGACCTCCTCGTCGGGACGCCCGTCGCCCGGCGCGACGCGCCGGGCGCGGATGCCCATGTCGGGCTCTTCCTCGACCTCCTGCCGGTACGCCTGCGGCTGCCGCAGGGCTCCGACCTCGAGGGGGCGGCCCGCGCGGTCGCCGCCGCGCTGGCGGACGCGCGCACCGACGAGGCCGCCTCCCTCGACGCGCTCGTGGACGCGCTGGCGCCCGGGCGCGCGCCGGGGGCGCGGCCTCTGTTCCAGGTCCTGTTCAATCATCTGCCGGACGCCCGTCCCGGGGGCGCCGCCGGACCGCTGCGCTGGCGGCTGGAGCCGATGCTCGACATCGGCGCGAAGTTCGACCTCACCCTCTACGTCGCCGAGGCGCCGGCGCGCACGAGCCTCGTCATGAGCTTCGACGCGGGGCTCATGAGGCGCGCGCGCGTCGAGACGCTGGCCGCGCAGGTGCTGGGCGTCGCCGCGCGCCTCGTGCGCACGCCCGACGCCCCCTGGCGTACGACGCCGCTGCGCGAGCCCGTTCCCGCGGCCGAGGCGCGCCCGGCGACGGACCACGGCTACCCCTGGAGCGGCCCGCTCCAGGACCGCGTCGCCGCCTTCGCCGCCGGGCCGGGCGCGGATCGCCCGGCGCTCGTCGACGCACGGGGCCTCGCGCTCCGCTACGGCGCCCTCGTGCGACGGGCGGACGCCTTCGCCGCGCGGCTCGCCGCGGCGGGCCTGCGTCCCGGCGAGACGGTGGCGATCCTCGCGGAGCGCGACGCCGCCCTGCCGTTCGCGATCCTCGCGACGCTGCGCGCCGGCGGCGTCTTCGGCGTGCTCGACGCCGCCTATCCGGATGCGCGGCTCGCGCGCATGCTCGACGTCGCGCGCCCGCGGCTTCTCCTCGCCGCCGGTATCGATCCGGCACGCGCGGCGGAGATCGGGGGCGGCGCGGACCTCCTCGTCGTGCCGGATCCGTTCGAGGCGCCCGACGACGCCCTCGGCTTCGCGCCCGCGACGGTCGGCCCCGACGATCCCGCCTGCCTCACCTTCACCTCCGGCACGAGCGGCACGCCGCTCGGCGTCGTCGGCCGCCACGGCGGGCTCGTCGCCTTCATGCCCTGGCAGGAGGAAGCCTTCGGCCTCTCGCGCGACGACCGGGTGAGCCTGCTCTCGGGCCTCTCGCACGACCCGCTCCAGCGCGACGTCGCGACCGCCTGGTGGGCCGGCGGCACGCTCTGCATCGCCCCGCGCGAGGCGCTCGCCCAGGCGGGCGTCGCGCGGCGCTGGCTGGCGGAGGCCGGCGTCACCATCGCGAACCTCACGCCCTCCGTCGCCCGGCTCGTGACGGCAGGCGAGAACGAGGAGAGCGGCACGCCCCTCGCGCGCCTGCGCCTCGCCTTCCTCGTCGGCGAGGCGCTTCGTGCCGCCGACGTCGCCCGGCTGCGGCGGCTCGCGCCGGGATGCGAGGTCGTCGGCCTCTACGGCGCGACGGAGACCGCCCGCGTCCTCCTCCATCGGCGCATCCCGCCGGGCGTGCCGGTCGCCGACCCGATCCCCCTGGGCGATCCGCCTCCGCACGCCGACGTCCTCCTCGTCGGCCCCGACGGCGCGCCCGTCGACGTCGGCGAGCCCGGCGAGATCGTGCTGCGCTCGCGCGCGATCGCGCTGGGCTACGCCGGGGCAGCCGAAACCGGTGCCGACGCCGCGGCCCGTGCGCGGTTCGGCACGGACGAGAGCGGCGTGCCGCTCTACCGCACCGGCGACATCGCGCGGCGGACGCCCGACGGCGCGCTCGTGCTCTCCGGGCGGCGCGACCGTCAGGTGAAGATCCGCGGCGTGCGCATCGAGCTCGGCGAGATCGAGGCCGCCGCCGAGGCGCTCGGCGCCGGGCCGGCGCACGCGCGGGTGCTCGCGGGGGCCCAGCGGCTCGTCCTGTACGTCGCCGCCGCGACCCCGCTGGAGCCGGAGCGTCTGCGTCGCGACCTCGCCGCGCGCCTCCCCGCCGCCGCCGTCCCGGACGCCGTCGTCCTCCTCGACGCGCTGCCGCGCACGCCCAACGGCAAGATCGACGAGGCGGCGCTGCCGCTGCCCGGCGCCCGCACGGGCACGCCTCCGCGCCCCGGCGCGGAGGCGCGCCTCGCGGAGATCTGGCGGCGCGTGCTCGGCGTCGAGACGGTCCATCGCGAGGACGGGTTCGTCGCGCTCGGCGGCCACTCCCTGCGCGCGGTCGAGGCCCAGGCCGAGATCGGCCGCGCCTTCGGCCGCAGCCCCCGCCTGCCGGAGCTGATGGACGGCGGGACGCTGGCCGAGATGGCCGCGGGTCTGTCCGGGCCGTTCGCCGGGGCCGCCGACACGCGGGCGGACGAGACGCCCCCTGCCGTCGTCGCGCACCCGGAGGCGCGTCACGAGCCCTTCCCCCTCAACGACATCCAGCGCGCCTACTGGATCGGCCGGCGGCCCGGCATGGGCCATGTCGGCGTCGGCGCGCAGTCGGCCTACGCCTTCGCCTGCCCGCACGTCGACGTGGCGCGCCTCGAGGCGGCCTGGACGACGCTCGTGCGCCGGCACGACATGCTGCGCGCCGTGGTCGACGAGGACGGCACGCAGCGCGTGCTGCCGGAGGTGCCGCCGGTCGCGATCCCCGTCCACGGCGTCGGCGCGGACGCGGAGGGTCTCGCGACCGTCCGCGCCGTGCTGCGCGAGCGCCTCGAGACGCGGACGTTCGACGCGTCGCGCTGGCCGCTCTTCGAGCTCGCGGTGAGCGGGCAGGAGGGCGACGCGCAGCTCCACGTCGCCTTCGACTTCCTCGTCGCCGACGCCTGGTCCTTCGGCATCCTCGCCCGCGAGCTCGCCGCGCTCTACGCCGATCCGGACGCCGCGCTGCCGGATCTCGCCATCGGCTTTCGCGACTACGTGCTCGCCGAGCGCGCCGCCGCCCCGGGCGCGGAGCGGCGACGGGCCGAGGCGTTCTGGCGTACGCGCATCCCCGACCTGCCGCCGGCGCCGCAGCTTCCCCTCGCCCGCGCACCCGAGACGCTGGAGCGCCCGCGCTTCCGCCGACACGTGCGCCGCATCGACGTCGCCCGCCGCGAGCGGCTGCGCGAAGGGGCGGCGGCGCGCGGCATCACCGAATCGGCCCTCGTGCTCGCCGCCTACGCCGAGACCCTGGCGCTGTGGGCGACCGCGCCGGCCTTCACGGTGAACCTCACCGTCTTCGACCGGCGCCCCTGGCACCCGGACGTCGAGCGGATCGTGGGCGACTTCACCTCGGTGCTGCTGGTGGGGCTCGACATGGCCGGCGCGCGGCCCTTCGCCGAGCGTGCCCGCGACGTGCAGGCCCGCCTCGCCGAGGCGCTCGACCACCGCGCCATGAGCGGGGTCGCCGTCATGCGCGAGGTGAACGCGCTCCATCCCGGCGAGGGCCTGCGCTCGATGCCGATCGTGCTGACGAGCAAGCTCGGGCTCGCGACCGAGAGCCCGGGCGGGCCGATCGGGGAGCGGCTACACGGCGTCTCGCGCACGCCGCAGGTCTGGCTCGATGCCCAGGTGGCGGAGGCGCCCGACGGCGGCCTGCGGCTCGAATGGGACGTGGTCGACGAGCTGTTCCCCGAGGGATCGATCGACGCCATGCTCGACACGCTCGCAGGCACGCTGGCGCGCCTCGCCGACGAGCCCGGGGCCTGGGACCGGGCGCTGCCCGACGCCGCGCCGGCGACGGACCGCGCCCTCGTCGCCCGCACGAACGCCACCGAGACCCCGCTGCCCGTCGACCTCCTGCACGCCCCGCTCGTCGCGCGTGCCCGCGAGGAGGGCGGGCGCGTCGCCGTGGTCGCCGCCGACGGGGCGCGGCTCGGGCGCGCTGGGCTCGTCGCCGCGGCGGGGGCGCTCGCCGGGCGGATCGCCGCCGCGATCCCGCCGGGTGTCGGCGTGCCGGTCCTCGTGGAGAAGGGGCCCGCGCAGATCGTCGCCGTCCTCGCCGCGCTTCTCGCCGGGCGCGCCTACGTGCCCGTCGACCCGACGCAGGGTGCCGAGCGCGTGCGCGCGATCCTCGCCGTCGTCGGCGCGCCGGCGGCGCTGGTCGAGGCCGGCACGCCCGATTTCGGGGTCGCGCGGATCGTCGTCGACACCACGGCCGCACCGGCGCGGCCGCTGCCGCTTCCCGATCTCGCCTCGCTCGACGATCCGGCCTACGTCATCTTCACCTCGGGCTCGACGGGGACCCCGAAGGGCGTCGTCACCGCCCATCGGGGGGCGGCGAACACCTGCCTCGACGTGAACGCGCGATTCGGCATCGGCGCGGACGACGTCGTGCTCGGCCTGTCCGCGCTCGGCTTCGACCTGTCGGTGTGGGACATCTTCGGCGTGCTCGGTGCCGGCGGGCGGCTCGTCCTGCCGGACCGTGCGGGGCTGCGCGATCCCGAGCACTGGCTCGCCCTGATGGAGCGCGAGGGCGTCACCGTCTGGAACAGCGCGCCCGCGCTGATGCGCATGCTCGCCGACTATTGCGAGGCCCGCGGGCGCCGGCTGCCCGACGCCCTGCGGCTCGTCCTCCTCAGCGGCGACTGGATCCCGACCGATCTCCCCGCCCGTCTCGGCCGGCTCGCGCCCGGCGCGCGGCTCGTCTCGCTCGGCGGCGCGACGGAGGCTTCGATCTGGTCGATCCTGCACGAGATGGAGCCGCGGACCTACGCCCCGAGCGTGCCCTACGGCACGCCCATGGCGAACCAGACCATGCACGTTCGCGACGACCGCATGCGCGAGCGGCCGCTCCACGCCACCGGCGAGCTCTGGATCGGCGGCGTCGGCCTGGCGGACGGCTACCTCGGCGATCCCGGGACGACGCGGGCGCGTTTTGTGCGCGACCCGGTCGACGGCAGGCGGCTCTACCGCACCGGCGACCTCGGCCGGCGCCTGCCCGACGGGACGATCGAGTTCCAGGGGCGCGTCGACTTCCAGGTCAAGATCCAGGGCTACCGCGTCGAGCTCGGCGAGATCGAGGCCGCGCTGCGCGCGCTGCCCGCGGTGGCGGACTGCGTGGTCACGGCGGACGGCGCGCGGATGGGCCCCAAGCGCCTCGTCGCATACGTCGTCCCGGCGGACCCGGACCGGCCCCCGGCGCACGCCGCGCTGGCGGATGCGCTGGCCGCGCGGCTGCCGTCCTACATGGTCCCGGCGCTGTGGGTCGATCTCCGGGCGCTGCCGCTCTCGTCGAACGGCAAGGTCGATCGCAAGCGTCTGCCGGCGCCGCTCGCGGTGCAGGCGCAGGACCGGCCGCTCACGGCGACGCAGCGGCTCGTGGCGGACATCTACGCCGAGGTGCTCGGGCTCGACGCGATCGACCCGCAAGCGAGCTTCTTCGCCCTCGGGGGCGCGTCCGTCGAAATGGTGCGCGTGCAGACGGAGATCCTGCGCCGGGCGGGGCGCGAGGTGCCGATCGCCGATCTGTTCCGCTACGCCAGCGCGGCGAGCCTCGGCGCGCATCTGGACGCGAGCGCCCGCCCGGCCGCCCCGGCGCAGGCGCCGCCGGCGAGCCCGGCGGCCGCGGATCGAACCGCGCTGCGGGCGCGCCGCGCGGGAGCCCGCGCCGCGGCACGGGGATGACGTGGCAGGTCTCGAGGCGACTCGCCGCTCAGGCGGCGAGCCAGCGCGCGAGCGCCGCGTCGACGGCCTCGGGCGTCTCCAGCGTCGGCAGGTGGCCGGCGCCGGGGACGATCTCGAGGGTCGAGCCGGCGACGAGCTCGTGCATCAGGGTGTGGCGCTTGACCGGGCAGAGCCGGTCGTCCTCGCCGCACAGCACGAGGGTGGGGCCGCGATAGGCGCGCAGCGTCTCCTCCTGGCTCCCCCGGCTGGCGAGGGCGCGGGACTGGCGCACGAACACGTCCGGCCCGAGGTCGTGCGCCATGGCGAGCATCAGGGCGCGGATGTCCTCGCGCGTGCTCTCGCCGTGCAGGAACAGCGGCTGCAGGTCCCGGCGCAGCACCGTGTCGAGGCCGCCCGCCTCGACCTCGGCGATCTGCGCCTCGCGCATGGCGCGCACGCCCGGCGAATCGGCGCGGGGGTCGGTGTCGAGGAGCGCGAGCCGGCGCACGCGATCGGGCGCCTGGCGCACGATCTCCATCGCCACGATCCCGCCCATCGAGAGTCCGGCCAGCGCGAAGGCCGGCGGTGCGTCGGCCAGCACCGCGGCGGCGAGCGCGTCGACCGTGTCGGCACCGGAGACGTCCGGCACGATCACGGTGCGTCCCGCCGACAGCGCCGCGATCTGCGGCGCGAACAGGCGCGCGTCGCACATCAGGCCGGGGACGAGGAGGAGGGAGTCGCTCACCCGGCTCACTCCCACGCCCCGAGCATCTGCTCGTGCTTCTTCTCCTCGGCGCGCACCGCCGGGTCGGCGGCGTGCTCGGCCAGGAACTTCTCCGCCTCGAGCGCCGCCATGCAGCCGAGCCCCGCGGCGGTGACCGCCTGGCGGTAGACGTCGTCGGCGACGTCGCCGGCGGCGAAGACGCCGGGGATCGCCGTCCGCGTCGTGCCGGGCTCGACCACGAGATAGCCGCCCTGCTTCATCGGCAGCTGGCCCGCGAACAGCTCGGTGGCCGGCTTGTGGCCGATGGCGACGAAGACGCCGTCGGCGCGCAGCTCGTCGACCGCGCCGGTCGCGGTGTCCTTGAGCCGCACGTGCGTGACGGCGCGCGGCGTGCCGCCGCCGCAGATCTCCTCGACGGCGGCGTTCCAGCGCACCTCCACCTTCGGGTGGGCGAACAGCCGGTCCTGCAGGATCTTCTCGGCACGCAGCGAATCGCGGCGGTGGACGAGGATGACCTTGGACGCGAGATTGGCGAGATACAGCGCCTCCTCGACCGCGGTGTTGCCGCCGCCGACGACGACGACCTCCT
This sequence comes from Salinarimonas rosea DSM 21201, assembly GCF_000429045.1. Classification (GTDB taxonomy): domain Bacteria; phylum Pseudomonadota; class Alphaproteobacteria; order Rhizobiales; family Beijerinckiaceae; genus Salinarimonas; species Salinarimonas rosea. The sequence goes on from NZ_AUBC01000033.1 coordinate 11,248, forward strand.
TGCCGCGGAAGAAGAAGCCGTCGCAGGTGGCGCAGGCGGAGACGCCGGCGCCCTGGAAGGCCTCCTCGGAAGGCAGGCCGAGCCACTTCGCCTGCGCGCCGGTGGCGATGACGAGGGCGTCGGCGAGATAGACGTCGCCCGAATCGCATTCGAGCCGGAAGGGGCGGCTCGAGAGGTCGACCTTCGAGACGTAGTCGGAGACCATGCGCGTCCCGACGTGCTCGGCCTGGGCGCGCATCTGGTCCATCAGCCAGGGGCCCTGGATCACGTCGGCGAAGCCGGGATAGTTCTCGACGTCGGTGGTGATGGTCAGCTGGCCGCCGGGCTGCAGGCCGGAGATCAGGACCGGCTCCAGCATGGCGCGCGCGGCGTAGATCGCGGCCGTGTAGCCGGCGGGGCCGGACCCGATGATGACGAGCTTCGCGTGCGTCTGCGCCATTGTCTCATTCTCCTGTGTCCTGCCCGAGACCGGGCAGGGCGGTCCGCGGCAGGCCGTGCGCGTCGCGATGCGCATGGTAGGCCCGCGCCAGGGCCGCGGCGACCACGGGGGTCGAATCTAGGGGCTCGGTACGCGCGCCTTCAAGGCGCCCGGTGAAGGATCTCGCGATCCCCCGGGCTTCGAGCCCGCGCACCAGCGTCTCGAACTTCGGATGCCCGCCCGAGGGCGAGAACACAAGCACCGGAACACCCGCCGCCGCCGCTTCCCCCAGCATGTTGGTCGAATCGGCGGTGACGACGACGGCGTCCGCCAGCGCCAGCAGCGCGACGTAGGGGTTCTCCCCGGGGCTCTCGCCGTCCCAGTAGAAGCCGCCGGTCTGCGCGGCGAGGCGGGCGAGGCCCGCGCGCAGCGCGCCGGGCGTGCGGCGCGACGCCGTGATCATCGGCCGCGCGCCGTCCTCGCGGGCGAGGCGCCCGAGATCGGCGAGAAAGCGCGCCTGGTCTCCCTCCGTGAAGCGGTGGTGCCGGCTGTCGCCGCCGGCGAGCACCGCGACCCGCGGGGTGGGCAGGGCCGACAGGCGCGGGTCGGGATCGGCTCGCGCCGCGGCGAGGCGCGCGGGCGAGACGCGATGGGGCGCGGTGAGGGTGACGAGGACATTCTCCCCGCGCAGCCGGTCGTGCTCGGCGACCCAGACGAAATCGGCGGCCTTCGGACCCGTGCGCGGGTCCTTGAGGAAGGCTGTGAACACGCGCCCATTGCTCGCGCGCTTCAGCGCCGGCAGGTACGGCACCGCGCGGCGCCCCGACGCGATGACGAGGTCGGGCCAGGGCTCCGGCAGCGGCCCGCCGGGACGGCCGGGCCGCTCGCGGGGGTCGAGCGGGCCGCGGGGCGCGAGCCAGGCGAAGGGCCGGCGCGGGGCGACCCGGCGGATCTCGGGGGCGAGCCCGAGCGCCTCGGCCACGCCCAGGCACTGCATCTCGTCGCCGGCCTTGCCGTCGGTGAGGACGACGGCTCGGGTCGGCGGGGAACGCTCTGGAGCTGTGTGCGACATGCGGCTCGCCGGCACGGGGACAACGCTCGCCTTCTCCGCCGCGCCGCTTGTGCGGGAGCTTCGGGCGGTCTACCTACGTCGTGGCGCGATGGCCAGCGGAGCTCTTCTTACGTGCGCGGACGCCTCGATTCCATAGATCTCGCGATCCTGCGCGAATTGCAGGCGGACGGAAGCATCACCAACGTGGAGCTCGCCCGCCGGGTCGGCCTGTCCGCGCCGCCCTGCCTGCGCCGGGTGCGGGCGCTCGAGGAAGCGGGCGTGATCAAGGGCTACCGCGCGCTCGTCGACCCCAAGCCGCTCGGCATCGAGGTCGTGTGCTTCGCCATGGTCCAGCTGCAGAGCCAGAAGCAGTCCGACCTCGTCGCCTTCCAGGCGCACGTGAAGGACTGGCCGTCGGTGCGCGAGTGCTGGACCCTGTCGGGGGACATCGACTTCATCCTGAAGTGCGTCGCCCCCAACCTCTCGGCCTTCCAGGCCTTCGTCGGCGCCCTGACCGAGCTGCCGAACGTGCGCAACGTGCGAACCGCGCTCACGCTCGACCAGATCAAGGACGAGCCGATCGTCCCGATCGACGAGATCGACCCCGCCGACGCGTAGGCCGTCCCGGGCCGAAAGGCCCCGCGTCAGCGCGGGGCCAGGATCATGATCATCTGCCGGCCTTCGAGCTGCGGCTCGACCTCGACCTTGGCGAACTCCTGGGTCTCCGCCTTCACGCGCTCGAGCAGCTTGAGGCCGAGATCCTGGTGCGCCATCTCGCGGCCGCGGAAGCGCAGGGTGATCTTCACCTTGTCGCCCTCTTCGAAGAAGCGCCGGACGTTCTTCATCTTCGTCTCGTAATCGTGCTTGTCGATTGCGGGACGAAGCTTCACTTCCTTGACCTCGACGGTCTTCTGCTTCTTGCGCGCCTCGGAGGCCTTCTTCTGCTGGTCGAACCGGAACTTGCCGTAGTCGAGCAGCTTGCAGACCGGCGGCTCCGAGTTGGGCGCGATCTCGACGAGGTCGAGGCCGGCTTCCTCGGCGACGCGCAACGCGTCGAAGAACGACAGGACCCCGCGGTTCTGCCCCTCCTGGTCGATGAGCTGAACCTCGCGGACGCCGCGAATGTCACGATTGGCGCGCGGACCCTCCTTCTGGGGCACCGGCATGGCTCTCATGGGTCGGCGAATGGCTGATGTCTCCTCGTTTGCGGGATGCGCAGGAAGGCCGCGCCGCGGATGCGGCCGGCCGTGGGGCGCATGTGCCCGGTTACCGGCGATCGATCGGATGCTCGACCACGTGATCGAGCATGTTTGCGCAATCGCGCCATAAGTCAAGGTGCAGGCCGCCGCTCGGCCGGCGATCCGCCCCCACCCCCTTGCATCCCGTGCCGCCGACCTGATATGTCCGAATATTAGAACTCTCTAACGTTAAAGAAGGAGAACGGCATGCGCCTCTCGCACTCCCCCTCGCGCGGGCCCGGCAGCCCGGACGTGCAGCCCTTCTACGACGCCGCCACCGGCTCGCTGCAATACGTCGTCTCCTGCCCGGACACCCGGCAGGCGGCCATCGTCGACCCCGTGCTCGAGCTCGATCCGCGCGCGGCCGCGACGCGGACCGACCAGGCGCAGGACATCCTCGCCTACGTCGCCGAGCAGGGCCTCGCGGTGGCCTGGATCCTCGACACGCATCCCCACGCGGATCATCTCTCCGCCGCTGCCTGGCTGAAGCAGCGCACCGGCGCGCCGATCGCCATCGGCGAGCGGGTGCGGCGCGTGCAGGAGATCTGGCGCGACCTCTACGCCATGGACGACTTCCCCGCCGACGGCTCGCAATGGGACCGCCTGTTCGCCGACGGCGAGACGTTCCGCATCGGCGGGCTCGACGCGCGGGTGATGCTCTCGATCGGCCACACGGTCGCGTCGGTCAGCTATGTGGTGGGTGACGCCGCCTTCGTGCACGACACGCTGATGATGCCGGATTCCGGCTCCTCGCGCGCCGACTTCCCCGGTGGCGACGCGGGCGAGCTCTACGATTCGATCCGGGCGATCCTCGCGCTGCCGGACGACACGCGGCTCTTCGTCGGGCACGACTACCAGCCCGGCGGGCGGGCGCCGGCGGGGGAGGCGACGGTCGCCGAGCACAAGGCGTCGAACAAGCACTTCGCCGGGAACCCGTCCCGGGAGGCGTTCGTGCGCATCCGTTCGGAGCGCGACGCGACGCTGCCCCTGCCGGCCCGGATGCTGATGGCCTTGCAGGTCAACATGAACGGCATGCGCCTGCCGGAGCCCGACGCGAAGGGCCGGCGCATCCTGCGCATCCCCCTCGACCGCTTCCCCTTCCACGGCTGACCGCGGCGCGGCGCTCCCATGTGCCCTCAGCGCAGGGCGGCGACCCGGGCCTTCGCCTCGGTCTCGGGGGTGAGGGCGTTCATCAGGTAGGGGCGCCGCAGGCCGTAGATCTTGTGGAAGACCTTCTCGACGTCGCGGATGTAGAAGGGCTTCTCGAGCAGCGCCTCGACGCCGAAGTGCTTGAGCGCGCCGGGCAGCGTCGTCGCCGGCGAGACGCTCATGATCAGCAGCTTGGTGTCGGGCGCGACCTCGCGCGCCTGGCAGGCGGTCTCGAGCCCGTCCATGCCCTTGAGGTTCATGTCGAAGAGGGCGAGATCGTAGCTCGTCAGCTGCAGCAGCTTGAGCGCGTGGCGCCCGGCGTCGGTCTCGTCGATCTCGAAGGAGAAACGGCTGCGCTCGAAGATCTTGCGCACAGTCGCCCGCGCGGTATCGGCGTGGTCGACGAGGAGGAGCCGCAGCGGCTGTCGCATGCGCCGGTGGTTCTTCAGGAGCGCGGTGACGTGGTCCGCGTCGATCGGCTTCTTGAGGAACTCGTAGGCGTCGAGCTCGACCGACAGGTCGACCCAATGCTTCATCACGCCGTCGGCCATCAGGATCGTGAGCGGCCGCACGCCCTGGTGACGGGAGATCGCCAGCGCCTCGGCGCCGGAGACGCCGTCCATATGGACGTTGACGAAGGCGATGTCCGGGCGCTTGCCGGTGAGCGCCTCGAGCGTCTCGCGCCCCTCGCTCGTCTCGATCACCTCGATGCCGGCATCGAAGCCCTTGAGGGTGACGACCAGGCTCAGCCGGGATCCCGCGGCGGGATCGGCGACGAGAACGCGCACCGGACGTCGCTCCTCGGCTGCTATGCGCGCCGCCCGCTCGACCATGCCGTCCCTTTCCCCGTCTCGAATGACGGGCCAAACGGTAACCAGGAATGCTTTGCAGAAGGTTACCCCGCAGGAATCGGCAATCCGCGCACGCGTCCTCGGCTCGTCGCTACCTCGGGCGCGCGCGGGGGTGCGCCGCCTCGACCGCCGCGAGGAGGCCGGCGGCGTCGACGCGGGTATAGACCTGCGTCGTCGACAAGGAGGCGTGGCCGAGCAGTTCCTGGATCGCGCGCAGGTCGCCGCCGCGGGCGAGGAGGTGCGTCGCGAAGGAATGGCGCAGCGCGTGCGGCGTCGCCGAATCGGGCAGGCCGAGCGCGCCGCGCAGCCGCGCCATCGCACCCTGGACGATCCGCGCCCCGAGCGGCCCGCCCTTCTCGCCCCGAAACAGCGGCGCGTCCGGCGCGAGAGGGTGCGGGCATGCGGCGAGGTAGGCCGCGACGGCCTCGGCGACCGGCGCGATGACGGGCACGGCGCGGGTGCGTCCGCCCTTGCCGACGACGGTCAGCGTCGCGCCGGCGAGCGTCGGCGCGTCGCGCCGCAGGATGCCGAGCGCCTCGGAGATGCGGAGCCCCGCCCCGTAGAGGAGCGCGAGCACGGCGGCGTCGCGCACCAGCACCCAGGTCGGGCGGTCCTCGTCGGCGCGCAGGTCGGGATCCGTGAGCGCGATCGCCGCGGCGGGCGCCACAGGGCGCGGCAGGTCGCGCTTGCGCCGCGGGCCGCGCACGGAGGCGACGCCCGCCATCTCGACCCCCGTCTCGCGGGAGAGCGCGCGCACGAAGCCGCGCACGGCGGAGAGCTTGCGCGACAGCGTCGCGTCCACCGCGCCGTCGGCCCGGCGCGCGGCGAGGAAGGCGCGCAGGTCCCGCGCCGGCAGCGCCGCCAGAGCGGCAGCGTCCGGCGGCTCGCCGAGATGCTCGGCGAGGAAGGTCAGGCACTGCCGGATGTCGCGCCCGTAGGCCTCGATCGTCTTCGGCGAATAGCGCCGCTCGGTGGCGAGCGCCACGAGATGGGCGCGCAGGGCGGCGTCGACCGCGGGGGCGATCATGGCGCGCGGCTCGGGATGGCGCAGGTCGTCGTCATGGCGTAAGTCTCTCGGCTCAGGCTCACCAAACCGTCAACGCCGCCCGCCCATGGTCCAGACGCTGGCGGACGTTCTCGTCCCGCTGCCCCTCGACACGCTGTTCAGCTACCGCGTCCCGGACGGGATGACGCTCGTCCCCGGCCAGCCGGTGCGCGTGCCGTTCGGCCCGCGCGAGGCGATCGGCGTGGTCTGGGACCTGCGCGAGGGCGCGGGGGCGAACCTGAAGACGCTCGCCGGCCCGATCGATGCGCCGATCCTGCCCGAGAGGCTGCGGGCGCTCCTCGACTTCGTCGCGCACTGGACGCTCGCCCCGCGAGGCGCGGTCCTGCCGATGGCGCTCAAGCTCGCGGACGGCAGCCGCGCCGAGACGCCGCGCGTCGGCGTGCGCGCGACGGGCGCGTTGCCCAAGCGCATGACGCCCGCCCGCGAGCGGGTCCTCGCGATCGCGGCGGACGGCGCCGCGCGCGCCAAGCGCGAGCTCGCGCTCGCCGCCGGCGTCAGCGCCGGCGTCGTCGACGGTCTCGTCGACGAGGGCGCGCTCGAGACGCTGGCGCTCCTCGCTCCGCAGTCGCCGGCCCCCGATCCGGACCATGCCCCCGCCGCGCTCTCGGCCGACCAGCGCGTCGCGGCAGACGCCCTCGCCGCCGCCGTGCGCGAGACCGCATCGGGCGTGCCCGTGCCGATCCTGCTCGAGGGCGTCACCGGCTCGGGCAAGACCGAGGCCTATTTCGAGGCGATCGCCCAGGCGCTGCGCATGGGCGGGCAGAGCCTCGTGCTGATGCCGGAGATCGCGCTCACCGCGGGCTTCCTCGACCGCTTCGCCGAGCGCTTCGGCGTGCGTCCCGCCGCCTGGCACTCCGGCGTCGGGGGCAAGCGCCGCGAGCGGCTCTACGCCGACATCGCCTCGGGCGCAGCCAAGGTCGTGGTGGGCGCGCGCTCGGCGCTGTTCCTGCCCTACGCCGACCTGAAGCTCGTCGTCGTCGACGAGGAGCACGACGCCGGCTACAAGCAGGAGGACGGCGTCCACTACCACGCCCGCGACATGGCGGTGATCCGCGGCCGGCTCGAGCCCGCCGCCGTCGTCCTCGCCTCGGCGACGCCCTCGCTCGAGACGCGGGTCAACGCCGAGCGCGGGCGCTACGCCCACATCCGCCTGCCCGAGCGCTTCGGCGGGCGCACGCTCCCCGACATCGCGACGATCGACATGCGCGCGTCCGGCCCGCCGCAGGGCCGCTGGATCGCGCCCCCGCTCGCCGCGGCGATCGAGGCGGCGACCGCGCGCGGCGAGCAGGCGCTGCTCTTCCTCAACCGCCGCGGTTTCGCCCCGCTCACCCTGTGCCGCGCCTGCGGGCACCGCTACGAGTGCCCGAACTGTACCGCCTGGCTCGTCGAGCACCGCTTCCGGCGCGCCCTCGTCTGCCACCATTGCGGCCATGTCGAGCGCACGCCGGACCATTGCCCCTCCTGCGGCGGGGTGGACACGATCGTGCCCTGCGGCCCCGGCGTGGAGCGGATCGCGCAGGAGGTGGCGACGCTCTTCCCGGAGAAGCGCACGATCACGCTCTCGTCCGACTTCCCCGGCGGCGCCGAGCGGCTGCGCACGGAGCTCGACGCCATCGCGTCCGGCGCCTGCGACATCGTCATCGGCACGCAGCTCGTGGCGAAGGGGCACAACTTCCCGCTCCTCTCGGTGGTGGGCGTCGTCGATGCCGATCTCGGGCTCACCTCCGGCGACCCGCGGGCGGCCGAGCGCACCTTCCAGCTCCTCCAGCAGGTGACGGGCCGCGCCGGGCGCGGCGACCGGCCCGGGCGGGCCTATCTCCAGACGTTCCAGCCCGCGCATCCGGTGATCGCGGCGCTCGTCTCGGGCGACGCCGAGCGCTTCTACGCCGAGGAGACGGCGCAGCGCGAGGCGGCCCGCCTGCCGCCCTTCGGCCGCCTCGCGGCGCTCGTCGTGACGGGGGCGGACAAGGATGCGACCCACGCCCACGCCCGCACGCTGGTGCGCGCGGCGCACGCGATGGGCGTTCTCGACGCCGACCTCTCGGTGCTCGGGCCCGCCGAGGCGCCCATCGCCATGATCCGCGGCCGCCACCGTGTGCGCATCCTGGTGCGCGCCGCGCGCACCCGCGATCTCCAGGGCTTCCTGCGCGACTGGCTCGCCGCGGGGCCGAAGCCGACGGGCGGCATCCGCGTGCAGGTGGACGTGGACCCCCAGAGCTTCTTGTGAGGCGGCGCTGCGCCGGCGCACGTCGGTGAAGCGCGGCATCGGCGTCGAGCGCGTTCTGCACGCCCCACACCCCCGGCCCCTCTCCACGAGGGAGAGGGGAGAGCCTACAGGACCGCATCAATCCGCGAGCTTCTCCACGGACACCGCATGCAGCGGCGCGCCCGTCCGCGCGAAGGCATCGATGTTGGAGAGCGTGGTCTGCGCGATGTTGCCGAGCGCTTCCTTTGTGAAGAAGGCCTGGTGGCCGGTGATCAGCACGTTGGGGAAGGTCAGCAGCCGGGCGAAGACGTCGTCGCCGAGGATCGTGTTGGAGAGGTCCTCGAAGAACAGGTCGCCCTCCTCCTCGTAGACGTCGAGCGCGAGGTTGCCGATCCGCCCGGACTTCAGCCCCACGAGCACGGCGGGCGTGTCGATCACCGCGCCGCGGCTGGTGTTGACGATCATGACGCCGTGCTTCATCCGCGCGATCGCGTCGGCGTCGATCATGTGGCGCGTCTGCGGGGTGAGCGGGCAGTGCAGCGAGACGATGTCGGCGCGGGCGAACAGCTCCTCGCGCGAGACGTAGGCGATGCCGCGGGCGACGCAGTCCGGGTTCTCGGCGACGTCGTGGGCGATCACGGTGCAGCCGAAGCCCTGGAACAGGCCGGCCGCAATGGCGCCGATCTGGCCGGTGCCGACGATGCCCACCGTCTTGCCCTGGAGATCGAAGCCGAGCAGGCCGTCGAGCGCGAAGTTGCCCTCGCGCACGCGGTTGTAGGCGCGGTGGATCTTGCGGTTCAGGGCCAGCACGAGGGCGAGCGTGTGCTCGGCGACCGCGTGCGGCGAGTAGGCCGGCACGCGCGCCACCGCGATGCCGAGCCGGCGCGCCGCCTGGAGGTCGACGTTGTTGAAGCCGGCGCAGCGCAGCGCCACGAGCTTCACGCCCAGGCCCGCGAGCCGCTCCAGGGCGGCGGCGTCGCAATGGTCGTTGACGAAGACGCACACGGCCCCGGCCGAGTCCGCCAGCACGGCGCTGTCGGCGGTCAGCGTCGCCTCGACGAAGGCGAGCTCGTGGCCGAGCGGGCGCGCGGCCTGGTGCAGGAAGGCGCGATCGTAGGGCTTGGCGCTGAAGACGACGACTTTCATCCGGTTTCGACCCTCGCTCGATGTCGCTGCGTTCGTCATGCGCCGATCTCGGCGCGCAGGCGCTCGACGTCTTCGCGCCTGCACAACTCCGTCCCAGGCGTCAGCACCGCGGCGGTGCCCGCGGCCATGCCGAGCACGAAGGCCTCTCGCGGGGAGAGGCCCGTGGCGAGACCGAAGGTCATGCCGGCGACGAAGGAATCGCCCGCGCCCACCGCCGAGCGCACCTCGACCGGGGGCACCTCCTTGCGCACCACGCCCTCGCGCGAGGCGAGGATCGCGCCCTCGTGGCCGAGCGTCACCGCGACGAGATCGACCTTGCCGGCGAGGACGAACTCCATCGCCGCCGCGCCGATCGCCTCGGTGTCGGGCAGGGGACGCCCGACCGCCTTTTCGAGCTCGCCGTGGCTCGGCTTGACGAGGTGGAGCCCGCCATGCGCGAGCGTGTCGGCGAGCGCGGCGCCGGACGTGTCGAGCACGAGCTTCGCGCCCTTGGCGGCCGCGATGTCGGCGATGCGGCTGTAGAAGCCCGGTGGCGTGCCTCGAGGCAGGGAGCCCGAGGCGACGATCCAGTCGACGTCGCGCTCTTCGATCTCCGCGAGCACGGCCGCGCACTCGTCCTCCCGCAGTAGCGGGCCCTCCGGGACGAAGCGGTATTCCTTGCCCGACGAACGCTCGAACACGACGTGGCTGATGCGGGTGTCGTCGTGGATCGGGATGCGCGTGTAGGCGATCCCGCGCTGGCCGACGAGCGTGTCGAGCACGCCGCCGGTCGCGCCTCCCGCAGCGTAGACCGAGCAGGCCTCGGCGCCCAGCTCGGTCAGCACCCGCGCGACGTTGATGCCGCCGCCGCCGGGATCGTAGCGCTCGTTGGAGGTGCGGATCTTGTGCGTGTGGCGAACGACGTCGGCCTCGGCCGAGCCGTCCACGGACGGGTTGAGGGTGAGCGTGAGGATGGGCTTCATGCGCTCTCCGTTGGCATGCGCTCTCCGTGGGGTCGCGCGCGGGGGTCGCGCGCGAACGCGCTCCGCCGGCAGCCCTGTCGACGGCCGGCGGCTCCATTCGTTCCGCGTCGCGGATGCGAGCCCGCACCCTCCGCGACTTCGCTGCGGTGCGCAATTGCGGGCATGTCCGGACGCGGGAACGCCGAACGGTACGGATGCGGAACCGTGGCGCTGTCCTGCGGCTTGCCTAGCCGACCATTACGACCGCACGACGACGAGGCATTTTCCATGGACGCCCCCGCCCAGCCGCCCCGCCGCGACGCGCCCCCGGCCCGCATCTCGACGCTCGGCCTCGTGGCCGCGACGGCCATCGTCGCCTCGGCGGCCTATCTGCGTCGCGATCACCGGGGACCCGGGGCGGGGCTCGCCCTCGACGAGCCCCCGAGCGCCGCCGCACGGGAGGGCCGCTCGCGCCTGCGCCCCTCGAAGACCCCCGACCGCCCCGCCGACCGCGATCACGCCCGCGGGCGGCGGGCGGCGACGCCGCGCGAGATCCCCCGCGCGGGCTGGATCGACGTCGCCAAGCGCGTCGCCACCGAGTTCTCCCGCGATCGTCTGATGGCGGTCGCCGCCGGCGTGACCTTCTACGCGCTCCTCGCGCTCTTCCCGGCGATCGCCGCCTTCGTCTCGCTCTACGGCCTGTTCTTCTCCCCCGAGGAGGTGAGCCGGCAGGTGGCCAGCCTGTCCGGCGTGATCCCGAGCGGCGCGGTCGACGTGATCGAGGGCGAGATCGAGCGAGTCGCCGCGCAGGGGGGCGGTGCGCTGACGTTCGGCTTCGTGGGCGGCCTGCTGCTCACGCTCTGGAGCGCGAATTCCGGCATGAAGGCGATCTTCGACGCGCTCAACGTCGCCTACGACGAGGACGAGGAGCGCGGCTTCCTCGCGCTCAACGCGCTGACGCTGCTGTTCACGCTCGGCGCGCTCCTGATCGGGGGCGGGCTCGTCGCGGCGGTGGCCGTGATGCCGGCGGTGCTCGCCGCCGTGCCGCTCGGGGCCGAGATCGAGATGCTGCTGCGCTGGCTGCGCTTCCCGATCGCGCTCGTGCTGGTGACTGGGCTGCTCGCGCTGATCTTCCGCTACGGCCCGAGCCGCACCCGCGCGCGCTGGCGCTGGGTGCTGTGGGGGGCAGGCATCGGCGCGGTAGCCTTCGTCGGCTTCTCGATGCTGTTCACCTGGTACGTCTCGAACTTCGGCTCCTACAACGCCACCTACGGCTCGCTCGGCGCGGTGGTGGGCTTCATGGTCTGGATCTGGCTCTCGACGACGATCGTGCTGCTCGCCGCCGAGCTCAACGCCGAGATGGAGCGGCAGACCGCACGGGACACCACGGTCGCGCCCGATCGCCCGCTCGGGCGGCGCGGCGCGCAGGCGGCGGACACGGTGGCGCCGGCGCCCTGAGCCGGAGGGCGCGATCCACGTCCGTGACGCTTGCATGCGCGCGCGGCTTCCGCTTCATGGAAGAACCGCAGCCCGTCGCCCGTCCGGATCTCATGCACGCGTTCCTCCGCCTCGCCGCCGCCGCCGTCCTCGCCGCCGCCGTCCTCGCCGCCGCCACGACGGCTCCCGCCGTGCGCGCGGCGAGCCTCGACGGGCTTGCCGTCACGATCGAGAACCGCACGGCGCCCGCCTTGTGTGCCGGCGCGCGCAACGTCGCGCTCACGCTGGCGTCGGACGCGACGCGGCGCTTCACGCTCACCGCCGCCCATCCCGCCTACCTGCCGATGCTCGGTGCGGCCGAAGCGCCGGCCGCCGATCTCCTCGCCTGCGACGCGGCCGTCGCGGCGCGGCCGGGGGCCGAGGTGCCGGTCCGCACGACGCTGCACGAGGACGAGGGTGTGCGCCTCGTCGGCGTGCGAGGTCCCGGCGGGCTGTTCGCGGCGTCCGACGTCCCCGTGCGCGTCGGCGACGCGGCGCCCGCGGGATTCGGCGAGATCGAGCTGTGGGTGACGGACGCGGGCCGGACCGAGCGGGTCCTGACGCTCGAGACCGGCACCGGGCTGTGGCGGATGCGTCCGCTCGCGCCGGAGGGTCGCGCCACGACCGCCTTCGGCGCGGGCGCCGTCATCGGCCCGCTCGGGGCGGACGGCATGCGCACGCGGATCGAGAGCGTCGTCTTCGCGCCGCGGGCGCGCACGGTGCAGCTCGCCTTCGCCGAGGGCGGCGGGGTGGCCGTGCGGCTCGCCGGGCTCGACCGCGAGCGCATCGTGCTCGAGGTGGTCTTCGACAAGCCCGTGACCGGCCGGCCCTTCGCGGCGATCGTCGGCGACCACGTCACCCGCACCGTGTCGGAGATCGCCGACGTGGCGGTGCGCGAGGCGGACGCGGCCGGCTGGCGCGAGGCGCCGATCACGGAGTTCGAGGGCGCGGTCGCGACCGACCTGTGGGCGGGGCGCACCGTCCCCTCACGGCGGGCGACGAGCGCGCCCGATCTCGCGCTCGGGCGCTTCCAGCCGCTGTGAGGAGCACGGGATGCGCGTCGCCGGCCTCTACCGCTACCCCGTCAAGGGCCTCTCCCCGGAGCCGATGGCGCGCGTCGCGCTCGCGGCCGGCGCTTTCGTGCCGGGAGACCGCATCCACGCCGTCGAGAACGGCCCCTCCGGCTTCGATCCGGCGGCGCCCGTCCATCGCTCGAAGCGCCACTACCTGATGCTCATGCGCAACGAGCAGCTCGCCCGGCTCGAGACCGCCTACGACCACGACACGGGCACCCTCGTGGTGCGCGAGGCGGGCGCCGAGCTGGCGCGCGGCGATCTCGGCACGCAGGAAGGCCGCGCGGCGATCGAGGCGTTCTTCGCCGGCTTCATGGGCGACGCGCTCGACGGCCCGCCCAAGGTGCTGAGCGCGCCCGACGGCTACCGCTTCACGGATTCCCCGACGGGCTGGGTCTCGCTCGTCAACCGCCGGAGCCTCGCCGAGATCGAGGCGCGCGTGGGCACGCCCGTCGATCCGCTGCGCTTTCGCGCCAACCTCGTGGTGGAGGACCTCGCCCCCTTCGCCGAGCACGATCTCGTCGGCTGCACGCTCGCAGCGCCGTCCGGCCTGCGGCTCGTCGTGCGCGAGCGCACGGTGCGCTGCGCCGCGACGAACGTCGATCCGGCGACGGGCATCCGCGATCTCGCGATCCCGCGCACGCTGATGCAGGCCTTTGGCCACATGGATTGCGGGGTCTATGCCGAGGTCGTCGCCGACGGCACGATCGCGGTCGGCGAGCGGCTCGCGATCGTCGCGCCCGAGGCGAGGCCAGCCGCGTCGCTGCCGTTCTGAGGCGGGCGGCGCGGTCGTCAGCCGAATTTCTGATCGAGCGCCTGCAGGTAGCGCTGCACCTTCTCGCGGCCCTCGGCGGTGAGGCGCACGAGGATGCGCCGGCCGTCCGTCGGGTCGCGGCGGCGCTCGATCAGGGCCGCCGCGACCATGTCGTCGAGGCGCCGCAGCGCCGTCGTGGTCGAGACGCCCGACACGAGGCACAGGCTCGTGACCGGCACCTCCTCGCCGCGCGCGGCGGCGTTGGCGAGATCGAGCAGCATCTCCCAGACCGGGTCCTCGAACAGGTCGGGCCCGAAGATGCGCTTGCGCTCCTTGCGGATCGCGAGCAGCGAGGCGAGCCGCTCGCCCGCGGTCGGGCTGCGGCGCGGCGCCTCGACCGGTGCGGCGGGTGCGGCCGCGGGGGCGTCCTCGCGGCGGGCGGTGGCCCCGCCGATGGCGGCGGCGACCTCGTGCGCGTCGACCGGCTTCTGGAGAAAGTCGTGCGCCTCGACCCGCAGCGCCGCCACGGCGCGCTCGAGGGTCGCCTCGCCGGTGAGCACGATCGCCGGCAGCGGCTGCTCGCGCCGGCGCGTGCGCAGCTTGCGCAGGAGCTCGATGCCGTCGATGCGCGGCAGGCCGACGTCGACCACGACGACGCCGATCTCCGGCACGCGGTCGACGGCGGCGAGCGCCTCGCCGGCGTCGTGGGCGCACACGACGCGCAAGCCCAGTCGCTCCAGGCCCTCGGCGAGCTCCTCGACGAACGCATCGTCGTCGTCGACGAGGAGCGCCGTCAGCGTCTCCGGGGTCGCCGTCGTCTCGGCGCGCGTGCTCGCCAGTGTCCCGATCACGTTCGTCCTCGCTCGGTAGACAGCCGATACCGCTACGCTAGCTCACAGGTCTTCACGTTTCGTGTGCGCGATCCTCCAGAGCCGCGATCAGATCTCGTGGCGCGAAGGGCTTGCGCAGCATGCCCGCCGCGCCGGCCGCGAGCGCCTGCGCGAGGCCCGCGTCGCCCTCGTGCCCGGTCATCACGAAGAACCGCCGGTCGCGTCGTGCGCACGGGTCGCCGCGCGCGGCACGCATCAGGGCGAGACCGTCGAGACCGGGCATGCGCCAGTCGGTCACCACGACGTCGATCTCCGGGTGCAGCGCCAGAAGGTCGAGCGCTGCGCGCGGCCGGCTCTCGCCGACGACGGGGAGGCCCCGGCGGCCGAGCATCTCGACGATCTCCTCGAGGAGCTCCTCCTCGTCGTCCACGACCAGGATCATCGTTCGGCTCCCTCAGGCGGCGACGGCGTGGGCGGACGCGGCGAGCGGCAGGCGGACCTCGAACCGCGCCCCGCCCGCGACCGTCTCCGCGCGTATGCGCCCGCCCATGTCGACGACGATCTTGCGCGCGAGCGCGAGCCCGAGCCCGGTGCCCTCGCCGGCGGGCTTGGTCGTGACGAAGGGCTCGAACAGGCGCTCGGCGATCTCCGGCGGCAGGCCGCCGGCATTGTCGTGCACCTCGACGACGAGTGCGCCCTCCTCGACACGCGCCCGCACGCGCACCCGCGGCGCCCGCGCATCCGGTGCGCGACGCCCCGGCGGCCCGAAGGCGTCGTGGGCGTTGACCAGGAGATTGACGAGCACCTGCTCGAACAGGGTCGGGTCGCCGGCGACGAGGCTGCCGCGGGCGTCCTCCACCCGGAGCGCGAGGGCGATGCCGGCGCGCTGGTACTGCTCGGCCACGGCGCCCCCCGCGAGCTCGATCGCCTCGGGCGGCGAGAAGGGGGGCTGGGGGCGATCGTCACCACGCCGCACGAGCCGGCGGATCTGGTCCGTGATGCGCCGGGCGCGGTCGACCTGCGCGTCGATGCGCGCGAGCTTCGGGCGCAGCTTCTCGGGCGGCGCGCCCTCGTCGAGGAGCGCAAGCGCGTTCGAGGAGGCCATCTTCATCGTGGCGAGCGGCTGGTTGATCTCGTGCACGATCGCCGCCGCCATCTCGCCGACGGCGGCGAGCGTCGAGGCCTGCATCGCCTCGCGCTCGGCCGAGCGCGAGCGGGTCGTCTCGACGAGCGCGTACAGGCTCTGCTCGCGGCCGTTCCAGACGATGCGGCTGTGCAGCACCGTGCAGCTCATCAGCCAGCCGCCGGGATGGCGCAGGGTCACCGGCACCGCCGGGTCGGACGGACGCCGCGCGAGCGCGCCGCGGGCGCCGACGGCGCGGCGGCACTGGCCGATGGCCGCGCGCCAGGCGCCGTCGCGCGGATCGTCCGCGACGAGGCCCGCGGCGCTGGTGTTGATGAACACCGCGGCGTCCGTGTGCGGATCGGCGACGACGAAGGCGACTGGGGCCGCCTCGATCATCCGCCGGAGGCTCGCCTCGTTCTCCGCCGCCTGCGCGCGCGCGGCCCGCATCTCGTCGAGGCCGTGCTCGGCGCGGCGGACCTGGACGATCAGGAGCCCGACGAGGATCGCGCCGGAGATCACGAGCGAGCCGAGCGGCAGGATCGCGGGCGCCTCGCTCAGCTCGCTCTCGCGCCTGTACAGCTGCTCGTTGTAGGCGACCGTCTGCTGGAGCATGTGCTGGAGGTCGACCTCGAACGCGCGGATCCGTGCGCGCCAGTCGGAGATGCGGGTGCGGATCGCGGGATCGTCGGCATCCGTCGCGTAGACCTCGTCGGCGACGGCGGCGACCTCCGCCTCCATGCGCCTCGCCAGCTCCGGCACGCCGGGGAGGGAGGATAGGAAGTCGCCCCCGTCGGAGGCGCCGATCAGCGGCAGGCGCGAGAGCAGGATCTCAAGCCGCAGCGCCGCCTCGGCGAGCCGGTCGGCGGAGGGCGCATGCTCGGCGAGCTGGAGCGCGGCGAGGCTGCGCACGTGCTCGAGCTTGGCCTGGTAGGCGGTCCAGCCGGAGGCGCGGATCGTCTCGGCGAGCAGCGCCTTCTGCTCGATCTGGCGCACGTAGACCCCCGCGGTCGCCGTGATGAAGACGCCGCAGGCGAGGATGAGGAGCGAGACGAGCGCGACGCGCCGGCGCCGGATCATCGCCGGGCGCACCGGCGGGCGGCTCGTCGGGCGGCTCGCCGGCGCGCTCATCGGGCGGCCGCCACGAAGACGACCTCGCGGACCTGCCAGATCATGCGCGCGTGGTAGCGCTGC
This sequence comes from Salinarimonas rosea DSM 21201, assembly GCF_000429045.1. Lineage (GTDB taxonomy): Bacteria > Pseudomonadota > Alphaproteobacteria > Rhizobiales > Beijerinckiaceae > Salinarimonas > Salinarimonas rosea. Next base: position 27,764 of record NZ_AUBC01000033.1, read on the forward strand.
GTCCGCAGGGCGGGGTCGGCATCCAGCGGGTAGACGAGCCAGATCGGCCCGCGGTCGCGCACGCGCATGCGCGTGCCGTCGAGCCGCGTCGCCAGCACCGGATCCCAGGTCGACCAATCCTGCGCGGGGACCTCGATCGTATAGTCGTTGAGTGCGGTGAGCCGCGCCTCGGCGATCTCGCCGGCGTCGGGCTCGAGCGCAGCCAGCGCGCCGAGCCGCGCGCCCTCGAAGCGCCCGACGCCCTCCGTCCAGGGCGTCGTCGTCTCGATCGCGATCGGGTCGAGCGCGTCCAGCGCGGCGAGGTCGAAGCCGCGGCGGGCGATCTCGCCGCCCTCGGCGTCGACCCAGCGGGCGACGAGGACGTCCTGCGCCGCCGCCGGTGCGGCGGACAGGACGGCCGCGAGGAGCGCCGTCGCCAGCACGAGGAGGAGGGCGAGGGCGGGGTTGCGGTGTGCGCGGGAGGAGCGGGACATGCGCGAGGGGCTCCGCGGGACGGCGCGGCGGGGCGGCCTGGGAGGAGGCCGCCCACGCCCGGTTCTATCCGCCGGAGGAAAGCAGAAATTCCTTGCTCAATTCACCGCGCGGTCTCCCCGATTCGAGAGCGACCGGCGCGAAACCGCTCCATTCTGGAGTGACCTCGACCGAAGGAGGGCCCATGCTGCTCAACGACTTCTCTCTCGCCGACGTCGACGGCGCGCGCGCGCACGACGCCACCGCCTGGCGCCTGATCTCCGATCGGGTGATGGGCGGCGTCTCGGACGGGCGCGCCGTCGTCGACACGGTCGGCGGGCGACGCGCGCTGCGGCTCACCGGGCGGGTGCGCCTCGAGAACGACGGCGGCTTCGTGCAGATCGCCCGCGACCTCGCGCCGGACGGTGCGCCGATCGACCTCTCCGGCTTCGCGGGGCTCGAGCTCGAGGTCCTCGGCAACGGCGAGGGCTACGGCGTGCACCTGCGCACCCGCGACGTGACGCGCCCTTGGCAGTCCTATCGCGCCGGCTTCGTCGCGGCACCGGAATGGACGCGCCTGCGCCTGCCCTTCGCGGGCTTTCGCGCGCATCGCATCGAGACGCCGCTCGATCTCTCGGGCGCGCGGCGCATCGGCCTCGTCGCCATCGGGCGTGCCTTCGACGCCGATCTCGCGCTCGCGCGGCTGTCGCTCTACCGGTGAGGCGCGGCCTCGGCGGTCTCGCGGCCCGCGGCCCGCGCGCCGTGGCGCACGCGGTTGGCGACCATGCGCTCGTGCAGCTCGCCGACGGTGCGAGAGCCGGTCTTCGTGAACAGGAAGGGGAAGACGCCGTGGGCGAGGCAGGCGAGCCCCGCCACGAGCAGGCGGCCGCCGAAGGAGAAGGCGACGCCCATGTGCTCGAGATAGGTCTCGCCGACGGAGGCGGGGTGATCCGTGAAGGACAGGCGGCGGGGGGTCTCGTCGGTCATCGGTCGGCTCCGGGACAGGGTCTCGTCGAGGAGCCCCATCATCGCCCCGCCGGCCGGGAAGCCCTTTGCCAATCGCGCCCCGGATCGCTAGTCTTGCGCAATATCGTTGCACGAGATCGCAAAATGACGGAAAAATTCACCCTCGACGCGATCGATCGCAGAATCCTGGCTTGCCTCCAGGAGGACGCGACGCAGCCGCTCGACGCGCTCGCGGCGCAGGTCGGGCTCTCGCCGTCGCCGCTGTGGCGGCGCATCCGCAAGCTGGAGGAGGCGGGCGTGATCCTGCGCCGGGTCGCGCTGCTCGACCCCGACAGGCTCAACGTCGGCGTGACGGTCTTCGTCATGGTGCGCACCAGCCGCCACGAGGCGGACTGGGCGCGGCGCTTCTGCGAGGCGGTGGCGAAGATCCCCGAGGTGGTCGAGCTGTGGCGCATGAGCGGCCAGGTCGACTACCTCCTGCGCGTCGTCGTGCCCGACATCGCCGCCTACGACCGCGTCTACAAGCGGCTGATCGCTGTCGCGGACCTCTACGACGTGTCCTCGTCCTTCGCCATGGAGCGCATCAAGAACACGACGGCGCTGCCGCTCGACTACGCCTGAGCGGCAGCGACCGATCGGAGGCGCGGGAGGCGTCAGGCGCCGGCGCCGCCCTCGAGCACGGTGACGGCCCGGCGGTTCTGCGACTGGCAGGAGGCGTCCGAGCAGGCGGCGGCGGGGCGCTCCTTGCCGTAGGAGACGGTGCGGATGCGGCCCGTGTCGACGCCGCGCGCCGCGAGATAGTCGCGCACGGCCTGGGCACGGCGGGCGCCGAGCGAGAAGTTGTACTCGCGCGTGCCGCGCTCGTCGGCGTGCCCCTCGATGAGGACGGCGTAGCGCGGATAGCGGGCGAGCCACTGCGCCTGCAGATCGAGCGTCGCCTGGGCGGTGGTGGTGAGGGTCGACTGGTCGGTCTCGAAGAAGACGCGGTCGCCGACGTTCACCGTGAAGTCCTGGGCGGACCCCGGCGTGGCGGAGCCGGCAACGCCGCCGGCGCCGAGCTCGGCGCCCGGCGGTGTCGCCGCGCAGGCGGCCAGCACGAGGGGCAGGGCGACCACTGCCGCGAGGCGGAGGGCGCGAACGGAAGAGAGCGACGCGAGCATGGCGGACCTGTGACTCCTGGCGACCGGATGCGGGCGGGCGCACGTGCCCCGTCGCACGCCGGTCCGCCCCTGGTGTTGCCCCGCCATGATTGACGAAGCCTTACGAGACGCGGCGCGAATCCCTCGCGCCCCGTCTCGATTGCGTGAGGGTTAATCGAGCGTGAATACGGCGTAACGGCGGCACCCGCGCGACGAGACGGGCGTTGCGCGGATCACGGGCTCGCGAGGTCGGCGAGAATCGGGCAGTCCGGCCGGTCGTCGCCGGCGCAGCAATGCGAGAGGTGCTCGAGCTGGTCGACCATGCCCTGCAGGTCGGCGATGCGCGCCTTCAGGTCGGCCACGTGCCGATCGGCGATCTCCTTCACCTCCCGGCTCGGCCGCCCGCGGTCGCGCCACAGCGCGAGGAGCCGGGTGATCTCCTCGATCGAGAAGCCGAGCGCGCGTGCGCGGCGGATGAACACGAGCTCGTGCAGCTCGCGTGCGTCGAAGTCGCGGTAGGAATTGCCCGCCCGCTCCGCGGGGGCGAGCAGCCCGATCTCCTCGTAGTAGCGGATCATCTTCGCGGAGACGCCGGAGCGCCGGGCGGCCTCGCCGATCCTCACGCCGCATCCCTCGGGCGGCCGGCCGCGCAGGCGGCCTCCTCGAGGTCGAGGCGGGGGAGGGGAGCGGCGTCGGCCGGCGTCTTCGGGGCGGTGGTCATCTCGATCTCCGGGACGGGGGAGGGAACGCACCCCCGCAACTCGTGTCCCGATAACGTCCCACATCATGGGAAGGTCAATGCGGGTTTCTGCGTGCCCCGATCGACTGCCCCGCTCGATTGCTCCGATCGATCGCTCCGGCCGTGCCCCGCGCCCACCTTACTCAGCCGGTGCCTCCGGCCGGCGGCCGGGAGCGGCCTTCCCGGCGGCGGCGCGGGCGGCGCGCCGCTCGACGAGGAAGCCGCGCAGCTTATCGCCGACGCGCCCCACGATCCCGCCCGCGCCCTCCCGGCCGTCCTCCTCGAACTCGACCACGGCCTTGGCCACCTGGTCGTCGCGGATGGCGGTCGCGAGCAGGTAGGCGGGCTCGATGGCGATGCGGTCGCCGATGTCGACGCGGTCCTCGAAGCGCTCGGCGAAGCCTGCGGCGACGGTCAGCCCCTTCAGGTCGGCGGGCACGTGCAGGCCGTAGAGCGTGCACACGTCCTCGATGGCCGCGTCCCCGCCGAAGGAGAAGGTGCCGACGCCGAAGGCGGAGGCGCCGTCGAGGGTCGCGAAGAGCCGGTCGAGCCGGCCCACGCGGGCGGGCGGGGCGAGAACGTAGACGTAGTCGCCCACCGCGAGCTCCCCCGCGGCCTCGGGGGTCAGCACCTCCCCGCCGCGCACGATCATCACCGTCCGCATCCAGGAGGGGAACACGGCGCCGGCGAGGACGGGGCTCGACGGTGCGACGGGGTAGCCCACGAGCTCGAGCTCGAGCTGGCCCGGCAGGTCGATCTCCAGCCGCTTGATCTCGGGACCCGTGTCGCGGACCTTGAGGCCGAGCCGTCCCGCCGCCCAGGCCACGGTCCAGCCCTGGACGAGCAGCGAGACGAGCACGACGAAGAAGGCGACGTTGAAGTAGGTCTCCGCGTTCGGCAGGTCGGCGAGCGTCGGGATCGCGGCGAGGAAGATCGAGACCGCGCCGCGCAGGCCCACCCACGAGACGAAGGTCTTTTCGCGCCGGGAGAAGCCGAAGGGCGTGAGGCACAGCCACACCGAAACGGGGCGGCCCACCACGATCAGGAAGACCGCGAGCGCCATCGCCGGCAGCGCATAGGCGACCAGCGTCGAGGGGGTGACGAGCAGCCCCAGCACGAGGAACATCACGATCTGCGAGAGCCAGGTCGTGGCGTCGTGGAAGGACAGGATCGTCGGGAAGGCGCGCACCGGCCGGTTGCCGAGGATCAGCCCGGCGAGGTAGGCGGCGAGGAAGCCCGAGCCCTGCAGCACGCTCGCGAGCGCGAAGATCAGCACCGCGGCGGCGACGACGAGGAGCGGATGGAGGCCCTGCGGCAGGGTCACCCGGTTGAGGGTCGCGGCGAGCGCGAGCCCGCCGGTCACGCCGATCGCGGCACCCACCAGCGCCTGCTGGCCGAGGATCAGCGAGACCTCGACCCAGCCCGTCGCCCGCGGCGCGAGCACGAGCTCGACGAGGACGAGCGTGAGGAAGACGGCGACGGGATCGTTGGTGGCGCTCTCGATCTCGATGGCGTTGGCGACGCGCCGGCGCAGCTGCACGCCCTTCGAGCGCATCAGGAAGAACACCGCGGCGGCATCCGTCGAGGCGACGATGGCGCCGACCAGCAAGCCCTCGACGAGCCGCAGATCGAGGATCAGCGTCGCGACCGCGCCGGTGATGCCCGCGGTGACGACGACGCCGATCGTCGAGAGCATCAGCGCGGGGGCGAGCACGCCGCGGAAGCTCGACGAGCGCGTGCGCAGGCCGCCGTCGAACAGGATCACCGCGAGCGCCAAGGAGCCGACGATATAGGCGACCCTGTAGTCGTTGAAGACGATGCCGCCGGGCCCGTCCTGGCCGGCGAGCATGCCCAGGCACAGGAAGAGGAAGAGCAGCGGCGCGCCGAAGCGCGAGGCGACGAGGCTCGTCGCGACCCCCGCCACGACGAAGGCCGCGCCGAACAAGAGCGCCACGTTCGAGAATGCGAGGCTCTCCATGCCGGTTTCGCCGCCTCCGTCCCGGGTCTGGGACACCGTCGGCATCCTTAGCCGAGAGGGCGCGCTTCGCGAAGGGCGATGGAGCGCGTGGTCGCGCGAAACACCGCACGGCGCGCCGCGCGATCCTGTCGGCCGTGACGATGCACCCGCTCGCGCGTCCTCCGTCGAGACGATCGCGGACGACGGCACGGAGCGCCGACCCGGCCGTGGGGCCGGCGACCCGCACCGGCATCGCAATCGCAGGGATTTCATGCAATGGCATGCGCCGGCGGCCGTGCTATGCGGCCCGCCCGCCGAGCACACTCTCGCCCGACCGTCGATCGCGAGCCGTCATCATGCCCACCCGCCGCCTTCCCGCCGACGACCCCAGCGCGATCGCGGACGCTGCAGCGCTGCTTCGCACGGGCGCGCTCGTGGCCTTCCCGACGGAGACGGTCTACGGCCTGGGCGCGGACGCGACCGACCCCGCCGCGGTGGTCCGGATCTACGAGGCCAAGCAGCGCCCGCGCTTCAACCCGTTGATCGCGCACCTGCCCGACGCCGCCGCGGCCGACGCGGAGGGCGTTCTCGACGCGCGCGCGCGCCGTCTCGCCGACGCCTTCTGGCCGGGACCGCTGACGCTCGTCGTGCCGCGCGCGCCGGGCGGGAGCGTCTGCGACGTCGCCCGCGCGGGGCTCGACACCGTGGCGCTGCGCGTGCCGGCACACCCGCTCGCGCACGCGCTCCTCGTCGCGGCGGGGCGCCCGATCGTCGCACCCTCGGCCAACCGGTCGGGCCGCGTGAGCCCGACCGCGGTGGATCACGTGCTCGACGACCTCGACGGGCGAATCGCCGCCGTGCTCGACGGGGGGGAGACGCGGGTGGGCGTCGAATCGACCATCGTCGCCTGCGTCGACGAGACCCCGCGCCTGCTGCGGCCCGGCGGCGTGCCGCGCAGCGCGCTCGAGGACGTGCTGGGGAGCCCGCTCGCCGGCAGCCTGCCGGAGGGCGGCGTGCGGGCGCCGGGGATGCTCGCCTCGCACTACGCACCGCGCGCGCGGGTGCGGCTGGACGCCGCGGAGATCCGCGCGGGCGAGGCGGCGCTGCTGTTCGGCCCGGCGCAGCCGCAGGGGCTCGGACATGCCGTCGCCACCTTCAACCTCAGCGTGGGCGGCGACCTCGCCGAGGCGGCCGCGCGGCTGTTCGGCGGGCTGCGCCGGCTCGACGCGAGTGGCGCGGCGACGATCGCCGTCGCGCCGATCCCCGCCCACGGGCTGGGCGAGGCGATCCGCGATCGACTCGCCCGCGCCGCCGCGGAGCGGTGAGCGGGCCGGCTCAGCCCGCGAGCTTGCCTGCGATCTGCGCGACGTGACGGCCCTGGTAGCGCGCGCCCTCGAGCTCGACCGCGGAGGGCTGGCGCGAGCCGTCGCCGGCGGCGATGGTCGAGGCGCCGTAGGGCGAGCCGCCCTTCACCTCCTCGACGCCCATCTGCCCGGCGAAGGCGTAGGGCAGCCCGACGATCACCATGCCGTGGTGCAGGAGCACGGTGTGGAACGAGAGGATCGTCGATTCCTGCCCGCCGTGCTGGGTGGCCGAGGAGGTGAAGACCGAGCCCACCTTGCCGACGAGCTTGCCCTGGGCCCAGAGCGCACCGGTCTGATCGAGGAAGTTCTTCATCTGCGCCGCCATGTTGCCGTACCGCGTCGGCGTGCCGAAGACGATCGCGTCGTAGTCGGCGAGCTCGTTGGGGTCGGCGATCGGCGCGGCCTGGTCGAGCTTGTAGTGCGCGCCCTGCGCGATCGCGTCGGGGACGAGCTCGGGCACGCGCTTGACCACGACCTCGGCGCCGGCCTCGCGCGCGCCCTCGGCGGCGGCGTTCGCCATCTGCTCGATGTGGCCCCAGGTGGAATAATAGAGGACGAGGACCTTCGCCATGATCGGGATCTCCTGCGTTGTCGGGGGGAGCACCTCGGCGCGGGGTCGCGCGCATGCCGGGTGCCGTCGCCCCGAAAAGTAGACTTTCCTCGACGCAACGCTAGCTGTATCCTCGACAGCGAAAGTTTGCGCGGACGCAAGAGATCATGACCAACAGCCAGCTCGCCTGGGACGACTTCCGCCTCGTGAAGACCATCGCCGAGGCGCGCGGGCTGACCGGCGCCGCGGCGGCGCTCGGCGTGAACCATTCGACCGCCTTCCGCCGGCTCGGCCAGCTCGAGACGGCGCTCGGCGTCAAGCTGTTCGACCGCCACCGCACCGGCTACGTGCTCACCACGGCGGGCGAGGAGATGTGCGCCATCGCCGAGCGGATGGACGAGGACATCAACGGCTTCGCCCGCAAGATCGCCGGCCAGTCGATCGCGCCGGCCGGCGAGCTGCGGGTCACGACGAGCGATTCGCTGCTCGTCCACCTCCTGATGCCGATCTTCGCCGACTTCCGGGGGCGCTATCCCGAGATCCGCCTCGACCTCGTGCTCGCCAACCACGCGCTGAACCTGTCCAAGCGCGACGCGGACGTCGCCGTGCGCGCCACCGACGCCCCGCCGGAGACGCTCGTCGGCCGGCGGCTCGCGACGATCAACTGGGCCTTCTACGGGCGGCGCCAGGACTTCCCCGATCCGCAGCCGCCGGACATCGCCTCGCTCTACGCGCGCGACTGGGTCTCGCTCGGCGACAACCTCTCCGGGCTCAAGGTGGCGAAGTTCGTGCGCGACCACGTCGCCCCCGAGCGCGTCGCCGCGAAGATATCGACCGTGCTGGGGCTCGCCGAGGCGGTCGAGACGGGGGTGGGCATCGGCGCCATCCCCTGCCTGATCGGCGACGCGCGTCCCGGCCTGCGGCGGCTGTCGGACCCGCGGCCGGACTTCTCGGCGGGCCTGTGGCTCCTCACCCACCCGGACCTGCGCCGTTCGGCGCGCGTGCGCGTCTTCCTCGACTTCGTCGCCGCCGAGATCGGCGCACGGCGCGCGCTGATCGAGGGCTGAGATGCGTCGCCTCATCGTCGAGGACCCGATGTCGCGCCCCGCGACGTGGTCGCTGCGGCTCGGCTGGCTCGGCCTCGCCGTCCTCCTGATCGCGGGCCTCGTCGTGCGCGCGCGGCGCGTCGAGCTGGAGCCCGGGCTGGCGGCGCTGGCCGCCGCCTGCGCCGTCGCGGGGCTCGCCGCCCTCCTCGCGCTCCTCGCCTTCGTGCGGATCTGGCGCGAGGGGCATCGCGGCTTCGGGCGCGCGGTCGGCGGGCTCATGCTCGCGGTCGTGACGCTCGCCTATCCCGCCGCCGTCGGCGTACGCAGCTTCGCCGGCCCGCCGATGCTCGACGTGACGACACGCGCCGCCCCGCCGCTGACGTTCTCGGCCTCGCGCGCCGCGAGCGAGGCGCGCGACGGATGGCGCCCCGTCCCGACGCCTGCCGGCCTGCGCGAGCGCCAGCGCGCGGCGGCCCCCGCGCTCGCCGGCCTCGAGGTCGCCCTGCCGGAGGACGCCGCCTACGCGCTCGCCCGTGAGGCGACGGAAGCGGTCGGCTACGACGTGGTGGAGGCGGTGGCGCCGGGCGGGCGTGGCCCGACGGCGCGGCTCGAGGCGCGAACGGCCACCCTCGTCCTGCGCTTTCCCGTGGAGCTGACCCTGCGCGTCTCCCCGACGCCGACGGGAGCCCGCATCGACGCCCGCGCCGTCACCCGCGCCCCCCTCGCCGACCTCGGCGGCGCGCGCTGGCGCATCGAGCGCCTGCTCGCGGAGATCGACGCGCGCGC
>NZ_AUBC01000034.1 GCF_000429045.1 Salinarimonas rosea DSM 21201
CGGCGAAGCCGACGAGACGGAGGGGGCGCGCGGGACGCGCTTCGGCGAAGCCGAAACGACCGCCGACGTCGAGCCGGGGGACCCCGCCCCCGATCCGCTACGCGGATCCTCCCCGCCCCGAGGGGGCGGGAGCGGGAGGGTACGTGTGCCGGCGGCCGCGCCAGTCCTCCACCTCCACACCCAGGCCGCTGTCGTGCACGTATTCCGGCCCGATCGGGCTCTTGCCGGCGCCGCCGGGGATGTCGAGCACGTAGGTGGGCTGGCACAGGCCCGAGACGCGCCCCCGCAGGCCCCGCACGAGCGCCTGCCCCTCGGCGATCGAGAGGCGGAAATGGGCGGTGCCGGGCGCGAGGTCCGGGTGGTGCAGGTAGTAGGGCGTCACCCGCGCCTCGACGAAGCCGCGCATCAGGGCGGCCAGCGTCTCGACGTCGTCGTTGACGCCGCGCAGCAGCACCGATTGCGAGACCATCGGGACCCCCGCCTCGACGAGCCGCGCGCAGGCGGCGCGGGCGGCCGGCGTCAGCTCGCGCGGGTGGTTGGCGTGGAGCGCGACGTAGACCGTCTTGCCGCAGGCCTTCAGGGCGGCGACGAGATCGGCGTCCACATGGTCCGGGTCGACTGCGGGGACCCGGGTGTGCAGGCGCACCACCTTGACGTGGTCGAGCGCCGCGAGGCGGCGCATCAGCGCCTCCAGCCGGCGCGGGGCGAGCACCAGCGGGTCGCCGCCGGTGAGGATCACCTCCCAGATCTCGGCGTGCTCGGCGAGGTACGCGAAGGCGCCCGCGAGGTCCGCCTCCGGCAGGAGCCCGCCATGGGTGGGCCCGACGCTCTCGCGGCGAAAGCAGAAGCGGCAATAGACCGGGCAGATCGTCACCGCCTTCAGCAGCGCCCGGTCCGGGTAGCGGTGGACGATGCCGGGGACGGGGGAGTGCGCGCCGTCGCCGATCGGGTCGGCACGCTCCTCGGGGCGCGTCTCCAGCTCGGCGGGGGAGGGGACGAACTGGCGGGCGATCGGGTCGCGCGGGTCGGCGGGGTCGACGAGGGCGGCCATCGCCGGCGTGACGGCGACAGCGTAGCGCGCGGCGACGGCGTCGAGCTCCGCCCGGGCGTCCGCGGGCGCGAGGCCGGCGGCGATCAGCTCGTCGATGCGGTGGAGGGTGCGCGCGGTCATGCGGGGTCATGCTCCGCGGCGTCGAACGGGTCGGCGACGGGCGCCCAGAGCACGTCCTCGATGCGCCGGGCGCCGGTGGCGAGCAGGCACAGCCGGTCGAAGCCCAGCGCGCAGCCGGCGGCCTCGGGCATGCAGGCGAGGGCGGCGAGGAAGTCCTCGTCGAGCGGGTAGCGCTCGCCCCACACGCGCGCCTTCTCGTCCATCTCCAACGCGAAGCGCCGGCGCTGCTCGGCGGGATCGGTCAGCTCGCCGAAGCCGTTGGCGAGCTCGACCCCGCAGGCGTAGAGCTCGAAGCGCTCGGCGACGCGGGGATCGCGGGCGCTGGCGCGCGCCAGCGCCGCCTCGCAGGCGGGGTATTCGCACAGGATGGTGGGACGTCCCATGCCCAGGTTGGGCTCGATGCGCGCCACGAGCACCTTCGAGAACACGTCCGACCACGTGTCGTCGTCGGCGATCCGGATGCCGGCCTCGCGCGCCCGCGCCGCCAGCGCGTCGCGGTCGCTGCCGCCGCCGGCGTCCACGGTCCCGAGGAGGTCGATGCCGGCATGGCGGGAGAAGGCCTCCGCCAGGGTGAGGATCTCGGGCTCGGCGCGCGGGTCGCAGGTCGCCCGGCGCCAGGAGAAGGCGCGCGCGCCGGTCGCGTCCGCCGCCGCGGCGAGCAGGGCGGCGCAGTCGGTCCACAGCGCCTCCCAGGGCGCGCCGGCGCGGTACCATTCGAGCATCGTGAACTCGGGATGGTGCAGCGGGCTCCGCTCGCGATTGCGGAAGACCCGGGCGAGGGTGAAGATCCGCGCCTCGCCCGCCGCCAGCAGCTTCTTGCAGGCGAATTCGGGGGAGGTGTGGAGGTACATGTCCCGCGTGCGCCCGTCCGAAGCGGCGAGCGGCGTGCGGAACGCGTGCAGGTGCGCCTCGTTGCCGGGCGAGACCTGCAGGCAGGCGGTCTCCACCTCGAGGAAGCCTTCGGCGCGAAAGCGCGCACGCACGGCGTCCGTCACCGCGCCGCGTCCCACGAGGAAGGGGCGGCGGTCGGCGTGGCGTCCGGGATCCCAGAAGGGGGAGGGGGCCTGCATGTCCTCGGGCGTCTCCGCTCGCCGGCTCACTAGACCGGGCGCGCCTCGTGGGGTAATGCCCAGGCCGAGCAGGTTCAAGCCTGGCGACATCGATCGGCCGCGAAACGCGGCGCACACGAAGTGGAAGACACATGGCCAAGGTCATCGCGAGCTCCCTGCGCAAGGGCAACGTCGTCGACGTCGACGGCAAGCTCTACGTGGTCCTCACCGCCCAGAACATCCATCCGGGCAAGGGCACGCCCGTCACGCAGGTCGACATGCGCCGCATCTCGGACGGCACCAAGGTCTCCGAGCGCTACCGCACGACGGAGCAGGTCGAGAAGGCGACGGTGGAGGATCGCGACCACCAGTTCCTCTACGAGGACGGCGAGGGGTTCCACTTCATGAACCCCGAGACCTTCGACCAGGTCACCATGTCGAAGGACGACATCGGCGACCAGGCGGCCTTCCTGCAGGAGGGCATGACGGTCTCGCTGAAGCTCCACGAGGGCCTCGCCATCGCCATCGAGCTGCCCCAGCGCGTCACCTTCGAGGTGGTCGAGACCGAGCCGGTGGTGAAGGGTCAGACGGCCTCCTCCTCGTACAAGCCGGCGATGCTGAACAACGGCGTGCGCACGATGGTGCCGCCGCACATCTCGGCGGGCACCCGCATCGTGGTGATGACCGAGGACGGCTCCTACGTCGAGCGCGCCAAGGACTGACCCGCGTCCTCCCCGGAGGGGAGGAGTCCGCGCGGCACGCGCGGGCGGTGGGGCCGTTCCGCTTCTAGACGACCCGCAGCGCCGCCCTCCCCACCCTCCGGCCTTCGGCCTCCGTCCTCCCCTGCGGGGAGGAGGCGGGCGCGGCGGGCCGCTCACTCGGGCGCCGGGCTCTCGCGAAGCGTGCGCGCCACGCAGGAATTGGCGATCTCGGCGATGCGGGCGTCCTCGTCGGGCGTAGCGTCGCCGTCGAGCGCCGACATCAGCCCCTCGGTCTCCAGGGTCCCGAGCGCACAGTCGCAGTACCGCACGCAGAAGTCCGCGCTTCGGCCGCTGTCCTCGCAGGTGCGCCGGCAGGCGCTCGCCGTCTGCTCCGCCCGCGCCCGCTCGCCCACGACGAGGGCGACGGGATAGAGCGCGCCGAGCAGGATCGGCTGGTGCAGCAGGTAGATCACGAGGCTCCAGCGCCCCATCCAGACGAGGCCGCGACCGAGCCGCCCGCGGACCTCGAGCGCGGCGAGCCGCGCCCGCAGCGGCGTGTCGAGCAGGATGCGCCCCGCCGCCACACCCGCAAGCACCGCCGCGAGCCAGGGGAAGACCGGCTCGAAGTCGTTCGTGTCCGGTGCCGTCTCGTAGAAGCCGGTCCAGGCCAGCCAGCGGGTGTCGAAGGCGGACGAGGAAACGAGGAAGGGTGCCACGAGGACGCCGGCCGCGACCACGAGCGTGATCGCCGGGTTGAGGCGCAGGAAGGGCAGGGCGAGCACGCTGCCGAGCGCGATCATGTGCAGGATGCCGAAGAAGATGAAGCTCTGCGGGAAGGCGACGAGGGTCGCCGCCGTGACGAGCGCGGCCGCGCCGCCGACCTTGGCGAGGCGGCGCAGGAAGGCACGCGCGTCGAGCCCCGCGTCGCTGGCGAGGACGAGGCTCACGCCGACCAGGACGAGGAAGGACGCCGCGATGGTGCGCGCGAAGGCACGCCAGGCGGGATCGAAAGGGACCTCCACGGCGACGAGCCGGTAGAACCACAGGTCCCAGCCGAGGTGATAGACGATCATGGCGACGAGCGCCGCCCCGCGCGCGACGTCCACCGCCGCGAAGCGGGCGCGCCCCGCTCCCTTCGTCTCCCCCGCGCCGACCACCTTCATCGTGTCCCTCCTCGATGCCGCCACGCCGGACGGAGCCGAATCGCCGTCTCGGCACGTGCCTGCAAGTCCATGACATCCTTGTTGTTTTGCTACATCTTCGAAACCCGTTCGGCAATTGCCGATCTTTCGGGCTTTCGTTCTCCGAATTGGGTGTTATCCTGTCTTTAAGAATCAAGCGGCGTGGTTCGATCGGTGTAGTGCATGTCTGACGAATTCGACCCGGGATCGACGCGCACGCGGAGCGTGAGCGGCGATCGCAAGAGCGAGGGCGGGCAGGACACGGTTTCCCCGGTCGTTCCCGCACGCGGTGCCGAGGCGGTGGGCGAGCGCGCGGTCGAACGCCCGCTCGAGCTGACCGAGATCGCCGGCGTCATCAAGTGGTTCGACGTCGCCAAGGGCTTCGGCTTCATCGTCCCCGACAACGGCCTGCCCGACGTCCTGCTCCACGTCACCTGCCTGCGCCGCGACGGCTACCAGACCGCGGCCGAAGGCGCGCGGATCGTGGTCGAGGCCGTGCAGCGTCCGCGCGGCTACCAGGCTTTCCGCATCCTCTCCCTCGACGAGAGCTCCGCCGTCCACCCCTCCGAGCTGCCGATGGCGCGCACCCACGTCACCGTGGCGGCGACGAGCGGCCTCGAGCTCGCGGTGTGCAAGTGGTTCAACCGCCTGCGCGGCTTCGGCTTCCTCACCCGTGGGGACGGAACGGCCGACATCTTCGTGCACATGGAGACGCTGCGCCGCTACGGCATCGCCGAGCTGAAGCCCGGCGAGCAGGTCTACGTGCGCTTCGGCGACGGGCCCAAGGGCCTCATGGCCGCCGAGGTGCGGATGGTCGACAGTGCCCTGCCGTCCTCGCACTGACGTCCTCGCATCGAGGGAAACCGCATCGAGGGACATGCGCGCGTGATGCGTATCATTCGAGATTCGTTCGCCCACGGCCTCGCAGTAGCGCTGCTCCTGCTCGCCGCGCTCGTGCTCGCCACGCCGCGGACGGTGGCGCAGGAGCTGCAGCCGCTGACGATCGTCACCGACGAGGGAAAGCACGCGTTCCAGGTCGAGCTCGCGGCGACGGACGAGGATCGGCGCCGCGGCCTGATGTTCCGCCGCTCGATGCCGGCGGAGCAGGGCATGCTGTTCGACTTCGAGCGGGTCGCGCCGGTCTCGATGTGGATGCGCAACACCTACATTCCGCTCGACATGCTGTTCATCGACGCGGGCGGCACGATCGTGCGCATCGCCGAGGACACCGAGCCGCTCTCCGAGCGCACGATCCCCTCCGGCCAGCCGGTGCTCTCGGTGCTCGAGCTCAACGCCGGCACGGCGCGCCGTCTCCGCATCGAGGCGGGGGACAGGGTGGAGCACCCGCTGTTCGATCGCTGAGGTTTGCCGCGCTCACCGCTCCAGGAGCGCGAGCACGTTGTCGTCGAGCGGGAGCGCGTGGCGCCGGCGGATGCGCACGGTGAAGCCCGCCTCCTCGCCGAGGCGCCGCAGGGACGCGGGGTCGAAGTAGTTCACGTGATCCGGCAGCCGGAAGCCGCACCAGCGCGCGCCCATGATCCGGCGGTTCCAGGAGCCGTAATTGGGCACCTTCACCGCCGCCAGGCCGCCGGGCGCCATCTTGGCATGGAGCGCCGTCAGCACCTCGCGCGCCTGCCAGTCGTGCTCCAGATAGGACCGCAGCAGCGCCGCCGTGAAGAAGCCGTCGGGGAAGGCGCCCAGGCCCTCGAGCGCCGAGGCGTGCACCACCGAGCCGCCGCGCGCCCGCGCATAGACGTCCGCCTGCGCGGCGAGCGCCTTCGAGATCTCGATGCCGTGCGGCGCGAAGCGCGCGTCGAGCCGCGCGAGGTTCGAGCCGGTGCCGCAGCCGAGATCGAGCGCCGGCCCGCTCGGCGCCGCGCGGTTGAGGAGGTCGACGCCCTCGGCGCGCGGGAACAGATGCAGCCGCCAGCGGGTCCGGGCGTCGAGCCAGTGCAGGATCGGCTGCCGCCGCTTGCGGCGTTCGCCTTCGCGGGCGTATTGCGCCTCCCAGGCGAGCGTCTCGACGAGCGCCTCGCCGCGCGGCACAGCCGGCATGTGGGCGAAGCCGCATGCGCTGCAGGCGACGATGTCCCAGCCGTCGCGGCTCCCGGGCAGCGCGGGAGCGCCCGCGTTCGCCGTGCCGCAGATCGGGCAGGGTCGCGTCAGCGTGGGAACTCCGCTCGGATGAGCGGGCGGCGGGACGGGTGCGTTCATGTGCCCGAGCTAGGCCGTAGCGACGCGGCCGGCAAGTGCGACCTTTCGGCGAGCCCCTGCGCCGCGTCACCGACAAAGAGCTTGCGCCGCCGCGCGCGAGCTTCTATCTCGCGACCTGTGCCGGCGGAGTCGGGGCGTAGCGCAGCCTGGTAGCGCATCTGCTTTGGGAGCAGAGGGTCGCTGGTTCGAATCCGGCCGCCCCGACCAGCCGCACGGCCGAGCGATCGAGGCGAGAGACATGACGGCACGCATCTTCAAGCCCTCGCGCGGGGCGACGTCCTCGGGCAAGGCGCGCACCAAGCGCTGGGTGCTGCGCTTCGATCCCGCGAGCCCGCGCCAGATCGAGCCGCTGATGGGCTGGACCACGTCCACCGACACCCGCCAGCAGGTGCAGCTGACCTTCGACACGAAGGAGCAGGCGATCGCCTATGCCGAGCGCGAAGGCATCGCCTACGTGGTGGACGAGCCGGAGGAGCCGACCCGCAAGGTCATCTCCTACTCCGACAACTTCAAGCACAACCGCGTCACGCCCTGGACGCATTGAGCCGCGCCCCCGCCCGGTTTCCGCCAGGCGACGGTTTGCGCCGCGCCATCGCTCTTGCTATCCCTTCGCGCACGGCCCCGTAGCTCAGCCGGATAGAGCAAGTGCCTTCTAAGCACTAGGTCGCAGGTTCGAGCCCTGCCGGGGTCGCCAGCTCGCGCCGCCGTCCGCGGGCCGGCCCCGGCCCGCCGCGCCCTACAGCACCTCCCACCCGTTCCCCTCGCTGCGCCGGATCCGCGTCCCGGCGGTGTCCGTGCGCGCGGGCGCGCCGGTGCGCACGGACACCGCCGGACGCAGATCGGGTCGGGCCGCGACGGGAGCCGGGCGCGGCGATGCCGGCGCGGCGCGGGCGGGTGCGTCGCCGGCGCGGGGCACCAGCACCTGCGGCTGCCGTTCCACGAGGATGCCGGGGGTCGGCCGAAGGACGACCGTCGCCGCCTCCGCCTCCGGGCGCGCCCCGGGCACCGAAGCCGGCCGCGCGGGCTCGCGCGGTGTCTCGATCCGGACCGAGGTGGGCGTGACCGCGAGCGCCGGCGGAGCGGCCGGCACCGCCGGCCCGGGCGGGATCGGCCGAAGCGGCTCCGCAAGAGGGGAGGCCACAATGACCGGCGCCGCCCTGAAGAGCTTGCGCTCGCTCGTGCCGCAGCCCGCGAGGAGGGGGGCCGCGAGCAGCAGGCCGATCGCGATGCGTGTCTTCGTCATGGCGGTTCGAGCCCTGCGTCGTTCCCCGCAAGGTTGAGTGGTTATGGTTAACCAGCGGTTAGCAGCGGGGCACGCCGAGGCGGGCGGCCCGCACACGCTCCCCCGTTGAGATGCGATGTGCGCATCGAGTATTCCTTTGGTTGCTTTATAGATCGGAGATCGTGATCGGCATCCATTTTCAAGTTGTGTCCTCGCGGCCATCCCCCGATATGGAGAGATGCGTTGCTCCGCTCTCCTGCCGATTCTCGGCGCACTCGCCCCCATCCTCCTCCTCGCCGCGACCCCGCCCGCCCATGCGGCCGACGGCGAGATCCACCGTGGCGTCGCCCGTGTCGTCGACGGGGACACGATCGCGCTCGAGCAGGACGGCTCCGGCCGCGACGTGCGCATCCGCCTCTTCGGGATCGACGCGCCGGAAGGGGACCAGGCCTGCACGGACGGCCGGGGGCGCGCCTGGGCCTGCGGGGACGTCGCTGCACGGCGGCTCTCGGACCTCGCCGAGGGGCGCGTCGTCTCCTGCGAGGAGGAGGATCGGGACCAGTACGAGCGCATCGTCGCGATTTGCCGGATCGGCGGGCGCGACCTCAACGGGACGCTCGTCGAGGAGGGCCTCGCCTTCGCCTACCGGGAGTTCAGCGAGCGCTACGTCGCGCAGGAGCGCGCGGCGCGCCGGGACGAACGCGGGGTCTTCGCCGGGAGCGCGCTGGCACCGTGGGAGCATCGCGCCGCGCAGCGCGCGGGATCGACCGATTCGGTGGGGCCGAACGGCTGCACGATCAAGGGCAACGTCGGCCGCTCCGGCCGGCGGCTCTACCATACGCCGGCGAGCCCGAGCTTCGCCGAGACCCGCATCGACGAGACGCGCGGCGAGCGCTGGTTCTGCAGCGAGGCGCAGGCCCGCGCCGCCGGGTTCGCGCCCGCGCACCCCTGAGACGCGGTCGCTGCGCGCGGCCGTTGCGCGCCTCTCGGCGCTGCACGGAACCCCCTGCGCCGACCCCCGTTCCGTCCCGGCATTCGCAGGACAACGAACGGGAGCACCATCCATGGCGCGGCTTAAGCCCTTGAACGAGCAGGTCATCGTCCTCACCGGCGCGACGAGCGGCATCGGCCTCGTCACCGCGCGCCGGCTCGCGGCGGAGGGTGCGAGCCTCGTCCTCGCGGCGCGCAACGCGGACGCGCTCGAGGGTGTCGCACGCGAGTTGCGCGAGGGCGGCGCGCGGGTCGCGACCTGCGTCGCCGACGTCGGCGAGGAGCGCGACGTCATGCGCATATCCGACCAGGCGATCCGCACCTACGGCGGCTTCGACACCTGGATCAACAACGCCGGCGTCGCCATCTACGGCCGCATCGACGAGGTCGAGACGCAGGACATGCGCCGGCTGTTCGACACGAACTTCTGGGGCACGGTCTACGGCTGCCGCGCCGCGGTGGCGCATTTCCACGCCCGCGGCGGCGGCAAGATCGTCAATGTCGGCTCCGTGCTCGGCGATCGCGCCATTCCCCTGCAGGGACCGTACTCCGCCTCGAAGGCCGCGATCCGCGGCTTCACCGAGGCGCTGCGCGCGGAGATGGACGTGGTGGACGCGCGCGTCTCGATCACGCTGATCAAGCCGTCGGCGATCAACACGCCCTACAAGGAGCACGCGAAGAACTACCTCGACCACGCGCCGCAGAACCCGCCCCCGGTCTACGAGCCGGAGACGGTGGCCCGCGCCATCCTCCACGCCTGCACCCATGACGTGCGCGACCTCGTCGTCGGCGCCGGCGGGCGGCTGATCGAATTGGGGGCGACGCTGGCGCCGCGCACGGCCGACCGGGTGATGGGCCGGATCATGCCGGGCCTCCAGCAGACGGATCGCCCCGCGGGGCCGCGCCGGGACACGAGCCTCTACCGCCCGGGCCGCGACGGGGCCGAGCGCAGCGAATATCCCTTCACCCTGAAGACCTCGGCCTATACCGAGGCGATGATGCATCCGGGCCTCGCCACCGCCGCGGTGGTGGCGGCCGGGGCGGGGATCGCGGCGCTGGTGTACGCCGCCGGCGGCTCGCGGCGCGAGCGCTCGACGACGGGGCGCGCGGGGCGGATGGAGCGTTCGACGCAGCGGGCCGTCATCCACCGCCGCTGACGGGGCGGCGCAGCCAGGCCTCGTACCGGGGCTCGACCCGGCGCATGTCCTCGTAGAGCCAGACCATCCGGTCCAGGAACCACAGCTTGCCGGCGTAGACGAGCGCCATGCCGAACGCGGTGGGCCAGGGCTCCAGCGCCCAGAGCCCCCATGCGAGGAACGGCACGCCCGCGGCGGCGACCGCCGTCAGCCGGTGCGCCATCACCCGGTGGTGCGGCGGGATCGGCACCGCGTCGCGGGCGAGGAGCACGCGCTCGCCGAACGTCGCCTTCGACGCCCAATTGTCGGTGGACGTCGGTGGCGGCGTCATGCGCGTGTTCACCCGGGCGAGGGCCGTCACCTCCGCCACCGCCGCGAGCGCCCACCAGCCGATCCAGGCCCGCGACCAGATTGCCGCGACGAGGAGCGGCAGGCCGAGCAGCATGCGCGTGTAGACGCTCAATGGGTGCGCATGCCGTTCCCAGGCCGCATCGTCCATCGCCATCAGGCGCTCCGACGCCCTGAAGATGTCCATGATCGCCCTCCGTGCGCCGTACCCGCCTCGCCACCGGCACGGCGCGGCACGAGGCTCCCTACTGCGCGCCGGCCGAGCGGTCGAGCCTTGACAGGGGGCAGGAGTGTTCGTACAACGTTTCCAGAAGTCTTGAGGAATGGAAGCATGCTCGAGCGCGAGGCTCTCTCCGCTTTCTCGGCGCTGTCGCAGGAGACACGCCTGCGCGTCCTGCGGCTGCTGGTGCGGGCGGGGGAGGCTGGCATGGCCGCTGGCGCCATCGGCGAGGCGGTCGGCGTGTCGTCCTCGGGCCTGTCGTTCCACCTCGCGCATCTCGAGCGGGCCGGCCTCGTCGAGGGCCGCCGCGAGAGCCGCTCGATCGTCTATCGGGTGCGGCTGGACAGCCTGACGGACCTCGTGCGCTTCCTCCTGGAGGAGTGCTGCGGGGGACGCCCGGAGGTCTGCGCGCCGATCCTGGGGAGCCTTCCGATGCCCGCCACGATGCCGGACCGCGTCTACAACGTCCTCTTCCTCTGCTCGGGCAACAGCGCCCGCTCGATCATGGCCGAGAGCCTGCTGCGCCAGGAGGGGGCGGGCCGCTTTCGCGCCTTCTCGGCCGGCTCGCGGCCGAAGGGTGCCGTCGACCCGCTGGCGCTGAAGGTGCTCGAGGCCTTCGACATGCCGACCGACGACCTGCGCTCCAAGTCCTGGGCCGAGTTCGCCGAGCCCGATGCGCCGGAGCTCGACTTCGTCTTCACCGTCTGCGACGCGGCGGCAGGGGAGCCCTGCCCGGTCTGGCCGGGCCAGCCGATGACGGCGCATTGGGGCATCGAGGACCCCGCCGCCGTGGAGGGCGCGCTCTTCGAGCGCGAGCGCGCCTTCGGCCAGGCCTTCCGCTACCTGAGGAACCGCATCGGCGTGTTCACCAGCCTGCCGATCGCGAGCCTCGACCGGCTCGCGCTGTCGAGGAAGCTCGACGAGATCGGCACGCTCGGCGGCGCCTCCACCGGCGCCGTCGTGCCGTTCCAGCGCGAGAGCGCCTGACCATGTCGCTGTTCGAGCGCTGGCTCACGCTCTGGGTCGCCCTGTGCATCGTCGTCGGCGTCGTGCTCGGTCGGCTCGCGCCCGAGCTGTTCCAGGCGCTGGCCGCGATCGAGATCGCGCGGGTCAACCTGCCGGTCGCGGCGCTGGTGTGGCTGATGATCTTCCCCATGCTGGTGAAGATCGACTTCGGAGCGCTCGGCGAGGTGAGGCGGCAATGGCGCGGCATCGGCGTGACGCTCCTCGTCAACTGGGGGATCAAGCCGTTCTCGATGGCGGTGCTGGGCTGGATCTTCATCGGCTGGCTGTTTCACCCGCTGCTGCCCGAGGCCCAGATCGAGAGCTACATCGCCGGGCTGATCCTGCTCGGGGCGGCGCCCTGCACGGCGATGGTGTTCGTCTGGGCGAACCTGTGCCGCGGCGAGCCGCGCTTCACCATCACGCAGGTGGCGCTCAACGACGTGGTGATGGTGTTCGCCTTCGCGCCGATCGTGGCGCTGCTGCTCGGCCTCTCGGCGATCGTGGTGCCGTGGGAGACGCTGCTCCTCTCCGTCGTGATCTACATCGTCGTGCCGGTGGTCGCCGCCTTCCTGGCGCGCCGGCGCCTGCTCGCGCGCGGCGGAACGGCGGCGCTGGAGGCGCTTCTGGCGCGGCTGCAGCCGGTGTCGCTGGTCGCGCTGCTGGCGACGCTCGTCCTGCTGTTCGGCTACCAGGGCGACCAGATCGTCGAGCAGCCGCTCGTCATCCTGCTGCTGGCCGTGCCGATCCTGCTGCAGGCCTACCTCACCTTCGGCATCGGCTACCTGCTCAACCGCCGTCTCGGCGAGAGCCACGCCGTGGCCGGACCCTCCGCCCTGATCGGCGCCTCCAACTTCTTCGAGCTCGCGGTGGCCACCGCCATCGCGCTCTTCGGCTTCTCCTCGGGCGCGGCGCTGGCGACCGTGGTCGGCGTGCTCATCGAGGTGCCGGTGATGCTCTCCCTCGTCGCCATCGTGAACCGCTCGCGGCGCTGGTACGAGCGCGGCGCGCCGCGGCGCCCCGCGCCGGCGGCATCGAACGACCCCTGATCTCGAAGGACACGTCCCCATGACCCTGCGCGTCGGCATCAACGGCCTCGGCCGGATCGGCAGGCTCGCGCTGCGCGCGGCGCTCGGCGCCGCCGAGCGGCCCGACGACGATCCGCGCCGCGACAACCGGCTCGACATCGTCGCGGTCAACGAGCTGAAGGGCTCGGCGGCGGCGCTCGCCCATCTCGTCGAGTTCGATTCCGTCCAGGGCCGCTGGCGCGCGCCGATCCGGGCCGAGGGGGAGGGCGCGATCCGCATCGGCGACGCCACGCTCGCCTTCTCGCAGCACCGCGCGCCGGGCGACATTCCCTGGGGCGATCTCGGCGTCGACGTGGTGATCGAGGCGACCGGCAAGTTCCTCACGCCGGACGTGCTCGCGGGCCACCTCTCGCGCGGCGCCAGGCGCGTCGTCGTCGCGGCGCCGGTGAAGGACCCGTCCGTGCTCAACGTGGTCGTGGGCGTCAACGAGCATCTCTACGATCCCGACCGCCATCCGATCGTCACGGCGGCCTCCTGCACCACGAACTGCCTCGCGCCGGTCGTGAAGGTCGTGCACGAGGCGATCGGCATAAGGCACGGCCAGATCACGACGATCCACGACCCGACCAACACCAACGTCGTCACCGACGCCGTGCACGAGGACCTGCGCCGGGCCCGCTCGGCCATGCTCTCGCTGCAGCCGACGACGACGGGCAGCGCCACCGCGATCGCGCTGATCTATCCGGAGCTGAAGGGCAAGCTGAACGGCCATGCCGTGCGCGCGCCGGTGCTCAACGCCTCCCTGACGGACTGCGTCTTCGAGCTCTCGCGCGAGACCACGGCCGAGGAGGTGAACCGCCTGTTCGCCGAGGCCGCCGCCGGGCCGCTCGCCGGCATCCTCGGCTACGAGGAACGCCCGCTCGTCTCCGCCGACTACGCGCGCGACACGCGCTCCTCGATCGTCGACGCGCCCTCGACCATGGTCACGGACGGCACGCTGCTGAAGGTCTACGCCTGGTACGACAACGAGATGGGCTACGCCTGCCGCATGGTCGACCTCGTGCGCCACATGGCGAAGACGGGGATCTGAGATGACCGCCGGCGCCCGCAACTACGCCATCGTCACCGCGAGCTACTGGGGCTTCACGCTCACCGACGGCGCGCTGCGCATGCTGGTGCTGCTCTACTTCTTCCAGCTCGGCTATTCGCCCTTCACGCTCGCCTTCCTGTTCCTGCTCTACGAGGCGGCGGGCGTCGGCGCCAACATGGTCGGCGGCTGGCTCGCCGCGCGCTTCGGCGTCACCCGCATGCTGATGACGGGGCTCGCCACGCAGATAACGGGCTTCCTCGTCCTCTCCGCCGTCTCGCCGGACTGGGCGATCGCGCTGTCGGTGGCGTGGGTCGTCGCGGCGCAGGGCGTCTGCGGCGTCGCCAAGGACCTGACCAAGACGGCATCGAAGAGCGCCATCAAGGTGGCGGAGGCGCAGGCGCGCCGGGACGCCGGCGAGAGCCGGCTGTTCCGCTGGGTCGCCTTCTTCACCGGCTCGAAGAACGCCATGAAGGGCTTCGGCTTCTTCCTCGGCGGCGTGCTGCTGCAGACGCTCGGCTTCTCTCAGGCGCTGTGGACGATGGCGGGGGCCCTCGCGATCGTGCTCGCCTTCGTCTTCCTCGCTCTGCCGCGGGACATGGGCAAGGCGAAGGCCTCCCGGTCGGCGAAGGAGCTCTTCGCCAAGTCGCGGGGCGTCAACCTTCTCGCCGGCGCGCGCGTCGCGCTGTTCGGCGCGCGCGACGTCTGGTTCGTCGTCGGCGTGCCGGTGTTCCTCTATGCGAACGGCTGGACCTTCACCATGGTCGGCGGCTTCCTCGCCGCCTGGACGATCGGCTACGGCGCGGTGCAGGCGGTGGCGCCGAGCGTCGTGAAGCGCAGCCCGGACGGGCTGAGCTCGGAGGTCGACGGGGCGCGGGCCTGGTCCTTGGGGCTCGCGGCGGTGCCGGCGCTGATCGCGGCGGCGCTCGCCTCCGGCATCGGCCGCCCTGACCTCGTCCTCGTCCTCGGGCTCGGCGTCTTCGGCGTCGCCTTCGCGGTGAACTCGTCCGTCCACTCCTACCTGATCCTCGCCTATGCGGGCTCGGAGAAGGCGGCCGAGGACGTGGGCTTCTACTACGCGGCCAACGCGGCCGGTCGTTTCGGGGGCACGCTCCTCTCGGGCCTGCTCTACCAGGCGGGCGGCATCCTCGCCTGCCTGCTGGGCTCGGCCGTCCTGCTCGCGGTCTGCTTTCTCGTGACGCTGGCGCTCCCGCGCGGTCCCGCCGCGCAGGCGGCGACCTGAGGCACCCCGGCTGCCCAGGGAACCCGCCGGTGCCCGCGTCATTCCCCGTCGGTCGCCCGCGTCTTCACGAGGAGTCCCGACCATGGCAGCCGACCGCACCGACCCGCGCCGAGATCGTCCCAACCTGAAGGACGAGGACGTCAGCCGCCTGCGCAACCGCCAGCGCGACGAGAACGCGCCGGTCGAGCAGGGCGGGCCGGAGGGCAGCCTCACCCAGCGCAAGGCCTGGGGAGATCCGGGCGGGGAGGCGCAAGCCTACCGCGCGGCGACGAGCGGCGCCGGCGGCGACGCCTCCGGCCACGGCGATCTCACCGCGCGCGAGACGCCGGAGACGACGCGGCACCTCGCCGGGACGGACGGCGAGACGGACCGCGAGAGGGACGGGAAGACCGAGGAGCGCTGACTCCCCCGTCGGGCTTTCGCGTCAGACGCAGTGCAGCAGCGCCCGCCGTGAGGGCACGCTCTGGCCGACTGGCTCGAACGACCCGGTCCGCGGGTCGCGGGCGAGGAGCCGGCCCGAGGCGATGCCGAAATAGGCCCCGTGCAGCGCGAGCCGTCCCCGCGCGACGAGGGTGCGCACGCAGGGGAACGTCATCAGGTTCTCGAGCGACAGCTCGACCGAGGCGAATTCCAGCTTGGTGCGCCAGCCCACCTCGTCCTGCGGGTCGCGCGGGCCCAACGCGGCCGCCGCCGGCGCGATCTGGCTCATCCAGCGCCCGATGAAGTCGCCCGGCGAGAGGGGGGAGGCCTCGTCGGCGAAGGCGCGGATGCCGCCGCAGCGGGCGTGCCCCAGGACCACGATGTGCTTGACCTTCAGTGCCTGCACGCCGAACTCGAGCGCGGCGGACGTGCCGTGCTGGGTGTCGCCGTCCGGCTCGTAGGCGGGGACCAGGTTCGCCACGTTGCGCACGACCAGCAGCTCGCCCGGCGCGGCGTTGAAGATCACCTCCGGCGACACGCGGCTGTCCACGCAGCCGATCACCATGATCTGCGGGCTCTGCCCGGTCTCCGCGAGGTCGGCGTAGCGCGCCCGCTCGTCGGCGAAGCGGCCTGTGAGGAAATCGCGATAACCCTCGACGAGCCTGTCCGGAAACATGGTCGCGCTCCCCGCGTGCACCGGAGCGCGGCAGCGGCCGCGCCCGCCAGATCGCCGCGCGCGACGATCACCCATACAACGCGTGTAGATTAGCGCAGTTCGACAGGCAAGCCATGGGAAACCCCGTACGCTCCCGGGGCGATCATGCGCCCGAGCGCCGTCAGGCGAAGGCGTCGAGCCGGGCGTAGTCGCCCACCAGGAGCCGGAACGGCGGCTCGTCCTCCTCGATCGTGGGGAAGCGGGGCAGCGGCTCCTCGAAGACGTTGTCGCCGACGTCGTCGTTGACGGTGGAGACCTCGCCCACCAGCACGTCGCCGCCCTCGCCCCAGAAGGCGTGCCACACGCCCGGCATCAGCGTGATGCTCTCGCCGACGCCGAGCCGGATCACGCCGCCCGCCTCGACCTCGCGCACGATCCCGTCGCAGGGCACGCGGACCGGCGCCTTGCGGTCGATGCTCCCGTCCGGCGCGGGGGCGAACAGCTGCAGGGCGAGCCGCGCGTCGCCGGGGGCGCCGCGCACGATGATGTCCTCGGCCTTGACGTCGTGGCGATGCATGGGGCCCAGCCGGTCGCGCCCGACGATCATCAGCTTCTCGGCGTAGAGCATGCCGCGCCCGCGGGCGAGGTCGGCCGCGCGGCCGTTGCGCAGGGTGAACAGCACGAGCCCCACCGCGTCGAAGCGGCCCCTGCCGTAGTCCGTCACGTCCCAGCCGAGCCCCGCCTCGAGGATGCCGGCGATGCGCTCCCGCTCGGACGCGAATCGGGCGGGCTCCCAATGGGCGAAGGGCGGCAGGGCGAAGCCGAAGGAGCGGACGAAGGCGTCCGCCTCCCGCAGGATAGTGTTGATCTGCGAGCGTTTCATGCGGCGCGCAACCCGTCTGGTCGAGGACGCCGACGAGCCTACAGGCCTCGCCGCGGGCGCGCCAGCCGGCGGCGAACGCCCTTGACGCACGCCCGGCGGCGGGATCGACTGCCGCCCGGCGCCGAGCGGCGGCGCGCGCCCGCGCAGGGGAGGGAAGGCATGATCGTCACCACCACGAACGGCGTCGAGGGACGCCAGATCGTGCAGTACCACGGCATCGTCTCGGGGGAGGCGATCTTCGGCGCCAACATCTTCAAGGACTTCTTCGCCTCGATCCGCGACATCGTCGGCGGGCGCTCGGGCTCCTACGAGCGGGTGATGCGCGAGGGCCGCGACACCGCAATCAACGAGATGCTCGACGAGGCGCGCAAGCTCGGGGCGAACGCCGTCATCGGTGTCGACCTGGACTACGGGGCGATCGGCGCCAAGGAGAGCATGATGCTCGTCACCGCCTCGGGGACGGCGGTCACGCTGCGCTGAGGCCGCGCCCGTTGGGCACGCCGCGCACGAGCAGCGCGCCCACGAGGAAGAAGACGAGCAGCACGATCGGCCCCGCGGCCTGCGTCTGGAACACGCCGGTGAAGACGGCGACGAGAAACGGGCCGAGGAAGGCCGTGAGCTTGCCCGAGAGCGCGAGCAGGCCGAAATAGCGCCCCGCGTCGCCGGCGGGAACGAGCCGTGCCAGGAGCGAGCGCGAAGAGGCCTGCAGCGGCCCCGCCAGCGCGCCGATGACGAGGCCGAGCCCGAGGAAGACCTGCTCGGGCACGCTGCCGTAGAGACCCGGCCCGCCGGCCGGCGCGGTCTCGACCACGAACAGGACACGGCTCTCGCCGAGCGAGAGCACGCCGATCGTCACCAGCGCGAGGATGGCGAGGCTCCCGAGGATGACCGCGCGGGGGCCGATCCGGTCGTCGATGGGGCCGCCGGCGAGGGCGCCGAGGGTGCCTGTGACGAGGATCAGGATGCCGAAGACGCCGAGCTCGACCGTGCTCCAGCCGAACAATCCCGCGCCGTAGATCGTGCCGAGCCCGAAGAGCACGACGAGCCCGTCCTGGTAGGCCATGTGCGCCAGCAGGAAGCGCGCGATCGCCGGGTTGCGCCGGGCATCCGCGATCGTCCCGCGCACGCGCGCCAGGCCCTCGCGAACAGCCGCGCCGACGGGACGGCCCCCGCGCGGCGCATCGGGGGTGAAGACCGCGAGCGGCAGGACGAAGACGGCGAACCACAGGGCCGTCAGCGGGCCGACGATCCGGTCGCCCTCCCGCGCGGCGGGATCGAGGCCGAAGAGCGGCTCGAGGCCCGCGAGCGTGCGTCCGGTCTCCGGGCTCGCGGCGAGGAGCGTGAGCACGATCGCGAGCGAGACGAGCCCGCCGGCGTAGCCCGTCGCCCAGCCGGCGCCGGACAGACGCCCGAGGCGATGGGCCGGCACGAGGGCGGGCATCATCGCGTTGTTGAAGGTCCCCGCGAGCTCCGCCGCGACCGTCGCGACCGCGAAGGCGACGAGGGCGAGGAGGACGAGGTCCGGGGAGGCGGCCGGCGGCACCAGCCACAGCAGCGCGGCTGCCGCACCCATCAGCGCGCCGAACGCGAGGACCCACGGCTTCTTCGGCCCGCCGGCATCGGCGATGGCGCCGAGCACGGGGGAGAGGATGGCGAGGGACAGCCCCGCGGCCGAGGTCGCGAGCATCCACTGCGTCTGGCCCGAGACCGGGTCCGACGCGACGGCGTTGACGAAGTAGGGACCGAACACGAACGTCACGACGAGCGTGAAGAAGGGCTGCGTCGACCAGTCGAACAGCACCCAGCCGACGAGCGCCCGACGCGGCACTGTCTCGCCCGCCGGTTTCGCGCCGGCGCCGTCCGCGGGGTCCACGGACGAGAGGCCCTCGGGCGAAGCCGTGTCTCGCGCGAGGGCGTCGGGCTGCATGCGGCGTCTCCGGAAGGACCGCTTCCGTTCTAGCGGGCGCGCGGGCGCGGCGCCAGCCTCCACGAGGCGTGTTCCCGAGGCCCGTCCCTGGGCCCGCCGGCTCGCGGCTCAGCCGACGAGCTTCGCCCGCGTGGCGCTCAGCTCCGCGATGGCCGCCTCGACTTCCGCCTTCTGCGCCTCCAGATGGGCGATCTGCTCGTCGATCTTCTCCACCGAGAGCTTCAGGTCGACCCCGGCGGGGCCGCCCTTGGCGTCCGATTCGAGCATCTCCTGGATCTCGGCCAGGGTGAAGCCGAGCTGCTTGCCCTTGAGGATGACGGACAGGCGGGCGCGGTCCTGCGCCGAGTAGATCCGCATCGTCCCGATTCGGCGTGGCGACAGCAGGCCGCGATCCTCGTAGAACCTGAGCGCGCGCAGGGTGACGTCGAACTCGCGCGACAGGTCGCTGATGAGGTATTCCAGATCCTCGGTCCTCTCGGTGTCCCCTTGCTGCTTGTCCTTCTTGCGAGACTTTGCGATCGTGGTCATGTGGAACGGCCCCCGAAAGACCATCGAAACAGGAGCGAATCCACCCGGGTGCATTCGCATGGTTGTTTCATGATGCAATGAAAGCGAACGGGTGGCAAGCGAGAGCTGCGGAGCGATTCTCAAGCAACACATGCTGGCATGTGCGCGCCGGCCGAGCCTCCGCGCTCGGTCCGCACGAGGTGCGCGTGCGCGCGACACCGGCGCCCGCGCTGTCGCCTTGCCTAGCGGGCGCCGGCACTCCATGTTGTGGCCGTGATGATCGTCATGCGTCCCGCCCTCCTCGTGCTCGGCTCCGTGGCCGCCGCGATGCTCGCGCCGGTCCCCGCTTCCGCACAGTTCGGGCGCGAGCCGACCGCCTGCATGCAAATCGCGACGAGCTATGCCGAGACGCTGGTCGATCTCGGGGAGATCGACCGGCTGGTCGATACCCAGACGCAGGCGCTGGCGGCGCTCGACGAGATCGCGGCGCGCGAGGAGATCGCGCCGTTCGACCGGCTCCAGGAGGCCGAGGCCCTGCTGCGCGGGCGAGATCTCTGGGACGCTGCGCGCGAGATCCGCCGGGTCGACCGCCTGATCGACAACGCGTCCTCCGTCGTCGCGGGCTGGCGGGGGCTCTACTGCCCCTCGGCGCGCCCCACCGGCGCCGCCGGCCTGGAGGGCCAGGAGCGCTGCAACGCGCTGTCGGCGATCTTCGTCGACCGGCTGCGCATCGACAACCCGACCCCGCAGCAAATCCGCGCGCGCGAGGCGCGCGAGTCGGAGCGTCAGACGATCCTCAAGGCGCGGATCACGCGATCCGACCGCGACGATCTGCTCCAGCTCTGGCGCCTGCGCTCCGAAGCGTTCGAGACGCTGATGACGCTCGAGCGCGCGCGCGTGCTCCAGGAGGCGGCCGAAGCGCTGCTCGTGCGCACCCGCGAGGAAGGCTGCCTCAACGGCGAGACGACCTGAGGCGAGGGCGCCGCCCGCCGGTCGCGCCCGGCTCGCGACGGACCGGTTGCGCCCGCGCCGCGTCTCGCGCATAGGAGCGGCGCATCTCCAGGAGCCGAGCCCCGTGACCGAGACCGCCCCGCGCCGCACCTGCCTCGCCGTCGTCCTCGCCGCGGGCGAGGGCACCCGCATGCGCTCCGACACGCCCAAGGTGCTTCATCGCGTCGCTGGACGCTCGATGCTCGCCCACGCGCTCGCCGCGGTGCGCGCCGCCGGCGCCGATCGCGTCGCCGTGGTCGTCGGCCCGGGCCGCGAGGACGTCGCCGCGGCCGCGCGCGAAGCGGTGCCGGACGCCGCGGTCTTCGTGCAGTCCGAGCGCCTCGGCACGGCGCACGCGCTGCTCGCCGCCCGGGCGGCGCTCGCCGAGCCCGCCGACGACGTCGTCGTCGCCTATGCCGACACGCCGCTGATCGAGGCCGAGACCTTCGCGCGCCTGCGCGCGCCGCTCGCGGAGGGCGCGGGCGTCGTCGTGCTGGGCTTCGAGGCGGCGGATCCGGCGGGCTACGGCCGCGTCCTGCGCGAGGGCGAGGCCGTCGTCGCGATCCGCGAGGACCGCGATGCGGCCGAGGCCGAGCGGGCGGTGACCCTGTGCAATGCCGGCCTGATGGCCCTCTCCGGGAAGCAGGCGCTCTCGCTTCTCGAGGCGATCGGCAACGCCAACGCCAAGGGCGAGTACTACCTGACCGATGCGGTCGAGATCGCCCGTGCGCGCGACCTCCCCGTCGCCTGCGTGGTCGCGCCGGAAGACGAGGTGCAGGGCGTCAACGACCGCGTCCAGCTCGCGACCGTGGAGCGCACGCTCCAGGAGCGCCTGCGGGAGCGGGCGATGCGGGCCGGGGTCACGATGATCGACCCCGACAGCGTCTTCCTCTCCCACGACACGGTGCTCGGGCGGGACGTGACGATCGAGCCCAACGTTGTCTTCGGGCCGGGCGTCGCGGTCGAGGCGGGCGCGACCATCCATGCCTTCTCGCATCTCGAGGGTGCGCGCGTGGCCGCCGGCGCGAGCGTCGGCCCCTTCGCGCGGCTGCGGCCGGGCGCCGACATCGGCGCGTCGGCCAAGGTCGGCAACTTCGTCGAGGTGAAGAAGGCGCGCGTCGGCGCCGGCGCCAAGCTGCCGCACCTCGCCTATGTCGGCGATGCCGAGATCGGCCCGCGGGCCAATCTCGGCGCGGGCACCATCACCTGCAATTACGACGGCTTCGACAAGCACCTCACCCGCGTCGGGGAGGGGGCCTTCGTCGGCTCGAACTCCTCCCTCGTCGCGCCGGTGACGATCGGGGCGGGGGCCTATGTCGGCTCGGGCTCGGTGGTGACGCAGGACGTGCCCGAGAACGCGCTCGCCCTCGCCCGCGGCCGCCAGGAGACGAAGCCCGGCTGGGCGACGCGGTTTCGCGACGGCAAGCGCTCGCGCCAGACGAGCGGCGGAACGTGACCGGTCCGACCACGTTCATAAACGGTCAAGAAACGTGATTGGCCTAACCTGCGGCGTCCGGGTAGCTCCCGAACCGGCGGGCACGGCGGCCGTGCGCTCCTGACGCGAGGTGTTCCCATGTGCGGTATCATCGGCATTCTCGGGCGTGACGACGTCGCGGACCGGCTGGTCGACGCACTCAAGCGGCTCGAGTACCGCGGCTACGACTCGGCGGGCGTCGCGACGCTCCAGGGCGGGCGCATCGTGCGGCGCCGGGCCGAGGGCAAGCTGCGCAACCTCGAGGCCAGGCTCGAGGCCGAGCCGCTGCCCGGCCGTGCCGGCATCGGCCACACCCGCTGGGCGACGCACGGGCGCCCGACCGAGGCGAACGCCCACCCGCACGCCACGGACCGGCTCGCCATCGTCCACAACGGAATCATCGAGAACTACCGCGAGCTGCGGTTCGCCCTCGAGGACGAGGGCGTGCGATTCGCCTCCGACACGGATACCGAGGTGGTGGCCCAGGCCGTGACGCAGGAGATGAAGGCCGGGCGAGATCCGCGCGCCGCCGTCCTCGCCGTGCTGCCTCGCCTGCGCGGCGCCTTCGCGCTCGCCTTCCTCTTCGAGGGCCGGGAGGACCTGATGATCGGCGCCCGCCGCGGGTCGCCGCTGGCGGTCGGCCACGGCGACGGCGAGATGTTCCTCGGCTCGGACGCGCTGGCGCTGGCCCCGTTCACCGACGACATCACCTACCTCGAGGAGGGGGACGTCGTGGTGATGACCCGTGCCGGCGCCACGCTCCTCGACGAGCGCGGCACGCCGGTCTCGCGCCCGCGCCAGCGCATCGCCGCCGGCGTCTACGCGGCCGAGAAGGGCGTCCACCGCCACTACATGATCAAGGAGATCCACGAGCAGCCGGAAGTCGTCGCGCGCACGCTCGCGGTCCATCTCGAGCCGCAGAACGCCGCCGCCGTCGATTGGGCGAGCCTCGAGCGCCTGACGATCACCGCCTGCGGGACGGCGTACTACGCGGGCCTCGTCGCCAAGTACTGGTTCGAGCGTCTGGCGCGGCTGCCCGTCGAGATCGACGTCGCCTCCGAGTTCCGCTACCGCGAGGCGCCGCTTCCCGAGAAGGGGCTGATGATCGTCGTCTCCCAGTCGGGCGAGACGGCGGACACGCTGGCGGGCCTGCGCTACGCCAAGGAGCACGGGCAGACGGTGATCGCCGTGGTCAACGTGCCGACCTCCTCGATGGCGCGCGAGGCGCACGCGATCGCGCAGACCCATGCCGGCCCGGAGATCGGCGTCGCCTCGACGAAGGCCTTCACCTGCCAGCTCGCGACGCTGTTCGCCCTCGCGCTCCAGGCGGGCCGCGCCCGCGGCACGCTGAGCGCGGCGGAAGCCGAGCGCTATGCCGAGGCCGCCCTGCGCGCGCCCGCGCTGATGCACGAGGCGATGGCGCTCGAGCCCCGCATCGACACGCTCTCGCGCGAGCTCTCGAAGGCCCGCGACGTGCTCTATTTCGGCCGCGGCGCCGCCTACCCGATCGCGATGGAAGGGGCGCTCAAGCTCAAGGAGATCTCCTACATCCACGCCGAGGGCTACGCGGCCGGCGAGCTCAAGCACGGCCCGATCGCGCTCATCGACGAGGCGACGCCCGTCGTCGTCGTCGCGCCGTTCGACCACCTCTTCGAGAAGACGATCTCGAACATGCAGGAAGTCGCCGCCCGCGGCGGGCGGATCGTGCTGATCACCGACGAGGCCGGCGTCGCCCACGCCCAGCTCGACACGCTCGCGACGCTCGTGCTGCCGAAGGTCGACCCGATGGTCGCCCCGCTCGTCTACAGCGTGCCGGTGCAGCTGATCGCCTACCACACCGCCGTCTTCATGGGGAAGGACGTCGACCAGCCCCGCAACCTCGCGAAGTCCGTCACGGTGGAGTGAACCGGGCCTTCGTCCCGGCGTCACTGTGAGTGAAAAACAAAGTTTGGACATGTGAAATAGAGTTTGGACATGAGGAAATGAGTTTGGACGGAAGGCTGCCTCTGGTAAACTGGGTAAGGCTGCTACATGCGGCGGCCGCGGAGTTTGATCATGGGCCGGTCCCCGCAGGCCTGGACGGAACAAAAGATTGAGAAGCGCTTCACCCAAGGTTTCGGCGGGGGGGTGGGCCGTGACTACAAACCATGGCTGACCGTTAGTCGGTCCACGCCCTCCGTCGGGACCTCCAACCGCTCCGGAAGCCGCACCACAGGACGGGTGCACCATTTTTTGTCGGACATCGAGCGCAACACCTTCCTGATCTACGATTGGTCGGCGAGCGTGGTGGACATCCGCGAGCAGTTCCCTCTCGACCGCGGGGAGACCCGTGCCATCGCCGAGGCAATGGCGGTGCGGCATCCGCTGTACCCAAAGTCCGATGTTCCGGTCGTCATGACGACGGACTTTCTGCTCGACACCGCCGTCGACGGCCACGCGACGCAGTTGGCGCGGGCGGTCAAGCCGGCCGCCAAGCTCGCCGACCGGCGCGTTCAGGAGAAGCTGGAGATCGAGCGCCGCTACTGGCTCGGACGCGGGGTCGACTGGGGCATCGTGACCGAGCGCGACCTTCCGCCGGTCCTCATCCAGAACCTGACCTGGCTGGCGGGTCCCTGGGCGCGGGAAGATTGGAAGTCCGGCGACGTCGACCGCGTGGCGGCGCTGGAGGAAGCGCTCTCGACGGACGGTGACGTGCAATTCTGTGACTTCTGCGCGGCAATGGATCGGCGTCTCGGCAAAGGCGGTGGCATCACCATCGGTCTGATCCGTCGTCTGGTCAGCACGAAACGCTGGAGTACGGACCTGTCGGTCGTTATCTTCGATCCGGCCCAGCCGATGAGCCGCTTTCGCCTCGCCTCGTCCGTCGCGAAGAGGGCGCCGGCATGATCATCCCCGCAGTGCGCGATGTGGTGCGCTTCGCCGACAGCGGACGACGCGAGCGTCTGATCTGGGTCGAGGCGCCGCGGGCCGCCTATTTCTTCATCGACATTGACGCCGAGAGCACGTCGCCGCTGCTGCGTCGCCGCGAGGAGATTGAGGCGCTGATCGGCGACGGACTGCTCGCCCCGACCGAAGACCCGTGGCTGCGGCCAATGCTGGAATCTGCGCTCTCGCCCGCCCAGAAGGCGAAGCGCGACGCTGCATGGTCGGCGATCCAGCCGCTGATCGCCGATCAGCCGATGGTGTTCGACCCCGAGTATCGCTCGAATTCTGTAGCCCGGATCGTCGCCGCCAGCGCCCTTAGTCGCCAGACCGTCTACCGGCTCATCCGACGTTACTGGCAGAGGGGGATGACGCCGAATGCGCTGATCCCGGACTACGCCAACAGCGGCGCGCCCGGTCAAGACAGACCGACGCCGATCGGCAAGCGCGGCCGGGCTGTGAAGTTCGGCCTGGAGGGTCTGAACGTCGACCGGGCGCTGCGCGACAAGATGCGCGATGCCGTGACCCGCTACTATGGAATGAACCGACGTATTGATTTGAAGGAGTGCCATAAGCTGCTGCTCGACGATCATTTCACCGACATGGTCGTCGATCCGAAGACTGGCGCGCAGAAGCCCATGGTCCGGCAGCCTTATCCGTCGATGGGTCAGTTCAGGTACTGGTTCGAGAAGGACAACGACGTCTTCGAGATCGAGCGTCGCCGGCGCACCCCGCGGGTCTTCGACAAGGACATGCGGGCGCTGCTGAGCACGTCCACCGCGTCAGTCCCTGGTCCCGGGTCGCTCTGGCAGATCGACGCAACGATCGCCGACGTCTACCTCGTCTCAAGGCTCAACCGATCGAAGATCATCGGCCGCCCGGTGCTATACTTTATCACGGATGTGTTCAGCCGGATGATCGTCGGGCTTGCGGTTACCTTCGAAGGGCCGTCCTGGGTGGGCGCTATGACTGCGCTCGTTAACGCGGCGTCGGACAAGGTCGCCTTCTGCCGTGAATACGGGATCGAGATCGAACCCGCCGACTGGCCCTGCGTCGGCTTGCCGAGTGCCATCATCGGCGACCGCGGAGAGATGCTGAGCCCCCGGGCCGAGACGCTCATCAATCACTTCGGTGTCGATCTGAAGAACACGCCTCCCTACAGGGCGGATCTGAAGGGGATCGTTGAAAAGCGGTTCGACCTGATCCAGAAGGATTTTGGGCCTTACGTGCCGGGCTTCGTGGAGCCTGACTTCCGCGAACGCGGCGTCCGTGACTATCGGCTTGACAGCAAGCTTACCATCGACGAGTTCATTTCTGTCATCATCAACTGCGTCCTCGTCCACAACAACAGCCATCGGTTTAAGGAGTACCCGCGCGACGCGCAGATGATCGCGGATGACGTGCAGCCTGTCCCAATTGATCTCTGGGAATGGGGTATCGCGCGGCGCGGCGGTGATCTTCAACGATATTCGGCCGAAAAGGTCCGTCTCAGCCTGCTACCAGAGGATGTAGCCACGGTGACGCGGTCCGGCATCCGGTTCTATGACTGCTACTACAGCTCATCCGAGGCGGTGGCCCGGAACTGGTTCGTTAAAGCAAACGGCGGGCGGTGGAAGGTTCCTATATCGTACGATCCGCGCTGCATGGACACGATTTGGCTCCACGGCGACGCCCGGCGTCCGACGTTCACGCCCTGCTTCCTCACCGACCGATCCGCGATGTACCGCGACCGAAGCCTCTGGGAGGTCGATCAAATCCGTCAGGCGGAGAAGCGCGCCGACGCTCGTCATGAGGCGACGCGACTGTCGGCTGAGATCGACCGTGACAGGCGGAACCGCGAGATCGTCAAGAAAGCGACGGCTGCTACGGACGCCGTGCTCGACCCGGAGGCCACGGCCGCGTCTCGCACGAAGGGCATCCGCGCCAACCGCGCCGCTGAGCGCGCGGCTCACGGCAAGGAGCAGGCCGTCCGCCACGCGGAGCCCTCCGTACAAGGGGACGAGGCGCGGAAGGTGGTGCCTTTCGACCGAGGTGCCGGCGCCGATTCGAGCGGCGTCTACGACGAGCCTAGCGTGGCGGATTTCGAGGACTTCCTGCTGAAGGACGACGGCGATGAGCGGTGACGTTCCGGATACTTTACCGGAGTACTGCGAGAACCCCTTCATCGCCCGCCTGCCGCCGGTGCTCTCCGCAGCCGGACTGTTCCGGACTCTCCAGGACCTTCCGCGCCACGACGAGGCGGAGCGCCGGCTGCCATCGCACCTGCGCATCCATTGCGCAATGCGCCTCGGCCGCTACTTCGACCCGAACGAGCGACACATCGCGCTGGAACAGCGCATGGACGTGTTGATCCGGCAGGGTTATCTCGGCCGTAACCCGAATACCACCGACTACTACCTGAGGCTTCGCAACGACCTCGCCCGCGTCAGCGCGCGCAGCTTCGACGTCGAGGCGACGCCGATGTGCACCACCGCCAACGGTTTCGCGCTGATTGGCGTCTCGGGCATGGGAAAGACCGACAGCATCACGCGAATCCTGAAGCGTTACCCTCAGGTCATCGAGCATGTCGAGCCGGTGGCGGTGTCGCAGGTGCCTTGGGTGAAGCTCGAATGTCCCTACAAGGGCTCGGTGAAGCAGCTCTGCTTCGACTTCTTTTCCAAAATGGACGAGCTGCTTGGCACGAGCTTCCGCAAACAGCACGGCGGTCGGCGTGCGGGTGTCGATGACGTGACGCTGCAGATGGCGGCCATCGCCAACCGGCATGCTGTCGGGCTGATTGTCATAGACGAGATTCAGCACCTGACGGAGGCGCAGGGCACCGGGTCGAAAGAGATGCTGAACTTCCTCGTCACGCTGGTGAACCGCTGCTCCACCCCGGTAATGATCATCGGCACGCCTCGCGCGCTACCGCTCGTCCAAGGCGCGTTCCGGCAGGCCCGGCGCGCGAGCGGCGTCGGCAGCGTGATGTGGGAGCGCATGACGCCTGGAAAGACTTGGGACCATTTCGTCAGAAGGATGTGGGCCTACCAGTGGACCCGCGAGCATGTTGACCTGAGCGACGAGATCCGTGCGGTCCTCTACGACGAGTCTCAGGGGATCATTGATGTTCTGGTGAAGCTCTACATGCTCGCGCAAGTTCGTGCGATCTCCTTTTCGGCAATGGAGCCGCGCCCCGAGCCGCTCGACGCCAAGGCGCTACGACGGACTGCCGAAGAGTACCTGGGCCTCATCCAGCCGATGATCTCGGCCCTGCGCAGCGGCAGGGCCGAGATCATCGCGCAATATGATGACCTGGAGCCCTTCGCACTCCATGTGCGACGGGCTCTAGATGACGCGCTGATGCGCGCAGGCGCGGCGCCGGATCTGGCCGCCCTCGATGAGCCAACGATCGGAGAGACGGCCAAAGGCTCGGAGACCGCGGACGACGCGCCGATCATCGCCGCGCTTGAGAGGCTGGGCCTCGCGCCTGACATCGCGCGTATCATGGTCCATAAGGCGCGCGCCGGCATGCCAGGCGCGAGCGCGCTCGAGCTGTCGGGCATAGTCATGGACATGGTCCGCGGCCGCGGCCCTGAAACGCCGCCTAAACGTTCGAAGGGCCGTCCGCGCAAGGTAGAGGTCGAAGCGGCGCTTGTCGCAGGCGACATCCGCGCCATCGTCGGTCCGGACAAGTCCAATTGCTACGATGCGCTGTTGGCTGCCGGAGTGGTGAAGCCGCCGGCCTGTAGTCGGTTGGTCATGGAGGACGGGTTTGCCGCGTGGCGCGTTTCTGCCCTGTGAGATCATCTGTCGTGTGGCGCCACGTTGCGCCGCTGCGGGGTTAAAGTCGGCGCGATGCGGTGCGTATCGCCGTATATCGGTGCCATTTCCGGAGACACGTTCGGATCTGCAGCAGTTTTGGCGTAGTGACTTTCTGATGCAAAATGGCATCGGCGTGACTGTTGCGGCGCCATGAAGTGACGCCATATCTTGGCGCCGGCCGCTGTCCGCAATGAGTTGTCGTCGGACGCAGAGGGTTACGAATGCTGCCCTATTTTCCAATTCCGTTCCCGGACGAGCTGCTCTACAGTATCATCGCGCGCTACCATCGGCACACCTGCTCCCCTGGCCCCAAGGCGACGCTTGAGGACTTGTTCCGCAACCGTTCGGTGAAGGCGTCGGTCGATCTGCAAGGGCATCTCGGCGCGCTGGCAGGCCGGTTGCCGCCCGGTATCGGTCTGAACGCCGAGACCCTGGCTCGAAAGCACACGCTGCTGCCCTACTACACCGCCTACCAGCGACCGGAGGTGGCCCGGGCTGCGCTGGAAGCCGTGACACGGGGCACCACGGAAGGCCTGCACCTGAGGCTCGGCATCGCGACGTGGGTCGTACGCGCGCCGGTCACCCTGCGCTTCTGTCCCGCCTGCGATGCTGAGACGCTGGCGGCACGAGGCGAGCGCTGCTGGCGGCGCGCGCACCAGCTTCCGGGCGTGCTGGTCTGCCCCGACCACGGCGGAGCGCTGCGGGACTCGACCGTCGTGCCGCGGGCCACCGGGCAGCACGACTTCGTCGCCGCGACCGAGGAGGTCTGCGGGCCCGCCGAACCGCCCTCATGGGCGGCCAACCCGGCCTGCATGGAGCTCCTCGGGCGCATCGCCCGTGGCAGCGCCCAGCTCCTGTCGGCACCACATCCAGGGCGCGACATCGCCGGGACCGAGGCGGCGGTGCATGCCGCTATCGCGGTGCGCGGCCTTGCGCGGCCCACCGGCCGGCCCCATCGGCAACGTCTCGAAGCCCTACGCGACGCCGTGCTGGCGCCGTTGCGTGGCGTCCTGGCCCAGGCGTCAGAGGACGGCTGGCTGCTTAGGCTAACCCGCCGCCACCGACGGGCAGCCCCGCCGCTGGATCATGTACTCTTGGATGTCCTGCTCGCTGCGGCGGAGCCCCCGAAGCCTCGATCCCCAGCTCCCGCCCGACGACGCTTCCTCGCGGACGAACCCGCCTTCGTGGCACGGCTGACGGCCTTCGTTGCAGAAGGCAAAGGACTGTGCGCGACCGCCCGTGCGCTCGGCGTCGACCCGGGGACGGTACGGCAGCATGTGACGCGTCTCGGCCTCGCGGCGCCGTGGAAACCTCTTCATAGCAGACGAGCTACGTCGGACGATCAGAAACAAAAGACTAATCGTGCGAGTTGGCAGAGTATGCTCTCGGACGAGCCCAGGCTCAGTGTCACAGAATTGCGCCGTCGGCTTCCCGCCGAATATGCGTGGCTCTACAGAAATGATCGAGACTGGCTTCGCGACCACCGTCCCGAGCCAGCGACGCGAGGCGCACCCGTCACCCGAGTTGACTGGCACTCCGTCGACAATAGCGTCGCCGCCGATGTCGCTGCCGCGGTGGAGCGTCTCAAGACAACGGTCCCGCCGACACGCGTCACGGTCGCCGCGCTGGAGCGCGCGATCGGTCGGCCCGGCTGGATTGGACCGCGAAAGGGGAAGCTGCCGCGCACCATGGCGACGGTCCGTGAGCTTGTCGAAAGCGTGGAGGCATTCCGCACGCGTCGCGTCGCTTGGGTGGAGGCTGTTCTGGGCCCGGAAATCGCGCCATGGCGCATGCGCCAACTGGCCGGACTGCCGAGCCGCTGGCGAGCGGTGCCCGCGGATGACGCCTGAGGGCGCGCGCCAGCCGCCGGCCCAGGAAGTCGCCATCGACGCCATCGCGAACTTCGGAACGGAGCCAACGGGAATAATCCGGTGCGCGGTCACGGAGAAGACGGGGCAGAGAAGCTCCTCCGCGTGAGGCTGATCCATCGGCCGTCCCGTTGCCGGCCAGAGGCCGCTTCAGTTTGACTCGCGACCGTTTTCGCCAGAATGCTGTGAACCCCGCGATCTCCTCCAGCCTGAGGTAGAGTCCGGCCGACGTTGATCCGTGCCCGAACGCTGGACCACCCGGAGCTGGAGTTTCCGGGGTTCATACCGACGGCCGGCCGGATCGGTCGTCGGTTTTCATGAGGGTGACCGGGCACTTGTACCCGATCGCGCCGTGCGGGCGCTCCTCGTTGTAGTATCTGCGCCAAGCCTCCAACTTTTCCCGTGCGACCCTCGGGTCTGCCGCCGCGGCTTCGTTCGCGAGCTTCGGGCTTCGGCCCACACCGATCTTCGTCCCGCATGCGCCGGCCGGAGCGGCTTCCAGCCTCCTCCACCACGTGCAGGTCGATCCAACCGAGGATACCGCGTGCCGTATAGCCACCTCGCTGCAGACGGAGCGCAACTGCTTTCTGATCCTGCGGTCGTTCGAAAGCTTCGCGCCGAGGGGCGCGCGCACGGCCCGGCGTCAGTCCAACCGGTGCGCGGCCGCCTCGCCATCGGCGTCGCGGTCGTTCTGCGTTCAACGAAGCGCCTCCCCTTTTGTCGACCAGCGGAGACAGCGCCATCGAAACGCTCACCGACGCGGCGAGCAGGGCTGCGTTGCCCAGTTCGAGGACACCGGCGGGGACGCCAAGGGGAGGCCAAGGGGAGGCCAAGGGGAGGCCAAGGGGCCGTGACGCGATGATCGAAAGGGGCGAGACCTGAGCCCCAGCCCCTCGCCTTTCTGTTGGCAAAACAGCTGAGCTTCGGCATGATGCCTCGCAGGCGCAAGCGCTTGCGAGGCATCTTTGTCCGTAGATCTCTCGAAAAAATCTTCGACGTCGCATCACGCCGCAGCAAGCAGCCGAGGCGTGCGGAGACTTCCGCATGCTGGCCCTGCCGGTCTCGACGTCAACTTCTGCAAGAACCCGCGGTGTCACCAGTTCGCAGTGGCGCCGGACCCGTTCGTTCACGTCGGCCGAAAAAAGCGTCCCGGACCGCAGCACACGGTCCAGAACACGCCGCCGACGCTCATATGCGGGGCGTGCAGGAAAAGCAGCGTCGTTAAAAACAATATCGCGATCGAGGAGGAGCTGCAACGCCTACTCGATCGACACATTAGAACACAACACGAACATTCTTGCCGGAATCGGTCATGCGAGAACTTCGCCAGGCCAGCGTCGCTGCATCCCGATGAGTATCAAGGCTACGGTCGGACGAGCACGGGCGTCCCTCGCTTCATGTGCAAGCGATGCCGCAAGACCTTCTCCGTCGGCTCGCCCATTCGCCGTCAGCTGAGGTCGCACGAGAACGCGATCGTGTTCAGCCTGCTGATGAACAAGAGCCCCCTCTCGCGGATCGCCGAGGTCACAGGCCTGTCGTTCCAGACCATCTATGACAAGATCGACTTCATCTATCGACGGGTCATGCAGCTTCAGAGCGAGCGGGACCGCGAGCTCGAGCAGCTGAGCCGTTCGCGCTGGATGGTCTGCACCGACAGACAGGACCTGACCATCAATTGGCCGAGCCGCACGAGGCGCGCGACGATCCAGCTGGCGCAGGTCGCGACCGTGGAGCGAAGCAGCGGCTTCATTCTGGCGCTGCACAGCCAGTTTGACGCTCAAACCGACGCGGCGGCCTACGAGGCGCTCATGCAGGCCGCGGGCGATCTCGACGAGCCGCGGCGAGCATTCCGCACACATGGTCGGGTCTGGACCCAGGATGACTACCGCTCCGTCCTGGCGCCTCAGGATGTGCGGCGGCGCGCGGCAGAGCAGCTGATCCGAGACGCTGTCGCGGCGGCCGAGGCAAGGCTGAACGCAAGCGGTGAAGGCAGCGAGGATGACGCGGACATCGAGGTCGGCACGGACGAGAACATCGGTCCGCATGAGGAGGACATGTTCTACGAGTGCCCCACCATAGCGGGAGAGGCGGCCATCGACGCGCTGATCGACGACTTCTATCGATCTCCGGACGAGGAGTTCCCGTTCGACCCGGATCGGACCATCGACGCCGATACGATCTTCGCCGACGAGCCACCGCCGCGGCCCTGGCGCACGCCCTCGTTCCCGCAACAGTCGGACGCCAGTGCCGAGGCCGCGCCCGACACCGGCAGTGCGGCCGCCGACCCGGAGGAAGCCGCCGACGCGATGGACGCCGATAGGCAACTGCCCGCCCGAGGCTCGATGGTGCACATCGACATCCTCCAGTATGCCCATTTCCTCTACGTGCGGCGGCTCCTTGGGCCATCCATCGAGAAGATAACCTTCTGCGTGGATAACGATGCGGGCCTGATCGCGGCCTGCGTCGCCGCTTCGGCAGACCTGTTCTCCAGCCGCGCGGCCGAGTGCGCGGTCGTAACGTTCCGAAAGGAGGCGACAATCGACGAGAAGCGGGCGGAGGTCGCCGAAGGCAAGGCCCTTCTCGATGCGCATTGCGCGGCCATGCCTCTGTTCCCACGCCTGATGGTCGCCGACCTCGTCTTCGGGAACGATCTGCGCCGCGGCATCGCCGCGACGGGCGCTGTCCAGGAGGATTATCTGGGCGAGAATGACGTGCCGTATCCCTTCGTGAGCATAACCGAGGCGGGAAAGAAGATTCGGCTCGTGGCCGGCGGTCTGACGATGGATTGGCCGCGGATCGCGAAGACCTACAGAAGGGCCTCGCTTCACCCGGTGGATCGCGTGTTCATGCTGTGCCGGCGTCGCATCAGCGGCTTCGAGCGCGGCTTCGTCAGCCCGAGACGTGGCAGGCGCATCTGGAACCAATACGCCTACTACGATCCGACACAGATCGAGAAGCTGGGCCAAATCTTTCGCTTCTATTACAACTTCATGCTGCGAGGTGAGGATAAGCGAACCCCTGCCATGCGTTTGGGGCTCGCGCGCGGGCAGGTCTACATGCGAGACGTGTTCGGCGATCGATGATAACCAATGCTGGAGAAATTCGAACCGGTCGTTCTGAGAGGATCGAGGCTGAACATGATGAAGGCCGATAGCGTGCCGCCCTACCATGCCCTCATGTGGCCGACACTGATCGCGCTCAAGCAGATGGGCGGCTCAGCCTCCAATGAGGAACTCCTCGGAAAGGTGGTTGAGATTGAAGCGATCTCTGAAGAGACAGCGTCACAGCTTCACTCAGATCAGCGTCAAACCAAGTTGAATTACAATTTGGCCTGGGCAAAAACTTATCTGAAAAAGGTCGGAGCAATCGATAACAGCGTTCGAGGCGTTTGGAGCCTCACAGATATTGGCGAAAGGATGACTCCTGCCGAGGTAGCCGCCGTTCCTGCGCGTGTTCGCAAGATGCCATCGGCTCGTCGAGATGGTGAAGATCGGTCGGATGGTCTCGACGCCGATGATGCCGGGGGGCTTGAGGAAGCGCTGAAGGCGGAGCGCTCGCCGCCTGAGGAGACGTGGAAAGATCGCCTGCTGGCCTCTCTCAGACGCCTACCGCCCGACGCCTTTGAGCGGCTCTCTCAGCGCGTCCTTCGTGAAGCTGGGTTCATCCGCGTCGAGGTGACCGGGCGAGTAGGCGATGGCGGCATCGACGGACAGGGCGTCCTGCGCGTTGCGCTTCTCTCGTTCCAGGTGTTGTTCCAGTGCAAGCGCTATAGCGGCACGGTCGGAGCTTCGGCCGTTCGAGACTTCCGCGGAGCCATGGTTGGCCGATGCGACAAGGGGCTCATCATTACGACAGGCACCTTCTCCAGCGACGCAAAGCGCGAGGCGACGCGAGACGGTGCACCGGCGATCGATTTGATCGACGGCGATCAGCTCTGCGAGCTTTTAAGAAGCCTCAAGCTTGGGGTGCGGACTGAGCTCGTCGAGACGATCAACGTCGATTTGGATTGGTTCTCGAAGCTTTAAGTTGCGGTCCCCCGTAGGGGACCGCCTGTGCCAACAGAAAGGCGAGGGGCTGGGACCTGAGCCCGCCTCTCTTGCGAAACGCACCGCGGGGGAACTCTCACAGCGATGCCGCAGGTCCTTTTGGGCTTCCCGAGCGCCTCCATCGCATTCTCGAGGGGCTGCCATTGCCTCCCCATGGTGGCGCGTCACGGCCTATGAGGGGCACGAAGGCGCTCGTCGAGGGAAAATCAGGGGGCTGCTGAAGGTCTATGGGCTGCGCAAAGAAGCCCATTGCCTTCTATGGGCCTCGAGGGGAGGGCCGTCGTCGTTGAGAGCGAGCGTGAGGGGTCGTGAGCGCGCTGTGGCGGCTCCTGTTTTGATGAAACCAGTGAGATAGTTTCCACCAACGCTCTTGTGATCGAGCGGAGCCATATCCATCTGTGGCGCACCTCGGGTCCGGGCCCCTCTGGCGAGCGCTGCCGGCGCATTCGCGATGTCGGACCTCTTCGATGTCGAATGCCGGCTTGAGTTCCTCACGTGCATACCGCTACGGCGCGCGCGGCCCATTCGTCGACGAGGCGCTCCGGCATCTCGCCGGGTTCGGTCGTGCGTTCGGGCCTGCACGTCTGCGCACGGCGGGAGAGATCCCGCGCGCCGGCCTGGGGCGCCCGCTCCGTCTCTTCGACACAGGCGAGAACTGTTTCGAGCGCGCGCCGCGCTCGTCCCTCCTCCACTCCCCGTACGCTCTCCTCTCACGGAGCCCACCATGAACGAGCTCGGCGACTACCAGCTCACGGTCCTCTCCTTCGGCGCGATCGCATTCGGCCTCTACCTGCTCATCAAGGGAGGCGACTGGACCATCGACGCGGCCGCCTTCATCGCGGAGCGGGCCGGCCTCTCGAAGCTCTTCATCGGCGCGACCATCGTCGCCTTCGGCACCTCGGCA
Source organism: Salinarimonas rosea DSM 21201 (assembly GCF_000429045.1). Taxonomy (GTDB): domain Bacteria; phylum Pseudomonadota; class Alphaproteobacteria; order Rhizobiales; family Beijerinckiaceae; genus Salinarimonas; species Salinarimonas rosea. The sequence continues at coordinate 34,990 of NZ_AUBC01000034.1, forward strand.
CCCGAGCTGTTCACCTCCGTCAACGCCAACCTCACCGGCTTTCCGGGCATCTCGCTCGGCAACATCGTCGGCTCCAACATCGCCAACATCCTGCTCATCCTCGGCGCGACCGCGATCGTCTTTACCATCAGGGGTAAGCCGTCCGAGCTGACGCGCGACGTCGTAATCATGGTCGGCGCCACCGTCGCCCTCGTCGCGCTGATGATCTACGGCGTCGTGCCGCGCTGGGCCGGCTTCGCCATGTTCGCCGTCCTCGCCGCCTTCGTCGCCTGGCAGTACTGGACCGATGCCGGGGCGGGCGAGGCGGACGAGCACGACGAGGACGCCGACGAGAAGGGCATCGACACGATGGGCAAGGGCCTCGGCTTCTTCGTCGCTGGCTTGACCGCCCTCGTCGTCGGCTCCGAAATGCTGGTCCAAGGGGCGGTGGCCGCGGGTACAGCCATCGGCGTGCCCGAGGCCGTGATCGGCCTTACCGTCGTCGCGGTGGGCACGTCGCTGCCCGAGCTCTCGACCTGCATCGCCGCGGCGCTGAAGCGCCAGACCAACATGATCATCGGCAACATCGTCGGCTCGAACGCTTTCAACATCCTCTCGATCATCGGCATCACGGCGATGCTGAAGCCTCTCACCGTCGATCCGGCGCTCGCCGACCTCGACATGTGGGTCATGGCGGGCGTGACGCTCGCCTTCGCGGCGTGGATGCTGACCGTGTCTCGCATCGGGCGCACGGCCGGCGTCCTGATGATCCTGGCATATGTAGGCTTCATCGGCTTCACGTACCAGGACCTGATCGTCGGTTGACGAGCGCGGTCCTGCGGCGTCGAACGGCGCGCTTCGGCGTGCCTCCCCCCGGACGAAGGCGCCGCGAGCGGCTGCCTTAGGCTCAGGACCCATTAATCGGCTTGAGATCGCATTGGTCGCATGATTCAAATCCCCAAACTTTCAGGGGGTATCATGAGCAATCTATTTTGGCTGACCGACGAACAGATGGCGCGGCTGCGACCGTTCTTTCCGAAGAGCCATGGCAAGCCGAGGGTTGATGATCGGCGGGTGTTGAGTGGGATAATCTTCATCAATCGCAATGGCTTACGGTGGTGCGATGCGCCGAAGGAGTACGGCCCACCGAAGAC
>NZ_AUBC01000035.1 GCF_000429045.1 Salinarimonas rosea DSM 21201
GTTGTTCTCCCAGCGATACAGCGTCGCGCGCGGCACGCCCACGGCCTGCGCGGCCTCCTCGGCGTCGAGGCCGGCGCTCCTCGCCCGGCGCCAGCGCGCCAACGCGTCGCGTCTCATCGTCGCTGCGATATCCGGGGTCTTCGCGCCGATGAGACGCGACGCGACCCGACCGTTCCTGATAACCTGACAGGGCAGGCCGAAAACCTGCATCGGGGATCTCCTGAAGCTCGTGTTGTCGCAAACCCAAGCTTCCGGGATCCCCGATCCCGTTCAAGTCCCCTCCGTCTCACTTCTGTCCGGCCCTACACAGCCGCGGCGGCGCTCCGGAACGCCGCCCGAGCGCCTCGCGTTGACGCGGCACAGGTTCCACACGCGAGGGCGCCGCCGCGGGCGGCGCGAGGAGGTTTCTCATGGCCAGCGGCGCAGGACGGCAGCCCGATCATCATCTCATCGCCAGCGACCGCGTCGAGGGGACGCCGGTGAAGCGCTCGAACGGCGACGAGATCGGCCACATCGAGCGGGTGATGATCGACAAGCGCTCCGGCAAGGTCGCCTACGCGGTGATGAGCGTCGGCGGCGGGCTGTTCGGGCTCGACAAGCATCAGTTCACGATGCCCTGGGGCGTGCTGCACTACGACACGGGTCTCGGCGGCTACGAGCTGAACCTCACGGACGACCAGATCCGCGAGGCCCCGCGGCGCACCGCCGAGCAGCACGACGCGTCCTTCTCCCGGGAGTGGGAGGAGCACGTGCATCGCTACTACAACGCCACGCCCTACTGGGGGCAGTCCGACCCGATGTCGACGGGCCGCTGAGGGCCGGCTCAGGTCGCGCGCCGCGCCTTAGGCCCGCCCGCACCCGGCTCGGCCGGCGTCCTCGAGCGGGCCTTCGAATCGTCGCCGGACCTTGACCCGGACCCGGGTGCGGCGAGCGTGCCCGGCCCGAGCGCGTGGGCGAGGATCTTCTTCATCACGCTCGGCAGCGGCTCCTCCCCCAGCGCCTCGCGCGGGGTGAAGCGCATGCCCTCCGGGGCCGGCGTGCCCGCGGCGACGCGGGCGTGGAGCACCCCGACCTCCAGGGCGAAGTGCGTGAAGACGTGGCGCACCACGCCGTCGAGCCGCTTCCAGCGCGCCTCCAGCGGCGCGTCGAGGATCGCGCGCGAGGCGACGTAGTCCGGCGCCCACGCGCTGCCCGGAGGCTCGGCCATGGCGCCGAGCAGGCCCTCGGGGGCGCGGGTGCGCAGGAGGATCGCGCCGTCGGCGCGCTCCACCACGAAGGCCGCGCCGCGGCGGGTCTCGCGTGCCTTCTTCGGCGCCTTGACGGGATAGAGCTCCGCCTCGCCGGCGAGGCGCGCGGCGCAGGCGGCCATCCAGGGACAGAGCGCGCAGGCCGGGCGCCTCGGCGTGCAGATCGTCGCGCCGAGATCCATCAGCCCCTGCGCGAAGTCGCCGGGGCGCGCGGGCGGCACCAGGGCCAGCGTCGCCTCGCGCACGGCGGCCTTGGCCTTGGGCATCGGCTCGCGGATCGCGAAGAGCCGGGTCATCACCCGCTCGACATTGCCGTCCACCGCCGCCGCGACCCGGTCGAAGGCGATGGCGGCGATGGCGCCGGCGGTGTAGGCGCCGATGCCCGGCAGCGTCCGCAGGCGCTCCTCGTCGCCCGGGAAGCGCCCGCCGTGGTCGGCGACCACGGCCCTGGCGCAGGCGTGCAGGTTGCGCGCGCGGGAATAGTAGCCGAGGCCGGCCCAGGCGTTCATTACCTCCTCGGACGGCGCGGCGGCGAGCGCCTCGACCGTCGGGAAGCGGGCGAGGAAGCGCTCGAAATAGGGCTTCACCGCCATCACGGTCGTCTGCTGGAGCATGATCTCGGACAGCCAGACCCGGTACGGGTCCGCCGCCTCGCCCGGCCTCGCCCGCCAGGGCAGGGTGCGGCGGTGGCGGTCGTACCAGGCGAGCAGGTCCTGCGCCTTCGGCTCGGGGGAAGAGCCGCGCGCCTGCGACGCGCCCGCGGCGTGCGAATCGGCTTCCAGGGGGGCGGTGGTCGGGGCTACCATGGCCGCCCCACATAGCCGATCCCGCGATCGGCTTCCATCGGAGCGCGACGGACGCGATGGCGCGGCAGGCGAACGGCAGAGGACCCGGCATCAGGCCGCTCGCGGAGCTCGTCGAGGGCGCGATGAGCGAGGCGCTCGCGCGCCAGGGCTTCGCCTCGGCGGACATCCTCGCCGCCTGGCCCGAGATCGCCGGGGAGCCGCTGGGGAGCCGTTCGCAGCCGGTGCGGATGGAGTGGCCCAGGCGTGCCCGGCCCGAGCCGGAGGCGCCGCCGCCGCCGGCGAAGCTCGTCGTGCGGGTGGAGAGCGCCTTCGCGCTCGACGCGCAGCACCTGGCGCCGCTGCTGATCGAGCGGATCAACGCGCTCTACGGCTGGGCCTGCGTCGGCCGCCTCGTGCTCGAGCAGGGTCCGGTGCGCCGCCCGCCGCCCCGGCGCCCGCCGCCGCGCCCGCTCGCACCCGCCGAGGAGGAGGCGATCGCGGGGGCGACGCAGCCCGTCGCCGACGAGGCGCTGCGCGACGCGCTCGCACGGCTCGGGCGTGCGGTCGTGGCGGGGAGCGGGCGGAGCACCGCGGCGGCGCGTCACACGAAGTCGTGATTCGCCCGGGTGCGGCGCCCGATCGCGCCGCGCTTGTGGTCGGCCTCACTCTCGGCCTACTTCTCGTGCGAACGGAGGTCCCGCGAGACTGAGATCCGAGACCGACATCCCGCCGCCCTCGACGGAGAGACGATGATGATCACGCGTCGCCATGCCCTCACCCTGCTCGCCGGCGCGAGCGCCCTCGGCCCGCTCGCGCCGCGCGCGGCCTTCGCGCAATCGGCCGACATGGAGCTGCTCGAGACCGCGGGGCCGCTCGGCGAGATGGCGAAGGGCGACGAGAACGCGCCCGTGACGATCTACGAGTACGCCTCGCTGACCTGCGGCCATTGCGCCACCTTCCACAACCAGACCTGGCCGCTGGTGAAGGAGCGGTTCGTCGAGACCGGGAAGGTGCGCCTCGTCATGCGCGAGTTCCCCCTCGACACGCTGGCGCTCGCCGGCTTCATGCTGGCGCGCTGCGAGCCGGAGAAGTACTGGGGCATCGTCGACATGCTGTTCGAGCTGCAGCGGGAGTGGGCCTTTTCCGAGCGCCCGCGCGACGCGCTGGAGCAGCTGATGCGTCAGGCCGGTTTTTCACAGGAGAAGTTCGAGGCCTGCTTGAACGACCGCGCGCTCTACGATGCTATCGTCGACGTGAAGACGCGGGGCGAGGAGCTCGGCGTCAACTCCACGCCGACCTTCTTCTTCAACGGCGAGATGCGCCGCGGAGCGCTGTCCATCGATGAGTTCGAGGCCGTCGTCACGCCGATGCTGGAGGGCTGACCGCAGCGTCCCGACCTCCCTCCGGGGAGGCGGGCCGCACAGCGGAGCGGAGGGGGCGAACGCCGTGACCGGTGCGCCCTTCCGCGCCCGCCGCGCTGGCCGGGGGGCGCCGTCGTGATCGCCCGCCCGGCCTCGGGCCATCGGCCCCGCCCCTCTCCCGCCCGGGAGCGGGGGGCTCCCGCCGGTCCGCCCGCATGCAGCTGACGCGGCTGCGCATAACCGGCTTCAAGACCTTCGTGGAGCCCACCGACATACCGATCGAGCCGGGGCTCACCGGCATCGTCGGGCCCAACGGCTGCGGCAAGTCGAACCTCGTCGAGGCCCTGCGCTGGGTCATGGGCGAGAGCTCCTACAAGGCGATGCGCGCCTCCGGCATGGAGGACGTGATCTTCAACGGCTCGGGCGGACGCCCGGCGCGCAACGCCGCCGAGGTGACGGTGAGCGTCGACAACGGCGCGCGCACGGCGCCGGCGGCCTTCAACGACGCCGACCTGCTCGAGATCTCCCGCAGGATCGCCCGCGAGGCGGGCTCGACCTACCGTATCAACGGGCGCGAGGTGCGCGCGCGCGACGTGCAGCTCCTGTTCGCCGACGCCGCCACCGGCGCGCGCTCGGCGGCGCTCGTGCGCCAGGGGCAGATCTCCGAGATCATCGCCGCGAAGCCGCAGGCGCGCCGGCGCATCCTGGAGGATGCCGCCGGCATCGCGGGGCTCCACGCCCGCCGGCACGAGGCCGAGCTGCGGCTGAGGGCCGCGGAGGAGAACCTGACCCGCGTCGAGGACGTGCTCTCGGGGCTCGACGGGCAGATCGAGGGCCTGCGCCGGCAGAGCCGGCAGGCGGCGCGCTACCGCGCCGTCGCCGCCGAGATCCGCAGGCTCGAGGCGCTCGTCCAGCTGATCGGCCACGCCGCGGCGCGCACCGAGGCCGCCGACGCCGCATCCGAGGCGCGTGCCCGCGCCGCGCAGGTGGCGGAGCGCGCCGAGGTCCAGGCCCGCGCGGCGCGCGAGCAGGCTCTCGCGGCGCACGCGCTGCCGGGCCTGCGCGAGGCGGAGGCCGCGGCCGCCGCGGCGCTCCAGCGGCTCGTGCTCGCCCGCGCCGAGCTCGACGGCGAGGAGACCCGCGCCAGGGACCGGCTCGCTGCGCTCGAGCGCCGCGCCGGCGAGCTCGCCCGCGACCGGGTGCGGCAGGAGGCGCTCGGCGTCGACGCCGCGCAGAGCATCGGCCGGCTCGAGGCCGAGCACGCGGCGCTGGCCGATACCGGCCGTGCCGCGGCCGAGGAGGAGGCGGCGCGCGCCGCGCTCGCGACCTCCGAAGCCGCCCTCGCCGAGGCGGAAGCGGCCATGGCCGCGCTCCAGACGCGGGTCTCCGAGCTCAACGCCCGGCGCGGCGCGCTGGAGCGCACCGCGGTGGAGGAGGAGGCGCGCATCGCCCGCTTCTCCGGAGAGGCCGACCGGCTCGCCCGCGAGCGGGCCGCGCTCGCGGAGGCGCTGCCCGCCGATCTCGACGCGCTCCTCGCCGCGCGCGAGGCCGCCGCCGAAGCGCTCGCGGAGGCGGAAACCCGCGCGGCGGAGGCCCGCGCCCTCCTCGCCCGCGCCCGCGAGGCGGAGAGCCGCGCCCGCGGCCCGCTCGCCGAGGCCGAGCGCGCGGCGCAGGCGCTCGATACCGAGGCGGCGACGCTGCGCAAGCTGTTCGCGCCGGCCGCCGGCGCGCGCTTCCCCGCGATGCTCGACCAGGTCCGCGTCGAGAAGGGCTTCGAGACCGCGCTCGCGGCGGCGCTGGGCGAGGATCTCGACGCCTCGAGCGATCCCGCCGCGCCGGCGCACTGGGTGGTGGTTCCCGCCGGGGGCGACCCGGCGCTTCCGTCGGGCGCGATCCCGCTCGCGGACGTCGTCGCGGCGCCGGCCGCGCTGGCGCGGCGGCTCGCGCAGGTCGGCGTCGTCGGCCGGCTGGACGGCGCGCGGCTCGCCAAGGGTCTCGTGCCGGGGCAGCGGCTCGTCTCGCGGGAGGGCGACCTCTGGCGCTGGGACGGCTACCGTGCGCTGGCGGAGGCGCCTTCGGCGGCCGCGCGGCGGCTCGCCGAGCGAAACCGGCTGGCGGACCTGGAGGCGCAGGCGGAGCAGGCGCGCGACGTCGCCGAGGAGCGCCGGCGCGATCTCGACCGCGTCCAGGTCGCCGCGCGCAACGCCGCCGCGCTCGAGGCGCGCACGCTGGAGGAGGCCGCTGCCGCCCGGCGCGCCCTCGACGCCGCGCGCGAGGGCGCGGCTGCGGCGGAGCGTCGCGCCGCCGACGTCGCGGCGCGGCGCGCGAGCCTCGCCGACGCCGCCGAGCGCGTCGCCGAGAGCCTGGAGGAGGCCCGGGAGCGCGCGGAGGACGCCCGCGCGGCGCTGGACGATCTCGCGCCCGCGCCGGAGCTGGAGACGGCGCTCGCCGAGGCCCGCGCCGACGTCGCCGGGAGGCGCGCCGAGGCGTCCGAACGGCGCGGGACCCTGCAGAGCCTGGTGCGCGAGGAAGAGCGCGCCGCCGAGCGGCGCCGGGCGCTCGTCGCGGAGATCGCGTCCTGGCGCGAGCGCGACGCCCGCGCCCGGGAGAGCGTCGAGGAGATCGTCGAGCGGCTCGAGGCGACGCGCGAGGAGCTCGAGGCGCTGCGCGAGGCGCCCGACGACTTCGCCCTGCGGCGGCGCCGCCTGCTGGCGGAGATCGAGGCCGCCGAGGCCGCGCGCCGCGAGGCGGCGGATCGGCTCGCCGAGGGCGAGCGCATCTCCGCGCAGGCGGATCGCGACGCCCGCGCGGCGCTCGACGCTCTCTCGGCGGCCCGCGAGGCGGCGGCGGGGGCCGAGGCGCGGCGCGAGGCGCTGGAGACGCGGCTCTCCGCCGTCCTCCAGGCGATCCGCGACGGCTTCGAGACGGACGTCGCCGGGCTCCACGCGCTCGCCGGCATCGAGCCGGGCGACGCCCTGCCGGAGCCGATGGAGACCGAGGCCAGGCTCCTGTCGCTCAAGGGCGATCGCGAACGGCTGGGCGCCGTCAACCTGCGTGCCGAGGACGAGCTCGCCGAGATCGAGGGCCGCAAGGGCTCGCTCGCCGCGGAGCGCGACGACCTCGTCGAGGCGATCCGCCGGCTGCGCGGGGCGGTGGCGAGCCTCAACAAGGAGGGCCGCGAGCGCCTACTCGCCGCCTTCACGGTGGTGAACGGGCATTTCGAGACGCTGTTCACGACGCTCTTCGGCGGCGGCACCGCCGAGCTGACGCTCGTCGATTCAGACGATCCGCTGGAGGCGGGCCTCGAGATCCTGGCGCGGCCCCCGGGCAAGAAGCCGCAGACGATGACGCTGCTCTCCGGCGGCGAGCAGGCGCTGACCGCGACCGCGCTGATCTTCGCGGTGTTCCTGACCAACCCCTCGCCGATCTGCGTCCTGGACGAGGTCGACGCCCCGCTCGACGACGCCAATGTCGAGCGCTATTGCGACCTCCTCGACGGGATGGCGGGCTCCACGAAGACGCGCTTTCTCGTCATCACCCACAACCCGATCACCATGGCGCGCATGGACCGGCTGTTCGGCGTGACGATGGCGGAGCGGGGCGTGTCGCAGCTGGTGTCGGTGGACCTGGAGCGCGCCGAGCGGCTGGCCGAGGCGGTCTGAACGCCCTCGACGGCGGGCGGGCGCGCGCGCGGGAATCCGCGCATCCGGCGATTTATCGCGAAACGACAAGCACTTAACGCAAGTGCGAGCATCCTTGACAGGGGGGAGGCCCGCACATATGGTGCGCCCGGCTTCAGGGGGCTCTACCTTTCTTCACCTTACGCTCCGCGCTGGCACGATCATGGGCGATCCCACAGGGCGGAACGACGAGGGCGGCGAGGGGTCGGGCACCGGCGACGAGGCCGATCTGTCCGCGAGGCTGCGCCGTCTCGACACGCGCCTGGGCGATGTCCGCTCCAGGCGCGATCGCGACGTGCGAGCCGGTTCCCGAGCGGCGTCCGACATGTCCGGCCTCGGAAAGGCGCTGCGCTTTTCCGCGGAGTTCATCGCGGGCGTCATCGCGGGTGCCGGCGTCGGCTGGGCGCTGGACCAGGTCGCCGGCACGTCGCCGTGGGGGATGATCGTCGGGCTCGTTCTCGGCTTCTGCGCCGGCATGCTGAACATCATGCGTGCCGCGGGGGAGTTGAATCGCAAGCCGCGCTCGGGTAGGTCCCCGGGCGACGGGCGCGGCGGGCCGGACGACGGTGCCCGGTGAAGCCGGGACCCGCCGCGAAACGGCGCTGAACGAGGACTGGAACACGATGGCGAGCCCGGTCGAGCAGTTCGAGATCAAGGAGATCGTCAGCTTCGGCACGATCGGCGACGCGCCCCTCGCGCTCACCAATTCCGGGCTCTACATGCTCGTCGTGGTCGGCCTCATCCTCGGCGTGATGAGCATCGCGACGCGCAACGTCGCGCTGATCCCGAATCGGTGGCAGGCCTTCGGCGAGACCTTGTACGAGTTCGTCGCCAACATGCTGCGCGACGCCGCCGGCAAGGAGGGGATGACGTTCTTCCCCCTCGTCTTCTCGCTCTTCCTGTTCGTGCTCGTCGCCAATCTCGTCGGCATGGTGCCGACGGCCTTCACCATCACCAGCCACATCATCGTCACCTTCGCGCTGGCGATGCTGGTGATCGGCACCGTGGTGATCTACGGCCTCGTCAAGCACGGCACGCACTTCTTCGGGCTGTTCGTGCCGTCGGGCGTGCCCGGCTGGCTCTTGCCCTTCATCACCCTCATCGAGGTGATCTCCTTCCTGTCGCGGCCGATCAGCTTGAGCCTGCGCCTGTTCGCCAACATGCTGGCGGGGCACATCGCGCTGAACGTGTTCGCCACCTTCATCGTCTCGCTGCTCGGCGCCGGCGGCCTCGTCGCGGTGCTGGCGCCCCTGCCCCTGCTGATGACGTTCGCCATGGTCGGCTTCGAGATCTTCGTCGCCGCGCTGCAGGCCTACGTCTTCGCGGTGCTCACCTGCATCTACCTGAACGACGCGCTGCACCCCGGGCACTGATCGATCCGGGCGGCGCACTCGTCCCAACCCCTCCCTTCTCTCGCCTCTTCCCTCAAGGAGTACGTCATGGAGACCGAAGTCATCACCGCCGCCGGCGACGCCTACAAGTATCTCGGCGCCGGCCTCGCCGCCATCGGCATGGGCCTCGCCGCGATCGGCGTGGGCAACATCTTCGGCAACTTCCTCTCCGGTGCGCTGCGCAACCCGTCTGCGTCCGACGGCCAGTTCGCCCGCGCCTTCATCGGTGCGGCGCTCGCCGAAGGCCTGGGCATCTTCTGCCTCGTCGTCGCGCTCGTCCTCCTCTTCGTCTCGTAAGCGGCGTCGGGCTCGGAGCCTCCCGCCCGGCGGGGGGCACCTCTCCAGACGGCATCCGTCACGCCGGGCCATCCGCGCCCGGCGGACGCTTTGAAAGGGCGTCGACGCCATGGCATCTCCCACGGAGGCTGCGGGCGAGGCCGTCGCACAGGGCGGCGGCGCGTTCCCGCCATTCGAGACCAGCACCTTCCCGTCGCAGCTCCTGTGGCTCGCGATCGCGTTCGGGCTGCTCTACTACGTGATGAACCGCGTGATCGTCCCGCGCTTCCACGGCATCGTGGAGACCCGCGAGGTCACCGTCTCGCGCGACCTCGACGCCGCCGCGACCGCCAAGCGCGACGCGCAGGCCGCCGGCACCGCCTACGACGAGGCGCTCGCCTCGGCCAAGGCGAACGCCCAGGCGATCGCCGCGAAGACGCGCGACGCGATGCAGGCGGAGTCCGACGCCAAGCGCAAGGCGCTCGAGGACGATCTCGCCGAGCGGCTCGCCGCCGCCGAGGCGCAGATCGCGGCGCGCAAGGCCGAGGCCATGTCGAACGTCCGCACCATCGCGGAGGAGACGGCGGTGGCCATCGTCGAGCGCATCACCGGCCAGGCGCCCGCGCCGGGTTCCGTGGCGTCGGCGCTCGATCGCCGGGCCGCGGGCTGAGGAGAGCGACATGGATTTGCTGGGCTCCAACTACTTCTGGCAGGCGCTGTCCACGATCGCCCTGATCTGGCTCCTGTGGCACTACAAGGTGTTCCACCGCGTCGGTGCGGCCCTCGACAAGCGCGGCGAGCGGATCGCCGCCGAGCTCGACGAGGCGCGGCGCCTGCGCGCGGACGCCGAGTCGCTGCTGCGCGAGTACGAGGTCAAGCGCGCCAACGCCGAGAAGGAGGCCGAGGCGATCGTCATGGCCGCCCGCGAGGAGGCCGAGCGCATGCAGGCCGAGGCCGAGGAGCGGCTGAACGCCTTCGTGGCGCGCCGCACCAAGGCCGCCGAGGACAAGATCACTGCCGCCGAGCAGCAGGCGATGATCGAGGTCCGCGACGCGGCCATCGCCTCCGCGGTCTCCGCCTCCGAGACCGTGCTGCGCGAGCAGGCGCGCGGCTCGGAGGGCGAGCGCTTCATGCGCGCCGGCCTGGGCCAGATCCGCGGTCGCCTCGCCAGCTGAGCGATCCCGCAGTCCCGATGGCTTCACGAAGGCCCCGCCGTCCGCCCGGACGGCGGGGCCTTTCGCGTTCGTCCGCCCGCCTCCGCGCCGTCAATGCCGCTCGTGCAGGCACTGCTCGTGGTCGGCCAGGACCTCGATGATGCGGCACTGCGCCACGGTGCCGTTGTCGCAGGCGAGCATGGCGCGCAGCTCGTCGCGCAGGGCGGAGAGCCGCGCGATCCGGTCCTCGACGTCGGCGAGATGGGCGCGGGTGATGGCGTGCGCCTCGCCGCAGGCGCCCTCCCGGTCCTCGGCCATGGCGAGGAGCTCGCGGATCGCCTCGATCTCGAAACCGAGGTCGCGGGCGTGGCGAACGAAGCCGAGCCGCTCGAGGTGCGCCCTGCCGTATCGCCGCTGCCCGCCGTCGCTGCGCGCCGGCGCCGGCAGGAGGCCGATGCTCTCGTAGTAGCGGATGGTCGGCACCTTCACGCCGGTGCGGCGGGACAGATCGCCGATCGACAGGACCATGGTCGTGACCCCCTTGAACCTCTAGCGGCTAGAGGGAGTAGCCTGCCCGGCGAATCGGAGCAACCGGGTGAACGACGATGGACGAGACGCTGCGCTATCGGGTCGAGGGCATGGACTGTGCCTCCTGCGCCGCGAAGATCGAGACCGCGCTCGCACGCCTCGAGGGCGTCGACGGTGTCGCCGTGAGCGCCACCGCCGGCACGCTGCGGCTGCGGGCGCAGCCGGGCGTGCGCGGTGACGCGGAGGCCGCCGTGCGCGCGCTCGGCTTCGGCATCGCGCCGCTCGGGGCCTCCGCCGAGGCCGAGGAGCCGGCGTGGTGGGCGACGCCGAAGGCCCGCCTCGTGCTGGCCAGCGCCGCCGGACTCGTCGCCGCCGCGATGGTCGGCGCGCTCGTTCCGGACGTCGCCCCCGTCGCCTACGCGCTCGCCATGCTGATCGGCCTCGTGCCGATCGCGCGCCGCGCCCTTTCCGCGGCCCGCGCCGGCTCGCCCTTCACCATCGAGACGCTGATGAGCATCGCGGCGATCGGTGCGGTCGTCATCGGCGAGACCGAGGAGGCGGCGATCGTGGTGCTGCTCTTCCTCGTGGGCGAGCTGCTCGAGGGCGTCGCCGCCGGCCGGGCGCGGGCGGGCATCCGCGCGCTCGCCGCGCTCGTGCCGAAGACGGCGCTGCGCGAGCTGCCGGACGGCACGACGCGCACCGTCGCGGCGGACACCCTCGCGCCCGGCGATCTCATCGTCGTGCGCCCGGGCGACCGCATCCCCGCCGACGGCAGCGTCGTCGCCGGGGAGGCGGCCGTCGACGAGGCGCCGGTCACCGGCGAGAGCGTGCCCAAGGCCAAGGCGCCGGGCGCCGGCGTCTTCGCCGGCACCATCGTCACCGACGCGGCGCTGCGGGTGCGCGTCACGGCCGAGCCGCAGGACAGCACGATCGCGCGCGTGGTGCGCCTCGTCGCGGAAGCCCAGGAGGCGAAGGCGCCGCTGGAGCGCTTCATCGATCGCTTCGCGCGCATCTACACACCCGCGGTGCTCGTCGTCGCCGCGCTCGTCGCGGTGCTGCCGCCGCTCCTCGTCGGCGAGCCGTGGGGCGAGTGGGTCTACAAGGCGCTGGCGCTGCTCCTGATCGGCTGCCCCTGCGCGCTCGTGATCTCGACCCCGGCGGCGATCGCGGCGGGCCTCGCCGCCGGCGCGCGGCGCGGCCTCCTGATCAAGGGCGGCGCGGTGCTGGAGATCCTCGGGCGCGTCGACGCGGTCGCCATCGACAAGACCGGCACGCTCACCAGCGGCCGGCCCGTCGTCACCGACGTGGTGCCGCTCGCGGGCTCCGAAGCGGAGGTGCTCACGGACGCCGCCGCGCTCGAGGCCGCCTCGTCCCACCCGATCGCCCGCGCCGTGCTCGACCGCGCCCGCGAGGTCGGGATCGCGGTGCGGCCGGCGATCGGGGTGATGGCGCTCGGCGGCAAGGGCGTGAAGGGCCGGCTGGATCGCCGCGCGCTGTTCCTCGGCGCGCCCAGGGCGGCGGCGGCGATCGCGCCGCTCGATGCGGATACCCGCGCGCGCATCGCGTGCCTGGAGGAGGAGGGCAAGACGGTCGTCGTCCTCCTCGTCGCCGAGCGCCCCGCCGGCCTGATCGCCGTGCGCGACGAGCCGCGCGCGGACGCCGAGGCCGGCTTGCGGGCGCTGGAGCGGCTGGGCGTCGCGCCCCTCATGCTCACCGGCGACAACGCCGCGACCGCGTCGCGCGTCGCGTCCGCGCTCGGCATCCCCGCCCGCGCCGAGCTGATGCCGCAGGACAAGATGGCGATCGTGCGCGAGCTGAAGGCCGCCGGCCGCACGGTGGCCAAGGTCGGCGACGGCATCAACGACGCCCCCGCGCTCGCGGCGGCCGACGTCGGCATCGCCATGGGCGGCGGCACGGACGTCGCGCTCGAGACCGGCGACGCGGCGGCGCTGGAGGGCCGCGTCCTCGACGTGGCGCGCATGATCCGCCTCTCCCGCGACACGATGGCGAACATCCGCCAGAACATCGCCGTGGCGCTGGGCCTGAAGGCGGTGCTGCTCGTGACGACGCTGCTCGGCATCACCGGCCTGTGGCCGGCGATCCTCGCCGACACCGGCGCGACGGTGCTGGTGACGCTCAACGCGATGCGGCTGCTCGGGGCGGGCAAGACAGCTTGAAAGCGGGCGTGATCCGCCGCGTCACCGTCCCGCCTCCCTCACAGCATCGACGGCAGCACCCGGTCCGGCGGGCGGTGGCCGTCCATGAAGGTGCGGATGTTGACGATGACCTTCTCGCCCATGTCGACGCGGCCCTCGAACGTGGCCGAGCCCATGTGCGGCAGGAGCACGACCTTGCCCTGGCGGGCGAGCTTGATCAGGCGCGGGTTCACCGCGGGCTCGTGCTCGAACACGTCGAGGCCCGCCCCCGCGATGGCGCCCTGCTCGATCAGCCGGGCCATGGCGTTCTCGTCGATGATCTCGCCGCGCGCCGTGTTGACGACGATCGCCTCGGGGCGCAGGAGCCTCAGGTGGCGCGCCGAGAGGAGATGGTAGGTCGCCGGCGTGTGCGGGCAGTTGACGGAGACCACGTCCATGCGCGCCAGCATCTGGTCGAGCGAATCCCACCAGGTCGCCTCGAGCTCCTCCTCGAGCGCGGCGGGGACGCGGCGGCGGTTGTGGTAGTGGATCGACAGGCCGAAGGCCTTGGCGCGGCGGGCGAGCGCGGTGCCGATTCGGCCCATGCCGATGATGCCCAGCCGCTTGCCGGTGATGCGGTGGCCGAGCATCCAGGTGGGCGACCAGCCCTCGAAGCGCTCCTCGGGGATGACGCGCGCGCCCTCCGCGACCCGGCGCGCCACCGCGAGGATGAGCGCCATCGTCATGTCGGCGGTGTCCTCGGTGAGGACGCCGGGCGTGTTGGTCACGGTGATGCCGCGCGAAAGCGCCGCGCCGACGTCGATGTTGTCGACCCCGTTGCCGAAGTTGGCGACGAGCTTCAGCCGCTCGCCGGCCTGGGCGAGGATCGCCGCGTCGATCTCGTCGGTGATCGTGGGCACCAGCACGTCCGCCTCGCGCACCGCGGCGACGAGCTCGGCCTGGGACAGCGGGGCGTCCGCCACGTTGAGCCGCGTGTCGAAGAGCTCGCGCATGCGCGTCTCGACGACGTCGGGCAGCTTGCGGGTCACGACGACGAGTGGCTTCTTGCGCGCGGGCATCGCTGTCCTCGATTTCGGGCCGCACCGTTCACCGGGTCTTAACCGGGAGCCGGCGATTTGACTCGACGGGCGCGTGCGAGACGCGCTCCCGAAGCCTCTGTACCAGAGGCGTGAGCAAACACAATCCGACGGGAGTTGGACCCTTGTCCACGCGTATCGTCGTTCCCGCCGCCGCGGCGCTGGCCTTGGCGCTGGCCTTCGCGCCCGTCTTCGCTCCGTTTCCCGCCTTCGCCCAGACGACGATCGGCCCGGAGACCCGGCTGCCGCTGCCGCGCTACGTCTCGTTGAAAACGGACAAGGTGAACCTGCGCGCCGGGCCGTCGAAGGACCACGTCACGCGCTGGGTGTTCGAGCGGGCGGGGCTGCCGGTCGAGATCATCGCCGAGTTCGACAATTGGCGCCGCATCCGCGATTCGGACGGGGAGGACGGCTGGGTCTGGCACTCGCTGCTGTCGGGCCGCCGCACGGCGCTGGTCGCCCCCTGGGAGCGCGGCGGCGACCCTCTCGACCTGCGTGCCCGCGAGAGCGAGGAGGCCGCGGTGGTGGCCCGGCTCGAGCCGGGCGTCGTGGTGGGCGTCGAGCTGTGCTCGGGCGACTGGTGCCGCGTCGTGGCGGACGGGCCCGGGCGCTCCGAGATCCCGGGCTATCTCCGCCAGGAGATGCTGTGGGGGGTCTACCCGGGCGAGCGGGTGGACTGAGGCACCGATCTCGTCGTGGATTCGGCGAACGTCGAGCCGGGGGACCCCGCCCCTGGCTCGCTCCGCTCGCCGTCCCCGCCCCGAGGGGGCGGGAGCGGGTCAGCCGACGCTCATGGCGGTGCGCGCCTGGCCGGGCTCGGGAACGGCGAGGCCGGCGGCGGTGTACTCGTTGAGCTTGTTGCGCAGCGTCCGGATCGAGATGCCGAGGATCTTGGCCGCGTGCGTCCGGTTGCCCAGGCAATGGTCGAGCGTGTCGAGGATCAGGTCCTGCTCGACCTCGGCCACCGTGCGCCCGACGAGGGCGCGGGTCACCGCTTCCGCCGTGCGCGCGGCGCGGGCGGCGGCGTCCGGCTCGGCGCCGAGCGCGTCGCCCTCCGGCGTCATCAGCGCGTCCGGGCCGATCTCGGCGCCCGACGCCAGCAGCACCGCCCGGTGCACCGCGTTCTCGAGCTCGCGCACGTTGCCGCGCCACGGGTTCTTCAGCACGACCCGCTTGGCGTCGTGGGAGATGCCGCGCTCGGGCAGGCCGTTCGCCTGCGCGTACTTGCGCGCGAAGTGCTGGGCGAGCTCGATGATGTCGCCGGGCCGCTCGCGCAGGGCCGGCAGGCGCAGGTGGACGACGTTGAGCCGGTAGAACAGGTCCTCGCGGAACGTTCCCGCCCGCACCGCCTCCGCCATGTTGCGGTTGGAGGTGGCGAGCACCCGGATGTCCACAGGCACGGGCTTGGCGCCGCCGACCCGGTCGATGACCCGCTCCTGCAGCGCGCGCAGCAGCTTCGCCTGGAGCCGCACGTCCATCTCCGAGATCTCGTCGAGCAGCAGCGTGCCGCCGTTCGCCTCCTCGAACTTGCCGATGCGCCGCGCCACGGCGCCGGTGAAGGCGCCCTTCTCGTGGCCGAACAGCTCGCTCTCGAGCAGCGCGTCGGGGATCGCGGCGCAGTTCACGCACACGAAGGGCTTCGAGCGGCGGCCCGAGCGCTGGTGCAGGTGGCGGGCGAGCACCTCCTTGCCGGTTCCGCTCTCGCCGGTGATCAGCACCGAGGCGTCGGAGCGGGCCACCTGCTCGGCCATCTTGACGACCTTCTCCATGGCCGGGTCGCGCCAGACGAAGGCGGCCTGGTCGGCGGCCACCGCCTCGAGGATCGCCGCGATCATGTCGGCGTCCGGCGGCAGCGGGATGTACTCCTTCGCGCCGGCGCGGATCGCGTCCACCGCGCCGCGGGTGTCCGCCCCCGCGCCGCAGGCGACGACGGGCGTGCGGATGCGCTCGGCCTCGAGCGCGCCGACGAGGTCGGCGACGGAGAGCGCGACGTCGACCATGATCAGGTCGGCGCCCTTGGCGCGCAGCACCGCGAGGCCCTGGTCGAGGTCGTCGGCCTGCACCACGGCGGCGCCGCGGCTCATGGCGATGCGCGAGGCGGTGGTCAGCTCGCCGTCCAGGCGTCCGATGATGAGAAGGCGCATGATCCGGCTCCTTACTGGTCGCTCTTGATGATCTCGGTCATCGTGATGCCGAGGCGATCGTCGACGAGGACCACCTCGCCGCGGGCGACGAGGCGGTTGTTGACGAAGATGTCCACCGCCTCGCCGACCTTCCGGTCGAGCTCGAGCACGGCACCGGGCGCGATCTTCAGGAGATCGCCCACGGGCATGCGCGCGCGCCCGAGCACGGCGGAGACGGCGACGGGCACGTCGAAGATCTGCTCGAGATCGGCGGCCGTGCGCTGGATCACGGGCCCGTCGCGGGTCGATTCCGCCGGCAGCTGCGCCTGCGGGTCGAAGCCGATGTCCTCGTCGTCGAGCTGGGGCAGGGTGAACTCGTCGCTCATCGCGTCGGGGCTCCGGGTGTGGCGTCGATCGGCATGTCGTCGTGCGGGGCGTGGGCGCCCGCGCCGGTGAGCTTGCGGGCGATCTCGGTGGCGAGCGCGGCGCCGTCGCGCACCACGCCGCCGTCGGCCCATTCGAAGCGCGCGTCGCCGCGCGCGATGTCGGCCTCGCCGATGACGACGAGCCGGCCCTCGAACCCGCGCTCGCGGGCGAGACCCTTGATCATGCGCTCGACATCGTCGACGAGGCTCTCCTCGACGCGCACGACGAGGTGCGGCACGCCGCGCAGGTGCGCGAAGGCCTCGCGCGCCGCCTCCATGATCGTGTCGAGCGGGAAGCGCTCCAGCGCCGCGCCCGCGAGCGTGCGCGCCAGCGTCTCGGCGAAGGCGATCGCCTCCGTCTCGAGCGCGCCCCCGCGGGCGTCGGCGTCGGCGAGGAGCGCGCGGGAGGCCTCGGCGATGCGCGCGAGCGTCTCGCGCAGGGCGCCGTCGGCCTCGGCCTGCGCCGCCGCGCGGCCCTCGGCGACGCCGCGGGCGTGCCCGCGCGACTCGGCCTGCGCGAGCGCCGCCTCCGCCTTCGGCGAGGGGGTGCCCTTCGGGCGGGAAAAGTCGCGGTCGAAGACGAAGCTGCCGCTCATCTCAGCCTCTCTCGTGGATCCACTGGCGCATCACCGACACCGTCTCGGACGGGCTCTGCTTGACGAGGTCGGCGACGCGTTCGAGCGATTCCTGCTGCACCTGGCCGTTGACCTTGGCCATCTCGATCATCTGCGAGGTGGCATCCGAGCGCGAGGGCAGCGCTGGCGTGCCGCCGCCCTCGCCACCGGCGATCGCCCCCGCCTCGCCGCCGCCGGCGCCCGCCGCGATCATCACGGGGGATGCCGTGAACGCCCGCAGCATCGGCCGCAGCACCGTGAAGATCACGACGAGGCTGAGCAGGAACAGCACGGCGAGCTCGACGGCGCGCAGCACGTCCTCGCGCGTCGGGTTGAGCAGGCTCTCGACGAGGGTCGGCTCCTCGGGCAGGAACTCGGGCTGCGGCCCCTCGGCGAAGCGCAGGTTGACCACCTCGATCTGGTCCCCGCGATCCGCGTCGAAGCCGATCGCCGTGCGCACCAGCGCCTCGATGCGCTGCAGCTCCTCGGCCGTGCGCGGCTCGTAGGCGACGCTGCCGTCCGGCCCGGTCGCGTAGGCGCCGTCGACCAGGACGGCGACGGACAGGCGCGAGAGCCGCGGGCCCTCGAGCATCTCGACGCGGGTCGAGCGGGAGATCTCGTAGTTGATCGTCTCCTCGGTCGTCTCCTGCTGGTCACGCATGCCGCCGCCCTCCGGGTCCTCGCCACCGCCCGGCAGCTCGTTGCCGACGGTGACGCCGGCGTCGCCCTGGGTCGAGACGGCGTTGTCGGTGCGCGTCTGCATCGAGCGCGCCACCTGGCCGTTGGGGTCGAAGGTCTCCGAGCGCGCCTCGACGCGGTTCGTGTCGAACTCGGCGGCGACCTGGACCCGGGTGCGCCCGCGCCCGACGATGCCCGCGACGATGTCCTCGACCTGGGCGCGCAGCCGGTTCTCGAAGCCGATGCGGGTCTCGTCCGCGGCGACGGCCGCCATCGAATCGCCGGCGGTGGCGCCGTCGGCGAGGAGCCGGCCGCTCTCGTCGACGATCGAGATCCGGTCGGGGCGAAGCCCCTCGACGGCGGTCGCGACGAGGTGGCGCACGGCGCGCACCTGGGCCTGGTCGAGCTCGCCGCGCACGCGCAGCACGATCGAGGCGCGCGGATCCTCGCGGTCGCGCTCGAACAGGCGCCGCTCGGGGATGGCGAGATGCACCCGCGCCGCCTCGACCCGCGCGAGCGAGGCGATCGTGCGCGACAGCTCGCCCTCGAGCGCCCGCAGCTGGTTGATGTTCTGCACGAAGCTCGTCGAGGAGAACGAATCGCCGCGGTCGAAGATCTCGTAGCCGACGCCGGTCCCCGCGGGCAGCCCGTCCGAGGCGAGCTCCATCCGCAGCCGCGCGAGATCGCTGCGCGGGGCGAGGATGACGCCGTCGCCGCGGGTCTCGTAGGCGATGCCGCGGGCCTCGAGCTCGCGCACCACGGCGCCGGCGTCGGCCATCGACAGGTCGGCGTAGAGCACGCCCATGTCCGGCTGCGACATGCGCATGATCACGAAGGCGAAGAAGCCCACGAGCGCCAGCGTGACGGCGCCCATCACCGCGAGGCGCGCCGGGCCGAGCCGGGACAGGATCTCCATCGTCTGGTTCACGCGAAACGAGGCCCCCGAGAGCTGGACACGCACCGGGCCGCGTGCGCCGCGACCGGTAGGCAGGAATTTCCCAGCGGACGGTGAACGACTGGTTAACGGCGCGCCGATCGCGTCGACCTCGTTTGGGGCTATCGCCGCGGCGCGATCCGCGCTATGACCCCCGTTCTCCATACGTTCGGCTGCAGGCGCATGGCTCCGCGCAACGTCACGATCGTCGTGCTCTGGATGGCCGGGGCGCTCGTCTCCTTCTCGGCCATCGCGGTGGCCGTGCGCGAGCTCTCGGGCGCGCTGTCCGTGTTCGAGATGCTCGCCTTCCGCAACGCGGCGGGGCTCGCCGGCATCCTCGTCGCGGCGCTGCTGGTGCCCCGCGTGCGCGCGAGCCTCTCCGCCCGGCGGCTCGGGCGTCACGCGCAGCGCAACGTCGTGCATTTCGCCGGGCAGTACGCCTGGACGGTCGGCGTCACGCTCCTGCCGCTCGCCGTCGTCTTCGCGGTGGAGTTCACGGCCCCCGCGATCACGGCGCTCCTCGCCGTGCTGCTGCTCGGCGAGCGGCTGACGCGCACGCGGGCGCTGGCGATCGGGCTCGGCTTCCTCGGCGTTCTCGTGATCGTCCGCCCCGGCGCCGGCGAGGTCGGCTGGCCCGCGCTCGTCGTGCTGTTCGCCGCCTTCGCCTTCGCGCTCACCGCGATCGCGACGAAGAGCCTCACGCGCACGGAGACGACGGCCTCGATCATGCTCTGGATGAACACGATGCAATTGCCGCTCAACCTCGCGGGCGCGGGCGAGGGCTATCTCGCGCGGCTCGCCGAGGCGCCCGTGCTGCCGCTCGCGGCGCTCGCGATCTGCGGCTTCACGGCCCATTGGTGCCTCACCAACGCCTATCGCAACGGAGACGCCGTCATGGTCGTGCCGCTCGACTTCCTGCGCATCCCCCTGATCGCGGTCGTGGGCCTCCTGCTCTACGCCGAGCCGCTGGACCCGTTCGTGTTCGTCGGTGCCGGGATCATCGTGCTCGGCATCGTCGTCAACCTGCGTGCCGAGACGGTGCGCGCGCCACGGCCGCGGGGGGCGTGAGATGGCGTGGTCGGGACAGCAGGAGGCGGCGCTCTCCGCCGTCGGGGCGTGGCTGAAGGCCGGCGAGCCGCAGGTCTTCCGCCTGTTCGGCTTCGCCGGCACGGGCAAGACGACGCTCGCGCGCCACCTCGCCGAGGGGATCGACGGCGAGGTGGCCTTCGGCGCCTTCACCGGCAAGGCGGCGTCCGTCATGCGCGCCAAGGGCTGCACGGACGCCTCCACCATCCACGCCATGATCTACCGCTCGCGCGGGGACGAGGAGGAGGGCCCCTCCTTCACGCTCAACCGCTCGGGGCCCGCCGCCAAGGCGGACCTGATCGTCATCGACGAGTGCTCGATGGTGGACGAGGAGCTCGGCCGCGACCTCCTCACCTTCGGCAAGCCCGTGCTGGTGCTCGGCGACCCCGCCCAGCTGCCGCCGGTGAAGGGGGGGGGCTTCTTCACCGAGGCCGAGCCGGACGTCATGCTCACCGAGGTCCACCGCCAGGCGGCGGACAACCCGATCGTGCATCTCTCGATGTCGATTCGCGAAGGCGGGCGGCTCGACTACGGCACCTACGGGGAGAGCCGCGTCATCCACCGCCGCGACGTCGACGCCGAGATGGTCCAGGCGGCGAACCAGGTGCTGGTGGGCATGAACAAGACCCGGCGCCTGTACAACGGGCGCATCCGCGAGCTGAAGGGCTTCCGCGACCCCTTTCCCGCCGCCGACGAGAAGCTGGTCTGCCTGCGCAACGACAAGAGCAAGGGGCTGCTCAACGGCGGCCTGTGGACCGTCGTCGAGGCGAAGCACTGGCCCAACCGCGGCCTCGTGGTGATGCGCATCGCCGCCGAGGAGAATCCGCGCCAGACCGTCAAGGTCGAGGTCCCCACCGCCTTCTTCGAGGGCGGCGACGAGGACCTGCCCTACGCCTTGCGCCGCCAGCACGACGAGCTCACCTACGGCTATGCGCTCACGGTCCACAAGGCTCAGGGCTCGCAATGGGACGACGTGGTGCTGTTCGACGAGAGCTTCGCCTTCCGCGAGCACCGCGCCCGCTGGCTCTATACCGGGCTCACCCGCGCGGCGGAGCGCATCGTCGTGGTGCGATGACGCAAGGGGCGATCGAGCGCTTGCCGGCGCCCGCCGCCGCTGCTACTCGGCAGCGAAGACAGGCGCCGCAACGAGAGCGGCCTAGGAAACGACAGAGTGCTCAACCGCTTCCGCAGCGCAGAGACCCGCACCGCACGGCGGCTGGCGCGCATCGCACGCTGGGACCGCCCGATCGAGGGCGGCTTCGGCCGCCTGCGCGCCTGGGCGCACATGGCGCTCGTCGACCACGGCGTCTTCCGCTTCGCCTACCTGAACCTGCACCGGGTCTCCAGCGGCCTGTGGCGCGCGGCGCAGCCGGCGCCGCACCAGCTCGCGCGCCTGCGCGACGAGGGGCTTCGCACGGTCGTCTACCTGCGCGGCGGACGTGAGCACGGCTCGTGGCAATTGCAGAAGGAGAGCTGCGAGGCGCTCGGCCTGACCCTCGTCGACTTCGTCGTGCGCTCGCGCGCGGCGCCGGACAAGGAGGCGCTGCTGCGCGCCCGAGCCTTCTTCCGCGAGATCCAGTACCCGGCGCTCGTCCACTGCAAGTCGGGCGCGGACCGGGCCGGCTTCATGTCGGCGCTCTATCTCGTCGTCCACGAGGGACGCAGCGCCGACGAGGCGCTGCGTCAGCTCTCGCTGCGCTACGGCCACTTCCGCTTCGCCAAGACCGGCATCCTCGACGCCTTCTTCGAGCGCTGGCGCGACGAGGGCGAGGCGCAGGGGCTCGGCTTCGAGGAGTGGGTCGAGACCCGCTACGACCCCGACGCCCTCACCCGGGAGTTCAAGCCGGGCGTCGTGTCGGACATCCTGGTCGACCGGATCATGCGCCGCGAGTGAGCGGCGGGCGAACGGGCGCGGGACGCGAGCGGCGGCCGGCGACGCATCGCCGCCGGCCGCGTCGCGTCACTGGGGCGCGGGCGCGGGCGCCTCGCCCTGGGCCTCGGCGCCGGGGCGCGCGATCTCGACGCCCTCCCGCAGCGAGAGGAGCAGCGCCTGCTGCGCCTGCCTGGCGAGGAAGGTGTCGATCTGCTCGCGCATCTGCTCGAAGGTCGGCGTCGGCCGCTCGCGGCGCTCCTGGACCTCGATGACGTGCCAGCCGAACTGGCTCTGCACCGGCTCGGAGATCGCGCCCGGCTCGAGCGCGAAGGCCGCCTCGGCGAAGGGCGCGACCATCTGGCCCTTCGTGAAGAAGCCGAGATCGCCGCCCTCGGCGGCGGAGCCGCGGTCGGTGGAGAGGTCGGTCGCGATCCCCTCGAAGGACTCGCCGGCGGCGATGCGCTCGACCACAGCCTGCGCCTCCTCCTGGGTGTCGACGAGGATGTGGCGCGCGCGCACCTCCTGCTCCGGCTCCACCTCGGCCACCATCTCGTCGTAGACGGCGCGCGCGGCCTCGTCCGTGACGGCGGCGTCGATCGTCTCCTCGAGCAGCGACTCGAGCAGAAGCTTGTCGCGCTGGTAGGCGAGGCGCCGCTCGAAGGTCTCGCTCGCGCCGATGCCGGCCTCCTCGGCCGCGCGCGCGGCGAGCTCGAGGTTGACGAGGTAGTTGATCAGCGTCTCGCGGCGCTGCGCGTCGTTCATGCCCGGCAGCGGCAGGGCCGGGTCCTGCGCCGCGAGCGCGAGATCGCCCTCGGTGATCTCGATTCCGTCGACGGTGGCGACGACGGTCGCCGGATCGACCGGCGCGGCCGCTGCCGTCGCGGTCTCGGTGGCGGGCGCGGTCTCGGCGGCGGGTGCGGCCGTGTCCTGCGCCAGCGCGGCGGCGGGGAGCGCCACGCCGACGAGGAGCGCGAGGGCGAGGCGGGGGAGAAGGGCGTTCGACGGCATGCGTTTCCTCTGGGCGCGACGGACGGGGCGACGGACGCGCCCTCGGCTCGACGGGATCTCGCCGCAGGTCTGGCCCATCGGGCGGTGCAATGCAAGCCGGGCGGGGGGCTGCGGGGCCTCCTCGCCGGGGCGTGAACGGCCCGGCTCCTTTCGGATGCGCTTCCCGATGATTAGGTCTATATAGCGCGCACCCGCCGCATCCGACGACCCACTGAGACGACAGGACCCCATGTTCGGCGCACTCGCGAAGAAGCTCTTCGGCTCGGCCAACGACCGTCGCCTGAAGTCGTACGCCTCCCGTGTCCAGGCCATCAACGACCTGGAGAAGGAGATCGAGGCCTTGTCCGACGAAGCGCTCAGGGCGCGCACGGACGATCTCAAGGCGCGGGTCGCGAAGGGGGAGAGCCTCGACGACGTGCTGGTCGACGCCTTCGCCACCGTACGCGAGGGCTCCAAGCGGGTGCTGGGCCTGCGGCCCTTCGACGTGCAGCTGATCGGCGGCATGGTGCTGCACGAGGGCTCGATCGCCGAGATGAAGACCGGCGAGGGCAAGACGCTGGTCGCCGTGCTCGCGGTCTACCTCAACGCGCTCGCCGGCAAGGGCGTGCACGTCGTCACCGTGAACGACTACCTGGCCCGGCGCGACTCCGAGTGGATGGGGCGGATCTACCGCTTCCTCGGGCTCACGGTCGGCGTGATCGTGCACGGGCTCGACGACGTCGAGCGCAAGGCGGCCTACGCCTGCGACATCACCTACGGCACCAACAACGAGTACGGCTTCGACTACCTGCGCGACAACATGAAGTACGACTTCGGCCAGATGGTGCAGCGCGGGCACGTCTACGCCATCGTCGACGAGGTCGACTCGATCCTCGTCGACGAGGCCCGCACGCCGCTGATCATCTCCGGGCCGCTCGACGACCGCTCGGAGCTCTACCAGGCGGTGGACAAGCTCATCCCGCAGCTGACCCCCGAGCACTACGACCTCGACGAGAAGCAGCGCGCGGTCTCGCTCTCGGAGGCGGGCACCGAGAAGATGGAGGAGCTCCTGCGTGCGCACGAGCTGCTCAAGAGCGACGATCTCTACGACGCGCAGAACGCAACGCTCGTCCACCACATGAACCAGGCGTTGCGCGCCCACAAGCTGTTCACCCGCGACAAGGACTACATCGTCCGCAACGGCGAGGTGGTGATCATCGACGAGTTCACCGGCCGCATGATGCCGGGCCGGCGCTACTCGGAGGGCCTGCACCAGGCGCTCGAGGCGAAGGAGCAGGTGAAGATCCAGCCCGAGAACCAGACGCTGGCCTCGATCACCTTCCAGAACTACTTCCGGCTCTATTCCAAGCTCGCCGGCATGACCGGCACCGCCTCGACCGAGGCCGACGAGTTCGCCGAGATCTACAACCTCGACGTCGTCGAGATCCCCACCAACCGCCCGGTCGCGCGTCTCGACGAGGACGACGAGGTCTATCGCACCGTGCTCGAGAAGTACGACGCGATCATCCGCGACATCGAGGAGGCCTCGGCCAAGGGCCAGCCGACCCTGGTGGGCACGACCTCGATCGAGAAGTCGGAGATGCTCGCAGCCCAGCTGACGAAGGCTGGCTTCACGCAGATCGACTTCGCCGACCCGACGGCGCTCGCCCCGCTGTTCGAGGCGGCCCGGGCCGCGACGGCGCCCAAGACCTTCGCCGTGCTCAACGCCCGCTTCCACGAGCAGGAGGCCTTCATCGTCGCCCAGGCCGGCGTGCCCGGCGCGATCACCATCGCGACCAACATGGCCGGGCGCGGCACCGACATCCAGCTCGGCGGCAACGCCGACATGCGCATCGGCTTCGAGCTCGCGGACCTGCCGGAGGGCGAGGAGCGGAGCCGCCGCGAGGCGGCGATCCGCGACGAGGTCGCGGCCTTCAAGCAGCGCGCGCTCGCCGCGGGCGGCCTCTACGTCATGGGCACCGAGCGCCACGAGAGCCGGCGCATCGACAACCAGCTGCGCGGCCGTTCCGGCCGCCAGGGCGACCCGGGCCGCTCGAAGTTCTTCCTGTCGCTCCAGGACGACCTGATGCGCATCTTCGGGTCGGACCGCATGGACGGCATGCTGACCAAGCTCGGCCTTCAGGAGGGCGAGGCGATCGTCCATCCCTGGATCAACAAGGCGATCGAGAAGGCGCAGTCGAAGGTCGAGGCGCGCAACTTCGACATCCGCAAGAACATCCTCAAGTACGACAACGTCATGAACGACCAGCGCAAGGTCGTCTTCGAGCAGCGCCGCGAGTTCATGGGCGAGGCCTCGGTGCGCGAGACGATCGACGAGATGCGCGAGTCCGTCGTCGAGGACGTCGTCGCCCGCCACATCCCCGCCGACGCCTATCCCGAGCAGTGGGACACCGAGGGGCTCGACAAGGAGGTCCGCCGCCTCCTCAACCTCGACCTGCCGGTGATCGACTGGGCCAAGGAGGAGGGCATCGCCGACGAGGAGATGCGCGAGCGGCTCCTGAAGGAGGCCGACGGCGCCTACGCGGCGCGGGTGGAGAAGAACACCTCCGAGGTGATGACCTACGTCGAGAAGCAGGTGCTGCTCCAGTCGCTCGACCAGCTCTGGCGCGAGCACATCGTCACGCTCGAGCACCTGCGCCAGGTGATCGGCTGGCGCGGCATGGCCCAGCGCGACCCGCTCAACGAGTACAAGTCCGAGGCCTTCCAGCTCTTCGAGGCGCTGATCGCGCGCCTGCGCGAGGTGGTGACGTCGCAGCTCATGCGCATCGAGGTGGTCTACCAGCGTCCGCCGGAGCCCAAGCTGCCGGAGATGGAGGCGCACCACGCCGACCCGATCACCGGCGAGGACGAGATGGCGACGGGCGGCTCGACCGGGCTCGGCTCTCCCGGCGCGTCCGGCCCCGGGGCGGCGGCACTCGCGGCGGGCTTCGTGCCGCCCGAGCAGCGCGACCCGAACGATCCCGCGACCTGGGGCAAGGTCGGCCGCAACGAGGCCTGCCCCTGCGGCTCCGGCAAGAAGTTCAAGCACTGCCACGGCGTGCTGGCCTGAGGAGGCGCATCCGGCGCCCGTGCGGCTTCCGCACGGGCGCGCCGATCGCCTAAGCTCGCGACCTCGGTCCCTCGGGACGAACGCGCTGGAGAGGCCGCCATGACGAAGCCCCTGATCCTGATGCCCGCCCGGATGATGCCGCTCGTCGCCGAGCGGCTCTCCGAGCGCTTCCGCCTGGCGCGGCTGTGGGAGGAGCCGGATCGCGAGGGCTGGCTCGCGGCGCACGGCGGCGCGGTGCGCGGCATCGCGGCGGGGGCGCACCACGCCGTCGACGCGGCGCTGATGGCGCGGCTTCCCGCGCTGGAGATCGTGGCGAGCTTCGGCGTCGGCTACGATCACGTCGACGCGGCGGCGGCCGCGCGCCGGGGCGTGATCGTCACGAACACGCCCGACGTCCTCACCGAGGAGGTGGCGGACCTGACGATCGGCCTCCTCCTCTCCACCCTGCGCCGCCTGCCGCAGGCGGAGCGCTGGCTGCGCGCCGGGCGCTGGAAGGGGGAGGGGCCGTTCCCGCTCTCGCCGACGCTGCGCGGGCGCACGATCGGCATCCTCGGCTACGGGCGCATCGGCAAGGCGATCGCGCGCCGCCTCGACGCGTTCGGCGTGGAGGTGGTCTACCATGGCCGCCGGCGCCAGGAAGGCGTGGCGCATCGGCACTACGACAGCCTCGTCGCGATGGCGCGCGCCGTCGACACGCTGATCTGCGTCGCGCCGGGCGGGGCCGGCACGCGCCACCTGGTCTCGAAGCCGGTGCTGGAGGCGCTCGGGACCGACGGCGTGCTGATCAACGTCGGCCGCGGCTCGGTGGTGGACGAGGCGGCGCTCGTCGCGGCGCTCGAGGCGGGCACGATCCTCACCGCCGGCCTCGACGTCTTCGAGGACGAGCCGAACGTGCCCGACGCGCTCCTCGCCCGCGACGACGTCGTGCTCCTGCCGCATGTCGGCTCGGCCTCGGTGCACACCCGCGAAGCCATGGGCCGGCTCGTCGTCGACAACCTCGCCTCCTGGTTCGAGGGCGCGGGGCCGCTCACGCCGGTGGAGGAGACGCCGTGGGGCAAGGATAGGGAACGGTAGGGAAGGCGCAGGGCATCCGCGACCGCCACCTCTCCGCAGGGGAGCGAGACGGCCGCAGTCCGGAAGGTGGGACGGGGGCGATCGGTGCAGAGCGGCTAGGCAGCCGGCACCCGCGCCTCCGCCAGGAGCGCGGCGAGCGCGGCGGCGGCCTCGTCGTGGGCGGCGATCGCGGCGGCGACGGCAGCGCGATCGCCCGCCGACTCGGCGCGCGTGCGGTCGTGGTCTGCCTGTCCGACGGCGAGATCGAGCGCGTGCCAGCGCGCGAGCGCGTCCGCGGCGCCGGGGACGCCCGCGGCGACGCGGGCGTCGAGCGCGGCCTTCAGGCGCCACCGCGCCATGGTGTGGGCGCAGGCGAGGTTGTCCGCCCGCGCCGCCCGCTGGCAGAAGCCGCGATCCTCCCGGCCCTCGTGGGCGAGCCTGCAGGCACGCACGTGGAGAGCGGCGAGGTCGTCGGACGGAGTACGCATCGACATCTCTTTCTCCGGACCCGGACCGGTGGAACAGCGCGCTCGCACCCGATCGTCGCGGTACGAGGCCCGGGGCGGCATCCGCGCCGCCCCGGGCCTCGCGCTACGTCACTGCCGCGGCGGGAAGATGCCGAACAGGCAGATGATGAAGGAGATGCCGAGGAACGGCATCCGGTTCTCGTGGTCGAGGCCGCCGCCGTTGTTGGCGGTCTGGACGGAGACGCTGCCCTGGGCGAGGGTGACGTTGCCGGCGGTCGTCGTCGTGTAGATCCTGGCTGTGCCGGTATCGCGCCCGATTTCCGCTTCGCCGATGCCGAGGTAGCCGCCCGCGAGCGGGTTGGCGTCCGTACCCGCCGCGGCGCGCGCGACGATCTCGCCGGTGGCCAGGTGGTTGTGCTGCGGCATCTGGGTCGTGGTCAGCGTGACCGTCTCCACGCCGGACATCACGCCGAGCGGGTAGTCGGTCAGGCCGTTGCCCGGGCCCATGCCGCCGCCCATCGGCGCGCGCGAGCGCAGGTCCGGCAGCATGAAGGTGGTGGTGCCGTTGCCGCCGTAGGTGGTGCCGATCAGGCTGAACAGCGCGGTGTTCTGCGTGATGCTCATCGTCTGCCCGGCGCAATAGGCGAATTGCCGCGGCGCGAAGGTCGGCGCCCAGATCAGAACCGTCCCGATATAGTAGTCCATCGTCCCCTCCAGGTATGCCGCGCCGCGCTGCCGGCGGGAGTTGCCGCGCAACGGGCGCGAGCGGAGAGGACCACGGTGTGGCTTACCCGGAGATGACGACCAGGCGTAGAAATACTTTCTTGGTTACCGTTGGGTGAACCGCGGCGCGCGCCGGGCGCGCCGCGGCGGTGCGGAGACTCCGCCCGCGGTCAGCCGCGCGAGGGGAAGATGCCGTAGAGCGCGATGATGTAGCTCAGCCCCTCGAACGGCATCCGGTTCTCGTGCGACTGGCCGCCACCGGCACTGCCGATCTGAACGCTCACGCTCTCGGTCGAGAGCGGGACGCGCGGACCCGCCGCAGCGGCGTAGTTGCTCGTCGGAAACGTGTCGCGGCCGTCGGAATAGACGCCGGAGGCGAGCACGCTCCCGGGCTGGGCGTCGTGCTCGGTCCCCGGGGTGTTGTACACGACGACCTCCGCCTGCGCCGAATGGCCGTGCACCGGCATCTCGATCTGGTTGAGCGTGACGTATTCCACTCCGCCCTTCGCGCCGAGCCGATAGTCGTGCAGCCCCGGCCCCGGGCCCATGCCGGCGCCGATCGGCACGCGCGAGCGCAGGTCCGGCAGGGCGAAGGTGGTGCGCCCGTCGCCGCCGTAGGTCGTTCCCAGAAGCGAGTAGAGCGCCGTGTTCTGGCTGATCGCCATCAGCTGCCCGGCGCAATACGCCCAGGCCCTCGGCGCGAAGTTCGGCGCCCAGATCAGGATCGTCGCGATGTAGGTTTCCATGTCCGCCCCTCCTTGCTCGGCCCGCTCGCCGGGATCGCCGTGCGCTGATTCTCTGAACGCGGGCTTGCAGGAGGGGAACACGACCGAGGGTCGAAGCCAATACGTCGCCGACCATTCCCGCCCGAGGCCCGGCGGTTGCGCAGCCCCTCGGCCGTCTCGGTCGAGATCCCTTCGGTTCGCCAGCGGCTGTTGCGGTGCCGCCACTTTGCAAGTGGGCGGTTTCGAGGCAATGTCGCCTGTCGCAGCCCGACGACGGAGATTCGGCATGGCCTGGAAGCATCGCGATCCGTGGAGCCGCGCGCCCCTGACGCTGGCGCTGGAGCCGCGCATCATGTTCGATGCCGCGGGTGCTGCGACCTACGTCGATGCCGCCGATCCCGAGGCGCCCGTGCCCCCGCCGGAGCCGGTGCCGCCGGAGGGTGCGAGCGCGCCCGTGCAGATCGTCTTCGTGGATGCGTCGGTCGAGGACCGCGAAACGCTCCTGCAGGATTTCGGTCCAGACGCGGAGGTCGTCGTCCTCGATCCCGGGCGCGACGGCGTTCGCCAGATCGCCGAGGCGTTGGAGGGGCGTACGGGAATCGACGCGATCCACATCGTCAGCCATGGCTGGGACGGGCAGGTTCGCCTCGGGTCGGCGCTCCTGTTCGAGGGGTCGCTCGACGCGCATGCCGCCGACCTCGCGAGGATCGGAGCGTCGATGAGCGCGGACGGCGACATCGTCTTCTGGGGCTGCGACGTGGCGAAGGGAGAGTACGGTGCTCGCTTCGTCGATCGGCTCGCGGAGCTGACCGGGGCCGACATCGCCGCCTCGACGAACGACACGGGCTCGACCGCGACGTCGGACTGGACGCTCGAGTATCGTACGGGCGAGATCGAAGCATCCGGCGCGACTGCCCTGTTCGGAGCGAGCGCACTGGCCTCGTTCAGCGGGGAGCTCGCGACCTTCACCGTCACGAACAATGCCGACAGCGGCGCCGGCAGCTTCCGTCAGGCCATCCTCGACGCGAACGCGAACGGCCCAGGCAGCGACACGATCGTCTTCAACGGCGACTACACGATCGAGCTGGAGAGCTTCATCGAGTTCACGAGTGCCGTCGACATCCAAGGCGACCGAAACAACGATGGCGTGGCGGACATCACGTTCGTCGATGTCAACAGCAATGCGGATGGTGCGTTCGATCTGAACATCGATGCGGTGGCGAACGCGACGGTCAACATCACGGGTCTTCGGTTCCAGGGTATCACCGCGACGATCGACGGAGCGGCCATCGCGTTCGCCCGGAGCACCGCTGTCCTGACCGTCAACGTCACGGCCTCGGAGTTCCGCAACGTCGTCTCCACCAGCGCGACCGGCGCCACCGGTGGCGCGATCGCCGTCGGCAGCGGCAACATTCTCAACGTCGATCGTTCGATCTTCCAGGGCAACCAGCAGAATGGTGGTAGCGCTGCGATCGGAATGAACCAGAACTCGACGATCGTCGTGACGAACTCGTTGTTCTACGACCACAGTGTCGGCGGGCAGGTTATCGACTTGTTCGGGGCCTCCGCATCGCTCACGCTGCGCAACGTGACCTTCGCGGACAACGCGATCACGAACGTGGTCCCGCTCAGCGGAGCCTCGTACAACGCTTACAACTCGATCCTGCAGCAGGCGGCCGCGGGCGGCAGCAACAACCTGCTCGTCGGCAGCGTGACCTTCACCAACCAGGCTGCCGACGACTACACCCTCGCTGCCGCGGAAACGGACGCGATCGACCAGGGCAGCAATGCCCAGGCGAGCGGAACCCTCGATCTCGCCGGCAATACACGCATCTTCAACGGTACCGTCGACATCGGTGCGTACGAATTCCGCCCTCCGAACCAAGCCCCCGTCGTCGACCTCGACACCGCAACCGGGGGCAACGCCTACGCGGCGGGCTTCGTCGAGGGGACGCACCAGGGGACCGGCCCGACCGACGGCGTGCCGATCACGAACGCGCCCAACATCACCGACAACGAGGCCGATCTGATCACGCAGATCGTGATCAACCTCACGAACAGCCAGGGCGATGCGGGCGAACGCGTCTTCCTCTCGGGGACGTTCGCGAACGTCACCTACACCCTGAACAGCGCGACGCAGATCACCATCACGAACGCGGGCGGCGCGACCAACGATCAGATGGAGGCGGCGCTCGCCGCCGTGCGCTACCAGAACAACTCGAACGCCCCCACCACGACGGCGCGCACGATCGACGTCCAGGTGTCGGACGCGACCGGCAACTCGACGTCGACGACGACGGTATCGATCACGGCGACGAACGACGCGCCGACCCTCGCCGCGACCGGCGGCACCCCGACGTTCACGGAGGGCGACGCGGCGCCGGGCGCCGACCTGTTCTCCAGCGTGACGATCTCGACGGTCGAGGCCGGTCAGACCATCACCGGCCTGGCCCTGACGATCTCCAACGTCACCGACGGCGCGAGCGAGATCCTGCGCATCGACGGCAGCGACGTTGCGCTGACGAACGGCAACTCGGTCCTGACCGCGACGAACGGCCTGACCGTGACCGTGACCGTCACCGGCACGACGGCGACCGTCTCGTTCACCGGCGCCGCGCTCACGACCGCGGCCGCGCAGACGCTGGTCGACGGCCTCGCCTACCGCAGCACGAGCGACAACCCCTCCACGGCGAACCGCGTCGCCACCATCACGCAGCTCACGGATTCCGGCGGCACGGCGAGCGGCGGTGCGGACACGTTCGCGCCGAACATCGCCGCGACGGTGACTGTTTCGGCGGTGAACGACGCGCCGACCCTCACCGGCGGCGGCGCGCTCGCGGCCGTGGACGAGGACACCACGAGCCCGGCCGGCGCGGCGCTCGGCACGCTCGGCATCACCGCCTCGGACGTCGACGGCACGGTGACGGGCTACGCGATCGTCGGCAACACGGCGAATGCGGGGACGCAGGGCGTCTGGCAATATTCCACCAACGGCGGGGCGAACTGGTTCGCCGTCGGCCCGGTCGCCGACGACGCGACGGCGCTCGCGCTGTCGTCCGCGACGCTGGTGCGCTTCGTGCCCGTGACGGACTTCAACGGCGCGCCGCCGGCGCTGACCATCCGCGCCGTCGATTCGAGCTACGTCGCCGGCTTCTCTACCACGGCGGGGACGGAGAACCGCGTCTTCCTCAACGCCGCCGCGAACGGCGGCGCGACCGCGGTCTCGGCGACGACGGCGACGATCACGACGTCGATCACGCCGGTGAACGACGCGCCGACGCTCACCGGCGCGCCGCCGAACCCGACGGTCGACGACACGGCCACCACGGCGCCGTTCTCGACCCTGACCTATGGCGACGTCGACGTCGAGGCCGGTACGATCGCCATCACCTACACGGCGGCGAACGGCACGCTGGCCGGCACGGGCCTGACCGGGACGGCGGGGAGCTACACGCTGTCCGGCGCGAACCCGACGGAGCTGACGACCCGGCTCCAGGCGCTGGTGTTCACGCCCACCGCGAACCAGGTCGCGCCGGCAGGCACCGTCGTCACGAGCTTCACGCTGACGCCCAACGACGGCACCACGAACGGCGGTCCGCTCGCCACGCCGCAGGTGACGGCGACGTCGGTCAACGACGCGCCGGTGCTGAACGCCGGAGCGTCGCCCGTCCTCACGACCATCGGCGAGGATGCGGCCGTGCCGAGCGGGCTCACGGGCGCGACGCAGGTCTCGGCGCTGGCGGTCGGGATCAGCGACGCCGACGCGACGCCGCAGTCCGGCGTCGCGATCACCGGCGTGAGCGCCCAGGGCGCGCTGTTCTACTCGCTCGACGGCGGCGGGACCTGGACCGCCGCGCCGGCGGTGAGCGCCACCTCGGCGCTGCTCCTGCGCAGCACGGACCACGTCTATTTCCGGCCGAACGCGGACGTGAACGGCGCGATCGCCGACGCGGTCACCTTCCGCGCCTGGGACCGGACCTCCGGCACGGCCGGCACGACGACGGACCCGGGCGCCGGCGGCCTCGCCACAGCCTTCTCCACCGCCTCCGACACCGCGGCGGTGACGGTGAATGCGGTGAACGACGCGCCGGTCCTGACCGCGAATGCGACGAACCCGACCTATGTCGAGAACGTGGGCGCGCCGGCCCTGCTGGCCGGCGGCGCCGCCGTGACGGACGTCGACATCGCCAACCCGGCGGCGGCGGGCACCGTGACGGGCGCCACGCTCACCGTTTCGCTGACATCCGGCGCGTACCAGCCGTTGGACGTCATCGGCGTCGCCAACGTGAACGGCATCACCTTCGACGCCGGCACCGGCGAGATCACGATCGGCGGGCAGGTCGTCGCGACCCGCGTCGGCGGTCTCGGCGGGGACGCGGCCGTCACCTTCACCGCGCTGGCGAGCCTGAACAGCGTCAACGCTGTGCTGGGCGCGCTGACCTACGCGAATACCGGCGACAACCCAACGGCACTCGGCACGAACACGACCCGGGCCTACCAGGTCGTCTACAGCGACGGCACGGCGAGCACGGCCGCCGTCGGCGGCACGGTCACGATCACGGCCGTCAACGACGCCGAGCAGCTGACCGGCACCGTCAACGCGGTCGGCTATACCGAGAACGCGGCGCCGACTGCGCTGCTCACCGCGGCGACGGTGACCCAGGTCGACGCGGCCAATCTCGACGGCGGGACCCTGACGGCGGCGTTCGCCGCCTACCAGGCGGGCGACGTGCTGAGCGTGGCGAACATCGGGACCGGCGCCGGGCAGATCGGCGTCACCGGCACGGACGTGACCTTCGCCGGAACGGTGATCGGCAGCATCACCAGCGACGGGCAGGCCCGGGCCCTGACGATCACCTTGAACGCCAACGCCAGCCATGCGGCGGTGCAGGCGCTGGCGCTGGCGCTGCGCTACGAGAGCACGAGCGAGAACCCGACGAACCTCGGCGGGACCGTCGCGCCGACCCGGGCGGTGACCGTCACCCTCACCGACGGCGGCGCCACCGGGACCGGCGGGGCTCAGGCGAGCACCGTCACCGGGACGCTGAACATCACCGCGGTCAACGACGCGCCGACG
Organism: Salinarimonas rosea DSM 21201; assembly: GCF_000429045.1. GTDB lineage: Bacteria > Pseudomonadota > Alphaproteobacteria > Rhizobiales > Beijerinckiaceae > Salinarimonas > Salinarimonas rosea. Next base: position 33,490 of record NZ_AUBC01000035.1, read on the forward strand.
GCGAACCCCGCCTTCGGCTTCGCCAACACCGGCGCCTCGACCGAGACCGGCGGGCTCGTCACGATTACGAACGCCATGCTGCACGAGGGCGATCCCGACGACAGCGGGATCGGCGTCGTCTTTGGCGTGACCGCGACGACCGCGAACGGCACGCTGTTCCTCGACCTCAACGGCAACGACGTGGTCGACGCGTTAGAGGAACGCACCAACGGCTCGAACTTCACGCAGGAGAACATCGACAACGGGCTGGTCAAGTATCTCCACGGCGGCGGAGCCGGCTCCTCGGATTCCTTCGGCTTCGCCGTCGGCGACGCCGGCGAGGACGGCGCCGCGCCGCTGACCGGGCAGACCTTCACGATCACCATCGCCGCGCGGCCGGTGCTGGCGATCGGTGGCGGCACGCCGGCCCATGCCGAGGACGGCGCGGCGACGCAGATCGCGCCGAACCTGACCGTTTCCGACGCGGATAGCCCGAACCTGACGGGCGCCACCGTCTCGATCACCGATTTCGTGACGGGCGACGTGCTCGGCTTCACGAACCAGAACGGCATCATCGGTTCGTACAACGGCACCACGGGCGTGCTGACGCTCTCCGGCACCGCGAGCGTCGCGGACTACCAGACGGCGCTGCGCTCGATCGCGTATTCCACCACGAACGCGAACCCGGCCACCGGCGCCGGCAACGGCGATCGCGTGATCTCCTTCACCGTCACCGACGGGACGCTGAACAGCACCGCGCAGTCCCAGACGGTCGGCGTCTCGAACACCAACGACGCGCCGACCCTCGACGCGACGCAGTCGCCCTCCCTCACCGGCATCGACGAGGATCTCGGCGCGCCCACCAACGGCTCGACGGCGAATTCCACGCTCGTCTCGGCGATTCTCGGCGGCGCGGCGGATGTGGACACGGGCGCGCTGCAGGGCATCGCGATCACGGGCACGAGCGCGCAGGGCACGCTCTGGTACTCGATCGACGGCGGCACGACCTGGACGCAGGTGCCGGCGGTGTCCGGGAATGCGGCGCTGCTGCTGCACGCGGACGCGCGGCTCTATTTCCAGCCGGCGGCGAACATCAACGGCGTACTCGGCGACGCGCTCACCTTCCGCGCCTGGGACCGCACGAGCGGCACCAACGGCGGCACGGCGGACACGACGACGAACGGTGCCGGCACGGCCTTCTCGACCGCGACCGACACGGTCTCGGTGCCGATCACCGCCGTGAACGACGCGCCGGTGCTCACGGTGCCCGGCACGATCGCGGTGACCGAGGATGTGTCGAGCGTGCTCGCGGGCATCTCGATCGCCGACATCGATGCGGCGGCGGGGTCCGTGACGATGACGCTGTCCGTCCCGAGCGGCACGCTCGCCGCGACCGGCGGCGCGGGCGTCACCGTCGGCGGCACCCCCACCGCGCTGACGCTGACGGGGACGGTCAACGCCATCAACGCCTTCATCGCGGCGAACGGCGTCGGCTTCACCACCGCGGCGAACGCCACCGCCAACGTGACGCTCACCGTCGCGGTGACCGACAACGGCAACACCGGCTCCGGCGGCGCTCTGACCGACCAGGAGACTGTCACCCTCACGGTCACGGCCGTCGACGACGCGCCGACGCTGGGCGGGCTCGCCCTCGGCCAGGCGGTGACGGACAAGACGACGGTCCAGCCGTTCACCACGGCCACGATCGGGGACGTCGACAGCGCCAACGTCACGGTGACGGTGACGCTCGACACGGCGGCGAAGGGGAGCTTCACCACGCTCGCCGGGTTCACGAATGCGGGCGGGGGCGTCTACACCTTCACCGGTGC
>NZ_AUBC01000036.1 GCF_000429045.1 Salinarimonas rosea DSM 21201
CTTCGACGTGGTCACCGGCGCCCAGGCCAAGCCCAAGGCGAACGCGCCGGCCTACACCAAGGTGTTCGGGCAATCGCTGATCCGGGAAGCCGAGGCCGACGACAAGATCGTCGCCATCACGGCGGCGATGCCGTCGGGCACCGGCATCGACCTGTTCGGCAAGGCGCATCCCGCCCGCACCTTCGACGTCGGCATCGCCGAGCAGCACGCGGTGACCTTCGCCGCGGGCATGGCGACGGAGGGCTACAAGCCGTTCTGCGCGATCTACTCGACCTTCCTGCAGCGCGCCTACGACCAGATCGTCCACGACGTGGCGATCCAGAACCTGCCCGTGCGCTTCGTGATGGACCGGGCGGGGCTGGTGGGCGCCGACGGGCCGACGCATGCGGGCTCCTTCGACGTCGCCTATCTCGGCTGCCTGCCGAACATGACCATCATGGCCGCCGCCGACGAGGCGGAGCTGGTGCACATGGTCGCCACCGCGGCGGCGCACGACACCGGCCCGATCGCCCTGCGCTACCCGCGCGGCGAGGGCGTCGGCGTCGAGCTGCCCGAGCGCGGCGTGCCGCTCGAGATCGGGCGCGGGCGCGTGGTGAAGGAGGGCTCGCGGGTGGCGATCCTCTCGCTCGGCACCCGCCTCGCCGAGGCGCTCGCCGCCGCCGAAGAGCTCGACGCGCGCGGGCTCTCGACCACGGTGGCGGACGCGCGCTTCGCCAAGCCGCTGGACCGCGACCTCGTCGAACGGCTCGCCCGCGAGCACGAGGTGCTGATCACGATCGAGGAGGGCTCGATCGGCGGCTTCGGCTCCTTCGTGCTGCACGCGCTGGCCGACGCGGGGCTGCTCGACAAGGGGCTCAAGGTCCGCCCCATGGTCCTGCCCGACCTGTTCATCGACCAGGACAAGCCCGCGAAGATGTACGCCGCCGCCGGGCTCGACGCCCGCGGCATCGTCGCCAAGGTGTTCGAGGCGCTCGGCGGGGAGGCCGCGGGCCAGGCCCGCGCGTGATGCCGCCGTCCCGGACCCGATCCGGGTCCGGGACGGGCGCCACGTCCGCTTACTCGGAGACGAGCGCCGCGAAGCGCGCGAGATCGACGTTTCCGCCCGAGACGATCACGCCGACCCGCTTGCCCGCGAGGTCGCCCGCCGCGAAGGCGGCGGCGGCGCCGAGGCAGCCGGTGGGCTCGACGACCTGCTTCATGCGCTCGGCGAAGAAGCGCATGGTCTCGACGAGCGCCGCGTCCGGCACGGTGGTGACGCCCGCGGCTTTCGCCCGAAGGAGCGGGAAGGTGTGGGCGCCCGCCGCCGTCGTCTGCGCGCCGTCGGCGATCGTCTGCGGCACCGGGATCGTGACGATGCGCCCCGCCTCGAGCGAGCGGCGGATGTCGTCGCCCGCCTCCGGCTCGACCCCCCAGACCGCACAGCCGGGAGAGAGGGCCTCGGCCGCGAGGCAGGCGCCCGACGTCAGCCCGCCGCCGCCGAGGCAGGCGTAGATCCGGTCGAGCGGCCCGACCTCCTCGATCAGCTCCTTCGTCGCCGTGCCCTGGCCGGCGATCACGTCGGGATGGTCGAAGGGCGGGATCAGCGCGAGCCCGCGCTCGGCCGAGAGCCGGCGGCCGATGGCCTCGCGATCCTCGCCGAAGCGGTCGTAGAGAACGACCTCGGCGCCGTAGCCCCGCGTCGCCGCGACCTTGATCGCCGGCGCGTCGGTGGGCATCACGATCACCGTCGGCGCGCCGAGCAGCGTGCCGGCGCAGGCGATCGCCTGGGCGTGGTTGCCCGAGGAATAGGCGACGACGCCCCGCGCCCGCGCGTCCGCATCGAGCGCCGCGATGGCGTTGTAGGCGCCGCGGAACTTGAAGGCGCCCGTGCGCTGGAGGCTCTCCATCTTGAAGAACAGCCGCGCGCCGGTGCGCGCGTCCGCGGTGCGCGAGGTCATCACCGGCGTGCGGTGGGCGATGCCGTCGAGGCGCCGGGCAGCGGCCTCGACGTCGGCGTAGGTGGGCAGGCGCAGTCCCGTGGTCTGGTCCATCAGCGGTTCCCGAACTCGGCCTTTCGCTTCTCGACGAAGGCCTGCATGCCTTCCTTCTGGTCGGCGGTGGCGAACATGGCGTGGAAGACGCGGCGCTCGAAGCGGATGCCCTCGGCGAGCGTGGTCTCGTAGGCGCGATTGACGCTCTCCTTCGTCATCAAGGCGATGGGCAGCGACATGTCGGCGATGGCGGCGGCGACCTTCAGCGCCTCGTCGAGAAGCTGGTCGACCGGCAGGACCCGCGAGACGAGCCCGGCGCGCTCCGCCTCGGCCGCGTCCATCATGCGGCCGGTGAGGCACATCTCCATCGCCTTCGCCTTGCCCACGAACCGGGTGAGGCGCTGCGTGCCGCCGGCTCCCGGCATCACGCCGAGCTTGATCTCGGGCTGGCCGAACTTCGCCGTCTCGGAGGCGAGGATGAAGTCGCACATCATGGCGAGCTCGCAGCCGCCGCCGAGCGCGAAGCCCGACACCGCGGCGACGATCGGCTTGCGCCGCGCGGCGACCTTGTCCCAGGCGGTGATGAAGTCGTCGAGATAGGTCTGCGGGTAGGAGAGGCCCGACATCTCCTTGATGTCGGCGCCCGCCGCGAAGGCCTTCTCGGAGCCGGTGATCACGATGCAGCCGATGGCCGGATCGCGCTCGTAGCCGTCGAGCGCCTCGTTGAGCTCCGCGATCAGCGTGGAATTCAGCGCGTTGAGCGCCTGCGGCCGGTGGAGCGTGACGAGCCCGACCTTGCCGCGGGTCTCGGTGAGGATGGTCTCGTAGGGCATGGCGTCGCCTCCTCCTGTTCGTCCGCTCATCGGTAGCGGGCGAGGGGAGGGGCGGCAAGGGGCAGAAAGGCGGGCGGCGCGTGCCCGATCACGCCCGGCCGATCACGCCCGGTCCGACTAAGCCCAGGGGCGCTCGGCCATCTTCTGCTCGAACGTCTCGATCGCCGGCGCCTTCTCCAGCGTCAGGCCGATGTCGTCCAGGCCGTTCATCAGGCAGTGCTTGCGAAACGGGTCGATCTCGAAGCGGATGACGCCGCCGTCGGGGCCGCGGATCTCCTGGGATTCGAGATCGACGGTGATCGTCGCGTTGGCGCCGCGCTCGGCGTCCTCGAACAGGGCCTCGAGTTCGCTCGGCGTCACCACGATCGGCAGGATGCCGTTCTTGAAGCAGTTGTTGTAGAAGATGTCCGCGAAGGACGTCGAGATCACGCAGCGGATGCCGTAGTCGAGCAGCGCCCAGGGTGCGTGCTCGCGCGAGGAGCCGCAGCCGAAATTGTCGCCGGCGACCAGGATCTGCGCCTTGCGGTAGGCCGGCTGGTTCAGGACGAACTCCGGGATCTCCGCGCCCTCGGGCGTGAAGCGCATCTCGGCGAAGAGCCCCGTGCCGAGCCCGGTGCGCTTGATCGTCTTGAGGTAGTTCTTCGGGATGATCATGTCGGTGTCGACGTTGATGATCCGGAGCGGCGCGGCGACGCCGGTGAGAACCGTGAAGGGCTGCATGGGCTCGTTTCTTCGTCGGGCTCGGTCGGTCGGGCTTCGAGGCGGGGCCCCGAAGGCATCGGCGGTTCTCTAGCAGCCGTCCGCCGCGAGGGGAAGCCTCCACGGGTGCAGAGCGGGTCGCCGCGGGCCCGTCGGCGCGAAACCCCGATCCCTCCCGTCCGTTGGCCGCTCGAACGGCGATGCCCGACGCGGCGTCCCGCACCATGCGACACGAGCACGAAGGGCGACGCCATGGCGAAGACCCCCTCCCGCCGCGCGGACGGCACGCTGACGAACCGTCAGGGTCATCCGGTCTCGAACAACCAGTCGCAGCGTACGGTCGGCCCGCGCGGCCCGGCGACGCTAGAGAACTACCAGTTCCTCGAGAAGATCAGCCATTTCGACCGCGAGCGCATCCCCGAGCGGGTGGTCCACGCCCGCGGCTTCGTCGCCTACGGCCGGTTCGAGGCGACCGGCAAGATCGGCGACGAGCCGGCGTCGAAGTACACCCGCGCCAAGCTGTTCCAGGAGGCGGGCAAGACGACCCCGCTGGCGATCCGCTTCTCCACCGTGATCGGCGGGCGGGATTCGTCGGAGGTCGCCCGCGACCCGCGCGGCTTCGCGGTGAAGTTCTACACCGAGGACGGCAACTGGGACCTCGTCGGCAACAATCTCGCGGTGTTCTTCATCCGCGACGCGATCAAGTTCCCCGACGTGATCCATGCGCTGAAGCCCGACCCGGTGACCTTCCGCCAGGAGCCGAACCGGATCTTCGACTTCATGTCGCAGACGCCGGAAGCGATGCACATGCTCACGCACCTGTTCAGCCCGCGCGGCATCCCGCGCAGCTACCGGCACATGGAGGGCTTCGGGGTCAACACCTACAAGATGGTCGACGAGGCCGGCGAGACGGTGCTGGTGAAGTACCACTTCCATCCGCGCCAGGGCGTCGAGAGCCTCACCGCGGCGGAGGCGGCGAAGGTGCAGGGCCAGGATCTCGGCTCGGCCTCGAAGGATCTCTACACCGCCATCGAGCGCGGCGATCATCCGCAGTGGGACATGTACGTGCAGATCCTGTCGGACGACGAGCATCCCGAGCTCGACTGGGATCCGCTCGACGACACCAAGATCTGGCCCGAGGAGGACATCCCGCTGCGCCACGTCGGCACCATGACGCTCGACCGCAACGTGGAGGACTTCTTCGACGAGAACGAGCAGATCGCCATGGGCACCGGCGTGCTGGTCGACGGGCTCGACTTCTCCGACGACAAGATGCTGGTGGGCCGCACCTTCTCCTACTCGGACACGCAGCGCTACCGGGTCGGGCCGAACTACCTGCAGCTGCCGGTGAACCGCCCGCGCGGGGCGAGCGTGCACACCAACCAGTCCGGCGGGCAGATGTCCTACCACCGCGATCTCGCGCCCGGGCAGAACCCGCACGTCAACTACGAGCCCTCCATCCACGGCGGCCTGCGCGAGGCCGAGGGCGACAGGGAGAGCCGGCCGCCGGAGCTGCGCGGGCGGCTCGTGCGCGAGCCGATCGAGCGGCGCAACGACTACGTCCAGGCCCGTGGCCGCTTCTGCACCATGATGAATTGGGAGCGCGACGACCTCGTGGAGAACATGGGCACGCTCCTGTCGGAGTGCGAGCGCGACGTGCAGGAGCGCATGATCTGGCACTTCTTCCTGGTGCACGACGACTACGGCCGGCGCGTCGGCGAGCGGATCGGCATCACGGCGGACGACGTGCGCGGCCTGTCGCCGCTGAAGGGCCAGGTCCTCACCGAGGAGGACGAGCGCCGGCTGAAGAGCCTCGGCGACAACGGCGACCGCATCGACCCGAAGCAGTGGCCCGGCTGGACGAGCTCGGTCACCAACCGCCAGGCGAGCGCCGAGGACGTGCTCGCGAGCTACCCGAGCGGGCGCAAGCAGGCGGCGGAATGAGCGCCGCCCCGCGCGGGCGCGGTGCCCGCGCGGTTGCCGCCGTCGCGACGCTCCGGTAACCCGGTCCCGCCCCGCGGCCCTCCCGCGCCGTGGCGGGGCGGGACATCAGGAGAGCCGCCGTGACCGACGCCGCCCGCCCGCCGATCGCCTACGCCATGTGCGGGCTCGCCTTCTCGGGCAAGTCCACGATCGCGCGCACCATCGCGCAGGCGCTGAAGATCGACATCGTCTCGCTCGACGCCATCAACGACGAGCGCGGCTTCGACGGCGGCAACGTCGTCGACGATTCCGAGTGGGAGCGCACCAGCCACATCGCCATGGAGCGCCTCGCCGGGCACCTCGCCGCCGGGCGGTCGGCCATCGTCGACGACACCTTCGCCTTCCGCTTCCTGCGCGATCGCTGCGCCGCCGTCGCCGCCCGCCACGGCGCCGGGTTTCGCATTCTCATGGTCGAGACCCCGCTTCCCGAGATCGAGGCGCGCCGGCGTGCCAACGACCTCACGGGCGAGCGGATGGGGCTCTCGGACGCGGTGTTCGACGACCACGTCGCCCGTTTCCAGGGCCCGGAGCCGGACGAGCCGGTGGTCCGCCTCGCCGCGCCGGAGGATGTCGACCGCTTCCTCGCCGAGGCGCGCACCCGTCGGGCCTGAGGCGGCGAACCCGGCCCGGGTCCATGCGTTCGGGACTCGAGAGCACCCGACAGGAGGCCCCCATGCCCGTCTCGCACCTGCGCGATCTCTACCTCGTGGAGCTCCAGGAGATGCGCTCCGCCGAGGATCTCATGGCCCGCACCATGCCGACGCTGGCGCGGCGCGCCAGCAACGAGCCCCTCGCCCGCATGCTCTCCGACGACGTCGGCGAGACCAGCGCCCATCGCGACCGTCTCGCGGCGATCCTCGGCGGCCACGGCGCCGACGCCGGGGAGCATCGCGACCAGTCGATGGCCGCCCTCGTCGCCGAGGCGGACAAGTGGTCGGGCATGATCGAGGACCCGGCCTGCCGCGACACCGCGCTGATCGCCTCGGCCCAGCGGCTTCAGCACTACGAGATCGCCGCCTACGGCTCGCTCGCCACCTGGGCGAAGCAGCTCGGCTTCGAGGAGGACCTCGCCGTGCTCCTCGACATCCTCGACGAGGAGAAGAAGGCGGACGAGACCCTGACCGAACTCGCCAAGGACGTCGTCAACCCGCAGGCGGCGGCGTGACGACGGGATCGGCCGAGGACCACCGCAGGCCCGGGTCGCCGGAGGAGCGGGCGCGTTCGGATGCCCCGCGCCGGATCGCCCCCGCCGACGCTCCGGGCCTCGCCGACGAGAGCGTCAATTCCAGCCGCCGCGCCGGGCCGGAGGCCGATCCGGGAACGGAGGATCCGGCGGAGCGCGCCAAGGTCGCCACCGCCGGGGTCGCGACCGGCCGGGCGGAGCCGCGGCGGCGCGGGTCCTGACGCTCGGCCGCGCGTCCCGTCGGGAGGTCCATTCATGCGGTCGGCGTCCCGTACCGCCGTTGGGGAGCCGGTCCGGGTCATCTCAGCCGTTCCAGCGCCCCTTTGCGTCCGACGATGGTCTCGTAGTCCCAGGCGATGGTCTGCGACTTCGCGAGCCAGCGTTCCAGCTCCTCGACATCGACCTCGGCCGGCGACCGATAGAAGATCGAGGCGTCCTCGAATGTCCCTCCGCGGACGTCGAGCCGGGGCTCGTCGAAGCCGGCGCCGCTCCAGAACATCAGGCGTATGCCGCGCTTCTGCTTGCTGTAGCCGACGGTCGGATTGCCGTCCAGGAACCACACCGGATGCCGGTGCCAGACTTTGCCCTCGGCCTCTGGAAGCCGTCGCTCGATCGTCCGGGCGAGCAGGTCGCAGATCTCCCTCTCGCCGTCCTCCAGGCTGCGGTTGAAGTCGCTGATCTCCGGTCTCATGTCGCACCTCCTCGATCGGCACGACGCGTGCGGGCGGGCGCGCCGAGCGCCGCGACATCGATCCGCTGCGACGACGTATCCTAGTCGAACATGCCTTTCGGGGTCTCGCCGCTCAGGAACGGCTCGATCAGCATGTGCAGGAGCTCGGGCTGGCCGATCACCGCCGTATGCGAGGTCGCGGGCAGGATGGCCAGGCGCGATGCGGCCACGGGCGCTCCCATGTCGCCCATCGCGCCACCGCCCAGGAGCCGGAACATGGCCACGGTGTGCTCGAGCGTGACCACGTCGGCATCGCCCGCGATGAGGAGCACGGGAGCCTCGATGCCGCGGACCTGCTCCTCCCAGGCCATCGGCTCGTGCTCGAGCGCGATGAGCTTCTCCGCCAGGGCGCGGAACCCCTCCGGATCGGGGGCGAGCTCACGGTAGTCCGCCTCGAGCGGCGTACCGATCAGCATGTCCGGCGTCATGTCGGGGATCATGGCGGCGAATTGCGGCTGCATGCCGCGAGCGTCGTAGGCGGCCGACGCCGCCACGAGGCGGTCGACCTTGTCGGGGTGGCGGACCGCGAGCTGGAGCCCGGCGGCCGCCCCCATCGAGTACCCGAACACGTCGGCCCGCTCGAGCCCGACCGCATCCATGAAGGCGGCCACGTCGTCGGCGAGGGTCTCGTAGGTGATCGGCCGGTCGATGTCGGCGGTGCGGCCGTGCCCCTGGAACTCCAGCGCGTAGACGCGACGGCTCTCCGCCAGCCGAGGCACGATCTCACCCATCGCCGGGATGCTCATGTAGGCGCCGTGCAGGACGACGAGCGGATCGCCCTCGCCCGAGACCTCGTAGTAGGTCTCCAGGCCGTCGATCGTGACGGTCTCGGCCAAGGCGGGAGGGGCGGCTGTCGCGATCAGCGCTGCGACGAGCATGGCTGGGCGGATCATGTCGGGTCTCCGGTGTCGTGTGGCCGAGGGTGCCGCGGATCGGCGCGTGCGCCGACGAGAGGTCGTCTCATGCGGACCGCCCGAACAGCAGCCTGACGTAGCGCTCGACGTGCTCGATGCTGGCGACGACGACGCTCGGGTCGTCGCGCGCCTTGCCCACGACGAAGGCGCCCTGGATCGCCGCCTGAACGTACAGCGCGAGGCCGTGCGCGTCGACGCCGGGCACGGGATGGCGGGCGAGCGCGGCGGCGAGGTCCGCCTCGATGTGGGCCGCGCCGCCGAGGATGCTCTCGTCGGCGGCTGCCCGGATCGCGGGGCTGGTCGCGTGGATCTCCTGCACGGTCGTGCCGGCGACGCAGGAATACGCGCCGGCCGAGCCGCGCACGAGCGTCCGGCGCAGCTCGAGGTAGGCGAGGACCCGGTCGAGCGGATCCTCGTGGCGGTGATAGTCGGCCTGCGCGAACAGGGCGCCGGTCACCTCGGACCAGTGGCGCACGGCGGCGACGCCGAGCTCCTCCTTCGAGCGGAAATGGTGGAAGAAGGCGCCCTTGGTCACGCCCGCCGCCGCGCACAGGTCGTCGACGGTGGTGGCGCCGTAGCCCTTCTCGCGCAGGAGCACGAGCGCGGCGTCGAGCAGCTTCTCGCGGGCGTCGGGCTTTCCGGCGCGTGCGGGCATGCGTCGTCCTCCCATGGCGGCCGCCGAAGATCGCGGCGCCCTCTCAGAGCGTGCGGGCGAGCGCGTCGAGCTGGTCGATGCAGGCGTTCCAGCCGGGCGCGAAGCCCATGTCGTCGTGCGCCTTGCGGTCGTCCGGCGTGCGATGCAGCACGAGCGCCCGGTAGAGCGTCCCGCCATCCACCGCCCGCATCGTGATCTCCACCGTCATGAACGGCGAGGCGCCGGGGCGGAAGCCCGGACCCATCGCGTCGGTCCAGACCAGGCGGCGCTCCGGCTCCGCCACGAGCACGCAGCCGGGCTTCTCCTCCATGACGGCGCCCTCGGGCGATGCCATCACGACCGTGAACGTGCCGCCGGGCTGCGGCTCGACAGCCGCCCGCGAGACGCTCCAGGGCGCGGGCGCGAACCAGCGCTCGATCAGCGCGGGCTGGGTCCAGGCGCGCCAGAGCTGGGCTGGGCTCGCGGAGAGGGTGCGCTCGATCACGAGATCGAGCGCGGGGTCGATGGTGGTGGTGCGGGTGTCGGGCATCATCGTCGTTCTCCGTCATCCTGTCGTGAACGCGCGTTGCATCAGGCGGCCGGGCGCCGGCGTGCGGCCGAGGTCGCCGAGTGAGGGGCCTGTGGCCGTGGTGGCGCTGGCGGTCTTCGGCTTGTCCCCACCGTCTCGGGGATCTAAGCGTACCGACCAGTTGGTATGTGTCAAGCGAAAAGCAGCGGAGTGCGTGTTCCGCGCCTCATCGGAGGCGGGATCGCCCGACAGGCGTAACCGTCGGACGCGCTCGCCGGCAGACGCGGTGCTGTTCCGCCTCTGCGCCCGACATCGCTTCAGTCCAGGCACCCGAAGATGTCCCCCGAGCCGCGCTCGCGCGCCATCAGGTTCTCCGCGAGGCGCGCGTGCCCACCCGACGGTCGGCCGGGATCGCGGCCGCGGGGGTTCGGCAGGGCGGTGGCGAGCAGCGCGGCCTCCCGGCGCGTGAGGTCGGCGGCGCTCTTGCCGAAATGGGCGCGCGCCGCCGCCTCGACGCCGAAGATCCCGTCGCCCCATTCGGCGACGTTGAGATAGACCTCGAGCGTGCGCCGCTTGCCCCAGACGAGGTCGAGCCACAGCGCGAGCGGGATCTCGATCGCCTTGCGGACGTAGGAGCGCTGCGGCCACAGGAACACGTTCTTGGCCGTCTGCATCGAGATGGTCGATGCCCCGCGCTCGGCCCCGGCCTCGATCACCGCCAGAAGCGCGTCGAAGTCGACGCCGGCGTGCCGGCAATAGAGCGAATCCTCGGACGCGATCACCATCCGCGGCACGTGCGCAGAGATCGTCTCGAGCGGCGCCACCATGCGGGTCACCGGCTGCATCGTGGCCCAGCGGCCGAGCATCAGGGTCGAGACCGGCGTGATCGCCGCACCGACGAGCGTCAGCACGACGAGCGCGAGCGCCGCGAGCGCGACGGTGCGCCACGCCAGGCCCAGGACGCCGCGCGCGAGACGGCGCACGGGGCCGCGGCCCGGCGCGTCGGCGCGCGTCGTCTCCCCGCCTCGGCTCATCCTCGCGATCCTCGCCTCGTGGAACCCGCCCCGTACTTGACCCGGCCGCGCCGCTGCTGCAAGCCGAGCCGTGCCGTTTCCCGGAGGTTTCAGCGCCGATGCCGCACACGCACACCCCGTTCGAGGCGCGGCTGCGCGCCGTGGCCGAGACCGTCGAGCGGCGGCTCGAGACGCTCCTCGACGACGTGCCCCGGGAAGGCGAGATCGCCCGTCCCGAGCGGCTGATGGCGGCCATGCGCCATGCGGCGCTGGCCGGGGGCAAGCGGCTGCGGCCCTTCCTCGCGGTGGAGGCGACGCGGCTGCTCGGCGGGCCGGAGGAGGCGGGCCTGCGGGCGGGCCTCGCGATCGAGCTGATCCACTGCTACTCCCTCGTCCACGACGACCTGCCGGTGATGGACGACGACGACCTGCGCCGCGGCAAGCCCACGGTGCACGTGGCCTTCGACGACGCCACCGCGATCCTCGCCGGCGACGCGCTGCTGACGCTCGCCTTCGAGGTCGCGACCGCGGAGGGCGGGGATGCACCGCCGGAGGTCCGTGCCGCGCTCGCGGCGACGATCGCCCGCGCGGCGGGGCTCGCCGGCATGGTCGGCGGGCAGATGCTCGACCTAGCGGCGGAGGGACGCTACGGGCCGCGTACGCTCGGGGAGGCCGAGATCCGCCGGCTCCAGGCGATGAAGACCGGCGCGCTCCTCGCTGTCTCCGCCGAAGCCGGCGCCATCGCCGCCGGCGCGGGCGCACGCGACCGCGCGCGTCTCCTCGACTACGGCCGCGCGCTCGGCGCCGCCTTCCAGATCGCCGACGACATCCTCGACCGCGAGGCGACGGCGGAGGCGCTCGGCAAGGCGGTGGGCAAGGACGCCGGGCGCGGCAAGGGCACGCTCGTCGACGCGCTCGGCATCGACGCCGCCCGCGCCGAGTGCGACCGGCTCGTGGCCGAGGCCGAGGCCGCGCTCGCGCCCTGGGGCGAGCGGGCGGCGGTGCTGATCGAGGCCGCCCGGTTCACGGCCGCGCGCAAGGCCTGAGCACGAGCCCACGCCGAGGAGGCTTCCGCCTGCCCGCGCGCCGCGCTAGCGTCGCGCGCGCTCCGTTGAGGGTGCCCACGAGGATTCGCGCTCCCATGACCGCTCCCCGCTTCCTGCTCCACGGCATCTGGCTCTCGGGCCCGACCTACAAGGTCGCGCTCTTCCTCGCGCTCGCGGGGGAGCCGTTCGACTTCGAGCTCGTGAACCTGCGCGAGGGCGCCCACAAGGCGCCCGGCTACGTGGCGCGCCAGCGCTATGGCCAGGTGCCGCTGCTGGAGGACCGCTCGAACGGCCGCGGCCTGTGCCAGGCGGCGTCGATCCTCGAATACCTCGCCGACGTCACCGGCAAGATGGGCGGTGCCACGCTCGACGAGCGCATCCGCGCCCGCGAGTGGATGTTCTGGGACTACGACCGCTTCGCCGTGCCGATCTACCGCTGCCGCGGCGTGAAGCTCGGCTTCCGGCAGGCGCCGGAGGAGGCCGTGGCCATGTGGACGGCGGAGGGCGAGGCCGCGCTCGCCGTGCTCGACGGGCACCTGCAGGGCCGCGACTTCCTGGTCGGCGAGGGGCCGACCATGGCCGACGTCGATCTCTACGGCGTCGCCTCCTATGCCGAGGCCGGCGGCTTCTCGCTCGAGGCGCGCCCGGCGCTGCGGGCCTGGATGGCGCGGATCGAGGCGCTGCCGGGCTTCGGGCCGCCCGAGGCCATCGTCCCCAAGGAGACGAGGCTCACCGCGTGAGCGACCTCGTCCTGCGCGAGGCCCGCACGAGCGATCTCGAGGCGATCGTGCGCCTCTACGCCGCCGACACGCTCGGCGGCCACGACGACGCCTGGAGCGAGGAGACCGCGGCCGCCTACGCGGCCGCCTTCGCCCGCATCGTCACGAGCGAGGATCACATGGTCTTCGTCGCCGAGGCGGAGGGCCGCATCGTCGGCACCTTCCAGGTGAGCGTCATCCCCTGCCTCGTCGATCGCGGCGCCACGCGGGTGCGGATCGAGGCGGTGCAGGTCGATGCCGCGCGCCGCTCGCGCGGGATCGGGGCGGCGCTCGTCGCCCACGCCGAGGCGTGGGCGCGGGAGCACGGCGCCGCCTTCGTCGAGCTCGCCTCGAACGCGGCGCGCGCGGATGCGCACCGGTTCTACGGGCGGCTCGGCTACGGGCAGACGCATCTCGGCTTCAAGAAGGCGCTGTGACGGGCGGCGTTCCTCCCGTCACAGCCGCGCCGGCCGCTCCGTGAGGAGGGGCGTCGACGACAGCCCGCCAGCCCACCTCGGACGCGGTTTTCGCCCCTACTCGACGGCCGCCGCTCCCGCCCGGCCGCCGCGAAGCTGCCGCCAGGCGGTCAGCACGGCGAGGCCGGCCGCCACCGAGAGGAGGCCGAGGGAGATCTCGCTGCTCCAGAGTGCGGTGAGGTCACCACGCGAGATCAGCATGACGCGCCGAAAGTGCTCCTCCAGCAACGGGCCCAGCACGAAGCCGAGGATGAGGGGCGCCAGGGGATAGCGCTGCCGCGACAGGCCCCATCCGACGACCCCGATCAGGACCGCCAGGAAGACGTCGAACAGGCTGTTGCGCGCGCTATAGACCCCGAGCAGGATGAAGATGGCGATCAGGCTCGAGAGATAGTGGTGAGGAATGCGCGTGATGCGCGCCCACAGGCCGATGAACGGGAGGTTCAGCGCCAGCAGCATCAGGTTCCCGATCCAGAAGCTCGCGATCAGTCCCCAGAAGAAATCCGGCTGCGTTGCCATGAACTGGGAGCCGGGCACGATGCCGTGGAGGGTCATCGCCGCGAGCAGGATCGCCATAACCGCGTCGCCGGGAATGCCGAGGCTGAGCGTCGGGATGAACGCCGACTGGACGGCGGCGTTGTTCGCCGCCTCGGGGGCGGTGATCCCTTCGATGGCGCCCTTGCCGAACCTCTCGGGCGTGCGCGAGACCTTCTGCTCGAGCGAGTAGGCCAGGAACGCCGCGACCGTGGGCCCGGCGCCGGGCAGCGCACCGATCAGCGACCCGATCGCCGTGCCCCGAAGGCAGGGCCCGTACATCTGCCGCCGCTCGCTTCGGTCCGGCAGCATGCCGCGCAGCCGATAGGACTTGGCCGGCGGCACGGCGGGGTCCCGGCGGCTGATGTTCGACAAGAGCTCGGACACGCCGAACAGCCCCATGGTGAGCACGAGGATGCCGATCCCCTCGGTCATCTCGGGGAAGCCGAACGTGTAGCGCATCGCCCCGGTCGTCATGTCCATCCCGAACGTGCCGAGCAGAAGGCCCAGGAACGTCATGGCCGCGCCCTTCGTCGCGCTGCCGGCTCCCATGGAGAGCGCCGCCACGAGGCCGAGCACCATCACGGCGAAGTACTCGGCCGAGCCGAAGCGGAGCGCCACGTTGGCCAGGACGGGCGACACGCCCATGAGCAGGACGATGGCGATGCTGCCGCCGACGAACGAGGCGATCGTGGTCACGAACAGCGCGGTTCCGGCCTTCCCCTGCTGCGCCATCGGGTAGCCGTCGAGGCAGGTCACCGCCGCCGTCGAGGTCCCGGGAATGTTCAGGAGGATCGCGGCCGTGGAGCTGCCGTACTGCGATCCGTAGAAGATGCCCGACAGCATGATGAGGGCGGTGAGCCCGTCGAGCCCGAAGGTCATCGGCAGGACGATCGAGATGCATGCCGCAGCGCCGATGCCCGGCAGCGTCCCGACCAGCGTTCCCAGGAGGACACCGAGGAAGCAGAAGAGCAATTGCTCGGGACCGAAGGCCAAGGAGAAGCCCTGGAGGATGCTGTCCATGTGCCTGAATGCCTTCCCTGGATGGAGCCCACGAAGAGAACTGCCGGCTCAGAGCGGCAGTCCGAGCACGCCCACGAAGAGCAGGTAGCAGCTCGCGGTGAGGACGGACGAGAAGACGAGGGCCCGGATCGGCGACCTCTGCCCACCGATCCAGCAGATGGCCAGCGCACAGATCAGGGAGGCGAGTACGAAGCCGATCACCTCGAACAAGAGCCCCCACGCCAGCAGCACCCCCACGAGCATGGCGGCGCGCGTCAGGCCTCCGCCCTCCGCGTCCCCGGTCGCTCGGGGGTCCGTCGCTGCGTCCTGCCGTGGCGACCGGGCGATCCGCACGAGCGGCGTGACCACGGCCCCCGCAGCGGCGACGAACAGCCCCGCGGCGAGCACGAAGGGATAGCCCCCGGGGCCGGGCATGCGCAGGCTGCCGATGCCGTAGCCCCACGCCTGCCACATCGCCCAGGCGGAGCCTCCCATCAGGGCGAGCGGCACGCCGGCTGCGGCCAGCTGGTTCCAGTCCGGACGTCGCGTCACGTGAGCCCCCCTTGCGCGGAGTCGGGTGCCGCCCCCGTGGGCAGGCCCGGAGCGGATCGTCGAGATCGGGTCTTGCGCCACCCTCCCGCACGATCCGCGGATTCGTCGATCGTGTGTCAGGAGACAATTACTGTCAACAGTAGGAGTTATTCTCTCTCGGTTCGACAATCCTGCTCGACGTCCACGATCCAGGCAACTTCACACCAATCGCTATAGCAGTACGTGTCCCGAAGAAGATGCTGCCCGTGCAGTGGTTCGGCGGCTTCCAGAAATGTGTTGACAGTTATACCTCGGTTGACGACCCTCGTCGCATCCCCTCCGAGGGGTCGTGACGAGCGCCGGCGGTGGGGCGCGCCTTCGTGCGCAGGGAGCGGACCGTCGATGCGGCGAGCCGCGACCGCGGAGCGAGGAGGGCGCGACGGCCATGTCGAGGCGCGCCTGATGGAGACGATCGGTGGAGACAACGGTGCCCGAAACCGCTTTTCCACATGCCGCGGCGGCAGCCGTCGGCGAGAGCGCACGGGAGGTCTCCCGATGACGCCGGAGGCATCGCCCCAGGGGCTGACGCGGCGCCTCGCGGCGTTCGCGACGACGGCCCGGCTCGCCGACCTGGAGCCATCGGCGCGGCGTGTCGCCACGAGGCAGGCGCTCGACGGGATCGCCTGCATCCTGGCGGGGAGCGCCACGCCGCGGGTGGCCGCGAGCCTGAGCCTGGCCGAGACGCTGGACGGCAGGGTCGCGGCGGAGAACGCCGTTCCGGTGGTGGGGCTCGGCCTTCGCGCCGGCCCGCTCGTCGCCGCCTACGCGATGGCGGCCGCCTGCCACGCTCTGGAATACGACGACGGCAATCGGGAAGGCTCCGTGCACCCCGGCGCCGCCGTCGTCTCCGCGGCTCTGGCCGTCGGCTATCATCGCGGCGCGACTCTCGGCGAGACGTTCGACGCCATCGTGGCGGGATACGAGGCCTGCGTCGTCACCGCCGAGGTGATGAACCCCTCCGCGATGCGACGCGGCTTCCAGCTGACGCCGGTCGCCGGCGTGCTCGGCGCCGCGGCGGCGGCGGGGCGCCTGCTCGGCCTCGCGGAGGACCCGCTCGAGCGGGCGCTCGGCATCGCCGGCAGCGCGTCCTCCGGGACCTTCGCGTATTTGGCGGGCGGCGGCGACGTCAAGAAGCTGCATCCGGCTCATGCGGCGCGCAGCGGCGTCCACGCCGCCTACGCGGCGGCGCGAGGGCTCGCGGTCGGTCCCCGGGGGGTCCTCGAAGGTCCGGGCGGCCTGATCCACGCGTTCGCGGGCCTGGGTCCGGAGGTCGCCCGGCGCGCCGTCGGGGGCGACCGTCCCGCGATCTGCCGCAGCTACCTGAAGCCCTACCCCTGCTGTCGTCACGTGCACTCGGCCGTGGACGCGCTCGCCGGGCTCGTGGCGTCCCACGCGCTACGCGGCGAGGACGTCGAGCGCATAGAGGTCGAGACCTACGCGGCGGCGATGGCGCACGTGCCGTTGCCGTGGGACACGCTCGAGATCGCGCAGCTGTCCTTCCCCTACCTGATGGCGGTGACGGCGGCGCACGGCACGGTCGCGCTCGCGCATTTCGATGCGCGTCATCGCGAGGACGCGGCGCTCGCCGCGCTGGCCGGCCGGACGATCATCCGCGAAGCCGAGGATCTCTCGGCCGCCTACCCGGCGGAGAGCCCGGCGCGCGTACGTCTCGTCACGACCGACGGCCGTGTGCTCGAAGCGGCCTCGCGCCATCCCCCGGGAGCGCCCGAGGCGCCGATGAGCGACGCCGCCTTCGCCACGAAGTTCGCGGAGTGCGCCCGGTTGGCGCCGCGGCTCGCCGATCCCGATGGACTTCTCGGCCGCCTGGAATCCGCGGCCTGGGAGACGCCGCTGCGCCGGGTGGTCGACGAGCACCTGATCCCCCACCCGTAGGAGGAGCGCCGGCGGTGCACCCGGCTCGGCCGGGCGTGCCTTCGGCAACCGACGAGAAACGAGCGAGGAGCGGACATGAGATTCGGTCATCTACTGGCGACTGTCGTCGCCGCCGTCGGGCTGAGCTACGCACCGGCGACGGCCCAGGACTATCCGGACGGCGACGTGACCATCGTCGTCCCCTTCGCCGCCGGCGGCGCGACGGACTATTTCGGCAGGCTCGCCGCGAGCTATCTGTCCCAGAAGTTCGACGCCAACTTCGTCGTCGAGAACCGTCCCGGCGGTGGCGGCAACATCGGCTCCGACATGGTCGCCAAGTCGGACCCCGACGGGATGACCCTGCTGCTCGGCGCGGCGGGCAACATCGGCATCAATCCCAGCATCTTCCAGGACATGCCCTACGATCCCACCACGGACCTGGTGGCCGTGGCGCCGATCGCCGGCAGCATGAACGTGCTCGTCGTCCATCCCTCGATCCCGGCCAAGACCGTCGGCGAGCTGATCGAGCACGCGAAGAACGAGGACGGGGGCATCAACTACGCGTCCTCGGGGATCGGCAGCACCCTCCATCTGTCCGGCGAGCTCTTCAAGCTGCAGGCCGGCATCCCGATGACGCACATCCCCTACCAGGGGAGCGGCCCGGCGATGATCGACGTCCTGGCCGGCCGCGTGCCGCTCATCTTCGACAACATCCCCTCCTCGCTGCCGCACATCCAGGACGGCTCGCTGCGGGCCCTGGGCGTGACCGGGCCGGAACGCTCGCCGGCCCTGCCGGACGTCCCGACGATCGCCGAGGCGGGGCTGCCCGACTTCGGCGTGGTCACCTGGTTCGGCCTGTTCGCGCCCACAGGCACACCCGCGTCGATCGTCGAGGAGCTGCACGCCGCGCTCACCGAGATGACGAGCGACCCGGATATGGTCGAGCAGATTCGCGCCCGGGGCTCGGACCCGATGTCCATGACGTCGGCCGAGTTCCAGCAGCTCGTGATCGACGACGTGGAGAAGTGGGCCGAGGTCGTCCGGAACGCGGACGAGCCGATCGCCCGCTGAGACCCTCCGCCCGCGCCCCGGCGGCACGACCGCCGGGGCGCGGGTTCCCGGGCGCGCGCCGCCCGCTCCCGTCCTGCGAGGCAGCCTCATGGATGCGTTCTCCTCCGGATTGATCGAGCTCGCGGAGGCCTGCTGCGCCACGCGGGGAGAGGACCTCCCGGCAGCGGTGAGGGCGCGCGCGATCGGCATTCTCGCCGACGACATCGGCGCGATCCTCTCCGCGGCGAAGGAGCCCGAGATCGAGGCCGCTCACGCGGCCGCCCTGCGTCGCGGCAGCCGCCCGGAGGCGACCGTCTACCTTCCCGGCCTGCATCGCGTGGCCATCGAGGACGCCCTCTACCTCAACGCAATGGCCGGCTGCTGGTGCGAGACGGACGAGGGCTATCGCCCGGTCACCTGCCACGCCGGGCTCTACGTACTGCCCGCCCTCCTGGCCGAGGCGGAGCGCGCGGACCTGCGCCTGGACGACGTGGTCCGCTGCCTCGTGCTCGGATACGAGATCTGCGCGCGGCTGGCCGAATGCTTCCGTTTCCCGACGCCGCGGGTGCACGCCCACGCCTTGTTCGCGCCCGTCGGCGCGGCGGCCGCGACGCTCCTGGCCCGAAACGCGCCCGCGCCGACGCTGGCTCGGGGTATCGCCACGGCGGCGACCCTCGCCTCGATCGGACCGCGGACGCACCTGGCGCGCGGCTACCTCTCGCGCAACCTCTGGGCGGCGACCGGCGCCGTGGCCGGCTGGCAGGCCGCCGGCATGGCGCAGATCGGCATCCACGCGGGAACCGAAGCCCCGATGGACGTCTACGGCGACATCCTGGGCGGCGCCGGGAACGTCTCGGCGCTCACCGACGGCCTGCACGAGGGCTGGGCCGTCTCGAAGGGCTACCACAAGCTCTATGCCTGCTGCCAGCACGGCCATTCGGCGGTCGAGGCGGCGCTGGACTGCGCCTCCGACCCGGCCTACGACGCGGACCGGATCCGCGTCATCGAGGTGGAGACCCATCCGCTGGCCCTGGGCCTCAGCAATCCGAGCCCGGAGACGATCCTCGGCGCCAAGTTCTCCATGGAGCACATGGTCGCCGCCCCGCTGCGCTACGGGCACGGGGGGCAGGCCGCGTTCTCGAGCGTCGCGCTCGACGACCCGATCGTCGCGCGGCTGCGCGCCCTGGTCCGGCTCGGCCCCGCCGGGCCCCCGGCCGACCCGCGCTTCGATCGCGCATCGCGGGTCGTCGTTCACCTGGCCGACGGCGAGGCTCTCGATCGAACCTGTCTCGTGGCGACGGGCAGCCCCGATCGGCCCCTGTCCGACGCGGCCTTCCTGGACAAGCTGCGAGACGCCGGAGGCGAGGTGCTGCCGCGTCTCGCCTCCTTCGTCGAGACCTCGGCCCGGGGCCTCGGGAACCTCGCCTGGCGCGATGTCGTCGAGACGATGCGCGGCGCGGCGCGCGCGGACGCGCACCGGTTCTGAGGGCGGCTCGGCCGGGGCAGACGCATCCCCGGTTTCGAGACGGCGCTGTGACGGAGGGCGCTCCTCCCGTCACAGCCGCGCCAGCCGCTCCGTGAGGAGGGCGAAGAAGCCGTCGGCGTCGACCTCCCGAAGCATGGTGGCGTTGGGCGCGGCGTCGACGACACCCCACCAGTCCGCCACCGTCATGCCTCGGGTGAGCTCCGAGCCGGTCTCGACCGCGACGTGGACGCGCTTGCCGCGGAAAAGATCGGGGCGCAGCAGCCAGGCGATGACGCACGGGTCGTGCAGCGGCCCGCCGTCGGTGCCGTATTTCGCCTCGTCGAAACGCTCGAAGAAGTCGAGCCAGCCCGCAACCGCCTTCGACAGCGGGGTGTCGAGCGCACGGATGGCGGCCGTCCGCTTCGCCGTCGTCAGCACCCGGTGGGTGCAGTCGAGAGGGATGAAGGTGACATCGGCGCCGGACGAGAAGACGCGCTGCGCGGCCTCCGGGTCGACGTAGATGTTGAACTCGGCCGCCGGCGTGCGGTTGCCGCCCTCGAACACGCCCCCGCCCATCAGGACGATCCCCTCGAGCCGCTCCGCGAGGCGCGGCTCCTTGGCGAGCGCGAGGGCGATGTTGGTGAGCGGCGCGAGGGGGCAGAGCGTGACGGTCTTCGGCGGGCGGCTCATCACCGTCTCGACGATGAAGTCGACGGCGTGACGCGGGTCGAGCGGCATCGTCGGCTCGGGCAGGTCGGCGCCATCGAGGCCGCTCTTGCCGTGGACGTATTCCGCCGTGACCAGCGGGCGCAGCAGCGGCCGGTCGGCGCCGGCGAAGGCCGGCACGTCGGTGCGGCCGGCGAGCTCGAGGACCTTGCGCACGTTCACGCTGGTGCGGGCGAGCGGCACGTTGCCGGCGACCGCGCACACGCCCAGCACCTCGAGCTCGGGGGAGGCGAGCGCGAGCAGGATCGCGATCGCGTCGTCCTGGCCGGGATCGGTGTCGATGATGATGGCGCGGGTCACGACGGCTCTCCGGTGCGGGTGCGAAGCGCCGCCTCGATGGCGGCGCGGGTGGGGGAGGCGGCCTGGGCGCCGAACGCCAGGCAGGCGAGGGCGCCGGCGACCGCGGCGCGGGCGAGCGCGTCGGCGAGCGGGAGATCCTCCGCGAGCCCCGCCGCCAGAGCGCCGACGAAGGCGTCGCCGGCGCCGGTCGTGTCGACGGGGTCGACGGGGAGCGCGGGCACCAGCAGCGACTCGCCGCCGCGCGTCGCGGCCCGCGCACCTGCGGCGCCCAGCGTCACCACGACGTCGGCCGCGCAGCGCGCCGCGAGCGCGGCGTCGCGGCTCGGACCGTCCCGATCGGGAAGGCCGACGAGGGCGCAGAGCGCGTCCGCCTCGTGCCCGTTCAGGACGAGGACGTCCGTCGCCGCGAGGAGAGCGTCGAGCGTCGGCATGTGCGGATCGATCGGCACCGGCGCGAGGTTGAGGACGACGCGCACACCGGCCTCGGCCCCCATCCGCGCCGCCGCGGCGACCGCGGCGAGCGGCACCTCCATCTGCAGCACGAGGACCTCTGCGTCCGCGAGGAGCGGCCCGAGCCCGTCGGGGCGCGCCAGCGCGTTCGCGCCCGACGCCACGGTGATGGCGTTCTCGCCTTCGTCGTCGACGGCGATGAAGGCGACGCCGGTCGGCGCGTCGTGCGTCTCGAGCGGGGAAGGATCGACGCCGTTCGCCGCGAGGTTGGCGCGGGCGGCCTCGCCGAGCGGATCGTCGCCGACCGCCCCGGCCATGACGACCGGGATGGCCCCGTCGGCGGCGCGGGCGGCGGCGATCGCCTGGTTCGCGCCCTTGCCGCCGTGATGGCGCTCGTGGGTCGGGGCGAGCACGGTCTCGCCCGGCCGCGGGATGCGCGACACGCGGGCCACGAGATCGACATTGACCGAGCCGAACACGACGATCATGCGCACCCCTCCTCGACCGCGACGGCCGAGGCTCATGGCTAAGCGGCGCGGCCGCGCCGTGCAACCGTCGGCACGGGTCGGGAGCCGAACGGAGTTGGCACCCCCGCCGGGGGCTGCTACTGTCACGGACCGGCATCGTGCTCCGAGCGAGCCGGCTTTCGGAGAATGAGCCATGACTTGCGTCGAAGCCCGCGAGGGACGGCCGCGCGTCCTCGTCGTGGAGGACGAGTACTTCATCGCGGACGATCTCGCCCAGGCGCTGGCGGCGGAGGGCGCGGAGGTGATCGGGCCCGTCGGCGACCCGCGCGAGGCGCTCGAGCTCATCGCCCGCGAGCGGATCGACCGCGCCGTGCTCGACATCAACCTGCGCGGCGAGCTCGTCTTCGATGTCGCCAGCGCGCTCAAGGCGCGTGGCGTGCCCTTCGTCTTCGCCACGGGCTACGGCGGGAACGTCGTGCCCCACGGCCTGGACGACGTGCCGCGCTGGGAGAAGCCGTTCGACGCGACGAGCCTCGCGCGCTTCCTGGCGACGGGGCTCGCCGCCTGAAAGGACGGCCGCAGGGGCATCCTCCCGGAGCAGGAAGCCGGACGAGCTCGGGGCCCGCGGCATGCGCCGGGCGCGGGTTCGCCCAGGACAGCGCGCGCGCTGCGGTAGGGCGCGGCGCGTGCCGCAAGCCGCTCCGGTCGGGCCGAGAGAGAGAGCCGACGGCCCCGAGCGCGGCGCTCCCTTCAACGAAAGGCGACGGCGGCGGAGACGGGATGCCGGATCGCGCGGTCGCGTCGGCTGGCTTGCTGGCGGCCGATCCCACGATAGAACAGGCAGAAGAACGCGCTGGTTTGCATCATGACGTCTTCGATGTGCCTGCGCGCCTCGTGTCCCGGCAGCCCGGTGGCACGCACCAGCGCCTCCAGTCCCCATTCGGAATGCCCGAGGCCCGCATCGATCAGATCATGCCTCATGCAAGCCTTGAAGAAGGGCGCAACGGGGGGATAGGCGTCCGCGAGAGTTTCGTACTTCGCGGTTATCTGGTCCGAGGTCGGGTGGACCTCGAGCGGCTGCATGACCGTGAACAGCGCAAGGTATCCGGAAAAATCGCCCGACGCCGTTTCGAAGAGGAAGTTCAGCAGTGCTTGCGTGCTCGGGAGGGGTACGTGCCGGTCCAGCTCCGCGTCGGTGAAGCCCATCTCCAACAGGCCTTCGCGGAAGATCTCCTCGTGTTCCGCCTCGTCGACATAGTGGCGGACGGCGATCTCCTGCAGCGACGCGGGTATGTCCAGCCGAGAGACCCCCTTCGCCATGTAGGCATTGGCCGCGCGGATGAAGCAGAAGAACTCCAGAGCCCACAGGCGGACTTCGTTGACATGCGCCGTGCATCCGAAGATGCGCATGGCCACCGGTTCGCAGAAGATCGCGCGGTTCCAGAACCGTGCGAGCAGACGGAGGCTCTCGAAGTAGTCGTCCTCCTCCTGCGCGTGAAGCGAGCACCCCAGCCAGGCGATGGCGTCGTCCTCGCCCAGCTCGTCGAAGTGCCGGTAGATGCTCCCCGGCGAGTACCCGGTCTTGCTCGCGATCGCATCCAAGCTCAGCGAGCCGTTCAAGAGCGGAAACACCTGCTCCACGAGATCGCGGCTCTCCCCCGTGAAGCGGATGCGCTGGCTCGGCGTGTCCAGGGTCGCCCGATCAGTGCTCAGCAGCAGAGAAATTCGCGGTCCCACGACCGGCCTCGAGTGTCTCGACGGGTCGACCGCCACCGGATGCGAGCCGCTCATTTGAAAACACCCCTCGAAAAGGTAGTCGAAACGGGAGCGCCGTACACGTCGACATCTCGACCGTAGTACTCGACGATCTCGTCGAACCACTGGACGAGCGTTTCCTTGAATTCCCTGAGCGTGTTGACAACCTCGTCCGCCTCTCGCCTGGATAGACGCTCGATCGTCCCGAGAGCCTCCGCCATCAGATCGCCATGCTCGAACTCCTCGTCGAGATCGATGTGCTCGAGCATGGGCGCGACGAAGCCGGTGCCGCGCG
Source organism: Salinarimonas rosea DSM 21201 (assembly GCF_000429045.1). Classification (GTDB taxonomy): domain Bacteria; phylum Pseudomonadota; class Alphaproteobacteria; order Rhizobiales; family Beijerinckiaceae; genus Salinarimonas; species Salinarimonas rosea. The sequence continues at coordinate 23,276 of NZ_AUBC01000036.1, forward strand.
CGTCGTAGTGGGCGGCGATGGCTCCGTAGAATTCCCGTGCCTTGCTGGAGTCGCTGCCGGTCGATTCGAGGAGGCCGGAGCAGGCGAGGTACCCGAGGCTGTTCTCGCGTCCGGCCTTGCGCGCCATGAGCATCACCGCCTTGGTCGCCGGCAGCGGGCCGCGGGCCTCGATGCGGTCGAAATCGAGCCCGCGCAGCTCGAGCGACTCCTTGAAGAACCCGTAGTGGTCCCACTCCTCGAGATAGTGGTGCAGCAACGTGTTTCGGATGCCGTGATGGGTGCAGTTCGCGATCGCATTCGGCAGCCGGGCGTTCGCCCCCTTGATGAAGAAGAACGTCTCTATCAGCCAGCCGTCCACGAGGGTCGCGCTTGCTTTCCCGGCGGCGAGCTTCTGCCAGAGCTCGTGAGAGAACATCTCGTCATTGAGTGCCCTGAAGCTCTGCTTCAGGTATTCGGAGAATTCCGCTCCCGAAATCGTCTCGTATTCACCCGGCTCGGGTGTCAAGATCCCTTGCGCAGCGCAATAGCTCAGGAAGTCCGTCAGCTGAGCCTTCGCATCGGCATAGTGCTCGACCAAGTCGCTCGGCAACCTCGGGATCTCGCAGTCGAGCAGCGCCCGGACGAAGACGCCGCCCGGGACGTCGTCGAAGCGGTGGACGAATTTCCCGTCGTCGATCGCCAGGGATCGCGGCCCCTGTTCGAGCGACAAAGGAAAGCGTACGCAAAGAGCGTCGTTCATCGATCCGCCCACCCATGATCTTCGAAGATGGTACGATCTACTTGACGATCACGCCGATCGCCGATGAGACTTGCGGCTTGCGCTCGCGGCTCACCTGGATCGTCACGTCACGCCCCATGTCGTGCGGATCGACCTCCACGATGCGGACCTTGTCCGCGGACCCCTTCGGAACGTGTACGACGACCTCGTCGCCCTTCGCAGGAGTGATCGTTCGCGTCTCGGCAGCCATCTCGATCTCCTTTGCATGCCCGCCATTGAGCATCTTAAGGTAGCATCAACATGGCTTTTGAACTACCGCTTCAAGATTGTATAATCATGCAAAGGTTGCCGGTCGCGGGTCTGTGCGACGGCACGTGCATCGGGCGGCACTGCCGTCCGAATCGGGTCGGGCGAGCGTTCCGCGCGGGCGCCGCGTGCGGAACACTCGCGACGCCTGCGCGGAACGCCCGCTTCCGGTCGGCTTTCGTCGCGATCCCCGTTGACGCCATCTGGTTGTGATCGTCGTGACCGCCCCGCGGCTGGCCGGGGCCGGCGTCACAGCCGGCCCGCGGCCGCCAGGTGGCGGCGCAGGAGCGCGACGTTGCGGTTGTTGGCCTTGTAGAGGGCGTCGAAGACGAAGCCGAGCACCGGAACCGCGCCGAGCACGGTGTCGAGGCCGATGTTGGCGAGCATCGCCGCGAGCGTGCTGCGCGGCGCGCCGAGCCGATAGGCCTCGATCACGACGTAGGCGGAGACGCCCGCGCCGACGAAGGAGCCGACCACCGGGACGATGCTCAGGATCGAATCGAGCCCGAACGTGAAGCGCGTGCCCGGCACGCGGATCGAGGAATCGAGCAGGCGCGCGAGCGCCTCGAGGCGCGCGCTGGCGCGGTGGACGTGGTCGAGGCGCGCCTGGCGGCCGTAGCCGCGGGCGGCGCCGGCCTGGCGGTCGTAGGTGCTGGCTGTATCGTTCACGGGCATGCTCCCGGCTGCGTGCGTTCGAAACGTGGTGTCGGGGAGGCGAACGCGCCAGCCGCATCAGGGGTCCGAACGCCGCGCACATGCCGCTTGACGGATGCGGCGCAGAGGCGCAGCGTCCTGCCGCCCGGACCGCCGCCCGCGCGGCCGGACCGCTTCGGCGGCTGGCGGGTCGGACGACACCCGTGCTCCATCGCGAGCTGATCTCACCGGGCATGGCGGCGCGCCTCTTCCTCGTGGGCGCGCTGGTTCTCGTCTGCGCCTATCTCAGGCCGGTCGACGCGGCGTCGCTCCCGGCGCCGGCGTCCCCCGCCTGCGTCGCCGCGCCCCAGGCGGTTGCCGTCCTCGATGCGCCCGTGCGGGACGCGAGCCTGCGCCTCGAGAGCGCGCGGGCTCAGACGCTGGCGCCGAAGCTCTCCCGCGACGGCCGTCCGGCGCCGCGCCGGCCGCGTGTGCCCACGCCGTCCGCCTCGCCTCGTCCGCCGGCTCGGCGCGAGCGGGGAGGGGGGAGCGTCGGGCCCGGCGCACGTCCCCGCGCCCATGCCGCGCGCGGCCCTCCCGGCATGCGCCCCCGGAACGACTGACCGTCACGACATCCATCCTCTTCGAGGCCGAGGTCCCGCGCGCGTCCCCGCGACGCCCGGGCCGGCCCGCCTGCGCCTTCCCCGACCGGAAGGCCGGAGACGTCCCATGACCCTGATCCACGGAACCGTCCTGCTCGCGCTGGGCATCGCGCTCACCTATGCCGGCATGCCCAACGCCGCCGGCGTCTCGCCGCGCTACGTGCGCGGCTTCCTCGGCGAGACCTTCTACCCGCTCCTGTGCACCGGCCTCGTGGTGCTCGGCTTCACGACGATGCTCGCGGTCGCGCTCGGGCGGATGTGAGGCTGCGCGACGACGAAGACGACGACGCCCGCGGGAACGGCTCCCCGCGGGCGTCGCGACGCTCGTCGATGGCCCGCGCGGCTCACGCCAGGCCGTCGGCCACCCGGTAGGCGCCCTGCGTCTTCGCCGCGATCTCGTCGAGGGAGACCCCCTCGGCGAGCTCGACCAGCGTCATGCCGCCGTCGCCGTGCTTGTCGATGGCGAAGACGCCGAGGTCGGTGATCACCATGTCGACGACGCGCGTGCCGGTGAGCGGCAGGTCGCAGGCCGAGAGCAGCTTCGGCGCCTCCGAGCCGTCCTTGCCCTTGGCCACGTGCTCCATGACCACGACGACCTTCTTCACGCCGGCGACGAGGTCCATGGCGCCGCCCATGCCCTTCACCATCTTGCCGGGGATCATCCAGTTGGCGAGGTCGCCGTTCTCCGCCACCTGCATGGCGCCCAGGATCGACAGGTCGATGTGGCCGCCGCGGATCATCGCGAACGAATCCGCCGAGGAGAAGTAGCTCGTCGTCGGCAGCTCGGTGATCGTCTGCTTGCCGGCGTTGATCAGGTCCGCGTCCTCCTCGCCCTCGTAGGGGAAGGGGCCCATGCCGAGCATGCCGTTCTCGCTCTGCAGCTGAACGGTCATCCCCTCGGGGATGTAGTTCGACACCAGCGTCGGGATGCCGATGCCGAGATTGACGTAGAAGCCGTCGCGCAGCTCACGGGCGGCACGCGCGGCCATCTGCTCACGGGTCCAGGGCATGGTCGTCGTGCTCCCTCAAGCCGCCCGCGGGCGGGTGGTGCGCTGCTCGATGTGCTTCTTGGCGTGCGGCACGTGAATGATGCGCTGCACGAAGATGCCGGGCGTGTGGACGTGGTCCGGATCGACGTCCTTGGGCTCGACCAGGTGCTCGACCTCGGCGACCGTCGCCTCGGCGGCGGTGGCCATCATCGGGTTGAAGTTGCGCGCGGTCTTCCGGTAGATCAGGTTGCCCTCGGTGTCGCCCTTCCAGGCGTGGACGATGGCGAGATCGGCGAAGAGGCCGCGCTCCATCACGTACTGCTCGCCGTCGAACTCGCGCACCTCCTTGCCCTCGGCGATGAGGGTGCCCACGCCGGTCTTGGTGAAGAAGGCGGGGATGCCGGCGCCGCCCGCACGGATGCGCTCGGCCAGCGTGCCCTGGGGGTTGAACTCGAGCTCGAGCTCGCCGCCGAGGTACTGCTGCGCGAAGGTCTTGTTCTCGCCGACGTAGGACGAGATCATCTTCCGGATCTGGCGGGTCTCCAGCAGGATGCCGAGCCCGATGCCGTCGACGCCGGCATTGTTGGAGATCACGGTCAGGCCCTTGACGCCCGAGAGCTTGATCGCGTCGATCAGCGTCTCGGGGATGCCGCACAGGCCGAAGCCGCCGGCCATGATCGTCATGTCGTCCTTGAGCAGTCCCGCGAGCGCCGCCGTCGCGTCGGGATAGACCTTCTTCATGGCCGTTCGACCTCCAGGTTCGGTATCGCGTCTCCTGTACAGGATCGGTGCGGGGGGAGGCAACGCGCCGGAGTGCGCAATCGCCGGGGCCGGGGCGCGACCTTCGTCGGCGTCGGGCGGATCGGGGCTCGCGGCGCGCCTCGCCGGTCGTGCGCCGGCCTGGGGCCGCGTCCGCGCCCGCCGGTCACAGCTTGCGGTACCGCTCGCCCTGCGGCCCCTGCTCGCGCCGCAGCCCGACGTCGCGCAGGAGGCGGTCGTCGAGGTGGGCGAGGGCGCGGGACGTGTACCGGCCGGGGCCGTCCCGCCGCAGGCCCAGCGCCGCGAGGAGACGCAGGAGCGCGCGCTTCAGGAGGAAGCGCCGCAGCGGCCGGGCGGGATCCGGCAGGCGTCGGGACAGGGGCGGGACGGGGAAGGCGCGGTCGGGACGCATGGCGGCCTCTCGGTTTGACCAGGGAGGCTCACAGGGATAGAACCTCAACCAATATCGAGGTCAAGAGGGCATCGCCGATGGCGTCGCGGATCGACACGAGGGTGCTGCTCTCGGTGGGCGAGGTCGCCCGTCGCGCCGGCGTGGCGGTCTCGACGTTGCACTTCTACGAGGCGCAGGGGCTGATCGAATCGACCCGTACGGCGGGGAACCAGCGCCGCTACGCCCGCGACGTGCTGCGGCGCATCGCGATCGTGCGCGTGGGCCAGCGCGTCGGCATCCCGCTCGCCGAGATTCGCGCGGCCTTCGACGCGCTGCCGATGGAGCGCGCCATCAACGCGGCGGACTGGGCGCGGCTCTCGGCCGGCTGGCGGGACGAGATCGACGCACGCATCGCGCTCCTGTCGAAGCTGCGCGACGATCTCTCGGCGTGCATCGGCTGCGGCTGTCTCTCGCTGGAGGATTGCACGCTGCGCAACCAGGGCGACCGGCTGGCGCGCGAGGGACCCGGCGCACACTTCCCGCCGGCGCCGACGCCGGTTTCCTCGCGCGCGCCGTCCGCTCAGAAGAAGTAGGCGACGATGGCGATCGCCGCGACGACGAAGATCGCCGCCGAGATCAGCCCGAGCTTGCACATGTACCGGGCCTGCGCGTTCTCGTCCGGATTCGGGTCGACGTTGTCGATCCGCCCCGGCTCGCGCCGCACCGGCGCGCCCGACTTGCGGCGCTTCCAGGTCTGGTAGGCGCCGAAGGCGATGGCGAGCCCCAGCAGGATCGGCATCACGATGATGGTCAAAGACCAGATGAGACCTTGTGCACCGTCGACGTCCACGCGTCTTCCTCCTCGTCACGCTACGCTCGCGAGGTCAACAAAGGCGCGCGGGCGACGGTTCCGGAACGGGAGGAGAGGGCATGCAGGTGATCATCTTCGAGCTCTGGCCGAAGGAGGGCCGGCGCGCCGACTACATGGCGGTGGCGGCGGACCTGCGCGGCCTGCTCGAGACGATACCCGGCTTCGTCTCGGTGGAGCGCTTCGAGAGCCTGACCGAGCCCGGCAAGCTGCTCTCGCTGTCGTTCTGGGAGGACGAGGACGCGATCCGGGCGTGGCGCGAGACGCGCGCCCATCGCGTGGCACAGGCCCTCGGCCGCTCGACGATGTTCGCCGACTACCGGCTGCGCGTGGCGGCGGTGTCGCGCGACTACGGGATGACGCGCCGGGACGAGGCGCCCGCGGACAGCCGCGCCGCGCACGGCTGAGCGCGCGAGCGGCACGCCGGCGTCAGTACGACCGCGGCAGGCCGAGCACGTGCTCGGCGAGGTGGGCGAGGATCAGGTTCGTCGAGATCGGGGCGACCTGGTAGAGGCGCGTCTCGCGGAACTTGCGCTCGACGTCGTACTCCTCGGCGAAGCCGAAGCCGCCGTGGGTCTGGAGACAGACGTTGGCGGCCTCGAAGGACGCCTCGGCGGCGAGCATCTTGGCCATGTTGGCCTCCGCGCCGCAGGGCGCGCCCGACTCGTAGAGCCGCGCGGCCTCGCGCACCATCAGCTCGGCGGCGCGCATGCGGGCATAGGCCTGGGCGATGGGAAACTGCACGCCCTGGTTCTGGCCGATGGGCCGGCCGAAGACCACGCGCTCCCGGGCATAGGCGCTCGCGGTCTCGACGAACCACTTCGCGTCGCCGATGCATTCCGCGGCGATGAGAATGCGCTCGGCGTTCATGCCGGTGAGCACGTAGCGGAAGCCGCGTCCCTCCTCGCCGATCAGGTTCTCGGCGGGGACCCGCAGGCCGTCGAGGAAGACCTCCGTCGTGGCGTGGTTCATCATCGTGCGGATCGGGCGCAGCGTCAGCCCGCGCCCGAGCGCCTCGCGCATGTCGACGAGGAGCACCGAGAGCCCGTCCGTGCGCTTGGCGCAGGCGTCCCGCGGGGTCGTGCGCGCGAGCAGGATCATCAGGTCGGAATGCTCGGCGCGGCTCGTCCAGATCTTCTGGCCGTCGACGACGAAGACGTCGCCGTCGCGCCGGGCGACGGTGCGCAGCGCGCCCGTGTCGGTGCCCGAGGTCGGCTCGGTGACGCCGAAGGCCTGCAGGCGCAGCCGCCCGGCGGCGATCTCCGGCAGCCAGCGTGCCTTCTGCGCGGCCGAGCCGTGCCGCAGCAGCGTGCCCATGACGTACATCTGCGCGTGGCAGGCCGCGCCGTTGCCCCCGGAGCGGTGGATCTCCTCGAGGATCGCCGCCGCCGCGGAGAGCGGCAGGCCCGCGCCGCCGTATTCCTCCGGAACGAGCGCGGCCAGGTAGCCCGCGTCCGTGAGCGCGGCGACGAACTCCGCCGGGTAGCGATCCTCCCGGTCGAGCGCGCGCCAGTACGGGCCGGGGAACCCGGCGCAGAGCTTCTGCACCGCCTCGCGGATCGCGGCGTGATCCGCCTGCGCGTCGTGGCTCTCCATCACCGGTCCTCCTCGGCCCTGCCGCCGCGCCCGTCGTAGCGGGTCGGCGGCGTCGCGAAAAGGCCGACGGAGAAGCGGGAGGGCCTATGCAGTAAGCCTGATCGGGAAGACTACGAGGTTCGCGCCGGCTCCGAGGAGAGGCGCTCGGCTCTTAGCCGAACGTCTCAATTACCGATCCCCCAAAGTCGGTCATACAGTGCCGCAGGCTCGGCTCCGCGCATGCGGAATCGGGCAGCCGCGTCGCGCCGGGGGAGGTGCGGACCGGACGCCTGACCGACGGCCAACGTCGGTGGCGCGCTCCGGTTCCGGGGAGACGCGGTGGGGGTAACGCCAAGCCATGAGGTGGGCGCCGTCATGATGAGCCAAAACGACCGAGATCAAAGCTATTGGAAGGCCAATCTCAGCCTCGTACGCAACTGCCTGATCATCTGGGCGGTGGTCGCGTTCGGGTTTGCGATCGTCTTCCGTCCGCTCCTGTCCGGCATCTCCATCGGGGGAACGGACCTGGGCTTCTGGTTCGCGCAGCAGGGATCGATCATCGTCTTCCTGGCGCTGATCTTCTTCTACGCGTGGCGGATGAACAAGCTCGACCGCGACTTCGGCGTCGAGGAGTGAGGCGGCGACCATGGAAACGCAAACCCTGATCTATCTCGTCGTCGGCGGGACCTTCGCGCTCTACGTCGGCATCGCCATCTGGGCCCGCGCGGGCTCGACGGGCGAGTTCTACGCCGCGGGCCGCGGCATCCACCCGGTCACCAACGGCATGGCGACGGCCGCCGACTGGATGTCGGCCGCCTCCTTCATCTCGATGGCGGGCCTCATCGCCTTCACGGGCTACGGCAACTCGTCCTTCCTCATGGGCTGGACGGGCGGCTACGTGCTGCTGGCCATGCTGCTGGCCCCCTACCTGCGCAAGTTCGGCAAGTACACGGTGCCGGAGTTCATCGGCGACCGCTTCTACTCGCAGACCGCGCGCCTCGTCGCCGTCGTGTGCCTGATCATCATCTCGGTGACCTACGTCATCGGCCAGATGACCGGCGTCGGCGTGACCTTCGCGCGCTTCCTGCAGGTGTCGACCGAGACCGGCCTCTACATCGGCTCGGCGGTCGTGTTCGTCTACGCGGTTCTCGGCGGCATGAAGGGCATCACCTACACGCAGGTGGCGCAGTACGTGGTGCTGATCACGGCCTACACGATCCCCGCGATCTTCATCTCGCTCAACCTGACCGGCAACCCGGTGCCTCCGCTCGGCCTCTTCTCCGAGCACACGGCCTCCGGCGTGCCGCTGCTGCAGCGCCTGGACGAGGTGATCGTCAGCCTCGGCTTCGCGCAGTACACGACGCTGAACACCTCCATGTTCAACATGGTGCTGTTCACGCTGGCGCTGATGATCGGCACCGCCGGCCTGCCGCACGTCATCATCCGCTTCTTCACCGTGCCGAAGGTCGCCGACGCCCGCTGGTCCGCCGGCTGGGCGCTCGTCTTCATCGCGATCCTCTACTTCACCGCCCCGTCGGTGGGTGCGATGGCGCGCCTCAACATCGTCGACACGATCCAGATCGGCGAGGTCGGCTCGCCCGAGGGCAACCTCGCCTACGAGAACCGTCCGGACTGGTTCCAGACCTGGGAGACCACCGGCCTCCTCAAGTTCGAGGACAAGAACGCCGACGGCCGCATCCAGTACTACAACGAGGCCAACGCCGCCTTCGCCGCGCAGGCGCAGGAGTGGGGCTGGGCCGGCAACGAGCTGACCGTCAACCCGGACATCCTCGTGCTCGCCAACCCGGAGATCGCCAACCTGCCGGGCTGGGTCATCGCGCTCGTCGCGGCGGGCGGCCTCGCGGCCGCGCTCTCCACGGCGGCGGGCCTGCTGCTCGCGATCTCGTCGGCGATCTCGCACGACCTGCTCAAGAGCGCGATCATGCCGTCCATCTCGGAGAAGGGCGAGCTGCTCGCGGCCCGCATCGCGATGGCGGGTGCGATCGTGCTCGCCACCTGGCTCGGCTTGAACCCGCCGGGCTTCGCGGCGCAGACCGTGGCGCTCGCCTTCGGGCTCGCGGCGTCCTCGATCTTCCCCGTGCTGATGATGGGCATCTTCTCCAAGCGCATCAACAACATGGGTGCGATCGCGGGCATGCTCACGGGCATCCTGTCGACCTGCCTCTACATCTTCACGTACCTGGGCTGGTTCTTCATCCCGGGCACCAACATGATCGCCAACACGCCGGACAACTGGCTCTTCGGCATCGCCCCGGCCTCGTTCGGCGTCGTCGGCGCGATCCTCAACTTCGCGGTCGCCTACGGCGTCTCGCGCGCGACCGCCGCTCCCCCGCAGGAGATCCAGGATCTCGTGGAGAGCGTGCGCATCCCGCGCGGCGCCGGCGGCGCGGTGGCGCACTGAGCCCTCCGCTCCCTACGCGTCGCACCCGAGTTGATCTTCGGGTGCGGCGCGGACACTCTCGCGGAGCCCGCACGCGGGCTCCGCACGCGCATCGAAGCCTGCGCATCCGCACGCCCGGGAACACCCGTCCATGACGCAGCCCGCGTCCAGCGCCGCGACCGCCGACAGCGCGCCGCACGAGGCCGCCCGGGACGTCCTCGCGCGCCATCATCCCTTCGATCTCCTGCCCGAGGACGCGCTCGCCGGCTTCGCCGCGGCGGGCGAGATCCGCACGCACGCCGAGGGCGCGGTGCTGCTGCGCCACGGCATGCCGGTCGCGCGCGTCGAGATCCTCCTGTCGGGTGCCGTCGACGCCTTCTCGGCCGAAGGCGAGCGCGTGACGCGCTATGCGCCCGGCGAGGCGGTCGGCGCCCGCGCGATCCTGCGCGAGAAGCCGTCCGGCGTCCGTGCGGTCGCCATCGCGCCGACCCGCACGCTGGCGCTCTCCGCGAGCGCCTTCCTGGCGCTGCTCG
>NZ_AUBC01000037.1 GCF_000429045.1 Salinarimonas rosea DSM 21201
GATCCAGTCCTCGAGCCCGTCCAGCTTCTTCGAGCGCGACGGCGATGTCGGCGGCCGCCATCCACCGGCTCTCAACCAGCGCCGAACCGTGTTCCGCGAGCACCCCAGCTCCGCCGCGATCCGCTTCGAGCCCCACCCGAGCGCCTTCAGCGACAGCATCGCCGAGACCTCGTCCGGCTCCTTCATCTCCAGCCCCCGTGCAATCTGCTCCTGGGGGCATCTGTGCATCCATGCGTCGTCCATCGCGACCTCCTGCTCGACGGCAGGGGGTCAGTTCCTCATGGCGCCAAGGGGGTCAGTTAGTCGTGTCGCCCGACAGCTGGCGGCATCAAAACGGCTGCGGGGATTGGCCTGCGGCGGCTGGATGGCGGCAAGCGATACGGATTGAATGGTCATGGTTTCCTCCTTGGTTGGTTTTTGAGAGTGGATGGTCAGGCGCGGACGCAGCCGCGCCCTGCCGCTTCGGCGGCGTATGCGCTCAAGGTCTTGGCGGGGCTAAAATGGCGGTCGCGCTCAACCGGAAGGCCGAGCCTGCCGCGCACGGCTTCAAGCTCCGACAGACTGACGCTGCCGAGTTCAGGCGTTCCGAAGCCGAGATCGCAGAGCCCGAAGGCTATGTCCTCGTTCTCGGGGTCGAGTTCAGAGAGCAGCCATGTGCAGGCGGCATCGGGCGTGAACAGCTTGACAACCGGATAGACATCCGGCTCGTCCTCGCCGCGCTCCTGCGCGGCAAGCCGCTCACGGCCGTTGCGTAGCAGCGCTTCGCGCTGTGGTCTGGTGAGAAGTTTCATTGTCGATCCTTTCCCCTCCATTCACGGGAATGAAGGCATGGGTTGCGCATGCAACCTTGGCCCTCGCCGAGAGCGGATGGGTCCGGGACGGTACGGGTTCGGGCATGACCGGGCTGCCGGCCGCGCGCATCACACTGATGCGCAAAGCGGACGCGGCCCTGTCATGAGGTAGAAGGCGTGCCGAAAGGGAGGGAAGGCGGCGCCTTCCCTGGCCCCTTCTCAACACACGATGCCGGCGCGAAGCGCTGACCGGTCTCAGCGCGAGGGATCGTCACCCGGATGGGCGGAGATCGCTGCCCGCACGGGGGGGCAGAAGCTCCGGGCGCATTCCTGCGCCTAGAGCCCGGTCCGGCATAGCGTCACCACGCCGCCTCAAGCAGTTGCCGGACGCGCCTGGAATAGAAATCAGATTCAGATGCGAACAATAGAATAACTGCACGGAACGGCGGGCAGTCAGATGTCCATGGCAGCCCGACGAATGCGGCTTTCCCAGGCAGGCTCGATCATCCCATCAACAGCCAGGTGGACTTTTGCATCGAGGCTGCTCTCCAGCTCGTTCTGCAAGGCGGAGATATCGAACAGGCTGGGTGTTTCCGCGTAAGCGACCAGCACGCCGATACTGTCCGGCCCTGCCATGCCGATCGCGACCGGATCGAACGCCCGCAAGTCCGACAGCTTCAGCCGCGCGGTCAGCTCCGGCTTGAGCGCCTTGAGCTTGAGTAACAATGCTGCGCGTTCCCCCGTCATCCTCTTCAGCTCCTCAATATCTGCTGCGACCGGGCTCAAGCGCCTCCCGTATCGATATCAACCTCGATCCCGACCTCGTTCATAATCTCGGCATGAAGATTGACGTCAGCTTCGGCCCTTAGCGTAACGATCAGCGCGTAGCGGACGGTGCGATTTGCGCGCTCGAGCTTCGGCTTTTCGCGCCACCAGCCGCCGACCGGGTAGATACCAATGCCGTTCCGGTTCGCCAGGTCGGCCGCCGTACCCCGCCAGATGTCCGCGTGAAGGGAACCGCGATCCCGCAGCCGCGGCCCGAGTACCCAGCCATCGTCGTTCCCGCCTCCGGCCACCTGCTCGTCTTCGTCGCGAGCGGCCGCGTTCACGCGCCGGCGGAACCTATCGAAGCTCTCCTCTGCCCGCTTCACGGCAAAGCGCAGGCCATGACCGGCATAGCGGTGGCGGCGCGTCCAGCCGCGCTCGCCCGGATTGGGCTCTATGAAATAGCTGAGCGTGACGCGCATCTCGACCATCGCTTCGCCGAGCGCACCGAGCGCATCAGCCGGCCAGGGCAGATCATGAAGCATCATGTCCCGACTCTTCACGGACGAGCCTTCGGCCTCATAGGGCTGCAGCTCTGACTCGATCACGAGCGTGACGTCATTGCTCAGGCTCCGCAGCGCTCTTCCGAGATCGGGCTGGCCGTACCCGTAGCGGCGTAGCAGGAGACGCTGGTTTGACTGGATGGGATTGGCCGGCAGACAGGCAAGCATAGCGGGCGTCCAGCGGGCCGAATGTACGATGAGCCCGCGAATGGTCTCGGGCCACAGCTCCGGTTGATCCGCGAGAACGATGGCTGCAATACGGGAGACGGCAGCCGTAGCGGCGCTCGTGTCCCCGGTAACGGTGAAGGCCCGCTCCTCCGGCCGGTTGAAGGTTGTCAGCAAGGCGAGATCATCAAGATGGTCACCGCTCCCGGTAGCCGGATCGATGCCATGATTGCCGCCCTCGAAGACGACATCCGGTTTGATCGGCCATTCCTGGTGCCAAGGGACGGAAGTGCGGCTGCACGGAGCAAGATCGCCGGCGGGCGCCATCACCTGCCACCCCGCGAAGGTCACATCCGTGATGGTGCATTTCTCGGTCATCGCGCCGACAGTTATCGCGTTCCACGCCTGCGCCGGGCTTTCGATGCCTGACACATCATTCTGGTCGAGATATTCAGTGGCAGGATAATAGGAGCCAATGTTCCCGGCGGAGATCACGATGAGGCGCTGATCGGTTCCCTCGCCATAGGCGAGATCATCGATCTTCGCAGACCATGATGACGGGCGGCCACGCCAGTAATCCCCATCACTCGTCACGGCAAGGCAGAAGGCACGGCGCCTGTCAGGCGCCTGCACCTCGGCCCGCGCCATGGCCGCCGCGGTTATATGCCCGTAAAGATCGGGATCGTTCGCCCCGTGGTCCGGTAGTATCTTCACCGACTCGAGGCGATGAAAGAGCTCGAGCGGCCCGTTGCCGACGATCGCGTCCGTGAGATCACCGTATAGTGCGATGCCGCTCATTTGCGTACCGTGGCCGCGCCACTGCGCGCCGACATCCTCAGCGTTCCAGTCCGCACGCCAGGCCTGATGGTCCTGCGGGTCAAGCGCCTGCGTGATCAGCGGATGCCGGATCGTGCTGCCGCTATCAAGGATGCAAACGGCGGGCGCATTGCCGTCCGGCAAGACGAGGCGATCGACCAGCTCGTCTGACCATTCTGTCTGCTCCCCCCCGTCCATCTCCATGAACACCGCGGGCGTATCGCGGGCAAGGCGCAGCTCGGCGATAGCGTCGGTGTTTGCGATGATGCGGCCAAGCACCTCCGGCGTTGCACGCGCCAGCAGGACCTCACGTTCTGCGAAGGTGACCCTATGCTCTTTGACAGGAATGTTGAGCGCTGCCGCTGCGTGCGTGAAAGTGGCATGCGCCTCGGTTCGCAGCCAGATTTCCCACCAGGCTTCCTGCCCCGCTTGAGGAAACAGACGCTGGTCGTCGGTGTACAGGGAAGCCGCCTGCGCGAGCCGCGCTGCCTCGATGGAGGCTACCAGAGCCTCGTTCTTCGGGCGGCGCGATTTCTCAACCGGGTTCCCGTTCTCATCGAGGCGGTTATTGCCGTTCTCATCCTTCTCGTAGCGGACATTGTCCTCTTCGGCATAAGTCCGCACCTTGCCGAGATAATACTCGCGCTTTGATTCCGGGACGAACACGGTTGCCTGAATGATATCCGGGTTCTCACGCGAGGGCTTGGCCGCAACGAGTTCGATGCGGTCCTCGCCGCGCCGGTACTCGAGGTTGTCGAGTACGGCCTGCTGGCTGCGCGGAACCTCAATCTCGAGATAGAAACCCGGCTTGCCTGCCGCGACCGCCGGATCGCGGGCTGCAATCTGCTCTTCGGCCGCAGCGACAGCCGTCGTGAGCATATCCTCGAGATGCTTTGCATGTTCCGCGCGATCGCGCGGCGGCAAGCCGCCGCTACCGCCGCCGCTGCGGGGCGAGGTAAAATCCTCCCTGTCTCCATGCCCTGAAAGATAGACGTGCGGAAGCTGGCGCTGTTCGTTGTCGGCCATAATCAGCGCCTTTTAGTGCGAGGTTGATGTTTTTCGTTCGCTGATCGCTGCCAGAAGGTCCTGCCGCGTCACTGTTGTGCGATCGTCAAGAATGGCGCGCTTGGCAGCCTCCTCTGCGGCCCGCGCAATCTCCGCCTGGCTGAGCCCTGCGCTTGCTTCAATGATTTCCTTCCAGCGCATGCCTTTGGTGTCAAAGCCTGAGAGCCGCGCTTTCAGAATACCGCCCGAAATATCGGGGTCCGGCAGACCATAATGAATGATGTCATCGAACCGGCGGAAAAGCGCTGGATCGAGCAGCTCCGGGTGATTGGTCGCTGCGATGATCAGGCTGTCCGTGTCATCCTTTTCCAAAAACTGGAGAAACGAATTCAGCACGCGCCGTATTTCACCAACATCATTCCGCTCGGCCCTTCGGGCGCCGATTGCATCGAATTCGTCGAAGAAGTAGACGCCGCGCGTCTCGGCCATAGCGTCGAACACCTGGCGCAGCTTCGAGGCCGTCTCGCCCATAAAGCGCGTGATCAGCGACTCGAACACCACCGTGAAGAGCGGCAGCGTCAGTTCGCCCGCGAGCGCTGCCGCGGTCATTGTTTTCCCGGAACCGGGCGGTCCAACGAGCAGAATTTTACGCCGCGGCCGTAGCCCGTGCTCCAGCAGACGGTGATGCTGACGCTGCTCGGTGATGATCCGCTTCAGGCGCTGCGACAGCGCCTCCGGCAACACCATGCTCGAAAGCCGCGTGTCCGAGTAGCTGGCGGAGATCAGCGCCGCGAGATCGCCTTTCGGCTGGGCAAGCGGCACAGGCCGGTTGCTCCTTGTAGCCTTGCGCATGCGCGCCTCGTCGACAATGTCGCGCAGCTGCTGCGCAAGCGTGCCATGGCCAAGCCGCGCCTCATGCGCAGCGACCTGCATCGCTACGGACAGAAACTGCTCGTTGTCGCCATCGATATGGCTGCGCAACAAGGCTATGAGGTGCTTCGACGCGGTCATCTTCCCTACTCTAGCCGGCTCCGAGTGCCAGCGTGGCCGGCCATGACTTTTTACAGCAAATCGGCACCGGCGCATATCCCTCTAGATTATCACCTGACGCGCTTAATGACAAATCGCTTTCTTATGTAATACTGAGCGATTGGCTCGGTATTCCTAAGCACGAAGTCCGATTTTTGCGCACGACTGCTTGGTTTTCCTCTTTATCTACTTTGGAGTCGCGGAGAATGAACTTATGAATGCATCGGCACTAAGCTCAAACTGCACTAACCTTCTTGCTACCTCGGTGGCATTCGCCGCCACATCCGGGTCGACAAGCTGGGTTGCGAAAGTCTGAAGGTTCTTTCGCAGCTTTCCGAGATGCGTAGGACCGATCAGCCGCATGTTCTCGATCCCGCTTGCTCCTTGGCCAAGCGTTCGGTCCGGGTGGATCATGACCGGAACAGCTACAGAAGCTGGATAGCGGTTTTTGAACCACGCAATAGATTGACCGAGCTGTCCGGCATCTTTTTTGGCGACCCCGCTCTCTGCAGTCACTCCGTTCTTGCATTCGATAACGAGGAAGGTGCCATTCGGCAGCGCCCAAAGGTTGTCCGGACCTTCCTTATATTCCTTCTCAGGCCTCTGACCTCGGATGCCAATGAACCAGGCAAGATCGTTGACAGCTGCCTCAAACTTATCCGCCGTGTCCGGCTGGAATTGCAGGTCGTGACAAAGTTCGTTGGCGAAGAGCTTCATCGCCGTTGAGTCCATGAAACGGCTTTGATGGTTTGCGATAAGGGTTGCGGCTTGCTGGCCGGTAGCTGGCGCTAGTTTCTTGTAACTCGCGCCATGAAGGGGTTTTGTGACCCGTGGCTCCATTGAATGAGCTGCAAGCAATGTCCTCTGCGCGCCCTCCGCATCCATCGGGTGCTGGAAAGCAGCTTTTCGCGAAAGAAGCCACGCTTTCACCTGCTCGTCGGTCGTTTCGTCGATGGCACGGTCCAAAAGGTCAATGGCGTTCTTATCCTGGTTGGATCGCGCACAGTCAAAGGCGCCTCGAAGTGCGACTTTGGCCGGGTCAAGACGCAGCTCGTCATCAGCTTTCAAGCTGACAAGAACTTTCTTGCTGATCTTGATCCAGTCAGCGTCTCGGCCAAGGCACTGCAAGATGACTTCCTTTATCTCCTCGATCGAAGGACTTGTAAGGCGTCGAGCAATTCGGCGCGACAGTTCCAGCTGCGCCTTGGTGGCTGGAGTCAGCATCGCCTGCCCCTCCGGCGACCTGATTCGGGTTGTTAGCTTCGCCCCAAGCAGCAGTACGGCGCAGTAGTCATCATTGGACCTCACGCCCCGCCCCATTCCTTGCTCAATGCGCTCAACCTGTCTCCGTAGGTTGACGGCTGAACCACTTAGCACTTCGCTGTCCACAAGGTCAGCGTATGAATTAACTTCCGGAAGGTCTGCGATAGCTAAAACACGGCAAGCGTCGCCGGGGAGGTCGATACCGTCGTAGCGATTTACAAGGACAGTCAGACCGACATGGCCGCTCCGGAGCTTGTTGATGCCATCGACGACCTTGTCGCCTACAAGCACCTGATCTGCCACATCTTCCCATTCTTCCGATGCCGGCTTTGATGGAACGATAACTACGACGTTAACTGTTTCGGACAAGTCTCCGAGCAACTGGCGAACATCGCTCGTCGTGAGGTCTGAGTTCAGCTCTTGCGGCATCAGTATCATGCGCTCCCCCATCGACTGCGATGACGAAGGCACAATCGGCTTAGCGATCGTATTCGGATCAGCTCCAAAGTGCGTAACCAGCACGCTGTCATCCGCCAGCGTGGCCGTCATGTATATTCGCCTCTTCGCCCTCCGAAACGATTGAATCAAATCGGTTGCAGGATAATACGGTTCGATCTCAAGCCGCTGACCACCGATCACGCATCGGCACTGACGCAGAATTTCCTTCAGCAATGGATAGATGAATTGTAGATCGTCTGTACAGCTGTGCGCGTGAAGCGCCTTCAAAATTTCGGAATGGCGGGCCTGCCACGACCAGAACGGGACTTCGACATGCGCCCTTGGGTCTCCGGCTTCGATCTCTAGAAAACGAGCCTCGTTGTAAGCTCGAAGGTCCTCGGAGAGAGCCCGCAGAATGTCGTGGTACGCCCCGTGGCTATTCGGGAGGCTGATCCTGAACTGATCCGCGATGGTCGCCACGCACGCATGAGCGTCATCGATTATCGCTGTTCCGATGTCGATCTTGGCCGCACCGACACCGAAGACAGAGCGACCATTGAAGAGCTTGTAAACGTTGATAACGCAAATTTTCTCTCCCGCGGCATAGTCGGCGTCTCGTGGGTCATCCGTCACCTCCAGACCCAATGCTTCGGCCTCCCGGATCACCTGCTGAGCTAGCTGCCGGTCAGGGGCAACGTAAAGCGCCGGCCCTTTGCCTTCGTTTAGTGAGCTTTGGAGAAGTAGCAGGCCGACCAAGGTCTTCCCGCTGCCCACGTTGAGCTTGATGACGCTGTCCTTCTTCTCTCTTTCGTTGAACCATCGGTTCATGACCTCGGTCTGGATATCGCGAGGAAAGGAGAAGCCAGGGGCACGATCAAGCGTGAAGAAAATGTCGCGAGGGTGAAGTACCTCCTCGCTTTCGTCATCCAGCATGTCTGAAAAATCGATCGGCATTGCGTCCCCCGGGATGTTCTAAGGAGCTTGTTCGCGCGTCTCGCGTAAAGCTCTGTTGAAAAAATGCCTTGTCGCCTGCTCGCGGGCCTGCGCATCCGTCAGCACGATGTTCCGCATCTCGTTGTCACGCTGGAACATCCGGATCGCGCCCTGAAAGAAGGCATCCCGGAAGGCGGCATAGACGACATCTGGGGGATTGTTGCGGAGCATCTCGGTCATGTCCTCGGTGAGGACCTCGTGGGTGACCTGCTCGAAGCGGATCATGTCGGCTTCGGTGAACTCGGTGCCGTGACGGTCATTGAAGGCCTTCACGATCTCGGAAAGCTCGCGTCTCTCGTCTTCGGTGTAGGGATTGGCGCCAAAGCCGCTGATCGCCTGCAGCGGATCGCTCTGGCCCGGCGACAGCGCGGCGCTGCCCTCTTCCTTCTGCACGACCTTGAAGGCCTGAAGGCGGAGCATCTCGTCCGTGATCTCTATCTCGGGCGGCAGCTGCCGGTTCGGCAGCAGGCGCGAAAGCCACGACGCATAGGAATAGAGTTTTTCCAGCCAGGTATCCTCGAGCCGGATGACCTGCGCGACGAAGCTGTAGAAGCGCATATAGCTCCGAAGCAGTTGCCGGAACTCCTCCTGCTGGCCGTCGTCATCCTCCGCCTCGAACCGCGCCACCGCGTGACGGACAAGCCCTTCAAGCCTTGCGCGGTCGCTGCTATCGAGCGGGCCTTTGTAGAAGGTTTCGGCAAACCGCTCGATCTCGGCCTTGTCGAGATAGCCGAACTGCAGCAGCCGCCCTTCGAGCTCGTAAACCTGGTTCGGGTCGGACATCGCCTCAAGGCTCGTCGCCTCAAAGTACGGCCGGAACGCCGCCTGAATGTCCTCCATGGTGTTCTGAAAATCGAGGATGTAGGTCCGCTCCTTTCCAGCCTTCGTCCGGTTCAGGCGCGAGAGCGTCTGCACGGCCTGCAGGCCCGCAAGCTTACGGTCGATATACATCGCGCAGAGCTTCGGCTGGTCGAAGCCTGTCTGGTACTTCTCCGCGACGATCAGGATTTGGTAGATGTCGGGGTAAGGCGTGCCGTCGGGCTTGAACCCGTCAAAGCGCCCCGGCAACTCGGTCTCGGCGAAGCCGTTGACCTCGGCTTCGGTGTAGGTCTCGCCGTCCACCTTCAGGTCGCCGGAGAACGCGACAAGCGCCTTCAGTTCCGCGTAGCCCCTCGATTTGATGTAGTCCCGCACGCCGAAGTAATAGCGCAGCGCATGCTCGCGGCTCTGCGTCACGATCATCGCCTTCGCCTGCCCGCCGAGCTCGCCCATGACGTGCCGGCGGAAGTGCTCGACGATCACTTCGACCTTCTGCCCTATGGCCGTGGGATGCAGGGAGGCGAACCGGGCAACGCTACGCTGGCCGCGCCGACCGCTAAGTTCCGGGTCGTCCTCGATCGCTTTCTCGAGCTGGTAGTACGCCTTGTAGGTCATGTAGTTCTGGAGCACGTCCAGAATGAAGCCTTCCTCGATCGCCTGCCGCATCGAGTAGAGATGGAACGGGTGCGGCAGGCCATCCGCCCCTTTCACGCCAAACCGCTCCAGCGTCACGTTCCGCGGCGTCGCGGTGAATGCAAAGAAGCTGATATTCGCCTGCGGTCCGCGCTGCTTCTGGTACTCGGCGATGATGTCCTCGATGTCATCGCTCGAAGTCGCCTCGCGGGTCAGCGCTTCCGTCATCGCCTGAGCGGACTTGCCGGACTGGCTGCCATGCGCCTCGTCGACAATGACGGCAAACCGCCGTTTCCCCTGCCCTGAAATCTCTTTCAGGTGCTCTGTCGAGAATTTCTGAATGGTGGTGACGATGATGCGGGCACCCTTGGCGATCGCGTCTTTAAGCTGGCGCGATGTGCCATCGATCTTCTTAACCACGCCCTGCGTCTGCTCGAACTGCGCAACCGTGTTCTGGAGCTGCCGGTCGAGCACGATCCGGTCCGTTACGATGATCGCGGTGTTGAATACCTGCTGGTCGTTCTCGTCGTGCAGGTTGATGGCGTGGTGCGCGGCCCAGCCGATGGTGTTCGATTTTCCGGAGCCTGCGGAGTGCTGGATCAGGTAGTTGTGCCCCGGCCCGAATGTCCGCGCGTGCGCCATGATCCGGCGCACGGCGTCGAGCTGCTGGAACCGCGGGAAGATCATCGTCTCCTCCCGCTCATTGCTCTCCAGGTGCATGAAGCGCCCGATCACATCGAGCAGGACTTCCCGCGAGAAGATCGCCTTCCCCCATTCGCCATCGCGGTACAGGTAGGCCACCCGGAACTCGTCCTCGATCTCCTCGTTACCGGCGCCCCCGCTCCGGCCGCGGTTGAACGGCAAAAAGCGCGTCTTGCCATTGGCAAGGCGGGTCGTCATCGAGACATTGTCCTCATCGAGCGCGAAGTGAACGAGCGCCCCACGTTTGAAGGTCAGCAGCGGCTCGCCCGCAGGCGAGCGGTCGGACCGGTACTGCCGCTCGGCATGCCTGAACGTCGAGCCGGTCAGGAGGTTCTTGATCTCGAGCGTTGCGACCGGGATGCCGTTCACGAACAGCACCACGTCGATCGCGTTCTCTGATTTGAGGCTGTAGCGCACCTGCCGCATGACGGACAGGATGTTGGCCTCGTACTCCTGAACCCGCTTCGGCTCCAGCGCGCTCGCCGGCCGGAAGTAGCAAAGCGAGAATTTGATGCCGGGAATCATTTTGATGCCCGTTCGCAGCACGTCGAGCGTCGAACGGGTCTTCAGCGCCTTCTCGAGATTCTTGAACAGCTCGGCCTCTGCCGAACCCGAGTAATGCGCCTCGAGCTTTGCCCACTCGTCTGGCTGCGTATCCCGCAGGAACCGCACCACGAACTCGGGGTCGAGGGCGGAAGCCCGGTCAAGACTCTCCGGCGCGCGCAGCACATATCCCTGGCCCGCGATCAGCTGGCTGACCAAGTGATCTTCAAGCACGATCTCTTTGTGAATGGATGCGCCGCTGCGCGTGCTCTGCTCGTTCATTGCGGGACCTCGCTCAGCAGCGCCGCCGGGTCCCACACTCGTTCGGCCAGCATTCTGTAAAGCTGCCCGCGCTCCTCAATGTCCGCCTTCTTGAACTCCGGATGCGCCCGGAACGGCAGCTCGCCTTCGTTCACCAAGCGCAGGAAACCCGGGTTGTGGGTGTAACAGTCCGGGTGGAGCGAATGCGCGAGCAGGTTCTGCGTCCGGTAGTGCTTCAGCTTCTCTCCATAGGGAAGATCGCCGTAGCTGGCATTGAAGGATTTTGGCAGCAGCAGCAGCCCGCCGATCCGGTTGCGGTGCTCAGCGAAGTCGGAAGGATGGGAGAACTCGTCCGTGTGCCGCTCGGGATGGTCAGCCCAGATATGCTCGACTTCATAACGACCCGGCCCGTCGGCAATGTACTCCTGATAGCGGGAGCTCTGCCCCGACTGGGTCTCGACATAGTCGGTTAGGCGCGCCAGTAACCGGTGGATCGCGTAGCGGTTCTGCTGATGGACGCGCAGCCGTTCGTTGCTGGCGAATTTCTCCGTCTCGTCCTGCAGCTGCTTAACCAGCCGCTCAGCGAGCGGTCCCGCCTCAAGCCCGCGGATGTCCCGCATGACCAGGAACATCGCGTACTGCATCGTCGAATAGGCGATGCTGCGGAAGTTCCAGAGGCGCCAGGCGAGCAGCACATCGACGAAGCGCGCAACGATCCTGATTTTGGCATCGACGATTGCCGGGTCGTCATCCGGCTTCAGCGGCGCAAGGATCAGCATGTACTGCAGGGTGAAGCCGTGCTGCGCGTTGTACTGGACGTGCTCCAGCCCCTTCACACGCTGCCGGGAGGCCTCCATCAGCCGCAGATACTGCTTCGCGTAAAAATCAAAATCCCGGTCGATGAACCGGAAGAAATCCTCCGTGCTCTTCAGCCCGACAGACGCGCTGGCATCGCGCAGCCAGCGATGAAATTCCGTGCCGATGCGGTCGAAATCCTCGGGCTTCGCGCCCTTCTTGCGCTCACGTATCTTCGTCGCGTACTGGCTGCGCAGCCACGCCTTGAAGCAGTCCGCCTCGACTTCCTTTCCGGCCTCGTTCAGCTCCAATATCCGGTCGCGCCATCGCTGATTGGCGGAGATGCGCTTCTTCTCATCGATGTTCGCGAGCAGGTAGCCTTTGAGCATGTCCGTCGGGCTCAGCGAGAGCCCGCGGTCATTCATCGTCTCGAAGATGGTGTAGGCGTCATCATCCGAGTAGGCGGTGATCTCGACGAGGTGCACATTCTCGAGCAGCCAGTCGATGAAGTACGGCAGCGCCTCTTCCCGTAGCTCCTCCGGCCACGCAGCCTCCATATCCTGATACCGGGCAAAGAGGTTCTGGACCGATTCCGACCGGTCCGAAGGATCGAATGGTGTTCCTTCAAAGAGCGCTTCCATGCACGGGTTGCGCTCATCGACGTCGAGGTTGAACGACTTGTCGCCGAACTTCTCCGAGACGATCAGCTCGTCGATATTGACCTGATCGGCGCGCCCGCGCTGCAGGTTGCGCAGCAGGATCAAGAGCAGACTCAGGCTCGTGAGACGCTGCTGCCCATCGACGATGTAGCTCGCGCTGTCCTTCTTGCTGATGATGATCGAGCCGAGAAAGTAGTGCGGATACTCCGCCACCTGCTTGCGCGCATGTCCCGGCTGGTACTCCTCCAGGAATTTGCCTGTCAGGTCATCAATCAGCTCCGAGGCCTGCTTCTCGCCCCACTTGTACTCGCGCTGATAGTAATCAATCGAGTACTTCACCCCCTTCAGGAGCTCGCGAACCGTCTTCGCCTTGCCAAGTATCTCCCTCATGCGCTCATCGCCTCCTGAATCTGATCAAGACGGCGATCGGTCTCACCCCGCTTGCACCAGCTCGCCACATTGATCTGGCCGGTTACAGCTGCGGTGATCAGCGCCGAA
This sequence comes from Salinarimonas rosea DSM 21201, assembly GCF_000429045.1. Lineage (GTDB taxonomy): Bacteria > Pseudomonadota > Alphaproteobacteria > Rhizobiales > Beijerinckiaceae > Salinarimonas > Salinarimonas rosea. Next base: position 12,739 of record NZ_AUBC01000037.1, read on the forward strand.
CGGAACTCGCGAGAGCGATCGATGGATCGCTGAAGAGGTTCGATTACAGCGTCCACGCGCTTGATGTGCTCTCTGATCGCGCGGACGATTTCTTCTTGCTCATCCGGAGGAGGAATAAGCCCGAAAAGATGGGCGAAGCGCTCACTCTTAATTCCAGAGGCCGTAGAGCCGGACGCATAAAGATTTAGGGACCGTTGAAACGATGCCGACATCATAAGTTCGGCAAGGAAGTTATTGGAGACGAGTCTTTCATTAGCTCTGAATTTCATTATCCTCTGCGCATATGCCACATCGGTGCGATCGACTTGGGCAACGTTTCCCAACGGCGCTTCGGTGGTAAAAAGCACATCACCAATGCTCGGCTTCCCACGAGCGCTCAGCTTGTCCCAATCTTCTTGGGTCGTGAACTCCTGAGATCGCTCGTAATCAATCTTACCCGGCCGAATGTTTCGGGCAGTGACCAAAAAAACCCCATCATCGACCTTTTCCGGAGTGCGTCCACGATAATCCACCTTGGAAGAAATCAACCGATTGAACCTGCAAACCGCCCAGTGTTCAGGAACTTGGCCGAACCAATCGACACCGCTTTCCTTGTACAGCACCTGCTCAACCAGCCCCTTGCAGACAGCCGTATCGCGATAAGTCTCCTGTTTCGCTACAAGAAGCTCTACCAGACGTAATTTTTTCTCGATCAACTGGTCGATACGAGCAGTCTCGTGGTCGAGAAAGCTTGCGATGGCTCTCTGTGTTTCGAGCTCAAAGTCTGGCACGGGAATTTGCCCAACCATAGCTTGGTTAAGGCCGTCACGTGTGTCCTGACTAGAAAGACCTCTAATTTCACGGTAGAGGCTGGTTAGCCACCAAAACAAAAACTTACTATCTCCGTCGTAGTCTGCAATGCAGGCAAGAGATTGGTTGCCATACGCGGCGGTACCCATAGTTGCGACCATCGCTTTGGTCTTACCCTGTCCAGCCAAAGCCATCGCGACGGTCATAGCGGGAAATAGCCTTGTCGCGCTTCCGCGAACGGCTTCTCTGGTAATGTAGGCGGTAGGGACAGTTATAGTTTTTTGGTTTACTTCACCCGATCCAATCCAAGGCAGATCTCCGTCAGTCCAGAAATCAAGATTGCTCTTGTCTGGCGTTCCCCCGGAAAATATGCGTGCCCTTAGGCCCAGTCTGACCGCACGAACTGGCAATTGCCTCGTTTGCGGAAAACTGTCGATGATACGTCCGGTCACGCCGCCACCTCCTTCAGAAGCCCAGCGATTTCAGCCTCGAGCGCCCTCAACTCGGCGTCGATCTCCTCCAGTGGGCGCGGCGGCACGTAGCGGTAGAAATAGCGGTTGAAATTGATCTCAAATCCAACGCGGCCAATCTCACCGTCGCGGGCATCACGATAGCTCTCATCCACCCAGGCGCCCGGCACAAAGGGGGTGACGTCACGCGCGAAATAGTCGCGCCAGTCCTCTTTCAGTGGCACCAGCTCGTGATCGCGGAGCTCCATGTCCGGCTCCGGATTCCCATCTTTGTCGGTGCAGATGTCCGCCTCCTCGTCCCGCTCGGAAAGTGCGGACAAAATCGTCTTGCGTGCAGGCGCGCCGATCTTAACGCCTTTGGCCTTGAGCGCCTTGTTCAGCGCCTTCTCAAAAGCGTCGCGATTCTTGAACAACGTCTCGCCCATGCCGAGCAGCACGACCTCAATCTCTTCACGCTCGTCCTCGGAGAGTCTTTGAATTACCTTCTCATCGCGCAGCCGGGCAATGCGCTCCTGGCTCGCTTGGAAGTTAAGCCGCAATGGCCGCTCGACCCGTATTTCGCGGTAGCCGAAGTCGGCGGTGTCGAAGATTTTGGAGAACTCTCCATACTCCCCGTTGCCGTTGAGCATGCCGGCGTAAATCCGGACGATCTCGGCCCGCGCCTCGTCAGGAATCTCTCGGCGTTTGGAGCCGAGAGACTTGCGCATCGAACTCCAAAACCGTTCGCTCGACGCGTCAATCAGCTGGACCTTGCCGCGGCGGTTCTCCGGCTTTCGGTTCGTCAGAAGCCATACATAGGTCTGGATACCGGTGTTGTAGAAGAGGTCGGTCGGGAGAGCAACGATCGCCTCGACCCAGTCCTTCTCCAGCATCCATCGGCGGATTTCGCTCTCGCCGGACCCGGCCCCACCCGTAAAGAGCGGCGAGCCGTTCATGACGATACCGATGCGCGAGCCGGCTTCGTCATCGCGCATCTTCGAAATCATGTGCTGCAGGAAGAGCAGCTGACCGTCGGAGATGCGCGGCGTACCCGCGCCGAAGCGCCCGTCAAAGCCGAGCGTCTCAGCCTCGGTCTTGATCGGGTCCTGATACTTCTTCCAGTCCACGCCGTAGGGAGGATTGGAAAGCATGTAGTGGAAACGTTTGCCCTTGTGCGCGTCCTGGGTCAGCGTGTTGCCGAAAGCGATCTGTTCGGGGTCGTGACCCGTGACAAGCATGTCGGACTTGCAGATGCCGAACGACTCGCCATTGAGCTCTTGGCCAAACAGTTCGACCCGGATAGACGGGTTGAAGTCTTTGAGTGCCTCTTCCGTCAGGGCCAGCATGCCGCCGGTGCCACATGCCGGGTCGTAAACCTGCCGGATAATGCCGCGGCCGGTCAGTTTGGTGTCATCATTCGCGATCAGCAGGTCGACGATTAGGCGGATCACTTCACGCGGGGTGAAGTGCTCACCGGCCGTCTCGTTCGAGATTTCCGAAAATCGGCGGATGAGCTCCTCGAACAGGTATCCCATCTCGACGTTCGAGACCTTGTCCGGGTGCAGGTCGATTTCGCAGAAGCGCTCGAATACCGGCCACAATATGCCGCCGTCCTTGAGGCGCTTGAGCTGGTCGGTGAACAGGAATTTATCAAGGAAGATGTCCCGCACGTTCGCGGAGAACTTGGTGAGGTAGTCGACGAGATTCGAATGCAGCTGCGCCGGTTCCTGACCTTTCAACTTATCGAAGGTGAAACGCGAAAGGTTGTAAACGCGGACATTGTCACCGACTGCGCCGAACAGGATCATGTCGCGCGTCGCGTCGTCGATGCCCTCCGGAAGCGTCTCGGCTGCAGAGAGCACGCCGTCCTTCGATGCTTCGAGCAAGCAGTCAAGGCGGCGCATCACGACGAACGGAAGGATGACCTTGCCGTACTCCGACTGCTTGAAGTCCCCCCGGAGAATCTCGGCTATGGACCAGATGAACCCGCTTAGGTTCTGGATTTCAACGCTCTTCTTCGCCACTTTTCCCCCAACGGCACTACGGCCTGCCCTTAGCTCTCTTTCGGTGCCAGCTTGTCGTCCGGCTTCTCGACCGGCCGGTCCGACAAGCGCTCGTACTCTTCCACACTCATCACCACGACCACCGGCCTGCCGTGCTTCTCGATGGTGACGGGCTCCGCGCGCGCAAGGTCGATCAGCATCCCGAAGCTGTTCTTGGCATCCTTGGCTGACATAGATTTCAAGAACGGAGCGCCCAAAATAGCTATTTTGGGCATAATGCCCAAAGGGGCTTCGATGGGCAAGCGGGAATGTCAGGTGGAGCCATTATGACCAGCTCGTGACCAGGACGGTGGCCATCCACCCCGTCATGCTGAGACCAGATCAGCACTGGACACGGAGCAGGACAATGAACTTCCCCGACAATACCACCGGCGACCTGATCATGCAGGACTATCTCGGCAGGATCGGCATGCAAACCGGAACGCTCGCCAACACTCTCGCACTTGAAGCACGTGCTCGGGAAAAGGCCGCCGCGGCAGAGGCACGGCGTCGCGAGAAGGCGCGACCGGCCCCGCCTCCGCCTCTGCCCGTCTGGCCGACTTCTCTACCCGTCCGCCCGGCAAAGCCTCCGGTCGCCAGCAAGCCCGCGGTTCGCACGATACCGTGGTGGAAATGGTATCTCGCCGGAGTCGCTACCGGCTTGATCCTTCCGCTCTTCTTCTGAACCAGCCGAGCGCCGCCATCAGGCGGCGCTTTCTTATGGATCGCGCCGGAGCCCGTAACCACGCGGCCGGCGCGGCCGCGCCGCCTGCTTGTCGGCCGCCTTCTGCTTCGGCTGCTCGTCCGTACGCGGCCGGGTCACGTCCGCTGCGTTTTCAGCGACCTGGCCAAGCTTCTCACCGGCTGCTTTTCGCTGCTGCAGCTCCTCATGCTGGGCGACGCGCCGTTGATCACGGGCAAGCGAGCGGTTCTCCCGCGCCTCGACACGGCCGAGCGCCTGCTCCCGGCGCACGAGGTTCGCGTTTTCGCGGCCGTAGCGGCGGGAGAGCGCCTCCTCCTCGAGCCGGTGCCGCTCCGCCATGTTGAGGTTCGTGTTGCGGTAAAGCGGCGCCAGCACGCTGCGAAGCACCGGCACGCGGCCGAACAGCGCCAGCACAGCTGACGCCGCCCGCGCGAATGGCCTCTCCGCTTCCTTCTTCTGCGCCGTGTGCAGGCTCATCCGCTCCTGACGCTGCCGTAGCTCGAGCTCTTGCCGCTCGGCGAGCAGCTTGCCGCGGCGCTCCGCCTGCCGGGCTTTCAGCTCTTCCGGCGAGCGCTTCACGTGCGGGGCGCGGTGATGATCGAGTGCCTCGTCCTCGATCTCCTGCCGGATACGCTCGCGGGTCTCTTTGACGGTCGGGAGGTCGTCGGGCGTGAGCGGGGAAAGCCGCGCCTGCACGTCCTTTGCCCGCGCGCCGTTCACCTGCCGGGCAAGGCTGTGCACCTGGCCGGCCCGGTCGACGACGACGAAACCGCGCTTGTCGCCGCGGGCGAGCTGATAGCCGCGCTCCCAGAGCGCATCGACAAAGGACTGCGCGCTATCGCTGCCCTCATAGGCGGCCGTGATCTCGGCGCGGCGGTGCGTCGCATCGAGGCCAGAGAGCTCGGCCTGTGCCAGCTCGGCCGTCTTCACCGCCTGATCGATCTGGTCGTAGCGCTGCGCGCCGCGGTTCTTTGCAAGGCCGTCCGGGAGTTCGTGCCCGAACTCCTGCGCAAGCTCCTGCGCGACCGACCGCAGTTTCTGCCGGTCATGGGAGAGCTGGACGGCCTTCATCTGGACCGTGTCAATCCGCGACCAGACGACGTGGCAGTGCTCGCGGCCTTCCTTGACATGGAAGACGACGGCCCGCGGCTGCCCGTTCAGGCCCAGCCTGTCTTCTATCCGCTCGATGGCCGTTTCGTACTGCGCGCGGCTCATCGGCTCGGACGGATTGATCGACAGGCTGTAAAGGGATTGCTTGCAGCGGGTGCCGGTCGCCATCGCCTCGAACTCGGCGAAGGCGCCGTGCAGGTCCTGCGCGATCGTCCCACGGACCGAAGCCAGCTCCATCGCGTCATTGTCGTAGATGTTCATCAGATGGCTGGCGAGGTCTTCCCCGCCTGAGCGCTGGTTGCCCTTGAGGATCACGGCTCGCGCCCGAGAGCCTCGAAGCACACCGTGCGCAGCTCGGAGAGGTCCCGGGTCGCCGCATCGATCAGCGCGTGACACTCGCGCTGATCGGCGGCATCAGCCGCCTGCCGGAAGGCCTCGGCGACGCGTCCAAGCTCTCCGAGCAGCCGGGCAACCGCCTTGTGGTTGACCGTCGGCCGCCGGGTGGCACGGGGAGGCTCTGTCTCCAGAACGGCGGCGCGGAGATAGGCACCAACGCTCATCCCGGCGCGGTCCGCGTTGATCCGGATGGCGGTCGCCTCGGCGAAAGTGAAGCGGGCCTGCAGGACCGCTTTGCGTTGCCGCGTCTCCGTGCCGCTCGTCTTACGTGCCATCGCGGATATCTCCGGATGTTCGGTAAGGCGGGCGAAGCGTGGGTCCGGGACGCGCAAGTACCGGGCGCGGTCCAGCGGCGAAACGCTGGCCTATGGGCCGGTCCAGGGGGAGAGAGGATGTCTCCCGGTCCTGGTCGGTGGGTGGCCGGAGGGAGAGAGAATTCTCCTTCCGGTCGATGGGGATCAAAGGGGAGAGCGACGTCTCCCTTTTGCCGCGCATGGCCTCAAAGCCAGGCGCGGAACCGTGATGAACCGGCGGAACGGTTCCTGTGCTGCGCAGTCGCAGCACAGCCAGCGGGGGATGCAACGGGGGCGGCTCCTGAGCCCCCTTGCCAAGATGGCGCGGTATGACCGCGCACATCTTGCACAGCTCTGTAATCTTCATACCCCCATGATACACGGGATATGAGCCGGGCTGAAACGGTACGCTCAGATAATGGTCGGATCGCCCCGAACTGCTCCGAACAGAGCCGTCAGAAACCGTTATAGGTCAACGCCTGCTACCGCAATCCGTTGCGATCGAGCCACGCCGATTCCTCGTTGACGATGAAGTCGGCAAGGGCATCTTTTACCCGGCACTGTGCGGCGACGACCGTTGGCCATCGCCCGCTATGATCCGGCATGAACCCCGCAGACCAAGACTCAACGAGCATCTGGGCAAGCGGCAGATTGTTCATGCCGACAGCAATATGGAGCGCGGTCAGACCCGTCTCCGGGTCCCGCGCGTCGACATCCGCGCCCGCTTCAAGTGCCAGCCTTACGGATGCGAGATCGGCATCATAGGCGGCGCGAAGCAGGTTCATATTTTGCGCCTGCGCGCCTTTCGAACCTGATTTCGAAGCGGGGCCGCCGGGTCGCTTTTGATCCGCCATGACCCGCCTTATGCTCCCGCTTCGGCCGGCACGAACCGGACCGCCACGCTCTCGACCGTCCCGCTCGATCGGGGCATCTCGAATACGCCGACAGGCTCCGCGCTGCGGCCTGCCATCACGCCGTCGTCGCCGATCGTCAGCACGTAAGTGCGCGGCGCGCGGGTCAGCAGGTTGCGAAGCACGAAGAAGGCAGAGCTTCCGGAGACCACGGCCGCGCCTTCATAGGCGCGGCAAACGTCGGGGTCGTCCGCTTTGTCTCCGGAAAGCGCCCAGTTGAAGACGCGCTCGGTGACCGCGTTGGTCTGCCTCGTCCCGCTCCGCTCCAGCTCGGAATAAAGGATGCTGGCCCTGTCGGCGCCCATCTTCACGATCTTCGTCCGTCCGACCTGGACCACATCAGCCTGCCCTTTGCGAAGCAGGGCTTCGCTCGCAAAGCCCTGCAGCCGGGGAGGAAGGAGCGCCTGCGCGCCTTCCGCCGCATCGGACCGGCCGGCATCGCCGGCCGCGTAAAACAGGCCGAGCTCACCCGCGAGCCGGCCGGGCGCGTCGCTGACCGGCAGGCTCGCCGCGAAGCTATGACAGAAGCGGACGAACGCATCGTTCGTCCGGTGCGTGCTCGAAAGGAAGCGCTGCAGCGTGCTCAGCGGTATCCGGTCAAGGGTCAGGCCATTGGCGATTGCGATTTCTTTCTGCAGTGTCGGTACGCCGATACTGCGCGCCTCCATGTAAGCGATGAGTGCATCGCGAATACGCTCCCGGTCTTCGCGGTCGAAGCGATTCTTCTCGGCAGTACCGGCTCCCGCCATTTAGGTGCGCTCGTTCATTCTGACCAGCCCGTGACCAGGACTTCTCCGGGGCTCTGACCGATGCTTCCGGTCATGAGCACGATCATTCCATATCTTCTTGCCGGTGTCTCCCTCGCAGCGCTGATCCGCTGGCGCACGAAGAAAGCTGACAAGACCTTTGGGTCAGCCGGCTGGCTGCCGGTCTGGTCGGCGAGCGCGAAGGGCCTCTTCCGGAACCGCGGCCTCATCGCCGGTGACTGGACCGGGCTTCTGCCCGTCCACTATGACGGCGACGGCCACATCCTGACGATCGCACCGACAGGTCGCGGCAAGGGCACCTGCGCCATCATCCCGAACCTGCTGCGTCACCCCTTCATCTTCCTGTGCGATCCGGGCGGCGAGAACGCCGCCATCGCCAGCAAGGCCTGGCGCGCCAAGGGCTACGAGGTACAAATCCTCAACCCATGGAAGCTGCATAGCGAGGCGCCGTGGTCGCTTCCCTCCCACGAATACAATCCTCTCGATATCCTCGATCCGGATGCGGATACCTTCTCGAGCGATGCCGCGCTGATCGCCGAGATGATCGTCTCGCGCGGCCCGAAGGACGGCGGCAGCGCAGCGTTTTTCAAGGATGAAGCGCAGAATGCCATCCGCGCCTTCATCATGCACATCGTCACGACTGAGCCTGCCGAACGGCGCACGCTCATCACGCTGCGTAGCTTCATCACGGCGGACGCGAATGTCTGGGATGCCGTCGTCGCCGCCATGGCCGAAAACATGGCTGCAGGCGGACTGATCGCTGGTGAAGCCAACCAGATGATACGGCGCAAGGAGCAGGCGCCGGAAGAGTTCTCCGCCATCGTCTCGACGATGAAGCAGGACACGAACTTTCTCGACGACCCTGTCATGAAGGCGGCGCTTGCCAGATCAAACGCGGACTTCTCGATCCTGAAAGGACAAAAAGCCGGTGCCCGCATACCGGGCGGCGTCGTTGCCATCGTCATACCGCTTCAGTATCTCGACACGCACGCCGCCTACGCGCGTCTCGCCATAGCCGTTGCGCTCTGGGAAATGCAGCGCGCGCCGCTCGCCCGTGAGAAGGTGCTGTTCGTCCTCGACGAGTTCCCGGCGATGAAACGGATGGACCGGATCGCGACCGGCCTTGCCACCTTGCGCAAGTTCCGGGTTTGGCTCTGGCCAATCATCCAGGACGTCAATCAGCTCAAGCAAATCTACAGCGATCAGTGGCAGAGCTTCCTGTCGAACGCCTCGTTCAAGCAGTGGCTCGCGGCATCCGATCTCGAGACTGCGAAGCAGATCTCCGACCTTTGCGGCGCCGGAACGGTCGCGACCGAGACAAGGAGCGCCGACGGGAAGAAGTCGGCAGGCCAGGCGCGGCGTCCGCTGATCACGCCCGACGAAGTGCTCATCATGCCGGCGAACAGGCAGATCGCCATGATCGAAAATCTAAAACCCATGGTCCTGCTCAAGACGCCTTACTGGGAACGTGCCGAGCTCCGCGGCCTGTTCAATCCGAACCCTTACCGCGCCGGAACGCCGCCACTCCGCTGGACAGCGCCTCTTCGCAGCCTGTGGGGCAGCACCTTCCGGGTCCTCGGCTGGGTCATGCGGCCGGCCCCGACGCTCATATACGCGGCGGCTCTTGCCGGGCTCCTCCTGGCAGAACCCGGCGCGAAGGTCTCGGCGGGCTGGTACGAGCAAGGGCAGTCGATCGTCTGCCAGTACCAGACGCCGCTCGCGCGCAAGCGCATCTACTTCAAATGGCCCGGCATCCGGCGTGCCGACTGTCCTCTCATCACCTGGCGCGGGAGGTACTACGAATGAAACCGCTTCGCTCGGAATCCGACTTCCCGGATGTGACCGGCGGGCTCGTTTTCGGCCTTCTTGCCATCACGGCGCCCTGGCTGCTCGCCGAATGGCTCGGCCTTGGCGAGCAGCTCGCCACGCTCCTCGATGCATTCGGCCCGTTCCGCCTTATCGCTCTTGGCGTTCTTTACGGGCTCAGCTTCCTTGTGATCGGAACGGCGCTCCGCGCCCTGTTCCTGATCGCAGGCCTTTCGCTGTTTAGCGGCAACCTCGTACTCGATCGCGGCGCAGCCGTCGCGACCAGCCTGCTCCGAAAGGCCGGAGGCGTGCTGGCGCTCGTTGTGAGCGCGCCGTTCCTTCCGCTGAAAACTGCCTGCGAGAGCTGGCTCGCAAGGCTGCGGGAGGAGCGCGCACTACGGCAGCGCTACCGCGAGGAATTCTACCAGGCCTATGGCAGCTATGCTGAATTCCGGCGCGCCTTCTACGGCGAAGATGATGGCGAAAAGCAGCAGAGCACGCCGGAAGCGCCCGGCAGTCTCGAAGAGGCCTTCGCCCTCTTCGGCCTGCCTGCAGGGTGCGACCAGAGCGCATTCGAGACGCGCTACCGCGAACTGATGAAGCAGGTCCATCCCGACCGGGCCGGACCAAACGGCCTTGCGACGAGGCTCAACGAGGCGCGTGCGCTGATACGAACGCAGAAAGGATGGAAGTGATGAACAGCCCCAACATATCTGGCGATGCTTTCGCGGCACGCCTGCAAGCGCTGCGAAGCAAGACAGGGCTCGTGGATGAACGCGTTCTCCAGTTCCGCTGCGCCGTTACCGGCAACCCCTTCTCCGTCCGGTTTACGCGAGAAAGCCCTGCTCTGCGTTACCGCATAGCGGAGGTACGCGCAGCCGAGGGCGGTGCCGGCTCTGGCGGCTACCACCAGAAAGATCGCTCCTTCCCTGCGAAGGAGTTCGATCTGTCCGGCTGGCGCTGCCCCTGCTGCGACGATGATGACGGTTTCACAATCTGCAGCGGCTGCGGATCGAACGTGTGCGCCGGCAGAACACGCAAGCTGCCGCACGGCGCACGGCTCTTCGGCTGCCATGATGGCTGCGGTACGAGCTTCCAGACGGCTCCCTGCGAGACCGTGTCCGGTCAGTCCGCGCCGCAGCGCGGCCTGCTTTCGGGACCTGCACAAAAGAAGCTGCCTGCGCCGCTGCGCGCGCTCACAGACAGGAGGAAATCATGAAACGAACATTTGCAGCGATAGCCGGCCTCGCAGTAGCCGCGATAGCCGTACTCGCGATCTGGCCGGAACCGGGGATATATCTCGGGCACGAAGTGACAAGCGTGCGCGTCACCGTTCCCGATGAAGGCGAGCGGGATCACGAGCTCCTCCGGTGCCGGTACCTCTCGCTCGATGGCTACGAAGTGGTGGAGAAATGGCCGGCGCACACCAAGCCCGGCACGCGGCTCGAGCCGGACGGCGAAGAGGCGCTCGTCGACGGGCAGGACTGCCTCGCGCCGTGGCCGGGCATCCCGGAAGGATGATGATAATGTCGTTCAAACGCCGAAGCGACGTGGCCCGTAGGCCCACGCCGCTTCGAAGCTGAAGGGAGCGCGTTAGTCGCGCCCCTCTTCGCCTTCAGGCTTTCCAGGCGGGCGAAGGACTATGCGGCCGCCGGTAACCGGAACAAGGTCGAGCTGAAGTGTAAGCCCTTCGCCGTCCTTGTGGCCCCAGGCCGCCCCTATGCGGGTCCAGAAGCCTTTCTCGCCTTTCTCGGCAACGTGCCACGCGACGAGGTCCGGGCCTTTGGGTTCGGGTTTCGGGGCGCTGTTCTTCGTGTAGTTGCGGGCCATGATCTTTCTCCTTTGTTTGGGTTGGCTCGAAACGCCAAGGAAAATGACCGCACGGCAGAGCCGGGCGCGCACCGCCCTGCGGGGAACGGGGAACACGGCTCACGAAGTGAGGAGGAGCGGGCATCCCGTTGCGCGAACGGCGCCTGCGGTCATCTTGAGCGTGAACTTTGAGCCGGCCCTGAACACAAAGGGGGAGCTATGGATCGCCAATCGAAACCGGCAGCGGACTGAAAAATCGGATACCGGGGCGGAAATCGCCTGCCTCACGCCTCTGCCATGAAAAAGGGAAATCAGCTGGGCCCGTAGCGGCCTTTAGGCAGCATGGAGCAAAGGAGCTTCTTCCTCCTCACCGTTCCGGACGAGCTAGGTCTGCGACCTCGCTCCAGAACGAGGAAGGCGAAGAGTAAACGCCTACACGCCGAATTCCTCGGCGGCGCTGGCGTAAGCCTCGATCAGGTCGATCTCGCCGAACGTGCCCTGCTCGGGCACCATCATCAGGCGGCCGGACACGGCCATGCCTTCAGGCACGAAGATCATGAAGCCGCCGCGCCGCATCGAGAGCGCCTTGCCGACCTTCCACGATCGGGTCTTTCGTGCGCCCTTGTGGGCGTAATCCTCCACCTTCACCAGATCAAAACGCTGCATGTTCATCGGCCATCTCCTTCCTGAAAACCATTGCTCACCAATGCTTTCAGTATATCACGCGCCGATCGGACCGCTTCCTCCCGCGCCTGCCCGGAGCGGCCCGCTAAGGTCCCGCTACGCGCTACCCGAAGGCCGCTTATGGAAGGCCGCGCGGTCTTCTTCGCGCGGGAAAGGGAGAAGCGAAACCGGCTCTTCGTAAGCCGCCTGGTCGATCCGGAAAAAGAGCTCGGTCATGCTCTCCGTGCCATCGACGCCGGCGGCGATGGCGAGGGTTTCGATGCACTCTCGCGCTTCGCGGCACGTCTCCTGATAGCGCTCGATCGTTGCGAGCTGCCGGTTCACCATCGCGCCAACTTCGAACACCGGCTCCTTTGCATGCGTCGTCTCGGCAAAGCTGCGGTACACTTCGAGCAGCCGCTCTGTCTCGGCGCGGCTCGCCGCCCCCGTGGGCAGGCCCGGCTCAGGGACGTTCTCAAGCACATCATCTAAGGCCTGCAGCAAGACGGCGTTGAACAGCTTCGGGGTCTTCGCGTCGTCCCTCCCGGCACTACCCGCTACGAGCCCGTAAGCACGGGCAATCATCTGGCGGGCAAGCGCAAGACCGTTCACCCGGCCTTGCGCGTCGGTTTCAGCTTCGATCTCTACGGTGATCATGAAATCCTCCCTTTTGCCGGCAGGATAACCTGCGGCGAGCCTGGCGGGAACGCGAAGAGAAAGAGGCGGCCATCAGGCCGCCTCCCGCTGCGCGTCCGGCTGCAGGCCGGCCAGGTAGTCGGCAGCGCGCTGCGCGTGAGCGGCAGCTGCGAAGACGGCGCGGTTGTCCTCCTTGAGGACGGCGAGCCAGTGGTCGATGTAGCTGGCATGGTCCGGACGCTCTTCGAGTGTGAGGCCCAGATCGGCGCATAGGAACGCGGCGCCAAGCTCGGCAACGAGCTCTTCGCGGGCGTAGCCTTCATCGGCAAAGCGCTGGCGCCCGAAATCGCGGTTCAGCCGCGTGCTGTGCCGCGTCCAGTGCGTGCATTCATGCGCGAGGGTCGCGTAGTAGCTTTGCGCGTCGCGGAACGCCTCGAAGGGCGGCATCTGGATGTAGTCCAGCGTGGGGCTGTAGTAGGCGGAATCGCCGCCGTGCCGGATATCGGCGCGGGTCGCAGCGAAGAAGGCCTCTGCCCGCGCATCGCGCTCCTCGGGGTTCTGCGCGGCTGAAGCCGGTGCGTAGTAGTGCGCCGGAAGTCCGTCGATCTGCTCCACGTTGAAAACGGTGTAGGCCTTGAGGAACGGGATGGTCCTGTCGGTATCCTCGCCCGTAGCCTCGTCCGTTTCGGTGCGAACGATGGCATTCGCGTAGACGACGGGAGAGCCCTTCTCGCCTTTTCTCACGCAGCCACCGAGCGCCAGCGCCTGCTTGAAGGTCATCCAGATCGGCGCGGCATGATCGCCGGTCATCGCCGATGCCCAGAGGGTCAGGACGTTGATCCCGGAGTAAGGCTCGCCGTTGAAGCGAAGCGGCCGGGATACGTGGCCCGCTGCGTGAGCTGCGTTCCAGGGCTGTGTCCAGGGCTTTACCCCCTGCTCGAGCGCCGCGATGATCTGGTTCGTGATGCGGGTGTAGATGTCCTGCCGGTTGCTGTTGTCCTTGCCCATAATCTGTCTCCTTTGCGTACGGGTTTCTTTCGTGACGCAGGAGACGAAGGCCGGACGGCCGAGCCGGGCGGTCATGCCCAACACGGTCTCTTGGTGCGGGCCGGGCATTGACCGAACGGCGCGTTCGGCCAGAGTTCGCGTCATTGACTGAAAGAACCGCGTGCAAAGGCGGCGGGACGGATAGAGGCAAGGCGGCAGCCGGCAAGGATGCTGCCCGTGTATTCAGGGACCGGTGCCGCGATGAGCAGGAAGAAAAAGAGCTTCACAGACCTGCTGGAAGGCAGCTCCTACCGCTGGCCAAAGAAGGGAGACCGGCTGCTGCGGAGCGCGAGCGACTGGGACCGGGCAGTCGAGTTCTCAGGCGATGAGATCGCGCGCCACGTCCATATCTGGAATGGCTACCTTCGCGCCGGCGCTGCCCTGATCGATGCGTGTGAAGAGGACCCGCACGACCGGCACTTCCTCGTCTACCCGATCCTGTTCAACTACCGGCACGGGCTCGAGCTCGCAATGAAATGGATCATCCTCCGTTACGGCCGGTCAGCCGGTGTTTCAGCGGAGGAGATCGCGCATCACGGCCTCTGGAAGCTCTGGCAGCTCGCAAGAAAGACGATCGTCTCGATCGGCGGAGAGGATGACGCGCTCCCAGTGGTCGAACAAATCACCAAGGACTTCCACGAACTCGACCAGAACGCGCTGGCCTTCCGCTACTCACAGGATCGCAATGGCGCCCTGATCGCCCTGCCGGACACGATGATCGACCTGCAGAACCTGCGTGAGGTTATGGAAGCGGTCGGCAATTTCTTCGATGGCGCCGATGGCCAGCTCGATGACCTGATCAGCGCCGCGGGCTTCTAGCGCCTTCAGCACGACGGACAGTTCCTGAGTGTTTCAGCCGTGTAGAGCTTCCAACCAATGCATTCGGCATCCGCCTTGATCGGTGCCTTCAATAGCGTCGAGCGTGCCGCCCTGTGCTCTGCGCCTTGCAAGCCCTGACAAGCCAGGGCTCCTCCACATGCGTTGCGGCCTCTTTGGTGCAAGCCGAGCGCACGGGCGGCCCCTCCTGCCGCAAGAAGGCTCCGATCGGCGGAGCCTCCAGCAAAAGGAGGAAAGCCATGTCACGGCTCATTGAAACCAGGGATCTCGTCCATATGCGGGAAGGCGAACTACTCGCCCTCTACCGAGCGATCGCTCACGATCTCGGTCAATCCGCACCGGACGAGACTGCGCACCGCTACGCCCTCGCATCGCTCGAGAACATCCGGTGCGAGCTCAACCGCCGGAAGGCGATCATGTGGCGAAACGGCCCGTGCCCGTAACGCAAGGGAGCGCCTTGGTTTGGCGCTCCCGATTTGCCACAAATTTGCCACAGGCCAAAAAAGAGCGCGGGAGAGAACGGCGGATTTCTGCGGTTCACAGGAGACAGGCCGCTCGTGGCAAAAACGGCCCCGAAGGGCCGTTTTGATCGTCAGATCTCCATCTAAGCTATTGTTTTGACTATGGTCGGAGCGAGAGGATTCGAACCTCCGACCCCTTGCACCCCATGCAAATTAAATGGCTGTTTACTGCGCGTATTAGCAGTTTCGCGCCACAGATTTGCCACAAGGTTTCAGACCAAATCAGAGATTATGCCAGATTTGCCGTTTACACGACACTGCTTTTCTTCGAGTAGGTGGCCATAGACATTGATCGTCGTCTCGATGTTCGTATGCCCCATTAGTGTCTGTATTCTCTTAAGGTTGGTTTCGTTCTGGATCAGCATTGACGCATAGAAATGGCGCAAATCGTACGGTCGATACTTTGGCCTCTCGACCATCGTTCCGTTCTCGTCGACCATCTCCACCAAGCCTGCGCGTTCACATGCGACGTTGAAGCCTCTTCGCTGCCAGTTCTTCCGGCACATCCACCGGCCGTTCGAGGCAGGGAATACGAGATCGTAGTCGTTTTCTGAAGCATGGTTCTCGACGTAGTGGCGAACCATGGCGAGGGTGCTATCGCTCAAATCGATGAAGCGTCTCCCTGCGGGGGTCTTGGTAACACTCAACTTCCTGCCACTACCGTCAATAGCCCTGCTGACCCGAACGCCATGCTCATCGAAGTCAGACTGTGCAACCGCCAGATATTCCTGCGGCCGCATTCCTGAATCGGCGGCGAGATACAGCATCGGACGGTACCGCTGCCAGGCTTTAGCGATCGTCTGGTTCCGAGCATTGGCGAGCTCATCGGCCGCTCGCAGAAGCGCCGATACTTCTGCCTTGCCGGGTATCGAAACCGGCTCGTGATAGCGGGAGTCGGAGTGGATGTAGATACCGGCGGCCGCGTTCTGGAGGATGTGACCTCGAACAGAAAGCTCTTTCATCACCGACTGGAAAGAAGACAGCACCTTGCTGGCCAAGACGCGGCTCATGCGTCCCTCCAGAAGCCAGGATCGGAACGCCACTATGTCCGGAGAGGTAAGTTCGGTGGTCAGCTTCGGCCACGGGTAGGTTTTGATAAACTGAGCACGATATGCGTAGTTTTCCAGCGTATAGCTGCTGACGGGCTCGCGGCCGTTCAGCCCCTCCTTCTCGCAAATACGCAGCCACATATCGGTAGCTTCGGGAACGCTCATCCCCTTCGGGGCGGCGGGTGAAGTGCCGGCTTCCGCCGCCTTCCCGCTCTCCACGAACGCGCGCGCCGCCTTCATGGTGTTGAAGGTCCCGTAGGAATAGCCCGATTTGGATGTACTGTCTGGGTATCGGACCTGGTACGTAGTGCCTTTCTTACCTACCCGTTTTCTTATGTCTGACATGCAATTTCATCTAAGTATTCCTGAATGAATCACTTAAATCAGGACAGCGCAAGTTTTTATGCGCTTCTACTCTGAGCTTAGTATAGGCCTTCACAAGGTCGCCTTTCTCAATCTTGAGGCGTCCGTCGATGGGATCGATGAAAAACGGCAGCTTGCGGTTTCCGTTTGCGTCCTTCTCCGCCGCGCGCTTCATCTGCCGGTCAGATAATTCGATGCCCATCTGCGAAAGCACATATTTGGCTTGTCTTATTCCTATGAACTGAGGCGGTTTCATTCCTTTCTCCATAAAATATTAAAAAAATATACTTCTATTCTACCACAAACTCCGGCTTTCCTGCATCTTCCAGATCCCGGAAACCAGCTCTCACGGCCCGTTTCAGGCCGCCTCCCTCCGTCTTTGACCAGCTCGTGATCAATTCGGCGCGGGTCCTCGCTGCCACTCTGCAGGAGAGAACAGGACGTGCTGGAGCAGGACGATGGCAAGCGGCAGGACACAAAGGGAGGACGGACGGCGCGGCCCCGCTCCGCGCTCCTCCGCTGCGGCCCGCCTCGATCCGAAGCTCGCCGCCCTGGTCCGGTATCTTGCAAAACGTGCAGCAGAGCGCGATCATCGCGCCATCGCGAAGGAAACAGAGGTCAGGGAGCCGCGTGCGGGGAGCACGGGGAATACCGGATGATTCAAGCCGTGATCTACGCCCGCTACTCCTCCGACCAGCAGCGTGACGCCTCGATCGAGGATCAGGTCCGCATCTGCCGCGAACGCGCCGAGCGCGAAGGCTGGGCAGTCGCGAGCGTCTACAGCGACCACGGCCTGTCGGGCGCGTCCCTGCTCCGCCCCGGCATCCAGCAACTCATGCAGGACGCTACGCGGGGGAAGTTCACGATCGTGATCGCGGAATCGCTCGACCGGCTGTCGCGCGACCAGGAAGACATCGCCGGCTTCTATAAACGCATGCGCTTTGCCGGCGTGTCGATCCTCACCCTCTCGGAAGGCGAGGTCGGCGATCTCCACATCGGCCTTAAGGGCACGATGAACGCGATCTTCCTCAAAGACCTCGCCGACAAGACGCGGCGCGGCATCCGCGGCCGGGTCGAAGCCGGGAAATCGGGCGGCGGCAACTCCTACGGCTATGACGTGGTGCGCAAGTTCGAGAGTGATGGCAGCCCCGTGCGCGGCGACCGTACGATCAATGAGGCGCAGGCCGCGATTGTGCGGCGGATATTCAGCGAGTACGCGACCGGCAAGTCTCCGCGCCTGATCGCCAAGGAGCTGAACGCGCAAGCCGTTCCCGGCCCTTCCGGCCACGGCTGGGGGCCGTCTACGATCCATGGCAACCGCCAGCGCGGCACCGGCATCCTCAACAACGAACTCTATGTCGGCAAGCTGGTCTGGAACAGGCTGCGCTACATCAAGGACCCGGAGACGGGGAAGCGGGTTTCACGCCCGAACCCCGAATCCGCGTGGATCGTCCAGGATGTGCCTGAGCTGCGGATCGTCGACGATGAGCTCTGGCAAGCGGCCAAGGCGCGCCAGGAAGAGAACGCAGCCGACTGGGACACGAGCGGCCTGAATTTCTGGGACCGCAAGCGGCCCCGCTATCTCTTCTCCGGCCTCGTGAGCTGCGGTGTCTGCGGCGGCGGCGTCGTCAACATCAACGCCATTCGTGTCGGCTGCGCGAATGCGCGCAACAAGGGCACCTGCGATAACCGCCAGACCATGCAGCGTGAGAAGCTGGAGGCAATCGTTCTCGACGGCCTCCGCGAGCACCTCATGGAGCCGGAGCTCTTCGCCCTCTTCTGCGAGGAGTACACGCGGCACATGAACGCGCTGCGGATCGAAGCCACCTCGGCGCTCGCCGGCTATCGCGCTCAACTGGCGAAGGTCACCCGCGACATCGACCGGCTAATTACAGCCATCCTCGACGGCGTCGGCGGCGCGCAGGTCAAGGACCGGATCACCTCTCTCGAAGCACGCAAGGAAGAGCTGGAACTGTTGCTGGATGCGCAGGATGAACCTGTAGCTCTGCTCCATCCCAACATGGCGCTGCATTACCGGCGTGAGGTCGCGCGGCTGCATGCGGCGCTCGCCGACGAAGAGCACCGGCTGGAAGCCGTCGAGATCATCCGCTCGCTCGTCGACAGGATCGTCCTGACGCCGGCCAGCGAAGGGAAGCGCAAGAGCGTGGCCGTCGACCTTCAAGGCCACCTTGCCGGCATCCTGGTAAGCGCTGTCTCCATCCCACCTTCCTCGCCGTGAGCTGATGAGCGAAGCTCTCGTCCCGATAGTGGTCGGAGATCGTTTTGTGTCTGGACTTGAGCCTACGCTCGAGCCGGCGCGCGTGGTGCGCCGGCTGGAGGTGATCAACGGCGCTGGTGGGCGCCGGCGCTGGAGCGCGGACGAGAAGGCCGGGATCGTCGCCGAGACGCTCGAGCCGGGCGCGGTCGTGTCCGAGGTTGCGCGCCGTCATGGCCTGACGCCGCAGCAGGTGTTCACGTGGCGCCGCGAAGCGCGTCGGGCGACGCTGGCCGGCGGCGCTGAGGGAGAG
>NZ_AUBC01000038.1 GCF_000429045.1 Salinarimonas rosea DSM 21201
AGGCGGAGTTCGAGAAGGCTTGCGCCGACAAGAAGCTCGCCCTCTACGAGCTCCCGCCCAAGAGCCCGAAGCTCAACGGCGCCGTCGAGCGCTGCAACGCCGCCTGGCGCTACGAATTCTACGCCGTCTACGACCTTCCCACCGGCGTCGACGCCCTCAACCCACACATCGACGCCTTCCAGAATCTCTACAACCACCACAGACCTCACGGAGCCCTTGCCGGGAGACCACCCGCCGCGTACCTCTCGGCCTGAGCTGACGGGAGCCCCGCCGCGTCTCATATGTGCTGACCCCGGACACGCACTTGCCCTTCCCGCCCGCGCCCCTTAACTGAGGCGCCCGATCCGTCATTCCCCGCACGAGACATCCCACCATGGTCGCCACGCATGCCGAGAGCCGCCCGCACGCGCCACTTCCGGGGGCGCGCGTCCTCGTCGTCGAGGCGCGCTACTACGACGGCATCGCCGACGCGCTGCTCGAAGGCGCCCGCGCGGCCTGCCTCGAGGCGCGCGCAGAGCCGGACGTGCTGACCGTCGACGGCGCGCTGGAGATCCCCGCCTGCGTCGCGATCGCCCTCGACGCCGCCGCCGCCGCGGGCCGGCCCTACGAGGCCGTGGTGACGCTCGGCTGCGTCATCCGCGGCGAGACCGCGCATTTCGACATCGTCGCGTTCGAGAGCGCGCGGGCGCTGATGGACCTCTCGGTCGCGCGCACGATCCCGCTCGGCAACGGCATCCTCACGGTGGAGGACGAGGCGCAGGCGTGGGCGCGCGCGAAGGTCTCGGAGATGGACAAGGGCGGGGGCGCCGCGCGCGCCGCGCTCGGGCTCGCCGCGGTCGCGCGCCGCCTGCGCGGGGAGGCCTGAGCCATGGCCAAGGACGCGACGAAGCCCAACCGCGCCGCCGCCCGCGCCGCCGCCCGGCTCGCGGCGGTGCAGGCGCTCTACCAGATGGACGTCTCCGGAAAGGGCGTGGTCGACGCGCTCGCCGAGTTCGAGGCCTTCTGGATCGGCCGTGAGGTCGAGGGCGTCGAGGCGGCTCCCTCCGACCTCGACTTCTTCCGTGACATCCTCCAGGGCGTCGTGCGCGAGCAGCGGCCCATCGACGTGAAGGTCGACACGGCCCTGGCCGCCAAGTGGCCGCTCAAGCGCGTCGAGGCCGTGCTGCGCGCCATCCTGCGCGCGGGCGCCTACGAGCTGATGTTCAGGAAGGACGTCCCCGCCCGTGTCGCGATCACGGAATACGTCGACGTGGCGCACGGCTTCTACGGCGAGGACGAGCCGGGGCTGGTCAACGCGGTGCTCGACGCGGTCGCCCACGAGGTGCGCGCGGAGGAGTTCGCCAAAGGGCGCTGACGACGGGCGCCGTGCGGGTCACCGGGACGGCACGGGCCGCGGCGAGTCCGTCGCCGGCGCGAGGGACACGATGCGCACGAGACGCGGCGCGCCGTCGGGGAGCGCCTGGCTGCACACCGAGGCGCGCTGGCGCCAGGGGCGCGGGTCGCAGGCCTCGGGAGACGCGACGAGGCGCGTCGCCGCGGGGCGATCGAGGGCGGTGCTCGGCGCCGCGGAGGCGGCGGCGTCCGGGGTCGCGGCGCGCAGCACGAGCACGGTCAGGCAGGCGAGCACCGCCGCGGCGCCCAGGCGCAGGAGGCGCCGCGTGCCGGGGCTGCTGCGGATCTCGCGCGAGGCGAACGGCGCGGCCGGGAGCGGGCCGGGCAGGACGGCGAGGCGGTTGCGCGGGCGGGTCATGGCGGGCTCCGAGGGTGCGTGTCGTGGTCTCGGAGGCTTCGTCGGGCGCGCGCGGGAAAAGGTTCGATCCGCTCGCGCCTACGCGCACAGCGGGTAGGCGACGACCGGCAGGCCGGTCCAGAGCGTCGCGACCAGCGCGGCGAGCGTCAGGACGAGGGTCGCCCGGGCGAGGAGCGCCGGCGTGGGCTCCGGCACGCGCCGCGCCGCGGGCAGGGCGCGGCGGGTCGCGAGCGCGAGCCATGCCAGGACGACCACGTGCAGCGCCCAGACGACGACCAGCGCGAGCCGCAGGGCGCTCGTCGGCCCCAGCGCCCGCGCCTCCCATCCCCAGGCGCAGCCGAGCGCGTGGACGCCGTAGAGCACGAGGAAGGCCGACGACCAGACGAGGAAGCCGGCGACGAGGCCGATCAGGCCCTGCGGTCGCGCGAAGAGGCTCATCGCAGCGCCTCCGGCGCGAGGAAGGCGAGCGCCAGCGCCACGAGCCCCGTCGCCCCGGTGTAGAGCTGCCACAGGCTCGCGACCTCGACCGGCAGGCGCCGCACGGACGAGGCGTAGCCGCGCAGCAGCTGCGCGAGCGCGAAGAGGCTCGCGACGAGCCCGATCAGCACGTGCAGCGCGCCGTAGGCGAGGAGCGCGCCCACCACCGCATCGTGCGCGTGCGCAGCCGGGGCGAGGCCGGTCGCGATCCAGGCGAGCGCCGCGAGCGCCGCGAGGCTCGCCGCCGCCGACAGGGCGAGGAGGCCGTCGCGGGCGACCGTACGGAGCGGGCCGCCGCGCCGGTTCGCCAGCGCCGCCGTCGGCGCGGCGACGCCCGCGACCGCGACGGAGACCGCGGCGACGATCCCAGCGGTTTCCGAGAGGAGAGGCGGGCTCGCTGCCGGCCAGGCGGCGGCGAAGGCGGCGAGGAAGACCGTGCCGAAGGCGAGCGAGGCGAACAGGATCGCGTCGGCGAGGAGGAGGAAGACGAGGCCCCACCAGGCGGGCGGGCGCGCGGACGCGACGTGGAGCGGCAGCCGCACCCCGCGCCCCGCGTCCTCGGGCGGCGGGTCCGCCGGCGCCGCGTCGCTCGCCGCCCAGCGCCAGGCGAAGACGAGGGTGAGGACGAGCCCCGCCGGCGCGAGCCAGTAGAGGCCGGCCAGCATCGCCCCGAAGAAGACCGCGAGCGCGAGCGCGGTCCACAGCGGCGTGTAGTCCCGGTTCGGCAGGACGAGGATCTGCTCGGGCTCGGCCTCGACCATGGAGACGCACAAGGTCTCCAGGCGCCCCTCGCGCACGCGCCCGAGATAGCCCTCGCCCGCGGCGAGGCATTGCGGCAGCGCCGGGTCGGCGTGGAGCGGATCGCGGTGCGAGACGTGCGGCAGGCTCGCGAAATTGTAGGGCGCCGGCGGCGTCGGCATCGCCCATTCGAGCGTGCCGGCATTCCACGGATCGCGGCGGAAGGACCGGCCGTGGCGCAGCTGCAGGAAGATGTCGAGCGCCACGAGCGCGAAGCCCGCGGTCAGCACGAAGGAGCCGATCGAGGAGACGAGGTTCGGCACGTCCCAGCCGAGTCCCGGCGCGTAGGTGAAGACGCGCCGTGGCATGCCGAGGAGCCCCGTCCAGTGCATGACGAGGAAGGTGAGGTTGAAGCCGGCGAAGATCAGCCAGAAGGCGGTCTTGCCGACGCCGAACACGGGCAGACGCCCGCTGGCCTGGGGCAGCCAGTAGTACAGGCCGGCGATCGCCGGCAGCACGAAGCCGCCGATGAGGACGTAGTGCAGGTGCGCGACGACGAAATGGGTATCGTGCACCTGCTCGTCGAACGGCACGACCGCCACCATCACGCCGGTGAGCCCGCCCGCGACGAAGACGAAGAAGAAGCCCAGGATGTAGAGCATCGGCAGGGTCAGCACCGGGCGACCCTTCGCCAGCGTCGCGAGCCAGGCGAAGATCTGCACGGCCTGGGGGACGGTGACGAGCAGCGACGCCGCCGAGAAGAAGGCGAGCGAGAGCCGCGGCAGGCCCGTCGCGAACATGTGGTGCACCCACAGGCCGAAGGAGAGGAAGCCGACCGCGACCACGGCCGCCACGACCCAGGAATAGCCGACGATCGGCCGGCGGGCGAAGACCGGCAGGACGGTGGAGATCACGCCCGCCGCGGGGATGAAGATGATGTAGACCTCGGGATGGCCGAACAGCCAGAACAGGTGCTGCCACAGGAGCGGGTCGCCGCCGCGCTCGGGGTCGAAGAACGGCCAGCCGAAGGCGCGCTCGACCTCGAGCAGGATCGAGCCGAGGATCAGCGGCGGGAAGCCGCCGAGGATCATGAAGGCGGTCACGAGGAGGTACCAGGCCATCAGCGGCATGCGCCCGAGGGACATGCCCGGCGCGCGGACCTTGAGGATCGTCACCACGATCTCCACCGCGGCGGCGATGGCGGAGACTTCGACGAAGGTGATCCCGAGCAGCCAGACGTCGGCGCCGATGCCGGGCGAATAGGGCTTGGTCGTGAGCGGCGTGTACATGAACCAGCCGCCGTCGGGCGCCGCGCCGAAGACGATCGAGCCGAGCACCGTGGTGCCGCCGAAGAGATAGCACCAGTATCCGAAGGCCGAGAGCCGTGGGAAGGCGAGGTCCCGCGCTCCCAGCAGCTTGGGCAGGAGGTAGAGCGCCATGCCCTCGATGAAGGGGATGGCGAAGAGGAACATCATCACCGTGCCGTGGGTGGTGACGACCTGGGCGTAGGCCTCCGGCCCGAGCACGTCGTTGCCCGGCAGCGCGAGCTGCGTGCGCACCAGCATGGCGAGGATGCCGGCGGCGACGAAGAACACGAGCGCCGTGAGCATGAAGCGCCGCCCGACGATCGTGTGGTTCACCGCCGCGAGGCGCGGCAGGCCCGGCGGCGTGTCCCACACCTCCGCGAGTGCGCGGTGGAGCCGGATCGCCCGCGCGCGGCGGGCGGCGACGATCGGGTCCGTCATCGGCGCGCCTCCCGGGCGTGCTGCTCGGCGAGCCGCGCGAGCGCGTCCGCGTAGGCTGTCTGCTCGTGCGCGACCA
The DNA here is from genome assembly GCF_000429045.1 of Salinarimonas rosea DSM 21201. Lineage (GTDB taxonomy): Bacteria > Pseudomonadota > Alphaproteobacteria > Rhizobiales > Beijerinckiaceae > Salinarimonas > Salinarimonas rosea. The sequence continues at coordinate 4,787 of NZ_AUBC01000038.1, forward strand.
CCTCGAAGGTCATGCCCGCGTGCCCGAGCCCGCAATACTCGGCGCAGACCGCGCCGTAGACGCCGGGCTCCTCGGCGAGGATCGTGATCGTGTTGACGCGCCCGGGGATGGCGTCGCGCTTGCCGGCGAGCCGCGGCACCCAGAAGGAGTGGATCACGTCCGCGCTCGTGATCGCGACCTCGACCTGTCGGCCGGCGGGGACGTGCAGGCGCCCGTCCAGCGTCAGCGGGCCTCCGGGCGCGTCGGGATGCGTGAAGCTCCAGTGCCATTGCCGCGCCAGCGCCTCGACGCGCACCGGCGCCTCGCCCGTGCGGGCGGCGTCGTCGATCGGATCGATGGCGAACGCCCAGGCGAGGAGCGCGAGGAGCGTCACGAGCGGGAAGGCGAGCCCGCCGCCCCAGAGCCAGACGCCGTCGGCCGGTGCGCGGGATGAAACCGCCGCGCCTCTGCGGGCTTGAAGGAACGGGATCACCGCGAGCAGGCACACGCCCACGAGGATGAGCGTCGCGCCCGCGAGCATGATCCACCACAGGGTCGCGACCCGGTCCGCCGCCGGCCCCGCCGGGTCGAGCGTGGAGAGCGGCCCCGCGCACCCCGCGAGCGCGGCCGCGGCCGCGATTGCACCGACCCGAGCGACCGAGGAGCCTCCATGCGTCCCCACCGATCCAACGCCACCGACACGACTCTGGGCGAGCCCGATGCGATCGGCGATCTCGACAGCCGCGTGGCGCTCTTCGGCCACCCGGTCCACGCTATGCTCGTCGCCTTCCCGATCGCCGGGGTGTTCTGGGTCGCGGGCTCGGACGCCGCCTATTGGTGGACGCTCGATCCGTTCTTCGCGCGCGCCGGGCTGTGGGGCGCGGGCGCGGCCTTCGTGATGGGCTGCGCCGCTGCGCTCTCCGGCTTCGGCGAGATGATGCTCGTGCCCGGCGCCCGCCGCCGCGCCGCCGGCTGGACGCACGGGGTGATCGCCATGACCCTGGTCGGCGTCCTCGCGCTGAGCTGGGCGCATCGCATCGACGACCACGTGGCGGCCGTGCTGCCGTGGGGGCTCGCCCTGTCGGGGCTGCAGCTCGTCCTCGTCGGCTTCGCCGGCTGGCACGGCGGCAAGCTCGTGTTCGAGCACCGTTTCGGCATCGCCTCGCCGGAGGACGAGCAGGAGGAGGGTGCCGGCGGCGGCGACGTCGCCCGGGAGCCGTGAGAACAGGTCCCGGAACACGCTCTCCGGGAACCCCTCCGGCCGGCCCTCGCGCAGGAAGGCGGGGAACACGTCCGCCCCGATCTCGGGCTTGCCCAGCACGAAGCCGAGCACGGCCGAGACGAGGACGATCGCCCCCGTCACCATCGCCGCGCGGCCCGCGGGTCCGGGCTCGAAGCGCTTGCTGCGACGCGCCAGCCCATGCCCGATCAGCATGTGGAGCAGCCCCATGCCGCCCACGGCGGTGAGCTTCGCCGCGAGCCAGGGGGTCTCCCACGAGGCCACGAAGACGAGCGCCGTCCCCGTCGCCACGGTGAAGACCGCGGCGGGCGAGACGACGATCTCGAAGGCGAGGCGCGTGAAGCGCATGCGCCGGGCATACTCGCCCTCGTTGGGTTCCGTGCGCCCCCCGATCAGTGCGGGAAGCGCGACGAGCCCCGCCGCCCAGAGCGACAGGAAGGCGATGTGGGCGGCCTTGAGCCAGATCTCGAGCATGCGTGTCCGGAACGTGAGCGGTCCCCCGGACAATGTTCCGGGCGCCCCGGCCGTTCCGCCCCGTGAGCCGGGGCGGGCGGGATCCTCAGCCGAGGACCTCTATGCGCACCTGCGCGGTGCCGCTCGCGATCATGCCGACGGCCCGGGCGGCGCCGCGGGAGAGGTCGATCTCGCGCCCGCGCACGAAGGGGCCGCGATCGGTGATGCGCACGACGATGGACTTGCCGTTGGCGACGTTGGTCACGCGCACCTTCGTGCCGAAGGGCAGCGTCTTGTGGGCGGCGGTGAGCGCGTCCATGTCGTAGCGCTCGCCGCTGGCGGTGCGCCGGCCGTGGAAGCCCGGGCCGTACCAGGACGCGTGCACCGTCGCCGCGTGGATCGCGCCGGCGGCGCCGCCGACGGGATGGGCCTGTGACTGAGGCGCGAGGAGGGGGGTGGAGAGGAGAGCCGTCGAGAGGAGGGCGGCTGCCGCCGCGTGCCGGATGCGCGTCATCGTATCGTTCGTCGCCGTTCGCTAGGGGGCTTCATCGGGTGCCTTGCGGCGTGCCCCTATGACGGTTCGTTCCGGGCGCGAATGCGGTCCGTTCGGGATCCCTCGGGGCCATTTCCGGGCAGGCCCGTCACATTTCGCGAACGGCCGCGGTCTCGGCGGGGGAGGGGGCCGCGGCGGCGGCGCCCTCCAGCAGCGCGAGCGACGGGGTCAGCGCGAGCAGCGTGCGGGAATATTCCGCCCGCGGCCCGGCGAAGAACGCCTCGCTCTCCCCCGCCTCGACGAGGCGCCCGTCCTTCATCACGGCAATGCGGTCGGCCATCTGGCGCACGACCGCGAGGTCGTGGCTGATGAACAGGATCGAGAGCGCGAAGCGCTCCTGCAGGTCCTTCAGGAGATTCAACACCTGCGCCTGGATCGAGACGTCGAGCGCCGACGTCGGCTCGTCGCACACGAGCACGTCCGGCCGCGCGAGGAGCGCGCGGGCGATGGCGATGCGCTGGCGCTGGCCGCCGGAGAACTGGTGCGGGTAGCGCTCCGCCGCGTCCTCGGGCAGGCCGACGAGGGCGAGCATGGCGCGGGCGAGCCGATCCCGCGCCTCGGCGTCCGGCTCGATCCGGTAGAGCGCGAGGGGCTCGGCCAGGATCGCGCCGATGCGGCGGCGTGCGTTCAGCGACGAGTAGGGGTCCTGGAACACCATCTGGATCGCCCGCCGTGCCGGATGCGACCGCGGCCGCGAACGGCCCGGCGGCAGCATCGCACCGTCGTGCCGCATCGTGCCCCCGGTCGGCTGGACGAGCCCCATGATCGCCTTCGCCAGCGTCGACTTGCCCGAGCCGCTCTCGCCGACGAGGCCCAGCACCGACCCGCGCGGCAGCGCGAGCGAGACATCGGTGACGGCCCGGATCGGCTCGCCCTTGCGGAACAGGCCGCGCCGGGGGCCGTCGAAGGCGACGCGGAGGCCCTCGACCGCGAGCGCTTCCGCGGCGGGCGGGGCGGCGGTGGCGTCGCGGTGCGCCCGCAGCCAGCGCTCCGCCGCGTCCGCGGCGTCCGGCCGCACGATCGCCGGCGCGCCGTCGATCGCGACGAGCGGGAAGCGGTCGAGCCGGCGCTCGAGCCGCGGGACGGACGCCATCAGGCTTCGCGTGTAGGCCGCCTGCGGCCGGCCGAGCACCGCGCCGGTCGGGCCGGCCTCGACCACGCGGCCGTGGCGCAGCACGGTGACGCGGTCGGTCACCTGCGCGATCACGCCGATGTCGTGGGTGATCAGCACCATCCCGAGGCCGCGCTCGTCCACGAGCCGCCGGATCAGCGCCAGCACCTGCGACTGCACGGCGACGTCGAGCGCCGTCGTCGGCTCGTCGGCGACGACGAGCTCGGGGCGCGTGCACAGCGCGAGCGCGATCGCCACGCGCTGGCGCATGCCCCCGGAGAACTGGTGCGGATAGGCCGCCATCCGCCGCTCGGCGTCGCGGATGCCGGTCTCGGCGAGGAGCGCGGCCGCCCGGGCCCGGGCGGCCCGGTCCCCGAGATCCGGCTCGTGGGCGAGGATCGTCTCGACGAGCTGCGCCTCGATGGTCATCAAGGGGTTGAGGCTCGTCTGCGGGTCCTGGAAGATCATGGAGATCCGCTTGCCGCGCGCAGCGTGGCGCGCCGCCGGCGGGAGCGCCAGGAGGTCCGTCTCGCCGAGGCGGATCGCGCCGGCCGCGACGCGGCCCGGCTCGGGCAGAAGGCCGGTGATCGCGGCGGCGATGGTCGACTTGCCGGCCCCGCTCTCGCCGACGAGGCCGTGGATCTCGCCGGGCGCGACCGACAGGCCGACGTCCTCGACCGCGCGCAGGACGCCGCGCCGGCCGGGGAACTCCACCGTGAGTCCTTCGACGGCGAGCATCAGCGCAGCCTCGGATTGAACACGTCGCGCAGGAAGTCGCCGAGCACGTTGATGGCGACGACGAGCACGACGAGGAAGGCGGTGGGCACCCACAGGATCCACCACTCGCCGGAGAGCAGGAACTGCATCCCGATGCGGATCAGCGTCCCCAGCGAGGGCGCGTCCGCCGGCAGCCCCACGCCGAGGAAGGAGAGCGTGGCTTCCAGAAGGATCGCCGAGGCGAGATCGACGGTGGCGATGACCAGCAGCGGGCCGACGACGTTGGGCAGGATCTCCACGGCGAGGATTCGCGCCGGATGGACGCCCATGGCGATGGCGGCCTGGACGTAGTCCTCGTTCCTGGCGCGGAAGGTCGAGGCGCGGGCCGTGCGGGCGAAGTTCACCCACAGCGACAGGCCGATGGCGACGATCAGCACCGCGACGCGGGTCTCCTCCTGCGCGTCGCGCGGGAGCACGCCGCGGGCGATGCCGTCGATCAGGAGCGCGGTGAGGATCGCCGGAAGCGCCAGCTGCACGTCGGCGATGCGCATCACGACGGCGTCGAAGCGCCCGCCGATCCACCCCGCGGCGAGGCCGAGGCCGACGCCGAGCACGGCGGCGAAGGCCATCGCCGAGAGGCCGATGACGAGCGAGAGCCGCGCGCCGTGGAGGATGGCGGAGACCATGTCCCGGCCCTGGTCGTCCGTCCCCAGCAGGAAGCGCGGGTCGGCGCCGTCCTGGAAGGCGGGCGGGCGCAGGGCGTCGACGAGGCTGAAGCTGGCGAGGTCGTAGGGGTCGGTCGGCGCGATCCAGGGTGCGAGCGCCGCGCCGGCGAGGATCACGATCGCCACGAGGGCGGATGCGATCACGAGCGGGCTGCGCGCGAGGAGGTGCAGCGCGTCCGAGTCGCGGATGAGTGCGCGCATGTCAGGCCGCTCCCGTGACGCGAATGCGCGGGTCGATCGCCGCGTAGAGGAGATCGACGAGGAGGTTGATCGCGACGAAGACGAAGCCGATCAGCACGAGGTAGACGGCCATGACGGGGATGTCGACGAACCGGATCGACTCGAGGAAGAGGAGCCCGAGTCCCGGCCACTGGAACACGCTCTCGGTGACGATCGAGAAGGCGATCACCCCGCCGAACTGGAGCGCGACGATGGTCACCACCGGCACGAGCGTGTTGCCGAGCGCGTGCCGGTAGTGGATCGACGTGAGCGGCAGGCCGCGCGCCAGGGCGAAGCGGATGTGGTCCGTGCGCATGACCTCCATCATCTCGGCGCGCACGAGCCGAAGGGTCAGCGTGAGCTGGTAGAGGCCGAGCGTGATCGCGGGGAGGATCAGCGCGCGCCAGCCGTCGACGGTGAGGAGCGAGGTGCGCCAGGGGCCGATCTCGACCGTGCTGCCGCGTCCGAACGTGGGCAGCCACCCGAGCTGGACGCCGAACAGGAAGATGAGCAGGATGCCGATGACGAAGGTCGGCACCGAGACGCCGATCAGGGTGCCGATCAGAAGCGCCTGTGTGGCGGGAGAGCGGGGCTTCAAGGCGGCGTAGACGCCGCCGGGCACGCCGACGACGAGCGAGATCAGGAGCGCCACGAAGCCGAGCTCGAGCGTCGCGGGGATGCGCTCGGCGATCATCGCGCCCACCGGCTGGCGGGTGCGGTAGGAATAGCCGAAATCGAGGGTGACGAGGTCGCCGACGAAGCGGGCGAACTGGACAGGGACGGGGTCGGTGAGCCCGAGCTCCACCCGCAGCCGCTCCATGTCCTCCGGCGCAGTCTCGACGCCGGTCATCTGCGAGACCGGGTCGCCAACGAAGCGGAACAGCGCGAAGGCCAGCGCCGCGACGGCGAGCATCACGAACAGGGACTGGACGAGCCGCCGGGCGACGAAGGGGATCATCGCTCGGCGCTCTCGTGCGCGAGCCGTGGCAGCGTGGAGGTGCTCTGCGGGCGCGCCGAGCCTTCTCCTCCCCTGGAGGGGAAGGAGAAGGCTCGGCGAAGCCGAGACGGACGGGGGGCGCGGGACGCGCGTTCGGCGAAGCCGAAACAGTGCAGGGCTGGACGGCGCAGGGGAGCCCGAATTCCGCTACGCGGAACACGCCTTCGGCGTGCCCCATCCGTCCCGCCGCTGCGCGTCGGGCCACCTTCCCCTACAGGGAAGGAGCGGGAAGGGGCCGCGGACGGCTCGGGAGCGGGCAAGTCAGTTCACCCGCACCCAGCGCAGCATGAAGAAGTTGTCCGGCCGCTGCACCAGATCGATGTCCGCCTTCGCCGCCCAGATCAGCGGCTCGACGTAGAGCGGCACGTAGGCGACCTGCGCCTGCAGGATCGCGGCGACCTCGTCGAGCATCGCTTGGCGGGCGGCGGGGTCGAGCTCCTGCTGGATCAGCGGCAGGAGCTCGTCGACGCGCGGGTCGGAGTAGCCGCCGAAGTTCCACGAGCCGACGCGGGTCTCCTCGTTCGGCGTCGCCGCGAGGAAGCGGATCGGGTGCTCGGCGTCGAACGTGCCCGGCGACCAGCCGAGCAGGTACATGTCGAAATTGTCGGCGCGCAGCTCCTCCCAGTAAGTGCGCACCGGCATGACGGTCAGCTCGGCGTCGATGCCCACGCGGGCCAGCATCGAGGCGATCGCCCGGCACACGGCTTCGTCGTTGATGTAGCGATCGTTCGTGCACATCAGACCGAAGGAGAAGCCGTCCTCGTATCCGGCTTCCGCGAGGAGCGCGCGGGCGCCCGCCTCGTCGAAGCCGACCGGTGCGTCGTTCGCCTCGGAATAGCCGCTCAGGCCGGCGGGCAGGAGCTGGCTCGCAGGGGCCGACTTGCCGCGCATGATGACGCGCCCGATCGTGTCCACGTCGACGGCGAGCGCGACCGCCCGGCGCACCCGCGCGTCGAGGAAGGGGTTCGGCGCACCGGCGTCGGCGCCGTACTTCAGCACCTCCCGGTCGTGCCCGAAGCCGAGCATGATGACGCGCGTCTCGAGCCCCTCCAGCACCTGGAAGCCCTCACGTCCCTCGACCTGGGCCACGTCCTGGAGCGGGATCGGCGAGATCATGTCGATCTCGCCCGAGAGCAGCGCCGCGAGCCCCGTCGCGGCGTTGCCGATCGGCGTGTAGATCGCCTCGGTGACGTTGTGCTCCGCGTCGTCCCACCAGCCGTCGAACGGCGCGAGGCGGGTCTCGATGCCGGGATCGCGGGAGACGAGGCGGAACGGGCCGGTGCCGTTGGCGTCGCGCGTGGCGGCGTTCTCCGCGTCGCGCGCGGGGCGCACCGCCTCGTTCGCCTCGGTCCAGCCGCGGTCCATGACGAGGAAGTTCGCGATCGAATCCGGGAAGAGCGGGTTCGGCGCGCTCGTGACGAAGTCGATCGTCAGGTCGTCGACCACGCGCACCCCGGTGACGGGCGCGAACCAGGAGCGCACATCGCTCTCTTCCGACGCGGCGCGCTCGTAGGAGAACAGCACGTCGTCGGCGGTGAAGGCCGCGCCGTCGTGGAAGGTGACGCCCTCGCGGAGCGTGAAGCGCCAGCCGTGCTCGCCCTCGAGCGGAGCCCACCCGGTGGCGAGCGAGGGCTCGATCGCCATCTCGGCATTCCGGCGCACGAGGCCTTCGTAGACGTTGTTGAGGAAGGACGTCACCGGCGCCGCGTTGACGGCGTGCGGGTCCATCGTCTGCGGATCGGTGGCGCTCGACCAGCGGAAGGTCTCGGCGGAGGCGGGGAGGGTGCAGGCGAGGCCCGCAGAGGCGAGGGCGGCGAGCTGCAGGATGGGACGCATGGGGGCCTCCGGCCGTCATTTCACGCTCGTGTGCGTGAATTCAAGAATTCCCATGCACCCTGCACCAATTCCACGGCTGCGCCAATCGGTCCGCCCGCCGCAACGGCAGCGCTCGCGAGAACGTGTTCGGCGGCGTTCCTGCCGGCTCAGCCGCGATCGCGTTCGGCGCGCAGCCGCTTGATGCGGTCGAGCACCGACTTCGGATCGTAGGGCTTCGGCAGCGTGGGGCCCTGCTCGCAGATTTCGGAGGCCTCGTCGACGGCCGTCTCCAGGCTGCCCGCGAGGACCACGGCGATGTCCGGGTGGGTCGAGGCGATCCAGGCGCGCAGCGCGAAGGCGTTCTCGGGGCCTGGCAGGCGGGCGTCCACGAGGGCGATGTCGATGCCCAGCGTGGTCTCTGCGAGGAAGGTGCGCGCCTCGACGGCGCTCGAGGCTTCCACGACCTTCAGCCCGCAGTCGCGCAGGAACTCCGCGAGGTTGTGGCGCACGATCACGTCGGCGTCGACGACGAGGACGGTCTGCATGGTGACGATCTCCCGGCTGGAACGGTTCAGGTCCCCGAACCATCCAGCTCCAGGAGACGTTCCAGCGCGGCCCGGATCGTGCCGCTGGAGACGGGCTTGCGGAAGAAGGCGTCGGCACTCGCGGCCTCGGCGATGGCCGAGCTGAGGTGGCCCGACACGACGACGATCGGCAGCGTGGCGGCGCGGCTGCGGGCCTCGCGCGCGAGCTCGAGCCCGTCGATCGCGCCGGGTGTGCGCACGTCCGTGACGATGGCGTCGACCGGCAGTCCCGACCGAAGCACGTCGCGCCCCTCCTCCGCGGTGGCGCAGGCGACGACCGCATACCCCGCGTCCCGCAGCGTGTCCTCGAGGTCGAGGCGCACCAGCGGCTCGTCCTCGACGAGAAGGACGGTCGTGCTCCGCTCCGCTGCGCGCTCGGACAGGGGCTCGATCATAGCGGCTGGGCCATGGGAGGAACTGCTCCGGTGTCGATCATGGCCGACGCGACTAGGGGTACGTCGCGACGGGGGCGGCATCCTGCCTTCACACCGCACGCGACCAGATAATGCGCTTGCGCGCAAGTCGTTCCGCGGCATCATCCACGGATGATGCCGCGTATCACGCGTCCGTGATACGTACCGGAACGGCCACGCATCCTCCGCGTTCCTCTGGGAGCTGCGAAGGAGGTGCCGTCATGCGCAGGAGATCCATCGTCGCCCTGCTCGTCTACCTTCCGACCAACGCGGTGCTCTTCGGGCTGGGCGCCGTGACCATCCTCCTCGTGCCGGCGCTGAACGCGCGTGCGGACGTGCTGTTCCCCGTCGTCGTCGTCGCGAGCTTCGTCCTGGCGGCGCCGATCGCCTGGGCGCTCGCGCCGCGCCTGCAGGCGCGCGCGTTCCGCCGGGGGGCGGGCCCACCGGACGACGCGCCTTCCGCCGGAGGCGTCGCGAAGGGTGGCGGGGCTCGGCGGGACTGACGGAGCGCGGCGGCCCCGCGGCGACGCGCCGCACCGAGGCTGGCGCAACCCGGCAAAGCTTGCTACTCTCGCGCGTGGACGTCACGCGAGGAGGGACACGCATGGCCGCGGAGAAGAGACCGAAGGCGAAGGACCCCGGGGAGAAGGTCGCCGCGGCGGACGCGCCTCGCGTGCACCTGATCGAGACGGACGATCCCGAGCCGGCGCTGCGCCTCAAGCCGGGCATGCGCTTCGAGGTCCGGGCGACGACCGTCGTCGACCCCGAGCTGAAGCCCGTGAAGAAGAGCGCCGCGCGCCTGTGCGGCGGCACCAACACGTGCCTCGCCCTGATCGAGGTCTGACGCGGGGGAGCTCGATGCCGCCCGCGCCGCGTTCCACCGCCCCGCGGGAGGCCGAACCGGCGCCCGCTCCCCCGCCGGCCCCCGCGTTCGGCCCGGCGCTCGTGCCCTCGCGCTTCCTCGTCGCGGTGAGGGAGGCGGCCGAGCCGCTGCGGGTGGCGCTGTTCAGCACCGCGACCGGCGCGCTCACCGTGCTCGACGGAGTCGCCGCGGACGCGCTCGCCGATGCGTTGTACGCGCCCGGCCTCCTCGTCGCGGAGGGCGACCTCGCCCCCGCGCTCCTGTCCACCTTGCGTCGCGGCGGCGTCCTCGTGCCGCAAGGGACCGACGAGCTCGCGCCGATCCAGGAGCGCTACCGGCGCGCGCGGGGCGAGACGCCGGTGGTCCTCACCGTCACCACGACGATGGACTGCAATCTCGGCTGCTACTACTGCTACGAGGCCCGCAGCGGCGCGCGCCTGGAGACCCGCGACATCGGTGCGATCGTCGCGCTCGCGCGCGAGCGCCTGGCGCTGGGCCCGCACCGCGCCCTGCACGTGGACTGGTACGGCGGCGAGCCGCTGCTCGAGCGCGGCTTCGTCGAGGCCGCCTCGCGAGCCCTGCAGGACGCCTGCGCGGCCGACGGCGTGCGCTACGTCGCCTCGATCATCTCCAACGGCACCGACTGGCCCGAGGACGTCGAGGCCTTCGTCGCGCGCCACCGCATCCGGCAGGTGCAGATCTCCTTCGACGGCATGCAGGCGAACCACGACAAGCGCCGTCGCTGGCGTCGCGGGCGCGCGCCACAGCAGGGGCCGGCCTCCACCTTCGCCCGCGCCGTGGCCCTGGTGGACAGGCTCGTCCGCGTGACCCGGGTCGACGTGCGCTTCAACGTCGATGCGGGCAATCGCGACGACGTCCTGCCCTTCGTCGCCTTCGCCCGCGCCCGCGGCTGGTTCGACGCGCCGGTGCCGGCCGTGTTCCAGCCGGCCCGGCTCGCCTCCTACTCGGAGACGTCGCGCTTCATGCGCCGCCGCGAGCTGCCGCTCGCGGACTTCGACGCGATCCGCGCGGAGGTGCGGGCGGCGCTCGACGGGGTCGCCGTGGTGGAGGAATCGGAGGTGCCCGACGGCTTTCCGCATCCGAAGACGTCGGTCTGCGCCGCGCTCGCGCACGGCTCCGCGGTCCTGGGCGCCGACGGGCTCGTCTATCGCTGCGGGCTGCAGGTCGGCGAGGCGGGCCGGGCGGTCTCGGCCATGCCGGGACGAAGCGGCGGGTCCGCGCGGGTCGGCACGGATGCCGGGTTCTGGACCGATTTCGACCCGACGCAGGCGCCGACCTGCTCGGCCTGCACGTTCCTGCCGATCTGCTGGGGCGGCTGTCCCAAGAAGCACCTGGAGGGCGACCGACACGCGCTCGACGAGCAGGGGCGCTACTGGCGCACCAACCTGCCGCGGCTCGTCGCACGGGCGGCGGGCTTCGCATCCGGCCCGGCGGAGGACGAGATCCCGCTCGCGGTCCAGTTCCGCGCCCGACCGGGCCTCGCCGAGGCGCGCGGCAGCGACGCGCGCGGCTGACGCGAACGCAGCGGCTCACCGGCCGGGAGAGGAAGGCGGCGCGCCTCGCGGCGACGACGTGGGGCCGCTCGCTGCTCACCCCACCCGCGTGGCCCGCTCCAGCCGCGGGACCGCATCGATGAGCGCGCGCGTATAGGGGCTCGAGGGGGCAGCGAAGACCGTGTCGACGGGGCCTGCTTCGACGATCCGGCCGTGCTGCATGACGGCGATGTCGTCGGCGATGTGGCGCACGACGGAGAGGTCGTGCGAGATGAAGAGATAGGCGAGGCCCAGCCGCTCCTGGAGCGCCAGGAGCAGGTTGAGGATCTGCGACTGGATCGAGACGTCGAGCGCCGAGACCGCCTCGTCGCAGACGATCACCTCGGGCTCCAGCGCGAGAGCCCGGGCGATGACGACCCGCTGGCGCTGGCCCCCCGAGAAGTCCCGGGGCAGGCGCGTCGCGGCGCCGGGCGAGAGGCCGACGAGCTCGAGCAGCTCGGCGACGCGGTCGGCGCGGCTCGCACGCGTGCCGATGCCGTGGATGCGCAGGGGCTCGGCGATGCAGTCGCCGACCCGCATGCGCGGGTTGAGAGCGGAGGCGGGGTCCTGGAAGACGATCTGCATGCGCCGCGTGGCCTCGCGCGCCTGCGCGTCCGTCATCGTCGCGCGGTCGATCCCGTCGATGGCGACACGCCCGCCGGTGGGGCGCTCCATGCCCATGACCGCATAGCCCGTCGTCGACTTGCCCGATCCGGATTCGCCGACGAGCGCCAGGGTACGCCCGCGACCGAGCGTGAAGCTGACGCCGTCGACCGCCCGGACCACGTCCGTCGTGCGACCGAACAGGCCCTTGCGGACGGGGAAGTGGACCTCGAGATCCTCGACGAGGACGAGCGGCGTCTCGCCGGCGGGCGACGGGCTCATGCGGCGATCTCCGGGACGCGGTCGGTATGCCAGCAGGCGGCGCGCTGCCCGGGCGCGCCGACGGGGTCCAGCGGCGGCGCCTCGGCGCGGCAGCGGTCCGTGGCGAGCGGGCAGCGCGGGGCGAAGCGGCATCCCCGGGGCCAGCCCGCGACGTCCGGCACCGAGCCGGCGATGGCCGGCAGCGCCACCTTGCGCGCGCCGACGAGCCGCGGGATCGTGCGCATCAGGAGCGCGGTGTAGGGATGGCGCGGTGCGGCGAAGACGTCGGCGACGCGTCCCGTCTCGACGACTCGCCCGGCATACATCACCGCGATCCGCTCGGCCGTCTCTGCGACGACACCCATGTCGTGGGTGATGAGCAGCACGGCGGCGCCCGTCTCCGCGCGCAGGTCCGCCATCAGACGCAGGATCTGCGCCTGGATCGTCACGTCCAGCGCCGTCGTCGGCTCGTCCGCGACGAGGAGCGAGGGGCGGCGGATCATCGCCATGGCGATCATCACCCGCTGGCACATGCCCCCGGAGAGCTCGAACGGGTACTGATCCACCCGCAATTCCGGCTTGGTGATGCCGACATGGTCGAGCATGGCGACGGCGCGCTCGCGCGCCTCCCGCGGGGAGACGGGCCCCGCCAGCGCGAGCGCCTCGGCGATCTGGCCGCCGACCGTCATGAGCGGATCGAGGGAGGCGACCGGCTCCTGGAAGATCATGCCGATGCGTCCGCCGCGGATGCGGTTCATGGCGCGCTCGGACATCGTATCGATGCGCTCACCCGACAGCCGGATCTCCCCGCCCACGCGCCGGGCGGCCTCGGGCAGCAGGCCGATCAGGGCGAGCGCCGTGAGGCTCTTGCCGCAGCCCGATTCGCCGACGAGGGCGAGGGTCTCGCCCGGTGCGATCGCGAGATCGATGCCGTCGACGACGTCGGTCTCGCCGATGCGCACGCGCAGATCTGCGACCTCCAGGACGGGCTCGATCGCCTCGCTCACGAGGAGGCCTCCTCCGCCGGCACTGCCGCGGACCAGGGGTGGTTCGGGTGCACCATGCCGTGCAGCGTGCCGTTCGGTCGGCGCTCGACGGCGCTCGGGATCGCGAACTGGACGGGGTAGAGCACGTCGTCGACGACATCGACGTCGTGGCTCCGGGCGATGCGCCCGGCGGTGTCCGCCGGCGCGCGCCGGTCGACCTTGATGCGCGGCGCGGAGGCGTCGATCCGCGGCGTCGAGAGCGCACGGCCCAGATCCATGCCGAAATCGAGGCGGAAGGACAGGAGCTGCACGAGGGAGGGCATGATCTGCCGCCCGCCGGCCGCGCCGATGGCGACGACGCCGCCCTCCCTCGTCTCGCACAGGAGCGGGCACATGTTGGCGAGGGGCCGCGCGCCGGGCGCGATGGCGTTGGGCGTCCCCGGGCGCGGGTCGAACCACATCATGCCGTTGTTCAGGAGGATGCCGGTCTCGGGCGAGGTCACCTTCGAGCCGAAGCGCGAGAGCAGCGTGTTCGTCAGCGAGACCACGTTGCCGTGGCGGTCGACCACGCTCAGATGGCTCGTGCAGCCGGGATCGACGCCGTGCCGACCGGCATGGCCGACCGTGGTGAGGCGATCGGCGTAGGCGGCGCGGATCGCGTCGGCGTAGGCGGCGTAGTGCTGCGCGCGTGGCGGCTCGCCGGGGTCGCCGGCGAAGGCGGCCTCGCGCGAGAGGCGGCCGAGCACGTCGCAGAGCGCCGGGCCGCCGGTGAGGCCCGGCATGGCGAGCACACGCGCGCCGCGATAATCCTGCGACAGCGGCGTCACCCAGCGGGCACGGTAGCCGGCGAGGTCGTCCATCGTCATCCGCCCGCCGAGCGCCGCCATGTCGGCGACGAGCGCGCGCGCGATCTCGCCCTCGTAGAAGTCCCGCGCCCCGGCCTCGGCGAGGCGCCTCAAGGTCGCGGCCTTCTCCGCCATCGGCAGGCGGATGCCGGCGCAGCTCTCGGGCAGGCGCGGGGCCTTGCCGTCGCGCAGCAGGAGGCGGGTCGAGGCCTCGTTCGTGAGGAGGTTGTCGGCGTCGATCGAGAGGCACAATTCGGCGAACCAGTCGACCTCGAGCCCCGCCTCGGCGGCCTCGATCGCGGGCGCCAGCGCCTCCGCGAAGGAGAGCGTGCCCTTCGCGGCGAGCGCCTCGGCGAAGCCCGCGACGGCGCCCGGCACGCAGATCGAATGGACGCCGATCCGGTTACGGTTCTCGGCGACGGAGGGCCAGTCGAACCAGTTGCCCTCGCTGCGCGTCGCGAGCGGGTAGTCCGCGGGGTCGATGCCGCCGGGCGAGACCATGGCGAAATCGAGCGCCGACACCTCGCCGCTCGCGCCGTCGCGGTGCAGCAGGAAGCCGCCGCCGCCGATGCCGCTGAGCCAGGGCTCGACCACCGAGAGGACGAGCGCCGTCGTCACCGCGGCGTCGATCGCGTTGCCGCCGCGGGCCAGCACGGCGGCGCCTGCGCGCGCGGCCGTCACATGCTGGGCCGCGACCATGCCCTCGGTGCCGGCGACGAGCGCCTTGTGGGTCGTCCAGGTCGTCGTCATCGGGCGGATCTCCGTGTGACGGGGCTTGCCGCGATCGCGGCGGCGGGCGCGTCGAGCCCGCTCTCGACGGCGTAGATCCCCGCATTGCCGCTCTCGACGTGCCAGCGCGCGATCTCGCCCGCGGTGGCGATCCAGACATCGTCCCGAGCTGCGACGTGGGCGAGGACCCGCTCCAGCATGGCGACGCGCTGGGCCCGCCCGGAGATCCAGGGATGGATCGTGATCATCAGAAGCTGGCCGTAGGCGCGGCCCGCCTCGAACTCCTCGATCCAGGCCTCGCCGACATCCGCGGCGCGGGCGGGCGGCCACTTGTCGACGCCGCCGCCGAAGAAGCGGAAGAACACGGCGTCGTCGATCTGCCACTGCACCGGGATCTCGACGAGGCCGTCGATCTCGTAGGGATGGTCGAAGCCCGACAGCGAGCTGTCGTAGGCGATGGCGCGCACCTTCAGCGCGTCGATCATGCCGGGCGTCAGCTCCCAGGCGGGCGAGCGGAAGCCCGCCGGACGGGCCTTCGTCTGCGCCTCGAACACGGCGAGAGACCGGTCGAGGGCCTCCTCGAACTCCGTCTGCGTGGTCTCCGCCACGATCTCGTGGAGATGACCGTGGAGCCCGACCTCGTGCCCGCGCTCGACGAGGGCCGGGAGGATCTGCGGATGCAGCTCGGCGACGACCGAGGGCGTGAAGAAGGTGCCCCTGATCTCCAGCCGGTCCAGCATGTCGAGGATGCGCCACAGGCCCTCGCGCGGGCCGAAGCGGCGCTGCTCGAGCAGCGCGAGGTGCCGGGGCAGGCCGGCGCGGTGCGTCCAGAGATAGGGCGCCTCGGCGTCGACGTCCGCGGTGAAGCACAAGGCCGAGCGCTTGCCGTCCGGCCAGCGATAGGGAGGGGCGCGCATCCTAGAGGGCCTTCTTCTTGTCCTGGTGGACGACGAGGGAACCGATGGAATTGCCGCCGTCGACGGCGATCGTCGCGCCGGTGACGTAGGCGGCCGCCTCGCTGGCGAGGAACATGATGGCGGCGGGCGCGTCCTGCGGCTCCGATCCGCGCCCGAGCGGGATGCCGGCGAGCACGGAGGTCACGTGCGCGTCGGTGAGCGGGCTCGCCGTCGAGCCCGGGGCGAAGCCCGGCTCCACCGCGTTGACGCGGATGCCGTACTCGGCGAGTTCGAGGGCGAAGCCCTTGGTGAGCCGGTCGAGCGCGGTCTTCGAGATGCAATAGGGTGCGACCGAGGCCCGCATCTTGCGGGAGGCGCCCGACGAGATCATCACGATCGAGCCACGCACGCCCGCGGCGATCATCTGCCGGGCGACGCCGCGGGTGAGGATGAAGGGCGCGCGCAGGTTCACGTCGAAGATGCGGTCCCACTCGGCGCCGTCGATGTCGAGCAGGAAGCCGCTCGGGTAGATTCCGGCATTGTTGACCAGGATGTCGGCGGCGCCGAATTCCCGCGCGATCGTCGCGAGCAGGTCCTCGATCGAAGCGTCGTCGGACAGCTCGGTGCGGTGGGTGATCACGCCCGCTCCCAGCGCACCGGCGAGCGCCTGGAGCGCCGCCTCGTCGCGGTCCGACAGGAGGAGGCGTGCGCCCGCGGCGTGGAACGCCTCCGCGATCCAGCGGCCGAACACGCCGGCGGCGCCGGTGAGGACGACGCGCCGGCCCGTGAAGTCGAGGTCCTGGAGCGGGTGCTTGGTCTGCATGAGTGAGGCTCGCGATGGGAGGGGCGGCGGAGGCGCGGGTCAGCGTCGGCCCTCGACCACGTCGCGGACGTGATCGCCGAGCACGTTGACCGTGAGGACGAGGAGGAAGAGGAACAAGCCCGGAAAGACGGCGATCCACCAGGCCGTGGTGACGTAGTTCCGTCCCGTCGCCAGGATCGAGCCCCAGCTCGGGGTCGGCGGCTGGACGCCGAGTCCGAGGAACGAGAGGCCGGCCTCGAACAGGACCATGAGGCCGAACTCGAGGGTCGCGACGACCATGATCGGCCCGACGATGTTGGGGAGCACGTGGCGCCCGAGAACCCAGAGCGTCGAGCCGCCCATGGAGCGCGAGAGCCGCACGTAGGGCATCGAGAGCAGCCCCAGCGTCTGGCCGTAGGCGACGCGGGCGTAGCGCGGCCAGCGGGTGAAGGCGAGGACGACGACGACGTTGCCGAGCCCCGGGCCCATGATCGCCACCGTGATGATGGCGAGCAGGATCGCCGGCACGGAGAGCACGATGTCGACGACGCGCATGATGATCGCGCCGACGAGGCCGCGGTACCACGCGGCGATCATGCCGAGGGCGGTGCCGACGATCCCGCTCGCGACGACGGAGAGCGCGGCGACCGTCAGCGAGACGCGTGCGCCGTGGATCAGCCGCGAGAGCAGGTCGCGGCCGAGCTCGTCGCTGCCGAGCCAGTAGGTGACGCCGCGCACCTCCGTGCCCGGCGCGCGCAGGCGCCCGAGCAGGTTCTGCGCGTTCGGGTCGTAGGGCGCGATCAGCGGGGCGAGGATCGCGCCGGCGACGAGGATCGCGGCGATGGCGACGAAGGGCCACAGTCGCGGCGGCGCCCGACGCAGAAGGAGGAGCGGGGAGGCCGCCATCAGCGCGCTCCGTCGAGGCGGATGCGCGGGTCGACGACGCTGTAGAGCACGTCCGCCGCGAGGTTGAGGAAGATCGAGACGAAGGCGCCGAGCAGCACGATCGCCTGCACGATGGCGAAGTCGCGCGCGGCGATGGACTGGATCGTCAGGAGCCCGAGGCCCGGCCAGGCGAAGACCGTCTCCACGATCACGGCGCCCGAGAGCAGGTTCGCGATCTCGAGGGCGGCGATCGAGATCACCGGGATCGCGCCGTTGCGCAGCACGTGGCGGGTCACGACGCGGCCCATCGGCAGGCCCTTGGCGCGGGCCGCGCGGACGTAGGGCTTGGCCAGCTCGTCGAGGGTCGCGGTGCGCGCGACGCGGGCGAAGGTCGCCATCGACAGGAGGGAGAGGCAGATCGCGGGGAGGACGACGCTCGAGGCCTGGCGCGCGCCCGAGGAGGGCAGCCAGCCGAGCACGACGGCGAAGAGGAGGATGAGCAGGATGCCGCTCCAGAAGGTCGGCAGGCTCTGGCCGGCGAGCACGAAGCCCATGCCGATGCGCGACAGCCAGTGCTCGCGCCGGACCGCCATGAAGACGCCGAGCGGCACGCCGATGCCCAGTGCGAGCGCCAGCGCCGCCGCAGCGAGCGCGATCGTGTAGGGCACGCGCGAGGCGATGATGTCGAGCACCGGCACGTTCTGGACGACGGACGTGCCGAAATCGAAGCGCATCACGCCCGCGAGATACTCGCCGAACTGGATGAGGACCGGCCGGTCGAAGCCGAGATTGGCGCGAAGCGCGTCGATCGCCTCCTGCGTCGCGCCCTCGGGCACCATCAGGAGCACGGGGTCGCCGGTGAGGCGCTGCAGGAAGAAGATCAGCGCGCTGACGCCGAAGACGGAGATCGCCGCCTGGGCGAGCCGCTTGAGGAGGAAGCCGCTCATGCGTGGAGCCCTCTCGTCGCGATGCGATCGGCGGGGGCCGCGGCCGCCGCTCCCGGAGGAGGGCGGCCGCGGCCCGCGGCAGGTTCACTCCGACCAGTTCATGCGGTTGATGAACAGGGCCTCGTTGGGTGTCGGCGTCCACTCGAGCCGCGCATCGGCGCCGTAGATGATGGCCGCCTGGTAGAGCGGCACGAGCGGAACCTCCTCGGCGACGTATTCGTGCACCTTGGCGTATTCCGAGAGCCGCTCGCCCTCGTCGAGCGTGGCGCGCGCCGCATCGAGGACGACGTCGAGCTGCGGATCGCGTACCGCCGACCAGGAGCTGCCCGAGTGCAGGAGCGGATGCAGCACGCCGTCGGCGTCCTGGCAGGCGCAGGACCAGCGCCCGAAGCTGACGTCGGGACCCTGGGACGGCTCGCCGCGAACCTTGGCGAGGTAGGTCGACATGTCCGTCATCTCGATCTCGACATCGAGGCCGACGTCCGTGAGCATCTGCTGGAGCGCCTGCACGATGCGCTGGTCGAAGACCGGCGCCGTCGCGAAGGACAGCGTGCGATCGGCCGCGTCCCCCATCTCCTCGATCAGCGCACGCGCCGCCTCCGGATCGTACGGCACGCCCTCGACCCCCTCGACCCAGCCGACATGGGCGGGCGTCAGCATCTGGCCAACGGGACGGTCGAAGCCGCCGAGCAGGCCCTCGACGATCAGCTCGCGATCGATGGCGTGCGCGATGGCGCGGCGCATGCGCGGATCGTCGAGGCCGGGCTTCTGCGGGTTGAGCTTGAGGTAGCCGACACGCTCGGTGAGCGCCGTGCGCGGCTCGACGCCGTCCGCCGCCTCGATCTGCATGGCGAGATCGGGATCGAGCGAGACGACGAGGTCTGCCGCGCCCGAGACGAGGTTCGCGACCCGCGTCGAGGCGTCGGGAACCGCGCGGAAGACGGCGGCGGGGAAGTCGCCGACCTCGCCCCAGTAGTCGTCGTTGCGCTCGAGCCGCACCTCGACCCCGCGGTCCCAGCCCGCGAAGCGGTAGGGACCCGAGCCGACGGGGTTCAGGTTGAACGCCTCCTGGCCGACCTCCTCGACGATCGCCTGCGGCACGATCGAAAGCTTGACGAGCTGGGCGAGCAGCGCCGGATAGGGCGCCGACGTCGTGAGCTTCACGCGCCCGTCGTCCATCACCTCGGCGCCCGAGATCGTCGAGAACTGGCTCAGCTGCGGCGAGCCGAAACCGGGATCGGTGATGCGCTCGACCGAATAGACCACGTCCTGCGCGGTCAGCGGCGAGCCGTCGTGGAAGGTCACGTCCTCGCGGATCGTGAAGGCGATCTCGGTGTCGGAGAGATATTCCCACTCGGTCGCGATCTGCGGGACGATCTCGCCCGCGTCGTCGCGGGTGACGAGGTTGTCGAAAATGTTGCGGTAGACGTAGTAGCTGTCCGGATTCCACTGCATGTGCGGGTCGAGGGACGACGGCTCGTTGACCAGGTCGACGGTCAGGAGCGCGGCGTCGGCGCGTGCCGTGTCCGGGAGCGCGACGAGGGCCGTCGAGGCGGCGAGCAAGAGGGTCGAGGCGAAACGGGCGGTTCTTCTCATCGGTCTTGTCCTCTGGTGGGTTGGTCGCCTGCGGCCTTGAGGCCGTCTTGGTGGATCGTCTCGGCGGACGAGCGGGCCGTCGCCGACCCCGGCACGTCCCCGATCGGAGCATCGCTGAACCCCGCGGCGGCGAGCGCCCGCTTCTCGAACGCGCCGCGCATCTCCTCGGCGAGCGACAGCGCTCGCGTGCCCTCGCCCGCCGCCAGGGCGCGCGCCAGCGCCCCGAGCGGGAGCATGGGACGTGTGATCGAGAGCCGCCGGGCGAGGTGCCGATCGGCTCGCAGGGAGAGCTCCCAGGTCTCGCCGAGCCAAGCGCGGACGCGGGGCTGGTGGACGGCGCCGGCGCAAAGCGTCGCGGCGCGCAGCTCGGCGAAGTGCCGCGCATCGCCCGCCCGATGCGCGGAGGCCTCGTAGATGTCCGCCTGGATCTGCATCTCCCGGGCGCGCTCCGGCGGGACGATCGTCTCGGCCAGGACGGGCTCGAGCAGACGCCGGGCGGCCAGCAGATCGGCCAGGTGCTGGCCGGTCACGGGCAGGACGACCCAGCCGCGCCGGGGCCGCGCCACGATCCAGCCGACGGCCGAGAGTCGCGCGAGCGCCGCACGGATCGGGGCCAAGCCGAGCCCGAAACGGGCGTCGAGCTCGGACTCCGTGACGATGCTGCCGGGGGCGGGATCGCAGGCGAGCACCGCTGTCCGCAGCGTCGCGAGAGCGAGGTCGCCCAGGTTGTCGCTGCGCGGCGGCGCCGGAGACGCCAGGGTGAAGGGGGAGTCCTTGTCCAACATGCTGACATGTTCAGAGGCCATTTCTGAAATGTCAATTGCAAGATGCCCACCTCCGCCGAGCCGCTCCCTCTTCCCTGTTCGCGCCTGTTCGCGTGGGGCGATCCCGACCGGCCGATCCGCTCGGTCGTCGAGACAATCGTGGTGAGCCCGAGAGATGAGGAGGAGGGGGCGCCGGAGCCTGCCGGCGACCCGCGGCGGATCCCGACCCTGGGCGCGACGCGGGCGAGGGCAGGGTCCGGAACGCGACAAGCCCCGGCGTCGGCGCGCCGGGGCTTCGAGTCTCGGCAATTGCTGGGGCTCGAGACCGCCTGTCCGCAACGCGGGCCGGCGCGGCTACCCCGCTCCCTCGGCCTGTGCCGCGTGCGACAGGGTGACGAGCCCGACACCGCCGAGGAGATTGCCGACGATGGCGATCGCCGCGACCTCCCCGATGTCCAGGATGTCCACCGACGCCCCGAAGGCGAGCCCGAAGCCGAGGTGGAGTACGGACACCACGACATGCTCGAAGGGCCCGAGGGTGAGAAGGACGCCAGTGACGTAGGCGAGCAGGATGCGTCCGGTGGAGTCCCGGCTGGCGATGACCATGAACGAGAGGAGCGCGACGAGCGCGCCTCCGACGACGGCGCGCATGAGCGTGGCGAGCGGCGTGCGATCGGCGATGTCCTCGGCCACCCCGTTCAGGGCCTCGTGCGCGCCCGACGGGAGCGCCCCGTCCACCGAGAGCACGAGGACGAGGACTCCCCCTCCGATCAGGTTCAGGAGCAGCGTGAGCACCCAAAGCCGGAATATCTTCCACGTCCTCCCGGCCACCTTCGACTTCAAGGCGGCGGCGATCGGGTCGAAGAAGTTCTCGCTGAACAGCTCCGCGCGCCCCAGGATCAGGAACGGCAGGCCGACACCGAACGCGAGGGCTCCGAGCAGCTTCGACAGCTCGCCGAGCGAGGGCCTGGCGAGCGCCTCGACGATGCCGAGCGCGATGATGCCGAACACGATCGTGAAGCCGGCGATGAAGCCGGTCGAGAGCAGCTCGAGCGTGCTCTGGTCGAGCCGCCTCTCGCCTTCCTCGGCCGACTTCTCGAAGATCTCGGCTGGCTTCAACGTATCCGGCATGATCGCTCCATTCCCGAGGTTCGAAGCCACGCACCGCGGCCGCCGTGGCAGCCCGCCTGCGGCGATTTCGTCCGCCACGGTGCGGGCTCACGACGAGGGGATGGCGCCCCAGGCGCAGCATGCTCGGTCCTCGACCTGCTCCGAAAGCACGTCCCGTCGCGTTCGCACCTCAACAGGAAGCCCTGCGGCATGTTCCCGCGAGCCGGCAACCGCCGCCCACGGCGGCGTGAGCGCTCCGGTCGACGCGGGGCAGGCTCGCGGGTCGGGCGGGCGCTCCGGGCTCGCGCCCGTGCAGGCTTGCGTGCCGGTCGGTCGCCGTACGCGGCGTCGAGGGGGAACCCCGGACGCGTCCCACGGCTTGCATGGCGGCAGTCCGGGTGCGAGCCGCAGGCCCTCGCAGCTACGGCTCCGCATCCGGGGACGCGGCACGGCGCCGGCCGGGCGGCGAGCGCGCGACGCACCCGCAGCACGACGCGCGTCCCGAGCGCGGTAGCGCTCGCGAGCGGGAAGACCGGCCGCGCCACGGGTTCCGGCTCATCGCGTGCCGGAAACGGGGATCGACGCCGCCCGCTTCCGCCGGACCCGCGGCCCGGTCCGCCATTGTCGAAGGAAGAGGGAAGCATCCATGCCCATGCGTCTCCACGAAGTCCATCCGGCGCTCGCCCACTTTCCCGTGGCGCTCCTGCCGACGGCGATCGGCCTCGACGCCTGGGGACGGGCGACGGGCGACGAGCACGCCCTCGAGGCCGGCCGTCGGCTGATGCCGCTCGCCGTCGGCGCGCTCGCGCTGACGGGCCTCGCGGGCTTCGTGGCGCAGGGCGCGACGCGCACCGAGCGCGCGCACGACCTGATGATCACCCACCGCAATCTCAATGTCGGCCTCCTCGCGGCCGCGGCGGGCCTCGCGCTCTGGCGCGCACGGCGCAGGCGCCCGAGCGGCGCCTATCTCGCGGCGGGCCTCGCCGCCTCGGCGCTGGTGACCTACACGGGCTATCTCGGCGGGCGCATGGTCTACGGCCACGGCGTCGGCGTCGAGCCGGCCGGCGGCGTCCATGGCGGGCGCTCGCCGGAGATCGGACGCGCGCCGGGCCGCGCCGGGCGGATCGCGGGCCGGAACGCCGCGCACGCCGCGCGGCACGCGGCCCATCACCTGCGCGAGGGCCACATCGCGCCGGCTGTGCGGCGGAGCGAGCACGGGCGGGACGCGCCTGCGGGCGAGCCCGAAGCCCGCGACGGGGGCCGGCCGGATCTCGTCGACACCGGCTCGGAGATGTCCTTTCCCGCGAGCGATCCGCCGGCCTACATGGGCGGGGCGGCGGTCGCGGGGCCGCCTGCCGGCGAAGGGGGGCCGCGCGCGCCCGCGCGGGCCGCGCCGACGGATGTGGCGCCCCACGCGGGCGAGACCCCGGCCGGGACCGGTCCCGCGCGGGGCGATCCCAACGTCCGACGGCGTGCCGAGGGCGGCCGCCCGGGGGACGGCGGGCGATGAGCGGCGCGCGCCGGCGGGTCGTCGTGGTCGGCGCGGGCTTCGGCGGGCTGGAGACCGCCAAGGCGCTGGCGGACGAGCCGGTGGACGTCGTGGTGATCGACAAGCGCAATCATCATTGCTTCCAGCCGCTGCTCTACCAGGTCGCGACGGCGGCGCTCTCGCCCGCCGACATCGCCTGGCCGATCCGCGGCATCCTGCGTGGCCAGGCGAACGCCACCGTGCTGATGGCGGAGGTCGAGACGATCGACCCGCAGGCGCGGATCGTGCGCGCCGGCGGGCGCGCGATCCCCTACGACGACCTCGTCCTCGCCACCGGCGCCACCCATTCCTATTTCGGCCACCCCGAATGGGCGCAGGTCGCGCCCGGGCTGAAGTCGATCGAGGACGCGACGGCCCTGCGCCGCGCGATCCTGCTCGCCTTCGAGCGCGCCGAGCTCTCCGACGACCCCGCGGAGCGCGAGCGCCTGCTGACCTTCGCCATCGTGGGCGGGGGCCCGACGGGCGTCGAGCTCGCCGGAGCCATCGCGGAGGTCGCCAGGCAGGCGCTGCCGCGCGAATTCCGCCGGATCGATCCGCGCGAGGCGCGCGTCGTCCTGCTCGAGGCCGGGCCGCGCCTCCTGCCGAGCTTCCCGGAAAATCTGGCGCGCTACGCCGAGCGCGCCCTGGCCCGCATGGGCGTCGACGTCGCCGTGAGAACGCGGGTCGTCGACTGTCGCCCGGGCGCGGTCGAGACGGTCGGCGCCGACGGCGAGCCCGGGCGCGTCCCGGCCGAGACGATCGTGTGGGCGGCGGGCGTGCGCGCCTCTCCGGCCGGGCGCTGGGTCGCGGCGGAGACCGATCCGGCGGGCCGCATCCGTGTCGGCCCGGACCTGAGCGTCGGAGGCCGTCCGGAGATCTTCGCCATCGGCGACACCGCGGCGGCAACCGACGACGAAGGCCGCCCGGTTCCCGGGATCGCGCCCGCGGCGAAGCAGATGGGCCGCTACGTCGCCTCCGTCGTCGCGGCGCGGGCGCGGGGGCGCGCGCCGCCGGCTCCCTTCGCCTACCGGCATCACGGCGATCTCGCGACCATCGGCCGGCGCGCCGCCGTCGTGAAGCTCGATCGCCTGGAGCTGAAGGGAGCGCTCGGCTGGTGGTTCTGGGGCTTCGCCCACGTCTACTACCTGATCGGCCTGCGCAACCGCCTCATCGTCGCCGTGCAATGGCTCTGGAACTACCTGACCTACCAGCGGGGCGCGCGCCTGATCGTCGGAGCGGCGGCCGACGACGCAGCACGCCGGTGAACGCGAACACCTTCTCCCTCGCGACGATCCGGGCATGGAACGCTCGGGCGCCGAGCCCCATTCTCCGCCGTGACGGACAGAGGAGGGGATCATGGCCGCTCATGCCGGCGAGACGGCGCACGAGACCGGGGACGTCCGGGGCGAGCGCTGCCGCCACCGGGTCGACGTCACCCGGGGCGACGAGATCCCGCGCTGCCCGGACTGCGGGAACGACACGTTCGCTGGGCGCCGCGAGCCCGGCAGCACGTCGAGCTGAGAAATGGCGTCGCGATCCGCGTGGGAGGGCTGGGCACGCGATCTCGCACGCGGCTTCGCCGGCGCGATCCTGTTCGCTCTTCCGCTTCTAATGACGATGGAGATGTGGTGGATCGGGTTCTACGTGAGCCCGGGCCGCCTCGCGCTGTTTCTCGTCCTGTCGGTGCCGCTTCTCGTCGCGCTCGCCTACTATGCCGGCTTTCGCGACAGCTTCGACTGGCGCGACGACGTGGTCGACGCCTTCACGGCGATCGCCATCGGCGCCGTGACCGCGACGGCGGCGCTGTCGCTCTTCGGCGTGATCCGGCTCGGGGACGGGCTCCTCGACATCGTCGGCAAGATCGCCGTGCAGACGGTGCCGGCGTCGATGGGCGCCGTCCTCGCCCGGGAGCAGCTCGGCGGGGACGAGGCGGACGCGCAGGAGCGCCAGGAGGAGGCGGGCTATCCCGCCAAGGTCTTCCTGATGGCCGCGGGCGCGCTCTACTTCTCGTTCAACGTGGCGCCCACCGAGGAGATGCTGCTGATCGCCTTCCGCATGTCGTCCTGGCACGGGCTCGCCCTGGTCGCCGTGTCGCTCGGCGTCCTGCACGTCTTCGTCTACGAGGTCGGCTTCTACGGCGGCCGACGGCCGGAGCTCGACCGCTTCTGGCCGCTGTTCGTGCGCTACAGCGTCGTCGGCTACGGGGTGGCCCTCGTCGTCAGCGCCTACGCGCTCTGGACGTTCGGGCGCTTCGCCGGGCTCGACCTCGAGCGATCCGTCCTCGCCGTCGTCGTGCTCGGCTTTCCGGCGGCGATCGGCGCTGCGGCGGCGCGGGTCGTGCTATGACCGGGAACAGAGGGCAGCGTCGCGAGGGCAAGCCCCGGCTCACCTGGCCGGAAGCGGCGAGCGCGGCGCTGGGCCTCGCCGTCCTCACCTCCACGCTCGGCGTTCTCGGCTACGACATCGTCGCCGGCGGCCGCGCGCCACCGGCGGTCTCGGTGCGTGCGGAGGCGGTCCGGGAGACGCCGGACGGCTACCTCGTCGGGATCGTCGCGCGAAACGGGGGCGACGAGACCGGCGCCTCCGTGCGCGTCACCGGCCGGCTCCTTCGGGAAGACGGAGCGGTGGCCGAGACGCGTGCGACGACCTTCGACTACGTGCCGGCGGGGTCGGAACGGCACGGCGGGCTGTTCTTCGAGGCCGATCCCCGGCTCTTCGATCTCCGTCTTGCCGCGGACGGCTACGTGGCGCCCTGACCGGGTGGTCGGAGCCGACCGCCGGGGGAAGCCTCGCACCCCGACCTCGAGGCCGAGATCGCGCGGGTGGCGGAGGTCGCGCAGGACGCCGGACGGGGCAGAGCAGGGCCCCAACGCAAAAAACCCCAGCGGGGGACCGCTGGGGCTTCGTGTCGGTGGACTTGGTTGCGGGGGCAGGATTTGAACCTGCGACCTTCAGGTTATGAGCCTGACGAGCTACCGGGCTGCTCCACCCCGCGGAAGGGTG
>NZ_AUBC01000039.1 GCF_000429045.1 Salinarimonas rosea DSM 21201
CTGGCTCTTCGGCGTCGCCGAGCACTGGAACGCCGAGTTCGTCGGCTGGCACGTGACCAAGCACGGCACCCGGCACGAGGCACTCCAGGCCATGAGCATGGCCGTATCCGAGCAGTTCGGCCACATCGAGCGCGACGCCGCGCGGGGGCTCGCGCTGCGGCACGACCACGGCAGCGCGTTCATGTCCGACGACTTCCAGAACCAGCTGAAGGCCTGGGGCATCACGCCGAGCTACGCCTTCGTCGCCCAGCCCGAGACGAACGGCGTCATCGAGCGCCTCTTCCGCACCTTCAAGGAGCAGGTCGTGTACGGTCGGATCTTCCAGACGATCGACGAAGTGCGCGCCGCCGTGCGTGAGTTCGTCACTCGCTACAATACCGAGTGGCTCGTCGAGAAGAACGGCCTCGTCAGCCCCGCCGCCGCGCGCGAGAGGTGGATCGCGGCGTCGTTCAAGCAGGCCGCGTAGTGAAAACTATTGTCCAGGGAACCGGGTCCGATACACACTCAGATTGTCGCGCTACAGAAATTGCCGGAGACGTGATCGGATCTCGCTTCGAGGGCCATCCCGGGCCGTCGGCGGACTTCGCCCTCCTCCATGAACTTTGCCGCTTCACGGTAACGACACCGTCTGCATGAAGAGCCAGTTCAGCGCCGCCGCAATCGGCTCCGAGTGCCGGGCAGCGCTAGACTGGCCGGAGTCAAAGCGCACCGCCCAACTCATCCGTTTTTGCCTCAGGTGACGGTCCGCACGGGGGACCCGGCGAGGAAGGCGTCGATGCTCTCGACGACCTGGCTCCACAGCGTCTGCATTGCCCCTTCGCTCGCCCAGGCGACGTGCGGGGTGACGATGACGTTGGGGCGGTCGAGGATTGCCAGAAGCGGATTGTCGGACCCAGGCGGCTCGCTCGTCAGCACGTCGAAGCCGATACCGCCGATCAGCCCCTCATCTAGAGCCGTCACGAGGTCGGCCTCGTTCACTAGTCCGCCGCGCGCAGTGTTGATGATCAGCGGCCGCTGCCGCATGCGCCGGAACTCCGGCATGCCCAGCACGTCGCGCGTCTGCGGCGTCAGGGGGGCATGCAGCGTGATGATGTCGGCCGTCTCCAGCACCTCCTCGAACGGGGTATACAGTGGGCCAAGGCCGGACACGCCCTTGTGAGCCGAGAATAGCGGGACCATCCCGAAGGCACGCGTCAGGGCCGCCACCGACTGGCCGATTGAGCCCTCACCAATGATTCCGATGCGGCTGCCGGCCAGATCCCTGATCGGGTGTTTGAAGAAGCAGAACTGCCCGGCCTTCTGCCACTCGCCCATGATCACGTCCTGGCGGTAGCCAACGAGCGAGCGGCGCAGCGCTAGGATTAATGCCAGCGTGTGCTCCGGCACCGTGTTGACGGCATAGCCCCGCACGTTGGAGACGACGATGCTCTTTTCGCGGCACGCTTCGATGTCGATGGCGTCGTAGCCCGTCGCGGCCACCGTCACGAAACGCAGTTCCGGCAGCCGGTCGAGCGTCTCGCGCGTCAGTGGCACCTTGTTCACCACCGCGATCTCCGCCCCTGCCAGACGCTCAACCACGCAGTCCGGCGCCGTGTGCCCGTGCTCCTCCCATGAGTGCGGCGCCGCCGGGCGGGCGAGGACGACAGACGGACCGATGGTGTCGCGGTCCAGGAAGACGATGCGGGTCATGGCAGGCTCCTGCTGTGAGGGGGTGTACAATCGGAAGGGCGTGTCCATCCGCGGCAGATCAAGCTCAACGGGATTTCGCTTGTCACGGTGTGCGGCATACGGTATACCATATACCAGTCAACGGGAAAGCGTGATGTTGGTGGTCCAGTCCGTCGCAGAGCAGGTCCGTGAGACACTCACCCGAGCGATCATCGAGGGGGAACTGCTGCCGAATGCCGTCCTCAGCGACCGCCAGCTTTCGGAACAACTCGGCGTCAGCCGCACCCCCATCCGCGAAGCCTTCCACCAGCTCGAATCATCTGGCCTCTTGCGCCGCCGCTCCCGCGTGGGCTGGGTCGTGGCGGACCTGAAGCGCAAGGACGTTGAGGAACTGATCGAGCTGCGCACGATCCTGGAGGTGGCGGGCGTGCAGCGGGTGGTAAAATGGCCCGAAGCGGAGCTTGCCGCTCTCGCCGCGTCGTTCGACGTCTTTGCGCAGCCGCTCGACCCTGCTGCGTACGCAGCCTATCTTCAGCAGGACCGCGCGTTCCACAACACTCTGGTGAAGGCAACCGACAACAGCCGCATTGTCGAGGTTTACCGTGTGGTGGAATGGCAGATCGACCGCATCCGCCATCTTGTCTCATACCGCGTGCAGAATCGCGTAGATCACAGCTTCAAGGAGCATCGCCGCATCTGTGCCGCGCTCGCGTCTCGAGATGCGCCAGGAGCAGTCGCGGCGCTTGAGGGTCATTTCTCCAACGTGCAGAAGAAATTCGTGGAACTGCTGGAAGCGAACGCCGGCTCCTTCGGTTCCCGAAGCCAGGTCGAAGCCTCCGGTCTTCTTGGGAGACCGGATGCGGCGACCCAATCACCTTAGTCCCCGAACACCACGAACGCAAAAGAATGTATAGGGAGGTAACATGACTGCCCACGCGAAGATCACTCTCAAGGCGACGCTGCTGTCCTGCGCCGCAGCGGCAACTCTGTGGAGCTCGATGGCCCACGCGCAGACGACGGTACGGCTCGGCGTCGGCGACCCGATCGGCTCGTCGGTCGGCCAAACGGCGCAGTTTTTCGCCGACCGCGTCCGGGAAGCGACAGGCGGCGAAGTCGACATTCAGGTCTTCCCCGATGGCGTGCTCTTCGGCGGGAACCAGAACGCTGCAGTGAACATGGTCGAGAACGGCTCGCTCGATGCCACGATCCTGTCGACTTCGGTCTACGCGTCATTCGAGCCGTGCATGAATGCGATCAGCCTGCCCTACCTCTTCTCCGACTATAAGGAGTTCCGCCGTTATCTGGAGGGCGAGCCTGGGCAGAATCTGCTCGCCTCGCTCGACCGGCTGAACACGGAAGGGCTGGCGCTCATGATCCGGACCTTCCGCCACGTGACGAATTCGAAGCGACCCATCGAAACGCCGGACGACCTTCAGGGGTTGAAACTGCGCGTGCCGAATAACAAGCTCTGGGTCGAGTTCTTCGGGCCGCTTGGCGCGAATCCGACGCCGATGGCGTTCACCGAGGTCTATACCGCCCTCCAACTCGGCACCATCGATGGGCAGGAAAACCCGGTCGAGGTGCCGCTCGCCAACAAGTTCCACGAGGTCCAGGACTATCTCTCGCTGACCGGGCACCTGTCCGACGGCTATGTTCTGGCCTTCAACCAAGACCTGTGGGAGTCGCTCGACGCCGCGAGCCAGGACGCCGTGCTCAAGGCGGCCCAGGAGACGGCCCAGTTCAAGCTCGAGACGGATACGGCCCGCGAGGATGAGATCGTGGCCGAACTCGAAGGGCTGGGCATGCAGGTCAACCGCCTGAGCCCCGAGCAAAAGGCCGCCTTCCAGGACAGGGCGCTCGCGCTCTACCCGAACTTCGAGGAACTCGTTGGGGGGCAGTGCATGGACGAGACTCTCACGTTTCTCGGGCGGAAGTAACCTCCCGCCATGGCCCGGAAACCTGCCGGTCTCATGAGGCAGAGGGTGTCGGCGAGTGACGCCGGCCCCCCGCCGCACGAGGTCCACACCGTCGGCTCTCTGGAGCCGGCGGTCGCGGCCGGCGTTCGTCGGCGCAGGAGCGCGCTCTGGCGGATCGTGGACGGACTGTTGCTGTGCGGCGTCGCAGGCATGCTCGCGACCGTCACACTACAAGTCCTCTCCCGATTCTCGATGAGCTCGCTGCCTTGGACCGAGGAGCTAACCCGGTATCTCTTCATCTGGACGGCGTTCCTGGGGCTCGCCGCCGGATTCCGGACCACAGAGCACGCGCGAATCACTCTCCTGGTTTCAAGCCTGCCGAGGTCCCTTCGGATCGTCGCCGTCTATCTCTACGCCGCCGCCGGCTTTCTGTTCTTCGGAACAGTCACCTACACCGGATGGAACCTCGTGGTGCAGCAGTTCCGCAGCGGCGAGATGTCCCCGGTGCTGGATGTCGGCATGTATGTCGTCACGCTTCCCGTGGTGATCGGCGCCGTGCTGGCGCTGTGGGCGCACATCGAATCAATCTGGCTCGACGCCACCACGCGCAATCGCCTTGAACGCGGAGAGATGGTCGAATGAGCTGGACCCTGCTCGGAATCTTCTTCGGCCTCAGCCTCCTCGGCGTGCCGCTTGCGGTCTCGCTCGGCCTAGCGGCGACGGCGACCCTCTTTCTCTACGACCTACCGGTATCGATCGTCTCGCAGGCGATGTTCAACGCCATGAACAGTTTCCTGTTGGTGGCCGTGCCGCTGTTTATCCTTGCCGGCGCGGTTATGGAGCGCGGCGGTGTCTCCGATCGCATCTTCGCCGCAGCGAACGCCGTGGTGGGACGGTGGCGCGGCGGGCTCGGACAGGTCAACATCATCGCTAGCATGATCTTCGGCGGCATCTCGGGGTCCTCCGTCGCGGATGTCAGCGGCCTCGGGCCGCTGGAGATCAAGGCGATGACCGATCACAAGTATCCCCGGCCCTACGCCGCGGCTATGACCATGATCACCGCAACCATGGCGTCCGTGATCCCACCCAGCATCCTCATGGTTATCGCCGCCGCCACCGCCGGCCAGTCGATCGGCGCATCGCTCGCCGGCGGGCTCGGGCCGGCGGTCCTGATGGGCGTCGCGTTCATGGTGCTAAATTACTGGATCTGCGTGCGCAATGGCTACGGGATGCTCAGCATTCTGTCGCTGCGACAGGCGGCCCGGTTGGTGCTGGTCGCAATCCCGGCGCTCGGCGCGCCGGTCATTATCCTCGGTGGCATGTTCACAGGATTCGTGACGCCAACCGAGGCCGCCGGACTGGCCGTGTTGTACACACTGGCCGTGGGCGCGTTCTTCTACCGCGAGGTGAAATGGGGCGAACTTCCAAAGATGCTGATCCGGACAGGAATCACGACCGGCACGATCCTCTTCATCGCCATGTCGGCCGCGGCGGCGACCTACATCTTCACGATTGACGGGCTACCGATCAGGGTGAGCCGAGCCATCCTGTCGCTCTCCGACGACCCAACAATGGTGCTCCTGCTGATGGGGATCATCTTCGTAGTTGTCGGCATGTTCATGGATATCGTCGCCGCCATCCTGATCCTGGCGCCCGTGCTGATGCCGACCGTCGCGGCCACGGGCATCCACCCAATCCACTTCGTGGTTTTCCTGGTCACGGCGCTTTCGCTGGGCCTCGCGACGCCGCCCGTCGGTGTCTGCCTATTCGCGACGGCGAACGTGTCCGGGCTCAGCGTCGAGCAAATCGCTCGCGCCGCGATCCCTTTTTACCTAATCATGCTGGGCGTGTTGGTTGCACTCGCGGCCTTCCCCAGCATCACGCTCTTGCCCGCGCTGGCGCTCACCTGATCCGCGGCGCGAATCGCCCGCGGCTCCGACGTCCGCCAGTGGCCCACAAACAGGAGTCCCGTTTCATGCTCCGAACGCTTGAACAACCCTGGACGAGCTACGTGAACGGCCGCTGGGCCGAGGCTGGTTCCGGGAAGCGGCTTGAGATCGCCGATCCCGGCCGCACAGACTTTCCCGCTTCGGTCTACGACCTCGCACCGGCCGCCGCGGCCGACGAGGCCGTCGCCGCCGCGGCCGGCGCCTTTCCCGGCTGGTCCGAAACTCCGGCCGCGGCCCGTGCCGCCTTCGTCTACGACCTGATCGATGTGTGGCGCGGCCGGATCGACGACCTTGCGGAGATCGTCACCCGCGAGATGGGCAAGCCGCTGCGGGAGTCCCGGTCCGAGGCCACCCGCGCCGTCGAGGAAATGCGGTTCTGGGCCGGCGAGGCGCTGCGCCTTGGAGACCGCACCTTCGACAGCACGCGTCGGAACACCGAGGCCATGACGATCCGACAGCCGCTCGGTCCGGTCGCGGCGATAGCGCCTTGGAACTTCCCGATTTTGGCGCCGGTCCGCAAGGTCATCCCCGCGCTGATCTGTGGCTGCACAGTGGTCCTGAAGCCGGCCCTGCAGGCGCCCGGCGCCTCGGTCCTGTTCGTCCGGATGCTGGAGGAGGTCGGCGTGCCTGCCGGCACCGTCAACCTACTGATCGGCTCGGGCCGCGAGGTCGGGGAGCGGCTCATCCAGAGCGGGGACATCGCCGGCATCACCTTCACCGGATCGACCGATGTGGGACTTCACATTGCCTCCGTTGCCGCCCCGCGCAACGCCCGGCTCCAGCTGGAGATGGGCGGCAAGAACGCGGCCGTGGTCGCGAACTATGCCGACGTCGAGCACGCGGCGGCCGAAATCAGCGCGGCGGCGTTCGCCGTCGCGGGGCAGCGCTGCACGGCGGTCAGCCGCGTAATAGTGCTGGAATCGGAGAAGGAGGCGCTTGAGGCGGCACTCGTCCGGCGAGCGGAGGCGATCAAGGTCGGCTACGGGGCCGACGAGGGCATCGAGATGGGCCCGGTCGTGAGCGAGGCCCAACTCCGCCGCGTAGAGAGCTACGTCCGCTTGGCGGAAGAGGGGCAGGGTCGCGTCCTGACCGGCGGGCGCCGTCCACGCCGGGATGGAAACTATTACGCGCCCACCATCGTCACGGACGTACGGCCGGGTTCGCCGCTCTTCACCGACGAGATCTTCGGGCCGGTGCTCGTGGTGACCACCGCCGGCGACTTCGACGAGGCCGTGCGGCTCGCCAACGACACGCGCTACGGGCTGACCTCGGCCATCTTCACCGACGACATGAACCAGGCCTATGCCTTCGCGATGCGATCGCAGGCCGGGATGGTCCACGTGAATCACGGAACGACAAGCGAGGGGCATGTTCCTTTCGGCGGCTGGAAGCAGTCGGGACGGGGCGCTTTCGGCATCGGCGACACCTCGGCAGAGTTTTATACGACGCTCAAGGCTGTCTACCGCATGCACCGCCGGTAACGGGACGGACCTCTCAGGGAGAACCGCATTGAAGTATCAAAGGCACTTCGCGTTCGAGATGCCCGCGAAGATCGAGTTCGGTACAGGCATCGTTCGGCGGCTTGGCGAGATCGTGCAATTGACGTGCGGGGGCGCGAGGGCTCTCGTCGTCACCGACCGCGGCATCGTCGAGGCCGGAATCGCCACAAAGGTCACGGACGTGCTGGACGCGAAGGGGATCGGGCACGTCCTGTTTGCAGACGTCCAGCCAGAGCCCGACGCGAGCGGCGTCGAGGCGGCGGTCGAACTGTACCGTTCGG
Source organism: Salinarimonas rosea DSM 21201 (assembly GCF_000429045.1). GTDB lineage: Bacteria > Pseudomonadota > Alphaproteobacteria > Rhizobiales > Beijerinckiaceae > Salinarimonas > Salinarimonas rosea. The sequence goes on from NZ_AUBC01000039.1 coordinate 7,314, forward strand.
GCAATTGCGACGTCATCGTGGCGGTGGGCGGCGGCAGCGCGCTCGACACCGGCAAAGCCGTGTCGGTCATGCTAACCAATCCCGGCCACATTCGGGACTATGTCGGGCTTGCGCGCATCCAGACGCCCGGTGCGCCGCTCATCGCGCTGCCGACCACGGCCGGCACAGGCAGCGAAGCGACGATCTGGTCCGTGATCTCGGAGCGCGCGCGTGGCGATAAGTACGGCGTCGGCAGCGCCCACATGGTGCCGCGCGTCGCCATCTGCGACCCGGAACTCACCCTGACGCTGCCGCCACGCAACACAGCGGTGACCGGGATCGACGCACTCGCCCATGCGCTCGAATCCTACGTCAACAAGGCGACCCAGCCCGTCTCGGAGGCGCTCTCCGAACGTGCGATGGAGATGGTCGCGCGCTCCCTGCGCACCGCCGTTTTCGCTGGGGACAACGTCGCCGCGCGCGCGGACATGCTGCTGGCCTCGACCTTGGCCGCCATGGCCTTCAACCCGACGCGGCTTGGCCTCGCCCATGCGCTCGCCATGCCGCTCGGCGCACATGCGAAGATCCCGCACGCCGACGTGATCTCGATCCTGCTGCCGCCGGTGATGCGTTTCAACGTCTCGGCCAACCTCCCGAAATTCGCCCGCATCGCGGAACTCTTTGGCGAACAGGTGTCGCACCTTTCGCTGCGGCAGGCGGCCGAGGCCGGGGTGAGGGCGGTCGAGCAACTCATCGAGGACGTGGGTGCGCCGCGGTCGCTCGGCCTCTATGGCGTCGAGGAGAGGGACCTCGTTTTCTATGCCGAGGAAGGGATGAGGTCCGGCAACATCGCCGTGAACCCGCGCGCGACGAGCCAGAACGACCTGGTCGGCATCATGCAGGCGTGCCTCTGATGCCCGCACCATGGCCGTCACTCCGCCACCGAACTGGGAGGACTAGAACGTGGTAGAACTCCTTTGTCCGCCTTCTGTCCTGGTCGAACACTGCAGCGCGATCCTGCGCCACAACGGCTTGCCGCCCGACCACGCCCGAACCGTTGCGGAGTCGCTCGTCCACGCCAATCTGCGCGGCGTCGACTCACACGGCGTGAGCCGGCTTCCGATCTACGTCGAGCGTCTCCAACTCGGGCTCGTGGAGAGAAACCCGGACGTGCGGGTCATCGAGGACAGGGGCGCGATCCTCCTGCTCGATGGCGGGAACGGCATGGGGCACGTCGTGACGGCTCACGCGGTGGACCTGGCGCTCGAGCGCCTACAGGCTCACGGTACGGTCAGCGTCGGGATCCGCAACTCTAATCATTACGCGTCGGGCGCCTACTACGTCGAACGGGCGGCGGCACGCGACGCCATCGCCTTCCTGTACGGGAACGCCCCGCCGACTATGGCGGCCTGGGGCGGGGTCGATCCTTATCTCGGCACCAATCCATACACGTTCGCCGTGCCCACAGGCCGGCATGCGCCGATAGTCCTCGACATGGCGACCAGCGTCGTCGCCCGAGGCAAGATAATCCAGGCAGCCGCACGCGGCGTATCCATCCCGCAGGGCTGGGCTAACGATGCGCTGGGCCGCCCGACAACGGACGCCGAAGCGGCGCTCGACGGCAGCGTGCTGCCGTTCGGCGGGCCTAAGGGGTACGGTATCGCTCTTATGATCGACATTATGGCGGGCGTGCTAACCGGCGCGGGATTCGGGCCCCGGGTCGGCGACCTCTATCGTGAACTCGGCCGTCCGCAGGAATGCGGCGCCTTCCTCCAGCTCACGCATTCCGGCGCGTTCCAGCCCGTATCCACGTTCAAGGAGCGCATCGACGCGATGATCGAGGAGATCAAGTCCGGACAGCGAGCCAGCGGGGTGGAGGAGATCCTTGTGCCCGGTGAGATCGAGGCGCGGACAGCTGCACGAAGAAAGTGCGCAGGTATTCCAATGCCGTCAACTCTGCTCGACGAGCTGGACGGAATCGGCGCCCCGGCCGGCGTGTCGCTGCGCCAGGCGCTGCCCGGCGACGGACGCACGGCGACCGGGATATCCGCATAAGCGAAAGGCAGGCTCCGCAGCACGGGGCCAGCACGAGCAGAGAGGGAAAGACATGTTCATCGGGAAGCAGATCCGCCTGTCCCGCCTCCTCAACGCGGCGTCGGGGCGCATGCTCGCGATCACCGTCGACCACCCCATCACGCGCGGGGTCCTGCCGGGGCTTGAGGACATCGGCGGCGTCATGGCGCGGGTCGTGGCCGGGCAGCCAGAGGCCGTGACCATGCACAAGGGCATCGCCGAGAAGGTATTTTCGCCGTATGCCGGCAAGGTCGCGATGATCTTCAAGGCGACGGCGTACAGCACCGCCTACCACCCTTATTTCGACACGCCGGTGGCGGAGGTGGACGAAGCCGTGCGGTTCGGTGCGGACGCCATCTCGGTCGGCATGATCGTCGGTGGACCGGAGCAGGCAGCGCAACTCACCACACTTGGCCGCATCTCCCGCGACGCCGCGCTCGCCGGCATGCCGCTCGTCGCGCACATCTATCCTAAGGGCTCGATGATCAAGGATCAGTCCGACGCAGAGGCAGTCAAATATGCCTGCCGCGCGGGGGCGGAGCTAGGTGTCGACATCATCAAGACGACTTGGACCGGCTCCGCCGAGAGCTTCCTGCGCGTCGTCGAGGCATGCCCCGCACGGGTCGCGCTGGCCGGCGGGGAAGTCGGGCGAACGCTTGAGGACTATTTGCACATGACGCGCGAGGCGCTCGATATCGGGCTCGCTGGCGTGACCTACGGCCGGTTCGTATGGCAGCATGAGAACCCGACCGCCGTCATACGCGCCCTGGCCGCGCTCATGCACCAGGATGCCTCGGTTGTGGAGGCGCTCGAGGTCTACGACGAGACTGCGGCCCGCACCAGGGAGTGCGTCTGATGTTCGCAGGGATCTTCAAGGCACCCGGCGACGTCGCGTACGCGGAGGTGGCGACGCCAAAGGCCGGGTCTGGCGAATTGCTGGTCCGAGTTAAGGCCGCCACTATCTGCGGTACCGATATTCGAATCTATCGCGGCCGCAAGACCAAGGGGGTACGTACGCCCTCAATCCTCGGGCACGAGTTTTCGGGCGAGGTCGTGGATGTCGGGGCAGGGGTCGTCGGGTTTTCCGTCGGCGATGCCGTTTGCATGGACCCGGTGATTCCATGTCTGAAATGCGCCTACTGCAAGGCGGGTAGGGAGAATCTCTGCGCCTTTCGCACGGCGATAGGCTACGAGTTCGACGGGGCTTTCGCCGAGCATATACGTATCCCGGCGACCGGGGTGGCGTCGGGCAACGTCTACAAAATCGCGCCTGGCCTGTCGTGGGAGAAGGCGGCCCTCGCGGAGCCTCTCGCCTGCTGCATCAATGGCCAGGAGAACGCGCAGATTGCGATGGGCGACGACGTCGTGGTGCTCGGCACCGGCCCTATTGGCATGATGCACGTCCAACTCGCCAAAGCCGCGGGCGCGCGGCGCGTCGTCGTCAGCGAGCCCAGCCAAATGCGCCGCGAGATGGCGCTGCGGCTGGGCGCCGACGTCACCGTCGATCCCCGCTCGGAGGATTTGGGGGCTGTGGTGAGGCGGGAGACGGACGGGCTCGGGGCAAGCGTCGTCATCATCGCAATCGGCATGCCCGCGCTCGCGAACGATGCGTTGGCGCTCGTGCGCAAGACTGGCCGGGTGAACCTATTCGCGGGCTTCTCCAAAGGGGACATGCCGGCGATCGACGTCAACCTGATCCACTACAACGAGATCCTGGTCAGCGGCGCCAGCGCGCTGACTCGCCGCCAGTACGAGAAGGCGCTGCGGCTGATCGAGTCGGGCACGATCAAGGTCGAGGACCTCGTGACGCACCGCTTCCCGCTGGCCGACATCGGCGAGGCCATCCGGGTGGCGGAGAGCGGGACTGGCATCAAGGTGGCGATCGCAGATGCCTGAGGTCCTTCTAGGGATCGATGCCGGCACCAGCGCCGTCAAGGTCTGCGCGTTCGACCGCGCAGGCAGGATGCTGGACAAGGCCCAGCGGCCGGTCACGCTGATCACAGTGCGGCCACGCTGGGCCGAACTCGACCTCGAGGCATACTGGGACAGCCTGGCCGACGCGATCGGCGAAATCGTTGCGCGGCTCGGCAGCCCGGTCAGCCTTGGCCTGGCAACCACCTGCCCGACGACGGTCCTGCTCGACGAAGATCTGCGTCCGGTTCGGTGCGGCATTACGTACCTCGACAACCGTGCCGGCGGGCTCGTCGAGCGTTTCGAGCAGGTATTCCGGGGCGCCGACGCCTTCTTTGCGAAGACCGGCAATCGACTGAGCCCGTCGACGGCCTCGGTGCTCACCGTCCGCTGGGTCATGGAAAATGAGCCCGAGGCTTGGCGGCGGGTGTGCCACGTGGGGTTCCTCAACAGCTTCCTCGCGGCCCGCCTGACCGGGCAGGTCGGGGTGGATTGGACGCAGGCCTCCTATTCCGGCCTGTTCGCCCTTCACAAGCCAGGCAGGGCCTGGGATCCCAAACTGCTGAACGCGTTTGGGATCGACGGCACAAGGCTTCCGCCGATTCTGGCGCCTTACGAGCGGCTGGGCGTGGTCGGCGCGGAGGCGTCCGCGCGCACTTCGGTGGAGAGCGGCGTTCCGGTCGCGATCGGCGGCGCCGACACGGCGACCGCCGCTTTCGCGCTGGGCATCAACGAAGCGCGGACGGCCTTCGAGTCCGTCGGTACATCCGGCGTCGTCAGCTATTGCCTCGACGAGCCGAAATTCGACCCTACTTTCCTCAACCGGTGCCACGTCGTACCAGACCGCTGGCTGGCCCATGGCGCGATGTCCACGGCAGGCGGCGCCTTCGGCTGGCTGAAGGACAAGGTCTGGCCCGAATTCAACAGTCTCGCCGACCTGGAGCGTGTTGCAGCGGGGTCACCGCCGGGCGCCAACGGCGTCGTCTTCCTCCCTTATCTCTGCGGCGAACGCAGCCCAATCTGGGATCCGGCCGCATCCGGAAGCTGGGTCGGCCTGCGAATGGACACGTCCCGCGCCGATCTCGTCCGCGCCGCCTTCGAGGGCACGGCGTTCGGGCTGCGACAGATCGTGAGTCGGGCCGAAACCAGCTGGAACTGGAGACCGAAGCACATGCTGTGTGTCGGCGGCGGCGCCAGCAGTCGCTTCTGGGTGCAGATCAAGGCTGACGTGCTCGGAATCGAGTTCACATGTGCCGACTTGCCGGACGCCGCCGGATTCGGCGCGGCGCTGCTAGGCGGAATCGCGGCCGGCATCTGGAACGGCGTCGACGATCCTGCGCTCCCCCAAGTCAGGGCCGAGGGAGAGACGGTACGGCCGAGCGACGGCGCGGACACGGATGTCTATCGCCGTGCCGCCGCGATCTATGACGACCTCTATCCGGCGCTGGCGGGGCAAATGGCCCGCCTCGCCGCATGCTTCACCGTACCCGGGTGAGCGTGCATCGTACCACTCAGGGTGAACGCAAGTTCCACGAAAGGAAAAAATCATCATGACCCTTGGTTTTCGGATCGTGAAGGATCGTCCTCGTCCGCCTAAGAACATCGTGGCGGCGTTCCGGGATGTCCCCGTGGCCAACATTAGCGACAATATGAGCCGGATGTTCGCTGGCGGCCCCCTCCTGCGGCCCTATCACCGGCGCGGGCGGATGAGTGGCGTGGCGTTGACCGTGCGTACGCGACCAGGCGACAACCTCATGGTCCACAAGGCGCTGGACATGGCCGAGGCAGGCGATGTCATCGTTGTGGACGCTGGAGGGGACCTAACGAATGCGATCCTGGGTGAGCTGATGCTGGCTTATGCCCGCTCGCGCGGGGCGGCAGGTGTTGTTGTGGATGGAGCCATCCGGGACGTCGGCTCCATTGCGACGGACGATTTTCCTGTCTATGCCCGTGGGGCCACTCACCGCGGCCCTTACAAGGACGGCCCTGGCGAAATCAATGTGCCGGTATCCGTTGGCGGAATCGTTGTCGCGCCGGGAGACATCGTCGTTGGCGACGAGGACGGCGTGCTGGCCGTGCCTCTGGCCGAGGCGGAAGAGACCCTGGTCCGCGCTCGTGCGCAGCAGGAATACGAGGTGAGCGTGATGCGGAGCATTGTGGAAGGCAACTGGGACCGGACCTGGGTGGACCAGTCTCTCGCGGAAAAGGGATGCACGAACTGAGGAGCGCGGCTTCGACGGCGGCCGCGCGGCGCTCGCGGCGTGGCACGTGATGCGTGCTCCACGTGATCGTGGGCACCAATTCCAGACGATGATGGGCGACCCACGATCGCGTAGAATGAGCGCTCACGATGCCTGGAATACGCACACGTGACGGTGTCGATCGCACAGGTTCGGCCCCCGCGCACGCTCGCGTGCCGCGGTCCTAAGGTCGGCCGTTGGCCGACGCATCGCCTGCGTCGTCGCGATGCGCGCCGCTTGAGATCCGATCCGCGTTCGTGACGGCCTCGGCCGGCGACGAGCGGCGAAAGCGCTCGATCGCCGCGGCCAGATGACAGCCGACGGCGGCCCTGGCCCATTCCGGATTGCGCGCCCGCAGGCTGGCGATGATCTCGCGGTGCTGGCGGATGCTCTCGGCCATGTCCTCGTCGCTGTAGAGATAGAAGCCGCCGATCACCATCGGGAAGTCGAGCAGGCCGGAGCAGAACATCCTCAGATGCGCGCTCCCGCACGCGTCGAAGATGCCGTGATGGAACTCGTAATTCGCCCGGTGGACGTTGTCGAGATAGTGCTCGCCCTTTTCGGCGACCGCTCGCTCCATCGTGGCGTTGAGCTGCTCGATCCGGGCGAGCTGGTCGTCGGTGATCTTACGGGCCGCGAGGCTCGCGGCGTAGCCCTCGAGCAGGATGCGCAGATTGAAGATGTCCTCGGCTTCCGACCGGCGCCATTGCGTAACGACGGCCCCGCGCTTCGGCGCCGGCTCGAGCAGGCCCTCCTCGATGAGGCGCATGATCGCCGCCCGCACCGGGGTGCGGCTGACCCCGAGATCGCTCGCGACCATCTCCTCCTTGAGCTGCGCGCCGGGATCGTAGTACCCCGACATCAGGCGGCGCCGGAGCGTGACGTACACCTTGTCGCTGACCTTCATGCCCCGCCTCGTCCCGTCCGGCAGCACAGCCGCGACGCCCTCATTCCATCGGCTCGACGCGCTTCCTCGCACGGATGCGGGTCCAGACCGGCGCGAGCAGGGTCACCGCGATCAGCGCTATGATAGTCAGCGAGATCGGGCTCTGGAAGAAGTATCCGAACTCGCCGCCGGAGATCAGCAGCGCGCGGCGGAAGGATTCCTCGGCCATCGGGCCGAGGATGACGGCGAGCACGGCCGGCGCGGTCGGAATCGACAGTTTCTCCATGCCGAAGCCGATCATGCCGAAGCCCAGCATCATCCACACCTCGAACATGCTGTTGTGCACGGCGTAGGTGCCGACCGTCGTGATCGCAATGATCATCGGCCCAAGCAGCAGAGGCGGGACGCGCAGCACGTTGACGAAGGCCCGCGCCCCGAGCTTGCCGACGACGAACATCAGGCCGGACGTGATCAGCATCGTCAGCATGAAGCCGTAGACGGTGTCGGCGTTGTCGCGGAAGAGCTCCGGACCCGGGCGCAGCCCGTGCACCAGCAGCGCGCCGAGGATGACCGCGGCGACGGCGTTGCCGGGTACGCCCAGGGTGAGGGCCGGGATCAGGGTCGCCGCCGTGTCCGCATTGTTGGCGCATTCGGGCGCCGCGAGCCCGTCGGGCGCGCCCTTCCCGTAGAGCGCCTTGTTCTTGGTGACGCGGCGCTGCTCGTTCCAGGCGATCAGGGCGGCGACGTTGCCGCCGAGGGCGGGGATGAGGCCGATGAAGAGCCCGATCACGGAGGACCGCACCCAGACCGGGATAAGTCTGCGCCAGCGGATGCCGCCGCCCGCGCCGAGCGAGAGGCCCTTCGCGCCGACCGCGTTGGGGCCGAGCATCAGGTCGATCGCCGGCGGGATGGCGTAGAGCCCGGTGAGCAGGACGATGATGTTGATGCCGCTCAGGAGCTCGAGCGTGCCGAAGGTGAACCGCTCGGCCCCGGTGAGGCTGTCGATCCCCACCATGCCGAGCAGGAGGCCGAAGCAGGCGGAGAGGAAGCCCTTGACCAGGCTCGCGCTCAGCAGGACCGAGATGGTCGTGAGCCCGAACAGGGCGAGCCAGAAATAGGCGGCGGGGCTGAACTGGAGCGCGATCGCGGCGAGCGGCGGGGCGAGCAGGAGGAGCGCGACGGCGCTCACCGCGCTGCCGATCGAGGAGGAGACGAGGGAGATGTCGAGCGCCAGCCGGGCCTTGCCCTGCTTCGCCATCTCGTGCCCATCGAAGACGGTGGCGATCGCCGCCGGCGTGCCGGGAATCCGCAGCAGGATGGCCGGGATCGAGCCGCCGTACATGGCGCCATTGTAGATCCCGGCGATCATGCCGAGCGCGACGAGCGGCGTCATGCTGAAGGTCAGCGGGATCAGAACCGCGATCCCGAGCGTGGCGGAAAGCCCGGGGAGCGCGCCGACGGCGATGCCCACGGCAGTACCGAACAGCATCGCCAGCATCACGGAGGGCGAGAAGACGAGCGGCGCGGCCGCGAGGATATGATCGAGGATGTCCACCCTCAGCCTCCGATGAACCCGAGCATGGCCTCGCGCGGGAGTGGAATCGACAGCAGCAGCCGGAAGACGCCGTAGAGAACGGTGACGAAGGCGAGCGTGGCGAGGATCGCGATGCCCCAGCGCCGATAGCCCAGCACCCCGGCGAGCGCCGGCACCATCACCAGCGTCGCCGTGAAGAAGCCGGCCCAGGCGACGGCGAGCGTGTAGAGCACGATCACCAGGAGGACGAACCCGAACCGGGCGAGATCGCCGGCGCGGGCCTCGAACCGCGGATGGGCGCCCCGCGCCAGGGCCAGGGAGCATTGCCCGGCCCAGACGACGGCGAGCGCCGTGCCGAAGCCCAGCACGGCGAGCGGGAAATAGCTCGACTGGCCGCGATAGCCGGACGCTTCGATCAGTCCGCCGACGCCGAGGGCGCACAGCGCCAGGGCGACGGGCAGCTCGACGGCGGCCTTTCTCATGAAAGCTCTCCGATCAGCGACGCGATGGAGCGAACGGTCGGCGGACATGCGAGAGGCCCGCGCGGCGGCGGGCCTCCCGTGGCGAGGTCGGGATCACTCGACCCAGGGCTCGGCCGCCCAGAGCGCCTCGTAGGTGCCCTTCAGGCCCTCGAGGTGGCTCCGGAACTCCTCGGCGTTCATGAAGGCGAGCGCCAGGTCCTGCTCCTGCGCGGCTTCCCGGAACTCGGGATCGTTCACCGCCGCCTCGATGGCGGCCTGGAGCGTCTCGAGGACGTCCGCCGGGACGCCGGCCGGCGCGGCCATCCCGCGGTTCGAGCCCATGACGATGTCGTAGCCCTGCTCCTCGAAGGTGGGCACGTCGGGAGCGCCGTCCCAGCGCTCGCGCGCCATCTGGCCGAGCAGGACGAGGTTGCCCGCCTCTGCGTCCGCGACGGTCTCGCTCACGTTCATGGAGGCCATCATGATGTGCCCGCCGAGCACGGCGGCGCGCACGTCGGCATTGCCGGAAAAAGGCACGTGCTTGAGCTCGACGCCGGCCTGTCGCTCGAAGGCCAGGGCCGCGAGGTGGTCGTCCGAGCCGACGCCCGTCGTGCCGTAGGTCACGACGCCGGGATTGGCCTTGGCGTAGGCGACGAGCCCGTCCAGATCGTCGATCCCGCTGTCAGGCCTCAGGCTGAACGCGCCCGGATCGTAGATGATGTTCGCCACTGGCGCGAGGTCGTCCAGCTCGTAGCGGGTCTCGCGCTGCACGGGGATCGTGAGCAGGTTGGGCGTGTTGATGAAGCCGATCGTGTAGCCGTCGGGCTCGGCCAGCGCCAGCTCGGTGAACCCGATCTCGCCGCCCGCGCCGGGCCGGTTCAGGACGGTGATCGAGGCGTCGCCCCCCAGATGCTTCTCGATGAAAGGCGCGAGCGTGCGCGCCGCGATGTCGGTGCCGCCGCCCGCGCTGTAGGCGACGATCATGGTGATCGGACGCTCGGGATATTGCGCGTGGGCGGACGTGGTCGCGAACGCGGCCAGAGCCGCCACGCCGGCGATCGCCAGTGCCTTCCTCATGGTTTCCTCCTTCTCGGCTCCGGCTCAGGACCGTCCGAAGCTCGTCGTGTTTGCACGGAAAATTGTTTTCACGAATTAGCGGACGGGTAAAGGGGCGAACCGAAAGAAAAATCGGAGCGCCATTAAACTCCTTTATTCTCAATAAGTTGTTATCGTGCGAGAGCCGCATGGGGAAATCCGACCCACTCTGACGGGTTGCGCGGCGAGGCGTTTTTGTATTTTTTCTGTACGAAGATTAGACGCCGTCGGAGGATCTCCGACAGTCGGGAACAGGTGATGCGAGCAGCACAGGACCCCATCGGCGAGCGCCCTCCGGCGGTGCTCGTCATCGGCTGCGGCGCCGTCGGGCGGGCCGTCGTCGACCACCTCGCCGGAACGCCGGCGCGGGTCGTCGTGTCCGACCCGGCGCACGCGGGCGAGACACGCGGCGGCGTCACGGTGTCAGCGGCGGCGCCCGCCGATCTCTCGTGCTTCGACCTCGTCCTGGCGGCGGTGCCGGCTGGCGCGAGTGCCGCCGTCGCGGCGCGGGCGGCCGAAAGCCCCGGCGCCTTCCTCTACGTCGACCTGTCGTCCTCGCCGCGCGAGGCGATGCGCGAGGCCGCGGCCCGCTTCGAGGGGCGCCCGGCGGGCTTCGTCGACGGCGCCATCATGGGCTCCGTCGACCTTCACGGCGCGCGCACGCCGATCCTGCTCGCCGGCCCCAGCGCGCAGGACGCCGCGGCCGCGATGAACGCCCTCGGGTTCGTCGCGAGGGCGCTGCCCGCGTCGCAGGCGGGGGACGCGGGCGCCCTCAAGCTCCTGCGCAGCGTGCTGACGAAGGGGCTCGAGGCGCTCACCGCGGAGTGCTTCGTCGCGGCCCGCACGATGGGGCTCGAGGACGCGCTGCGCGGCGAACTGCGCGACATCGGCGAGACGCCCTTCGTCGATTTCCTCGATATGCTGCTGCGCACCCATGTGGTGCACGCGCCGCGCCGCCGGGGCGAGGTGGCGGCGGCCCTCGCGCAGCTCGAGGCCGTGGGCGCGCCGGCCACCGTGACGCACGCCGTGCTCGAGGCCTTCGCTCGGACCGCCGGGCGGCTGGAGGCCCAGCCCGCCTTCGGGAACGAGACGCCGGACGCCGGCGCGGCGCTCGCATGGCTCGGCGGAGACGACGCATGAGCAGCACCGATCGCAAGCCCGTGGTCTGCGTCCTGGACGAGATCCACCCCGCGGCGACGCGCCGGCTCGCGGCCGGCGCCGAGGTGGTGGGGCCGGGCGACGGGGCCGCGCGGCGCTGGGTCGAGGAGGCCGACGCCGTGATCGTCCGCAACAGCCGCGTTCCGGGCGAGGCCATCGCCCGGGCCCGCCGGCTGCGCGTCATCGGCAAGCACGGGGCGGGCACGGACAATATCGACGTGCGTGCGGCGGAGGCGGCGGGAATCGTGGTCCACGCGACGCCGGGCCTCAACGCGGACTCGGTCGCAGACCTCGCGGTGGGTATGGCCCTCGCCCTGGTGCGCGACATCCACGGGCACACGCTCGCGCTCAAGCGCGGCGCGCCGCTCGTCGGCGCCGCCCGCGTGGGCTACGAGATCGCGGAGCTGCCCGTCGGCATCGTCGGCTTCGGCACGATCGGCCGCGCCGTCGCGCACCGCCTGCGGCTGGGCTTCGGCGCGACCATCGCGGCCTACGATCCCGGCGTTCCGGCGACGGCCTGGCCCGACGCGATTCGCCGTCTCGATGCGCTGGAGGACCTCCTGCGCGAGAGCCGGCTCGTCTTCCTGCATCTGCCGCTCGTCGAGGCGACCAGCGGGCTGATCGACGCGCGGGCGATCGCCGCGATGCCGCAGGGCGCCTTCCTGGTGAACTGCGCCCGCGGCGGCATCGTCGACGAGGCTGCGCTCGCCGCCGCGCTGCGGGACGGGCGCCTCGGCGGGGCGGCGTCCGACGTGTTCGAGGTCGAGCCGCCCGGGCCGGACAATCCGCTGCTCGCCGTCCCCGGCTTCCTCGCCACGCCCCATCTCGGCGCCTCGACCCATGCGGGTCTCGAGCGCGTCGGCTCCGGCATCGTCGACAAGGTTCTCTCGAGCCTCGACGCCCCCGGCGCGCCACGCCCGGCCGCCGATCCCAACGCCATGGAAGGAAAACGCCGATGACCGTCGGTTTCAGGGTCTGCGCGCGCCGTCGCGCCGTATCGAAGGACGTCGTGGCGCGGTTCTCGGGGGTTCCCGTGGCCAATGTCAGCGATTCGATGAGCCGCATGACGGCGGCGGGAGCGCGGCTGAGGCCGTTCCACGCGCCCGGCGTCAGGCTCGCCGGCCCGGCGCTGACCGTCAAGACGCGCCCGGGCGACAACCTCATGGTCCACAAGGCCATCGACCTCGCCGAGCCGGGCGACGTGATCGTCGTCGACGCGGGCGGCGACCTGACCAACGCGATCCTCGGCGAGATTATGGTGGCGATCGCGAAGAAGCGCGGCGTCGCGGGCATCGTCATCGACGGCGCGATCCGCGACGTCGACGAGATACGCGCGTCGGGGCTCGCCATGTTCGCGGCGGGCGTGACCCATCGGGGGCCCTACAAGGACGGGCCGGGCGAGATCAACGTCCCGATCGCCATCGACGGCATGGTGATCGAGCCGGGAGACCTCGTGATCGGGGACGGCGACGGCGTGCTCTGCGTGCCCTTCGACCAGGCGCAGGCCATCCTCGCGGCGACGGAGGCGAAGCAGGCGGCCGAAGCGGTCGAAATCGCGGCCATCGCCGAGGGCACGAACGATCGCAGCTGGGTCGACGCGGCGCTCGCCGCGAAGGGCTGCACCATCCAGTCCTGAAGCCGGAGGCCCGATGTCCGCGACGACGACGAACCAGAACGCGGCGGGAGGGCCCACCCGGCTCGAGCCCGCCGTCACGCAGCGCACGCTCAAGCGCATGCCCCGCCGCCTGCGCGGCGTCCTCGCGCTCGACGATTTTGAGACGGCGGCGCGGCGCCACCTGCCGCGCCCGATCTTTGGATACGTGGCCGGCGCCTGCGAGACCGGCGCGAGCTTCGCCGCCAACCGCGCCGCCTTCGCCGCGCACGCCTTCGTGCCGCGCGTGCTCAGGGACGTGGGCGATCGCAGCCAGCGGCGCACGCTCATGGGGCGCGCCTACGAGCACCCCTTCGGCATCTCGCCCATGGGCCTGAGCGCGCTCGCCGCCTATGACGGCGACGTCGTGCTCGCCGCCGCGGCGCGCGCGGCCGGCATCCCCGCCGTGATGAGCGCGACATCGCTCACGCCGCTCGAACGGGTCGCCGCCGAGGGGGGCAGCCGCTGGTTCCAGGCCTACCTGCCGGGCGACGACGCGCGCATCGAGGCGATGCTCGCCCGCGTCGCGGCCGCGGGCTTCGACACGCTGGTCCTCACCGTGGACGTGCCCGTCTCGGGCAACCGGGAGAACAACGTCCGCAACGGCTTCGACGCGCCGCTCAAGCCGAGCCTGCGGCTGGCCTGGGACGGCGCGATGCGCCCGCGCTGGCTCGTCGGGACCGCGCTGCGGACCCTGGCCGCGCGTGGTATGCCGCATTTCGAGAACATGGACGCGCTGCGGGGACCGCCCATCGTCTCGCGCAACGTCGTGCGCTCGACGAAGGGCCGCGACCGGCTGGCCTGGCGCCACGCCGAGCTGATGCGCGCGCGCTGGAAGGGCTCCTTCGTCCTCAAGGGCGTGCTCGCGGCGGAGGACGCGCGCCGCGCGCGCGAGATCGGCTGCGACGGGATCGTCGTCTCCAACCACGGCGGGCGCCAGCTCGACGGGGCGATCGCGCCGCTCGAGGCGCTCGGACCGATCGTCGCCGAGGCGGGGAGCATGGCCGTCATGCTAGAGAGCGGGGTTCGGCGCGGCACCGACGTGCTGAAGGCGCTGGCGCTCGGGGCCGATTTCGTGTTCGTCGGCAGGCCCTTCCTGTTCGCGGCCGCGATCGCCGGCGAAGCGGGCGTCCGGCATGCCGTCGATCTGCTGGCCGAGGAGATCGATCGGGACATGACCCTGCTGGGGATCCGCACGCTCGACGAACTGAGCTCCGATCTCCTGCGCCCGGAGCGCCCGTGACCCGCGCGGCCGGATGTCGGCGGCGCGCGGTGGCGGCGCCCGGGAGCTCGACGCGCCTCGCAGGGTGGTGACATCTGGTCCGACCTCATCGCGCCGCGACGGGATCATGGATACGCGAGCACCGGATACGCCTTCCCTTAACAACTTGAAGATGCGCGATGTGTCCCGGGAAACCGGCGTAGACGCGGGCCTCGACCGGTGCCAAGCGAGGCAGATCGCCCTCGGAGAGGAAACGCCTCCGCGCGTGACCGGCCCGATCGCGTCTCGAGCGGCGTCGAACAGGCCGAGGGCCGCCGCATCCAGCGTAAGCGCCCTCCACGCCCCATTGCCGTGTGGGCTTGACGGCGGCGCGGCGGGAGCATGGGCCTGCAGATTTGATTGCACAGCTTTGGTAAGGTTGGTTGCACAGCTTTGCGCGTTTGTTGGCGCGCAAACCTTCACGCTGGTGCGCGCGCGGCCTTGAAGTTCCAGGGCAGAAGCTCGTCGAGGCGCGTCTTCGGGTGCCCGGCGGCAATGGCCTCGAGCAGGAAGGTCATGTAGGCGTAGGGCTCGACGCCGTTGAGCTTGCAGCTGCCGATCAGCGAGGCGATGCGCGCCCAGTTGCGGCCGCCCGCTAGGACGCGTCGTCTTCCCAGCGGGTGAGCTTGTAATTGACGGCCTTGGCGACCGTTGCGTTCTTCGACATCGCTGCGCGCTCGCGGTGGATCTAAATTTTAAGCTCGGCGCGACCAGTGATGGACGGCGGAATACTTCTCGTCAGTTTCGGTGTCGTTCACGCGCGACGACTAGACCGTACAGAGGAAGAGGTCTGCCAGGGCTACGTGATGGTCGGGAGTGGAGAGAGAGGCTCTCTGCCGGGCCGTCATGGAGGTCAACGATGAGTGACGTTGCAGTTTTGAATGCTCGGCGAGCCGCCAGCGGCGAGTACCGCGTCGACCCGAGCCGTGGTGAGCGGGTCGGGTCGAACGGCACTCCGTCAACATCGACCGCGACCGGCTCCAGTCCCACCAGCGAAAAGCCGAGTTCCCCGGCGGTCTCCCTCATTTTCGGGTGGCGCCGCCAAAGGCAGGAACCGTAATCGAATCGGACGCAGACGAGCAGCGGCTCCCGCGCCGCGCAGCGCGCCCGCGCCTTCGCGAGCGCCTCTCCGCAGGCGTCGGTGACGCGGTCCGTGCGCTGATCGATGAAGGGCACCTCGTCCACCAGCGCAACCGCGTGCCCACGCACGGACCCGCTCCATCTTGTAGCGGATCGTGCGGCTCGCATTCGCCGCCTCCTCCGCGCTTTCAGGCAGGCGCATGAAGCCCGCCCAGTTTACCGGCCGCGTCAAGTAGAAGCCCACCACCGCCTCTCGGCCTCCGACGTCCTGCATCTCCCCCCAACTCCGGAAAACTCTAGCGGCTTCTGCCGCCGCGCTTCGGGGAACGATAAACCGGGACATGTCAGATGGAGGATTGGATATGACGCACAACCGAAACGACACGCTCCGCATCGCCGAGATCGACTGGCCACGAGCCGCAGGGTCTCGCTGCTCCGGCAGGACCGGTGTCACCTTCGCCCTATCTCGTAAATGTAGGTCGCGCTCGAAGGCGCCTCGACAGCCCTGTGGTTCTCCCGACCCGGTCTCGTGACCGTTCGCCCTTACGCTTCCCTCGCCCTGCTCACACCTCCGACGTCATCCCGGCTGCTGCTCGCTCACGCGGCGGCGGCCGGAACTCGGTAGCTCTCGTTCTTGCTCATCATGGCCCACGCCATCCGCGCCATGCGGTTGGCCAGCGCGACGGCCACCAGCATGCGCGGCTTCTTCGCCAGCATGCGGGCCAGCCACGATCCCTCCGGCGCGCCCTTGCGAGCCGCCCACCGCACGACCCCGACGGCGCCCGTGATCAGGAGCCGTCGGATGTCCCTTTGCCCCATGCGCGTGATGCGGCCGAGCCGCTCTCGACCGCCGGTCGAATGCTGTCTCGGCGTCAGCCCGACCCAGGCGGCGAAGTCCCGTCCCTTGGCGAAGGTCTCCGGAGCGGGGGCAAAGGTGACGAGCGCAGTCGCGGTGATCGCGCCGATGCCGGGCATGGTCATAAGGCGCGCCACCGCCTCGTCTTGCGCCGCGCGCTCACGGATCTGCTTCTCGAGCGTCTCGATGCGCTCCGAGAGCCCCTCGATCTGGATGAGCAGCATGCGCGCGAGCTCGACCACGGCCTCCGGCAGCACACCGTCTTCGCCCTCGACGAGCGCCGTGAGGCGGCCCACGTGGGCGATGCCGGTCGGTGCCACGACGCCGAACTCGGCCAGGTGACCGCGCAGCGCGTTGATCGTCTGCGTGCGCTGCCGGACGAAGAGATCCCGCGTTCGGTACGCCATCGCCGACGCCTGCTGCGCCTCGGTCTTGACGGCGACGAACCTCATCGTCGCGCGTGTCGCCGCCTCGGCGATCGCCTCGGCATCGGTCGCGTCGCTCTTCTGCCTCTTCACGAACGGCTTCACGTACGCGGGCGGGATCAGCTTCACGGCGTGCCCGAGGTCCCCGATCGCGTGTGCCCAATGATGGGCGCTGGCACAGGCCTCCATCGCGACCGTACAGGCAGGTTGCGTCGCGAAGAAGGACAGGACCTGGCCGCGCCGCAGCTTGCGCCGGAACAGGACCGAGCCGTCCGCCGCCGCCCCGTGCACCTGGAAAACGTTCTTCGCCAGATCCACCCCGATGATGCTAACCTCGCCCATGGACGCTCTCCTCTGTAGCGGTCTTCAACACCACTACCTTGGCACATCGATGCCGTCGGGAGGGCGTCCACCCCATCGCTTGATAGCAGACCCGCACCACCCACGGCTGGCCCGACACGCTCGACGCGTCGGTGATCTACACCGCCATCGCCGGCGAGCCGGCGCCAGCGGTGCTGACGACGCTCGCCGCCCGGCGCGTCAAGGGCGGCTTTCTCGGGCTGCCGCGCGATGCGATTCGCGGATCCGGCTTCGTCGTCCGTTCCCTCCAGGCGGCGCTCTGGGCGGTGGCCCGCACGGAGACCTTTCGCGGGGCCGTGTTGCTCGCCGCCAATCTTGGCGAGGATTCCGACACCACCGCCGCCATCGCCGGCCAACTCGCCGGCGCCCTCTACGACGCCTCCGGCATGCCCGCCGCATGGCTGGACCGGCTCGCCTGGCGCGAGCGGATTGCGGAGACCGCGGCGGCGCTCTATGCGGAGACCCTGGCCCGAGGCGGTGCGGACTGAGCCGCGACGCAGCCGGGCGATCTCTGTGTCCGGCTCGCCCATCGATCCAACCTGGACCAGGACGGGGCCGTCACCGTAAACTCCGAGACGTCGGCTGGCTGACGGCTTTGGAAACCGGAGCCTCGCCCCAGGGTCCCTTGTATCGGACCCGGTTCCCTGGACAATAGTTTTCACTACGCGGCCTGCTTGAACGACGCCGCGATCCACCTCTCGCGCGCGGCGGCGGGGCTGACGAGGCCGTTCTTCTCGACGAGCCACTCGGTGTTGTAGCGGTAGCGAGTGACGAACTCGCGCACGGCGGCGCGCACCTCGTCGATGGTCTGGAAGATACGACCGTACACGACCTGCTCCTTGAAGGTGCGGAAGAGGCGCTCGATGACGCCGTTCGTCTCGGGCTGGGCGACGAAGGCGTAGCTCGGCGTGATGCCCCAGGCCTTCACCTGGTTCTGGAAGTCGTCGGACATGAACGCGCTGCCGTGGTCGTGCCGCAGCGCGAGCCCCCGCGCGGCGTCACGCTCGATGTGGCCGAACTGCTCGGATACGGCCATGCTCATGGCCTGGAGTGCCTCGTGCCGGGTGCCGTGCTTGGTCACGTGCCAGCCGACGAACTCGGCGTTCCAGTGCTCGGCGACGCCGAAGAGCCAG
>NZ_AUBC01000040.1 GCF_000429045.1 Salinarimonas rosea DSM 21201
GAAGGCGGGCCGATCCTCTCCCTCAGCGCCGCCGGCCAGCGTCGCCCGACGCGCTTCGCGGCGCCACGTGAACACCTGCTGCGGCGTCAGGCCATGACGGCGCGCAACCTCGGACACGACCGCGCCCGGCTCGAGCGTCTCGGCGACGATCCCGGCCTTCTCGTCCGCGCTCCAGCGCCGGCGCCCACCAGCGCCGTTGATCACCTCCAGCCGGCGCACCACGCGCGCCGGCTCGAGCGTAGGCTCAAGTCCAGACACAAAACGATCTCCGACCACTATCGGGACGAGAGCTTCGCTCATCAGCTCACGGCGAGGAAGGTGGGATGGAGACAGCGCTTACGGAGCAGGCTGCGGCCGGGATCGACCATGGCCCGGCGCAGCTTGTGCAGCAGCAGCCAGGCGCTCTTGTAGCTCCCCAGCCCCAGCTGCGCCTGCAGCTGCAGGGCGGTGTCAACGGCGCTCGAACTTTCCCCACTCCACAAAGTGGGGAGGATTACGCGGCCGCTGATAGGGCGGAGACGCCGTTCGAATGGCTGGTGAGGATGTGGACCGCGGTGAACCAGGTCTTCAGCGGCAGATGGGACCGGTGCATCACCGTCCCGGCCGTGACCGAGGTCTGCTTGCCGCAAGCCGCGCATTCCCGGGTGAAGCGCTTGCCCCTCAGCGCCCAGCTCCGCGTCTCGCCGCAAGCCGGGCAGACGAAGCCATCCGGCCACCGCCGCGCCGCCAGGTAGTCCCCGCAGGCCGCGTCGTCGGGAAAACGCGCCTCGAACTGGGCGCGAGAGAGGGGGCGGTCATGCTTCCAGCGGCTCGACATGTGAGAACATTAAAGGAACACGAGCCTCACCGCAAGCCCCTTGTAACTCTCATCGCGCCGACTCTGGCATAATGCTGGAGGCGGTGGCGAGCGTGAGGCCGACGCCCCTCAGGGATACCGAGCCCGTGTGTGAGCCCGGGCCCACGCTCGCCGTTCCATTGAACCCGAACAGTCGCTTGGGCCGCCAGCGAAGCCCGCTTGCGCAAGGACGGGAGACAATGGACGCCATCGCCCCCATCGTCGGTATCGACGTTTCCAAGGATCGCCTCGACGTGCACGTGCGCGGCCCGGACGAGCGCTTCGACGTCGCGCGCGACACCGAAGGCATCGCCGCGCTCGTCGAGCGGCTGCGGGCTCTCGCTCCGAAGGCGATCGGGCTCGAGGCGACCGGCGGCCTGGAGGCCGTCGTCGTCGCGAGCCTCGCCGAGGCGGGCCTGCCCGTCCTCGTCGTCAACCCCGCCCAGGTTCGCTCCTTCGCCGGCGCGCTCGGCAAGCGGGCGAAGACCGACGCCATCGACGCCGCCGTGATCGCGCACTTCGTCGAGGCGACCGCGCCGGAGATCCGACCCCTCCAGGACGCCGAGACAAGGCTGCTCGCCGATCTCGTCGCCCGGCGGCGCCAGATCGTCGCCATGATGACCTCCGAGCGCCAGCGCCGCGCCGGTGCGCCGGAGCGGGTGCGCAAGAGCATCGACCGGCTCCTGAAGGCGCTCGCCCGCGAGCTCGACAGCCTCGACGGCGACATCGACGGGGCCGTGCGCCGCTCGCCCGCCTGGCGCGAGAAGGAGAACCTCCTCACCTCCGTGCCCGGCGTCGGCTCCGTCATCGCCC
This sequence comes from Salinarimonas rosea DSM 21201, assembly GCF_000429045.1. GTDB lineage: Bacteria > Pseudomonadota > Alphaproteobacteria > Rhizobiales > Beijerinckiaceae > Salinarimonas > Salinarimonas rosea. The sequence goes on from NZ_AUBC01000040.1 coordinate 1,649, forward strand.
GGACCCTCATCGCCGAGATGCCCGAGCTCGGCTCGCTCGATCGGCGCCGGATCGCCGCTCTCGCAGGCCTCGCGCCGTGGACACGCCAGTCCGGACGCTGGCGCGGCAAGAGCTTCATCGGCGGCGGACGAACATCCGTCCGCACAGCCCTGTACATGGGCGCGCTCGTCGCGAGCCGGCGCAATCCCGCGCTGAAGGCCTTCCGCGACAGGCTCGTCGCCCAGGGCAAGCCGAAGATGGTCGCACTCGTCGCCACTGCTCGAAAGCTCCTCACCATCCTCAACGCCATCATCCGGGACGGAACGCCATGGCACGCGCAAAACGCTTGACGCCGAAGACAGTCGCTCACACCACATCCTGTGCCGCCGGAGCTAACGGGAGAAGCTTCTCTTGATGATGCGCTGCTTCGTGCGCCCGCCTTCCCGGATGCTTTCGACCAGGTAGTAGAGATAGGTGTAGCCGTTGATGGTCTTCTCGCGGACGAACATGCGAAATCAGCCGCACTGGTTCCGCCGCAATGATAACACAGAAAACGCTTACTGACTCAGAATTTAGCATCACACAATTTTTCGTCGCGCCAACTCGGCTCTAGCGAAATCAGGGACTTACGAGCATTTGTTCCCGTTGCGTTCGAAATCACAGTTCAAGTCAAGCCTCAGGACGGCAAGCGGCGATCGCCCGCTCGAACGCCGCGAGCAGGAAGCGCCGCGGATCCCTGGTCACTTCAGCACCTCGGGCAGCCAGAGCGAAATCTCCGGCAGATAGCTGATGAGCACAATGTTGATTAGCAAGACGAAGTAGAACGGCAGCATGCTGCCCAGGATCTGCTCGATCCGCAGTCCGGCGACCTGGCAGGCGACGAACAGGTTCACGCCGACCGGCGGCGTCGTCATGCCGACTGCCAGATTGACGATCATCAGGACTCCGAAATGGACCGGGTCGATTCCGAGCTGAATCGCGACCGGCGTCAGGATCGGCGCCAGAATGATGATCGCGGCACCGGTCTCCAAAAACATGCCGACGAGCAGCAACAAAATGTTAATCATCAGCAGGAAGCCAGCGGGGCTGTCGGTCAGAGCGATGAATGCCTGCGCCACCATGTCCGGAATTCGGTTCGCACTCAGGACCCATCCGAAGACGCCAGCGGCACTGATGATCAGCAGGATTGCCACAGTGTTGAGCAGCGAAACCTTCAGCGCTTTCATAATTGCGGCCGGCGTCAGCGTGCGATAGACACCGATGCCAAGCGCGAGCGCATAAAAGACCGCAACCGCGGCCGCTTCGGTCGGCGTGAATACGCCGCCGTAGATGCCGCCGAGAATAATCACGGGCATCAAGAGCGGCAGGATCGCCGCCTTGAACGCCGGCCACGGACGCACCGAAAGGAACTCCGAGTCTTTCGATAGAACGCCGCGCCGCGCGGCTGGCACGCCGAAGCCGTACCATTTCGAGACGATGTAGACCGTCAGCATTAGCGAGAGGGCGATCATTAGCCCGGGCAGCACCCCGGCCATAAAAAGGTCGCCGATCGAGACCGGCACGCCCGCGGTCAGCGCGAAGATGATCATCGGAATCGAGGGGGGGATGATCACGCCGAGTTCGCCCGAGGCAGCCTGGGTCGCGGTCGCGAACCGGCGCGAATAGCCTCGTGCCGCCATGGCCGGGATGAGAATACCGCCGATCGCGGCAACGGTCGCAGCACTGGATCCCGAGATGGCGGAGAAGAACATTGCCGAGACGACTGTCACCAGACCCAGACCACCCGTGAACCGGCCGACCAGCGCCTGCGCTAGATTGATGAGGCGCGTCGAGATGCCGCTTGCCTCCATCAGCGCCCCCGACAGAATGAAGAATGGGATCGCCGCCAGCGGGAAGTAGTCGAGAGCGGCGAACATTCGCTGCACCATCGCCTGCAGCGGGATTCCCGAACCGTACATCGAGATGGCTGCCGACAGGCCGAGCGCAACGGCGATCGGCACCCCGATCGCGAAGAGCGCGAGCAGGGCAGCCGCGAACAACCCTGGAGTCACGAGGGGCTTCCTTCGGCGAATGGGAGAGGCGGATCGAGCGCAACGACGAGCGTGTTAACGAATGCGATCGCCGCGCCGACTGGAATGGCTAGGTAGACGAATGGCATCGGCAGTTCCATCGCCCCGGACTTCATGCCCTGCACCATACCGAGAATGCGGATCCCGAAGACGATCAGCACCATCCAGAAGGCGGCCGTGGCGATGAGCGTCAGCCACCGAGCCAGCCGCCCTACCGGTGCCGGCACGAAATGAACAACGATTTCTACGGCAATAAGCATGCCCTTGCGCACGGCGACACCGGCCCCCAGGAAGGTGACCCAGATCAGCGCGAAGCGCATGAACTCCTCCGACCAAACAAGTGGCTGTCCAACCAGGTAGCGAGCAGCAACTTGGCCTATGGCCATGGCGGCCATCGCGCCGAGCGCGAGCGCCAATGCCGTGAAGAGCACGGCGTTGAAGCGATCGACCACTGCGACGACCAGATGCCTCGGGGATCGCGCGGTCGCCGAGCCGGCTTCCGGCTCGGCGCGCGAAGGTGGAGAGGGACGCGGCGGGATCATGGGCGGGTTCCTCTCCTCCTCAAGACGCTTATTCGCCGCCAGCGGCGCGGATCTTTTCGTGGATCGGCTTCAAGGAGGGGAACTCGTCATCGACGAAGCCTTCGAGCTGCGCTTGGAATGCCGCCGCGTCCGGCTCGACGAGGGTCATGCCTTGCTCCTGGAGCTGCTGCAAGTACTCCTTTTCGCCCTTCAGAACCTGCTCCGCAGTGTACTCCTTGGCACGACCTTGGGCGGCCTCGCGAACCGCCGTCTGGTGCTCCTCCGGCAGCGATTCGAAACGGTTGGAGCTCATCACCATGGCGATCGGCTCCATGACGTGCTCGGTGCGGACCAGATACTCAACGACTTCGGGGAACTTCGCGGTGTAGATCAGCGAGAGCGGGTTCTCCTGACCGTCGATCACGCCCTGCTGAAGAGCCGTGAACACCTCGCCGAATGCCATCGGCGTCGGCGCCGCGCCCAGGCGTTCCCACGACTTGACGAAGACGGGGCTGTCCGGAACGCGAATCTTCAGGCCAGCAAGATCTTCCGGGGTCTGGACTTCCTCGTTCACCGTCAGCCACCGCGGGCCCCGCATCCAGTAGGACAGCACCTCGTAGCCGGCCTCCTCCTCGATATTCAGCGAAATCTCTTCGCCGACCGGACCGTTATAGACCTCCTGGAAATGCTCCAGGTCGTCGAACATAAAGGGCACGGTAAAGATCTTCGCCGTATCTGAGGCGGCCGAGAGGACGCCGGCCCCGCCGACCCAGATGTCGGCCGTCCCGAGTTTCAGACCCTCAATGAGCTCACGGTCGGTCCCGAGCGTACTGCCGCCGAAAATTTGGACCTCCACCTCGCCGCCGGTCGCCTCCCGGACGTCCTCCGCGAACTGCTGGGCAGCCTGCGCCTGAATTTCGGTTGGCGGCCATACATGGCCGAGCTTAAGCACGGTCTGCGCGAGCGCGCCGCCGGCCGGCAGCATCGTCAGGGCGATCGCGGTTGCGGCGCCCAGGGACAGTACACCTCTTTTCGTGGTCACTATGTTTCCTCCATGTTCTTGCTGTTGAAGACCAGAACCTGATCAGCTCTGGACGTAGACGGCCTTCAGCTCGGTGAAGAACTCCTGATTGCTGTGGCCGATTGAATAGGCTCCGAAGCCGGAGCCCTTTACGCCGCCGAATGGCAGGTGCGCCTCGCTCGCGGTACCATGGTTGACGTGAACCATGCCCGTCTGGCTCTCGCGCACGAACCGGAACGCCTCATCAACTTCCCGCGTGAACACTGAGGCGGCCAAGCCGTATTCGACGGCATTCGCCGCTTCGAAGGCCGCTTCGGCCGAGGGTACGGCCACGACCGAGAGCACCGGGCCGAAGATCTCCTCGCGCGCGAGCCGGCATTCAGGGCGCACGCCATCGATCAGGGTCGGCTGGAGAAAGTGCCCTTGAACAAATTCCTCCTCCTCCTCCACGCCGCCACCGAAGCGCAAGCGACCACCCTCGTCGACGCCGGCCGCGATGTTGCGCAGCACCGACACGCGGTGCTGATTGGTGATCAGAGGCCCCATAGTCGCGCTTGGGTCCCAAGCCGGTCCAAGCCGGATCGAAGCAAGTTCGGCGCATAGAGCCTCGGTCAGATCCGCAGCCAAGCTCTCGAGCACGATGACCCGGCTGATCGCAGTGCAGCGCTGGCCCGAACAGGCGAAGGCGGCTGCGCTGATCTGCTTCGCCACGGCTCCGGCATCCTTGTAGCTGAGCACGACGGCCGGGTTTTTGCCGCCCATCTCGAGCTGGGTGCGTACAAAGCGTCGCGCGACCCCTGCGCTGACCTCGGCACCCGTACGCGTTGAACCGGTGAAGCTGATGCCGCGCACCGCAGGATGGCGGATGAGCGCGTCGCCGGATCCGCGGCCCGAGCCGGTGACCAAGTTGAGCACTCCGTTAGGCAGGCCAGCATCGCGGAACACGTCCACGAGCTTGACCGCCGACCAGGGTGTCAGGTTGGCCGGCTTGAGCACGACCGTGCAGCCGTATGCAAGCGCGGGGCCGATCTTTCGTACGGGTGTCACGACCGGGAAATTCCACGGCGCGATGGCCGCAATGACGCCAAGCGGTTCGCGCAGGGTTAGGGCAAACCCGCTCCGCTTCTCGCTCGGCAGCGTCACGCCGTCCATGCGACTGGCCTCGCCCGCACAGAAGCGCAGTTCCTTCGCCGCGCGCAGCACTTCTCCTTTGGACTCCGCGAGGACCTTCCCCTGCTCGGCCGAAAGTACGAAGGCGAGTTCCTCAGCCCGTTGCTCCAACAGGTCGGCCGCGCGGAACAGCAACGCGCCGCGCTCCGGCCCCGGCACCTCGCGCCACGACTGGAACGCACTTGCGGCCGCCTGAACCGCGCGATCCACATCTTCGGCTGAACTCTCGGTGAAGTGCCCCAGAACCTCATCCTTGCGCGCGGGATTGTGAACCGCCGCCGTCTGCGCACCGGGCTCCTGCCACTCGCCGTCGATGAAATTGCCGTATCGGCCGCCGACCGCTTCGTTCAGCCAGGCTCTCATGTCGATGCTCGTCTCCATCTGCCTACTCGAGTTCCGCACGCAGGATAGCCTTCATGGCCTCGCGCGTTGGCTGACGGGGGTTTACAGGGACGTTGCCAGACTGCAGGGCCTCATCGACGACCTCGTCGAAGCGATCTTCAGACAGGCCGAACGCGGAAAGCTTTGCGGTGATGCCGATGTCCTGCTTCAACTGCTCGATCGCTTCGACCGACCGCTCGGCCGCCGCGCGCAAGCTCCGATTCTCGACCCGCTCGCCAAATATTTCGGCGATGTGCGCGTACTTCGGGAGGTTGCCTGGCAGATTGTATCGCATCACGGCCGGCAGCAGGATCGCGTTCACGAGTCCATGAGGTATATGAAACTTGGCACCGAGCGGCATCGCGAAAGCGTGAACAAGGCCGAGACGGGTGCTGTTGAACGCCATGGCGGCGATTGTGCTGGCCAACAGCATGTCGGCGCGGGCCTGGAGGTTATCCCCCTGGGCAACAGCGACGCGAAGGCTGCGGGCGATAAGGGTCATTGCCTGCACCGACATCGCTTCGGAGATCGGCTGCGTCGCCCTGTTGACGTACGACTCGAGGGCGTGCGTGAGCGCATCCATCCCGGTTGCAGCCGTGGTGTGCGGCGGCAGGCTCAACGTAAGCCCCGGATCGAGGAGCGCAACACGCGGGCAGTTGTAGGTGCTGCCGACACTGATCTTCACCTGCTGCGCCTTGTCCGAGAGGACCGACCAGATCGTCATCTCGCTGCCGGTGCCGGCTGTGGTTGGGATAGCCACGACGGGGGCACCCGGCTGCGGCACCTTGTTGATGCCCACATAGTCGCGGATGGTGCCGGCATTCGTCAGCATGAGGCCGATCGCCTTCGCCGTGTCCAGCGCGCTGCCACCGCCGATGCCGATGACGAAGTCGCAGCGCTCGGCTTTGGCGATCGCCGTGCCCTGTTCGACGGAACGAATATCCGGGTCGCTCTCGACATCCGTAAAGATGGCGATTGGCATCTCGGTCTGGCTCAGGACATCGGCGATCCGCCCGACCAATCCGGCGCGCTCGACGCCCGGATCTCCGACGATCAACGCCCGCTGCCCCCCGAGTCCCCTGGCCAGGGCGGGTAGCCGCGCGAGGGCGCCGTGGCCGAATTCGATGGCCGTTGGCAGGTGGTAGCTGAAGGATGGAATTGGCTGGGTCATACAGTCATCTCCGTGGTCAACCGATCCAGTTCACGCTATAGCGTTCGCCAAGGGCTTGGAGGTCCGCCGCCAAACGTTCGGGCAACTCGATGCCATCGCACCGGTGGTGCGCTTCAAGGCGGTACTCGCGCTCCCCGGCATAAAGGATCTCCTCAACACCGGACGCTCTGGGTTCAGCCTTCATCAGATCGATGTACTGGCCCAGACGTTCGGTAAAGGCGGCGAGTGGCAGGAACCGGGCGATGTCAAGGACCATGAAGAAGTGACCGACGTTCTGTGGTTCGGCCCAGTCTTCGTACATGTTGCGGACGGAGGGCCCAAATCCGGCTCCCGTGAGGACGCCGGAAAGGATGTCGATTGCCATCGATAGTCCGGACCCCTTGGGTCCGCCGAGCGGCAACAGGGCACCCTCAAGTGCAGCCTCGGCGTCGGTGGTGGGATTGCCGTGCCGGTCCACCGCCCAGCCAGGCGGGATCGTCTCGCCGCGCTTGGCGGCGACGATAATCTTGCCGCGCGCAACGACACTCGTCGCCATATCGAGGACGAAGGGCACTTGGCGGCTGGTCGGGAACCCGAAAGCGATCGGATTCGTGCCGAGAAACGGTCGAACTCCCCCGGTCGACGGCATGGTTTGAGAGGCGTTCGACATTACGATCAGCGCAAGACCACGCTCGACGGCACGCTGCACATAAAAGGCGCCCGTGCCGAAGTGATTGGAGTTCCGGACGCCCAGCGCACAGATCCCGTGCTGTTGCGCACGATCCATGGCGAGATCGAGCGCGACAGCGCCGACGTAGGCACCGAAGTTGTTGCCACCGTCGGCCAGCGCGGTGCAGCCGTTGTCCTGCACCAGACGCGTCTCGGCATGCGGGTCGACCATGCCTTCGGCGACCCGGCGCAGATAGATCTCGGTGCGCACGACGCCATGGGACTCAACGCCGCGCAGGTCCGCGTACACGAGGGATTCCGATACGGTGCGCGCCACGACTTCCGGTACGCCCGCCCGCCCCAATACGGTGGCGCAGAATGCCGTAAGCTGGTCGGGTTGGACGCGCATGATCAGACCTCACAGCCTTTGTCTTGGAGGGCCTGGTCGATCCAAGCCCGGTCCCAGGTCGCCTCCGCTATGATGCACAGGATCCCGGCCTCGCGTTCCTGTTGCGCGCTGGTGAGCGCCAAGATCTCTTCGGCTTGATCGAGTGGCACGGCAAGTACGCCGTCCTCGTCTCCTACGAGGATATCGCCGGGAACCACGACCATCCCGCCGACGGAGACCGGGACATTGATCTCGCCCGGACCATGCTTGTAATGCCCGCGATGCGTGGCGCCGCGCGTGTAGACCGGCAGGCCATCCTCGGCGATAGCAGCGATGTCGCGCACCGATCCGTGGATGACGAAACCGGCGACACTGCGCATACGGGCGTAGGCGAGCATGATCTCGCCGATGATCGCGTTCGTCAGGTCGCCCCCCACATCAGCCACGAGAACATCGCCTGCCTGAGCCAAGTCGAGCGCCTTATGGACGATCGCATTGTCGCCGGGCCGTGTACGTACGGTCAGGGCCACGCCACAGAGCCGTCCGCTGCGATGGAACGGCCGCAACTGCGGACCACCGGCGAAAATGCGGTGCATGTTGTCGCTGATATTCGCGACGGGCACCCTGCCGGAGGCGGCCAGGACCTCCTCCGGCGGCCGTGGGCGGTCTCGAATGATTCGAAAGCCGAGCGTCATCGGTCCTTCTCTTTCTCGCGGGTTCAGGTTCCGCTTGAGCGATCTTCTAAAGGATTGACGGACGGACGGCTGCCGTCAAATATATTGCAGGCCCCCGATTGATGCTGGAGCGGTATGGCCGTGATCGAGGTTCGCCATTTACGCTACTTTCGGGCTGTAGCCGAGGATCTGCACTTCGGTCGGGCGGCCGAGCGGCTGCGCATTGCCCAGCCCGCTCTCAGCCGTCAAATCCAGAACCTGGAGCGCGAACTCGGGGTCGTTTTGCTGGCGCGCACGCAGCGCTCCGTCGCGCTGACGCCGGCCGGAGCGCTTTTCCTGGAGCGCACCCAGCGGATACTGGATGAACTTATTAAGTGCGTGGCCGACGCTCGACGTGTGCAGGCCGGCGAGTACGGGCATCTTACCGTCGGCTTCATTCACTCCTCCACCTACGGGTTGCTGCCCGCCATCCTTGAGCGGTTTCGGCATCTATATCCCGAGGTCGAACTCGAACTCCACGAGATGACGGTCGCCGATCAGATCGGGGCTCTGCCGCGCCGCCAGATCGACGTCGGCCTGCTTCGGCCGCCCGTAGGCGATCCCGAGATCAAGGTGCAGACCATCCTCGAGGAGCGGTTCTTGCTCGCCGTGCCTTCGAAGCACGCGCTCGCAGCGGAGCGGGTCATCTCGCTGCAGCGGCTTGCGCGGGAGTCTTTCATTCTCTTCTCCCGGCAGCAGAGTCCGCTCTTCCATTCCCGCATTCTCTCGATGTGCGAGCGGGTCGGCTTCGTGCCGCATGTCGTGCAGCATGCAACACAGATCCACACGATCGTTGGGTTGGTGGGCGCCGGTATGGGGATTGCGCTCGTGCCCGAAACGGCCAGCAATCTACGTATCTCTAGTGTCAACTTTCTCGAGATCGCCGAATCGCCCCAGCCGGTGGAGATCGCACTTGCTTGGCGCATGGACAAAGAGACGCCCGCCCTTCGCTCGTTCCGCCAGGTGGCCACGCTGGTCGCGCAAAAGATGAAAATGACTTAGTTTGCATGTGAATCGGCGCCGGGGTCCCGCGCCGATCGGAGTGGGACTCCGGACCTGAAAAGCTTGCGCGAGCTGGCGTCCGTCACGCCCGAGAGGGGACCCGCGGTGGGTCTGTCGCAGTCTTGGTGCAGATTAGAGCGTCGATCGGTAACAGCCTCGCCGCGAGGAGATCGGTGTTCCCTCGGCCATACATTTGGCGCTTGACCTTCTTGAGCCTACAGATCTGTCCCTTTGTCTGGCCGTTCGACCAAGGCAACTTGATCGCCGCCGTTACAGCCGCCTTGTCCGAGACGATCCCACGCGCGAAGCCGGCGAGGGCCGAGGGAAGCGCCTGCTCCAGCCAAGCGTCGAGGGTGCCATGGTCCTTCTCACGCACGCCCCGGTGGAAGGTAAGCGATCGGACGAGCCCATGTTTTCGACGGGTTCGCACAGGGTCCGGCTTTTGCGATCTTTTCCGCGCGAGACGGAGAGTGCGCCATGGTCGGAAGTTTTGTGGAGATTGGAGCGGATTGCGAGGGCGGCTTTGCGGGTCGGCTCGGCTTCCGCCGGATGCGCTCGGGTCGGCGGCGCTGGTCGGACGCGGAGAAGGGACGCATCGTGCGCGAGAGCTTCGAGCCCGGCGCGGTGGTGAACGAGGTCGCCCGCCGACACGGGATCACGCCCCAGCAGCTGACCGGATGGCGGCGTGAAGCGCGCCAAGGACGTTTGGTTCTGATTGAGGAACCGGAGGCGGAGTTCGTGCCGCTCGCGATCGAGGACGCCAACTCGGCCGCGAGCCTGACGCCGATGATCGCGATTGCCGTCGGCCGCGTGGTGGTGCGGGCATGCCCGTCGACGCCGAGCACTCGGATTGCGGAGATCGCAGCGGCGCTCGAGGCGCGGCTGTGATCGTCCCGCCCAGCATCTGCGCATCGTCGTGGCCACACGTCCCGTCGACTTCCGTGCCGGCCACGATGCCCTTGCGGCGTTGGTGCAGAACGAGCTCGGGCTCGATCCGCATTCCGGGCTCGTGGTGATCTTCCGCTCGAAGCGCGGCGATCGGGCCAAGATCCTGGTCTGGGACGGGACCGGCCTCGTGCTCGTCTACAAAGATCCGCGTTCATACTACACCTCTTCCTCGTCCAGCTGTGTGTTTTGTGTGGCTTCGGCTTTTGTTCGCGCGGCGACCCGATCGGCGATCGTGTTCCACCGGCTGCAGTGTTTTTTGGGGAGATCTTCCTTGGGGATTTCGTAGAGGCTGTAGTGGCCGTTGTACCGGTGCCGGATGACGAGACCGTATTCGGCCCACCTCGAGAGGGTTTGTTCGTGTATGCCGAGGCGCGCTGCGGCCTTCTGCGCCGTCAGCATCCCTCGCGCCCGCAGGCGGTCGTAGCGGGATCGAAGCTTGTACTGATGAACGAGGTAGGCGACGCGCAGCGGCGTGAACTGGGCATCCTGGCGACCGGGACGCGCGGCCTCTCCGGGGCGATGTCCTTGCCGGTTGAGGATCTCTGCGATCTCCGAGTAGACGTGATCGTTGAGGAGTTTGTCGACGAGCTCGACGATGTGCACTGGTGTCTTGACCTGCTGAGCGGAAGACTTGGGGCTGAGTGTGGTGATCGTCTCGGTCTTGCCGCCCCTGAATCGAACGTGGACCTTCGTCGTTCCTTCGGCAGGCAGCTTGACGAGGGTGACGTCTTCGATGATGTGGGCGAGCAGCCGCTTGCGTTCACGGTTCGGCGTGTCCGGATGCGCCCACAGCTTCTGGAAGTCTTCGGTCATCGCGATCAGGCGCTCCCTGACGGCGTCGTCTATCACGAGCCGGTCGTGCTCACGCGTGCGCTCGCGCTCTCGGCGGGCTTCGTCTCCGCGGCCAAGGCCGGGATCGGCGTCGCTGCCCTGCCGATCGCGCTGGGCGACGCCGAGCCCGAGCTCGTGCGGGTCCTCGACCCCGTGGCCGAGCTGACGCGGCCCTGGCGCGTCCTCGCCCACCCCGACGCCCGGCACCTCCCGCGCGTCGTGGCCTTCTTCGACTTCCTGGCAACGGAAGGCCACGCCCTGAGGCCGATCCTGACCGGGTAGTCCGCATGCGGCCCTTACCCGCCTGACCGTCTCAGCTCCAACCCGGCTAGAAATCGGTCAAAGACTCAGCTGTTCTAGATCAAGTCGTCCCGTTTTCAGAAGTGACCGATACTGCTCGACGTCCTGTCGGATTGCCTCGGTGAGAGGAACGTGCGGCACATCGCCGATGAGACGGCGCAGGCCGGCGTCGTCTAGATCGGCAGGGAACGGGAGCAAATTACCCCTCTCGTTGGTGATCTGAGCGTGCGGGTAGAGTTCCGAGAGGAGGTCAACGAAGGCTTCGACAGTCGTCACATCGTTCCGGACGTTGACAACCGCCGCACCCTGGTGCGCAAGCCTTGCCGCGGCGATGAACATCTCCGCGACATCGCTCGCATGCTGAAGCGCCAAGGGGCCACCGTAGCGGATGTGAAATGGCTCTCCGGCCGCAACCGCAAGAATCGCTTTCGCTACGTCCGCGGTCAGACCCTGGTCACGACCAACGCCGAAGACATTGTAGGGGCGCAGCCCGATGCTGCCGACCCGCCAATCGGTCCAATAGAGCCGCGCCGTCTCCTCGTTCGTGACTTTATAGACGCCGTAAAGCGTGGACGGAGCTGTCGGCGCATCATCCTCGACCGGTACCCGCTCGTACAGCTGCGGAGGACCGAGAGCGGCCAGCGAACTCGCATAGGCCAAGCCCGAGACACCGTTATGACGAACCGCCTCGAGAACATTGATCGTGCCGACCACGTTCACGGCAGCTCCAAGCGCCGGATTGGCTTTACAAAACGGAATCTGCAGTCCGGCTAGGTGAACAATGTGCGTGATCTCATGATCACTAACTGTTCGGTTCACCGCCGCAGCATCGGTAATGTCCAAAATTAACCAGTCGATCGCTTGCAACTCTTCGTCGGACATCAGCAGCCGAGGTCGCACCGGATCACTGCTTAGATCGGCAGCCACAACCGCCGCCCCTTCGTTCCGCAGGTGTCGGAGCACCCAGGCGCCAAGGCACCCCATTGCTCCCGTGACAAGAAACTTTTCGCGCGGCGGCATCGGCTTCTCCTTCGACCCTAGGCTATCATGTCCGCCGCCGCCCGGACCAGCAATGACTGACGCACAGCGCCAAGAAGGCGAGAACCGGCGCGGCAGTGCCGGGCGCCCGCGGCGAGGAAGGCAAACGACGCAAGCGCGACGGCGAGCACGCGGCTGCGGCTGCCGATTATCGAAGGCCGTCGGTCCACGCAGCGGGACCGAGACGGCGAGCGAGCCTAAACCGATCCGGCTTCGAGCAGAGCTTTCCCTTCGACTGTCTGCTACGCTCTCCCCTGCGCTGTGCCGGTGACGCCGAGAGTTGCTGCGCCGGGCGCTGGCCGGGAGTCGCGAGGATGGCGGAGATCATATCCAATCGCATGGCCGCACAGATCGACGGAGACTTCGTGGTCTTCCTGATCGGAATGCGGGTGAACAAGCCGTGGAAGGTTCACAGGTGGTGGCCCGTATTCTGGGCGATGCCCCGCATGATCCGCGAGCTCGAGGCGCTCGGGCCGGAAGTCGGCTTCCTCGGCCACAATGGATTGGGAATGAAGTCGATCACGCAATATTGGCGCAGCTTCGACCATCTGGAGGCCTACGCCCGCAGCACCGAGCGAGGGCACCAGCCCGCCTGGGCGGCCTTCAACAGGGCCGCTCGGGCTGGACGCGGCGATGTCGGGATCTGGCACGAGACCTACCTCGTCAGGGCCGGCGAATACGAGGCCGTGTATTCCGGGATGCCGCGCTTCGGCCTCGGCCGCGCCGCGCGCCTGGTCCCAGCTGAAGGTACCCTGTGTCAAGCGACACCTACATTTACGAGATAAGGCGACACCCAGTCTTACGAGGTGGGGCGCAACGGTAGCGGCCGCGGCGGGTGCGCGGACCGCAAGAGTCAGAGCGCGCCCGCCGCGGCCGCGGCATGCAGGTGAGGTCGTTGGGGATCAGGTCTTGAGCTTGAGCGCATCCTCCAGGTCGCGGAGCCGATAGCTGCGGCCCTTGACGTTGAGGACGTGGGCGCGATGGAGCAGGCGATCGAGAATGGCGGTCGCGAGCACCTCGTCGCCAGCGAGCAGTTCGGTCCAGTCGCGGATGCTCTTGTTCGTGGTGATGATCATTGCGCCGCGGCCGTATCGGTAGCTGACCAGCCGGAAGAAGAGGCTGGCCTCCTCGCGCGTCATCGGGTCGTAGCCCATCTCGTCGACCAGGAGCAGTGCAGTCGACATGTATTTGCGAGACTTCAAGGTCTGCGGCTTCAGATGCGCGTCCGTCTTGAGTGCCGTGAGAAGCTCGTCGAAGCGGAAGTACTGCACCGAGAAGCCCTGCTGGATGGCGCGAACACCGAGCCCGACAAGGATGTGGCTCTTGCCCACACCCGGTGGGCCTTGGAGAAGGACCACTTCACCGTTGCGGATCCAGGAGCCCGTGGCCAGCGTCTCGATCCGGGAGCGCTCGATGGCGGGCTGGAAGGCGAAGTCGAAGTTCTCCAGCGTCTGGCCGGTCGGGATCTTCGAGAGCTTCAGCATCGTGCGGATGCGGCGCTCCTCGCGGCCGGCGACCTCGACTCTGAGCAGGCGATCGAGGAAGAGGTGCGGCGCGATCTCGTCGCGGACCGCTTCCGCCAAGAGCGGCTCCAGCGCCTCCGCGGCATGAGGGCATCCGAGCGCCGCGAGCTTGTCGCGCGTGGTGTCGATATCGAGCTTCATCCGCGCCGCGGTCATCGCGCCACCTCCGCGAGCTGCGCATAGAGATCGATCGAGCGATGCTGGACGGCGGTCGCGGCGATCTCCTGCAGGCGTCGGCCCATGCGCCCCAACAGCTGGGGAGCGATCACGCGCTCGGTGCTCTCGCCCTCGAAGTGTGCGTCGTTCGTCACGATCGAGGGGCCGCTGCCGCGAGCATACTCCGCGATCACTGCGTACTCCACGTGATCGTGGGCACCAATTCCAGACGATGGCGGGCACCGATTCCAGATGATCGTGGGCGCGGATTCCAGGTGAGCGTGGGCGCCCATTCCACGTGATCGTGGGCACCCACGACGGGGGTGGGATCGCGCTTCGGCCGACAGTTTCCACGGGCTACGGGCCCCTCGTGACGAACGAGGAGCTCCCATGCCGACGAAGAGACTGTCGATGCGCCGTATCCGAGATCTGCTGCGCCTCAAACATGCGCAGAAGCTGAGCGAGCGGGAGATCTCCGCCGCGCTCGGCATCAGCAAGGGAGCCGTGAGCGGCTACCTGTCGCGTGCCCGCGCCGCGGGCCTGTCCTGGCCGTTGCCGCCCGAGCTCGACGACGACGACGCGCTGGAGCTCTTGCTCTTTCCCGGTGGCGTCGGCTCCCGTCGCCCTGGGCGCGTCGTGCCGGACTGGGCTCACGTCGACCGCGAGCTCCGCCGACCCGGCGTGACGCGGGCGCTCCTGTGGGAGGAGTACCGGGCCGCCCATCCGGACGGCTACGGGTACGCCTGGTTCTGCGGGCATTACGAGGCGTGGAAGGGTCGGGTCCGGCCGACGATGCGCCAGACCCATCTCGGCGGCGAGAAGGTGTTCGTCGACTTCGCCGGGGACACGATCGACGTCGCCGACCCGCGCAGCGGGGAGGTGCGGCCGGCCAAGCTGTTCGTCGCGGCCATGGGTGCGTCGAGCTACATCTACGCCGAGGCCTGCGCCGGTGAGGGGCTGGAGGACTGGATCGGCGCGCACGTGAACCTGTTCGCCTTCCTCGGCGGCGTGCCGAAGCTGGTCGTGCCGGACAACTTGAAGGCCGCCGTCACCAAGGCCGACCGCTACGAGCCGGGCCTGAACCGCACCTACGCGGAGATGGCGGCGCATTACGGCGTCGCCGTGCTGCCGGCGAGGCCGCGCAAGCCGCGCGACAAGGCCAAGGTCGAGGCGGCGGTGCTCGTCGCGCAGCGCTGGATCCTGGCGCGGCTTCGCAACAGGCGCTTCTTCTCACTTGCCGAGCTGAACGCCGCGATCCGCACGCTTCTCGCCGAGATCAACACGCGCGTCATGCGCGGCTACGGCGCGAGCCGTGCCGATCTCTTCACGGGCCTCGACCGTCCCCATCTCGGCCCGCTGCCCGAGACGCCCTACGCCTTCGCCCGCTGGAAGCGCTGCAAGGTGGCGCCGGACTACCATGTCGAGGTCGACGCGTCCTACTACTCCGTGCCCTTCGGCCTGATCGGCGAGCACGTCGACGTCCGCGTCTGCGCCCGCACCGTCGAGGTCTTCCACCGGGGCCGACGGGTCGCCAGCCATGCGCTCTCTCCCGGCCTGCGCGAGCACGTGACCATCCCCGAGCACATGCCCAGCGCCCACCGCCGCTTCGGCGAGTGGACGCCCGCGCGCGTCATCGCCGCCGCCGAGACGGTCGGACCCTCCGTCGCCGCGTTCTGCGAGGCGGTCATGACGGCGCGGCCCCACCCGGAGCAGGGCTTCCGGACCTGCCTGGGCGTGCTGGCGCTAGTGAAGCCCTACGGCGCCCGCCGCGTCGACGCCGCCTGCCGGCGCGCCGTCCACATCCAGGCCCGTTCCGTCTCCTCGGTCCGCTCGATCCTGAAGAACGGCCTCGATCGCGGCTTCCTCGAGGAGACGCCCGACACCCCTCCCGTCAGCCACGGCAACATCCGGGGCCAAGGCTATTACCACTGAAGGAGACCCGACGTGCTCACCCATCCCACCAGCGAGAAGCTCGCCGACCTCGGCCTTGCCGGCATGGCCAAAGCTCTCGACGAGCAGCGCCGCACGCCTGCCGTCGAGGCCCTGTCCTTCGAGGAGCGCCTCGGGCTTCTCGTCGACCGCGAGGCTGCCGAGCGCGACACCCGCAGGCTCGCCACCCGCCTGAAGTTCGCCTCGCTGCGCCAGAACGCCTGCGTCGAGGACCTCGACCTGCGCACGCCCCGCGGTCTCGACCGCGCGGTCCTCGCCCATCTCGTCGACGGCGCCTGGATCGGGCGTGCCGAGAACCTGCTGGTCACCGGCGCCACCGGTCTCGGCAAAAGCTGGATCGCCTGCGCGCTAGGCCACAAGGCCTGCCGGGACGGGCGCTCGGTTCTCTACCACCGCGTTCCGCGGCTCTTCGAGCAGCTCGCCATCGCCCGCGGCGACGGCCGCTACGCCCGTCTTCTGAAGACGATCGCGCGCGTCGACCTGCTCGTCCTCGACGACTGGGGCCTCGCCACCCTCACCGCCGGCGAACGACGCGACTTGCTCGAGATCCTCGACGACCGACATGGACGTAAATCCACCCTCGTGACGAGCCAGCTGCCCGTCGACGCCTGGCACGCCGTCATCGGCGATCCGACCCTCGCCGACGCCATTCTCGACCGGCTCGTGCACAACGCCCACCGCCTCGAACTTCGCGGCGACAGCATGCGAAAGCGCGCCGCACCCGCGGTCACCCTTGACCCGGAAACCCGGGCCTGAACCAATGCCGACGTCGGCCGACGCGACCGCCCACGATCACGTGGAACGCGCGCCCACGATGAAATGGAATCGGCGCCCACGATCGCGTGGAATGAGCGCCCACGATCGCCGGAATACGCAGCGATCACCGCGCAGTCCTTCAGGATCTGCACCCGACCAGCGAGACCGCGAACCTCGACCTCCTGTCCGACGAACCGGAACGGAACGCTGTATTGCCGCCCCTCGAAGTTGACCAGGCAGTCGATCCCGACCGGCCGGCGGACCGCGATGTCGAAGGGCTCGGGCAGCGTCTCGGGCAGGGGCGTCAACAGAAGCCGCTCGTTCTCCCAGGCCGCGGCGACGCTCGTTCGCGTCTGCGGGCAGTGCAGGCGCTCGGCCCGTTCTGCAAGCCGCGCGTCTGTCCATGCCTGGAGCGCCTCGAGGCTCTCGAACACCTCGCCGTAGGGATCGAGCGCCCCGCGCTGATCGCCGATGCCGCGCTCGACCTTTCCCTTCGCCTGCGGCTGGCGGGGCTGGCAGGCGTCCACATGGAAGCGAAGCTGGCTCGCGAAGCGCCGGTACGTCGGGTTCACCGAGCCCCAGCTCCCGGCCCCCTTCGCGATCGCCGTCTTGACGTTGTCGATGCGCAGCACCGCCGGCACTCCGCCCAGCCGCCGGAAGCAGCTCAGATGACAGGACTGCCACGACAGCATGTCCTTCGAGCGGGCCCAAACCACCACACGCTTGCGGCTCCAGGACAGCACCATGACAAGCGCGACGAGATCCTCGGCCGCGCCGCCCAGAACGACCCCGGGATATTCCGCCCAGTCGACCTGCGCCTGCGCCCCAGCCGGCGTCTCGACCCGGCGACGCGCCCGGATCGCAGGCGCAGGATACGTCCGGCGCCAATAGCGCTGAACCGACTTCAGGCTCCCTGCGTAGCCGTGCTCGCGCTGGAGCCACTCGTGCAAGGCCGCCAAATTGATCGGACCGCCGCCCTGCTGGTCACGCCAATGATCGATCGCCGCCGAATTGTCAAGCGTCAGCCGGAACTGCCCCCCTTTCGTCACGAGGACCTGACCCCCTCGCTGGTTGATGTGGTGTTGTGAGGCGCCGGAGCGGCCTTCTGCAGAAGGCCGCTCCGGCGCTTTTCGCGCAGCCGATAGCTCTCACCGCGGATGGTGATGACGTGGCTGTGGTGGAGGAGGCGGTCGAGGATGGCGGTCGCGACCACGGGATCGCCGAACACGGAGCCCCACTCGCCGATGGCGCGGTTCGAGGTGACGAGCATGGCGCCACGCTCGTAGCGGCGAGAGACGAGCTG
>NZ_AUBC01000041.1 GCF_000429045.1 Salinarimonas rosea DSM 21201
CCCCTACAGGGAAGGAGAAACGCTGTGCACCCGCCGCTCTCCTCCACGATGCCGCGCGTGGAAGGTGTTGGCGGCATCGGACGATGCGTGAATCGACGAATGCTCCAGGAAAGCCCGCCCATGGTCCAGCGTCAGCGTCTCCACCCCGACGGCCCGATGCTCTCGCGCCTCGTCTGGGGCGCCTGGCGCGCCCGCGACACGGAGGCGCTCGCGCGCCCGCAGGGGCTCCTGCGCATGATCGAGACGTGCCTCGACCACGGCATCACCACGTTCGACCACGCCGACATCTACGGCCGGTACGCGGTCGAGGCGCTGTTCGGCGAGGCGCTGCGGCTCGCCCCCGCCCTGCGGCAGCGCATCGAGATCGTCACCAAGTGCGACATCGCCCTCGTCTCCCCGGCACGCCCGGCGCACCGGGTGAAGCACTACGACACGAGCGCGGCGCACATCCGCGCGTCGGTCGAGCGCTCGCTCGCCGATCTCGGCGTGGAGCGCATCGACGTGCTGCTCCTCCACCGCCCCGACCCGCTGATGGACGCGGACGAGGTGGCCGGCGTCCTCGCCGCGCTGGTGGCCGAGGGCAAGATCGCTCATGCGGGCGTGTCGAACCACGGGGTCGAGACGATGCGCCTCCTCGCCGCGCGGCTGCCGTTCCCGCTGGTCACGAACCAGATCGAGCTCTCGGTGCTGCACACGGATCCGCTCGAGAGCGGCCTGCTGGACTACCTCCAGGCGGAGCGCATCGCCCCCATGATCTGGTCGCCGCTCGGCGGCGGGCGTCTCTTCGCGAGCCCGCCGGACGGGCCGCTCGGGCGTACGATGGCCGAGCTGTGCGCCCGGTACGGCCTCTCCGGCCCCGGCCCGCTCGCGATCGCCTGGCTCCTGCGCCTGCCGACCCGCCCCGTCCCGGTGCTGGGCACGACGAGCCCGGAGCGCATTGCCGACCTCGCGGCGGCGGACGCGGTTGTCGTGGAGCGGCAGGATTGGTTCGCGCTGCTCGAGGCGGCGCGGGGGAGGGCGGTGGCGTGAGCGTCCCTCACCGCCCGATCTCGTCGGGCGTGCGCCCCGGCCGCGGGCGATAGCGCGGGAGCGACCAGCCGTAGCGCAGCGCGGCGCCGCGAAGCGCGAAGCCGGCGGCGAGGCCCGTGCCGATTGCGACCTCGCGGGGCGCGCCCGCGGCCGCGAGCGCGACGTAGGCGGCGGCCGCGAGCAGCGCCGCCGTCACGTAGATCTCGCGCCTGAGCGCGATCGAGGGCTCAGCGCCGATCACGTCGCGCAGGATGCCCCCGAAGGTCGCCGTCGCCACGCCGAGGAAGATCGCCACCGCCGGCCCCGTGCCCGCGGCGAGCGCCTTCTCGGCGCCGGCCACGGCGAACAGCGCGAGGCCGGCGGCGTCGAACCAGAGCAGCAGCACCCAGCGCGACTGCGGGATGTGGGCGGTGAAGAAGATCAGGCAGGAGACGACGACGCAGGTCGTCAGGTAGGCGGGCTCCACGGTCCAGAACACGGGCACGTCGAGCACGAGGTCGCGCAGCGTTCCCCCGCCGATTCCCGTCGCCGTGCCGAGCAGCACGAAGCCGACGATGTCCATCTCCTTGCGCGAGGCGACGAGCGCGCCCGTCACGGCGAAAACGACGAGGCCGAGCCAGTCGAGGACGGCGAGGGCGGTATCGAAGGCGGGCATGCGGGGCGCGTCTCGCGGGGCGGGACGCGCACCATGCCGGGCGGGCGCGGCGCTGTCGAGCGCCGCACCGCGCCTCGTGTGTCACTGCAGGTGCCGCGAGAGGTGCTTGTTCATCTCGAACATGGTCACGCGGTCCTTGCCGAAGACCGGCTGCAGCTTCTCGTCGGCGATGATCTCGCGCTTGTTCTGCGGGTTCTGCAGGTCGTTCTTCTTGATGTAGTCCCACACCTTGCTGACCACCTCCGGCCGCGGCAACGGGTCGGAGCCCACCACGGCCGCGAGCTCGGGCGAGGGCTTCAGGGGCTTCATCAGGGCGGAATTGGCTTTCTTCTCGGCCATGGCTCAGGTCTCCTCGCCGTTGGTCTCGGTCTCTCCGGCACCGTCTTCCCGGGCGTCGTCGCCCTCGGTGGAGCGGGGTGCGGGGCGCGGCGGGCGGTTGGTGCGCCCGGCATAGCGCTCGCGCCCGCGCGGCTCGGGCCGCTCCTCGAGGATCCGCTGCCCGCGCTCGACCGCGTCCGTGATGCTCACGCCGCGCGCCGCGCCGGTGATGGGATTGCCACGCATGATGTTCGCGCCTTCCGTTGTCGTTGCTCCGGGCCGTGACGCGGCCCTCGCAGGCAACGGGAAGCGGCCCGCACTCGTTCCGGCGGGTTCAGCGCGAGGTCGCGGCTGCCGCACGCCCGATCATGGCATGTCCGCCGCCCGCTGTCGCGTCGCGCTCCGCGCCTGCGACCATTCCCCCTGCCAGCCAATGGTCGAGGAAGGCGTCGAGCCAGGCGCGCACCGCGCCGTCGTGGATCAGCCGGCCCTCGAGGTGCGCCGCGCGCGGCTTCGCGCCGGGCAGCGACAGCCGCTCGTGAGCCCGCGTCGTCCAGCGGCAGGTCATCGCGTAGGTGACCTCCGGGTGGAACTGGAAGCCGTAGGCCGCCGGGCCGACGCGAATCGCCTGGACCGGGAAGTCGTCCCCCGTCGCGAGCGTCGCCGCGCCCGAGGGGCAGTCGAACCCCTCGCGGTGCCAATGGTAGACGTGACCGGGCCAGTCGACGCCGAGCCGCTTCGAGAGCCGCACGCCCTCGCGGGTGGGCTCGAGCGGGTAGTAGCCGATCTCGCAGCGCCCGTCGGCGTGGGGGTAGACCCGCGCGCCGAGATGGCGGGCGAGCATCTGCGCGCCCAGGCACAGGCCGAGGAAGGGCTTCTCCTCGGAGAGCGGCACCGCGCACCAGTCGATCTCGCGAGCGACGAAGTCGTCGGGGTCGTTGGCGCTCATCGGGCCGCCGAAGATCACGGCGCCGGCGTGACGAGCGAGCGTATCGGGGAGCGGATCGCCGTAGCGCGGGCGGCGGATGTCGAGCGGGTGCCCGCGCTCGCGCAGGAGCGTGCCCACACGCCCGGGAATCGAGGTCTCCTGATGCAGGACGATCAGGACGGGCTGCTTCGGGACGGGCTCGGGAAGCGAGGCTTCGGTCATGTCCCTATTGTCGGCCCGCGGCGTCCGGGATTCAACCCCGCGGGGCCGCGCGCGGTGAAACGCCCTTCGCGGACGGCGGTCCTCAGAGTGCCACCAGGACGATCGCCCCCGCGCCGATGCCGAACAACGTCACGCCGGCGAAGGCGAGGACGGCGGACGCCCCGAGGAGGGTGGTGACCACGATCCTCATCGGGGGTCCGCCGGGAAGGTGCGACGCGTCTGGCTCTCGCCTTCGAAACGAGGGTGATCGGGCCTGTTCCTGGAGCGCGTCGAGATCGTCATGAGGACAGGGTCGCCCCGATTGGTTAACGAAGGGTTGACGCGCTCGCGGCCTTGACGCGCCCGCGACCCTGCGTCCCTATGGGCGGGGCCGACGCCGGCGGCACGGAGGCGCGCGATGCGGATTCACGGACGGCACTACCGCACCATCTTCCCCGCCGAGGACGGCGAGGGCGTCTCCATCATCGACCAGACGAAGCTGCCCTTCGCCTTCGCGCTCGCTCGCCTCTCCACGATGGAGGAGGCCGCCGTCGCCATCCGCACCATGCAGGTGCGCGGTGCGCCGTTGATCGGCGCCACCGCCGCCTTCGGCGTCGCGCTCGCCGTGCAGCGTGATTCGTCCGACGACGCCCTGGCCGAGGCGGTGCGCGTGCTCGGCGCGACGCGGCCCACCGCGGTGAACCTGCACTGGGCGCTGGCGCGCGTCGAGCGCCGGCTCGCGCCGCTCTCGGGCCGCGATCGCGTGCGCGCCGCCTGGACCGAGGCGGAGTCGATCTGCGACGAGGACGTCGAGCAGAACCACGCCATCGGCATCCATGGCGCCCGTCTGCTCGCCGACATCCACGGGCGCACGGGGCGCGTGGTGAACGTCCTCACCCACTGCAACGCGGGCTGGCTCGCGACGGTGGATTGGGGCACCGCGCTCTCGCCGATCTACCAGGCGCACGACGCGGGCGTGCCCGTCCATGTCTGGGTCGACGAGACGCGGCCGCGCAACCAGGGCGCAGCGCTCACCGCCTACGAGCTCGGCGCCCACGGCGTGCCGCACACGGTCGTCGTCGACAATGCCGGCGGCCACCTGATGCAGCACGGGCGGGTCGACGTCTGCTTCGTCGGCTCGGACCGCACGACGGCGTCGGGCGACGTCTGCAACAAGATCGGGACGTATCTCAAGGCGCTCGCGGCGCACGACAACGGTGTGCCCTTCTACGTGACGCTGCCGGTGACGACGATCGACTGGTCCCTCGACGACGGCCTCGCCGGGATCCCGATCGAGGAGCGCGCCGAGCGGGAGGTGACGGATCTCGTCGGCATCGACGACGACGGCGTCGTGCGCGACGTGCGGGTCGTCGCGCCCGGCAGCCCGGCGGCGAACCCGGCCTTCGACGTCACGCCGGCGCGGCTGGTCACGGGCCTCGTCACCGAGCGCGGCATCTGCCCGGCCTCCCGCGAGGGCATCGCCGGGCTCTATCCGGACTACGCACGATCGGCGGCGGAATGAGCAAGCACGGCACCGAGGATCTGCGCGCGGAGATCGTGCGCGTGGCGCAGGCGATGGACCGGGCGGGCTTCTGCCCGACGAAGTCCGGCAACGTCTCGGCGCGCACCGAGGCGGGGCTGCTGATCACGCCCTCGGGCCTGCCCTACGCGGCGACGACGCCCGCCGACATCGTCGCGATCGACCTCGACGGCGCGCCGCGGGCGGAGGGCGGGCTGCGCCCCTCGTCCGAATGGCCGTTCCACACGGCGATCTACAGGGCGCGGCCCGAGATCCGCGCGATCGTCCACACCCACAGCCCGAAGGCCACCGCGCTCGCCTGCGCGCGCCGGCCGATCCCCGCCTTCCACTACATGGTCGCCTATTGCGGCGGGCGCGACATCCGCGTCGCCGACTACGCCACCTTCGGCTCCGCCGACCTCGCCGGCAACGCGGTGCGTGCGCTCGAGGGCCGCAAGGCGGTGCTGCTCGCCAACCACGGCGTCGTCGCGCTCGGCGCGAGCCTCGACGGCGCGCTCGCGATCGCCGGCGAGGTGGAGAACCTCGCCGGGCAATACCTCGCGCTGCTGGCGGCCGGGCTCGACCCGGTGGTGCTCGACGAGGACGAGATGGACCGGGTGGCGGCGAAGTTCGCCGGCTACGGGAAGGTGGGGTAGGACGCCGACCGCCTCCTCCCCGCAGGGGAGGACGACGGCCGCAGGCCGGAGGGTGGGGAGGGCGGCGATTGCGTCTCGCCGGGGCGGCGAACGGGCCCCACCACCCGCGCGTTCCGCGCGGACTCCTCCCCTCCGGGGAGGACGCCTATTCCGCCGCCGCCGCGAGATACCGCGCGGGATCGTAGTTCAGCACCGGCGCCAGCCAGCGCTCGACCGTGCGCACGTCCATGCCCTTGCGCGCGGCGTAGTCCTCGACCTGGTCGCGCTCGATCTTGGCGACGCCGAAATAGTGCGCCTGCGGGTGCGCCAGGTAGAGGCCGGACACCGAGGACCCCGGCCACATGGCGTAGCTCTCGGTCAGCGTCACGCCGATCGCCTTCGAGGCGCCGGTGAGCGAAAACAGCGTCTCCTTCTCGGTATGGTCGGGCTGGGCCGGGTAGCCCGGGGCCGGGCGGATGCCCTGGTAGCTCTCCTGGATCAGCGCCTCGCTGGAGAGGGCCTCGTCGGGCGCGTAGCCCCAGAACTCGGTGCGCACGCGCTGGTGCATGCGCTCGGCCAGCGCCTCGGCGATGCGGTCTGCCAGAGCCTTGACCAGAATCGAGCGATAATCGTCGTTCGCCCGCTCGAAGCGCTCGGCGATGCGCACCTCCTCGAGCCCCGCCGTCACGACGAAGGCACCGACGTAGTCCGCGATCCCGGTGTCGGCCGGGGCCACGAAGTCGGAGATGCACTGGTTGGGCCGCCCGTCGCGCTTCACCAGCTGCTGGCGCAGGCCGTGGAAGGTGGCGAGCGTCTCCTGGCGGCTCTCGCCGGTGTAGAGGCGGATGTCGTCGCCGACGCTGTTCGCCGGCCAGAAGCCAATCACGGCCTTGGGCGTGAACCAGCGATTCTCGACGACGTCGCGCAGCATGACCTGCGCGTCCTCGAAGAGCTGGCGCGCGGCCGGGCCCTGCTTCTCGTCCTCCAGGATCGCCGGGTAGCGTCCCTTGAGCTCCCAGGTCTGGAAGAAGGGCGTCCAGTCGATGCAGGAGACGAGATCGGCGAGGTCGTAGGTGCGGAACACCCGCGGGCCGGTGAAGCTCGGCTTCGTCGGCCGATAGCCCGTCCAGTCGATCTTCGTCGCATTCTCCCGGGCCTTGGCGATCGGCAGGCGCTGCTTGTCCTGCTCGGCGCGGGCGTGGGCGTCGGCCACGCGGGCGTATTCCTTGCGCAGGGTCTCGACATAGGGGCCCTTCTGCTCGTCGGAGAGCAGGCTCGACACGACGCCCACCGCGCGCGAGGCGTCGGTGACGTAGACCGTCTGGCCCTTCGCGTAGGACGGGTGGATCTTCACCGCCGTGTGCACGCGGCTCGTCGTCGCCCCGCCGATGAGGAGCGGGATGTCGAAGCCCTCGCGCTCCATCTCGGAGGCGACGTTGACCATCTCGTCGAGGGACGGCGTGATCAGGCCCGACAGGCCGATGATGTCGACGCCGTGCTTCTTCGCCTCGTCGAGGATCCTGGCCGCCGGTACCATCACGCCGAGGTCGATCACCTCGTAATTGTTGCAGGCCAGCACCACGCCGACGATGTTCTTGCCGATGTCGTGCACGTCGCCCTTGACGGTGGCCATGAGGATCTTGCCCGCCGCCGGCTTGTCGACGAGGCCCATCTCCTCCTTTTCCTTGTCCATGTAGGGCGTGAGATGGGCGACCGCCTGCTTCATCACGCGCGCGGACTTGACCACCTGGGGCAGGAACATCTTGCCCGCGCCGAACAGGTCGCCGACGACGTTCATGCCGGCCATCAGCGGGCCCTCGATGACGTGGAGCGGGCGCGCGGCCGTCTTGCGGGCCTCCTCGACGTCCTCGACGATGAAGTCGGTGATGCCGTTGACGAGGGCGTGCTCCAGCCGCTTCTCGACGGGCCAGCCGCGCCACTCGAGGTTCTGCACCCGCGCCGCGCCGGCGCCGTCGCCCTTGAAGCGCGGGGCGGCCTCGAGCAGGCGCTCGGTGGCGTCCGTGCGGCGGTTGAGGACGACGTCCTCGCACAGGTCGCGCAGCTCCGGGTCGAGCTCGTCGTAGACGCCGAGCTGGCCTGCATTGACGATGCCCATGTCCATGCCCGCCTGGATGGCGTGGTACAGGAACACGGTGTGCATCGCCTCGCGCACCGGCTCGTTGCCGCGGAACGAGAAGGACAGGTTGGACACGCCGCCGGAGACGTGGGCGTGGGGCAGGTTGGTGCGGATGGCGCGCACGGCGTCGATGAAGTCGACGCCGTAATTGTCGTGCTCCTCGATACCGGTCGCGACCGCGAAGACGTTGGGATCGAAGACGATGTCCTCGGGCGGGAAGCCCACCTCGTCGACCAGGATGTCGTAGGCGCGCTTCGTGATCTCGATCTTGCGCGCGGCGGTGTCGGCCTGGCCCTCTTCGTCGAAGGCCATCACGACGACGGCGGCGCCGTAGTCGCGGCAGATGCGAGCCTGCTCGCGGAAGGCGTCCTCGCCCTCCTTCATGGAGATCGAGTTGACGATGGCCTTGCCCTGGACGCACTTCAGGCCGGCCTCGATCACCTCGAACTTCGACGAGTCGATCATCACCGGCACGCGGGCGATGTCCGGCTCGGCGGCGACGAGGTTGAGGAAGTCGACCATGGCCTTCTTCGAGTCGAGCAGGCCCTCGTCCATGTTGACGTCGATCACCTGCGCGCCCGCCGCGACCTGGTCGCGGGCGACGTCCAGCGCGGCGGCGTAGTCGCCCGCCGTGATCAGCTTGCGGAACTTGGCCGAGCCGGTGACGTTCGTGCGCTCGCCGACGTTGACGAAGGGGATGTCGGGGGTGAGCGTGAACGGCTCGAGGCCCGACAGCCGCATCATCCGCGGCCTCTCGACGACCGTGCGCGGCGCCTTGCCCTCGACGGCCTCGGCGATGGCGCGGATGTGCGCCGGCGTGGTGCCGCAGCAGCCGCCGACCATGTTGACGAGGCCCGCCTCGGCGAACTCCGCGATCATCGTCGCAGTGGCCTCGGGGCTCTCGTCGTAGAGGCCGAACTCGTTGGGCAGGCCCGCATTCGGGTAGGCGCAGACGAAGGTGTCGGCGATGCGCGAGAGCTCGGCGATGTGGGCGCGCATCTCCTTCGCACCCAGCGCGCAGTTGAGCCCGATGGTGAAGGGCGCGGCATGGCGCACGGAGTGCCAGAAAGCCTCCGGCGTCTGGCCCGACAGCGTGCGCCCGGAGAGGTCGGTGATCGTGCCCGAGATCATCAGCGGCAGCTCGGCCCCGCGCTCGGCGAAGACCGCGCGCGCCGCGGCGATGGCGGCCTTGGCGTTCAGCGTGTCGAAGATCGTCTCGACCAGGATCAGCTCCGCACCGCCGTCGCAGAGGCCCCGGATCTGCTCGGCATAGGCGTCGCGCACCTCGTCGAACGTCACCGCGCGATAGCCGGGGTTGTTGACGTCCGGCGAGATCGACAGCGTGCGGTTCGTCGGCCCGACCGCGCCCGCGACGAATCGCCGGCGCCCGTCCTCGGCGGCCGCGATCGCAGCCGCCTCCCGGGCGAGGCGCGCGCCCTCCTTGTTCAGCTCGTAGACGATGTCCTCCATGCCGTAGTCGGCCTGGGCGATGCGCGTGCCCGAGAAGGTGTTCGTCTCGACGACGTCCGACCCCGCCCGGAAATAGTCCAGGTGGATGTCGCGCATGGCGTCGGGCTGGGTGAGGATCAGAAGGTCGTTGTTGCCCTTCTGATCGTTGGGGTGATCCTGGAACCGGTCCCCGCGGAAGTCCGCCTCCGAGAACTTGCGGTTTTGGATCTCGGTCCCCATCGCGCCGTCGAGCACGAGGATGCGCGCGCGGGCGGCTTCCTTCAGGGCGGCCAGGACCTCTGCGCCGTCGGCGGGGCGGGTGTCGGACATGGGATGGCTCTCTCGGGTCGGTCGCGGAGGATCGGCTTACGGGGCCGGGCGTCTCGGCGCTGTCAGGCCGCGGCGGCCGTGGCTTCGGCCGGGCGCAGGCCCAGCATGTGGCAGATGGCGTAGGCGAGCTCGGCGCGGTTCATCGTGTAGATGTGGAACTCGCTCACCCCCTGCGCCCGCAGGTCGGAGACCTGCTCGCAGGCGACGGCGGCGGCGACGAGCTTGCGGGTCTCGAGGTCGTCGTCGAGCCCCTCGAAGCGCTGCGCCAGCCACTCCGGCACCGAGGCGCCGGTGCGCCTGGCGAAGCTCGCCGTCTGCTTGAAGTTCTGCACCGGCACGATTCCCGGCACGATCGGGATGTCGATGCCGGCGGCGCGCACCCGGTCGAGGTAGCGGTAGTAGATCGCGTTGTCGAAGAAGAACTGCGTGATCGCCCGCGTGGCGCCGGCGTCGACCTTCTTCTTCAGCGCGTCGATGTCCGCGTCGAAGCTCGCCGCCTCCGGGTGCTTCTCGGGATAGGCCGAGACCGAGACCTCGAAGTCGGCGATCCGCCGGATGCCCTCGACGAGGTCGCAGGCCTGGGCGTAGCCGCCCGGATGCGCCTCGTAGGCCGTGCCCAGCCCGCCGACGGGGTCGCCGCGCAGGGCCACGATGTGGCGCACGCCCGCGTCCCAGTAGCCGCGCACGACCTCGTCCACCTCCTCGCGCGTCGCGGCGACGCAGGTGAGGTGGGCGGCGGGCTTCAGGTCGGTCTCACGCACGATCCGCGCGACGGTGTTGTGCGTGCGCTCGCGGGTCGAGCCGCCGGCGCCGTAGGTCACCGAGACGAAGCGCGGCGCGAGCGGCGCGAGCCGCTCGATCGAGGCCCAGAGCGTGCGCTCCATCTCCTCGGTCTTGGGCGGGAAGAACTCGAACGAGACGTCGATGGGGCGGCCCTCGGCACGGAGCGTCTCGGAACGGAGCGTCTCGGGGCGAGCCGCCTCCTGGCGGGCCGAGTCGGGGCGGGCGTTCGCGGGCGACATCAGGCGACCTCTCTGTCGTGCGTGCGGAACGGCATGTCGTTGATCCGCCGGCGATCGCGGCCGAGCCAGAGCGACACGGTGAGCGCGTCCCCGCCCGCGCCGGGCGGCGCGAGGTCGCGGTGGAGGGGGCAGTCCAGCCCGGCCTCGGCGAGCCAATGCGCGACCTGCTCGCGCGAGAAGCCGAGGCGGCGGTGGGCGTGGTCCGCGCGCAGGAACTCGAGATCGTGCGGTGCGAAGTCGACGACGAGGAGCCGCCCACCGGGGGCGACGAGGCGCGCGGCCTCGCGCAGCGCGCGGGCCGGGTCGTCGAGATAGTGCAGGACCTGGTGGATGATCACGAGGTCGAAGGCGTTCGCCTCCACCGGCGGGGCGTGGATGTCGCCCTGGCGCAGCTCGACCCCGCGCACGCCCGCCTTCTCGAGATTGGCGCGCGCGACCGACAGCATGGCGTGGCTCGCGTCGAGCCCCACCGCGCGGCCGGCGCGCGGGGCCAGCAGGCCCAGCATGCGCCCGGTGCCGGTGCCGAGATCGACGAGCGCACGGATCGGCGCGTCGCCCAGCGCCGCGACGATCGCGGCCTCGACCTCGTCGGCGGGCGCGTGCAGCGAGCGCAGGCGGTCCCAGTCCGGCGCGAGGCGGGCGAAGTAGGCCTGCGCCGCCTCGGCGCGGGCGGCGCGGACCGCGGCCAGCCGCTCGCGATCGCCGGCGGCGGTGGCGTCGTCGGCGTCGAGCGCGTCGAGCATCGGGCGCAGCAGCGCCGCCGCAGCATCCCGGTCCGCGAGCCGGAAGAAGGCCCAGGCGCCCTCGCGGTGGCGCTCGACCAGCCCCGCCTCGACGAGGAGCTTGAGATGGCGCGAGATCCGCGGCTGCGACTGGCCGAGGATGTCGGTGAGGTCCGTGACCGAGAGCTCGCCCTGCGCCAGCAGCGAGAGGATGCGCAGCCGCGTCTCCTCGCCCGCGGCGCGCAGCGCGGCGAGAGCGGCGGGCAGCGTCAGCATCGTCTCGATCTCGGCGCTCGGCATCGGCGTCTCCCCGGCGGACGGACCATGGTCGGTGCTCGCACCATAACACCCTTCGCGGCGGAAAGGTAGATATAAAGATATCTTTATGTCAGGTTTGCGATCGACGCAAGCGGGGATCTCGGAACGCGGGCGTCTCCGTCCGGATCTCCCCCGCCCGATCCCACGCGCCCGATCTCACCCGCGCGGCGGCGGCTCCCGCGGCACGGACGCGTCGGCGAGGAGGTCGTCGGCAAGGAGGGCGTCGGCGAGGAGCGTGGACAGGTCGCGGGTGACGATGTCCGCCCCGGCTGCGCGGAGTGCCGCGCCGTGGCCCGCCGCCTCGTCCTCGCGATCGACGCCGACCACGAGCGCGAACCCGCCCGCGCGGCCGGCGGAGACGCCGGACACCGCATCCTCCACCACCATCGTGCGATCCGGGCCGGCGCCGAGGCGGCGGGCGGTCTCCACCAGGACGTCGGGCGCGGGCTTTCCCGCGAGGCCGGCTTCGCGGGCGGCGGTGCCGTCGACCGCGACGTCGAAGAGGTCGCGCACGCCCGCGCTCTCGAGCACGGCCGGCGCGTTGCGGCTCGCCGAGAAGATGCCGACCGCGATCCCGCGGGCCTTCAACGCCCGGATCAGGGCGAGCGTGTCCGCGTAGGCGGGGACCGGCGTTCTCGCGAGCCAGGCACGGAAGCGCGCGTTCTTCGCGGCGGCGATGCCCGCCACGCTGTCGAGGCTCGCCTCCCCCGGTGCGGCGTCCCCCGGATCGCCCTCGGGCAGCGCGATGCCGCGCGCGGCGAGAAAGCCCCGCACGCCGTCGAGGCGCGGCACGCCGTCGACCCGGGCGCGGTAGTCGGGCATGGCGAAGGGGCGCGCCGCCGCGCCGGAGGCGTGCCGCGCCAGCACGGCGTCGAACGTCTCCTTCCAGGCGTCGAAATGCGCCCGCGCGGTGTCGGTGACGACACCGTCCATGTCGAAGACGGCGGCGCGGATCGTCGGTCTCTCGTCGGTCATGGCATCGGGGAACGGCGCACCGGCCGTCCGGTTGCGTGGGCTCGGCTCGTGCGGGCGCGACGGCACCGAGCGCTCACGGCTCCAGCTCGGTGTCCCAGTAGAGGTAGTCCATCCAGCTCTGGTGGAGGTAGTTCGGCGGGAAGTGGCGGCCGTTCTGGTGGAGGTCGCTCAGCGAGGGCGCATAGGGCTCCTGGCGGGGAATCATGTCGGCCTCGCGGGGGAGGCGGTCGCTCTTGCGCAGGTTGCAGGGCGAGCAAGCGGCGACGACGTTCTCCCAGGTGGTCTGGCCGCCCTTGGAGCGGGGGATCACGTGGTCGAACGTGAGGTCCTCGCGGGCGCCGCAATATTGGCAGGTGAATCGGTCGCGGAGGAAGACGTTGAAGCGGGTGAAGGCCGGGATGCGGGTGGGCTTGACGTAGGTCTTGAGCGAGACGACGGACGGCAGCCGCATCTCGAAGGTGGGACTTCGCACCGTCTTGTCGTAATGCGAGACGATGTTCACCCGGTCGAGGAACACCGCCTTGATCGTGTCCTGCCAGCACCACACCGACAGCGGATAATAGCTCAAGGGCCGGTAGTCGGCGTTGAGCACGAGGGCCGGACACGCGTCCGGCCGGACAGTCGGCTGAACGTGTACGCTCACGTCACCTCCTCCGGCGGGGAGGGGATCGCTCCACGCTCCCGCACCGGAAAATCTACTCCCATCGTGACAGCCTTGTGAAGGCTCGTTCGCGCCGCAGGCGCGGTGCACAGGTGCGTGGCACGCCGACGGGCGCCGCCGCGCGGGGTGCGCGGCGTGCGACGCCTCGCCCGGCCGAGGCCGCGCGGCGGCTCAGGCCTGCGTATCCACGTATTGTCCCTGCCCGGGCGGAGGGGGCGCGGGCTCGGGGGGCGGGGACGCGGCCGGCTGCGCGTTCGCCTGCTCCATGCTGGCGAGGCTCGCCTCGACGAGGCGATTCGCGCTCGCGGTCTCACCGGCGCGCTTGAGCGCCTGCATGGCCGAGTCGGTCCGGCTGGAGGACCAGGCGGCCGACAGGCCCGCCGTGGGGTCGATGCTCATGGCTCGCGTCGTCTCCTCTCGCCCGTCCGATCGTCGAGCCTAGACGCGTCCCGTGAATCCTTCGTTGACCCGTCCCGTGGCATCCGAGCGGCCTCGCGCGCGCCGATGTCGCGTCGCGGCCG
The DNA here is from genome assembly GCF_000429045.1 of Salinarimonas rosea DSM 21201. GTDB lineage: Bacteria > Pseudomonadota > Alphaproteobacteria > Rhizobiales > Beijerinckiaceae > Salinarimonas > Salinarimonas rosea. The sequence continues at coordinate 13,421 of NZ_AUBC01000041.1, forward strand.
CGCGGAGCGGGGGCGAAGCCTCGGTTTTGCGGTTGACTCGGGGTTCGAGCCCCCTTATGTAGCGCGGACTTCCGGCGGGCCGTAGGTTCGCGGTATCGATGCGCCGAGCGTCGATCCAAGCGTCCTAGACGCCGCCGAAACTCAATGACCGTCTCACAGACGTCATCTTTTGGGGCACGACCGCGGGTCTCGCGACTCTCGGTCCTCTGCGTGGCGTCGCGCCTCAGGTCTCACCCGGACCCGACGGCGCGGTTTCGCTTTGCGTCGACGGTCGCCGGCAAGCGGGTCGTATCCCGTCGGCGACCCGAACGGTGCGGCACGCTGCGCGGGCGGTGAATGCGTGGAGGGTCCGGCTGCAGGCCGCGGGGCGAAGGTCCCGGGGTCGTCGGATCCGGGTTCGAGGAACGAGCGGCCGCGACGCGGCCGATACGAGAGGGCAGAGGATGCCGACCATCTCCCAGCTGATCCGCAAGCCGCGGACGGCCCAGAAGGCGCGCAACAAGGTCCCGGCGCTGGAGGCGTGCCCGCAGAAGCGCGGCGTGTGCACCCGCGTCTACACGACGACGCCGAAGAAGCCGAACTCCGCGCTGCGCAAGGTCGCGAAGGTGCGCCTGACGAACGGCTTCGAGGTCATCGGCTACATCCCCGGCGAGGGCCATAACCTCCAGGAGCACTCCGTGGTGATGATCCGCGGCGGCCGCGTGAAGGACCTGCCGGGCGTGCGCTACCACATCCTGCGCGGCGTCCTCGATACCCAGGGCGTCAAGAACCGCAAGCAGCGCCGTTCGAAGTACGGCGCCAAGCGTCCGAAGTAATCGCGTCCGGCCCAACCCGGTCGCCAGGAAGTTTCAGGACGGAGCCATCGCATGTCCCGCCGTCACCGCGCCGAAAAGCGTGAAATCAACCCGGATCCGAAGTACGGCGACGTCGTGCTGTCGAAGTTCATGAACTCGATCATGTACGACGGCAAGAAGTCCGCCGCCGAGAGCATCGTCTACGGTGCCTTCGATCTCGTCGAGAGCCGGATGAAGACCGACCCGCTCGAGGCGTTCAAGGCCGCCCTCGAGAACGTCGCCCCGGCGATCGAGGTCCGCTCCCGCCGCGTCGGCGGCGCCACCTACCAGGTGCCCGTCGAGGTCCGCCCGGAGCGCCGCCAGGCGCTGGCGATCCGCTGGCTGATCACTGCCGCTCGGGCGCGCAACGATCGCACGATGGTGGAGCGTCTCGCGGCGGAGCTCGCGGACGCGGCGCAGAATCGCGGCAGCGCCGTGAAGAAGCGCGAAGACACGCACCGGATGGCCGAGGCCAACCGCGCCTTCTCGCATTACCGCTGGTAATCGCGGCGCGGACACGAGACCGAGACGGAGAGACGCGATGCCTCGCGAGCACGAAATCAAGGACTACCGCAACTTCGGGATCATGGCCCACATCGACGCGGGCAAGACCACGACGACGGAGCGGATCCTGTTCTACACTGGCCGGTCGCACAAGATCGGCGAGGTGCACGACGGTGCCGCGACGATGGACTGGATGACCCAGGAGCAGGAGCGCGGCATCACGATCACGTCGGCCGCGACGACGTGCTTCTGGCGCGACCATCGCCTGAACATCATCGACACGCCCGGGCACGTCGACTTCACCATCGAGGTCGAGCGGTCGCTGCGCGTGCTCGACGGCGCCGTCTGCGTGCTCGACGGCAACCAGGGCGTGGAGCCGCAGACCGAGACGGTGTGGCGCCAGGCCGACAAGTACGACGTGCCGCGCATCGTGTTCGTCAACAAGATGGACAAGATCGGCGCCGACTTCTTCAAGTGCGTCGCCGACATCATCAAGCGCGTGGCCGGCAAGCCGGTCTGCCTGCAGCTGCCGATCGGCTCGGAGTCGAACTTCAAGGGCGTGATCGACCTCGTCCGCATGAAGGCGATCGTCTGGCTCGAGGAGTCGCTGGGCGCCAAGTTCGTCGAGGAGGAGATCCCGGCGGACCTGCAGGAGCAGGCGGCCGAGTACCGCACCAAGCTGGTCGAGGCCTGCGTCGAGCTCGACGACGATGCGATGGCGGCCTACCTCGAGGGGCAGGAGCCCTCCGTGGAGGAGCTCGTGCGCCTGATCCGCAAGGCGGTGCAGGACCGCGCCTTCCATCCGGTCCTGTGCGGCTCGGCCTTCAAGAACAAGGGCGTGCAGCCTCTCCTCGACGCGGTGGTGGACTACCTGCCGTCGCCGATCGATCGTGGCGGCGTCAACGGCCTGGAGCCGGAGACCGAGGAGCCGATGACCCGCCCGGCGGACGATTCGGCGCCGTTCTCCCTGCTCGCCTTCAAGATCATGGACGACCCCTTCGTCGGCACGATCACGTTCTGCCGCATCTATTCCGGCACGATCCTGGCCGGCTCGACGGTGCTCAACTCCACCTCCGGCAAGAAGGAGCGCATCGGCCGCATGCTGCTGATGCACGCCAACAACCGCGAGGACATCAAGGAGGCCGGCGCCGGCGACATCGTGGCGATGGCGGGCCTGAAGGAGACGCGCACCGGCGACACGCTGTGCGATCCGCAGAAGCCGATCATCCTCGAGAAGATGGAGTTCCCGGACCCCGTCATCGAGATCGCGATCGAGCCGAAGTCGAAGGCCGACCAGGAGAAGCTCGGCGTCGCGCTCTCCAAGCTCGCGGCCGAGGACCCGTCCTTCCGCGTCTCGACCGACGCCGAGTCCGGCCAAACCATCCTCAAGGGGATGGGCGAGCTGCACCTCGACATCAAGGTCGACATCCTGCGCCGCACCTACAAGGTCGACGCGAACGTCGGCGCGCCGCAGGTGGCCTATCGCGAGACGATCACCCGCAAGGCGGAGATCGACTACACCCACAAGAAGCAGACCGGCGGCACGGGCCAGTTCGCCCGCGTCAAGCTCGTCGTCGAGCCGAACGAGGCGGGCGGCGGCTACCAGTTCGAGTCGAAGATCGTCGGCGGCTCGGTGCCGAAGGAGTACATCCCCGGCGTCGAGAAGGGCATCAACTCCGTGATGGGCGCGGGCGTCGTCGCCGGCTTCCCGATCGTGGACTTCAAGGTGCAGCTGATCGACGGCGCCTTCCACGAGGTCGACTCGTCGGTGCTCGCCTTCGAGATCGCCACCCGCGCCGCGATGCGCGAGGCGCTCCAGAAGGGCGCCTCGGTGCTGCTCGAGCCGGTGATGAAGGTCGAGGTGGTGACCCCCGAGGAGTACACGGGCTCGGTCATCGGCGACCTCAACTCCCGGCGCGGGCAGATCCAGGGCCAGGACATGCGCGGCAACGCCGTGGTGATCAACGCCTTCGTGCCGCTCGCCAACATGTTCGGCTACGTCAACACGCTGCGCTCGATGAGCCAGGGCCGGGCGAACTACACGATGCTGTTCGACCACTACGAGCAGGTGCCCTCGAACGTGGCCGCCGAGGTGCAGGCCAAGTTCGCCTGATCGGTTCCGCGATCGGCGAACGCCCGCATCTCACTCCCGCAGACAACTCTCAGAACGAATGGGTGCCACCATGGCCAAGGCAAAATTCGAGCGTACGAAGCCGCACTGCAACATCGGGACGATCGGTCACGTGGACCACGGCAAGACGTCGCTGACGGCGGCGATCACGAAGGTCCTGGCGGAGACGGGCGGCGCGACGTACACGGCGTACGACGCGATCGACAAGGCTCCCGAGGAGAAGGCGCGCGGGATCACGATCTCGACGGCGCACGTGGAGTACGAGACGGCGAACCGTCACTACGCGCACGTGGACTGCCCCGGCCACGCGGACTACGTGAAGAACATGATCACGGGCGCGGCGCAGATGGACGGCGCGATCCTGGTCGTGTCGGCGGCGGACGGCCCGATGCCGCAGACGCGCGAGCACATCCTGCTCGCCCGCCAGGTCGGCGTGCCGGCGCTGGTCGTGTTCATGAACAAGGTCGACATGGTCGACGACGAGGAGCTGCTGGAGCTGGTCGAGCTCGAGATCCGCGAGCTCTTGTCGAAGTACAGCTTCCCGGGCGACGACATCCCGATCACGAAGGGCTCGGCGCTGATGGCGCTCGAGGACAAGAGCCCGGAGATCGGCAAGGAGGCCGTGCTCAAGCTGATGGCCTCGGTGGACGAGTACATCCCGACGCCGGAGCGCCCGATCGACCAGCCGTTCCTGATGCCGATCGAGGACGTGTTCTCGATCTCGGGCCGCGGCACGGTGGTGACGGGTCGCGTCGAGCGCGGCGTGGTGAAGGTGGGCGAGGAGGTCGAGATCGTCGGCATCCGCGACACCGTCAAGACCACCGTGACGGGCGTCGAGATGTTCCGCAAGCTGCTCGACCAGGGCCAGGCCGGCGACAACGTCGGCGTGCTGCTGCGCGGCACCAAGCGCGAGGACGTCGAGCGCGGGCAGGTCGTCTGCAAGCCGGGCTCGGTGAAGCCGCACAAGAAGTTCACTGCCGAGGCGTACATCCTCACCAAGGAGGAGGGCGGCCGCCACACGCCGTTCTTCAACAACTACCGCCCGCAGTTCTACTTCCGCACGACGGACGTGACCGGCATGTGCAAGCTGCCCGAGGGCACCGAGATGGTGATGCCGGGCGACAACGTGTCGATGGAGGTCGAGCTGATCGTGCCGATCGCCATGGAGGAGAAGCTGCGCTTCGC
>NZ_AUBC01000042.1 GCF_000429045.1 Salinarimonas rosea DSM 21201
AGTCCAGACACAAAACGATCTCCGACCACTATCGGGACGAGAGCTTCGCTCATCAGCTCACGGCGAGGAAGGTGGGATGGAGACAGCGCTTACGACGAGCCCGTTCATGACGGGGTAGTTGGCGCGGCAGATCAGCGTCGTACCCTGGCGCTCCTGCGTCACCAGCGCCACGCCGACGAGGGCGCGCAGGTGATGCGAGAGCGTCGAGGCGGGTATGCGGATGCGCTCCTGCAGCGCGCCGACGGTGAGACCGCCGTCGCCCGCCCGCACGAGCGCGCGGTAGATCGAGAGCCGCGTGGGGTTGCCGAGCGCCTCGAGGCGCTTGGCGATGCTGAGCGTCGTGTCCATGAGGGGATCATGCAGATGCCGGGAGGCCGTGTCAACGGTATTTCCAGAAATATCGAATGATTGGTCGCGACCGCGGCGCCGTGGTCCGCCGTCGCTCGCCGGACCCGCCGCGAGGGCGGCGCCCACGGATGCGCGTCGTGATGCGCCCGCGGACGCCGCGGAGCCTCACGCGCCGGGAGGCGGCGGCAGGAACTCCACCTCGTGGCGCGCCGAGAGCGCCACCACCGCGCCGGGCTCCTGCTCGGGCAGATTGTGGATGCCCCAGAACAGGTCGTAGAGCTTCCGGGTGGGCGTCACCCAGAAGAGGCACTTCACCGTCTGGTCGGTCTTGTTGAAGATGCCGTGCGGCATGCCCTTGGGCATGCGGATCAGGTCGCCCGCCTGCGCCACCACCTCCTCGCCGCCGAGCATCAGGTCGAAGCGGCCCTCGAGCATGTAGATGTACTCGTCCTGCGTCGGGTGGATGTGCGGCGGCACGAACGTGCCGACGGGGAACGTCGCGTGCCAGGAGAAGCACTGCTCGGTGACGTTCTTGGGCACGTAGGTCTGGCCGAGGATGTTCAGGCGCACGCCCTCGAACCCCTCGCCGCCGGGCGTGATGCCGGCGATCTCTTCGGTACGCATGGTCTCGGGTCCTCTCTCGCTCATCGTTCTCGTCCGTCAGACGTGCAGGAACCGATCCTTCACGCTGGCATCCGCCTTCAGCTCGCCGCTCGTCCCCACCCAGGCGACGCGGCCCTTCTCGACCACGACGTGCCGGTCCGCCAGCGGGATCAGCGCATCGACGTTCTTGTCGATCACGAGGATCGCCTGCCCCTCCGCCTTGAGGCTGGCGAGGCAGCTCCAGATCTCGGCGCGGATGAGGGGCGCGAGCCCCTCCGTCGCCTCGTCGAGGACGACGAGCTTGGGGTTCGTCATCAAGGCACGCCCGATCGCGAGCATCTGCTGCTCGCCGCCCGACAGCTGCGAGCCGAGATTGCGGCGCCGCTCGCGGAGGCGGGGGAAGAGCGCCCAGACGCGCTGGAGCGTCCAGCGCGGGGTGCCGAAACGCGTCGCGGCGGTCGCGATCAGGTTCTCCTCGACGGTGAGCGTCGGGAAGATCTGCCGGCCCTCGGGGACGAGGCCGATGCCGCACTGCGCGACCTTGTAGGACGCGAGCCCGCGAATCGGCCGGCCCTCGAAGGCGATCTCGCCGGCCTTGGGGCGCACGAGGCCGAGGATCGAGTTGACGGTGGTCGTCTTGCCCATGCCGTTGCGGCCGAGCAGCGTCACGACCTCCCCCTCGCCGACGTCGAAGGAGATGTCGAACAGGACCTGGGCCGGGCCGTAGCTCGATTCGAGATGGCGCACGCTGAGCATCAGGCGGCCTCCTCGCCCAGGTAGGCCTCGCGCACGGCGGCGTCGGCGCGGACGACCTCGGGCGCGCCGGTGGCGATGACGCGGCCGTAGACGAGGACGCTCACCCGGTCGGCCAGCGCGAACACGGCCTCCATGTCGTGCTCGATCAGCACGATCGTGTAGCGGTTCTTGAGGCCCTGGAGCGTCTCGACGACCCGCTCGGATTCCTCGCGGCCGGTCCCGGCGAGAGGCTCGTCGAGGAGCAGCAGCTTGGGGCGGGTGGCGAGCGCGATGGCGAGCTCGAGCTGGCGCTTCTCCCCGTGGGAGAGCTGGCCGGCGACGATATCGGCGCGGGCCGTCAGGCCGACGGTGGCGAGCGCCTCCATCGCCTCGTCGTCGAGCGCGCGCTCGCGCGACGGGTCGCCGAAGAAGCGGAAGGACGAGCCCGAGCGGGCCTGCACGGCGGTGGCCACGTTCTCGCGGGCGCTGAAGCCCGGCAGGATCGAGGTGATCTGGAAGGAGCGGGCGAGCCCGGCGCGCACCCGCTCGTGCATCGGCGCGTGCGTGACGTCCTGCCCGTCGAACAGGATCGCGCCCGAATCGGAGGGGGCGAGGCCGGAGATCTGGTGGATCAGGGTGGTCTTGCCCGCCCCGTTGGGGCCGATGACGGCGTGCAGCTCGCCGGCCTCGACGGACAGCGAGACGTCGTCCGTGACGGCGAGCGCGCCGTAGTTCTTGCGCAGGTTCCGCAGCTCGAGGATCACGCTCATTTCGCCCTCCTGAAGAAGCCGAGGATTCCGCCGCGCGCGAACAGCGCGACGAGGACGAGGAGCGGGCCGAAGATCAGCTTCCAGTCCTGCGTGATGCGCGCGAGGATCTCCTCGAGGAAGAGGAAGGACATCGCGCCCACGATGGCGCCGGTGAGCGTGCCCATGCCGCCGAGCACCACCATGATGATCAGCTCGCCCGAGCGCTGCCAGGAGATGAAGGCGGGGGAGACGAACTCGAGCTGGTTCGCCAGCAGGAAGCCCGCGAGGCCGGCGATCATGCCGGCGATGACGTAGGCGGCGAGCTGGTAGCGGTAGGGGTCGTAGCCGATCGCCTGCATGCGCACGGCGTTCTCCTTCGTGCCGCGCAGCACGCGCCCGAAGCGCGAGCCGACGATGGCCCGCAGGAGTGCGTAGACGCCGACGAGGCAGGCCAGCACGAGGTAGTAGAAGACCGTGTCGTTCTCGAGCACGTCCGTGCCCAGCACCGTGCTGCGCGAGGGCAGGGTCAGCCCGTCGTCGCCGCCGTAGGGCGCGAGCGAGGTCGTGAGGAAGTAGACCATCTGCCCGAAGGCGAGCGTGATCATGATGAAGTAGACGCCCTTGGTGCGCAGCGAGATCGCGCCCGTCACGAAGGCGAAGAGCGCGCTCGCCACGAGCGTGACGAGGAGCTGGACGAAGATGTCCGGCACCGCGTGCGCCATCAGGATGCCGACGGCGTAGCAGCCGATGCCGACGAAGGCGGCGTGGCCGAAGGAGACGAGCGCGCCGTAGCCGAGGATCAGGTCGAGCGAGAGCGCGGCGATGGCGAAGATCATCGCGCGGATGACGAGCGAGAGCAGGTACCCCTCCGCGCCGACCTGCGCGATGGCGGGGGCGACCGCGAAGAAGGCGAACAGCGCGAGCGCCAGCGCCTCGCGGCGCCACAGCGGCGGGCGCGGCGCGGCGGAGGCGGCCGGCGCGTCGGCGGGCGTCGTCGCCGTCGCGGGCGCCTTCGCGGCGGGGGAGGCTGTGTCGAGCATCGCGGCGCCCCCTCAGCGCTTGACCGGGAACAGGCCGGCGGGGCGGAAGAACAGCACCGCGGCCATGAGGATGTAGATCAGCATCGGCGCCACCGCGCGCCCGATGGTCGAGGCCGCGCCGGGCTCGAGGAAGAGGCGCAGCACGTCGCCGGCGAAGGTGCGCCCGAGCGTGTCCACGAGGCCGATGATCAGGGCGGCGAGGAAGGCGCCGCGGATCGAGCCGATGCCGCCGATGACGATGACGACGAAGGCGAGGATGAGGAGGTTGTCGCCCATCCCCGGCTCGACCGACAGGATCGGCGCCACCATCGCGCCCGCGAAGCCCGCGAGCATGGCGCCGAAGCCAAAGACGATCATGAACAGCCGCCGGATGTCGACGCCCAGCGCCGCGACCATCTTGGCGTTGGTCGCGCCGGCGCGCACCAGCATGCCCGCACGGGTGTAGTTCACCAGCACGTAGAGCAGTGCCGCCACCGCGAGCCCCGCGCCGATGATGGCGAGGCGATAGACCGGGTAGAAGAAGCCCTCGAACAGGACGATGGAGCCCTGGAGGAAGTCCGGCACCGGGACGAAGAGCGGCGAGGAGCCCCAGATCACCTTCACGCCCTGGTTCAGGAACAGGATGATGCCGAAGGTCGCGAGCACCTGCTCGAGATGATCCTTGTCGTAGAGGTGCCGGAAGACGAGCGCCTCGAGCAGGAGCCCGAAGGCCAGCGCCGTGGGCAGCGCGAGCAGCAGGCCGAGCCCGAAATTGCCGGTCCAGGTGGTGAAGGCGAAGGCGAAATACGCCCCGATCATGTACTGCACGCCGTGGGCGAGGTTGATGAAGTCCATCACCCCGAACACGAGCGTGAGCCCCGCCGCGATCAGGAACAGGATGATCCCGAACTGCAGGCCGTTCAGCGTCTGGACCAGGATGAGCGTGGTGTACATGGCGCGATGCGTCCCTCGCGTCTCTCCCTCCCTGCAGGGGAGGGGACGGCCGCGGAGCGGCCAGGGGTGGGGTCCGTGGTGGCCTCGTTTCGGCTTCGCCGAACGCGCCGGTCGGCGCGCCCCATCCGTCCCGGCGCTGTCGCGCCGAGCCACCTTCCCCTACAGGGAAGGAGGCGGGGGTCGCGTCCCTCCGCGGCCCCCGCCGAGCGGTCGTCAGCCGCCCATCTTGCACTCGGAGGCGTAGACGTCGCCGTAGTCGTCGAAGACCTGCTCGACGATCTGCGTCTGGAACATGCCGTCGTCGCGCTTGGCGACCTCGACCAGGTAGAAGTCCTGGATCGGGTACTGGTTGTCGTTGAAGGCGAAGTCGCCGCGCAGGGACTGGAAGTCCGCCGCCTTGATCGCCTCCAGCAACGCCGCCTGATCGCCGACGCCGCCGGCCGCCTCCACCGCCGAATCGAGCAGCATCGCGGTGTCGTAGGCCTGCATGGCGTAGGAGCCCGGGACCTTGCCGTACTTCGCGATGTAGGCGTCGACGAACTCGGCGTTGCCGGGGGTGTCCATGTCGGGCGCCCAGGTCATCGCGCCGAACATGCCGAGCGCGGCGTCCTGCTGGGCGGGCAGGGTGCTCTCGTCCACGGTGAAGGCCGAGAGGAAGGGGATGCGGTCCTTCATGCCGGCCTGGTTGTACTGGCGCACGAGGTTCACGCCCATGCCGCCCGGCATGAAGGTGAACACCGCGTCGGGCTGCATCGCCGCGATGCGCGCGAGCTCGGCGGAGAAGTCGAGCTGGCCGAGCTGCGTGTAGACCTCGTCGACGATCTCGCCCTCGAAGTGCCGCTTGAAGCCCGCCGCCGAATCGCGTCCGGCCTGGTAGTTCGGCACCATGATGAAGACGCGCTCGTAGCCGCGGTCCTGCGCGACACGGCCCATCACCTCGTGGACCTGGTCGTTCTGGTAGGAGGTGACGAAGAAGTTCGGGTTGCACTCCGCGCCGGCGTAGGAAGACGGCCCGGCATTGGGGCTGATCAGGATCCTGCCGGCGTCCATCACCGGCTTGTGGATCGCCTGGAGGATGTTCGAGAAGATCGGCCCGACGACGACATCGACGTCCTCGCGCTCGATCAGGCCGTTGACGCGGGTGAGCGCCACGTCGGGCTTCTGCTCGTCGTCGGCGACGACGACCTCGACCGGCACGCCGCCGAGCTCGCCGCCGAGCTGCTCGATCGCGAGCTGGAAGCCGTCGCGGGCCTGCTCGCCGAGCGAGGCGGCGGGGCCCGAGAGCGTGACGATGACGCCGACCTTCATCGGGTCCGCGTCCTGCGCATGCGTCAGCGCGGTCGTGGCGAGGAGCCCGAGCGCCGCGAGGCCGAGATGCTTGGAAATGCGCGTCATGAAAGCTGTACTCCCGTTTCTGGCTGTTCCCCGCGCGATTTGCCGCGCTCGTTGATGCCGCAAGGGCACTCTACGCGACGGGACGCTCCCGCAAAGCGCCTTTTCCGGCACCTCCGTCGCGCTCGCCGTCAGGCCCGCCCGAACCCCGCTTGACGCGGCCCTCGTTCCGGCCTGATATTTGAAGCTTAAAACAAGCCGCGCGCAAACCACAAGAGCCCGGACGCATCTTCGCGAGGGGCGGGACGAGGAGGGAGCGCCATGGACACCGCACCGCGCCATCGGACGGCACCGCAGAGGGCGCCTCTGCAGGCGCCTCTCGGACGGCTCGCCGGACGCCACGCGCTCGTCACGGGCGGCGGCCGCGGGATCGGGCTCGCCATCGCCCGCGCGCTCGCCGAGGCGGGCGCGGAGGTCACCGTGCTGGGGCGCGACATGGCCGCGCTCGAGCGCGCGATCGCCGCCGGCGCGGCACGCCACGCGGTGACCGCGGACGTGACGATCGAGGAGGCGGTCGTGCACGCGCTGGGCGAGGCGGCGGAGCGCGCGGGGCCGATCGACCTGATGATCTGCAACGCCGGCGCCGCCGAGACCGCGCCCTTCCACGCGACCTCGAACGCGATGCTCCAGCGCATGCTCGACATGAACTTCACGAGCGTCGTCTACGCCGCCCGGGCGGTGCTGCCGGGGATGGTCGAGCGCGGGTTCGGGCGGGTCGTGGCGGTGGCCTCCACCGCGGCGCTCAAGGGCTACCCCTACGTCTCGGCCTACGTCGCCGCCAAGCACGCGACGCTCGGGCTCGTGCGCGCCCTGGCGCTGGAGACGGCCTGCAAGGGCGTGACGGTCAATGCGGTCTGCCCCGGCTTCACCGACACGGACATCGTCGCGCAGAGCGTCGAGCGGATCGTCGCCAAGACCGGCCGGACACCGGAGGAGGCGCTCGGCGAGCTGACGCGGCACAACCCGCAGCGGCGCCTCGTGCGCCCCGAGGAGGTCGCCGACGCCGTCGCCTGGCTGTGCGGGGACGCCGCCGCCTCGGTCACCGGCCAGGCGATCGCGGTGGCCGGGGGCGAGGTGTGATGCACGAGCGCGTTTCCGCCGACCGTGGCGCGATCGACCCCGTTCCGCTGGACCACGAGGCCAAGGCGCTCGAGGCGCCCGCCGAGCATGCGGCGGAGCTGCGGCTGTGGCTGCGCCTGCTGACGCTCACGACCATGATCGAGGGCGAGGTGCGCCGGCGCCTGCGCGAGCGCTTCGACGTGACCCTGCCGCGCTTCGACCTCATGGCGCAGCTCGTGCGCGCGCCCGACGGCATGACCCTGTCGGACGTCTCGAAGCGCATGATGGTCTCGAACGGCAACGTCACCGGCCTCGTCGAGCGGCTGGTCGAGAGCGGCCACGTCGACCGCCGGGTCTCCGAGACCGACCGGCGCGCGCAGGTGATCCGCCTCACCGAGGAGGGCCGCGCCGCGTTCCGCGCCATGGCGGTGGAGCACGAGGCCTGGATCGCCGAGATGCTCGGCGGCCTCGACGCCGGCGAGAGCGAGGCGCTGATGGGCCTGCTCGGCACGGTGAAGGCCTCGACGCGGGCGGCCATCGACGCGAATGCGCGCCCGCGCACCGACAGGAACGCCGCTACGGGAGGCCCGCGATGAACCCCGCCAACGCCGTCACGATTCCGGTCTCGTCCTACGCGCCGGCGCATTTCCGGCTCGACGTGGCCGGCGGTGTCGCCACCGTGACGCTGAACCGGCCGGAGAGGAAGAACCCGCTCACCTTCGAGAGCTACCGCGAGCTGACGGACCTCTTCGCCGCGCTCAAGAAGGACGAGAGCGTCCACGCGGTGGTGATCGCGGGCGCGGGCGGGAATTTCTCGTCCGGCGGCGACGTGTTCGAGATCATCGAGCCGCTGACCAAAATGGGCACCAAGGAGCTCACCGCCTTCACGCGGATGACGGGCGAGCTCGTGCGTGAGATCCGCGCCTGCCCGCAGCCGGTGATCGCCGCCGTCGAGGGGATCTGCGCGGGCGCGGGCGCGATCATCGCCATGGCGAGCGACATCCGCCTCGCGGCGCCGGGCGCCAAGGTCGCCTTCCTGTTCAACAAGGTCGGGCTCGCCGGCTGCGACATGGGAGCCTGCGCGATCCTGCCCCGGATCATCGGCCAGGGCCGCGCCTCCGAGCTGCTCTACACCGGCCGCTTCATGCGCGCCGAGGAGGGCGAGCGCTGGGGCTTCTTCTCGCGGGTGGTCGAGGGCGCGGTGCTGGAGGAGGCCCGCGCGCTCGCCGCCGAGATCGCCTCCGGCCCCACCTACGCCAACACGATGACGAAGCGCATGCTCGCCATGGAATGGGCGATGTCGGTGGAGGAGGCGATCGAGGCCGAGGCGGTGGCGCAGGCCTTGTGCATGACCACCAACGACTTCCGCCGGGCCTTCGAGGCGTTCGCCGAGAAGCGCAAGCCCGTCTTCGGCGGCGACTGAGGAGGCCGCGCCGATGCCCGACGAGAGCTTTCTCCGCTGGCCGTTCTTCGAGGACCGGCACCGCGACTTCGCGAGCCGGCTGAAGGACTTCGCCGCCGATCTCGACGTCTCTCACGACGACGTCGACGCGGCCTGCCGCACGCTGGTGCGCCGCCTCGGCGAGGCCGGCTGGCTGCGCGCCGTCGCGCCCGCGGCCTACGGCGGCGAGGGCGACGGCTACGACGTGCGCACCCTCTGCCTCGCCCGCGAGACGCTCGCCTACCGGGACGGGCTCGCGGACTTCGCCTTCGCCATGCAGGGGCTCGGCACCGGGCCGGTGACGCTGTTCGGGTCGGACGATCTCAAGCGGCGCATCCTGCCCGGCGTGGTCGCCGGCGCGCGCATCGCCGCCTTCGCGCTCTCCGAGCCGGAGGCCGGCTCGGACGTGGCGGCGCTCGCCACGACGGCGCGGATCGACGGCGGCGAGGCGATCCTCGACGGCGAGAAGACCTGGATCTCGAACGGCGGCATCGCCGACCACTACGTCGTCTTCGCCCGCACCGGCGAGGCGCCCGGGGCGCGGGGCCTCTCGGCGTTCCTGGTCGAGGCGGACAACCCCGGGCTCCGGGTGGAGGAGCGCATCGACGTGATCGCGCCCCATCCCCTCGCGCGCCTGCGCTTCGAGGGATGCCGCGTGCCGCTCGCGCACCGCATCGGGGAGCCCGGCGCCGGCTTCAAGGTGGCGATGGCGACCCTCGACGTCTTCCGCTCGACGGTGGGCGCCGCGGCGCTCGGGTTCGCCCGCCGGGCGCTCGACGAGGCGCTGGAGCGGGCGCGCACGCGCCATCTGTTCGGCGCGCCGATGGGCGAGCTGCCGCTGACGCAGGCGGCGCTCGCCGAGATGGCGACGGACGTCGACGCCTCCGCGCTCCTCGTCTACCGCGCCGCCTGGACGAAGGACATGGGCGCGCCGCGCGTCACCCGCGAGGCGGCGATGGCGAAGATGGTCGCGACCGAGAGCGCCCAGACCGTCATCGACAAGGCGGTGCAGATCTTCGGCGGCCTCGGCGTCGCGAAGGGCGTGCCGGTCGAGGCGCTGTACCGCGAGATCCGCGCCCTGCGGATCTACGAGGGTGCGACCGAGGTCCAGAAGATCGTCATCGCCCGCGAGACGCTGAAGGGGGCGGGGGGATGATGCACGCCGCGCTTCGCTGTCGTCCCGGATCGGCTTCGCCGTCCGGGATGACAGCTCCGTCATTTTTCCATTCCGAAGCCCGGAGACGCGCATGACCCCCAGCGCTCATCAGGACACGTTCGCGCGCGACAACCTCCCGCCCCGGGAGACATGGCCGGAGCTCGTCTTCTCCCGCCCGGAGCTGCAATACCCGGAGCGCCTCAACTGCGCCGACGCCTTCCTCGAAGTCCACGTCCGCGAGGGGCGGGGCGGGCGCTCGTGCATCGTCTCCCCGACCGAGAGCCTCACCTATGCCGAGCTCCAGGACCGGGTGAACCGCATCGCCAACGTGCTGACGAAGGAGCTCGGCCTGGTTCCGGGCGGGCGCGTGCTGCTGCGCTCGGCGAACAACCCGATGATGGTCGCGTGCTACCTGGCGGTGCTCAAGGCCGGCGGCATCGTCGTCGCGACCATGCCGCTGCTGCGCGCCCGCGAGATCGCCTATCCGGTGGAGAAGGCGCGGATCGCGCTCGCGCTGTGCGACGCGCGCCTCGCCGACGAGATGCGCAAGGCCGAGCCGCTCTGCGACAGCCTCGAGCGGGTCGTCTACTGGGGCACGCACGACGATCTCGGGCTCGAGACGCTCATGGAGAACGCCTCGCCGGAGTTCGAGGCGGTGGACACCGCCGCCGACGACGTCTGCCTCATCGGCTTCACCTCGGGCACGACGGGCGAGCCCAAGGGCACGATGCATTTCCACCGCGACATGCTCGCGATCTGCGACGCCTACGGCAAGAACGTGCTGCGCGCGGAGCCGGACGACCGCTTCATCGGCTCGCCGCCGCTCGCCTTCACCTTCGGGCTCGGCGGCATCGTGCTGTTTCCGCTGCGCATCGGCGCGTCGACCGTGCTGCTGGAGAAGGCCGGGCCGAACGAGCTGCTGCCGGCCATCCACGAGCACCGCGCCAGCGTCGTCTTCACCGCGCCTACCGCCTATCGCGCCATGCTGCCGCGGCTGCCCGAGTTCGACGTCTCCTGCCTGAGGAAGTGCGTCTCGGCCGGCGAGCCGCTGCCGAAGGCGACGTTCGAGGCCTGGCACGAGGCGACGGGGCTCGCGCTGATGGACGGCATCGGCGCCACCGAGATGCTGCACATCTTCATCGCCTCCCCCGAGGAGGAGATTCGCCCCGGTGCCACCGGGCGGCCGGTGCCCGGCTACGAGGCCAAGGTGATCGATTCGGACGGCCTCGAGCTGCCGCCGGGCAGCGTCGGGCGCCTCGCGGTGCGGGGGCCGACCGGCTGCCGCTACCTCGCCGACGAGCGCCAGACGAAATACGTCGAGCGCGGCTGGAACATCACCGGCGACACCTACCTGATGGATGAGGACGGCTACTTCTGGTACCAGGCCCGCTCCGACGACATGATCGTCTCGTCCGGCTACAACATCGCCGGTCCGGAGGTCGAGGCGGCGCTGCTCACCCATCCGATCGTCGCCGAATGCGGCGTCGTCGGTGCGCCCGACGAGGAGCGCGGCATGATCGTGCGCGCCTATGTCGTCCTGCGCGAGGGGGAGAGTGCCGATGCCGCGACGGCCAAGCTCCTGCAGGAGCACGTGAAGCGCGAGATCGCCCCCTACAAGTACCCGCGCTCGATCGTGTTCGTCGACGCGCTGCCGAAGACGCAGACCGGCAAGCTGCAGCGCTTCGCCCTGCGCCGGCAGGCGAGCGAGGAGGCGGCCCGGTGAATGCACGCCTCGCACCGCCCGCCCGCGACAGCCTTCCGGCCGGCGTCCACCTCGCGCCGGTGAAGATCCGCTTCGCCCATTGCGACCCGGCGGGGATCGTCTACTTCGCCCGCTGGTTCGACATGATCAACGGCGTGATCGAGGACTTCTTCGCGGCCGCGCTCGGTCTCGACTACCACGTCCTGATCCGCGACCGGCGGGTCGGGCTCGGCTACGGGCAGGCGCACGCGGACTACCTGAAGCCGGGCCTGATGGGCGACATCGTGGACTTCGCGGTCCTGGTCGAGCGGATCGGCGGCGCCTCGTTCGGGCTGCTGGTGCCCGGGTATCGCGGGAGCGAGCCCGTGATCGCGGCCCGCCTCGTCGTCGTCACGACGGACCTGGACGCCCACAGGGCGATGCGCCTGCCCGACGACCTGCGCGCGGCGCTGGCCGCCTACGAGGAGAGAAGCCGATGACCGGGCTGCGCGAACGGCTGATGGGGGAGGGCGGGGAGAGCGCGGGGCCGCGCGTGCTGCAGCCGCCGGGCTGGCCACTCCCCAAGGGCTATTCCAACGGCATGGCGGCGCGCGGCACGCTCGTCGTCACCGGCGGCGTGGTCGGCTGGGACGTGGAGGGCCGCTTCCCGGAGGGGTTCGTCGCGCAGACGCGCCTCGCGCTCGAGAACATCGTCGCGATTCTCGCCGAGGGCGGCGCCGGCCCGCGCGATCTCGTGCGCCTGACCTGGTACGTCACCGATATCGACGCCTACCTCGCCTGCCAGCGCGAGCTCGGGCGGGCCTATCGCGAGGTGATCGGCGCACACTTCCCGGCCATGGCGCTCGTGCAGGTAGTCCGCCTCGTCGAGCCGGACGCCCTCGTGGAGATCGAGGCGACGGCGGTCGTTCCCGCCTGATCGCGGGCGCGCGTCATTTGACACGGGCGTTCGCCGGGCTCACGCTTCCACCCCAATGGCGCGCATCCCCCCGTAGTCGCGCCCGAGGATCTGCACGTGCGTATCGTCGTCATCGGCGCCGGCGTCGTCGGACTGGCCTGCGCCCGTGCGCTCGTCCATGACGGGCACGCGGTGCGGGTGGTCGAGCGCGCGCTCGCGGGCGACCGCACGTCGTTCGGCAATGCGGGCGGGCTCGCCGTGAGCGAGATCGCGCCGGCCTCGGCGCCCGGCCTCTGGAAGAATGTGCCGCGCTGGCTGGTCGATCCGCTCGGGCCGCTGTCGATCCGCCCCGGCCACGCGCTGCGGCTCCTGCCCTGGCTGCGCCGCTTCCTGGCGAGCGGGACACCCGCCGAGATCGCCCGCATCAGCGCGGCAAACGCGGCGCTCAACCGCCGCGTCTACGACGACATCCTCCCGCTCCTCGCCGACGTCGGGCTCTCGGGCGACCTGCGCCGCGACGGCGCGTTGACGCTCTACGAGAGCGAGGAGGGTTTCGAGGCCGAGCGCACGGACTGGGAG
The DNA here is from genome assembly GCF_000429045.1 of Salinarimonas rosea DSM 21201. Classification (GTDB taxonomy): domain Bacteria; phylum Pseudomonadota; class Alphaproteobacteria; order Rhizobiales; family Beijerinckiaceae; genus Salinarimonas; species Salinarimonas rosea. The sequence goes on from NZ_AUBC01000042.1 coordinate 12,633, forward strand.
CGGCGGGCCGCGCACGGCTTTCCCCACGAGGTGCTGAGCCGGGAGGAGGCCCGCGCCATGGAGCCGGCGCTCTCGCCGCGCATCGCGCGCGCGGTGTTCGATCCCGCCTGGGGCATCGTCGCCGACCCGCGCCGGATCGTCGAGGGGCTGGAAGCCTGGCTGCGCGCGAAGGAGGTCGCGTTCCACGAGGCCGAGGCGGTGGCGATCGAGCCGAAGCTCGACCGTGTTTCGGTCGCGCTCGGCGACGGCACCACGGGAGACGCCGACCTCGTCGTCGTCGCTGCGGGCGCCTGGTCGGCGCGCCTCGCCGCGAGCGTGGGGGACCCGGTGCTGCTCGAATCCGAGCGGGGCTACAACGTCACGATCCCCCGGCCGAACATCGCGCTCGCGCGACAGCTCGTCTTCGCCGAGCGCAAGTTCGTCGCGACGCCGCTCGCGCCGGGCCTGCGCATCGGCGGGGCCGCGGAGTTCGCCGGCCTCGACGCGCCGGCCCGCCTCGACCGGGCGGACGCGCTGGCGCGCCTCGCCCGCGTCTACCTGCGGGACCTGGACACCCGCGGCGGCACGCGCTGGATGGGCCAGCGCCCCTCGACCCCCGACGGGCTGCCGGTGATCGGCTGGTCGCCCGGCAAGGGACGGGTGATCTACGCCTTCGGCCACGGCCACCTCGGCCTCACCCAGGCGGCGACGACGGGACGTCTCGTCGCAGGGCTCCTGACGGGGGACACCGCCGGCGTCGACATGACGCCCTACGCGATCTCCCGCTTCGCACGGTAGGCGCTGCGGCCGACCTGTCGATGGTCGCGAGGCAGCGGTTCGAATACTGACCAAATACTTATGGATGGTCCGGAAAGCTTCACTTTAGAGCCATTCTCAACTGGATTCAGCCTCTTTTCAGCGATTCTAAGCTTCGTCACAGCGCTTGACGACTTGGCCGCGATCGTTATTCATGCCGCCCGTCGCTGCCGCGGCGCCTGGCGCGCCGCGACGGCCCGCCAGATCGACATCCGGGCGCTCCGACCGCTCGGCTACGGGAGAGACGATCGCCATGACCCACTTCCTGCCCGCACGCCGCACCCTTCTCCTCGGAACAGCGCTCGCCGCCGGCCTCGTGGGCCTGCCGGCCCTCGCCGTCGCGCAGAGCGGCGAGCTGAACCTCTACTCCTCGCGCCACTACGACACCGACGAGGCGCTCTACGCGGACTTCACCGAGCAGACCGGCATCACCATCAACCGCATCGAGGCGGGCGCCGACGAGCTGATCGAGCGCATGATCTCCGAGGGCGCCAACTCCCCGGCCGACGTGCTGCTCACGGTCGACGCCGGCCGCCTCGAGCGCGCTCAGCAGGCGGGCCTGTTCCAGGCGGTCGACTCCGAGGTGCTCGA
>NZ_AUBC01000043.1 GCF_000429045.1 Salinarimonas rosea DSM 21201
GCGAAGCGCAGCTTCTCCTCCATGGCGATCGGCACGATCAGCTCGACCTCCATCGACACGTTGTCGCCCGGCATCACCATCTCGGTGCCCTCGGGCAGCTTGCACATGCCGGTCACGTCCGTCGTGCGGAAGTAGAACTGCGGGCGGTAGTTGTTGAAGAACGGCGTGTGGCGGCCGCCCTCCTCCTTGGTGAGGATGTACGCCTCGGCAGTGAACTTCTTGTGCGGCTTCACCGAGCCCGGCTTGCAGACGACCTGCCCGCGCTCGACGTCCTCGCGCTTGGTGCCGCGCAGCAGCACGCCGACGTTGTCGCCGGCCTGGCCCTGGTCGAGCAGCTTGCGGAACATCTCGACGCCCGTCACGGTGGTCTTGACGGTGTCGCGGATGCCGACGATCTCGACCTCCTCGCCCACCTTCACCACGCCGCGCTCGACGCGACCCGTCACCACCGTGCCGCGGCCCGAGATCGAGAACACGTCCTCGATCGGCATCAGGAACGGCTGGTCGATCGGGCGCTCCGGCGTCGGGATGTACTCGTCCACCGAGGCCATCAGCTTGAGCACGGCCTCCTTGCCGATCTCCGGGCTCTTGTCCTCGAGCGCCATCAGCGCCGAGCCCTTCGTGATCGGGATGTCGTCGCCCGGGAAGCTGTACTTCGACAAGAGCTCGCGGATCTCGAGCTCGACCAGCTCCAGCAGCTCCTCGTCGTCGACCATGTCGACCTTGTTCATGAACACGACCAGCGCCGGCACGCCGACCTGGCGGGCGAGCAGGATGTGCTCGCGCGTCTGCGGCATCGGGCCGTCCGCCGCCGACACGACCAGGATCGCGCCGTCCATCTGCGCCGCGCCCGTGATCATGTTCTTCACGTAGTCCGCGTGGCCGGGGCAGTCCACGTGCGCGTAGTGACGGTTCGCCGTCTCGTACTCCACGTGCGCCGTCGAGATCGTGATCCCGCGCGCCTTCTCCTCGGGAGCCTTGTCGATCGCGTCGTACGCCGTGTACGTCGCGCCGCCCGTCTCCGCCAGGACCTTCGTGATCGCCGCCGTCAGCGACGTCTTGCCGTGGTCCACGTGACCGATCGTCCCGATGTTGCAGTGCGGCTTCGTACGCTCGAATTTTGCCTTGGCCATCGCTCGTTATCCTGACGTCGTGCGCTCGTATATGCCCTGCGCACGCGCGCGCTCGCGCGGCTTCGGGCGACGTGGCCGCCCGCTTAGCCGCGTTCGTCCCACGATTCAAGGGGGTTGTTCACGTGCCGTGCGCGCGTGCGCGGGGGTGGCGTCCGTGCGGTTTCAGCCGCCCGTCCCGGTGGGAAGCGCGTCCTCGAAGCTCTGGAACGCGTCGCTCGACGTCACCTCCGAGAGCGGCCGCGCGAGCGTCGCCTGCGCGGCGTCGCCCTTGGCCGCGAGCTTGATCGCCGCGAAGGGCACCGGCACGCGCGTGCCGTCCGGCGTCTCGACCAGCGCCGCGACGAGGCGCCCGCCGGGGATCACGACGAAGTCGCGCACGGTGCCCGCCGTCTCGCCGGAGGGGTCCGTCAGCTCCATGCCCAGGAGGTCGCGCACGAGGAGCGCGTTCTCTCCGGCGTCCTTCAGGGCCGAGGCCGCGTCGGAGATCGAGCCGGTCGGGTCCTCGGGCAGCGTCGCATCCTGCGCGAGGACGGAGCCGGCGGCGAAGGGGACGGCGCCCGCGAGGAGCGCGGCGAGGAGGAGGCGGCGTGCGGGCAATGCGGTTCTCCGTCTGGTTCACGCGCAGGTTCACGCGGGCGGGCCCGCCTCGGATCGTCGTGGCGGGATCAGCCCTGCCAAAGCGCACCGCGCGCACGGGTTCCCCCTCCGAGCGGCCTCACACCGCCGCGCGCGCCACCTCCCCGGCCCGCATCGCCGCGACGAACGCGGCGCCGTCCTCGCGCCCGAGCGCGTATGTCTCCTCGATCGCCGCGGGACGGGTCACGTCGAACTGGCCCACCGCGATGCGGCGCGAGGGCTGGACGTAGGTGCGCCCCGGCACTTCCGGGAGCCGCGCGTAGCGCCGCGTGACCAGCACGAGCGTACGCCCGCCCCGCGCCTCGACGGCGCTCAGCGGCTCCACCGGCACGTTGTCGACGAGCCCGCCGTCGAGGGCCGGCGCTCCCGCGACGAGCCCCACCGGCATGATCGGCGGCACGCTCGCGCTCGCCAGCAGCGCCGCCACGAGGGCGCCGGGGCTGTCGAGGTCGCGCACGCGCACGAACTCGGAGCGGAAGCCGAGCCAGCGCCCCCCGCGCGGGTGCACGGGCTTCGTGACGGTCTTCTCGAGCTGGTAGACCAGCATGCCGAGCGGCACCGCGACCGACAGCGGCAGCCGCCGCGGCGGGCGCGCCACGGCGATCAGCACGTCCGGCGCGCCTTCGGCCGTCAGCCGCGCGAAGGCGTCGGTGTCGAGGATCTCGGTCAGGAGCTCGGAATACATGGCGCGCACGGGAAAGGCCGGCTCGCCCCGGCGCAGCGCCGAAAAGTCGAGGTTCGGCGCGCCCCGCGAGCAGCCCTCGACCACCATCCTGCGCACGCTGTCGCCGAAGCCGAGCATCGAGTAGCACGCGGCCCAGGCCCCCGCGCTCACGCCCACCGCGAGCGACGGCGCGCCGAGCTCGGGGCCGGCGACATCCCAGAATCCGCCCTGCCAGTAGCAGCGGTTGCCCCCGCCCGCGAAGGCGATCGCGTCGAACATGCCCGGCATCGCGCGCGCACCCGTTCAGAACGTCTCGCGGGCGACGTCGCGCCAGGCCCGCAGGATCCGCTCGAGCTCCGCCACGTCCTCGCCGGGCAGGCGCCCGAGGGTGCGTTCGACGAAGCCGCGCTGGGCGGCGATCCCGTCCTTCGCGCGCTGGCGCCCGGCCGGCGTGAGGTGCAGCGCGTGCGAGCGGCGGTCACCGGGGATCGGCCGGCGCTCGACGAGCGCGGCCTCGACGAGCCGGTCGACGAGCCCCGAGACGTTCCCCTTCGTGACGTAGAGGCGCTGCGCCAGCTCGCCCTGGGTGATTCCCTCGCGCTCCGAGAGCGTCGAGATCAGGTCGAATTGCGGGATCGACAACCCGATCGCGCGCAGCTCCGCGGCGATCCCGTTCGACAGGCGCTGCTGCAGCCGCACGAATCGCAGCCACACGCGCACGGTGTCGGGGGTCTCGCCGGAGGCGGGCGCGGGCGTGTCGATCGCGCGCTTCTCGATCGTCTGCGTGGCGGTCATGGCGGCACTCTAGGCGGGCGGATAGTTCAGGTCAAAACCGACGAGCAGCTCAAATAGGCCGAGTCGCGGCCTTGCAACAGGCGCCGGGTTGGCGTATGTCCGCCGCCTCACGTTCGCTCCGGCCGGGGGCTGAACGGACGGTCGCTCGCGCCTTCGTGGCGCCGGCGGCAGGGGCATGCGGCCCCGTCGTCCCGTGTCTCCGCCTTCGAACAATCGCTTTGGGCCTTGGCAGGCTCGGAGGGCTTGGCGCCGATCGGACGCGCGAGACGATGAGAGAAAGGCCGAAAATGGCATTGTACGAGCACGTCTTCCTGGCGCGTCCCGACGTGACGAGCCAGCAGGTCGAATCGATGGTCGAGACCTTCAAGGGGATCATCGAGGGCAACGGCGGCAAGGTCGAGAAGGTGGAGCCCTGGGGGCTCAAGACGCTCGCCTACCGCATCAAGAAGAGCCGCAAGGCCCACTTCACCCTCCTCAACATCGACGCGCCCCATCCGGCGGTGGCGGAGATGGAGCGGCAGATGCGCCTCTCCGAGGACGTCCTGCGCTTCATGACCATCAAGGTCGAGGCCCTCGATCCCGAGCCGTCCGCCATGATGCAGAAGCGCGACCGCGACGACCGGCGTGACGACCGCCGCGGCGACGACCGCGGCCCGCGCGGCGACCGGGATCGCGGCGAGCGTGGCGATCGCGATCGCGGCGAGCGTCGCCGTCGCGACGAGGACACGAGCCAGAGCGAGGAGAGCTGATCATGGCCGGTGGTGCTGCCGGGGGCCGTCGCCCCTTCTTCCGGCGTCGCAAGACGTGCCCGTTCTCGGGCGCCAACGCGCCGAAGATCGACTACAAGGACGTCAAGCTGCTCTCGCGCTACGTGTCGGAGCGCGGCAAGATCGTCCCGTCCCGCATCACGGCGGTGTCGGCCAAGAAGCAGCGCGAGCTCGCCCAGGCGATCAAGCGCGCGCGCATCCTCGGCCTGATCCCCTTCGTGATCAAGTGAGCGCTCGACAGAGCATCTGACCCCCTCGCCCGGCGTCCGCGCCGGGCGCGCTGGGGCGGCCGGGCCCGCCGAGGGCCTTCGAGCCGTCCCTAACCTCGCGAGATCGCGACGGGACAGCGACGTGCATCATTTCATCCCCATCGGCATCGGCGCCGGCCTCGTCTCCGCGCTGCTCACCGCGACGGTGATCCAGGGCAGCGCCATCGCGCTGCTCCTCTACCTGCTCGCGCCGATCCCGATCCTCGTCGCCGCGCTCGGCTGGGACCATCGCGCGGGCCTCGTCGGCGCCGTGGTCGGCGGCCTGGCGCTCGCGGTCGCGCTGGAGCCGGTCTCCGGCCTCGGCTTCGCGCTGGCGAGCGGGCTCCCCGCCTGGTGGCTCGCCTACCTCGCGCTGCTCGGCCGCCCGGCGCCCGACGGCACGACGGAATGGTACCCGCTCGGCCGGCTGCTGGCCTGGATCGCCTCCGTCGCCGCGCTGACCTTCGTCGCCGCCGCCGCCGTTCCCGACTTCGACTACGCGCTCTACCAGGAGCGCGTGCGCGAGGCGACCGCCGCGCTCTTCGCCGCCGAGCCCTCCCTGTCCGGCGCCGAGGGCGTCGACCCGGACGCTCTGGCGACGACGATCGCCGAGCTCGCCCCGGTCTTCGCGGCGCAGGGCTTCACCGTCATCCTCGTGCTCTACGTCTGGCTCGGCGCCAAGATCGTGCAGATCTCCGGCCGTCTCGCCCGGCCGTGGCCGGACATCCCCTCGACCCTGATGCCCCGCGAGGCGGTCTTCGCCTTCCTCGGCGCGGTCCTCGTCGCCAACCTCGTCGGCGGCTTCGTCGGCGTCTTCGCGGCCGCGTTGACGGGCGCCTTCGTCATGGCCTTCGCGCTGCAGGGGCTCGCGGCGATCCACGACGTCAGCCGCGGGCGCCCCGGCCGCGGCTTCCTCCTCTTCGGCACCTACCTGCTGATCCTCTTCAGCCAGGGGCTGATCCTCATCGCGATGCTGCTGTTCGGCATCGCCGACAGCGCATTCCGGCTGCGCCGGCGCTGGTTCTCGGGCGGCCCGCCCACGATTGTCAGAAAACCTCCCAAGGAGTGAGACCGATGGAAGTCATCCTTCTCGAGCGCGTTCCCAAGCTCGGCCAGATGGGCCAGACCGTGCGCGTGCGCGACGGCTACGCCCGCAACTACCTGCTCCCGCTCGGCAAGGCCCTGCGCGCCACCGCGGACAACAAGTCCCGCTTCGAGCAGCAGCGCGCCCAGCTCGAGGCCCGCAACCTCGAGCGCAAGCAGGAAGCGCAGGAGGTGAACGCCAAGCTCGACGGCCAGAGCTGCGTGCTCATCCGTTCGGCGGGCGAGTCCGGCGTGCTCTACGGCTCGGTCGCGACCCGCGACCTCGCCGAGGTGATCACGGCCGCGGGCTTCACGGTCGGGCGCCAGCAGATCCAGCTCTCGCAGCCGATCAAGACGCTCGGCCTGCACAAGGTCGCGATCCTGCTCCATCCGGAGGTCGAGGCGACGGTCACCGTCAACGTCGCCCGCTCGGCGGACGAGGCCGAGCGCCAGGCCCGTGGCGAGGACGTCTTCGCCCGCGAGGAGCTCGACCTCGACGAGCTCGGCCTCGAGGTCGGCGCGGCGCTCGAGGAGTACGAGCGTCCCGGCCGTGGCGGCTCCGACGAGGACGCCCCGCAGACCGGCGAGGAAGCCTGATCCAGGCCACGCGCAGCGCGAGCATCGTCGAGGGCGGCCTTCGGGCCGCCCTCTTCGTATCCGGAGCCCGTCGCCCGACCGCCGGCCCTTCGGCGGTCAGTCCTTCGAGGCCTTCTCCGGCAGCTTCTTGCGGTCGGTGTGGGCCATCTTCTCGAGCTCCTTCTCGCTCATGGACTCGACCATGGAGCGCGAGGCGCCCTTGAGCTCCGACTTCTTCTTGTCCCCGCGCTTGGCGGAGAGCGCCGCTCCGGCGGCCATCTGCTGCTTCTTCGACTTGGCGGGCATGGCGAGCCTCCCTCGTGCGGCCGCATCGCTGCGGCGCTCGACGGGGAACGCGGACTTCCGCGTCGCGGTTCGCATCCGTTCGGAACCCGCTCCCGCGCAGGCTCATTCCCCGGTCGGGGCGCCCGTGCGCCCGCGCATCCCGGACCGGAGCCCGCCATGCAACGCCCCGACGCGCTCTCCACGCTGATCCTCGAGGAGGCCGAGCCTCTTCCGCCGGTCACGGACACGGAGGCGTTGGGGCGCGCCTTCGACCGCTTCGGCGACGCACGCGTCGTGCTGATCGGGGAGGCGAGCCACGGCACGGCCGACTTCTACGAGGCGCGCGCCGCCATCACCCGCCACCTGATCGCGCACCACGGCTTCGACTTCGTGGCGATCGAGGGCGACTGGCCCGATGTCGCCACGCTCGACGCGCACGTCCGCGACCGGCCCGGGGGGATGCGCGAGACGGACGCCTTCCGGCGCTTCCCCACCTGGATGTGGCGCAACGCGAGCGTCGCGCGCTTCGTGGCCTGGCTCCGCGCGCACAATGCCGGCCGGCCGCCCGAGGCGCGGGTCTCCATGCACGGCCTCGACATCTACAGCCTCGACGCCTCCATGGCGGCGGTGGTCGACTACCTGGACGAGGTCGACCCGGAGGCGGCGGAGGTCGCACGCGAGCGCTACGGCTGCCTCATGCGCTGGCGCAACGACCCCGCCCGCTACGGCCGCGCGGCGCTTTCCGCCGGCTATCCGCTGTGCGAGGAGGCGGTGGCCGCGATGCTCACCGACCTCCTCGGCAAGCGCCTCGCCTACCTGCGCGACGGCGGCGAGGACTTCCTCGACGCGGCGCAGAACGCCCGGCTCGTCCAGGCGGCGGAACGCTACTACCGCATCATGTACTACGGCGGCGCGGAGTCCTGGAACCTGCGCGACACGCACATGGCCGAGACGCTGGAGCGGCTCCTGGCCCGCGGGGACGGGGGGCGCAAGGGAATCGTCTGGGCGCACAACTCCCACATCCACGACGCCCGTGCCGCCGACATGGGCCGCACGCAGGGCGAGGTCAGCCTCGGGCAGCTCGCCCGCGAACGCCACGGCGACGACGCCGTGCTGATCGGGCTCGGCACGGATCGCGGCACCGTCGCCGCCGCGTCCGACTGGGACGAGCCGATGGAGGTGATGAAGGTCACCCCGTCGCGGCCCGGCAGCGTCGAGCGCGCCTTCGCGGATACCGGCGCCGAGCGGCTGCTGCTCGATCTGCGCCGCGCCTCACCGGCGCTGGCGGACGCGCTCGCGCAGGAGCGGCCGGAGCGCTTCATCGGCGTGATCTACCGGCCGCGGACGGAGCTCGCGAGCCACTACATGGACGCATCGCTCGCCACGCAGTTCGACGCCTGGATCTGGCTCGCCGAGACGCGGGCGGTGACGCCGCTGCCCCGCGACGCCGGCGCCGGGGCCGCCCAGAGCGGCCCCGACGAGACCTGGCCGTTCGGCCTGTGAGCGCGGGCGCACGCGGCATCCGCCCGCCGGCTCAGCGGCCGCCGTTGCGCCAGGCACGACCGTTGCGGATGGCATGCGGGATGTCCCCCCGCGCGACGCCGATGTCCGCGAGCAGGTGATCCGGCATCGCCTCGAGCATCCGCGCCGCCCGGCGCAGCCGCATCTCGTGCACGATGCCGCCGATCAGGCCACGGAGGAGCCCGGGTTCCGCGCGCGACCGGCCGGGCACGAGGGGCACGCTCGTCGGCGCGCGTTCCGAGCAGGCGGGTGACAGGCAGGTTGCGGACATGGCTCGTCTCCTCTGGCGCGCCGATGCGGCGACGAGGAGACGCTAGCGGGAGGGCTTGCATCATGGAAACGAATGGTCATGATGCCGAGGATAACGAGCCCTTATCCCGGAGTGCGTCATGGCCCGCAACCTCGACACCGCCCTGCTGCGCGCCTTCGTCGCCGTCGCCGAGACCGGCGGCATGACCGCGGCGGCGGGCGTGCTCAACCTCACGCAGGCCGCCGTCAGCCAGCAGATCAAGCGGCTCGAGGAGAGCTTCGGCGGCCGGCTCTTCGAGCGCGAGCGGCGTGGCCTCGCGCTCACCCCCCAGGGCGAGCGCCTGCTCGGCCTGGCGAAGCGTCTCCTCACGGTCAACGACCAGATCTGGGCCGAGATGACGGCGCCGGCCGAGACCGGGGAGATCAGGCTCGGCTTTCCCTACGATCTCGTGCCCGGCTATGCGGCGCCCGTGCTCAAGCGCTTCGCACGCTGCTGCCCGCGCGTCCGCGTGCGGCTGTTCAGCCACGCCTCGCGGGAGATCCGGGAGGCCGTCGAGCGCGGCGAGATCGATCTCGGCATCGTCGAGGAGGTGGCGACCGAGCCGCATGGCGAGACGCTGATGGTCGATCAGCTCGTCTGGGTCGGCGCCCGCGGCGGGGACGCCTGGCTGCAGCGGCCGGTGCCGATCTCCATCGGCTCGGAGACCTGCTCGATCCGCCCGCCGACGCTCGCCGCCCTGCGCGCCGCGGACGTCGACTGGCGCCCGGTGGTCGAGATCGCCAACGTCGACGCGCTCAACGCCACGGTGCAGAGCGACCTCGGCGTGACGACGATGCTCGCCTCCGCCGTGCCGTCCAACCTCGAGATCCTGCCGCCGGACTGCGGCCTGCCGCCGGTGCCGCCGCTGTCGGTGAGCCTCTACCTGCGCCGCGACCACGGCATGCGCGCCGTCGACGACCTCGCCCGCATCATCCGCGAGACCTTCTGCCGCCGGCCCGCGGCGGCCGCGGTCGCCGCGTGAGCGGCGACCTCACTCGGGCGCGAGCAGCGGCGCGAGGGCGCGGCTCTCGCGCTTCTCGAAGACCACCGCTGTCTCGATCTGCTCGACCCCTTCGCGGCTGGTGAAGGCGTCGAGCGCGAGGTCGCGCAGGTGCGCCACGTCGCGCACGACGACATGGGCGACGACGTCGTAGCGGCCCGAGATTAGGAACAGCGCACGCACCTCGTTCACCTGCGCCACCTCCGTCATGAAGCGGTCGACGAGGGCGCGGTCGTGCTTGGCCAGCGTCACCATCAGGATCGCCTCGAGCCCCACGCCGAAGGCCGCCGGATCGAGCGTGACCGTCGCCCCACGGATCACGCCCGCCGCCTCCAGCCGCTTCACGCGCTCGTGCACCGTCGAGCCGGCGAGCCCGACCGCAGCGGCGAGCACCTTGTTGGGCGTCCGGGCGTCGTTCTGGAGAACGCGGAGAATCTCGAAATCGGTTCGGTCGAGGCGCACGTGGCGGGCTCCGGAGGGGAAATTATTCGAATGCCAAAGCTAGTCGTCAGTGCTGTAGTACAACCCTCAATTAAGGTCCACAGAAGAACTGCTGGTGCCAGGTAGGCCGGCGGCATGGAGCATCCACATGCTGATGACGCTCATCAATCACCCGACACCCGCCTTTTCCCTCGAGCCGCACGACGACCCGGACGGTCGCGTGCTCCTCGGCAACATCTACCGTCGAACCATGCCGGTGAGCCTCGCGCGCGTGGCTGCGGCGGTCGAGCGTGCAACGGACATTCGCGTCGACGTCCTCGACCTCAAGGCCCGAGATCCAGCCCGCGAGACCGAATACAAGCGCGTCGACCTGGGTGACCGCATGGCCATCGTCAACCGCATCGGCGCGAGCTTCGACATTGCAGCCGATGCCATCCGGCGATCCGACATTATCGGCCTCTCTAATCATTTCACCTACGAATCGGGTGTTATCCGCGACCTGATCTCCTTCGCGCGGCGGGTTCGGCCGGACGTACGGATCATCGTCGGTGGCGCCGATGCCAAGGCGCGGCCGCAATTCTACCTCGACGTCGGAGCGGACCTCGTGTTCCGGGGCGACGTCAGCCCCGAGGAGCTCGTCTCGAACGATTGGAGCGTCAAGAGGATCGTGGGCGACTACCGCCATCCGTTCTCGGAAATGTCGCGCCCCGCCTTCGACAAGCTGCAACCGGTCTCCCAATACTCCGACAGCCACGACGGGCCGGTCCCCGACGGGGTCGGTACGCCGGTCGGCTTCATCCACTTTACTCGGGGTTGCCCTCGCGAATGCGATTTCTGCGAGAGCCGCCGCACGAAGTTCGAGGCGCTCCCGCTGGCGGATGCTCTGGCGATGATCAACCACTACGCCTCGTTCGGGATTCGGACGCTGAACTTCGCCGACGACAACCTTCTGCTGCTGAAGCGAGACTACCTCCAGGCACTCTTCGCCGCTCTGCGAGAGCGCGGCTTCGCCTGGTAATTCCCGAACGGGCTGGAGGTCGGCCTCTTCGCCCGCAACGGCACGATCGACCATGAGCTCGTGGCGACCCTCTTCGCGAACGAGCGCGATCCCGTGACCGGTCACCATGTCGGAGCCTATCGCGTCTTCATTCCTGTCGAAACGTTCGATCGTCGAGCGAACTACAAGAAGCTGAAGTCGGTCGACCTTCAGAATGCGATCATCGACTCGATCCTCACCCATCGCTTTCCGGAGGTCAACTTCGGAGTCGTCCTCGGATCGGATGCAGACGACGACACCTTCGCGGGTATCGTCGAGGGATACAAGACCATCAAGGAGGTCGTCGGCCGGCACCCGAGCGTCAAGGCTCGATACTCGGTCTTTCATCTCATCCCCATCTCGCTGTTTCGGTCGATGGAAACGAACTTCAGCGTCGACGACTTCCCCGAGGGGTGGAAATTCTACTTCCCGTGCTACGACGGTAAGCACTTCACGACAATGGAGCTGTTCGACCGCCGTCTCGCCACCGTAGGCGTGGTCGATCCCGCCCTCGCCCGCGGAATGAAGACCGGCACGTACGCGTACGCCTAGAGGAACGTCGCCACAGCGTGTCTCGGGACGGAGAGCGAGATGATCCTCGACCATGGTGCCGTGATCCGCCGCCGGTGGCGGCGCAAGGGCGCGGCTAGTGCGAGCGTCGAGGCCGAGCGCGCGCTGGTGCGCCACGGCGGGCACGCCGGCATCGGCGCCAGGCGTCCGGGCGTCGTTCTGGAGAACGCGAAGAATCCCGCAATCGGTTCGGTCGAGGCGCACGTGACTGGCTCCATGCGGGAAATCGTTCGGCTGCGGCCGGCGTAGGATCATGCTCTGATCGACGATGCCGAGCAACCGCCGCATCACAGCCGGAAAGATCCGGCGACGACCGAATGCCGGAGATCCCCATGCCCGCCTCCTACCTCCTCTTCGTGGCGACGGTCGTCAGCCTCATCATGGTCCCCGGCCCGGACATGCTCTACGTCGTCGGCCGCTCCATGACCCGCGGGCGCGTCGCCGCCTTCTGGGCGGCGACGGGGATCGCGGCCGGGTACCTCGTGTTCACGGGGCTCGTGGCGCTGGGCGTCGGGCTCGTGTTCCAGCTGGAGGAGAGCGTCTTCCGCGTCGTCCAGGCGCTGGGCCTCGCCTATCTGTCCTGGCTCGCCTACCGGCTGTTCACGTCGGACGGATCGCTGGTCGAGACCGCGGACGTGCCCGGGATCTCGCGCGGCGAGGACTTCGCGTTCGGCGTGCTGACCAGCGCGCTCAACCCGAAGGGCATCCTGTTCTACTTCGCCATCCTGCCGCAGTTCGTCTCGCCGGCGCAGGGGCCCTTGTGGAGCCAGGCGCTGCTGCTCGGGGCGACGACGAGCGGGCTGTGCCTCGTCCTCTACTTCGCCGCCGGCCTTTTCGCGGATGCCGGCAGCCGGCGCTGGGTCGGGAGCCCGCGCCGCCGCCGGCTGGTGGCGCGCGGCGCCGGCGCCGTGCTCCTCGTCGCCATCGTCCTCGTCGCGACGACGCGCTTTCCCGCCGCGTGAGGCGCGGACCTCACATCCGCCGCGACGCCCACCAAAGCGCGAGCTGCCGGCGCCATTGCGGGATCTCGACGACGCTGCGATAGGGGTCGAAGCCGGGCCGCTCCATGGCCTTCAGGGCCGGCTCGACGAGCGCGAGCGGCAGGAAGGCGGGCTTGATCACGGCGG
>NZ_AUBC01000044.1 GCF_000429045.1 Salinarimonas rosea DSM 21201
GGTCGCCACCAGATATGACCGCTGCCCCGAAGTCTTCCTCTCGGCCATCGCTCTCGCCGCAACAGTCATGTTTTGGTTATGAGTCCTGAGCCTAGCGCACATGTGTTCATCGTCCATGCACTGGAAGACGCCCAGGAAAACGATCACGGGAATGCCGAGGATCGGATTCGTTCCCACGTCGAACGCATCCTGGCGGAACTGGCCGGAACCGGTGTCGAGGTTCCCGCACAGTTCGACCTCATCCTTCGCAGCGGCGGCATCCTCGCGGCGATGATGGCCGTCGAGAAAGAGTTTTCTCCCGACCTCGCTGCGTTCGGGCGCACCGCGCGCACCGGGCTTAAGGCCCTGATCCAGGGCAGCGACGGCCAATTGCTTCTGGCGCATCAGCGCAGCGATTGCCTGGTCGGGCCGAAACTGTCATAGGCAGACGAATATTTGCCGAGCTGTCAGGATGTGACCCATTGCCCAAAAAGAAAATCCGCATCGATCTCGCCCTGCAGGGCGGAGGCGCCCATGGCGCCTTTACCTGGGGCGTGCTCGAACGTTTGCTGGAAGACGCGAGGATCGACATCGCCGGCGTCAGCGGCGCCAGCGCCGGGGCGATGAACGCAGCCGTCCTGGCGCACGGGCTGGCGACCGGCGGGCGCGCGGGCGCGCAGCGGGCGCTCTGGGCCTTCTGGAAGGGTGTCAGCCGGGCGGCGACGGGCGGGATCGTCCCCTCCGATCTCTTCGGCGGATTCTTCGCGCCCTGGTCACCGGCGACCTGGGCGAAACCCTTCCTCGCTGCATCCAAGGCGATGATGTCGCCCTACCAGTTCAACCCGCTCAACGTGAACCCGCTCCGGCGGCTGCTCGAGGATCAGATCGATTTTGCCGCGCTGACCGATCCTGCGGCGCCGCGGCTCTTCGTCTCGGCCACCGATGTGCGCAGCGGCAGGACGCGGCTGTTCCGCAATGATGACCTCAGCGCGGATGCGCTGATGGCCTCGGCCTGCCTGCCGATGCTGTTTCAGGCGGTCGAGATCGGCGAGGACGCCTATTGGGACGGCGGCTATACCGCCAACCCGTCGATCCTGCCCCTGATCGAGGAAAGTCCCGCCAACGATCTGATGCTGGTCACCGTCAACCCGTCGCGGCGCGAAGAGGTGCCAAAGACACCCGGCGACATCGTCGGGCGGCTGAACGAGATCACCTTCAACACCAACCTCGTCAGCCAGATGCGCAGCGTGGCGATCCTGCGCCAGCAGCTGGAACTCGACCGCGCGCCTCCCGCCCGATACAGTCAAACCCTGTTCCGTCAGGTGGAAAAGCTGCGCGTGCACCGCATCCACGACGATGCCCAGATGGCCGGCAAGGGCTCGCACAGCAAGATGAACACCGAATGGCGGTTCCTGATCCGCCTGCACGGCATCGGCTGGCGCGCAGCGGACACCTGGCTCGCGGCCCATGGCGGCGATCTGGGCAAACGGTCATCGCTCGATCTTGCCGCGACCTATTGCTGAACAAGGAACCTCCACCATGCTTGATGCCGCCATCGTCGTCGCCGTCCTCGGTCTCCTGATCTGGCTGGCCTATCGCGGGATCAGCGTACTGGTTCTGGCGCCTGTTCTGGCGCTGCTGGCGGCCGGACTGTCCGGGCAACCGGTGCTGGCCACACTGACGCAGATCTTCATGCAGGCCGCGGGCAACTTCATCGTGCTGCTGTTCCCGCTGTTCCTGCTGGGTGCGGTCTTCGGGAAGATGATGGAGGCGAGCGGGTCAGCCACGTCCATCGCGCGGGCTACCACCGGCTGGCTGGGGCGCGAACGCGCGATCCTCTCGATCGTTCTGGCCTGCGCGATCCTGACCTATGGCGGTGTGTCGCTGTTCGTGGTGGCCTTCGCGGTCTTTCCCGTGGCCGCCGCGCTGTTTCGCGAGGCGGGCGTGTCGCGCCGTCTGATCCCGGCGACGATTGGGCTGGGTGCCTTCACCTTCACCATGACCGCCCTTCCGGGTACACCCGCGATCCAGAACCTGATTCCGATGCCGTTCTTCGGCACCACACCCTTCGCGGCACCCGGTATCGGCCTCATTGCGGGCGCCGTCATGCTGGGGGTGGGCCAGGCCTGGCTGAGCTGGCGTGAACGCAGTTTGCGACGGGCGGGGGAAGGGTACGAAGCGCCGGCCGCGGCCCTGCCCGAGGGCGGTTCGACCCTGCGCCGCGAGATCCGCGAGCGCGCCCAGGGCGAGGGCTTCGACACGCTGGAACTGTCGCCCCTCGACCGAAGTGAGGCCCATGGCATGGCGCAATCGGACCTGCCGGGCTTTGGCATCGCCGCCCTTCCGATCGTGCTGGTCGTGGCGCTGAATCTCGTCATGCTGAACCTTGTCCTCCCCGCGCTTGACACCGCCTATCTGGCCGAACCGCCCTTTGGCCCCACGACGCTGTCCTCGGTGCAGGGCATGTGGGCGATCATCGCGGCGCTGTCGCTGTCGATCCTGGCCACCTGGGCGCTGAACCGGCGGCGGCTGGCCGCGCCGGGCAAGACATTGTCGGAGGGTGCCAATGCCTCGGTCCTGCCGATCTTCAACACGGCCGCCCTCGTGGGGTTCGGGGCGGTCATCGCGGGCCTGCCCGCATTCGAGGTGATCCGCGATGCGATGCTGGGGATGGCACCGGGGAACCCACTGATTTCGCTCGCGATCTCGGTCAGTGTGCTGGCCGGAATCACGGGCTCGGCGTCCGGCGGCATGGGCATCGCGCTGCAGACCATGGGTGAGACCTATCTTGCCTCCGGTGCCGCTGCGGGCATCTCGCCCGAGCTTCTGCACCGCGTCACCACGATTGCGACCGGCGGTCTGGATGCGTTACCCCATAACGGGGCGGTGATCTCGCTTCTGACCATCTGCGGGCTGACCCACCGCGAAGCTTACGGCGACATCTTCGTCGTCGCCGTGCTGGGGCCGATCCTGTCGCTGGTGGTCGCCATCGCGCTGGGGACGATGCTGGGCAGTTTCTGAGCGGACCCTATTCGACCCGTTCCTCGGCGGTATCGACAAGCCAGTCCCAAACAACACCGCCGATCCACCAGGCTGCCCAGAGTGCTGCCAGTTGCGCGACCAGCCCCAAGATCACCGCCCGCCGGAAGGATTTATCCGCGCTGCTCCGCGCCACCCATGTGCGGACCAGAGTGTTGGCCGTCAGGGCGGCCGCCAGCGGCAAGGTGCCGTCGATGGCCGGAATCTGCCCTGCTGCCACCAGCGATCCAAGGGCCACGACCGCGGAGTTGGTGCTGACGAGACCCGCAAGCGCGATGGTCACCAGGATGGCGGCATTGCCGAAGATGTCGTTCAGCGTCGCCGAGAAAACCATGACCGTCGCGACGATGGCCGCGAACCTGACCGCGCCCCAGACCGAGAAAACCCGGTTCGGCAGCTCCATCTTGGCTGGCTTCAACTCACCGCCAAGGGTGCGGAAGAACATCAGCGCGCCGATGCCTGCCGCCATCAGGCCCATACCGACCAGGAGGGGTATTCCGGTGCCCAGCATCGCGGGGCTAAGTGCGGCAAGGATGATCCCGTTCTGGGCCAGCGAAGACACCGAGGACAGCGTCGCGCCCGTCGCGGCGCTGGTTGCGTCCTCGGGCTTTTCGCCCGCCCGCTTGCCCAGGGTGGCGATGGTGGCAAGGCTGGACACGAAACCCGACAGGAACCCGCTGACCGGCAGGCCCAGGCGCACGCCCACGACGCGCGTTGCGACATGACCGGCCGCCCCGATCAGCATGACCAGAACTACCATCAAGAACAGGTTGCGCGGGTTCAGCGCACCGCCGGGCCCGATATCGACATTCGGCAGCACCGGCAGGATCACCAGCGCCGAGACACCCAGGATCAGCCCGTCGCGCAACTCGGGCGGAGTCAGGATCTGGCGGCTGAACCCGTGCAAAACCTCGCGCGCGGCCAGCAGCGAGGCGATGACCAGCGCGACTGCCGCCGCCAGCATGGCGGTGACCGTGGCCATCGCACCCAGCACAACCACCGCGACCAGCGCGAAGCTGGTGGTCAGTCCGGTCGTCGGATCGCCCCGCTGCGCCACCGACACCAAGCGCGTCACGGCCACCGCAATGACCGCCACCGCCAGCAGCGGCACACCGCCCGCCATCATGCTGAGCGCGCCGATGAGCGCGGCCAGGGAGAAGCTGCGCACCCCGGCAGACGCGGCCTTGTCGCCGGCCTGTGCATTCTGTTCCCGTTCAATGCCGATCAGGAGCCCGATACCAAGTGCTTCGGCCAGCGCAAAAAAGGATTCTACATCACTCTCCATAACGCTATCGTATTCAACGACACCAAGTCAGCAAGGGAAAATAATTCACTTCCGCTCTTGAAACGCCTGAGAACGCAGGCTATACCTCAAGATTAAATCGTGATGGGGTGGCGGTCTCTTTGACAGGTTTGTTCAGATTCATGCTCTTTGCCGGGCTGTGGCTGGCCCTATCCGGCGGCGTTGATTCGTCGCTGTGGTTCGGCATTCCCGCGGCACTTGCGGCCACGGTGCTTAGCCTTTGGCTATACCCCGCAACGCGTCCAGGGCTGCGACCCCACAGGGCATTGGTTTTTGGACCGTCGTTGCTTGCGCGCGGGTTTCTGGGGGGGCTCGACGTGGCCCGCCGCGCGCTCGACCCGCGACTGCCGGTTGGGCCTGCCTGGGTGACCCTGAATTTGAAGAACAGGCCGGATGAGTTCCGTGTGCTTCTGGGCGGCGTGATCAGCGTGCTGCCGGGAACACTCGCCGCGGCATCTTCCAAGGGTGAACTGGATGTCCATGTGCTACAGGCCGAAGGTTTCGAGATCGACAGCCTGCGCACCGAGGAGGCACGGATCGAAAAGGTGCTGACGGCGGGCGGAGGACGGACCGAATGACCGGGCTGTTCTATGCCGCCGCGATGGCGCTCCTTGTGACGGTTGCTCTGGCCCTGGTCCGCGCCTGGAAGGGACCCGGCACGATCGACCGGATCATGGCGGCGCAGTTGGTGGGCACCGGCGTGATCGGAGTTGCGCTGACGCTCGGGGCGGCACGGGGCGACGCCACCATGCTGGATGCCGCGCTGGTCGCGACGCTTCTGGCGGCATTGGCCGTGGCGGCTTTCGTGGCGTCACGAGCCCCGCGCGGAGCCCGGAAGGACGGCGAGGACCGGTCATGACCGGGCTGGAGTATGCGATTGCCGGCCTTCTCTTTATGGGCGTGTTCTTCTACGCGGCGGGGTCTTTGGGCCTCTTGCGGTTCCCCGACTCCGCGTCGCGGCTGCACGCGCTGACTAAGGCCGACAATGTCGGGCTGGGGCTGGTGGCACTGGCGGTTGCGCTGCATTGGGGCTCGGTCGCGGTCGCCGCTAAAATCGCCATCGTTTGGCTTTTTGCCATCTTCACTGCCGGGGCGACGGCGCAGGTCTTGGGGCAAAGCTCCAAGGACGAGACGGACCCGCGACCGTGAGCCTCGTTTTCGACCTCGTCCTGTGTCTGATGATCCTGGGCACGGCCGCCGCATCGCTTTTGATGCGAAGCGCCCTGGGCGGCATCGTCTTTTTCATCGCCTTCGGCAACCTTCTGGGCATCGCATGGCTGTCGCTGGGCGCGGTCAACGTGGCCTTGGCCGAAATCGCCATCGGCGCGGGCGTGACCGGCATCCTTCTGATCCTGGCCCACGCGCGGCTGAGTGCCATGGGCGACCCGGTGGAATGTGAGCCCACAAGCCCCTGGATGCGGGCGGCGGTCGCGGTGATCTGTGGCGGGCTGATCGTGCTGTTGTCGGTCGCCGTTCTGTCGATTTCTCCGACCGACCGTATGGGGGCGCAGATTGCCACGCTCATGCCCGCACTCGGCATCGAGAACCCTGTGACCGGTGTGCTTTTGGCATTTCGCGCCTACGACACGCTGCTGGAGACCTTCGTGCTGCTGGGGGCGTTGGTGGCGGTCTGGGCCATTGCCCCGCCAGGCGGCTGGCCGCAACGTCCGGCATCCCTTGCCATCGCGACGCCCGTGTCCCTCACTGTGATCGGCACGTTCTCCCGCGTTCTTCTGCCGGCGTCCCTTGTCATGGCGGCCTACCTTGTCTGGACCGGGTCCGACCTGCCTGGGGGCGCATTCCAGGGCGGCACCGTGCTGGCGGGGGGCATTCTGGTGGCGGCGTTGGGCGGGGCGATTGCCCTGCCGCGCGCGGACGACATGCGGCTGCGCTCAGTCCTGGTGCTTGGTCCGGCGATGTTTCTCGGCATCGGGCTTGGCGGAATAGCCCTTGGCCGGTTCCTGTCCTACCCCGTGGGCCTTGAAAAGGCGCTGATCGTGGCCATCGAATATGCGCTTGCGCTGTCCATCGGGGCCACGCTGGCGCTTCTTGTCGCGGGCAAGCCGGTGCCACCCGCCGCCGTTCAGGAAGGCGGGGACTGATATGGAGGCACTCGCGACGGGTCATCTTTTTGCGCTGACCGGGGCCGTGCTGGTAGGGCTGGGGCTGTTCGGCTTCATCACTCTGCGCCATGCGCTGCGCCAGCTTCTGGCGGTCAATGTCTCTGGCGCCGGTGTGTTCCTGATGCTCGGCGGGCTTGGCCGTGGAGCGGCAACAACCGACCCCTTCCCTCAGGCGCTGGTCATCACCGGAATTGTCGTTGCCGTCGCCCTCACCGCATTTGGTGCTGCGCTCATTCTGCGACAAGCCGAAGAAGACCACGCCGCGAAAGAAGACGATGAAAGGGGCGGCAAGACATGAGTCCCCTCGATCTTCTTGTTGTCGCGCCACTGGTGTTCATGGTGCTGTCGCTGCTCGCTGGCGGGTGGCAACGGTCGCTGCTTGCGCTGGCGATCGCGACCATGGCGGCGCTGTCGGTCTGGCTGATGACGCTCGACCCGGGAACCGCCCATGTCGTCGGCGGGTGGGAGTTGCCGCTCGGTGTGCTTTTGCGCGCCGATGGGCTGGCGCAGATGCTGGTGCCCGCGGTGACGCTCACCGCCGGGTTGACAGGCCTCTACGCTCTGCACCAGTTCGCCCCGGAGAGCCATGCGAGCAACGCGCAAACGGCTGCTTTCTGGCCGCTCTACTACCTGATGTGGTCGGCGGCGAACGCCGCGTTCCTGACGACCGACCTCTTCAACCTCTATGTCACGCTGGAAATGGCCAGCATCGCAGCCGTTGCCATGGCGGCGATGGGGTCGGTCCGGGCGGCGCTGCGCTATCTTCTGATCGCTCTCCTGGGCTCGATTTTCTACCTGCTGGGCGTCGCGCTGATCCTGTCGCGCTATGGCACCGTGGATGTCACGCTTCTGGCCGGCATGGCCGAGGCGGATTTTGCGACCGCTCTGGCGCTCGCGCTGATGACCGGTGGCCTTCTGGTCAAGGCCGCGCTCTTTCCGCTCCATGGCTGGCTGCCGCCGGCCCATGCCGCCGCCCCTGCCCCGGCGAGTGCGCTTTTGTCGGGGCTTGTGGTCAAGATCGGTTTTGTCATCACGGTCCGGCTCTGGTTCGAGGGGCTGGCCGCGGCGGCCACACCCGCGGGCCTGCATGTGCTTGGCGGGATCGGCGCGCTGGCGATCCTCTTCGGGTCGCTTCAGGCGATCCGGCAGGAGAGCCTGAAGGCGCTTGTCGCCTATTCGACCGTGGCCCAGATCGGCTATCTGTTTCTCGCCTTCCCGTTGATCGCGGGGGCGGGCCATGCCTGGGCGGGCCTGTCGTTCCATGCCGTCGCCCATATGATCGCAAAGGCGGCGATGTTCCTTGCCGCCGGGCTGATGCTGAAGGCGGCGGCGGGGCCGCGCATCGCCGATCTGGCGGGGCTCGCCCGCGCGATGCCGCTGACCGTGACCGCCTTCGGGCTGGCGGCGGTGTCTCTGATGGGGCTGCCGCCCTCGGGTGGGTTCAGCGCGAAGTTCCTGCTGGTGGACGCGGCCCTTCGCCAGGGCCAAGCCATTCACGCGGCGGTCATGCTGATCGGCGGACTACTGGCCGCCGTCTACCTGTTCCGCCCGCTGGCGGTGGCGTTTTCCGGCAGCGAGACGCCTGTTGTTCCCCCAAAAGCCCCGTCGATGGTTGCGGCACCGCTTGCTCTGGCGCTGGCGGCGTTGCTGCTGGGCTTCGCGGGCGGCCCGCTGGCCGACCTGGCCACAGGCGGGGCGCCTGCCACGGTCGCGCCAGAGCCGCTGCCGGCGCTCGAAGACACGGTTGAAACGGCTTCGGAGGACGAGCAATGACGGCGTTCCTCCCCCTCGCGCTGCTCACGCTGCCGCTTGTCGCGGCGCTGATCAGCTTCGCACTGCCCGACACCCGGGCGGCCTGGCGCGATGCCACGAACATCATCTTCGCCCTGGTCAAGCTCGTGCTGGTTGGGTTCCTGCTGCTTCAGGCGCAGGGCGGTGTCGATTTCGAATGGCGCTACGAGTTCCTGCCGGGCCATGATTTCGTGTTGCGCGTCGACGCGATTGCGCTGCTCTTCGTGACGCTTTCGACCTTCCTTTGGCTGATCGCCACGATCTATGCCATCGCCTATTTCGAGAGGGGCCCGAACCTTGCCCGCTTTTTCGGGTTCTTCAACCTCTGCGTCCTGTCGGCGACCGGCGTCGCGATCTCTGGCACCGCGATCACCTTCTTTTCGTTCTACGAGCTTCTGACGCTGGCGACCTGGCCGCTTGTGGTGCACAAGGGCGACGAAAAATCGCTGACCGCGGGCCGCGTCTATCTCACCTATACGCTGGCGGGCAGCGCCGCCTTTCTCGCCGGCATCCTCTGGCTGAAAGCACTGGTTGGCCCCCTTGAATTTGCTGCACCGCCAGACCTGTCGCCCGTTCCAACGCTCACGTTGATCCTGATCTTCGTTCTCCTTATTGGAGGCCTCGGCGTAAAAGCGGCACTCTTGCCGTTTCACGGCTGGCTGCCGCAGGCCATGGCCGCGCCGGCCCCGGTCAGCGCACTTCTGCACGCGGTCGCAGTGGTCAAGGCGGGGGCCTATGGCATATTGCGGGTGGTCCATGACATCTATGGCGCTGGCACCGTCGCCGATCTGGGCCTCGGCCTGCCACTGGCGTTCTTGGCCTCCGCGACGATCCTTTACGGGTCTCTGCGCGCCGTGATGCAGAACGACATCAAGAAGCGGCTGGCCTATTCCACCGTCAGCCAGGTCAGTTACATCGTCCTTGGTGCAAGCCTCGCGGGGCCCATCGCAGCGGTCGGCGCGCTGGTCCACCTGGTGCACCAGGGGATCATGAAGATAACGCTCTTCATGTGTGCAGGCGCCCTGGCCAACAGGCTCCATATCAAGGCCGTAACCGAGCTCGACGGAGCCGGACGACTGATGCCGGTGACCATGGCGTCATTCACGATCGGCGCGCTTGGCATGATCGGGGTTCCGCCGGTCGCGGGCTTCATCTCGAAATGGTACCTGGGATCGGGCGGGCTGGAAGCGGGCGATGCCTGGGTCATTGCCGTGTTGGCCGGATCGTCGCTACTGAACTCGGCCTATTTCCTGCCGCTGCTCTACCGGGCCTGGCTGCTTCCGCCTCAGGGCGACCATGCTCCGGTCGCCGAACTCACCGGCGGCTGGAACCGGATGCTAGTCCTGCCCGCGGCAGTGACCGCGCTGGCCTCGCTGGGTGCGGGGCTCTTCGCCTCATTCCCCTTCAGCCCGCTGGAATGGGTCAGTCTGATCGTGGACGCGGGGTATCTCAGATGATCGGGATCGAGCCTGCGCTCCTCTTGTCAGCAGCGGCGTTCTGGCCGCTTGCCCTCGCCATGCTCTGCGTCCTGCCGAAACTCGGGCCGCGCATGATCACGGCACTCCCGCTTGCCCCCCTGCCCGCGCTCGCCGCTGCCATCTATGCACCAAGCGGAACGGAATTCGGCCTCCCTTGGCTCTTGCTCGATGGAGGAATTCGGCTGGATGACACCCGCGCCGTTTTTCTTGGGGGTGCCGCGATTTTGTGGACACTCGCCGGACTTTATGCGGCGCGTTACCTGCAAAACGACCAGAGAGCGGCAGGCTTTGCGCTCTTCTGGAACCTCGTTCTTGCCGGTAACGTGGGTGTTTTCATCGCCGCGGATGCCGCGACCTTCTATGTCTCCTTCGCGCTTGTGTCGCTGATGGCCTATCCGTTGGTGATCCATGATCGCAAACCCGCATCGCTTCGGGCGGGCGCGGTTTACATCGTGCTGGCCGTTATCGGTGAGGTGGCTCTTTTCGCCGCGTTCCTCATGGGCAGCGCGGCGGCGGGTGGGTCGATCCTGATCGCCGATATCCGCGACACCTTGGCCGGCCCCGGCACCGATCCCCTGATCCTGTGGCTCCTGATCGCGGGTCTCGGGATCAAGGCGGGGCTGATGCCGCTCCATATCTGGCTGCCGGTGGCGCACCCGGCCGCCCCGGTCCCTGCCTCGGCGGTGCTATCTGGCGCGATCGTCAAGGCGGGTATCTTCGGCCTCCTGGCCTTCCTGCCCTGGGGCACGACTTGGCCGATCAGCGGGACAACGCTTGCCCTGATGGGGTTTGCGGGGCTGTTCATCGCTGCATTGCTCGGGGCCGCCCAAAGCAATCCCAAGACGGTCCTTGCCTATTCAACGGTCAGCCAGATGGGGCTGATCATGGGGGTTTGCGGGGTCGCTCTGGCCACCGGGTTGCCCGCTGCGGCTTTGCTGCCGATACTTGCGCTCTATGCGCTGCATCACGGGCTGACGAAAGGTGCGCTGTTTCTGGGCGTGGGCATGGCAAGCGTTTGGCTGCGCAACTCGCGCCCGTTCTTCCTGCTGCTCATGGGGGCGCTCGCGCTGTCGCTGGCCGGGCTACCGCTGACCGCGGGGGCGTTGGCGAAGGCTGCGGTGAAAGGCCCCGCGGGCGAGATCGGCGCCGCGCTGATCGGGTTTTCGGCGCTGACCTCGGGGCTGGTGCTGGCGCGGCTTATGTTCACCCTGCCATCCGCGACACCGGACAAGAACCCGCCCCCGGCCATGATGTTCGCATTTCTGGCGCTGGTGATCGCGGCGCTGTCCGCGCCGTTTGTCGTCTATGGACAAATCCTCGGAACCGATCCGGACCCCACTGCCGATCTTGCGAAGAAAATCGTCGAGGCCTGGCCCCTCGGGCTTGCCGTGATCCTGGCCGCAGCGGCCGCGGCGGTCGGGATGCAGGCGCCCCGTATGCCCGAAGGCGATCTGCTCGAACCGCTCCGCCGGACCGCGTTGCTGGCCATGGCCGCATTCCACGCGATGTCTGATACCAAGGCCAGTTCCGACATCTCTACTGAGACAGACGACGCCCCACCGGCACTTACGAACATCGAGCGGATTCAAGCCGCCTTCGCCGACCGTGCCGCGACGGCGGTCGCCTTCGCCCTGATTTCCGGGGGTCTGTTTTTTGCGCTCATTTGACGGCCCATACGTTGCTGTTGTGGACCGCCTTCGGCCGAAAAGACGGAAACATGCCTTGCAGCCGACGAGCAACAGCCCCCTAGGCTCAGGACTCATAACCAAAACATGACTGTTGCGGCGAGAGCGATGGCCGAGAGGAAGACTTCGGGGCAGCGGTCATATCTGGTGGCGACCCGCCGCCAATCCTTCAGACGCCCGAACATGATTTCGATACGATTGCGGCGCTTGTAGCGGCGCTTGTCGTATTTGATGGGCTTCTTTCGTGCCTTCCGGCCCGGGATGCAGGGCCTGATCCCCTTATCTTGCAGGGCTTCGCGGAACCAGTCGGCGTCATAGCCGCGGTCCCCCAGAAGCCACTGGGCTTTC
>NZ_AUBC01000045.1 GCF_000429045.1 Salinarimonas rosea DSM 21201
CTCGCAGACGGTGCCCTCACCGTGGCCGAAGTCGCTCAGCAGGTCGGATGCTCGCCAGCGACGTTGTATAGGTCGATGCCGGGAGGGAGGAGGAAGAGGGCGCTGAAGGCCGATGTTCATGTGTGAGGCCGCCGTTGACGCGGCAGGCTGCCGCTCTACATGCGCCCTCGTCAGAGCGGCATTGCGGCTTCCCCCGATTTCGCCGCCGTTCTGATCGAGGCCCTGCCGAGAGGCGGGGCCTCGTTCTCATCGGTTCACGTTGCGACCTTCCTCAAGGCCGACCTGCACCGGCCTTGCCGTCGTCTCCTTGTCGCTGAGCATACCGCCGATCATCGCGTGAAATTTGGCGAGAAATTTTTCCGCCCGTGCTGCCCTCTGCTCAGCGGCCTGCCAGCGCGCCGTTGCCTCTCGCAGCTTGTTCTCGACCTCGGTGAAGCGACGCTCCGCGAGTTCCGCCTTCGCCTCGATCATTTCGACCCGCAACTGCGCCGACCTCAGCGCCTCGCTCATCGCTGAGACAATGGCGCTCAGCCGAGCCTCCATGCCTTCGTCCGCGTAGTCCGGCGCAGCAGGCTCGAACGCGTCGCCAGCCGCCGCGTGATCCTCGCGAGCGAAGTGAGCCCGCAAGCGCTCAATCAATTCCGCTTCGGACATCGACGCCTTCGGCCTGATCTCATCCGCGCGGTCGCCTTTGGTGATGCGTGCGAACAGGGTGCTCATGATCACCTCCATGTCGGCAGAGGCTACGAGCACCCGGTTAGGAATCGGTTAACCATGTAAGCCGCTGAGCAAGAGATCAGTTCGCGCCGTTCTGATCGAGGCCCCGCCGACCAGCGGGGCCTCTTGCGTTTCAGCGTCGTACACAGGCGGGAACTCAGTGGACCTGTTCCGTCTCGATCCCCGCGTCCGCCAGTTCCTTGAAGCCGCCGACGTTGTAGACCTCGCCGTAGCCCATCTCCTGAAGCGTACGTCCAGCGAGAGCCGAACGTCCGCCAGAGGCGCAGTATAGGAGAACGGTCCTCTCGGGCTCGAACGCGGGATCGTGGTACTGGCTCTCGGGATCGGCTCGGAATTCGAGCATTCCACGAGACACGTTCACCGCACCCCTGATCTTTCCCGTCTTCTCGATTTCGCTCGGATCGCGAACGTCCACGACGAGAACACCATCTCCGCGCATTTTCTCAGCCGTCTCTTCCGGCGAGAGTTTCGGGACCGAACTGTTCGCGCTTGCTAGCATGTCTGCGACGCTGGTCGGCATAGTTCGCCTTCCCTACCGGCTGCGAAGATGTCTTTGCGGAATGTCCGCGCCATCTGGAAGAACCGGCTACATCGAACGTGCGCCGCAAGGAGATCAAAGGCAAGCTGCTCCGTTTGCAGAGCTTGCCCTCGGTGAAAAGCAAGGCGATGATCGAGCTTGCCTTAAAGGAGGACAGCAGCGACCCTCGTTCGGGTAACCTTGTCCTTGCTGCGGAGCGAGGGAGAGCCGAGATGGACAGGCGCGTTCAAATCGCGGAGGCACGCTCGCCCGACGACCTCCTCGCCGTGCGAGACCTCTGCGAAGGCTTCCTCTCGTGGCTGCGCGAGCGCTACGCCCGCGAGATGTGGCTGATCGACGCCTACTACGCACCTGAGAAGTGGGCCGCCACCTTGGACAGCCTTCCAGAGGTCCACGCGCCGCCGCGCGGAGAAATCCTGCTGGCGCGGCTTGAAGGACGCCCCGTCGGCTGCGTGATGATGCGGCCACTCGATGACCGCACGTGCGAGATGAAGCGCCTCTTCGTCCGCAGCGACGTGCGGGGCACGGGAGCGGGACGGCTCCTCTGCGAGCACCTACTTCGGCTCTCGGTCGAAAGAGGCTATGACGTGATGCGGCTCGACACCGGCATCTACCATGATGAAGCGATTGGCCTGTACGAGGCGCTCGGCTTCAGGATGCGGGACGCGTATTACGACGTGCCGCCGCGCGTGGCCGAACTGCTGCACTTCATGGAAACGGACCTGACCCCGCCGGTGCACGGTAGCGAGGCGGCGCGTCAGACCACGTGAGGGCTGTCGTAGAGGTGCGGCTCGTTCGGCTCGCCCGCGACATTCGTTGCGTGCTCCTCGAAACAGGCAACCCCGGCGGGAACGACTGTCCCTCGCTGCGCAACGGCGAGGAAGATGTGCTTCGAGTTGGCGGGCGAGCGCTCGAACCAGTTCGGATCATCGAAGGTGCCGCCATAGACGCCCACCACCTCCGTGAAGCGCTCGAACGTCAGGAACAGCTTCGTCGCGCAGGTCGAACAGAAGTGGATGTGGATGACCTTGCCGCTGCCCTCCGAGGTGTGGTCGTAGGTGGTGGGCTCACCTGCCGTGACCCCGAAGGCTCCCTTATCGAAGATCGGCTCAACGAGGTAGGCGGAGCCCGTCGTTCGCTGGCAAAATTTGCAGTGGCAGAAGGTGACCCGCGTGGGCGGTGTCGTCACGCTGTACCGAACCTTGCCGCAGAGGCAGCCACCGTCGTGCCGCATCACCAAACCTCCGCTGAATGCCCGAACATCCCGACCTTCCCACACCCGCCTTCTTCGGTCAATGCGCGACGTAAGCACAAGCTTTTCAGTAAGGGAGCAGAGCTTCACAGAAAAACAGCGCGTCGGGATCGCTCCTGACGCGCCGTTAAGGTCGCGACCCGTGGGGGCATATACGAAGCCGCGTCTCAAAACTTTAGTCTATTGTCGCCTGAGTTACAAGAGGTAAGTTTGAGCGAAGATTTGCAGCCCTGCTCTGGTGGACCGGCGCACTCGAATCACGTATGTAAGAAGTTGACCCGTGGGGCGATGAACGTGGGTCTTCAGAGCCGCGACACCGGAGAAGCCGGGCGCGGCTTTTTTCTTTTTGTACATCCGCAGGGGTGACGAGCAGCCTCGAATGGCGCAATCAAAAGCTTAACCGAAGCCGCTCAGCAGGCGTCGGCTATCCTGCGTACGGCAGGTCTTGTCGCTTTCGGGTATGATCGTCGTGGAGGCGACTTCGAAGAGGAGCCACCATGCAGACGTGGCACAATTTGGAGGAGGTGGAGCGTAGAAGCTTATCGAAGATCGCGCGAGGTCGAGCGCCCGATGAGAGCTTCGACATCGCCTACTACAAAGAGACTAGATCAGTACAATTGCGTACCCTAGGTGGTTTATAGCTGCGAGCTTTGTTGCTTGCAGTCAGGTGTTTGCGTGGCCTTGGGCCGCCTCGGCAGCCTTTTCCGAAGCCGAACGGCTAGGGTCTGAGCGTCTCGCTCGGGGGTCCCGGCAGATTTCCTGTTGGTCGGGAGCCCCTGTCCTCCCGTTCTCCATGGCAGAAAACCGAGGCAATCCTTCACATGCAAGCCTGTGGATCGTCTCTGGATGTGAGGCGGCAAAGCAAGCTGATGTTCACATAATCAGCTTCTAATGATCTCGGTACGTTCGATAACTTCGCGCTTCCCGTGTGGAGAACGTCGCCTGTGAACAAACGGCTCGTGATCCCTCATCCAGCGCAGCGCCGGAAGCGAGACGGGCATTCCCCCGACCAACTTGGTCTCGGGCGGCAGGGGATCGGCGTCGCGGACCTGTCCACGTCGGGATGTCTCACCTGAATTGGGGCCGCACTTTCGCCTCATGATGCCTCGAACTGCCAAGCTTGGAGCCGAGCCTATCCAATGCCTCTAGCGAGAATCATCCGTCAGACGGGGGCGAAGATGCCGGTGTCCCCGTTCTCCACAGCCGTCCACAGCGCGCTTGCAACACTCCTGAGGAATGTCGCGCGGAGCTAGGCGCACCCGCTCGATTTCAGTCCTCGGCTGCTTTCGCGACTGCGGGAAAGCATCTGATCAGTGGCGATCCATAGCTGCGCGGCAACGCCTGCTACGCAGAAGCGTCTCGATCAAGGCCAGCCTCGTGCCCGTGAGCAGCTTCGAGGTCGGCCACGATCCTTTCCGCCCGGTCAGGGGGGACCGCTGCGAGGATGCGTGCCACTTGCGCGACGAGCCTGTAGGTCACTCGGTCAGAGTCGCTGACGCCGGTCGGCTGAGCCAACCACAGCACTCTGTCCCTGAACCGACGACCTCGATCCGTGCTGAGCATGGTTCGGCTCCGTTGACGCGCTCAATATCAGGGATGACCTGTTTAGCTCCGCAAACGCCTGCGCTGAGTACGTGAAAACGTGATCGCGGCAATCGGGAAATGCCCGTAGGTGCGCAGCTTCGAAGCGCGACGTTGTGACCCATACGGCGGTTTAATGTCGCTCCTCGTATCTGCGTATGTCCGAGGCGTGCCAGCGGCCGGGGCTTGCCGCCCCGCGAGGAGCGCACCAGCACCGCTAACGCCGAGCGCTGGAAGCGCGAGAGCGGAAGCGGTCAACACCAAGATGTACCTTTCGGATTAGGCCTACGCGGCAGATGCGCCGTTCGCGCCAGCATGCTGGCGCGCGGCAAAAGTTGAAGGCCGAGGGCACGCATCGCGGACCCGGAGCGCCTCGACGGGTGGCGCGATCCGCGCGAGCCTCAATCAAAAAGAAGCCGCCCTATTCGGGGCGGCCAGTCTATTTGCGGGAAGACGTACCCCTGAGAGAGGCTCATCGCGAGAAAGAAGCGCTTCGTTCGCTCAGCGCCGATCACGAACTGTAACGTAGCTGGTGCGCATGTCCCCGGTCGCGACCGCTCTCCTCGCTTTGATAAACATTTGACAAGCGCGCGAACCGGAATAGTAGAAGGCAGGAATACCGCGAGCGAGGCGAAGATGAAAGACGAAGCTACGACGAAGATTGCCGCATCCATTGTTGCTTCTTACGTCAGCAACAACCCGATCCCCTCGGCGCAGGTGCCGGAACTGCTCACGTCCGTCTACCGGGCGCTGACTGAACTTGGGAAGCCCGTCGAGAAACCGCAGGAGCCCTCGCGCCCAGTCCCCGCCGTGCCGATCAAACGCTCGATCACCCCGGACTACATCATCTGCCTTGAGGACGGGAAGCACTGTCGCTCGATGAAGCGGCATCTCATGACGGCGTACGGGCTGACCCCTGATCAGTACCGGGAGAAGTGGGGGCTTCCTTCCGACTACCCGATGGTCGCGCCGAACTACTCGGCCCTGCGCTCCCAGCGCGCGAAGGAGATCGGGCTCGGGCAGAAGCGCACGACGACCGCCGAAAATCGGGTGCAGGCCGCCGAGTGAGTGCGGTATCGAGTGGGCGAGGCTAGCGGTAGACGTTCACCTCGCCCCTTCGGTGATCCCAAGGCGCGACGAAGCTGCCCGCCCACAGCCCACGGCGCTCGTCGCGTGCGGCAGCTTCCTCGTCCCGATAGCGCCCATCCGAGTAGCGGCGGTACTCGACCGCCCACCCTTGCCGCACCATATCGGCGTTGATGTCGAGGCCGCCTGCTCGGCAGACCGCGACGATCCGGCCATACCGGTCCACATCCTTCCGCTCGCAGGAGACGCGCCCGGTACGCCCGATGAGGTCCGAGAGCGCCGCCGTCGCCTCGGAGCCGCAGCGGTAGCTCCGACCAGCGGCATTCCGGCACCGCTGGCCGCTCTCGGGCGCGTCGATCCCGTACAGGCGCACGCTGGTGTCGAGACCGCACAGCCGGATGGTGTCGCCGTCGATCACGGCTGCCTTCCCGACCAGCCCGAGATGGGTTCGGTCCTCGCAAAACCAGAGCGAGGGGCTGAAGGGCAGCGACTTCGCGGAGATGAGATTGATGAAGGAGACCGCGCCGACGCCGATAAGCGCGCCGACGACGGCGAAGGGGAGGACAGATCGGCCCGAGGCTCTGCCAGCAGCCCACACGCGGCGCACGCGGCTGGCGAGGCCGTTCAGACCGCGCTTGCGCTGATAGACCTTCCACTCGCTCGGGAGCTTCGCCATTCCATACCTCCGGGCAGAGGATCGCCCGTCGGCAGCGAACACGAACTTAACGCAGCCCGTGGGCGAGCCGCTTCAGTCGGCCCTAATAAAAGCGAGAAGGAAGTCCGCTGCACCTACGCTAAACCAATCGCCAGCGGCGATCAGAAGCGAAGCCTAAAGTAAAAAGCGTCGTTCGCGTTCTCGAAGCGGTACTTCCGGCCAATTCGATCACCGTTTGTATCTCTCAGTGGCTCTACACTGTGGCGACCCTGACAGTTCTCATCAGTCCATACGCACCGTTCTCGTAGTCCTTCCTCGAACGATTCGTCTCCAATGAGGGCTCGATCCAATCCGTGGCAATCGACTTCATGTGGCAGCCCTGACGCGTCGCTGAGGGGCCTAGCCCCTAAGTTTCGGGCAATCTCAGCCGGGGTACGATTTTTCATGAAGTTATTTATCTAAATAGCGAAGTGAGATGCTCCTCCTCAATCCGCTGCCTGTCGCTAAAATGCTCAAGATGCGCGAGACGCTACTCCTCGCGGCTGTCGCGTCGCATAATGGCGGTCACGCGCAGCCCGTTATTCGCAGTCGAGTTCGGCGTGAACCTGTCCGTCGCTGAGTTTCACGGCTGGCGCGTCGCCTGCCGTAATCTGGTCGATCACCTTCGCCGTCAAAGCCGCTGGTGGCGCTCGTTTGGTCTCTGGCTGTGGCTGGGTGCGGACGGTCGGCTACGCGGGGTCGTGGCCTTGCCCGAGATCAGCGGGGCTGAGTTCCTCGCCGTATTCGCGCGGCGCTGGCCGGTCAGCCTACATCTCGTGCCGCCCGGCGGGCTGCGGGATCACGTCGCGGCGGTCGTGTCGCCGGGCAGGATCGCGGCGGTTGGGCGCAGTCGATACCAGCACGTCCGGTTCTCGATATCGCCCCGGCGGGCGAGGCCGGTGCGCCCGTCAGCGGTCAGCGCCCCGGCTCAGAGCATCTCGGTGGCTCCCATGCCGGTCCTCTTCTGACGAGCGAAACGCACCGTCGCCCCGAACCCGCCCTCTTGACGCGGCGTGCGCTGCGTGGTCCGAGCCATTCCCTCTGTCAGAGAACAATGATCCAAAACGAATGGACTTCGGGAACATCGTACGGGAGGAGCGGACCTCCAAGGGGCTGACGCAAGCCGCACTGGCCGAGCGGGCGGGTCTCAGTCTTCATGCCGTGTGGGAGGCGGAGCGTGGGAACGGGAGCGTCGCCGTTCTCGCCGCTCTCGTAGCGGCCCTCGACATCCGCTTCGCGGCAGTCGCGAAGGGCGAGACGTGGGGCGAAAGGGTGCGGGCTCTCCGAACGAAGCGCGGGTGGAGCCAAGAGAAGCTCGCCGCTCGTGCTGGCGTGTCTCCCATGGCGATCAACCGGCTCGAAAACGGCAACGCGCGGATCGCGACACTCTCGGCGGCGCTCGGCGTACTCGCCCCTCGGGCACGCGCCCGAAAGCCGCAGGTGGCGAATTGGGGCTCAGGCTCTCGGGACGAGCGGTTCACGCCCGAAGATGTGGTGCGACGGATCGAGGCGGTTCTCGACGGGATCGAACTGGACCCTTGCGGTCACCCGAAGAGCCCTGTCCGGGCGCGGCGGTTTATCCACAGGGAAGAGGACGGGCTGAAGCAGCCATGGAACGCGCGCACCGTGTTCGTCAATCCTCCCTACTCTGAGACCGGAGAGTTCGTCCGAAAAGCAGCGCATGAGTGGAGGTCGAAGCGGGCGCAGACCGTCCTAATGCTGCTCCCCGTCAAGACGCATTTTGCTTGGCATCAGGACCACATTCAGGGAATTGCAGATGTTTTCTTCCTTCGGGGCCGAATCACCTTCGAGCGCCTCGGTATGCCTGCAACTCCCGCGCCGTTCCCGACCATGCTGGTGCTTTACGGCGGCACCGATGTGATGATCGCCCGGATCATGGCGCTGTTTGAGTGCGGCCACATGCCGACGAGCATAGTGGTGAGCCGGGCGCGTATCGCGGGTTGGGCGAAGGCCGGTGCTGCGGAGGCTTCAGTCGTCGCGCCGCTCGCTTTCCCGGTTCCACCCCTGAACGAAACCGGCGATGAAGGCGGCGACGAGCCCGAGGATCAGCTTCAAGACGCAGGACGCAATCCGCACCGCGACGTAGATCGCGCCCACGACGAGCCACGCCGCGAACAGGAACACGCCGAACATGCTGACGGCGAGGCCCGTCATGTCATGCCTCCAAGCTCGCGACGGGCGTCAGGTCCAGTTCGGGCTCGTCGGTCTCGTCGGTCTCGTCGGTGATCTCATCGACCGGGCCGACATCGAGGTCCGCCAGTTCGTCCTCAAGGCTGGCGAGACCGCAGATGAGCCGCTCGCAGGCGTCCCAAGGTGAGGGGGGCTCGTGATCCCACGCATAGATGCCTGCGTTCGAGAAGGTCTTCCCAACTTCGTTACGGAGCGCTTCATTGACGTAACCGTTGCGATACCCGTGCACACTCGCCAACAGGTAGATCGGCTTCTTCCCGACCGCGCGGACCTCCGCGATCAGCGCCCGCGAACGATCCTCGAAGTAGAGCTTCCGACGCTGAAGGACGGCGAAGAGCGCCTGCGGCTCGGTGAGGCAGACGCGCATGCGGGTGCCCGCCGCATAGAGGGCAGAACCGCTATTCAACGGCTTCCAGCAGGCCGGGAGTGCGAGATCGGGAAAGGGGACGACGGCTCGCCGCAGCCAGCGGAGAACCCACCGGCTCGGCCCGCTGACACTCGCCTGCACGGACGCCCGGAGATCGCTCTCAGTGACGCCGGGAACGCTCGCCTTGATCAGGCGTAGCGCTGTGTTCAGGTCGTTGGCGTGGTTTCGGCAGCGGACCTTGAGCGCGAAACGCGGGCAGAGGAAAACAGGTTCGAGCGTCAGCAGCGCGTCGAGCCTGTGACGGTCGAGCCAGTCGGCTTGCCGAATTACCTTGGCGACTTCCGCGCTGGCCGGATCGGAGACGGCGCGGTGAAGCCGGGCGTAGTAGGCGCTTCCCTGCGGCCCTCGCTTCGTCTTCGCCAGCGAGCCGAGCAGACCGTCAGGGCACGCCCCGAGGTGCTTCTCGATCAGGTCACGCGGATGTAGGCGGCGCACATCTGCTGCGACGGGCAGGACGCTGGTGAGGTGGTCGAGGTTCGGCTTCCGCTCGCGGATCGGCGGGACGTGGCGCGACAGGACCGCGAAGGCAGCCTGCTGCCGCAGGCTTGAAAGCCGCAGGACGAAGCCGAGGAAGCCCGCGTCGATGAGATCGAGCGAGACGATCAGGTCGTGCAGCCGCCCTGCCGGTAGGGGTTGGTGCTGGTTGAAGGGCATCGGTGGTTCTCCTCGACGCGACTGGATCGAGGAGAACACGAAAGGCGGAAAGTGCAACTACTCCAGCGCCATCGAGCGGAACACCATATTCGAGACTAGGCCCGCGACAGTTGAAGGCTTGCAGACCGGCGCGGCGTGATACCGCCGCGCCGGAACACTGTCACCTCACAAGAGCGCCAGAGATCAAGCCGCGACAAAGCTTGCCCTTGATCTCACCTCTGAACAGATGCGCATCTTTTCTCGTTTCAAAGTCAAACTTCGCTACAAAAGTAACGTCATCGCCCTCGCACTCGTACCCGCCGCTCCACTTTACTTTACCCGAAAAGTCGTCATACTGATCTTTGACAAGTTGCCAGAGAAAATTTTCAACGCAGAGATCGTGTAAGAGCAAATCTGCATGCGGAAACATTTCATACCCGCCGCGTTCAAGCAGCTTGACCATTGCGCATCCCTCTTCGTAGGTGGAGAAATCACTCACTCTCAGGACTATTGAATAATTTAACGATGGAGGGTTAAATGCCTTTCCGACAGCTTCAATCAGATTTTGATGTGACACAACAGTACCCTTTTTAGATGTTGAAACTCATTATGCTTCTTTCCGATGGAGCCGTCAAAATTCAAATTACCGGCGGAAAGTCGGCACGTGCAACATTCGCTTCCATTTTCCTCCTCCCTCCCGGCATCGACCTATACAACGTCGCTGGCGAGCATCCGACCTGCTGAGCGACTTCGGCCACGGTGAGGGCACCGTCTGCGAG
>NZ_AUBC01000046.1 GCF_000429045.1 Salinarimonas rosea DSM 21201
TCTCTCGCCGCTACGAGCGTGGCGCCATGCTCGTCACCTCGAACCGCGCCATCGGCGAGTGGGGCTCCGTGTTCGGCGATCCCGTGGTCGCGACCGCCATCCTCGACCGCCTCCTCCACCACAGCCACGTCATCACCATCCGCGGTGAGAGCTATCGGCTGCGCGAAAAGCGCCGGAGCGGCCTTCTGCAGAAGGCCGCTCCGGCGCCTCACAACACCACATCAACCAGCGAGGGGGTCAGGTCCTCGTGACGAAAGGGGGGCAGTTCCGGCTGACGCTTGACACCTCCCAACCTGGCATTCCCGCCGCCGGGTTGCCGGTTCGCACCGCGGTGCCCCTTCGTCCTCGACACGTGCCGCACCGAGCAGCCGCCGCTCGAAGATGTTGCCACGGACCATGCGGTGGCCTGCCATCGCGCCGGGGAAGCGCCCGCACTGCGGGAAGAGGCGGCGCGCGTCGAAACCTGGATGGGGAGGGAGGTCGCATGACAATGCAGCCTTCCGTACCCCTGATCAGCATCGAGGACGCCCAGCTTCACTACAAGGTCGGCGGAG
The DNA here is from genome assembly GCF_000429045.1 of Salinarimonas rosea DSM 21201. Classification (GTDB taxonomy): domain Bacteria; phylum Pseudomonadota; class Alphaproteobacteria; order Rhizobiales; family Beijerinckiaceae; genus Salinarimonas; species Salinarimonas rosea. The sequence goes on from NZ_AUBC01000046.1 coordinate 555, forward strand.
CGCTGTCCGCGCTGCGCGGCAATCCGTCGGTTGCCAAGGCGGTCGACGGCGTGACCTTCACGGTACGCCGAGGCGAGAGTGTTGGGCTCCTTGGCGAATCCGGCTGCGGCAAGACCTCGATGGGGCGCCTGCTGCTCAAGCTGGAGGAGGCGACCGGGGGTGCGATCCTGTTCGATGGTGAAAGGATATCGGACCTCAGGGGGCAGGCCCTGAAGCGCTACCGCGCGCGCGCGCAGTTCATTTTCCAGAACCCGTTCGATGCGATCAACCCCCGCTTCACCATCCGCCAGACTCTGTCCGAGCCGCTGGAGAACGCGGGCACTCCCTCGTCCGAACGCGAGGCGCGCATCGTATCGGCGCTGGAGCTGGTTCGCCTGCCCGAGCCGCGCCAGTATCTCGACCGCTATCCGCACCAGCTTTCGGGTGGGCAGTTGCAGCGCGTGGTCATGGCGCGTGCGCTCATTCTCGAGCCCGATTTCGTCGTTGCCGACGAACCCGTGTCGATGCTCGACGTATCGGTGCGGGCCGGCGTGCTCAACGTCTTTCGCGACGTGCGCGACCGCCTCGGCCTGACCGCGATCTACATTAGCCACGACCTCGCTCTCGTGCGCTACGTGTGCGAGCGGACAATCGTCATGTATCTCGGGAGGGTAATGGAGGATGGCCCGACCGAGGACATCGTCCACACGCCGCTGCACCCCTACACCAGGGCTCTGGTTGCGGCGGTTCCCGTTCCCGACCCGAACCAGAGCCACGATGCGTTGCCGATCGGCCGCGGCGCGCCCGATCCACGCAATCCGCCGTCGGGCTGCGTTTTCCGCGACCGTTGCCCTCACGCGTTCGATCGCTGCAGCCGGGAAGTGCCGCAACTGCGGCAGACCGGCACCCGTCAGGTCGCGTGCCACCTTTTTGACGGGGCTGAATGATGCGCTCTTCGTTTTATACCCGCACCGGACGCGCAGGAGAGGTGCTCGTGATCGGGGAGAGGCCCGACCCGGTTGCAGCAGCGGGTGAGGTCCTGGTGCGCGTTCGCGCTTCCGGAATCAACCCGGCCGACGTGAAACGGCGCGCCGGATGGAACGGCATGGCGATGCAGCACCCGGTCGTCATTCCCCATTGCGACGGCGCGGGCGAGATCGTCGCGGTGGGGGATGGGGTTGATCCGTCACGCATCGGCGAGCGCATCTGGATGTGGAACGCGCAGGGAGGATATGGCTCTGCCGGCCGCGCTTTCGGCACGGCGGCCGAGCTGATTGCACTGCCTGCCGAGCAGGCAGTGAAGCTTCCTGATGCGATGTCCTTCGAGGCTGGAGCCTGCCTCGGTGTGCCTGCAATGACCGCGTATCGTGCCGTCTTTGCCGACGGATCGGTGGAGGACCAGACGGTTCTGGTTGCCGGCGCCGCAGGTGCCGTCGGTCATTGCGCGGTGCAGTTGGCCAAGGCCGGCGGCGCCAGGGTCATCGGAACCGTTTCAAACGCGGCGGCCGCCGAGCACGCGCGCGCCGGCGGCGCAGACGAGATCATCGACCGCCGGCAGGAGGATGTCGCCGCCCGCGTCCTCGAGCTGACCATAGGCAAAGGCGTGGATCGTGTTATCGAGGTCGACTTCGGCGCAAACCATGCGCTCGACATTGCCGTGCTCAAGGAGAACGGCACGATCGCGTCCTACTCCTCGACCAGCGAGGTCAAGCCTGTCCTCGATTACTATGCCTTCGCCGACAAAGGCGCCAATCTGCGGGTGATTCAGGGCTTCGCCCTCCCGAAGGCCGAACGCCTCGAAGGCGAGCTTCGTGTTGCAGAGCTTGCCGCCCAGGGCCGGCTGCGGATGGCCATTGCCAGAACCTTTCCGCTCGACGAAATCGCCGACGCGCATCTCGCGGTCGAAGCAGGCGGGAATCTCGGAAACATCGTCGTCACTCTGTGAACCGCATCAACAGGAAACCTTCGATGCAGCAACCAACCACGGCCGTGAAAGTGGCCGACCGGCCGGAGAGGGAACAACGCGTCTGCGATCCCATCTCCCTGGAGATCATCCGCGGCGCGATCGCAGCGGCGCAATCGGAAATGGAGGCGCTGCTGGAACGGACCGCCATCTCCGCCTTCATTCGCGAGAAGAAGGATTTCTACACAGCCCTCTTCGACGCCGACGGCATCATGGCGGTGGGGTCCATGGTGCCGATCTTCGGCGACATGACCAGCCCGGTATTCGAGAAGTTCCCGGCCGACGAGATGAAGCCGGGCGATCTCTATTGGTATAACGACTGCTATGGGTCGCGGGGCGCGGTCTCGCACTCCAACGACCAGGTCTTGCTCGCGCCCGTTTTCAAGGATGGTCGCCGCTGCGCATTCGTGATGAGCTGGGCCCACTTCGCCGACATCGGCGGACTGCGGCCGGGTTCGATCAGCCCGGATGCGACCGAAATCTACCAGGAAGGCATCATCATCCCGGTCACCAAGCTCGCCGATCAGGGCAATGTCAATGAGGCGACGCTAGCGATCTTCCACCGCAACTCGCGCTTTCCCGAGCAGAGCAACGGCGACATGCGCGCGCTGATGGCGAGTGTCGATCTCGGCGTCAGGCGCATGGGCGAGATCGTCGACCGCTTCGGCGCCGATGTCCTCGAGGATGCGTTCGCCCAGTTGCTCGACCGCACGCGCCGGCTGGTGCGCGACCGCCTCGCTGAGACGTTCGACTATGGCACCCATTCCTTCACCGATGCCATCGACGGGGACGGGCACGGCAACGGCCCCTTCAAGATCCGCTTCTCCCTGACCCGCGAGAAGGGTGCGGACGGAGAAGACCGCTTCCTTTTCGACGCCAGCGAGAGCGACGACCAGGCCCCCGGCCCGGTGAACTACCTGATGAACCGCGGCGTACCCGGCATGGCGCTCGGGCTCTATTATCTGGGCGGCGACCCTTCCCAGGTCTGTAATGCCGGCGGGCCGAACGCGCTGGACGACGTCCGCCTGCGCGAGGGCTCGCTGCTGCTGCCGCGCTTTCCCGCACCGCTCGGCATGCGCGGCCTGACCACCATGCGGGTGATCTCCGCAATCAACGGCCTGCTCAACGTGGCGAACGGCGGGGCGCCGGCAGCCAATTCCGCCTATGTGATCTCCATCATGCGCGGCAATTTCCGCGACGAGTCCGGCGATCTGCAGCGCTTCCTGTTGGCCGATGGGATCGGCGTCGGCTATGGCGCAAGGCCCGAGGCCGATGGCATCGACGCCGTCTATTTCGTCGCGCAGGAGAACTATCCGGTCGAGTTTCTTGAGCTGGGCTATCCCGTTCGCCTGCGCACCTATGGCGTCATGGAAGATTCCGGCGGTGCGGGTGCGTATCGCGGCGGCTGCGGCATCGTCCGCGAATACGAGGTGTTGGCCGAGGACGCCGTGCTCGCCGTCCGTATCGACGGCGTCAAGAACCCGCCATGGGGCATCGACGGCGGCATGTCGGGCGGTGTGGGCCGCGCCGTCGTCAATCCGGGAACGGACAGGGAGCGGCCACTCGTGCCGCTGTCGGACGGCAACCGACTCGTGCGGGGCGACATCCTGCGCATCGAGACCGGCGGCGGTGGCGGCTATGGCCATCCGTACGACCGGCCGCTCGCCAAAGTGCTCGAAGACGTGCTTGGCGGATATGTCAGCGTCGACGCGGCCCGCGCGCTCTACGGCGTCGAGATCGTTCAAGGTCGTATCGACGAGGTCGCCACCAGGCGCCTGCGATCCGATCGCCCAGCAACCCGCCGCCTCCATCGCACGGACTATGTCGATGCACTCGACTGAACAGGCACTTTCCATCGCCGTCGACATCGGCGGCACCTTCACCGACGTCTCGTTGCTTGACCGTTCCAGCGGACAGGTCTGGCGCGCCAAGACGTCCAGCGTCCCTTCCGATCCTTCGGAAGCGTTCCTGAACGGTATCAGGCTCGCGCTTGCCGACGCGGGGGCGCCCGCATCGAAGCTGCGGCAGGTGCTGCACGGCACCACCGTCGCGACCAACATGATCCTCGAGGACAAGGGCGCGCGCACGGCGCTCGTGACTACACGCGGGTTTCGCCACGTGCTGGCCATCGGGCGGCAGGACATTCCCCGCAAGGCCAATCTCTACACATGGGTGAAGCCGGAGCGGCCGGTGCCCGCCTCGCGCATCATGGAGATCGACGAACGCATCGCGCCGGGCGGCGGCGTGGAGCGCGCGCTCGATGAGGCGAGCGTCGAGCGCGCCGCCGAGGCCATTGCGTCGATGGATGTGGAAGCCATCGCGGTTTGCCTCCTGCACGCCTTCGCCAACCCGGCGCACGAGCGCCGCGCCGCCGAAATCCTGCGGCAACGGCTGCCGCATCTCGCGGTGACGACTTCCGTTGACGTGCTGCCGGTCGTGCGCGAATACGAACGCTCGCTGACGACGGTGCTCAATGCAACGGTGATGCCGGGCGTGACCACCTACGTGGGCCGACTGGAGCAGCGGCTGGAGGACGAGGCGGTCTCGGCCCCGCTTCTCCTCATGCAGTCGAATGGCGGCGTTGCCGGCGCACCCGCAATCCGCCAGGCACCGGCGCTGACCGCACTTTCCGGGCCGGCTGCCGGCGTCGTTGGCGCCCGCGCCATCGCTGCCGCCTGCGGTATCAACGATCTCATAACGGTCGACATCGGCGGCACCAGCGCCGACATCTGCCTGATCAAGGGTGGCAAGATCGGCCTGACCCAGAATGGCAAGGTGGGCGAATGGCCGCTGCCGCTGCCCATGGTCGACATGGTGACGATCGGTGCCGGCGGCGGGTCAATTGCCGCCGTCGAGAACGGAGCGCTCTCTGTCGGTCCCCGCAGCGCCGGCGCGCGGCCGGGTCCTGCCGCCTATGGTCATGGCGGACAGCAGGCAACGGTGACGGACGCCCACGTCGTGCTCGGCCATCTGCCGTCGAAACTCCTCGGCGGACGCATGGCGCTCGACGTCGAGGCGGCACGCAGGGTGGTCGCCGGAAGTGTCGCCGGGCCGCTGGGGCTCGATGTCGAAGAGGCCGCGCGCGGCATCCTGGCGATCGTCGACAACCACATGGTCGGCGCCGTGCGGGTCGTCTCGGTGGAACGAGGCCACGACCCGCGCCGCTTCACGCTCGTGCCGTTCGGCGGCGCCGGCCCTCTGCATGGCTGTGCGCTGGCCGAGCTGCTCGGCATCTCGCGCATCATGATCGCGCCGGCGCCGGGCGTTCTGTGCGCCGACGGGCTTCTGGCCGCCGACCTCAAGGCGGAGTTCAGCCGCACCCTGCCGCGCGCGGGCGCGATCGATACCGCGATGGCGAACGCCGTCTTTGGCGAACTCGCGGCGCAGGCGCTGGACTGGTTCGAGCAGGAAGGCGTCGCCGAGGAAAAGCGTCGCGTGCAGCGTGTCGCACTTCTTCGCTACCACGGGCAAGGGGGCGAGATTGCGATCCGCTGGGTGGACGGCGTCGAGGCGTTGGAAGCCGCATTTGCCGACGAGCATCGCGCGCTTTACGGCTTCACGCTCGACGCTGCCGTCGAACTGGTGACCTTGCGTGTCGAGGCTTCGGGGCTGACCGCTGCCGCGCCGATCGGTGTCATCGAGGAAGCGGACAACGTGGAGGCCTATGACGAGGCGACCGTGCATCATTCCGCGGGTGAAGCTAGGGTTCCGCTTGTCGATCGCGCGAGGCTCGGGGCCGGAGCGACTTTGCGCGGCCCGATGATCCTGACCCAGCTCGATACCACCACGTTTGTCGCGCCGGGCTGGACGGGCCGGGTCCACAAGACCGGCGCGCTCATCCTGTCCCGGGAGGGAACTGCTCAATGACCACGATCGACAGCCGTCTGGAGCCGGTCTTCGCGCATATCGAGCAGAACCGCGACAGCTTCATCGAAAGGGTGATGGACTACGTCCGCCACCCCTCGATCAGCGCTCACAATTTGGGCATTCGCGAGGTGGCGGCAATGCTCGTCGATCATCTCGTGGGGCTCGGCTTCGAGGCGGAGGCCGTGCCGACTGCAAACCATCCGATGGTGCTCGGCAAGCGCATGATCTCGCCTGACAAGCCGACCGTGCTTCTCTACGGGCACTACGACGTGCAACCGCCGGACCCGCTGGAGCTGTGGGAAAGCCCGCCCTTCGAGCCGACCATCCGCAACGGCCGTATCTATGCGCGCGGCATCGGCGACAACAAGGGCCAGCATTTCGCCCAGCTTCTGGCGATCGAATCTCATCTGGCGGTTCACGGCGAACTGCCCTGCAATGTCATTTTCCTGCTCGAGGGCGAGGAGGAGATCGGCAGTCCTCACATCGCCGATTTCGTGCGCGAACACGCCGACCGGCTCAACGCCGACCTCGTCGTGACCTCGGACGGCCCGCTGCACGAAAACGGCGCACCGGTGGTCACGTTCGGCGTCCGTGGGGTTGCGGCTTTCGAGCTCCGTGTCCGTACGGCCTCGCGCGACGTCCACTCGGGCAATTTCGGCGGCGTCGTGCCGAACGCGATCTGGAAGCTGGTCCATCTGCTCGCAACGATGAAAAGCCCGACCGGCGAGATCACGATCAGCGGGCTCACCGAGCCGGTCATTCCGGCGACGGAGTATGAACGCGAGGCCGTCGCGCGTCTGCCGCTGGACCTCGACGCACTCAAGTCCGATCTCGGCCTGCAGGAACTCGATCAGCCGCACGACCGCGGCTATTACGACCGACTGATTTTTCACCCTACGCTGACCATCAATGGCCTGCATGGCGGTTATGGCGGGCCCGGAATGAAGACCGTGCTACCCTGCGAGGCGTTCGCGAAATGCGACATCCGCCTCGTGGAGCCCCTGACGCCTGAATACGTGTTCGAGAAGGTGGCCGCGCATGTGAAGGAGCATGCTCCAGACGTGGAGTTCGTGCCGCTCAATGGCATGCTGCCGTCAAAGACCCCGATGGATTCGCGCTTCGCGGAGCCGATCCGCCGCGCCGTGATTGCCGCGCGCGGAATGGAGCCGCTGATGTACCCGGCCGTCGGTGGCAGCCTGCCGGATTATGTCTTCACCAAGATCCTCAACAAGCCGGCCTTCGTCATTCCTTATGCAAACGCCGACGAGGCCAATCACGCGCCGAATGAGAATCTAGAGATCGTTCGCTTCGTCGACGGCATCCGCACCGGAGCCGCGCTCCTGCACGAACTCGGCGACCGAGCACAGGGCGACGGACGCGCTGCCGCTAGTCTAGCGCCTTTCAGAGGCTGATCCCGCCCACCAAGCCCGGCCCTCGCCGCGGAGGGATCGCGCTGCCGCCAAGTCTGAAGTCTCGATCTGAGGGCCGACGGGAGATGCCACGGAGCCGCGCGAAGTTCACGCAAACCAACGTCTCCCGCGCCCTCAAGGGCGCGGCGACAGCCGGTCCGCGAGTCGCAAAGGTGGAAATCGACACGGAAGACAAGAGTGTCCTCGCAACAGAAGCAGTGGCTCCGGTTATGGGGAGCCCGCTCGATAACTGGAGAGGCAACACGCTCTAATTCTGATGGGTGATTTTGCCCGGCTTCGAAAAGCCCGTGCGGCTGCACTTTCAAGATTTGGGAGGAACGGCCGTGACGCTGCTTTCGGAAGCGGGCGCGACACCCCAGCAGGAGCCGCGATCACGGGCCACTCCGTCCATACCGTTCACGCGATCCTTCACGGGTTGGCCGAGCAGGCGATCTTCGCCTTCGAGAACTCTCCGCGAACAGATTTTCCAAACCGTCTGCAAACCGGCCCTTCGGCCGCAAAAGCCGGAAAGGAAAAAACCAATGCCGGATGATAAGGTAGATGGCGCGCCCGACAGGATTCGAACCTGTGACCTTTGGAATCGGAATCCAACGCTCTATCCAGCTGAGCTACGGGCGCCTGCCCTGCCGTGTTGGTAGCCGAAAGGCGGCGGGGCGGCAAGGGGGTGTCCGGGGTCAGCACATATGAGACGCGGCGGGGCTCCCGTCAGCTCAGGCCGAGAGGTACGCGGCGGGTGGTCTCCCGGCAAGGGCTCCGTGAGGTCTGTGGTGGTTGTAGAGATTCTGGAAGGCGTCGATGTGTGGGTTGAGGGCGTCGACGCCGGTGGGAAGGTCGTAGACGGCGTAGAATTCGTAGCGCCAGGCGGCGTTGCAGCGCTCGACGGCGCCGTTGAGCTTCGGGCTCTTGGGCGGGAGCTCGTAGAGGGCGAGCTTCTTGTCGGCGCAAGCCTTCTCGAACTCCGCCTTGAACTCGGAGCCGCCG
>NZ_AUBC01000047.1 GCF_000429045.1 Salinarimonas rosea DSM 21201
CGCGGACGCAGGAACTGTCGATCATCACGATGTCGCCGTCGTAAGCCTCCGAGACGGCGTCGAGGATTCGGTCCCAGACGCCGGCTTTCCGCCATCGGACGAAGCGGTTGTAGAGCGTCGTGCGCGGGCCGTAGCGCTCGGGCACGTCCCGCCAGGGCGCACCCGTGCGGAAGCGCCAGAGGATGCCGTTCAGAACCCGCCTGTCGTCCACCCGGGGCACGCCGCGCACCTTGTTCGGCAGAAGCGGCTGGATGATCGCCCATTCCTCATCGGTCAGCTCGTGGCGGCGCATCGAATCCTCCCTCCATCAGGGAGGTTGAATCATCCTACGCTCGACCGATCAAATCCGCTTTGCCGTTTATGGGGCCAGAGCCTAAGCCACTGACACCTTCCCGCGACCCAATCATGAAGTCAGAATCGCTATGTGGCGCTTGGCGTGGCGGAGCGCCGATACGAGCTGATTCTGGCCTCGCACGAGCTGCGTCTTTGCAAACCCGAGTGTGTCCGCATGGCTGTCGAGATCGGCCGCGACCGCGATCGAGGGCAGCGCCGGCACGGTCAGCGCCGGGTCGTGGTGGAAGCGCGGAACGCGGGTGAAGTTGATTGGCACGAGGATGCGGGCCAGATCCTGGATGACCTGGTTTGCGATCCTGGGCGCGATCTTTCCGGCTTCGACGCTGGCGTAGAAGTTCTCGAGCGCGCTGCTCAGTTCGGCAACGGCCTTCTTCGAGGGGGACAGGTCGAAACGATCCCCGGCCTTGGCCTGATAGGCATCGATCGTCTCGGTGAACTCTCTCGTCGTCGCGCGCCAGTCGAACGGCAGAATCGTAGCGTTGGCATTGCGCAGCACGGCAAGCAGGTAGACCTTGATATCTCGCAGCAGGATGTCCTTGTCGGCGATCTCCAGCGTATCGTTTTCAGTGTGCCAGGCGATATTGCCGCCGCAGCCGCCGACCGTGTAGTAGCCCTTCTCCTCGCGCAGAACGTCGGGCATCGTCGATGACAGCATCAGATAGCTGGAGATGCCGATATTGTTGAAGGAGTAGTCGCCGGCGCGGTGCGGGCGTTCGCCTTCGATGGCCTTGCCCGCGACTTCCTCGATCACTTCGGCGAGGAAGGCTTCGGTCTCGCTCATCCGGCACAGATTGATGAACTCGCTGGCCCAGCGGCAGCCAGGGCTGTCGCAGTTGACCTGCGCCACGGCGTTTTCTTCCAGATCGAGCGCGAAGGCGTCGGAGAACCAGGTCGAGCCGGCATAGCGGCCAGTCGAGTGCCCCGGCCACCAGCAGATGCGGACAGAACGCTTCAGCTTGCCCCGGTTCGCCCAGAGCACGCGCGCGAGCTCCAGCATGGTCGCGTCGCCCGTGGCGTTGTCGCCGACACCCACGTCCCAGCTGTCGAGATGGCCGTGCAGGAAGACGTATTTTTCCGGCTCTTCGGTGCCGGGGATGAAGACCTCCGGCAATTTGGAAGTGAACCAGCCTTCCTCCATTTCCGTGAAGAGCGTGATCTTGCCGCCCTTCTCGGCGATCTCGATCAGCGCCTCGCCATCCGGCTTGTTGACGGCGACCGCCGCGATCTTCGGCTTGCGCGGCAGGCCGTCGAGATCTGGGGTGCCCCAGATCGTCGTGCAGATGCCCCAGTGCACGTCGATGCCCGGGTTGATGCCGATCACGCCGATTGCGCCGATTTCTTCGAACTGCGAGACAAGGCCGGGGCTCGCGAAGCCTTCCGAAATGACGATCTTGCCGCGCACGCGGTTGGCCAGTTCATCGGTCGTTTCGACCTTCTGTTCGAACATGTCGGTGATCATGGCGTTGTGGCGCGCGCCCACATAGACCAACTCGCCCGAAATCCCCTTGCGCGCATCGACGCTGTAGGCGGGCGGCTTGGCCCTGAAGGACTTGCCTTCGGCTTCCACGTGCGCAGGCCCCGGAAGGCTCAGATAGAGGCTCGGCTCATGCACCCTCACTTCGACGCCGTGCTTGCGAAGGCGCTGCACCACCTCGTCCATTCCACGGTTCACGTCCGTGGGATGCTCGCGCTTGAAGGTCGAGAAGCTCTCCACCAGCGCCCATGGTTCGTCGATGGTCGCGGCCGACAGAATCTCGGTCTCAGTCTGGTTCATGGAAGGAAGGCTCCCGGAGTGTTTCAGCCAGTAGAACGTCGTTTCACATCGAGATCACGCTACCAGAGCTCGCGCGTTCGGTAAAGCGGGTCACGTGAACGGCGCTCCGGCCCGTTCGGGAGGCAGCGATCATGAGGAGGGGGAAAGCGTTCAGGCGATCAGCGGGGCGCCGATGTGGGCCGGCTCGCCAGGATGGAGCGAGAGCTTCGAAGAAATTTCGGCTGCGGCCTCGCGCGCCGCGCGAATATATTGATCGCGGCGCTCCTCGTCGAAGCGCACCATCGCGCCGGCCACCGAAATCGCCGCGATGACATCGTCGTGCGGTCCCATGATCGGTGCTGCCACCGAGAACGCGCCTTCGTCGAGATCGTTGAGCGCTATGTTGAAGCCGTTCGCGCGGATTCGCTCGAGCAGCTGACGCAGCTTGTGGCGGTCGGTGATGGTGTAGGGGGTGAAGGCCTCCAGCGGCCCCGACAGCACGGCGTCGATGACGCTCTGGTCCGCGAATGCCAGCAGACACAGGGATCCACCGCCGGCGTGAAGCGGACCGTTGCGTCCGGCCTGAGCGAACAGGCGTATGGAATGATGCCCCGCTCGCGTTGCCAGAACCAGGGAGCGCAATCCTTCCCGCACGACGAGGTTGACGTTTTCCGAGGTCCGGTCGCGCAACGCGTCCATTACGGGTCGCGCCGCAAACAGAAGGCTGCCGTCCCGTCCTACGCGTTCGCCGAGAACGCCCACCCGGTATCCGAGCGAGTAGACGGCCAGCTCCGAGTCGCGGAACACGAAGCCGCGCTCCTCGAGCGTCTGGAGCAGGCGGAAGACGATCGACTTGGTCAGGCCGAGAGACTTCGAGAGCGCGGTCACGCCCTGGCCGGGCTTTTCGCCAAGCGCTTCAAGCACGAGAAGCGCCCGGTCTACCGCGGCTATCCGGTAATCGCGATCCTGTCTCTCGTTCGTCATGTGTCCTCCCGACCGATTATCGCGTCAGCGCCGGGCTGTTGCAATATCGGAAAATTGTGGTTTAGTGAGTGAAATAGGAAACGTTGTTTCAGCTAATGAAACAAGAGGGATATGTCAATGCGGATCGCTTACGTCGTGCCAGGACCCATGTCGAAGACATCGATGGGGGCGCAGGAAATGCGCCGCCGTGAGGAGCTGCTCAATGCCTGGGCGTTTTCGGGTACCGAGGTCTCGGTCGTCGATGTGCCGAGCGGCCCGGCCTCGATCGAGTCCGCCTACGAAGAGGCGATGTGCGTGCCCGCCACGATCGAACTGATCATGAAGTGCGAGCGCGACGGCTTCGATGGTGCGATCATCGGCTGTTTCGGCGATCCCGGACTCGACGCCGCGCGCGAGATGGTGACGATGCCGGTGGTCGGTCCCTGCGAGAGTTCCTTGCTGCTGGCCGCGGGGCTCGGCCACAAATTCTCGATCCTAACCATCTTCGACAGCATGGCGGCGGGCCAGGAACTTCTCGCCTACCGGGCCGGCGTGAAGGCAAAGCTCGCCTCGGTGCGCGCAACGGGCATTCCCGTGCTCGATCTGATGAATGACCCGGATGCGACGAAATCCCGCCTGATCGATGTCGCGAAAGCGTGCGTCGAGCAGGACCGTGCCGATGCGCTCCTTTTCGGCTGCATGACGATGTCGTTCCTCAACATTGCGGACGAAATCTCGGCTGCCGTCGGAGCCCCAGCCGTCAACGCCGGCAAGGCCGCGCTCAAGCATGCCGAAACGCTTGTTTCGATGGGGCTTTCCCACTCGAAGACCGCATTCCCGACGCCTGCCAAGATGAGGGCCGGGCAGTCCGTGGAGACCCTGCGCGTTGCATGAGCGGCGTGCCAACAAGAGCAAACGGTACCCATCCAGAGGAGAACTAGCATGAGGCCCAGCTTCAGGGCGGTCGGTTTGGCTGCCATTCTCGCGGCTACGGCCGCGGTGCCGGCACTTGCCGGCGATCAGATCCGCACGATCGATCTTTTTACCCGTCCTCAGGCTGCTCAGCCGCAGGAATTCCAGTCGATCCAGCTTATCGCGCAGGAATGGCGCAAGCTCGGTCTCGACGTGAATGTTCGGGTGATGCCGTGGGAGCAAATGTCCGACATCGTCTGGTACCAGCGCGAGGCGTGGGACGTGACTGCCTGGCAGATGGTAGGTCGTCCTGAGCGGTCCGATCCGGACGAGATCATCTACAACCTGTTCCATTCGTCGACCGCGGAAAAGGGCTACAACTTCATCGGCTACGTAAACCCGGCCTATGATGAAGTGGCGACAGCGCAGCGCGTCGAGATCGACGAGGAGGCGCGCAAGGAGCTTATCTACAAGGCGCAGGAGATTCTGGCTGCCGATCAGCCCAACATGATGCTGGTTCATCCGCGGCAGACCTTCGCGTTCGACAGTACCGTCTGGAACAAGGAATCGGTGGTCGAGCAGAGCGGCATCGGGATCCGCAATACCTGGACCTTCATGTCGCTGGAGCCGCTGGGGGAGCAGAAGGACATCATCCTCAATTCGGGCGACAACGTTCAGGCGATCAACCCGCTCTACATTTCCGGCGGCGTCGATAGCTGGGTGTTCGAACTGGTCTACGACCGCATCGCGCGCGTCGGCCCCGACGGCCTACCGCAGCCCTGGGCCGCCGAAAGCTACGAGTGGCGCGACGACAAGACCATCGAGGTCAGGCTCCGCGAGGGCATGAACTGGCATGATGGCGAGCCGCTGACCGCCGAGGACGTCAAATTTTCCTTCGAGACGGCTGTATCGGGCGAGGCGCCCATGTATGCGCCGTTTGCGTCCAACATCGAGACGATTGAGGTGGTCGACGACCTCAACCTCGTCTTCACGCTGAAGCAGCCGGCCGCGTCGTTCATCACCTCCAGCCTCGCCAAGATCAACCTCATTCCCAAGCACGTCTGGGAGCCGGTTATCGAGGACCTGAAGACCAAGGAGGAAAACGCCGAAAGCTATCAGGAGCAGACACCGATCGGCTCCGGTCCTTTCAAGTTCGAGCGCTGGCTGACCAATGAGGAAATCGTTCTCTCCGCAAACGAGGATCACTTCAACGCGCCAAAGGCCGATCGCTGGATCCTGCGCATCGTCCCGAACGTGGAAGCCGCCCTCGGCATGCTGCGCTCCGGCGAGATCAACTTCATGGGTGAGTTTTCGGGCGATCCGCAGGTGCTGATCCAGGCGGCCGAGCAGGACGGCGATCTCGAGGTTGTATCCACGGTGGAGATGGGGTTCCGCTACGTGGCGTTCAACAATCGCCGCGCGCCGTTCGACGATCCCGCATTCCGCAAGGCTCTCTCACAGGCCGTCGACCGCCGCCTGATCGTGGGCGCTGCCTTCCGAGGCTTCGCGGTGCCGTCCAACTCGGTGATCTCTCCGGCGCTCGAGTTCTGGTACGATCCGGCCGTTATGGAAGGGTTCGAGACCGGCATCGACGTGGCCGCGCGGATGCTCGAAGAGGCAGGCTACACGCTCGAAGGCGGGCGCCTGCATTATCCGGGTGACAAGACTGAAGAGTTCGCGAAGTAGTTGATTCCGGGCGGCGCGCTGGCATTCGTCGGCGTGCCGGCAATTATCTGGCGATACCTGCCGCCTGGCGCTGCCGATTTTGGAGCTCTCCCATGCCTCACCTGAAGGCGGCACTCAGCCGTACGCTTCAGCTCTTGCTTGTTCTTTGGGCCGTGGTGACGATCCTGTTCCTGATGTTCAGGCTCATGCCGGGCAACCCGATGGCGGCCTACATCGATCCGACCTTCACCATCGAGCAGCAGCAGGCGCTGATGGCGCAGTTCGGTTTGGACAAGCCACTGTGGGAGCAATACCTGATCTATGTCGGCAACCTGCTGCAGGGTGAACTCGGCCAGAGCTTCCGTTATCGCGAGCCTGTCGCTGACCGTATCCTGGCGCTACTGCCCAACACGCTGATCCTGACTTTCACCTCGCTCATCATCGCCTATGTGTTCGGCATCCTCGCCGGTGCCTATCTTGCCTGGAAGCGCGGCGGCGTGGTCGAGCACGCGGCGATCCCGCTCGTGCTGACGACGCGCGCCATGCCGGAGTTCTGGCTGGGCATGGTCTTGCTCGCAGTCTTCTCCTTCAATCTCGGCTGGTTCCCAGCCGGAGGCACGCGCCCGGCCGGCGCGAACTACGACAGCTTGTGGGCGCTTTACACCTCTCGCGATTTCCTGACCTACCTGGCCTTGCCGGCACTGACGCTGGCCATCTACAGCCAGGGCCTGCCGCTGCTTCTCATGCGCTCCAACATGCTGGACGTGATGAAGGAAGACTTCGTCACCATGGCGCGCATCAAGGGCCTGTCGAACTGGACCGTCGTTGTACGCCACGCGGCGCGCAACGCGCTGCTGCCGGTCATGACCTCGTTTGCGATTGCCGTCGGATACCAGCTTCAGGGCAATGTCGTGGTCGAGTCGGTGTTCTCATGGCCCGGTCTCGGCCGCGAGCTCGTCAACGCCGTTTCCGCCTCGGACTATCCGCTGGCGCAGGGTGCCTTCCTGATGATCGCCGTCGTGGTCATCGTGATGAACCTCATTGCCGACCTTCTCTATGCCTTTCTCGATCCGAGGATCAGCCATGCTTGATGCTGCGGTGGAAAGAAAACCGAGCCTGATCGGACGCCTGTTCCGCAGCCTGCGCCTGCCGCTGAACGAGCCGTTCGCCGTGCTCGGACTGCTGATCTACGCGCTGTTCGTGTTGACCGCGATCTTCGCCGACCAGATTGCGCCCTACGAGCCGACGGAAATTCTCTTCACGCCCGATTACAATCTCGCCGCCGACCTGCGGCCGGGGGAGGACGGCTACATACTCGGCACCACCAGCCTTGGCCGCGACATCTTCTCCCAGATCGTCCACGGCTCGCGCTCGGCGCTGCTCATCGGGATCACGGCGGCGTTCATGGTGGCGCTGATCGGCTCCATAGTCGGCCTCGTATCCGGCTATTTTCGCGGCTGGGTCGACGTAATCCTGATGCGCCTTGCCGACATCGCATTCGGCATTCCGTTCCTGCCCTTCGTCATCGTGCTGGCGGCGTTTCTGGAACCCTCCATCTGGAACGTGGTGATCGCAATGGCGCTGGTCTTGTGGCGCGACACGGCGCGTGTCATTCGCAGCCAGGTGCTGACGCTGCGCTCCCGTGGCTATGTCGACGCCGCGCGCGTCGCCGGCTCTTCCGACCTGAAGATCATCCTGCGCCACATCGCGCCCAACATCCTACCGCTATCGTTCCTCTACGGCTCGATCGCGATCGGCTGGGCCATTCTCACGGAAGCCTCGATCTCGTTCCTCGGCTTCGGCGATCCGCAGTCGATAAGCTGGGGCTACATGCTGCAGGACGCGTTCGCCAGCCAGGCGCTGGCCAAGCAGGCCTACTACTGGTTCGTGCCGCCGGGCTTCTGCATCATTCTCGTCGTGTCCGCCGGCTTCTTCATCACGCGCGGCTACGAGAACATCCTCTTTCCCAAGCTTGGCCGATGACTGAACCGCTGCTTTCCGTCCGCGACCTCAAGGTCAGCTATACCGTCGGTTTTGGCAAGATCGACGCCGTCGACGGCGCGAGCTTCGATGTGCCGCGTGGCTCGATCGTCGGTCTCGTCGGCGAATCGGGTTGCGGCAAGACGACGGTCGCCAAGGCGCTGACGCGCGTCATTGCCGACAATGCCGCGATCACGGGCGGCCGGATGATGTTCGGCGGCCGGGATCTCGTGACACTCCCGGAGCGCGAGATGAACGCCTTGCGCTGGCGCGACATCGCATTCGTGCCGCAGAGCGCGATGAACTCGCTCGATCCGGTCTACACCGTAGAATACCAGCTCAACGAGGTATTGCGGCGGCGCGGTGGGCTCGGCCGCCGGGATGCGCGTAGACGCTGCGAGGAACTGTTCGAGCTGGTGGGCATCGACCGGGGACGCCTGTCGGACTACCCGCACCAGTTTTCCGGCGGTATGCGGCAGCGCGTGGCGATCGCACTGGCGCTGGCGCTCAACCCCAAGCTCGTCATCGCCGATGAGCCGGTAACGGCGCTCGACGTGATTGTACAGCGCCAGATTCTCGACCAGCTTCGGGAGCTACAGGTTGCGCTCGGCATCTCGGTGATTCTCGTCACGCACGACATTTCGGTGGTCGCATACATCTGCGACCGCACCGTCGTCATGTATGCCGGCAAGGTGGTCGAATCCGGCACCATGCAGGCGACGCTGACCGAGCCGTCCCATCCCTACACCATGGGTTTGCGCAACGCGTTCCCCGATCTTCAGGGAGCAGCCTCCGGTGTGCTGACCCCGATCGAGGGCGCGCCTCCTGTCGGGCGACACGACTAACTGACCCCCTTGGCGCCATGAGGAACTGACCCCCTGCCGTCGAGCAGGAGGTCGCGATGGACGACGCATGGATGCACAGATGCCCCCAGGAGCAGATTGCACGGGGGCTGGAGATGAAGGAGCCGGACGAGGTCTCGGCGATGCTGTCGCTGAAGGCGCTCGGGTGGGGCTCGAAGCGGATCGCGGCGGAGCTGGGGTGCTCGCGGAACACGGTTCGGCGCTGGTTGAGAGCCGGTGGATGGCGGCCGCCGACATCGCCGTCGCGCT
>NZ_AUBC01000048.1 GCF_000429045.1 Salinarimonas rosea DSM 21201
CCAGTCGCTCGTCGGCTCGATCTACGCCGAGCTCGGGGAGGCGGCAACCGAGGAGTGGGCGCGCGGGATTGTCGCCAACATGGCACGAGAGCCTCGCGGCGGCGACACCGACCAGATCCGTGCGGTGGCGGCGGGCGAGGGCGATCTCGCGGTGGCCAACACCTATTATCTCGGGAACCTGATCCGCTCGGAGAACCCCGAAGATCGCGCCGTGGCCGAGCAGATCTGCGTCGTCTTCCCGAACCAGGACGGCCGCGGCACGCACGTCAACATCTCCGGCGGCGGCGTCGCCGCGCACGCGCCGAACCCCGACGCGGCAAAGCTCTTCCTTGAGTATCTCGCCTCCGACTCGGCGCAGGCCTACTTCGCCGAGGGGAATAGCGAATATCCGGTCATTGAGGGCGTGGCCGCTCCCGAGTGGATCCAGAAGCTGGGCGAGTTTGAAGAGGACAATCTCTCGGCCGAGACCTTCGCCCAGAACAACGCCGAGGCTCTCATGATCATGGATCGGGCCGGCTGGAAGTGATGCGGCGGACCGCGATGGCGGCGGCGGGTCTACCCCGGCCGCCGCCATGGGTCTGATGAAGAAAGCTTTAGTCCTCGCCGAGATCCGGCGGGGCGGTGTTATGAACGCAGCTGACCGGCCGAGAGCGGGGCGGCGTCTCGGCGCGACCGCGAAGCGGCGCGCTCGGCACGTAGCCGAGCACGAATTCGAGGCTGTTCGCGCGGCACCAGTCGATTACGATGAGGAGCGCGATCGGCGCCGCGAAACCGGCCACGGTAGTTTCTGCGGCAGGTCGGCCGGGGCCGCGGGGTCGAGGAGCGAGCCCCGACCCTCGGCGGAGAGCCAGACCAGGCTCTCGGGACTGCCATAGAGCGCGTGCTCGACGTCAATGTGGATGCCGAACCTGTCGGTCTGCTCCAGGATCAGCACGCCCGCGGTGAACATGGCGGTGAAGACGACGCCCAGGGCCGCGCCCGGCACGCGCGAGATCGCGTCGCCGATCAGCAGGAGATGACGCCCGTCGCCCCCCGAGCAGCGACCACCAGCATGAAGGCGAGCCCGGTGCTGGACAGGATCGAGTTGGCAAAGTAGTCGCAACCGAGCGGGCGTGTCGTGAGGAACAGGGACGTCCCGCTGGCGCCGGCGGCGACGCCGAACAAGCCGGCTCCGACGGCGACGAGCGCCGCGTTGTAGCCGGCCTGCAGGGTCGCGGCCGCGAGGAAGACGTCGAGAAAGCCGCCGTTGATCGTCTCACGCGCCGGCCAGCCTCAGCTGGTCGATATGGGCCGTGGCGAGGCGGCCGCCGTAGGTCGCCTGCAGGTTCTCGGCGGTGAAGGTCTCGGCCACCGGCCCGTCCGCGATCTTGCGCACGTAGATCAGCGGCAGATGGTCGAAATAGTCCGCCACCGTCGCGAGATCGTGGTGGACGGCGATCACCGTCCGGCGCTCGGCCTTGAGGCTCTTCAGCACGTCTATGATCGCCTTCTCAGCCTTCCTCCTTCTCAGCTGCCCGCCGCGAGGCGCCCGCGCATGCCGCGCTCCGTCGCTTCCCCGCCCAGCGCACGGGCTATGGTCGTGGTGTTGTGGTCGATCATCCCGATATACGTGCCCTCGTAGGTCCCCGGTTCGCCCATGGCGTCAGAGAAGAGCTCGCCGCCGATCTCGACCGCGTGGCCCCGCGCAGCCGCGCCCTCGACGAGCGCCCGGATGTTGCGGTCGGACACAGAGCTCTCCACGAACACCGCGCGGATGTCGCGCGTGACCAGGAGGTCCACCAACTCGGCGATGCGCTGGAGGCCGGCCTCGCTCTCCGTCGAGATGCCCTGGATGCCGATGACCTCGTAGCCGTAGGCCGAGCCGAAATAGTTGAAGGCGTCGTGGGCCGAGAGCAGCACGCGGCTGTCGGCCGGCACCGAGCCGAGGACGCGCGTGGCGTAGCTCGAAAGCTCGGTCAGCTCGGCGAGATGCGCCTCCGCGTTGGCGCGGAAGGCCGCCTCGTGCTCCGGCGCGACGGCGACGAGCGCGTCGCGCACGGCGATCACCACGCGCGACCAGAGGTTCGGGTTCATCCAGACGTGGGGGTCGTAGCGGCCCTCGTAGTCGTCGTGGCCGATCAGCAGGTTCTCGGGCAGCGCCTCCGCCACTGCGACCACGGGCTGGCGCTCGGCGAGGTCGAGCAGGAACTCCTCCATCTGCGCCTCGAGATAGAGGCCGTTCCAGAGCACGAGATCGGCGCCCGCGAGCGCCGCGATGTCGGTGCGGGTCTGGCGGTAGGCGTGCGGGTCGACGCCCGGCCCCATCAGCGCGCGGACTTCGACCGCGTCGCCGCCCACCGCGCGGGCGGCGTCGGCGATCATGCCGGTGGTGGCGACCACGTCCAGGGGCTCGGACGCCTCGGCCGAGGCTGGCAGCGGCGCGAAGGGCAACGCGAGCGCGGCAGCGAGGCCGGCGAGGGCCCCGAGCAGGGTGCGGCGGCGGGGGGCGGGCGTGTCGGTGGCGTGCATCGATCGTCTTTCCTCGTCGTCGTCGAAACAGGATCCGGACCCGGATCCCGCGGCGCGCGACGACGCGGCCTGACAGCCTCGTCCGTCGCAAATCCACGCGCAAGCCGCGGAGATTTCCTCGTCCTCCATACGCATATGGGAACGATTTGCATCTGTCAACGCACTTGCGAGCCATTTGCAGGTGGCTCTTGCAAATGAGGCGTCACCCCGCTCGTCGCCGCGCTGAGGAGATGAGGGAGGCCGCCGCCTCGCGCCGGTAACGAATCCCGTCACCGGTGGCATCCAAAGATTGCACACGGCCTCGGCCGACAGCCGCCAAATGAAAGGGCGAGGGCGAAGCCGACGGGTTCGTCAGCCGCTTCAAGCCGCTGTGCCAATCTGTGCCAACCCGTGCTCGATTGCCTTATCCCGCTCACTGCCAACTGCTGATGCGACGGTAGCGGTGTTCGGAGCGAACAGCAGTTGCCGATCGCCATCATCAGCGTCGCCTACCATCGACATGTCCCGCTCATCGCCGAACGATGGGCACCATGAGTCTCACTGGAGCCCAGGTCCTCAGGGGTGGAGTCGGTGCGGACGTAGGCGAGCCGGCTCACCTGCTCACCGCGATCTCACATTCCAATCGCGTGAAGCGCTCGACAATGCCGTTGCGGAGCACGGGGCGGAGATCATCGGCGACATCACGAACTTCACCGGCCTCTCGCCGAACATCCACATCGGAGAGAAAGTGGCCTGAGCCTTGCCGCCCGTCTGGACCTCCTGCGCGCCGTCCTCGCGCCGCAGTATGACGACCTTACCCGACCCCGGCCCGAGTCGGTTCAGGGCCCACCCCCGCCCGCCGGACCGCCTCGGTCCGATCGAGCGGGAGATCGGCTACCCACAGTTGGCACGAGGTCGGGGCCGAGTGCGCTCTCGAACTCCTCGCGCACGGCGTTGCCTCCTTGCCGATACCGATCGTGTCACTCCCCCTGGCCGAGCGAGTACCCGGCGACCCCGTCGAAGGTGTAGAGCTGCTCGGTCTTCACGAAATCGATGCCGGCCGCGGCGAGCGCGGCGAGCAGGGCGGCGACGTCGGCATGGGTCGGCGCGACGCCGTCGGGCGCCTTGAAGCGGGCGCGCCAATGGTCAACGAGGCTCGTCTCCGGCAGGCCCTGCGGCCAGACCTTCACCCCGCGGTTCGTCAGGAGCGTCAGCGCGAAGGGCGCGGCGACCGCCGCCGCCTGGAGCCGAGCGGCGAGCGTGTCGGGATCGGTCGTGTCGTCGTGGACGAAGACGTCGACGCCGACCAGCGCCTTCGCCTGCTTCCGGCGCGGCGCGGCCTGCGGCACCCCGAGCGGCGCGCCGGCCTGGTAGGCGACCGGCGCGAGCGTCCGCGGCGCCTGGCCGAGGCGCGCGATCACCGCGTCGGCGAAGGCCTGCGTGCCGACCGCCTCGGCCGCGCCGCCGCGGGCGAGGTCGGCGGTGACGATCCCGTCCTCGAGCGTGCGCTTCCAGGCGTTGTGGATCCGCGTCGCGACCTCGGCCTGGCCGAGATGGACGAGCATCATGACGCCGGCCAGCAGCAGACCCGAGGGGTTCGCCACGTCCTGGCCGGCGATGGTCGGCGCCGAGCCGTGGATCGCCTCGAACATCGCCCCGTGCGGGCCGATATTCGCCGACGGCGCCAAGCCGACCGAGCCCGTCACCTCGGCGGCGATGTCGGAGACGATGTCGCCGTAGAGGTTGGGCGTCACGATCACGTCGAACAGGTCCGGCTGCGCGGCGAGCTTGGCCGCGCCGATGTCGATGATCCAGTGGTCGGTCTCGATCTCGGGATATTCCGGCGCGATCTCGTCGAAGACCCGACGGAACAGGCCGTCGGTGAGCTTCATGATGTTGTCCTTGGTGAAGGCCGTGACCTTCCGCCGCCCGTTGGCGCGGGCGTATTCGAACGCGTAGCGCACGATGCGCTCGCAGCCCGGGCGCGTGATCAGCTTGAGGCACTGGACGACGTCGTCGGTCTGCCGGTGCTCGATGCCGGCATAGAGGTCCTCCTCGTTCTCGCGCACGATGACGACGTCCATCGCCGGGTGCAGCGTCGGCACGAAGGGGGCGTAGGCCGAGCAGGGCCGCACGTTCGCGAAGAGGCCGAGCGCCTTGCGCATGGTGACGTTGAGGCTCTTGTAGCCGCCGCCCTGGGGCGTCGTGATCGGGGCCTTGAAGAGCACCTTGTTGCGCCGGATCGTCTCCCACGCCGCCGCGGGGATGCCCGAGGTCTCGCCCGAGCGATAGACCGCCTCGCCGATCGTGATCGGCTCGCAGGCGATGTTCGCCCCGGCCGCCTTCAGCACGCGCAGCGAGGCCGCCATGATCTCCGGCCCGATGCCGTCCCCGAAGGCGATCGTCACGGGAGGGGCGCCGGGGCCGGCGGAGAAGAGAGCCGAGGCTTGGTCGAGCGTGGCGGACATGGTGGTGAAGCCCCCTGTATGGTCTGCGTCCGCCTTCATGTAAGACGGCTCACGCGTTCTGTGAAATAGATAGTTTGAAACGATCTGTTATATTGAACAGAACATCTTGAACGCACTGCCCGGCTCGAGCCGTCGCAATTGCAGGTTCGACGCCCGCCGTTGCCGATCGCGCCTGCTCCGATCCGTTCTGGTTCACCACCCCGTTCGGCGTCTGGGCCGGCACGACATAGTTGAAATCCGTGGCCTCCAAGAAGGGGGTGCGTCGGCAGCGCCGAGGAGCAACCCCCGGAGCAGCGGGTCGAGAATCTCGCCTCGCTCAGTTTCGCGCCGGGAAGCGAGCTTCTCGAAAGCCGCGAGCATGCGACGCGCTCCGCCGCGTCCCGGGTCGCCCTCCGGAAGCTCGGCAAGGGCCGGTAGCTCGCTCGCCACCGGCCGTGCTCAGCGGGGCATGTCCAGGTTCATGACGTGGCGGGTGACGAGCCACTCTCCCTCGACCTCCTCGACCAGGGAGGCATAGTCGCCGCCGACGCGCACGCCCTCGCCGTCCGGGCCGGCGACCGTCATCTCGTAGGTTCCGACGTCGAGATAGGCGCCGTCGATCTGCCGATCCTCGATGCTCGTGATGGCGAGGTCGGCCGCCTGGCGCTGTTCCAGCAACTCCGAGACATAGCTCTCGACGCCTTCGCGCGTCTCGACGACCGGGTAGTCCGGCGGGAGCACGATCGCATCCTCGGCATAGAGCCCGGCGACCCGGCCGGCATCGCCGGCGTTGAAAGCGGCCTCGTACTCCGACCTCATCTCGTCCACGTCCGGACCCTCCTCGAAGGGGTCCTGAGCACCGGCGGAAAGCGGGACCCAAATCGCGATGGCGGACGCGCAGACGGATCGCGCCAGTCGGTTTCCGAACGTCCTCGGCATGGCGAAGCTCCTCCTGTTGGATCCAGGCCAACCCTCGCCGAAGCCGTTTGTTCACGCAGGCGCCGGCTGCTCGCGATCAGTATCGGCGTCACGCGCAAGCGCGCGGCCGGGTACGCGCCCGGTAAACACTGTGCTCTCCAACCGGATCGCGTCCGAAGCGCGGCAGCAGGCCAACGCGGGCGCCTTCTCGCCGGACGAGAAGAGGGGCGCTAACGTGCCTGCTTGGCCGCGCATGCCGAGGTGAGCGCGGCCCCAGCCCCGCGGCCAGCTTTCATGCGGGGCCATCGCCAAACAGTCCGCGCGAGCGGCGCGAGAGCGGCATCCGACGCCTCCGCGCCCGCCCGGTACCGTCGTCCCAGCCCCGCGCCGCAGGCGGGGGTGCCTTCCACCCTGCTCACGCACGGGTGCCCGCCGCGGCGGCCCGAGGGCAGCCCTCTACAGGTCCTGCCCGGGGGGCGGCACGCGCCGCTTGCGAGCTCCAACGGCAGTTTCAATCCATGCTTCGCCAAGAGATCTGGCGGCTTTGGGCCGAAAACGGTCGGCGCTGACCCCCTGGAGACCGACTTTCCGAGGCGGCGGCGAGCGTGCGGGATGCCGCGCGCCTACGAGGTGGCCCGGCGGGCATACGAGGCGAAGCTCTCGGAGAGGTTCACCTGACTGGCGCCGCGCCCCGCATGGCGAACAGGATGGCGTCCTCGAGGCGATCGTCCCCCCAGAACAGCTCGCGGCCGACGGCAAAGGTCGGCGATCCGAACACCCCGGCGGCGCGGGCGGCGTCCGTCTCGTCATCGAGCCGGCGCTCGATTTCGTCTGAGTTCGCGCGAGCCAGAGCGCGCTCAGGGTCCTGTCCGGCCGCCCTCAAGCTCTCGGAAACGTTGGGCTCACTTCCCATAGCGTCGCCAAGCTCGAACCACCGACGATAAGCCTCTCTGACGAAGGGTTCTCCCCAGCCCTCATCGAGCCCGACCAGCGCGAGGCGATTGGCGAGTACGGTGTTGGGCACCGGGTAGGGTGCCGGAAGCGAGATCTGGAATCCGTGCACTTTGGCACGGCGCTCGATGTCCCGCCACATGTATGCGGTCTTCGCCGGCTTGTCGGCAAAAGGAACATGCCGTGTCTCCGCGAGGATCGCTCGAAGGCTGAAGGGGCGCCACCGAAAGCGCACGCCCGACGCCCCTGCCAGATCGGGCAGCCTCATGACGGTAAGGAACGTGTACGTGCTGCCCAGGGTCAGCCAGAAGTCGATCGAGCTTTCGCGCGCCATGGTCCCGTTCTCCCTGAACGTCAGGCTCTCTCGACAGAGGGGCCGGAGCAAGGCTTTCGTATCGGAGCCGCGCTGTCCGCGCCGGTCGGCGCGGGCCCGAACATGCACGCAGCCCTGATGGCCAGTCGCATGCTGGCGTTTGGCACGCCGAAACAGCTGGTTTCGCTTGACCGGGGAGCAGAACCGAGCCGCTCTGGTTCATGCTGCCCCTTCGAGTCGCTGGCGAGCGCCCTCCAGGGTGTCAGGAGACATGTCATCGGAGCCGTAAGGCGACACCCAGATTTACGAGGGGTCGCCTTGGCCTGATCGATCTTCCGGTGGGTGGTCTGCCGGGGGAAGACGATGGGTCGTCTCGAGAGCGAGGCGCGGACGGCGATGACAGCATTGCTGAGGCGAGGACAATCCCAGAGCTCGGTTGCACGGTTGCTCGGGGTGACGGAGGGGACGGTCCGATATCACCGTCGACGGCAGGAGAGCGGCGCGGTGGACGGTCGGTCGCGGCAGTCGAGCGCGGCGTCGGGGCATTCGTGTCGGGCGACACGACTAACTGACCCCCTTGGCGCCATGAGGAACTGACCCCCTGCCGTCGAGCAGGAGGTCGCGATGGACGACGCATGGATGCACAGATGCCCCCAGGAGCAGATTGCACGGGGGCTGGAGATGAAGGAGCCGGACGAGGTCTCGGCGATGCTGTCGCTGAAGGCGCTCGGGTGGGGCTCGAAGCGGATCGCGGCGGAGCTGGGGTGCTCGCGGAACACGGTTCGGCGCTGGTTGAGAGCCGGTGGATGGCGGCCGCCGACATCGCCGTCGCGCTCGAAGAAGCTGGACGGGCTCGAGGACTGGATC
>NZ_AUBC01000049.1 GCF_000429045.1 Salinarimonas rosea DSM 21201
CGCCCTTGCCCTCGATCTCCTCCACGATCTGAAGGAGGTGGAGCGGGCTGCGGGCGAGACGGTCGAGGGCGTAGACGACGAGGCGGTCGCCTTCGCGCAGGAGATCGAGGACGCGGCGCAGTTCGGCGCGGTCGCGCTTCACGCCGGAAGCCTTCTCGCGATAGACATCTCGATCATCGACGCCCGCCTTCGCGAGTGCATCCATCTGGATCGCCCAATCGCCTTGGCTCGTACTCACACGCGAGTAGCCGTAGCTCCGCCCCATCGTCCAACATCTCCCGTGCAGACCCTCCTCGATTTTGCACGGACTTTCTGCACGTCAAACGCTTTGAGCCCCCGTGGTGAACGCCGCCGTCCAGAATGCCAAGAGATGTTGGATCGACTCAACCAATCGCCCGGTCGATCAGGTCGAACCCACGATTGGTGGGCATACAGAAGAGGCATTTCCCACCGCTGGCCTCGGCCCAAACCGCACCAATCTGCCGCTTGACGGCTTCTGCCTCGTAAAGATGCCCGCCTTTGTATTCGACAACAAGAATACGCCCGTCGGTAAGCATCGCTACAAAGTCCGGGTAAAACTTGTTGTGAGGAAGTTGGAGCCAGAAAGACGACTTCTTCCGGTCGATATTCCGAATCCAGTAACGGACTTTTTCATGCCTGTCGAGGTAGAGTGCACAATCAAACTCTTCCCCGCTGGGCGCAAGATCACCGACGATGGGAGTATAATGCTTGGCGAAGGGCCTGCCCTGAAAGGGCTGGTTCGGAGCGTAATTTTGTTCGTCAAAAATTATGGATAGATCGGCGCTGACGGCGAAGTCTGCGGCATTCGCTGCGAAAAGCGCATTGTACTGCCCGACCTCTCGCTCCCCCCGAAGGTCGTTGATCAGGGTGCCGATGGCCTTCCGCAGGTCATACTTGTTCCGGGCGAGAATCGGGATGTCGTGGCCTGCGGCGATCAGGGCTTCGATTGCCTTCGTGATGAATACCACGGCGCTTGGCTTCGTGATGTCGGGATGGACGATGCCCGAGTCAATCCAGTTGGCAAGGCGCGGCAGATTCCATGCCGGTTCTTGAATGACCCCGGCGAGGTCGCCCTGAACCTTCTTGGGGAAGCCAATCTCAACGGCCCCATTTGCACCGACATCAATCTCGCCGGTGCGAGCCGTGTCGGGAAGCCGGAACCGCTGAACGATAGCGGCGGGGTCGCACTGGTCGAGCCGCCACGGCAGGTCAAGGAAATGCTCCTGCGAGAATAGTTGCAGTTCGCCCTGCTTGCGGAAGCCAAGCAGCGGAACGACGAAGGGCGGCCTGCCGTCCTCGTCTGCGGCGGCGATCTGGAACTGGTTCGACTTCGCATAGAGCCGGTCGATGGTCTTTCCAACCTTTGGTACGGCTGCGAAGGCCAAGTGGATGAGGTTGCGGCTGTCCCGCGTCATCGGCCCCTTGTAGGTCAACGTCCGTGTCTCGCTGTCGAAAGACAGGCGCGTCTTAACCGATGGCGGCAGCCGATCAATCACTGCCTCGATTTCCTCGGGGGCCGCGACCTCTTCCGGCAACGGGTCGGATTGGTAGGGCGCTTGTGGTTCGGCAAGGGCAAAGTTGTGTTGAGGAGCGATGATCTGCGCCGCCTCCATCGGGTTGAAGCCCGCGCCCTCCACCAGCCCGTCGCGCAACTGCTGTGCGGTCGTATCGAAACTGCGGGACACGATGAAGGCATATGACTGGTTCAGGGCATCGCGCCGCTTGCGCTTAGCTTTGGGCATCCGCAATACGCGGCCAAGAATTTGCTCAACCGCCGTGGGCGAAACATGATCGGCCACCGAACAGAGGATGTAAGCGAAGGGGCAATCCCATCCTTCCTTCAACTTGGAAACGGTAATGACATAGCGAACGGGACACTTGTTGCTGCGGATGTCGGAAATGTCATCAAGGTCTTTGCGCGGCCCGGTATGAACTGCGATCTGCTCCTTTGGAATGCGATGGTCGTCGCGCAAATGGGCTTCGATCTTCTCCCATGTGATGCGCGTCGGGTCGTCTCTTGACGCGCTTTGCGCCTGAAACAGTACGATGGGGCGGATATACTCGCCAGTCTCGGCCTGCTCGGCCTTCGCGGCCTTCTCCAGCGCCTTCTGGCAATCCAGCGCTCCACCGATGGTTTTGATCCAGTCCGCGTCCGTGGTCAGGCGGATTGGCATCTTGATCATCTGCTCGGCCTTCAACTCGGCGGCAGAGACGGAGTACAGGATGTTCGAGGCGTACTTGTCCCGCTCCGGCTTGTGTTCGGTCTGCGGCGTGGCGGTAAGTTCAAGGATGAGCGACGGATTGAACCGCGCCAAGGTGCGGAACGATAGGTCCGTGCGGCTGTTGTGGGCTTCGTCAACGATGACCATGGGGCGGTGGAGTTTCAGGAGGTTCGCCAGCGAATATACCGGGCGCAAGCCGCCTTCGATTTTGTCGAGTGGCGTGATTTGCTCCTCGGTCAAATTGGCGAAGTGATCCATCAACACCCCTGCATCCTCAAAGACCTTAAGGCCCTCGGGGTTCTCCTTGCCGCCGTCATCCTCGCGGCGGAAGGACTGGATGGTAGACACGATGACCACGGCCCCACCCGTCGCGTCGGCCTTGGACATGGCCAGCGCCTCGGCCTTGGTCATTACCTCGAAGTCGCGCTTGAAGGATTGGAGCAAGGCCGCACGGTAGTGGTGGCCCTCGTCCTTCAAGGCTGCGACGGTCTGGTCGAGGATTGCCGTGGAAGGCACGAGCCACAACACCATGGGATTAGTGGCTTGAAGGTAGTCGCGAGACGCAATACCGATGGAATGCGCGGCCATGAGGGTCTTGCCGCCCCCGGTCGGGACGCGAAGACAGACGAAGGGGGTCCCCATCTCAACTGCCGGGGCCTGCCGGTAGGGGAACTTGGTGGCCTTGTAGAAGGCCGCATCCGCCCCCTCGTCCACGGCAGAGCGGAGGAAATCGCTGAACCGGCCAAGGGCAAGGCGCTGATATTCTTTCAGTTCAATGTTGATGGCCGCCATATCAGAGCCCTGCGATCTGGTACGGAATCTGCTTGAACACTATACCCTCGGCGTTCAGCCGGTCATGGGATATAGTTGTACCCTCGGCATACACGACTCGGGTGCCTTCGAAACCTGCGGGCGGGGGTGGCAAAGACACCAACGCGTTGGGTGTCAGCACATTGCCAAGAGCCTCTCGCGGCATCCCCTCCTGCCCCTGCGCGTACAGCAGATAGACGGTCTTGTCGCCATGTTTGCCTAGCAAGGCATTGCCGTTCTGTGCCTTGCTTGGGATAGGTGCACCGGTCTCGGCAAAGAACACATGAGCGGCCAAATCAGGAAACGACACTTCCCCGTCAATGTCGCCAAACTCGTTGAAGAGCGGGACGCCGAGGCGGCAGTATCGAAACCCGCCGCCAAGTGGCTCCACCGGATTAGCGGGACTACCCTTCTTGTTATAACCAGATGAAACCCGCCGAAGCCGTTCAGCCGTTATCTGTGTGGCGATCTCGGGGTCCATTTCAATGAGTATGAAGCGTCGGTTTTGCCCATCGACTTTGTTGAGGTCCATCACGGCATGACCTGTCGATCCTGACCCGGCGAACGAGTCGAGGATTATGTCGTCGCCAGAGGTTACAAAGCTGAGCAGATCAGACATCAACTCTATGGGCTTCGGCGGGGTTGAGAACGGTCGCTTGCTCTCGAATAGGATATCCTTTATTTCGTTAGACCCTCTCCTTCCATCCAGTTCGTACACACTGGAAAGCTTGCTTTTCCATTCGTCTATGTAGACCTTCAACTCTACGATCTTATTCTCGTCTTCCCCAAAGATAAACCTACCCTCGCTGAGAAGTCGGTCCTTTGTTTCCTCTGGGAACCGATAGCCCATCAAAGGCTTCTTTGTCGGCTTCTTAGTTAGAGGATGAGGAATATCGTAGAAGTATCCATCTTTACCGGGGTTGTGTACAGATCGACTCCCCGTAAACACACCCTTCGTATCGATCTCGTCGTACTCTTGAAATGGCCACAGATACGGCTTCTGATCCTTGAACCATTTCCGGTATTCGATCTGTCTAACTTCATCGAATTCCGGGCCGGGAAACTCTTCGAATAGCTCTTCGGCCTTTTTCTGTATCATTTCCCGAATGGGTGAAGCCGGACTTTTCCAGTGCGGGTCAACCTCTTCCTTTCGCTTAGCGAAGCAAACGACGTATTCGTGCTCGACAACTATTCTGCTTGGGTTGTTGTCGGTCGTATTCTTCCAGCAAATAGTGCCCAGCCAATTAGATTTTCCAAAAATTTCGTACATAACGCCTGTAAGGTGCGTAAGTTCATTGTCATCGATGCTGACAAATATAACACCGTCTTGCCTAAGGAACTCGCGCAGCAGGCGAAGACGTGGGTACATCATGCACAGCCATTTATCATGGCGCGAGAGGTCTTCAGCCTCTTTGCCCACGACCTTTCCGAGCCACTGGCGAATTTCCGGGGAATTAACATTGTCGTTGTAGACCCAGCCCTCGTTTCCAGTATTGTAAGGAGGGTCAATGAAAATGCACTTCACCTTTCCCGCATAGTATGGGAGCAATGCCTTGAGTGCTTCTAGATTATCGCCCTCAACCAGCAGATTACCAATGTCCGTGTTGCCTGCCGATAACCTTTGATCACAGTGGATCAGGCGGTAAGGCACCTGTTTATGATGATGTTCGACCGCTTCTTTTCCGATCCAATTCAACGACGGCATAGAAGCCTCCCGACGACAACGTTCGACGCAGAGCCGCAGCCGCGACGCAAACAAGTGAGTTCCATTGCACGGACGTAGAGCCAGCGCAAACCAAAAATGCAAGCAAGGGTCGATTTCCACAAGGATTAGGCACAACGCGCGTGTGCTTAGTTCTATCCGGTCTCGGTTGGCTGGTGTCGGGTTCGAACCGCAGCCAACACCGCCTTCGGCTGTTCCACGAGGATAGCTGGCGCTTCAACGGCAGGCGGACGCCTGTGTGAGCATGCGCCAGCGAATCGCTCAAGCGCTGCCGGTGGGAATGGCGATGGCGACCATCAGTCGAGTCGATCCAACATCTCTTGGCATTCTGGACGGCGGCGTTCACCACGGGGGCTCAAAGCGTTTGACGTGCAGAAAGTCCGTGCAAAATCGAGGAGGGTCTGCACGGGAGATGTTGGACGATGGGGCGGAGCTACGGCTACTCGCGTGTGAGTACGAGCCAAGGCGATTGGGCGATCCAGATGGACGCACTCGCGAAGGCGGGCGTCGATGATCGAGATGTCTATCGCGAGAAGGCTTCCGGCGTGAAGCGCGACCGCGCCGAACTGCGCCGCGTCCTCGATCTCCTGCGCGAAGGCGACCGCCTCGTCGTCTACGCCCTCGACCGTCTCGCCCGCAGCCCGCTCCACCTCCTTCAGATCGTGGAGGAGATCGAGGGCAAGGGCG
>NZ_AUBC01000050.1 GCF_000429045.1 Salinarimonas rosea DSM 21201
GAAGGCCGCTCCGGCGCCTCACAACACCACATCAACCAGCGAGGGGGTCAGGTCCTCGTGACGAAAGGGGGGCAGTTCCGGCTGACGCTTGACAGAGCCCACCAGGGGGATGGCTGAAGGGGCTACGGCGCCTTCCGCGGCGGTGCGGATTGGCGACACTTCCTGTGGACAGTACGCCGCTGCCGGACTCCTGCGGCCGACCAAGCACTATTGTCCTGTTTGCGACAGGCGGGAAGCGATTCGTCTATCGCCGCGCTGCCGACCGGCATCGCGCTCTATCAAAACGAGCAACAGGATCAATGCTATGTACTACAAGAAGTATCGCGATACCAACGGCGACTGGCGGTGGACGCTCTATGCCGCGAACCACCGCAAGATCGCCAACTCCGGTGAAGGATACCGGAACCAAGCGGACTGTGACGCCGCGATCGCTCTCGTGAAGGGGTCCGGCTCGGCTCCGGTGGGCACCTGACCCAACCCGAACCCCTCACTGAGCAACTTGGGGCGGCGTAAGCCGCCCTCTTTTTTTGTGCGCTGGTACGCACATCGAGAGGAGACCATTTTCGTCGCCGAATTGCGAGTCTGGGATTGTCCAATCCCATTTCGCGAATCGCCGTGCCGCTAAGGCACTGCAAACAAACGCGTGATTTCGCTCGGGTTTGGCGCCGCGCGCCGCGCGACGATCGGTCAAGAGAACGAAGCGATTTCCGATGTGAAAGACTCACCGCGCGGAACCCCTCTCCCGAATGGGAGAGAGGCAGGGGTGAGGGTGTTCGGCCAGCGGGTTCGCGGGACGTCGGCGGCGCGGCGGCGCGGCGGCGAGCCTGGTGCGAAGCCCGCGGGCGGCGCGCCCTCACCCCAACCCCTCTCCCGTTCGGGAGAGGGGCACGCGCCGGTCACCCCTCCATCGCCTTGATCACCCGCCCCACCTTCGCCAGCTCCCTCTCCTCCAGCCGGCGCAGCAGCACGTCGATGCGCTGGAGCTGGCGGGTGCGTTCCGGAGGTGACTCGATCGGGGGCTCGGCGGAGAAGAGGGCGATGGGCTCGAGGCCCAGCGCGGCGGCGAGCGCCTCGATGTTCTCGAAGGACAGGCCCATCTCGCCGCGCTCGACGCGGGCGATGGTGTTCTCGGCGAGGCGGGCGCGGTCGGCCAGGTCCCCGCGCGAGAGGCCCTGGGCCTCGCGGGCGGCGCGCACGTTCGAGCCGAAGATGTCCTTGAGAGTCACGCCGCGCCTCCACCCGGCGCACGCTGGGGCGAAAGAGAGCCGGCACGGAAGGCCGGCAAACTGAGTGGATTGCAGCTTCTATCCGTTCGACGTACTGTGTCGGTCAGTCAGTCGACCAACCGGCGCGAGCACCCCCCATGAGCCAGCTCCTCATCGTCCTCGCGCTCTCCCTCCTCCTCGTCCCCCTCCTCGCCGCCCTCATCGTCCGGCATCGCCGCCTCACCCGTCCCCGGCGGCTGGCGCGCTCCATCGCGGCGCAAATCGCCTCCGCGAAGGCGTGGGACGCGCAGACGGAGGCGTATTGGGCCGCGCGGCTGCGGGAGGGCGTCGCGCCGCGCCCGCGGCTCTTCGGCGGCGGCCACTGGGGCGACGGCGCCCCGCCGCCCCTCGACGAGGCCGCGATCGCCGCCGCGGCCGTGGAGCGGCTCGAGGGGCGCGGGGGCGGGTGGAAGCATCGCCGAGGCGGGGGAGGGGGGCGCCGTCCGGTGCTGCCGGCATGCGGCGGGCGCTCCGGCCCATCTCCTTCCCCGTAGGGGAAGGTGTCTCGGCGCAGCCGAGACGGATGGGGCGCGCGGGACGCGCGTTCGGCGCAGCCGACATGCGACGGCGGCTGCGGAGACGGCGGCTTCCGCTTCGCGGAACGCGTCGCTCGCGCGCCGCGCCCCATCCGTCACGCCGCCTTTCGGCGGCGCGACACCTTCCCCTACAGGGAAGGAGGGACCGTGCGCCCGCCGCCGCGTCCCACCGCGCAAGCCCCCGTTCCGCTGGAGGGTCGGGGGCCGATCCGCCGTCTCGGATCGTCCCCGCCGCGGTGGGGCGGGACGTCGCTACGCATTCCCCGCGTCTACTCCCCGCCGCCCGTCTCGGCGATAGTCCCGGCGCACTCACCCGCCACGGCAACCCGAGAGAGGCCGCGCCCGCACATGGACGAGACCTATGCCTTCTACGACATCGCCCTCCTTCTGGCGCTCGCCGCCGGCATCGGCCTCGTCGGCCACCTGCTGAAGCAGCCGCTCGTCGTCGCCTTCATCGCGACCGGCATCGTCGCGGGGCCGGACGTGCTCGGGGTCGTGCACCATGCGGAATACGTGGACCTCCTGGCGGAGGTCGGCATCGCCGTGCTGCTCTTCCTGGTGGGGCTGAAGCTCGACTTCCAGGCGATCCGCAGCCTCGGCGCGGTGTCGCTGGCGACGGGGCTCGGGCAGGTCGGGTTCACGGCGGTGGTGGGCTTCGCGATCTGCCTCGCGCTGGGGCTCGACGCGACGACGAGCCTCTACGTGGCGGTGGCGCTCACCTTCTCCTCGACGATCATCATCGTGAAGCTCCTCTCCGACAAGCGCGAGGTCGACGCGCTGCACGGGCGCATCGCCATCGGCTTCCTGATCGTGCAGGACATCGTCGTGGTGCTGGCCATGATCGTGCTCTCGACGCTCGGCGTCGGTGCGCAGGGGAGCCCCGCGGGGCTCGGCATCGGGGGCACGCTCGCGGCGGGCGTGGTGCTGCTCGGGGCGGTCGCGGCCTTCATCCGCTGGGGTGCGGAGCCGCTCTTGCGGCGCGTGGCGAGCCTGCCGGAGCTGCTCGTCGCCTTCGCGCTGGCCTGGGCCGTGCTGTTCGCCGCCCTGTGCGACGTGATCGGGCTCGGCAAGGAGCTCGGCGGCCTCATCGCCGGCGTGTCGCTGGCCTCGACCTCCTTCCGCGAGGCGATCGCCTCGCGGCTCGCGTCGCTGCGCGACTTCCTGCTCCTGTTCTTCTTCGTGGCGCTCGGCTCCTCGCTCAGGCTCGGCACGCTGGGGGACCAGGTCGTGCCGGCGCTCGTGCTCTCGGCCTTCGTGCTCGTGGGCAACCCCTTGATCGTGCTCGCGATCATGGGGGTGATGGGCTACCGCAAGCGCACCGGCTTCCTCGCCGGGCTGACGGTGGCGCAGATCTCCGAGTTCTCGCTCATCTTCATGGCGATGGGCGTGGCGCTCGGGCACGTCGGCGAGGCCTCGATCGGGCTCGTGACGCTGGTCGGGCTCGTGACGATCACGCTGTCGACCTACATGATCCTCTACTCGCAGACGCTCTACGGCTGGCTCGAGCCGCTGCTCGGCTGGGCGGAGCGCAGCGATCCGCATCGCGAGCGGGAAGAGCCGGCGGTGGCCGGCGGGGGCTACGACGCGATCGTCTTCGGCGTCGGCCGCTACGGGCGCGAGATCGCCCGCGTGCTCGTCGCCAACGACGCGCGGCTGCTCGGCGTCGACTTCGACCCCGAGGCGCTGGAACGCTGGCGCAAGCGCGGCCACGACGGGCTCTACGGCGACGCCGCCGATCCGGAATTCCCAGAGAGCCTGCCGCTCACGGGCGTGTCGTGGCTCATCCTCGCGACGCCGCCGCCGGCGGGCCCGAGCCTGCTCCACGGCGACGGGCGCCTCGTGCTGATGGAGGCGGTGCGCGCCCGCGGCTTCGCGGGTCGGATCGCGGTGCGCAGCCACGACCCGGAGGACGCCCGGCGCCTCCACCACGCCGGCGCCGACGTCGTCCTGCGCCCCTTCGCCGACGCCGCCGAGCGCGCCGCGGAGCGGCTGGGCTACGCGGTGGAGCCGGTGCGGGAGGCGCGGGAGGGGAGGGAGGTGCGGGACGCGGTGCAGTGACCGCTCCTCCCCCAT
>NZ_AUBC01000051.1 GCF_000429045.1 Salinarimonas rosea DSM 21201
CGCCCGCCGCACCCTTGCAGACGCGGCCTGAGAACACCGCTTACCCTGCTCCAGGGCGTGGTCGAGATCGACGAGACCGAGATGCCGTTGCGCCGCAAGGACGAGCCGCCCGCCGGCGGCGGGGGGCGCAGCCCGATCGGCAAGATGTTCATCGCCGGCGCGGTGGAGCTCTCGCCCGAGGGGCACGCCCGCCGCATTCGCCTCGCCCCCATCCCCGATTTCTCCGCCGCGACGCTCAAGCCCTTCGTCGCTGCCGTAGCCGAGCCCGGCGCCCGCGTCGTCACCGACGGCTGGTCCGGCTACATCGGGCTGCCGGACCACGTCCACGACGCGAGGACGGTCGGCCGCATGGCCGCCCACGTCGTGCTGAAGTGGACCCACCGCGTCTTCTCGAACCTGAAGCGATGGGCGCTGGGGACCTTCCACGGCTGCGCCGACAGCACCTGCGCCGCTATCTCGACGAGTACGTCTTCCGCTGGAACCGACGCCGCCACACCGCCCCGGCGTTCGACACCCTGCTCGGCATCGGCACGCGCCTCGCGCCGGCTACCGCCCGCGACTTCATCGATCAGCGCGTCTGACCGCTCGCCGGCAGGCCGCACCGTCGCGTCGCCCGGCGCTCGACGCGCGACGGCAGCATAGTCCAAGCCCCCGCACCACTGCCGAAAGATACACGCCCGACGTGCGGATCGCCCCATCCGCAGCGTCAGCGCTATCTCATTACCGCGTCGCCAGACGCAAGATATCGGCACGCCGGAACAAAGGGGAGAAGCCTCCATCAAGAATCTCAGATCTACTTTCGCGGCGGAAAGCCACAACGCATTGTCCAGTTTGTCGATCATTCTTCCACTTGGGATGTCACCAGCGCGGATTGCATCTATCCGCCGACAGCCCTTCGGAACGTTCGTGTAACCGAGGCTTCTCGCCAACTTCCCTCGCGGCAGTTCCAGATCGCGGATGCGCGTCTTCAACAATTCTAAAAACGTTGGCGACATTCTCTAGCCCTCTCGTGATTCGCGTTAGATCGGAGCGTGCGATATTCTTCGACCAGCGCCGTCATGAGTGTGTATTACTTTTCCTATACGCACAGCTACAGAATTCCCGGTATAACCCACTAAATCGTCCAGCTCACCACTAAATCGTCCTGCGGTCCCACGACGATAATTGTGCCGGTTCGGCGACCATGTTCGTCGTGAATGTAGAGCGTGTTACCACGCCGGACGACGCTGCCGATAACCATTCCCTTTCTCCTTTCTGACATTCCAGATACTGAACCGCGGCTGCGCCTGTGCGAAAGCTCGGCTCGAACAATTCGGTAATACCCTCCGCGATCCGTCGCGCCGAGCCACTTCTCTCGACTGGTCGAACGGCCGTAGACGGTACCGGCGAGACGGCCGGCGATTGCCAACGTCGGGTCCGCCGCGACGCACCTCGGCTTGCGCACGGAGGTGGGGCGCGTCGCGACGCTTACCTCAGGGTCTTCGCGACCCGCTCGAAACAGGTCAGGCCCGGATCGTCCGGCGCAAGCGGGCCGGCAACCTCGGACTCCTCAAGACGGGCTCAGCAAACTCGGTGTCGAACTCGAAATCGAGATGGAGGACACAGGCCCCATCGAAAAAGTCGTTTTCATCCTGCCACCCCCCGATGCCTCCCACGAGTATCGGCGCGGAAAACGGCAGTTCGAGCACGCGCTTTGCGCGCACGCTCGGCAGGATGCCTTGCGAGAAGTCGAAGCCGAGCACGGTGAGGCCGCCGACCAGGATATCCTCTTTTGCCAAAAGCGTCGTGCCCGCCTTCCAGTTTATCGGAACGAACCCGAAAAGCAGGCGCCGCTTGAGCATCGCGCGGATCCGATCGATTGCCCCGGACGTTCCGCGCCGTCCGGAGGCGGCCCGCAGCCAGATCTCGCGAGAGGTGGCGAATTCTTCTGGCACGCCGTGCTCTACGCCCAACTGCCGGCAAGGATGTGCGACGACCGAGAACAAGATGCGGTAAAGGAAGGGCGGGCCGGTCGGGGCGATTTCGTCGCTCATCGCGAAAACCTCGTCGAGGGACCCTGGGGCTGAGCTGGACCCGGTTTTTCTGGACACCATTTTGTCCGAGGAGAGACCGAGATGAGCGAGCCGAGAGACACGATCATGAGTTCGAAGGTTCCCCCTGCTGCTGCTGATGCTCCTGTGGGCGGGGTGGGCGGGCGCAGCCCGTCCAAGCCGTCCACAGGTCAGGCGGCGACCCCGGGGGAGCGGCCGCAGGTCGGACCGCTCGGCCCAGGGCAGCGCTGGAGCCTGGCGCGCAAGAAGGCCGCCGTCATGCGGATGCTGCGCGGCGAATCCGTCGAGCTCCTGTCGCGCGAGCTCGGGGTGCCGGTACACAAGCTCGAGCGGTGGCGCGACAAGGCGGCCGGGGCGCTCGACGATGCGCTCAAGGAGCGCGAGACCGAGACCGTCGACGCCGATCTCGCGGCCGCTCTGCGGCGGGTCGGCGAGCTGACCATGGAGAACGAGCTGCTCCGAGCGAGGATGGAGCGCACGAGCGGCCCTTTGGCCCGGAGGAGGTCGCGGTGATGGCCGAGGCGATCTCCCCCGGCACAGGCCGCCGCTACGGTGTCGAGCGTGTCTGCCGCGTCTGGGATGTGGCGCGATCCACTTTCTATGCCGTCCGGTGCGTGGGCTCGCAGGAGCAGCCGCCGCGCGCGACCGTCTGGCGCGGGCCGAAGCCCGCCATCTCGGACGCCGACCTCCTCGCCGCGATCCGCGCCGATCTCGCCCGCTCGCCCTGGGCGGGGGAAGGGCACCGCAAGGTGTGGGCGCGCCTGCGCGTCCTCGACGGCCTGCGTGTCGCTCGAAAGCGCGTGCTGCGCCTCATGCGGGAGAACACGCTCCTCTCCCCGCATCGGACGCGTCCTCGCCCGGAGGAGACGCACGACCGCAAGATCGTCACCGACGCGCCGAACGTGATGTGGGCGATCGACGCCACCCAGGTCACGACCGTGGAGCACGGC
>NZ_AUBC01000052.1 GCF_000429045.1 Salinarimonas rosea DSM 21201
GCGCGACGACGCGTGAACGTGCTCTGGGCCATCCTCAATCATCGCCAGCCCTTCGATCCGAGCTACAGAGCGGCTTGACATCGGCATTACTCAGCTGGCGGTCGCGGGCGTCGAGGGCACGCGGCGCGCGCGCGGCGTCGAGGGCGCACCGAGAGTGCCGTTCCGCCAGGCCCTGGCGGAGGTCTGGGCCGAGCCGACGGCGCGGCGCTTCACAATCTTCGTCTTCGTCTCGATGCTGGCCTACTCGGCCCAGGACCTCATCCTCGAGCCCTTCGCGGGCGCGGTCTTCGCGATGACGCCGGGCGAGTCGACCAAGCTCTCGGGCGTCCAGAACGCCGGCGTGCTCGCCGGCATGATCCTCACCGGGCTCCTCGGCGGCGGCTTCCGCGAGGGCGGGCGCTCGCGCCTGCACCTGTGGGCGATCGGCGGCTGCCTGATCTCGGCCATGGCCCTCGTCGGGCTCGCCTTCGCCGGCGGCGTGGGGCCGGCCTGGCCGCTCCACGCCAACGTCGCCGTGCTCGGCTTCGGCAACGGCGTCTTCGCGGTGGCCGCCATCGGCTCGATGATGCGCCTCGCCCGCGACGGCGCGGCGAGCCGCGAGGGCACCCGCGTCGGCCTGTGGGGCGCGGCGCAGGGCGTCGCCTTCGGGCTCGGCGGGCTCGTCGGCACGATCGCTGTCGATCTCGGCCGCATCGTCGCCGACAGCGCGGCGAGCGCCTATGCCGGCGTCTTCCTCGGCGAGGCCGCCCTCTTCCTCGTCTCGGCGCTCCTCGCCGCACGCGTCATGTCGGGCCGCGCCGAGCTGCGCGCCCGAGCGCATCGCGTGCCCGTCCGCATCGCCACCCCCGCCGTCGCACCCCGCGGCGAGCCGCTCATCGAGGGGAGACCCACGCCGTGACGTTCGACACCGAGACCGACGTCGCCCTCGCGGAGGCCGAGGCGCACGCGCCGCCGCCCGCGGAGGAGACCCTCACCCGCACCGCGGTCGATCCGTCCCACACCTGGGACGTGGTCGTCGTGGGCGGCGGCCCCGCCGGCGCCACCGCGGCGACGGACCTCGCCCGCGCCGGGCGCGACGTGCTCCTCCTCGACAGGGCCGGCCGGATCAAGCCCTGCGGCGGCGCGATCCCGCCGCGGCTCGTGCGCGACTTCGCCATCCCCGAGGGAATCCTCTGCGCCAAGATCTCCGGCGCACGCATGATCGCGCCCTCGGACAAGCGCGTCGACATGCCGATCGACGACGGCTACGTGGCGATGGTCGACCGGGAGGTCTTCGACGAGTGGCTGCGCGCCCGTGCGACCGCCGTCGGCGCCACCCGCCGGGCGGCCACGTTCGAGACCATCAGCCGCGATCCCGACGGCACGGCGCGGGTGCATTTCCGCACCGCGCGGGAGGAAGGCGGGCAGAGCGTATCCGTGCGCGCCCGCGCCGTCATCGGCGCCGACGGCGCGAATTCCGCGGTGGCCCGGGAGGCCGTGCCCCAGCGCGGCCCGATCCCCTTCGTCTTCGCCTATCACGAGATCGTCGAGGCGCCCGAGGCGGGCGCGGCGGACTACGTCGCCGACCGCTGCGACGTGTTCTACCAGGGCAAGCTCTCGCCCGACTTCTACGCCTGGGTCTTTCCCCACGGGAAATCCGCCTCGATCGGCGTCGGCTCGATGCAGAAGGGCTTCGGCCTCAAGGAGGCCGTCGCCGAGCTGCGCGCCACGACGAAGCTCGACGGCGTGCGCACCATCCGCAAGGAGGGCGCGCCGATCCCGCTGCATCCCGCCAAGAAGTGGGACAACGGCCGCGACGTGCTGCTCGCCGGCGATGCCGCGGGCGTGGTCGCGCCGGCCTCGGGCGAAGGCATCTACTACGCCATGGTCGGCGGGCGCCTCGCCGCCGAGGCGGTGGAGACCTATCTCGAGACGGGCAGGTCCAAGGCGCTCGCCGGCGCCCGCAAGTCCTTCATGAAGGCGCACGGGCGCGTGTTCCTCATCCTGGGGATCATGCAGCGCTTCTGGTACGGCAGCGACAAGCGGCGCGAGCGCTTCGTCTCGATCTGCCGCGACGCGGACGTGCAGCGCCTGACCTGGCAGGCCTACATGAACAAGGAGCTGGTGCGGCGCGATCCGATGGCGCACGTGCGCATCTTCTTCAAGGACCTGGCACACCTGTTCGGGCTGGTGCGCCCGTGAGCGGCGCGTCTCCGTGATCGACCTCGTCGCGTCGGGCCGCGTCTTCGACCTGGTCATCGCGATCCTGGTTCTCGAAGGGATCGCACTCCTCGCGCTCTCGCGTCTCCCTCGGGCGCGAGCGCGGATCCTCCCCGCGGGCCGGGGCCCCGGATTCCGTGATCTCGCGGGGTTCGTGGCAGCGGGTCTAGGGCTTTCGATCGCCGCGCGCGCGGCGATCCGAGACGAATCCTGGACGATCGTCGCCGCCGGGCTGACGATCGCCTTCGTCGCGCATGTCTACGACCTGTATCGACGCTGGCGGACGGCGCGCTGATCCTGCGCTTTGTGCGGAATCCGCGCACGACACTAAGCGGGAACACGGACCTGACGCTTTTTGTGTTCCGACGACTTGTCGCACGTATGTGTCGAGCTATAGTGACGCTCGGAGCGACCATCCCCCGCGCTCCCTCTCCCGGTTCACAGGAGGCCGCCATGCGTCGCCGCCCCGACACCCCCCTCCTCGACACGATCCGCGATCCCGCCGACCTGCGCGGGCTGTCCGACGCCGATCTCCGCCGGGTGGCGGACGAGCTTCGGGCGGAGACGATCGACGCCGTGTC
>NZ_AUBC01000053.1 GCF_000429045.1 Salinarimonas rosea DSM 21201
GCGCGCAGGGATCATGGGAGGCGATCAAGCCGATCGAGCGATTAGTACCGGTAAGCTCAACGCATTGCTGCGCTTGCACACCCGGCCTATCGACGTGGTGGTCTACCACGGCTCTCGAGGGAGATCTCGTTTCGAGGTGGGTTTCCCGCTTAGATGCCTTCAGCGGTTATCCCGACCGTACATAGCTACCCTGCACCGCGGCTGGCGCCACGACAGGTCCACCAGAGGTACGTCCATCCCGGTCCTCTCGTACTAGGGACAGATCCTCTCAAATCTCCGACACCCACGGCAGATAGGGACCGAACTGTCTCACGACGTTCTGAACCCAACTCACGTACCACTTTAATCGGCGAACAGCCGAACCCTTGGGACCTGCTCCAGCCCCAGGATGTGATGAGTCGACATCGAGGTGCCAAACGATCTCGTCGATATGGACTCTTGGAGATCATCAGCCTGTTATCCCCGGCGTACCTTTTATCCGTTGAGCGATGGCCCACCCACGCGGGACCACCGGATCACTATGGCCGACTTTCGTCTCTGCTCGACATGTCCGTCTCGCAGTCAGGCGGGCTTATGCCATTGCACTCGACGACCGATTTCCGACCGGTCTGAGCCCACCATCGCGCGCCTCCGTTACTCTTTGGGAGGCGACCGCCCCAGTCAAACTGCCTGCCATGCGCTGTCCCGGACCCGGATGACGGATCGCGGTTAGACATCCATGTCGCCAAGGGTGGTATTTCAAGGGCGGCTCCACGCGAGCTGGCGCCCGCGCTTCATAGCCTTCCACCTATCCTACACATGCCGACACGAATGCCAGCGCAAAGCTACAGTAAAGGTGCACGGGGTCTTTCCGTCTGACCGCAGGAACCCCGCATCTTCACGGGGAATTCAATTTCACTGAGCCGATGCTGGAGACAGCGGGGAAGTCGTTACGCCATTCGTGCAGGTCGGAACTTACCCGACAAGGAATTTCGCTACCTTAGGACCGTTATAGTTACGGCCGCCGTTTACCGGGGCTTCGATTCAAGGCGTGAACCTCTCCTCTTAACCTTCCGGCACCGGGCAGGCGTCAGACCCTATACGTCGTCTTGCGACTTCGCAGAGCCCTGTGTTTTTGCTAAACAGTCGCCACCCCCTGGTCTGTGCCCCTCCCGCGCGGTTGCCCACGCGGAAGGCCTCCTTATCCCGAAGTTACGGAGGTAATTTGCCGAGTTCCTTCAGCATCGTTCTCTCAAGCGCCTTGGCATGCTCTGCCAGTCCACCTGTGTCGGTTTCGGGTACGGTCTCACGCGGGGGCTGTTTCCCGGGACCCTCCGGCCGCGCCTCCAATCCGATAAGGAGACACGACGGCTCGGATCCGTCACCACCCGCTGGCTCAGGACTATTCACCTGATTCCCATCGACTACGCCTTTCGGCCTCGCCTTAGGGGCCGGCTGACCCTGCGCAGATTAACTTTACGCAGGAACCCTTGGACTTTCGGCGACAGCGTCTCTCACGCTGTTTGTCGTTACTCATGTCAGCATTCTCACTTCCGATGCCTCCAGGAGCCCTCACGGGTCTCCCTTCACCGGCCTACGGAACGCTCCGCTACCGCGCATCCGAGGATGCACCCTAAGCTTCGGCTCGTGGCTTGAGCCCCGTTACATTTTCGGCGCAAGGACCCTTGACTAGACCAGTGAGCTGTTACGCTTTCTTTAAAGGATGGCTGCTTCTAAGCCAACCTCCTGGTTGTTTTGGGGTCCTCACATCCTTTCCCACTTAGCCACGAATTGGGGGCCTTAGCTGTAGGTCAGGGTTGTTTCCCTCTCCACGACGGACGTTAGCACCCGCCGTGTGTCTCCCGTGCACTGCTTCCAGGTATTCGGAGTTTGGTTAGGTTTGGTACCGTTGTGGACAGCCCTAGCCCATCCAGTGCTCTACCCCCTGGAGCATTCACACGAGGCGCTACCTAAATAGCTTTCGCGGAGAACCAGCTATCTCCGGGTTTGATTGGCCTTTCACCCCTAGCCACAAGTCATCCGAGGCCTTTTCAACGGACACCGGTTCGGTCCTCCAGTGCGTGTTACCGCACCTTCAACCTGCTCATGGCTAGATCACCCGGTTTCGGGTCTGGCGCGCCGAACTGAACGCCCTGTTCAGACTCGCTTTCGCTGCGCCTACGCCTCACGGCTTAAGCTTGCTCGACACGCCAAGTCGCTGACCCATTATACAAAAGGTACGCGGTCACCCAGGACGAACCTTGGGCTCCCACTGTTTGTAGGCATCCGGTTTCAGGATCTGTTTCACTCCCCTCGTCGGGGTGCTTTTCACCTTTCCCTCACGGTACTGGTGCACTATCGGTCGCTGAGGAGTACTTAGGCTTGGAGGGTGGTCCCCCCATGTTCAGACAGGATTACACGTGTCCCGCCCTACTCGTATCCCTCGCCATGCTCGACCCGTACGGGGCTGTCACCCATGTCGCCCGACTTTCCAGACGGTTCCGGTTCACATGACGAAGGCATTGGCCTGGTCCGCGTTCGCTCGCCACTACTGACGGAGTCTCGTTGATGTCCTTTCCTCCGGGTACTGAGATGTTTCAGTTCCCCGGGTTCGCCTCAAATCCCTATGA
Organism: Salinarimonas rosea DSM 21201; assembly: GCF_000429045.1. GTDB lineage: Bacteria > Pseudomonadota > Alphaproteobacteria > Rhizobiales > Beijerinckiaceae > Salinarimonas > Salinarimonas rosea. Next base: position 2,610 of record NZ_AUBC01000053.1, read on the forward strand.
ATTCAGGATCTGATACCTTC
>NZ_AUBC01000054.1 GCF_000429045.1 Salinarimonas rosea DSM 21201
GTAAGCGCTGTCTCCATCCCACCTTCCTCGCCGTGAGCTGATGAGCGAAGCTCTCGTCCCGATAGTGGTCGGAGATCGTTTTGTGTCTGGACTTGAGCCTACGCTCGAGCCGGCGCGCGTGGTGCGCCGGCTGGAGGTGATCAACGGCGCTGGTGGGCGCCGGCGCTGGAGCGCGGACGAGAAGGCCGGGATCGTCGCCGAGACGCTCGAGCCGGGCGCGGTCGTGTCCGAGGTTGCGCGCCGTCATGGCCTGACGCCGCAGCAGGTGTTCACGTGGCGCCGCGAAGCGCGTCGGGCGACGCTGGCCGGCGGCGCTGAGGGAGAGGATCGGCCCGCCTTCGTGCCGGCGGTCCTGGAAGCACCGACGCCGCCCGAGCCGAAGAAGCCGAGGCGCCGCAGAGCGCTGGCGCGCCAAGCCGGACGGGGCACTGCGCCGATCGAGCTGGAGATCGACGGTGTGGTCGTGAGGATCGGGCGTGGTGCGGACGCCGCGACCGTCGCGACGGTGATTGCGGCTCTGAGGTCGATGTCGTGATCGGGCCGTCGGGGACGGTGAAGGTGATGGTGGCGACGAAGCCCGTCGACTTCCGCAAGGGTGCGGAGGGGCTCGCGGCGCTGGTGCGCGAGGAGATGAGCGCCGACCCGTTCTCGGGCGTGATCTACGTCTTCCGCGCCAAGCGCGCCGACCGGGTGAAGCTGCTGTTCTGGGACGGGACCGGCGTTTGCCTGTTCGCGAAGCGGCTCGAGGAGGGTGCGTTCCGCTGGCCAAGCCTTCAGGACGGCGTCATGAGGCTGTCGGCCGCGCAACTCTCGGCGCTGCTCGAAGGCCTCGACTGGCGGCGCGTGCATGCGGGTCGGCGCGCGCGGGCGCCCGTCGCCGCGAGCTGAGTGCGGCATGATGAATCAGCTTGGCCTCGAGCAGGTGCAACAGCTTGGCGGATATGCTCGAATCCGGCCATGGCGCTCGCGGTCGACACGCTCCCGGACGATCCCGCCACGCTCAAGGCGATGCTGATCGCCGAGCGGGCCGAGGTCGAGCGCCTGCGCCTGATCATCAAGCAGTTCCAGCGGCACCGGTTCGGGCGACGCGCCGAGACGCTCGAGGAGGACCAGCTGCACCTCGGGCTCGAGGAGATCGAGCAGGCCGAAGCGGAGGCGAGCGCGCGGGCCGAGGATCCGGCGCCGGCCGAGCGGGCGAAGCGCGCAGCGGCGCGCCGGCACAACCGCGGCGCCCTCCCGGCGCACCTTCCCCGGATCGAGCAGGTCGTGGACGTCGAGGACAGGAGCTGCCCCTGCTGCCGGGGCGCGCTCCACCGGATCGGCGAGGACGTCTCCGAGCGGCTCGACGTCGTTCCCGCCCAGTTCCGGGTGCTCGTCGTCCGCCGGCCCAAATACGCCTGCCGGGCCTGCGGGGACGGCGTGCGGCAGGCGCCCGCGCCGGCCCGCCTGATCGAGGGCGGCCTGCCGACGGAGGCGACCGTCGCCCACGTTCTCGTGGCGAAGTACGCCGACCATCTGCCGCTCTATCGCCAGGCGCAGATCTACCGCCGCCAGGGGATCGCGCTCGACCGCTCGACGCTTGCCGACTGGGTCGGCCGGGCGGCCTTCCTGCTCAGGCCCGTCCATGCGCGCTTGCTGGCTGCGCTGGAGGCCTCGCCCAAGCTCTTCGCCGACGAGACCACCGCGCCGGTGCTCGATCCCGGGCGCGGCCGCACCAAGACCGGGCAGCTCTGGGCCTATGCCCGCGACGACCGGTCCTGGGCGGGAACGGACCCGCCGGCCGTCGTCTTCATCTACGCGCCCGACAGGACCAGCGAGCGCCCGCTCGCCCATCTCGGCGGCTTCCGCGGCGTCCTCCAGGTCGACGGTTATGCCGGCTACAACGCGCTCGCCGAACGCGGCGTGACGCTCGCCTTCTGCTGGGCTCACGTGCGCCGCCGCTTCTACGAGCTCGCCGCCGCCGGGCCGGCGCCGATCGCCAGCGAGGCGCTCGAGCGCATCGGAGCCATCTACGCCGTCGAGAGCGAGATCCGCGGGCTCGCACCCGACGAGCGCCGCGCCGCCCGGCAGGCCGCGTCGAGACCGCTCGTCGAGGCGCTCGGCGCCTTCCTGCGCACCCAGCTCGAACGCATCAGCGGGAAGACCAGGCTCGCCGAGGCGATCCGCTATGCCCTCGCACGCTGGGACGGCCTCTCCCGCTTCCTCGATGACGGGCGCGTCGAGCTCGACTCCAACGTCGTTGAGCGCGCGATCAGGCCCCTCGCCCTCACCAGGAAGAACGCGCTCTTCGCCGGCTCCGACGGCGGCGGCGAGCACTGGGCCGTCGTCGCCTCGCTCGTCGAAACCTGCAAGCTGAACGATGTCGACCCCTACGCCTACCTCGCCGACGTCATCACCCGCATCGTCAACGGCCATCCCAACTCCGCGCTGGATGAGCTGCTGCCGTGGGCCTACGCCCGCCGCACCCTTGCAGACGCGGCCTGAGAACACCGCTTAC
>NZ_AUBC01000055.1 GCF_000429045.1 Salinarimonas rosea DSM 21201
GCACCGGCCGCGCTCGCGGACCTCGAGCACGATGATCGAGAGCACGGCGGCCTCGCCGGTGGTGAAGCGGGCGGCGATGGCGGGCGGGAGCGCACCAGACGCGGCGACGCGGCGACGGCGCTCCACAGCCTCGGAGCGGACCCGTGGGCGCTGGGCAGGCCGAGGCGGGCCGAACATGCCGATGCGAGCGGGCGGCCGTCCCTGCCCCGTCTCTGCGCGTCCTAGACCCGATAGCTCGCGCCGGGCGTGGATGCGTTCGGCAAGCGCCTGCGCGTCGTCGTCGCCTAGCTCGCCGGCTGCGAGCGCGCGCCATACCAGCCGGGACACCTCATCGAGCGCCCGTCCCCCGCGGGCCGCAACGATCGCGGCCTCAACCTGATCTCGAAACATAGCTCTGCCCTCGCGTGCGAAGCCGCGCGGGAGGGGTGCTCGGGATCAGGCAAGCCGCCCCCGTTCCGGGAATCGCAAGATTCCGGTTGACGAGAGGGCAGGGGCTGCGGGAGGATCAGGACTGCCAAGAACTGATCCGGGCGGTGCCCCCGCCTGACATGTGAGCCGCCCCCACCAGGGCGGCTTTCGTGTTTCTGCGATTCGTGAATCGCCGGGAGAGCATCGGCCGCGGTTGCCGGCCGTGTCAACGCGAGCGCCCGGTGCGCGTCACGCGGCGTTGCGAGCGGCCGGTGCAGCCGGTACGCCGATCCGATCCAGAAGGCGGGAGACCTGCGTTGCAGACCATGCCCCGCCGCGGGCGGTACGGATGCCCCGATCGTTCAGGGCGGCGGCGAGCTCGCGCAGGGACGTGACGCCAGCGGCCTGTAGATCGGCCACCAGCGGGCCGAGATCGGCCGCGCGCTGATCCGCCTGCGCCGCGCGGATCGCGGACGATGCCGCCGTGCCCTGCGCCGCGACGGAGCGGATGTTGCCCCGATCGCCCCCGAGCTTCACCCCGCGCGCCTTCGCAGCGGCGAGGGCGGCTTTCGTCCGGGCCGAGATCATGCGGCGCTCTTCGTCCGCGACCATCGCCATGATGCCGACCGTGAGGCGGTTCGCGCTGGGCATGTCGCAGGCGACGAACTCGACACCGGCCTTTTCGAGCCCGAGCAGGAAATGCGCGTCGCGGGACAGGCGATCGAGCTTCGCGATCACCAGCGTTGCGCCATGCACCCGGCACAGGCGCAGGGCTTCGGCGAGCCGCGGGCGGTTGTCGTCGCGCTTGCCGCTCTCGACCTCGACCACTTCGGCCACCAGGGACCATGCGCCCCCGTTCAGGTAGGACGCGACGGCGGCGCGCTGGGCTTCCAGGCCGAGCCCGCTCGCGCCCTGCCGCTTCGTGCTCACGCGCAGGTACGAAACGAATTTCCCGTTGGCCATGGCCTGTCCCCTGTCGAAACCGCCAAGTAACATTAGCAGCAACGAACGATGCAGCAAAGGGAAATGTTGCGCAATGCGGTGCGCGGGTGCGCGCTTGTGGTTAACCAGGCGTCAACGGGACCGGCCGGATAGTGCGCAGATCGATGCAGCGGGACAGGACGCACCGGGATGTTGTCTCTCAGGGAAGCGGCGGACGCGGCCGGCACCAGCAAGTCCACCGTGCTGCGCGCGATCCAGCGCGGCCGGCTGTCGGCAACGCGCGACGACGACGGCGGATGGCGGATCGATCCGGCCGAGCTTCACCGCGTCTACCCGCCCCGCAACGGCGGCGGGACGATGCGCACCAGCGCAGCGGGACAGGACGCACCTCCTTCTGCACCGGACGCAACGGCCGTGCTCGAGGCGCAGATCGAGGCGTTGCGCGACGTGCTGCGCCGGGCGGATCAGCAGCTCGCGGACGTGCGGGAGGATCGAGACCGGTGGCGGGTGCAGGCCGAGCAGGCGACCCGGCTTCTCACAGATCAGCGGGAGCGCCGACCATGGTGGCGGCGGCTCACCGGTTGATTACTCAGAGTAGAAGTAAAGAGCGGAGCACGTCCCTAACTACCTCGGGAGATGCCGGCTTTTCAATCCAGATAACCTCTCTGAGCACACCGAAAGCATTTCTTTGCTCGTGTCCAGATAATATCGCCCAGGGGATATTTCTCTCTTCTAGAACGCGTACAATTGCGAGGCATGATCCATCCCGTAGATCAGCGTCGAGAAGAGCTACATCTGGTGAAGCATCGTCAAGCCACTGGAGAGCATCTTCGCACGTAGCGAACGGGCCGGCACACAGCCAACCTTCATCTTCGCAGAGATGTGCGAGATCGAGAGCAATCAAGCTCTCATCCTCGGCGATCAGGATGGTAGGCATAATCAAGCCTCGCAGAGGGAAGAGATGCCTATAGCCTGGAAATGCTAGGACGGGAACCAAGTTGGCCGTCTCGCCGGATGTTCTCATTTGTTGTCA
>NZ_AUBC01000056.1 GCF_000429045.1 Salinarimonas rosea DSM 21201
GGCATGGACGCCATGACGATGGTGTTCCGCATGCCCGAGACGGGGATGGCCTCCGGCCTCGCCGTCGGCGACCGCGTCACCTTCGAGGCCGACCGGGTGAACGGCGCCCTCACGATCACGCGGATCGAGAAGGCGAACTGATCGGCGCGCTCGGGGGCCGCCGGACCGCGGCCCCCGTCCACCGTAGGCGCTCGTTCCGAGGCAGACGTCCTCGCGGGCGTGCAACCAGAGCCGAGCTTTCGGGCAGAAGGGTCGGCTCGTTCGCCTGCGACTGTGGCGGGGGGCACGGCACCCGGGCTCCACGCCCGGCGTGCCGAGCACCGATCTATCCGGTCAGAGCTGAACCCCGCGCGTCAGCGCCCCGTCGATCACGAGGTTCGTGCCGGTCGTGAAGCTCGAGGCAGGGCTCGCGAGGAAGACGACCCCGCGGGCGATCTCCTCGGGCTTCGCCATGCGGCCCGTCGGGTTGAGCGCGAGCGCCTCGGCGAAGAGACCGGGATTGTTCGTCTCGATCCACTGCCAGATCCCGCCGTCGAAATAGGTGTTGCCCGGGGAGACCGTGTTGGCGCGGATCATCTTCGGCGCGAGCTTGTAGGCGAGGTCCTGCGCGTAGCGGACCAGCGCCGCCTTGAAGACGCCGTAGGCCGCGCCGGTGAAGTCGACCTCGCGGCCGGAGACGCTGGAGATCAGCGTGATCGACGCCGCCTGCGAGCGCTCGAGATGCGGAAGCGCGGCGTTCACGAGGCGGACGGAGTGCATCATGTCGGTGCGGAACTCGGCCTCCCAGGACTCCTCGCCGTCCCCCACGTCGAGGGCCGAGACGTTGCCGACGACGATGTCGACGCCGCCCAGCGCCGCGGCCGCGTCGTTCACCCACGCGCTCAGCGCCGCCTTGTCGGCGACGTCGAAGGCGCGGCCGAAGGCGGTGACGCCGTTCGCCTCCAGGCTCGCCACCGTCTCGTCGACGCCTGCCTGCGTGCGTGCGCAGACCGCGACATGCGCGCCCTCGGCCGCGAGGATCTCCGCGCAACGGCGGCCGATTCCCTTGGTGCCGCCGGTGACGAGGGCCCTCAGCCCAGAAAGTCCGAGATCCATCGAGCCCTCCCCCTGTTGTCGTCAGCCGAGCCACGCCTTCCGCATGGAGGCGCCGAGCGTGTATTTCGGATCGACCATGTTGCCGACGCGCACCCGGCCCGCCTGCGTGCAGAGGAAATACGCCTCGCTCTCCTCGAAGCCGTAATCCTCGACCATCCAGCGGATGAGGTCGCGATAGGCGATGCGGGCGGCGTCTTCCATCGGACGGGCGCTGCCGACCGACATCACGAAGTCCTCGGTCTCCAGGCGCACGCCGGGGATCGACCAGCTCTTGATGAGGTCGACCTGGAAGACCACCGTCGCCGGCATCTCCACGGCGACCCCGCAGAGCTCACCGTCGCCCTGGCGTCCGTGGCAATCGCCGATGAACAGATGCGCGCCCTCGCGCTGGACCGGGAAATAGAGGACGGCGCCCGGCGCGACGTCCGGCAGGTCCATGTTGCCGCCCCAGTAATCGGGCTGGAGCGAGCTCACGGCCTCGATCTCGGGGCTCACCCCGATCGTGCCGACGAAGGGCTCGTAGGGCAGCGTGATCCGCTCGGAGAAGCGCACGCCCTCGGGCGTGACCTCCATCTTCTTCACCCGCTCGGCGATCGGCTTGTTCAGCATCGGCGTCTGGGGCGTCGCGACGAGGCCGCCGAACTCGGGGATCAGCGCCGTCGTACCGGCGGGCTGCGGCCCGCGCGGAAGGATGGAGTGCAGGTGAACGCACAGGACGTCGCCCTTCTGCGCACCTTCGACCGCGATCGGGCCGTTCTGCGGGTTCACGTAGGGCATGTGGAGGACCTGCGACGGCAGGTCCTCCTCCGTCCGCACCGCCCCGCCGAAGGCGTCCAGCGTCTCGACCTCGATCACGTCGCCGGGCGCGACGCGCATGACCGGCGCAGCATATGGGCCGTAGACGTAGTGGAAGGCGCCCTGATCGGCCTCGCTCAGCCTGTGGCAGCCGTTCGCCTTGCCTCCGGAGACGCCCCTGCGGGCCATGTGCGACGACGCGATCCACGACATGCCGAGATCTCCCGGAGCGTACCCGTGTCGGCAATCTATCGCGCGAGGTCGGCCGGTGAAAGGGGCTGTCCGGGGTCAGCACATATGAGACGCGGCGGGGCTCCCGTCAGCTCAGGCCGAGAGGTACGCGGCGGGTGGTCTCCCGGCAAGGGCTCCGTG
>NZ_AUBC01000057.1 GCF_000429045.1 Salinarimonas rosea DSM 21201
TTCGGGCTTTAACCCCCGCTGCCCCGGGGGCAATTGCAACGGGGTGCAACGACGGACGGCGAGGGCAGAATTTTTCCAGACCCATCACATCCGCACAGGTTCGTCGCGAACGGCCTTCCCCCCGACGACGCGCAGCCGCGGACGGGCTGCGCCCGCGGCCTCAATCCGGGCGGCGATCTCGTGCAGCTCGGGACCGAGGCGGGCGAGCCCATCGAGGAAGCGGGCGAGATCATCCACCGGGACCACGATGCGAGCCGGCTGATCCTGCGCGGGCGGGCGCATCAGCGGATCGAGCCATGCCGCGTGCGCCTGGCACCAGGACCCGAGATCGGCGAGGCGGTGGGCGTCGTGGTTCGTCATGCCGCCATCCTGCCCTGATCCAGCAGGGAGAGCCGATAGGCGATCTCGCGTCGGGTGCGGTAGCGCAGGCGATCGTGCGCCCGTTCCACGTTCGCGACGTGCGGCTGACGGATGCCACCGAGAGCCCCGAACTCGGCTTGCGTGAGACCGCGGGCGGCGCGCTCGTGGTGCACCCACTCGTCATCGGGCGCGCGCGGCTGCGCCGGCTGATCCAGGGCGAGGGCGAGTTGATAGGCGGGCGCGTTCGTCATGCTCGGGATCGCCGCGGTTTCGATCGCGACCGTGCGGACGGCGGGCGTCTCGACCACGGCGGCGATGGGCTGCGCCTCGATCGTGGGCGCGCCGGCGGCAGGCTGCACAGGGGCCGGGACGGGCGCGGCCGGCTGCGCCGCGCCCTCTCGTGCAAGAAGCGCCTTGGCGGCGGTGGTGGGCGTGTAGCGCGGCCCCTCGATCCGGGCACTCGCAATCCAGCGGCGGCCGATCGCCTTCTCGGCTGCGGGACCGAGCCACTGCCGTTGCTTCGTCACGTACTCGATCGCATCCGCATCGGCCCGGCGCACATGCACCTCGCCGTCCGCCCGGTTGAAAGCCTCGATCAGCTTCCATGCCCGCGGCGGAACGTGCAGCAGGACGTGCGCGTGCAGGTGCACCGTCCCCGGCTCGCGCTCGTAGACGATGACGCCGATCAGCTCGTGTCCGTTCTCGCCGAACTTGCGGCCGATGCGGAACACCAGCTTGCGCACCAGCGCCTTGCCTTCGGCGTCCGTCGCGCCGCGGGCGCGGGCCGTCACCATCGCGTTGAACGGGACGCCGGCCATGCGAGCGCGATGGGCTAAATCATCGATCTCGCGGACCTGCCACCACTCGAGCCGCGTCGAGCCTCGCGGACCACGCTTCCTCCTCGATCTACGCCGGCGAGCACGGTTTCCGTGTTCTACGCTAGAAGAGGGCGTGCGAGCCGATCCAGCGGACCGGGCGGTGCGCAACGCTTGCGGCGCAACGGTTTCAGCCAAGCGCGCCGAGCGTTTCGCCGGAGACGAATTTCCGGCCGGTTCTGACACCCTTTCGAGCCCCATCGCGGCGGGCCTCAGGCGGCTGCGGTTTCGCGTTCGGCGAGCCATCGATCGAGCGCAGCCGGGCGGATCAGCTTGCGCCGGCCGAGCGCGACGGTGGGCGGCCCCTTCCCGTCCGAGAGGAGCGTCATCAGGTGGCGGCGGGAGACACGTAGGTGCTTCGCGGCCTCATCGAGCGTGAGCAGAGCGTGTTGATCGAGATCGGCCATCGTGCCCTCGTGCGGCTGTGGGAACGGACGCTGAACACTTGTGCAAGCCTATGTGCGCGGATGCAAGGGCCTGCACCTCGCTATCCCCGAAGTCTTGCACAGCCGCTTGCCGTCTCTTTTCTCGAAGAGACCTGTATCCGTGGTGGGCAGGCTTCTGCCCCCTATCCGTCTGCGGACGAGCGGCGATCCAGGCGCACCAGGCGCGATCCGTGATCTCGATCAGGTTCGGCAGGTGCTTCTGCCCCGGCCGTGGGCGATGCGTCACCCGCACCAGGCCGAGAGACCGGGCGATGCGCAACGCGCCCTTCGCCAGCGTCCGGGACACGCCAGCGCGGGCGGCGATCGCGTCCATCGGCAGGG
>NZ_AUBC01000059.1 GCF_000429045.1 Salinarimonas rosea DSM 21201
TTTCCACCCGCCTATCTATCCAGCCCTCACCGCGGGTGCGGGATGTCAACATTCGTCAACCAAGCGGCACCGTGCCCTGCACCTCGCACACGGCGCCTCTCGCATCCGCGGCCCTCGCGCGCGTGCGCGTACTGCGCCGGAAACCGCAACTGAAACCCGGGCCGCGACCTTGCCATTTCCTACCCACGTCCCCGGTGCGATCGGCCCCGATCCGATGGCTATCGGCTGCTATTCTTTGCCGTGATGCAATGCGCCGGATGAATAATCGTTGATTATTTTTCAGTCCGCGATGCACCTCGGAACCGATGCAGGACAAGGGATCAAGCCCGATTTGAAATCCGCCCCGTCGCCTGCGCCGGCTGATCCAGGCCGTTCGCGCGACGGGTGACGGACCTTGCGGGAAAAAACGACGGGCGGGCGGGAGCCTATCCCGACCTTTTTTAGGGGCGGCAAAACCCCGTCGAGGAGCGCACCCGAGAGAAGCCGTCTAGGAGCCTCACCAGCGGCCGAGAAGGGGTGCGGGGTATACCGCCCTACCTGAACCCATCGAAAGCCGCCCACGGGCTTCCCGTGCGGCGGGAAACGCCATCCTGTGACCCCACCTGCCCTTCCGCCGCGGCTGTAACAGTGCGATACGTTACGCGATCCAGGCATGAGGGCAGGACCATGAGCGCGGACCCGATGCACGGCATCGAGATCGAGACCTTGAACCTGCCCCCGGCTCGCGGACCCGGAAGCGGGAAAGAGGCGTGGGTGGAAGCGGCATACCGGCTCGCCGATGCGAACGTGCGGGCCTTCGCCTCGATCGAGAAGCAGTCCGCTGTGATCCGTGCGCTCGAAGCCGAGAACGATCGCCTGCGGGCGCTCGCATCGAGGAAGCCGAAAGGTGGGCGGGCGCGGTTGGAGGACACGGTGGTGTCGGCGATCCGGGCCGATCTCGCGGCCGGCCTGTCAACGCGGGCGACGGCGGCCCGGCACGGCGTCTCGGCTATGACCGTCTCTCGGGTGCGGCGCAGCCCCTCAGAGGCGCAGGGAAGCCCGTAGGCGGGCGCTTCCAGTCGGCACTACTTTGCTGCGCGGGAAGGGG